>CAWHFD010000020.1:0-106808 GCA_963828355.1 uncultured Verrucomicrobiae bacterium | reverse complement strand
CCTAGATTTCGGCGACACGCCCTTGTGTCACTCCCATCCCACCTTCATTACGTTCGATGTCCCGGGCGCCTTACAAGCCGTGAACGGCATCAACCCGGCGGGAGCGATCACAGGATGGTATTCTGACACGAGTGGGGTGGATCACGGCTTTTTGCGCGCGCCCGACGGCACAATCACGACGTTCGATCCCCCGGGTTCTACTTCCACCTTTGTCGGGGGAGGCGGTGAGCCTTTTGCGGGCCCGCCTATCAACCCGGCAGGCGTAATCACGGGAGACTACTTTGACGCGAGCGGGGTGGATCACGGCTTTCTGCGCGCTCCCGACGGCACCTTCACCACGTTCGATGCCCCGGGTGCCGTCAATGGGACCAGCTTCGTTTCTTGTATCACCCCGGCGGGGGCCGTCGCGGGAATCTCCTTTGACGCGAACTTCGTGGGTCATGGCTTTCTGCGCGCTCGCGACGGCACCTTTACGTCGTTCGATCCACCGGGCTCCACATTAACCGCTCCTTCCGGCATCAACCCGGCGGGGGCGATCACGGGATGGTACTCTGACATGAGTGGGGTGTTTCACGGATTCCTGCGGGCGCCCGACGGCACCATCACCACGTTCGATGCCCCGGGTGCCGTCAACGGCACACAACCCAGCGGCATTAACCCAGCGGGGGCCATCGCGGGATTTTACTTCGACGCAAGCTTCTTGGGTCACGGCTTCCTGCGCGCTCGCGACGGCACCTTCACGTCGTTCGATCCCCCGGGTTCCGCGCCGCCCTTCGGGACCAACCCCATTGGCATCAACCCGGCGGGGGCGATCACGGGATGGTCCTCTGACATGAGTGGGGTGTTTCACGGATTCCTGCGGGCGCCCGACGGTACCATCACCAACGTAGATCCGCCGGGCTCCGCAGCCACGTTCGCCAGTGTCATTAACCCGAAAGGCGTCATCACGGGATCCTACTTCGACGCAAGCGGCGCGACCCACGGCTTCGTGCGGATCCCGTAAGCCAATCTGTTGCATATAAAACGGAGGACATTTTCCCCACCTTGAGGCCGTAAACGGAGTTCCTATAGCGGTGAAAGAGGAACGGTAGCGTCGCGAAAGGAGAACCGGTTGTGGCGGTTCGGGTGGAACTGAAGTGGAGCCCCACTCTGTTACGGCCTCAGATCCTGTCTAGGGACACCGTCACCAGCGTGTGATAGGTAGCCCTGAAGAAATCCAAACTTTCCGCGTTATATCGCGCCGGATTTCCTGCAGTACCTCTGTGAAAGGACAAACAAACCAAAGACATCTTATGAAAACAAAAACTCCCACCATAAACGTTTCGCCCCGATTTTCCCTACGACTCGCGCCAACTCTTGTTGTTGCCGCTGTGTTTATCCTCTCCGTTGCCGCCCAGCTTACTTACGCCGCTCCAGGCGATCTATTCGTGTCGGACGAAGATAGCGGCAACATCTACGAATTTACTCCCGATGGCACCCGGAGCACCTTCGCTTCCGGACTAAATGGCCCTATTGGACTGGCCTTTAACAGCGCGGGCAACCTCTTTGAGGCAGACACCAACAGCGGTAACATCTACGAATTTACTCCCGATGGCACCCGGAGCACCTTCGCTTCCGGACTAATTTTTCCTTTCGGACTGGCCTTTGACAGCGCGGGCAACCTCTTTGAGTCAGACGGCACCAACAACATCTACGAATTTACTCCCGATGGCACCCGGAGCACCTTCGCTTCCGGACTAAATGCGCCGTCTTTCCTAGCCTTCCAGCCTGTGCCCACAGTGACGCCAACCCCGACAGCTACGGCGACGATAACTCCAAGCCCGAGCCCGACCGCGACGGCCACGTCTACACCTACGCCTTCTCCCACCCCAACAGTGACGCCCAGGCCTACGCCTACACCTCGGCCTCGTCCCACTCCGGCGCCGCGTCCAAGCCCGTGATATACTCCATTGGGATCGGCCACAACCGCCGTTGGTTATCTGTGGAGTCCCGGCGGCACCTTCACCACGTTTAATCCGCCGGGCTCCACATTCACCGCGCCCTTCGCCATCTACCCGGGTGGCGTCATCACAGGAGCTTTTATCGATGCAAACGGCGTTGCGCACGGCTTCGTGCGGATCCCGTAAGCCGACTCCTACACACGCCGTGGATCTGAAATCAAGCGGAGGACTGTTGCCCCTTGAGGCCGTAAACGGAGTTTCCTATAGCGGTGAAAGAGGAAGCGGTAGCGTCGCGAAAGGAGAACCGGTTGTGGCGGTTCGGGTGGAACTGAACTGGAGCTCCACTCTGGTACGGCCTCAGATCCTGTCTAGGAACACCGTCACGAGCCTGTGATAGGTAGCCCTGAAGAAATCCAAACTTTCCGCGTTATATCGCGCCGGATTTCCTGCAGTACCTCTGTGAAAGGACAAACAAACCAAAGACATCTTATGAAAACAAAAATTCTCCGAAATATATTCATTAGCGTTGGCGTGCTCTTCGCGTCAGCGCAGTTGCTGAGTGCAGGCATGAACGATGGCGTCCTGAATTTCAACAACACGCCCTTAGTTTCACCGCAGGCGACCTTCATTACGTTCGACGCCCCGGGCGGCCAAAGCAACCTTGCTGCCGAGCGGCATCAACCCGGTGGGGGCCATCACAGGAACCTACATTACGGGAAGCTACCCAAACATCGTGTTTCACGGCTTCCTGCGGGCGCCCGACGGCACATTCACGACCCTCGATCCGCCGGGCTCCACAGGAACCTAGATCGGCTTTTTCTCTGGGCTTGTCGGCCCACCCATCAACCCGGCCGGGGCCATCACGGGAACCTATTTTGACGCAAGCGGCGCGGGCCACGGTTTCCTGCGGGCTCCCGATGGCACCTTCACCACCTTCGATCCGCCAGGGCTCCACATTCACCATTCCCCAGGGCATCAACGCGGCGGGGGCCATCACGGGATTCTACTTTGACGCAATCGGCGCGGTCACGGCTTCCTGCGGGCGCGCGACGGCGCCATCACCACGTTCGATGTCCCGAGCGCCGTCAACGGCACCTACGCCGGAGGGATTAACTTGGCGGGGACCATCGCGGGAACCTATTTTGACGCAAACTTCTTCGATCACGGCTTCCTGCGCGCTTCCGACGGTACCATCACCGACGTTCGATGTCCCGGGCGCCGTCAACTTTTACACCACGCCCTCCGGGATCAACCCAGCGGGGGCCATCGCGGGATATTACTTTGACGCGAACTTCTTGTATCACGGCTTCCTGCGCGCTCCCGATGGCACCATCACGACGTTCGATCCCCCGGGTTCCAACGGCCTTTTCACTCACGCCCTCGGCGGCATCAACCCAGGCGGGGCCATCACGGGATCTTACTTCGACGCGAACTTCTTGTTTCACGGCTTCGTGCGCGCCCCGGACGGCACCTTCATCGCCCCCATCGGATGTGCCGGGCTCCCCAGCAGGCCACGTTCGCCGCCGTCATCAACCCGGCTGGCGTCATCACGGGAGAATTACTTCGACGCAAGCGGCGCGACCCACGGCTTTCTGCGGATTCCGTAAGCCAATCTGTTGCATATAAAACGGAGGACATTTTCCCCACCTTGAGGCCGTAAACGGAGTTCCTATAGCGGTGAAACAGAAAGGAAACATTCCCATGAACCCATTGATTCAACTCAAAAAAGCAACTTCACCGTCCGGTTTCTCTAGTCCGCGTGCCTTTATGGCCCTCCTCCTTTGCACGGCTGCTGCCGGTTCGATGTTGACCGGGACAATGCTGGCTTTCTTCCGTCCCGAGGCCCCGGCGAAAGTTCCTAACAGAACACTGACTTTCGCGGACCGTGTAGCTTACCAACGCGCAATTGAGGAAGTATACTGGCGTCACCGTATCTGGCCGAAAGAGCGCCCCGATCCCAAGCCTTCGTTAGATGAAATAATTCCTCCGGCGCAATTGGAAAAGAAAGTCATGGATTATCTTCGCAACTCCCAGGCACTGGAGAATTACTGGCAACGGCCACTTACTGCTGAGCAGTTGCAGGCTGAAATGGATCGCATGGCAAAGCACACCAAGCAGCCCGAGATGTTACAAGAACTCTTTGAAGCGCTCGGGAACGATCCCTTTGTCATCGCTGAGTGCCTGGCTAAGCCGGTCTTGTCGGAGCGTTTGGTAACAAACTTTCATCCCTACGACCAGAGATTTCATGCCGAGCCAATGCAGCGCGCAGAAACTCAACACCAAGTGCCCACTGCAATGGCAGCAGTGACCGCAAACTACACGCTTCCTGTGATAGCCAGTCCGTCGGGCACCTGCACCGACGACACGTGGACTCCAACCAGCACCACCGGCGCGCCCGATGGCCGATTTCAGTCACACGGCGGTGTGGACCGGCAGCGAAATGATCGTCTGGGGAGGCGACGCCAACAGCGCTTTCAATACCGGCGGCAGATATGATCCCAGCACTGATAGTTGGACAGCCACCAGCACAACCAGCGCGCCCTCCGCTCGAGCCGGACACACCGCGGTGTGGACCGGCAGCGAAATGATCGTCTGGGGCGGAGGCGATGACAACGGCAGCTTTCTTAACACCGGCGGCAGATATAATCCCAGCACTGATAGTTGGACAGCCACCAGCACCACTAATGCGCCTGATGCTCGGGCTGTGCACACGGCAGTATGGACTGGGAGTGAAATGATCGTCTGGGGCGGATTTAACTTCCCCAGCGTTTTCAATACCGGCGGCAGATATGATCCCATCACTGATAGTTGGACAGCCACTCAGCACAACCAGCGCGCCCTCCGCTCGATTCTCTCACACCGCGGTGTGGACCGGCAGCGAAATGATCGTCTGGGGCGGAGATGATATGAACGGCAACTTTCTTAACACCGGCGGCAGATATGATCCCAGCACTGATAGTTGGACAGCCACCAGCACAACCAGCGCGCCCTCCGTTCGAGCCTTACACACCGCGGTGTGGACCGACAGCGAAATGATCGTCTGGGGCGGAGATGATAGCAACGGCAACGGTCTTAACACTGGCGGCACATACAATCCCAGCACCGATAGCTGGACGGCCACCAGCACAACCAGCGCGCCCTCCGCTCGATCAAACCACACCGCGGTGTGGACCGGCAGCGAAATGATCGTGTGGGGTGGGGTTGGCATCACCGGGGATTTGAACACAGGCGGAAGGTATAGTCCCAGCACTGATAGTTGGACAGCCACCAACACCACCAATGCACCTGATGCCCGAGACACTCACACGGCCGTGTGGATCGGCAGCCAAATGATCGTCTGGGGCGGATATCAACGGCAACTATTTAAACACCGGCGGGAGATATTGCGCGCAAACCGGGACACCAACACCTACTCCAACTCCTACTGCCACCCTACTCCCACAGTGACGCCAACTCCGACTCCGACAGCTACGGCGACGATAACTCCAAGCCCGAGCCCGACCGCGACGGCCACGTCTACACCAACGCCTGCACCGAGATCTACACCAACACCTAGACCACGCCCGACTCCGCACCCTCGCCCGACTCCTTGAACTCGCCCGTTTGTTCGCGCGTATCAATCACGCTGCCAGCGTCATCGTGAACGCGAATCACTGTCAGCTGCAAAATGGAAGTCAGGGCAACCGACCGCGATCGCCCCCGGCCGGTCGCCGGAACCGCCTTTCCTGACCCAATAAAAACCTGCGAATTTTTCTTCCATTCCAGAGTTCCACTGCCTAAACTCGGCGCCCTCAAGGCAAAATGGACAACATCATCGAGGCGAGAGAACTGCAGATTGAGCGCAAGCACTTCTATGTCGAGCTCCGCGAAAATGAGCGCGGTAGATTCTTGCGGATCACCGAAGAAGCTCACGGCCGGCGTAACAGCATCATAGTCCCCAGCACGGGTGTCGATGACTTTACAGCGACGATAGCTGAAGTTCTTACGAACGGCGAAACCGCGCCAGCTTAACGACTGAACTGCTGATCTCCTTCTGTAGAGGCTGCTGTGTCGGCTACAACGCTTTTGAACGCAGGCGACACGCCCGCCGCTACAATAAAGCGCGCTTGCCTCGCTCATCCCGTGCGTTGACATCGCGACGGCGGAATTTAGTTTGGCGCTTCATCATTTTTGGCGGCTGCTGCCGCATAATACATTATGACCACAAAACGAAAAGCTGGTCTTCGACAACGACTTCAACGCGCGAGGAAACCACTGCGATCCAAAACGGGCAAAGCCGCCGTTGGGAAGAAAAAACGTGCGCCGCGCTACGTGTATTACTTCGGGGATGGCCACGCTGATGGAAAAGGTACGATGAAAGCTCTGCTGGGCGGCAAAGGCGCAAACCTCCACGAAATGACGCGCATCGGTCTGCCAGTGCCCCCGGGATTCACGATTACAACGGAGGTTTGCAGTTATTTTTACGATCACAATCGCTCGTATCCGCCGCAATTGGAGACGCAAGTCTCGGCAGCGATGGCGAAAGTCGAAAAATCGACCGGCAAAAGGTTCGGCGACAAAGAGCGGCCTCTGCTGGTGTCCGTGCGCTCCGGCGCTCGCGATTCCATGCCGGGAATGATGGATACGATTCTCAATCTCGGCATGAACGACGAAGTGGTGGAGATCGTCGCGAGGAAAGCGAATAACGCGAGGTTTTCCTGGGATTCGTATCGGCGATTTCTTCAGATGTACGGCGACGTAGTGATGGGCGTGCAAAAACGGCCGGGCGAAGACCACGAGCCATTCGAAACTGTAATCGAGCACCTGAAGGACGAGCGCTACGGCAAGCACGACTTTCCAGATGTCAGACTGACCGTCGCCGATCTGAAAGAGCTCGTGCAGCGGTTCAAGGCTTTGATTCACGAGCGCACCGGAAAATCTTTTCCCCAAAACCCGAACGAACAACTCTGGGGTGCGATCGGTGCCGTGTTCGGTTCGTGGATGAACGATCGCGCAATCGTTTATCGGCGGAAGTACGGGATCCCGCGGGAATGGGGAACCGCGGTTAATGTTCAGACGATGGTGTTTGGGAACATGGGCGACACCAGCGCAACTGGGGTCGCTTTCACGCGCGATCCGGCCACGGGCCAAAAGATATTCTATGGCGAATACCTCATCAACGCGCAGGGTGAAGATGTCGTTGCGGGCGTGCGCACGCCGCATCCGATCGCCGATCTGGCGAAAGAAATGCCCGCTGCGCACAAGGAACTCATGAACGTTCGCAGCGTCCTTGAACGGCACTTTAAGGACATGCAGGACCTCGAATTCACGGTCGAGGAAAATCGCCTCTACATTTTGCAGACGCGAAACGGCAAACGCACCGGCCATGCGGCAGTGCGTATCGCCGTCGACATGGTCGGTGAAAAGTTGATAACCAAAAAGGACGCCGTCCGCCGTGTTCCGGCCGATTCGCTCTCGCACCTCCTCGCACCAGTCTTTGATCGCCAGGCTGTGCAGAACGCAAAGAAAATTGGCAGCGGTCTCGCTGCCGGCCCGGGCGCAGCGTGCGGGCACGTCGTCTTCAGCGCGGAGGAAGCTGTGGCCCGCGCGCAACGCGGCGAGAAGGTCGTGCTCGCCCGGATTGAAACGTCTCCGGAAGATTTGCGCGGTATGATCGCGGCCGAAGGAATTCTCACGTCGCGCGGCGGCGTCTCGTCCCACGCGGCATTGGTTGCGCGTCAAATGGGCAAAGTCTGCGTGTGCGGCGCAACTGCGATCCAAATCGATTACCAAAACCGCACGCTCAGTGCGAACGGCACGACGCTGAACCGAGGCGATTACATTTCCATCGATGGAACCGCTGGCGAAGTGTTTGCCGGGGAAGTCGCCACTGCGCCATCGGAGATTGTGCAGGTGCTCGTGGATCGCTCACTCGATCCGAAGAAAAGCCTGACTTACAGAGGAATATGCGAAATTAATGAAGTGGGCGGATGAATTCCGCACCCTCGGCGTGCGCACAAATGCCGATACGCCTGAGCAAGTCAAAAACGCTGTCGCATTCGGCGCCGAAGGGATCGGGCTTTGCCGTACAGAGCACATGTTTTTCGAAGGAGACCGGATCGACGCGATGCGGGAGATGATTCTCGCGGGCACAAAGGACGAGCGCGCGCGAGCACTGGCGAAATTGCTCCCGTATCAGCGCGGAGATTTTATCGGCATCTTCACGGCACTGAAAGGCCTGCCCGCCACCATCCGGTTTCTCGATCCGCCGTTACACGAGTTTTTGCCCGCGGATCATGCGCAGCAGAACGAACTGGCGAACAAACTCGGCGTACCGGTTGAACAAATTTCCCATCGCGTTCATGAGTTGCACGAGTTCAATCCGATGCTCGGTCATCGCGGTTGCCGGCTCGGGATTACGTTTCCCGAGATTTCGGAGATGCAGGCGCGTGCAATCTTTGAAGCCGCAGCCGAAGTCCAATCCAAAAGCATCAAGGTCCACCCCGAAATCATGATTCCGCTGGTGGGCTTCCCGCGAGAGCTAAAGCTGCAGATCGACATCGTCCGGCGAATTGCAGGCGAAGTGGCGAAGGAACGAGAAAGCGCAAAATTCAAGTATCTGGTCGGAACAATGATTGAGATCCCGCGCGCAGCTCTGGTGGCCGATCAAATCGCGCGCGACGCTGAGTTCTTCAGCTTCGGCACCAACGATCTGACGCAGACCACATTGGGAATGAGCCGGGACGACTCCGGCAGTTTCCTGCCCGCTTACGCCGAGCTTGATATCGTCGAAACGAATCCTTTCGCATCGATCGATCAGAAGGGTGTTGGACGTTTGATGGAAATTACCCGTGACCTCGGCCGAAAGACGCGGCCGGACATCAAATTGGGAATTTGCGGCGAACACGGCGGCGAGCCAAACAGCGTCAAATTCTGTCACCGGCTCGGTCTCGATTACGTCAGTTGCAGTCCGTTTCGAATTCCGATTGCCCGATTAGCGGCAGCGCAGGCAGCGCTCGAAAGTTGAAGCGTTCCTGGCGCTCCGTAGTCTTTTGCGATGCAAACGCGCGAAGAAACAATTGATGTTGATTCGTTCGCGCGTCGCCACATCGGCCCGAGCGACGAGGAGGTTCGGGCAATGCTGGGTCAACTGGGCTTTGAAGACCTCGACACGTTAATCGACGCCACGGTTCCGAAGAATATCCGCCTGCAGCAGCAACTGAATTTGCCGAAACCGAGATCGGAAACCGAAGCGTTGGCTGAGCTCCGGTCAATTGCGTCGAAGAACAAAATCGCGCGCTCGTTTATCGGCACCGGCTACTACGACTGCATCACGCCGCCCGTCATTCAGCGAAACATTCTGGAAAACCCCGGGTGGTATACCGCTTACACGCCTTATCAGGCGGAAATTGCGCAAGGCCGGCTCGAAGCACTGCTGAATTTCCAGCAGATGATCATCGACCTCACGGGACTCGACATCGCGAACGCGTCGTTGCTGGATGAAGCGACTGCCGCCGCTGAAGCAATGACGCTTTGCCACGCAGCTATTCCAAATCGCAAAACATTCTTCGTGGCCGATAACTGTCACCCTCAAACGATCGCCGTGATGCAAACCCGCGCGAAGCCGCTCGGGATCGAGATCAAGGTCGGCGATTACTCGCGATTCAAATTTGACGACACAACTTTCGGCGCACTGGTTCAATATCCGGCCACGGATGGCGCGATAGTCGATTATGCTGATTTCGTCCGACAGGCACACAACGCCCGTGCACTGGTGGTCGTCGCAGCAGATGTTCTCGCTCTCGCATTGCTGAAACCGCCGGGCGAATTCGGCGCGGACGTCGCGGTTGGTAATACGCAACGGTTCGGAGTCCCGTTGGGATTCGGCGGGCCGCACGCGGCATATTTCGCCACGCGCGACGAGTTCAAACGTCACATGCCTGGCCGACTCGTTGGCGTGTCCCACGACGCCGAAGGCCATCCAGCGTATCGGCTCGCGTTACAAACACGGGAGCAGCACATCCGCCGTGATAAAGCGACGAGCAACATCTGCACCGCACAGGTGCTTCTCGCCGTCATCGCATCGATGTATGCGGTCTATCATGGTCCCAAGGGATTGCGCGCGATCGCCGAGCGCGTTCACAGATTAACAAGCCAACTCGCAAACGATCTATGCGCTCTTGGCTGCACAATCACCCACGACAACTTTTTCGATACGATCCGGGTGGAAGTGGAATCCAGCGAAGCCATCTTGGAGCGCGCCGCTAAAGCGGGCTGCAATCTCCGGGCGCTCAGCCCAGGGGCAGTCGGCATTTCATTCGACGAAACAACAACGGCACGTGACATCGAACTGTTGATATCGATCTTCCGGGGTACGCTCGTGCGCGATCCTGCTGATGACGAGATCGGCGAGCCGCCGCTGCGGATTCCGACATTTGCAATCCGCAATTCGCCGTTTCTCACTCACCCCATCTTCAATACGCATGACACCGAGACAGAAATGCTTCGCTATCTGAAGAAGCTTGAATCACGCGATCTGTCGCTGACGACCTCAATGATTCCGCTTGGCTCATGCACGATGAAGCTCAATGCGACCGCGGAAATGTTTCCGATCTCATGGCCTGAAATTTCGAAATTGCATCCGTTCGCGCCGGTCGAACAGGCGGCCGGCTATCTGGAGATTTTTCAGCAGTTGGAAGACTGGCTTGCGGAAATCACCGGGTTCGCCGCGGTTTCATTGCAACCCAACGCCGGGTCGCAGGGCGAATTCGCGGGTCTGCTGGCGATTCGGGAATATCACGCGTCGCGCGGCGAAGCGCATCGCAACGTTTGTCTCATTCCGACATCCGCGCACGGCACTAATCCCGCCAGTGCGGTGATGGCCGGGTTTAAAGTTGTTTCGGTCGCATGTTTGAAAGATGGCGATATCGATCTTGCCGATCTGCGCGCTAAAGCAGACGAACACGCGCGGGATCTCGCCGCGCTCATGGTGACTTATCCCTCAACGCACGGCGTCTTCGAGCCGACGATTCGCGAAATCTGCGATATCGTTCACACGCGCGGCGGCCAAGTTTATATGGACGGCGCGAACCTGAATGCGCAAGTCGGTCTTTGCCGTCCGGGCGATTACGGCGCCGATGTTTGCCATTTGAACCTGCACAAAACTTTTTGTATTCCGCACGGCGGCGGCGGCCCGGGTGTGGGACCGATCGGCGTGGCCCAACATCTTGCCGAGTTTTTGCCAGGACTCTCGTCAATCGAGAATCGAAAATCGACAATCGAGAATCGGGTAGGTCCAATAGCGGCTGCTCCCTGGGGTAGCGCCAGCATTCTCACCATTACCTGGATGTACATCCGGATGATGGGCGCCGGGGGATTAAAACGGGCCAGCGAAGTGGCAATTCTAAACGCAAATTACATGGCCAAACGGCTCGACGCCGTACTTTCCGGTTCTCTTCAAAGGGAAGCACGGCCTGGTCGCGCACGAATGCATCGTCGATCTGCGCCAGTGGAAAAGCTTCGGTATTGAAGTCGAAGACGTGGCAAAACGTTTGATAGATTACGGTTTTCACGCGCCGACCATTTCTTGGCCAGTGGGAGGGACGATGATGATCGAGCCCACGGAGAGCGAACCGCAACACGAGCTTGATCGTTTCTGCGATGCGATGATTTCGATCCACGCGGAAATGAAAGCAATAACAGACGGAAAACAGGATCAAAAAGACAGTTTGCTTAAGAACGCGCCGCACACCGTTCGCCAAATCGCCTCCGACAAATGGGACCACCCGTACTCGCGCGAAGAAGCAGCTTTCCCCGCTCCTTGGACGCGCGACCACAAATTCTGGCCAGCCGTCGGTCGCATCGACAACGTTTATGGCGATCGCAATCTCTTCTGCTCCTGTCCCCGTGTGGAAGAATTTGAGAACGAGTAACTGCCGAGCCCTGTACTCGCGATCACGGACTTTCCTGAGTTGGCTCCTGTTCAGAACGTACGGAAGCCCGGCAAGATTGTTTCGGCACGACGCCGAAACCAGTACGCGAGACGCATGCGCTACCCTTCAGGCGCCAGCTCGGGGGCAGCCACGACGCGCGTTGGGACAAGGCGTAAGGCACTGCCGTTTGTTTCCTCGGCAGCGACGGGTCCGGCCTCGTGATATTCAGCATCGCTGTTCACGCACCACAGATCGTACAACTTTGTGTCGGCGAGAATATTTTCCACGCACAACATCGCCGTCATCATCGCGTGATCCTGGTTGTTGTACTTATGCATGCCGTTGCGCCCGACGAGGTGCAGGTTTGGATAACCAGTCTCCAGTTCCCGGCGAACGATGTCGACGTTTTGCGCGTAATCGTCGTCGTAGACCGGATAGGCCTTCTTCTGGCGAACGACGCAGCCGTCGATGAAATCGCCTTCCCTCGCCAGTCCAATCTGAATCAGTTCGCGCTTCGCGAGCGCGATCAGATCCATGTCGCTCGAATCCCAAAGACCGTCGTGTTCGAAGCAGAAATACTCGAGCCCGTAACATACTTTGTCGGGTTCGGGAACCATCTCTGGCGACCATGAACGGAAGTTCTGAACGCGGCCGACCTTCACGCTAGGGTCGTGAATGTAGATCCAGTTGTCATCGAACATTTGGCGATCTTTCAAGATCAAAATCACGGTCAGGAAATCGCGGTACTTCAGGCTTTCCGCCGCGCGTCTGGTTTGCTCACTCGGAGCGGGCGACAGACCGCGTGCGAGTTCTCGCATCGGGGCAGATGAAATGACGTGTTCGGCTTCGACGCTACACAAATCACCCTGGCGATCTTTGTATTCCACGGTCCAACTGCCGGACGCGTTGTCATATGAGCAGCGGGTGACCCGGCAACCCATCTCGAGTTCGCCACCTAGCGCGGTCATTTTTTCCGCGCATGCCTCCCACATCATACCGGGACCGAGGCGGGGATAGCGAAAAGAATGGATCAGTGTCTTGATGACTCTGCTGCGGTCGCCGTTGTAACGCTGGGGGATAAGAGCGTTCTTGATCGCGCTTCCTAACGAAAGACCTTTGATCCTTTGGGCAGCCCAATCAGCGGAGATTTCCTTGCAGCTCATCCCCCATACCTTTTCCGTGTAGCTCTTGAAGAAAGTATTAAAGAGGCGGTTTCCGAACTGATTGCTCACCCACTCTTCAAAATTGCGCGGATTTCGGACCGGCCATAGACGCGCCTTTAACCACGACAGAATGCAGAGTGTGGACTTGAATACGCCCAGCTTCAGTAGCGCTTCAACTGGCTTGAGAGGATAGGAAAAAAATTTGCCGCCGTAAAGAATCCGCGAAGAGCGCGGTCGGATGAGCATGTCGTTCGGCAAAATCTCCGTCCATAGATCTTCAACGGCTTTGGATTTTGAAAAAAAGCGGTGTCCGCCGATGTCGAAATGAAATCCCTTGTGGCTCACGGTCCTCGAAATCCCACCGACGTAAACGGGATCGGCTTCCAAAACCACGACCTCGACATCGTTTTTGGAAAGCAAATAACCGGCCGTGAGACCTGCTGGACCTGCACCGATTATGACGACCTTTGCGTTCATCTTCTGTTATGCGACCCAGTTACCCCGGGTAAAATTCCAGAGAAACCAGCCTTGCAGGCACAACCCCGCAGCGCTGATCAGCGCTACTGCCGCGGTCCCTAGTGCCCGCACCCATACTGGCGGCGTACGAAATTGCCGCAGAAAATTCAGAAACGCCAGCACGATCAAAGCGTACACGCCAAACTCGTACCGCAGCATACTTTCCATATCCACGCAGGCGACTCCGCTTACCGACAGGTAATAAATCGTAGCCGCACAGAAATAGATTCCCGCGCGTATTGGCAGACCGGCCCGGCGCCGAACCGCTGGAAGCAATTCACAAGCTGCAATGGCGACGAAAAGGAGAGCACCGAGGGTCATGGATAGCTGGCTTGCTTCAATGGGATTATTCAGTGCGGGAACGAGCCAGCGATAACTGTCGGGTTTAAACACTGCAAGATAATCGGGCACAATGCCCCAACCAGCCGCCTGCGTGAGCATGTAAAGGTCCCAGTGGCCCCATCGCAGTTGGCAGTAAGCGAAGAAGGCGATGGCGCCGGATGCCGCGACAAGCGTCAAGCCGATGGCTGCGCGGTTCTCTCGAACCCAGGTTTGCGGCTTGAACAAACCGCGCCGCCCAGTATGAAAAACCGAGCGCACCATGGGAAAAGCGGCGCACACGATTCCCACAATTCGCGTTGCGGACATGACGATCCCGTGCACAGCGGCCAACACTCTCGCCGCGCGCCCCTCGGAGGTGCTCCAGTACATGAAGCCGAGCAGCGCCATAAGAAAAAGCGATTCCGAGTAGCCGGCGACCAGAAAGAACGCAGCCGGGTTCGTGAGGATTAAGAGTGTACCGCAAATCTGAAGCGTACGCGGAACATTCCAGCGCGCGCAGAACAAGAAGAAATAGGTCCAAAAACCCAAGGCAGCCAACTGAGCTGTGACCAATAACGCGGTCCCGGCGCTCAGATCGAAGGCATGCCGAACCAGTGCGGCAATCGCCGGATATGCCGGAAAAAACGCGACATTTGAGACTTCCATAACCTTATGATCGATCGGCGGGACAATAGTCTGGTATCCGCGATCGATAATGTTCCTGAACCAGTAGCTATCGTGTTGGATCAGCGCGGCGTAGCGCGGCGTGACCGGCTCTTTTGGAGCGAGCAGAACCACCGCGATTCCAACCTGCAGAAACGTGACAGCAAATCCCGCAAGCAAAGGCATAACAAAACCTGGCAGGCGGGTCATAAATGATAATCGCAGAAGCTGGCAAGTCTGCTCGCGAAACTCTGAGCAACGATAAGATCGGCAGGATGGAAGGAACTTGTGAAATCTTCGGCATAGGCAGTATCGGACCGCATTGATTCCATCTGATTCCAGTGACTAGATTGGACGGCGATTGCGAATCCTTTATTCGCGCGCTCTTCTGGACACATCGCGTCAGCGCTGTTGCGTCAAATGAATTTGTCGATACGCCGGCGCAATCGTCACGAGCCAGAGATCAGGAGCACGATCTCGCCCTTCGCCAGATGCGCCGTGTAATGTGCCAGGAGTTCCGCCGCGGGACCGCGGCGGAACTCCTCAAATTTTTTCGTCATCTCGCGCGCGACGCAAAGTTGCCGGTCTGGCATGATCTGGATGCAAGCCTCAAGCGTTTTTGCGAGGCGATACGGCGATTCGAAGAAGATTGAAGTGCACTCGCGTTCCGCGGCTGCGCGTAATTCCCGCTCGCGTTGGCCGCTTTTCACCGGAAGAAATCCACGGAACGAAAATTTCTCAGTCGAAAATCCGGACCCGACCAAAGCGATCAGGATCGCCGACGGTCCGGGAATGATCGTGAACGGCAGTTCGCGTTCGATGCATGCGCGAACGAGTCGTAACCCCGGATCGGACAGCCCAGGTGTGCCTGCATCCGTAATTAGCGCAACCTTCTCGCCTCGCGCAAGACGTTGTGCCAGCTCTGCCGTGCGGGCCGCTTCATTGTGTTCGTGGTAGCTCAGAAAAGGCTTTTTGATCCCGAAATGCTTTAGCAATAAGCCGGAATGCCGAGTGTCCTCTGCCGCCACAACATCGACATTTTTCAGGACCTCGAGCGCGCGCAACGTGATATCGGCCAGGTTACCGATCGGCGTCGCTATGACGTAAAGCATTTCCTATCATCGGATGAAACGCAGGATCACGCCATCCAAACGGATTAAACCCATGGAACGTTCATAACGGAAACTCATCCCCTGCCGTCGCGCTATGGCCCTACCATCCCAGAACCTTCGCGAAAATCAGCGGCGCAACGATCGTTGCGTCAGATTCAATGACGAACCGCGGCGTGTCGACGTTCAGTTTTCCCCACGTGATCTTCTCGTTGGGGACCGCGCCGGAATATGAGCCGAAGCTGGTTGTGGAATCGCTGATTTGGCAAAAATAACCCCATTCTGGAACCGGCGTGCTGACCACGTCCTGATTCAGCATCGGCACGACACAAATTGGGAAATCGCCGGCGATGCCGCCGCCAATTTGGAAAAAACCGACGGATGAATCCTTTGATGCCCGGCCATACCAGGCCGCGAGTTCGATCATGTATTCGATTCCCGAGCGGATTGCTTGCACATTCCCGACCACCCCGGTGATGCAGCGGGCCGCGTAGATATTTCCCAAGGTCGAATCTTCCCAGCCGGGCACGAACAATGGAAGGTTCTTGTGCGCAGCAGCAATCATCCAGCTGTCGGCGGAATCGATCTCGTAAAATTGTTTCAGGCGGCACTCGCGCAAGATCGTATAAAGGAATTCGTGGGGGAACTTCCTCCGGTTGTTCTCAGAAGCGGCGATCCATTCGTCGAGCACCACCCGCTCAATTCGACGCATTGCTTCCTCCTCTGGAATGCAGGTATCAGTGACGCGATTGAGGTGCCGCTGCAGCAACTCCAGTTCTTGTTGAGGACTTAGCTCCCGATAGTTGGGAATGCGTTCGTATTTGCTGCGCGCGACGAGATTGAAGAGGTCTTCCTCCAGGTTCGCACCCGTGCAGGTAATGGCGTGCACTTTGTCACGGCGAATCATTTCCGCCAGTGAAACTCCCAATTCAGCGGTGCTCATCGCGCCCGCCAGAGTGATCATCATCTTTCCGCCACGATCGAGATGTGCGATGTACGCATCGGCTGCGTCTTTCAGCACCGCCGCGTTGAAGTGTCGGAAATGGCGCTCAATGAACTCGCTGATGCTGCCCATCTTCAAATCACCAACTTCGCAATGGATCTGCTGCTTTTGATGCAAAACTTACAGCGCGCCGGTCAAGCGTTAATTGCATCTTTTCCAAAATTTTTACGGCACCGCGGCCAGAATTCGGGATACGAGAACGTTCGGCATCACGCCAAGCAGAACCACTATCGCGGCAAGTAGTGCAACCGTACCCTGCTGCACAACCTCGGGCGAGATTCGATGGAATGGCCGCGCTGCTGGCATTGACGCTTCATCAACGAAAATCGCTTTCAACACAAGAAGGTAATAATAAAGGGAGACGAAACTGCCAACCAGTCCAAGCACGACGAGCCAGAGAAGCGATTGACTTCCTCCGGAATTCAACGCAGCGCTGAACAGATAAAACTTTCCGAAAAATCCAGCCAGCGGGGGAATGCCGGCGAGAGATAACATAAAAACCGCCATGCATCCGGCGAGCAACGGCGAACGAGACGCCAGCCCGGAGAAATTTGAGAAATCGTCTCCACCGGTTTCGCGTCGCACGACGCCAACGACACCAAACGCACCCACGAGTGTGACGGAATAAATCGTCGTATAAAACAAGGCCGCGGAAAAGCCGTCACGACCACCAGCCACGAATCCGATCAATGTATAACCAGCATGCGCAACGGCGGAGTAGGCAAGGAGTCTGCGTACATTCGATTGCGCAAGCGCGACCAGATTACCGATCACGATCGAAAACGCGGAAAGCGCTGCAAGCAGAGGCGACCAACCGGCGGCCATGGTATGCCAGCCGGCGTTGCCGTGCACCGGCGCAAACCCCACCAGCACTATTTTTCCCAGCACAAGGAATGACGCAACCTTCGACCCCGAGGCGATGAACGCTGCGCTCGGAACAGGCGCGCCCTGATACGCATCGGGCGCCCACAGATGAAACGGCGCGGCAGCGATCTTGAAAGCGAAGCCAACGAGCGTCATCACGATTCCAACTGCAAGCAGTGGCTGCACTGTTGTGGTCGCCAGCTTTTGTGAGATCGCGGCCAGACCGGTTGTTCCCGACATGCCGTAAATGAGACTAATCCCAAACAGTGTGAATGCGCTCGATGTGCTGCCGAACAGAAAATATTTCAGACCTGCTTCGGCGGAGCGGACATCCGATTTGTCGAAAGCAGCCATGACGTACAGCGAGAGACCAAGCAGTTCGAGACCGATGAAGATCATCAGCAATTCTTCACTGCCGACGAGCAACAGCAGGCCGACTGTTGCCAAAAGAATTATGGCGAGATATTCGCCGAGATGACGCCGCGCCCTTTCAGCCTCGGTCAACAGAACTGTGAAAAGCGCGAGCGCGATGCAAACAATTTTGAACAGTAGCGTCAGTGGCGAAACCACAAGCATCCCGCCGAAAAGCCTCGCGTTGGGCGGCAGGATCAGGACCGCCACGATTGCAATCACGAGTCCGAACGCAGCCACGAATACGCAGGCTGAGGCTGCGCGTTTCACCGTGAGGCTGATGGAAAGCACTAGCAGCGCTGTCAACACTACGACCGCTTCAGGAGAAGCCAGTTTGAGAAGCGTCAGATAAGACATCGTTAACACGGTAAGGCGTCAGGCGTTTCTCCTAAGGTTCACTTCAAAAATCTCATGGTCTCGACCGCGGGTATGATGCGATCGAGCAACAATTTTGGATAAATACCGACCGCGAACGTCGTGATCATCAGCATTGAAGCGCCGATTTTCTCCGGAATCGTGATGCTTTGCTCCTCGTTCCAATCCGGGTCGAGCGCTACGCGGCCTTCCTGCATGCGAACGCTTGACTGCTGATCACCGAAGAAAGAAAGCTTTAGCGCCCGCAGTGTGAAGGCGGCCGCCAGCACCATTCCTGCGCCCGCGATCCAAACCGCAATTGGATAGGTTTTCCATGCGCCGATGAGAATCGTAATCTCAGCGGCGAATCCACTGAACCCGGGGATGCCCATCGATGCGGCCGATGCGACGACAAATGTAAATGCTGCGAACGGTAGCGCTCGACTCAGATTCATTCCCGCGAGCGCATCGAGGTCCCGCGTATGGGTGCGCCGATAAATCATGCGTCCTGCCACCGCGAACAACAGGGCCGCAATCACGCCATGCGAGAACATTTGCAGCACCGCGCCGGAAACCCCGAGCGCGTTAGCCGTCGCAAAACCGAGTAGCACAAAACCCATGTGGCTCACACTCGAATAGCCGATCACAAATTTTAGATCACTTTGACGAAGGGCCACGGCCGCTGCATAGACAATTCCGATTAGAGCGAGCACGGCGATCCATTTGCTCCACATCTGAAATCCTTGCGGGAAAAGATTCATCGCGACACGAAGACCGGCGTACGAACCTAGCTTCATCACGATTCCAGCGAGCAACATCGAACCCGCAGTCGGCGCAGCGGCATGACCCGTCGGAGCCCATGTATGCAGCGGCCAGATGCCGGCCAGCAAGGCGAACCCGAGGAACAATACGGGAAACGCCCACGATTGCAGTTGCGGCGAAAATTGGAATTGCGAGAGCTGATTCAGGTCGAGGGAGCCTGCGCTTGCATACGCGACAAGGATTCCTACAAACACGAACATGCCGCCGAAAAACGAATACAGCGTGAGCTTCATGGCGCCGTATTCCTTGTTCGTCGAGCCGAAGATGACGATGAGAAAGTATTTCGGCACGATGACCAGCTCGTAGAACGCAAACAGCAAAAACAAATCCGCGCTGAGGAAGACGCCGTAGCAGCCGGCCACCACCATTAGCAGCCAGAAGAAGAATTCGTTCTGCCGATTCTCGACATCCCACGAAAACAACACGGTGCTTACCGCTGAGATGCCGGTGACAAGAACCATCGTCAGACTGATACCATCGATCGCCAGGTGATAATTCATCCCGAGCGCCGGCACCCACGGCACGCGCACGATGGTTGTGAAGTGTGCCAGATCCGCAATCGGCGTCCCGACGAACACCACAATACCCAGCACCAGGCCCGCGATCGTCGTAAGCAGCGCAATCCACCGCGCAAACGCACGCGGTAAAAACAACGACAGCGCTGCGCTTCCGAACGTAATGTAAATCGTCCAGGCGATCATGATTTGGAGTTCACGCGCCACGCGCGTTCTTTTTGCCGTCGGGCCAAGGAGCGGGAACTTCGCACGGTTTGGAACAGACGAATTCGGAGGAGAAGAAGTTCGCGAATGGATTGCGGAACCCGCTCGACGGCAGCGATTTCTTTGCTCATTCGTGATAGATCTCAGCTAAGCAGGCGCGCCATGTGAACGACCGTGGTATTGAAGATGTTCAATACAAATTGCGGTGCGATGCCGATGGCGAACATAAGGAGTGTCACCGGAACCACGACGAGTTTTTCGCGTCGCAAAAGGTCCGGCAAGGCACTGCAAGTTTCTGCGAGTGGTCCGCTGAAGAGAAGTTGCATCGCTCGCATGAAAACGATGGCTGTTACGAGAAGACCAATCACAGCAATGGTCGTGAACGTCGCTGCCATCGCAAACGAACTTTTAAAGATCAGAAATTCGCCGACGAATCCGTTGAGCCCTGGCAAACCGAGTGACGAAAACATGGCGACGCTCATCCATCCGCAGAGCAACGGTGTCCGCTGCATCAACCCTCCGAAATCGTCGATGCCACGCAGACCGCGCCGTTGTTCCAATAATCCAACGAAATAGAAAAGCGTCGCCGCGGTTATCCCATGGTTAAAGATCTGCATAAACACGCCGCTCAGCGCTGCCTGCGTATTGATGCTCTCAGTGACGCCGGGGGACGCAACCAACGCGAACAGACCCAGCATGCAGTAGCCGAGATGGTTGATAGACAAGTAAGCAATCATGCGTTTCAAATCGCGCTGGGCCCACGCAGCAAGCGGCGCGAAAACGATCGAGCAAACCGCCAGCGCAAGCAGCCACGGACCGAGGACTTTGATTTGGTTGGGAAAGAGCGGAATCAGCAGACGTACGAAACCGTAAACGCCCATTTTTGAGAGCACGCCGGTCAGCACCATCGAGACGCCGATAGGCGCGGTTTGATAAGCGTCAGGCAACCAGGTATGAAACGGAAACAGCGGCACTTTTACCGCAAGGCCGACAAAAATTCCGGCAAACGCGAGCCAGGCGATATTTCCCGTGAGCAAGCCGCTTTTCCCAAGACTTGCCAGAGTTGCGAAGTCGAACGTGCCTTTGGCGAAATAAATCCCGAGAAACGACAGCAGCATGGCCACGCTTCCGAGAAACGTGTAGAGAAAGAACTTGGTCGCGGCGCGATCGCGGTTTTCGCCTCCCCAGATTTTGATCAGTAGAAAAGCCGGAATCAGACTCATTTCGTAAAACAAGAACCACAGAACGAAATTCTGCGCAGTGAACGTGCCGTACAGCGCAGACTGCATGACCAGCATTGTTGCATAGAACGCGCGGCTTCCGTCTGGAGCCTCTTGTGCGAGGAAAGCGAACGGAATGATCAGCGATGTGAGCAATACGAGCAGCAGGCTCAGCCCATCGACGCCTACCAGATATTCAGCGTTGATAGCGGGAATCCAGGCATGGCGTTCCACGAACTGAAGTCCAGCTTCCGTGTCGAAATTTCGCCAGAGCGCCACAGCGCATCCGACGGAGATAACGTTAAAAATCAGCGCGATCGGGCGGCCATTCTTCTGCGGCCATGTGCACACGGCCACTGCGCCCAGCAGCGGAATCAAAATAATCGCCGTGATTAGGCCAACCATGCGTAGAGAAGCAGCAGCGCCAGCATGCCAATGGCGACTACGCCGAGGTAAAGTTGAATTTGACCCGAGTGCGCACCGGACAACAGGCGACCCAAACGGCGAGCGCCAACCGTGGTTTCATCGACCCCCGCATTGATCCCGCGCTCATCGACCCCGGCAGTAAAAATTCCAAAAACCTGGCCGATTGCGCCGAAGCCGCGCACCAAACCATCCCAGAAATAACGGTCCATCCAGTCGGACAAGTGCGCGCTCGATCGAGCGAAGGCGACGATCGTGCGGGCGTACAGCTCATCGATGTACATCTTGTTTGCGAGAAACCGGAACAGCGCCGGTTGCGCATATTCGAGTGGATCAATTTCCGCGGCTCGATCTCGATCCTCGGCGCCAGCTTTCCGATAAAACCAAACACCCACCGCAATACCGGCGCCGACGAGCACGAACGAAACCAACAGCATCGGCTGAATCAGGTCCGCGATTTCGAAGTGCACGGATTCCCCGGTAAGATAATTATGCAACCATGGCCACGCGGGGGTGAGCACGACACTGAGGAAGATTGTGCAAATCGCCAGCACCATTAGCGGCATCGTCATCACAGGCGAACTTTCGTGCGCATGCTCGGCGGCGCTCCGGCGATTGCCGAAAAAGACGTAGATCACTTGTCGTGTCGTATAGAGCGCAGTAAGAACCACGCCTGCCAACATCAGGTAATACGGAGCATTCGATGTCGGCCAATGCGCGGTCGCGTGAAGAATTTCCTCCTTCGTCCAGCCGCCGGAGAAAAATAGCGGCAAGCCACTGAGCGCCAGCATCCCTATTGCGTAAGTAGAAAACGTAACCGGCATGAGGCGCCGCAGACCGCCCATTTTGCGAATGTCCTGTTCACCGTGGCATCCGTGAATCACGGAACCGGAGCCGAGAAACAGAAGCGCTTTGAAAAAGCCGTGGGCGAGTAAGTGCATGATGCCCGCCGCAACACCGCCGACGCCTAACGAAACCATCATCAAACCAAGTTGCGACACGGTTGAATAAGCGAGGATGCGTTTGATATCCGCCTGAGCGATGGCGATGAGCGCAGCCATGAGCGCCGTGGTTACTCCGATCCAGACAACAACGGTAAGCGAGGAGGTCACGCCATTGACTGCCCCGAACGAAAAGAGCGGATACACGCGCGCGACCAGGAACACGCCGGCGGCGACCATAGTCGCCGCGTGAATCAGCGCGCTGACGGGCGTGGGGCCCTCCATCGCGTCGGGTAACCAGACGTGCAACGGAAATTGTCCGGACTTGCCAACTGAGCCGCAAAAAATCAGCAGCGCGATGAAGGTGGCGCTTGCGCCGAGCATCGCCAGACCGGCGCTTTCAAGACAGCCACGCCCGCCATCATAGAAAAGCAATGTCCCACTGCGATCGTAGAGCCAGAGTAGTCCCAGAAAAAATCCCATGTCGCCGATGCGGGTGGTGATGAACGCTTTTTTTGCGGCCGCCGCTGCGCTGGGTCGCTCAATCCAGAAGCCGATGAGCAAATAAGATGCAAGCCCTACGAGTTCCCAAAACATGAAAAGCAGAAGCAAACTGTTCGCGAGAACCAACCCCAGCATCGCTCCGGAGAAGAACGACAGATACGCAAAGAAGCGCGTGAAATCCTTGTCGTCCGCCATGTAGCCCACGCTGAAGACAAAGATGCAAAGCCCAACCAGAGAGATCATCACCAACATCGCAGCGCCGAGCGGATCGAGAACAAATCCGAGCCGCAATGCTTGGTCGCCGAAAGTGAACCACGTGAAATTATGGACGGCACGGAAACCATGCGTTTGCACCGTTGCCAGAAAGGCCACGATCGACGTTGCGAGCACGCTCATCAGTCCCGCGATTGCGAGTACCGCCGCAGTTTTGCGGCGCGATTTTGCCAGTGCCAAAATTACGAGCGCCGCCGCAAGTGGCACTGCTGGAAATAGCCAGAGATTATTCGCGATCCCTGGTTTCATCCTTTGAGCTGGTCGAATTGATCGACGTTCGTAGTCCGATAATGCCGGTAAATGGCGATGATCATCGCCAGACCGACAGCAGCTTCTGCGGCGGAGATGGCGATTGAAAAGATTGCGATCATCACACCGGTTGCCGGGTGCGGTGGCGGAGCGAAACGCCAAAACGCGATGAAATTCAAATTCGCCGCGGCGAGCATCATCTCAATTCCGATAAGAATGAAAATGGCGTGACGCCGGCTCAACGCGGCGAGCAGGCCGATGGAAAACAGGGCCGCGGAAACAATAAGGAAAACCTGGAGCGTAGGTGTCATCGCTTTTCCTCCATAACGAGCACAAGCGCTCCGATCAGTGCAGCAGTCAGCAGAACGCCAACGCACTGCAACGGCCACACGTAACCGGTCATTAAAGTTTCGCCGATCCTTTTAACCGTGAGCACGCGAATGTGCGCTGGAACGATCGTAAGCGACTGCGTTTTGAGAATCGCCCAGGTCAAACCGCCAAACACAGCTAGGGCGATGACAACACCGCTCCAGCGGAAACCACGGTGCTCTCTTAAATCGCGGCGCGTCAGCAGAATCGTGAAAACGATCAGCACCGCCACCGCACCGATGTAAATGAAAATTAGGGCAAGTCCGACGAACTCTGCGCCGAGCAGGAAAAAGAAGGACGCGATTCCCAGCAACGCCAACACCAAACAAAGCGCGGCATGCATCAGGTTCGGCAACGTCGCCGCCGCGAGCGCCGCGGCGAGCGTGAAGACCGAAATCACAATGAAAGCGATGCTGTTCATTCAGCGAACCGATAAACACGCGGCGCGAATTTCCTTCGCGTGTCGAGCAGGATCGACAGCGCGCTGTAAACAACCACGATCACGAACAGCGACCACAGCCAGCCGCGCAGACCGCGGCCGGCATAATGCCAGACAGCCGCCGCGATGATGCATGTGAACGCCATCGGCAACATGAATTTCCAGGCGACATTCATCATTTGATCGACCCGGGTGCGCGGGAGCGTCCCGCGAAGCCAGATGTAAACGAAAAGCAGCGCACTGAGCTTTAGGAAAAACCAGATGTAGGAGGGAACAATTTCGAGCACACGCGCGGGCGCATGCCAGCCGCCGAGGAACAATGTCACCCCAAGGCCGCTGACAGCGAACATCCCCAGATATTCCGCCATAAAAAACGTGGCGTATTTGAATCCCGAATATTCCGTCATGTGCCCGGCGACGATTTCTGATTCGCCCTCCGGCACGTCGAACGGAGTGCGGTTCGATTCCACAAGACCGGAAACAAAAAACAGAAGGAAGGCGGCGGCCCCCCACGGAGTGAATACGAACCAGCGCGGCACAATGCCAAGCGTGTATTCGCCTTGCGCGAAAACAATCCTGTCCGGCATAAGCGATCCAACGACCATCACGACCGGAAGCACAGCGATGATCAGCGGCAGTTCGTAGCTGAACATCTGGGCAATGGCGCGCATCGCGCCAAGCATGGAGAATTTGTTGTTACTGGCCCAACCAGCCATGAAGACGGCGAGTTCCGTTACCGATCCGACGGCGAAGAAAAAGAGTATGCCGCCGTCAATTCTGAACGGCGTCATGTTTCGCCCATACGGAATCACTCCCAGAGTGAGGATCGCCACCGCGGCGAGGATCACTGGCGCGAGAAAATGCAAGACCTTGTCTGCACGTGCGGGGACGATGTCCTCCTTGATCAGCATTTTGATGCCGTCAGCGATTGGTTGGAAAAGACCAAACGGCCCGACGCGGTTCGGCCCGTAGCGATTCTGCATTCGTGCGAGAATTTTTCGCTCCAGCACCGATATCAGCGCAAAGAGCGTGAGAAACACGCCAAGCAGCGCAACAATGTTGATGAGGCTGGACGCGATTTGGAGCACCCAATTCGGCGCGCTGGCGATTACTGAAAGCAGCCATCCCTTCAGATGAACAAAAATTTGATCAAGAGCCGAACTCATCTTCGGCAAGAAAAGCGATTGCCGCCGATTTAATCAAGAGCGAATCGCGAATGCTTAGCTGTGAAAGCGGCGGCGTTGTAGCCGAGGGCGGTGACCTCGGCCACGCTGTGCGTTGCCACGCACGGGGCCACCGGGGTCAACGACCCCGGCTACAGCTATTCCCGCCCTCAATGCAAAATCTGATTTAACAATTTAACGGTGCCGCGATAGCGAGACGAGTTTCCAATGGATTTTCCCATCTGCTATTTCAAGCCAGGCCACGCTTGGAGGCGCGCCGCGGTTGGGCCGTGTCACGCAGCCGGGATTGAGAAACAGAACGCGGCCGCGTCTTTCGTTGCGCGGAACGTGCGTGTGGCCGTGTAAGAGAACATCCACATCATCCGGCAGGTGATCGGGCGGAACGTGTTGCAGTCGAAATTTTAAACCGCCTCGCACAATATCGATGACGAGTGGCCACTCGAAATTGCTGTCACAGTTTCCGCGCACAAGCGTGACGCGCGATCCGATCGTCCGCAGCTCGTCAAGAATCGCTTCTGTGCACACATCGCCCAAATGCCAGATTTCATCGGCATTTTTGGCCATTTCGCTCACGCTATCCGGGAGCCGATTGTGCGTGTCGGCCAAAACGAAAACCCGCAACAGAGGTGTCGATTCCTCCTTCATTTCCTTCAACGGAAATTTGGACCTGCCGCTCACAAAAACAAAGCCGCCACGCTGCTGAGGCGTGACGGCTGATTGCGAATTGCGGCTGTCTAGCTAGTCGGCTTATGGAGCGAACTCGATCTGCCCGGTGTAAGTAAGGTCAAACGAGTCGTCGCATGTGCCTGTCGCCGGTGGGCAATCGGTGCAGTCAAAACCGCTTACCGGGCACCCAGGGCCATGTTCAATAGCGTCCGTAGGATTCGTTCCATGCCCGTGCAAACCGGCCAGGTCACCAGTCCCCTGGTTCACCACCCAATGCGGCACGTCGCCGTTAAGTGTAAAGCTGACTTGGTAACTGAAGACCATGGTGCCGGAGCGTCCATTAACTGTGCCGCTGAAGAAGCCGCTGCCTTGGACCGTTCCAGTGCCGTCGGCATGGAATACATCGCGCTCAGTGCCAACCCACGTTCCCTCGAAAGTGCCGTGAAAGCATGCAGTAATCTCGAGGATGGTAATCGTGTCTGAACCGAATATTTGCTGACTAATGACGTGTTCACAGTCAGTAGAGCTTGCGCTTACCGGTATCGGTCGGGCTTGAGCGTTGGGCAACGTCAATAACGCGCCGACAATTGCGAGCGCAAAGAAACCTCTGCGCAGATGTTGTTTAATTGTTGGTTTGTTCATGTTTTTTTGAATTTTTCTTTCCTTGTTTTGGCCTTCTTTGGCTTCTTATCAGTAGAAGCCCTTTCTGGCCGTTCACTGATGTACTGCGTAAAATTTTTGAATCCCTTACGCGGAAAGTTTGGAAACTTTTGAAGAGACCCGCCTTCGCCGAGACTACGGTGTGACGTGGTACGCTGTGGAGGCAGCCGCGCCTGCCACGCCGAAGCTTAGCAAAGGCGGGTCAGCTGCTTTGCTCAATGCAGGCGGCACGCCTGCCACTACAGCTGGATTACTTCGGCGCGAGGGAGGCGACGATTTGAGACACGAATTTCACTAACCCGCACGAATTAAACCGAACTCTGCTGTGATTCGTGACAATTCGTGGAATTAGTGTCTCTCTTTGGGCGCGAGGGAACTGACGATTTTTTCGAAGCGCGGCTCGCCAAGCAGCAGACTTCATATCGGGCCCAAGCTGTTCCGACTGGCTAAAATCTTTTCTTTACCTGAACGTACCAGAACCGGCCTTTGATATCGGCAAGCGATTCGTCGAAGTTATTTTCGAACGCACCAGCCACGAATGGCGGATCCTCATCGAACACGTTCTGCATTCCAATGGTGATGGTGGTGCCATTCATCCAAGCGCGCCATCCACAGGGATAGTATTCGGCCGTGGAGACCGGCAGGATGTTTTTCTCCTTGCCGTCTGTCGTCCTCACGTTTTTACCGCCATCCTTGGCAAGGCCAGGCACCTGCGCAGCGGATGGCGGCGGCAAGTTAAATGTATAAGACGCGATCAGGTCGAGCGTCACCCACGCGGCGACTTTGCGCGCCCCCTGCTCGGGGAATTGCGCGAGATTCCCGGATGGAAGAAAAGGGCCGCTTCTCGGCTCCGTTGGCTTCGATGCTCCCGTCAGAAGGATATTGTCATCTTCATATTGGCCGGTGATGTGAACTGTGGCGCCAGCATCGAAACCAGCGAGCCAGGTATTGACCGGCCCATCATAGAACGCACTAACAAATAGTCGGTTATGTGGGAGCGAGCCGGTAAACGTGCCGGCCGAATTAAACTGACCCGAGAGACCAAATCGTCTGCTATTCGGTTGAGCTTGAAATTCAAACCGGGAAAGATAGGTCCCGTTAACGGTACAGGTAAGTCTGCCAAAATCGCCGTGACCAAAGATCCCAGAGTTCAGAATGTAGATCGCTTCGTAGTCGAGACCTTCCACAATGGCTTCAGAAATATTTAGCGTCCTATCCAAGACGCGCTTGATCGCGCCAGTCTCATCACGAATGACAAATCCTGGGAACTCGCTCTCGTGATCGACAATGAATTGCGGGCCAACGTCGCCTCCGGCATTTCGAAGGTCTATATGCCACCAGTCGGCGCTCAGGCTAAGGCCTTTAATCCACTTCGGATTGTAAATCGCCCCATAAGACCATTCATAGGCTGTCTCCGGTACCAACAGCGGGTTTCCGCCAATGAGCACTTCGACATTGTTCTCGGGGGTCAAATGCTTTGGATCGATAATCGGCGCGAAGATCTCACCCCCGGCAGGCGACAATTCTATAACTGTCGGCGCATGAAACGCTTCGCTATAGGTGCCACGCAGGGTTAGCGCGCCGATCCATTTGGGGTCAAACGGCTGCCAGCGGACGGAGAACTTCGGTTTCTGCGCGTTATACGTGGAGTGCGCCGCCTTCGCGCTCGCGGTCGGAGAACTGTTCTGGCTGTACCATTCCTCGCGCTCGGCAATGTCGAACTCAAGGCTGTACGCGCCTGAGAAGTTCCACGTCGGGCTAGTGACCGGAATCCGCACTTCCTGGTAGGTGGACCAAACATCCCGGTTCACCCGTGACGCCTCGAAGTTGGCTCCAGCGACTGAGTTGAACGTAGTGCTAAGCGAGTCAGGATTGTCGCTCCAACGCTCCCCGCGGTACTCAAGACCGAGAGCAAATGAGACCGGCCCGGCGGGAAGATTAAACGCGTCGCCGTTGACAGTAAAATAACCTAAGGGCAACTCAAAGGTAGCCGTTTCGTGCCGGGTAACATAAACCCTGCTTATCGCGGCCTGGGTATTGCGACCGAAGATCCCAAAGAATGGATTGAAGGCCGTAGCCGGATTTGTATCCAGGAGAGCATCGCGCAAGCCCGACGCGCTGGCGTCGCCAGCGAGCACGGACACATCGTTCCGGGAATAACGAAAACCCGCTTCCCAATTCCAGTTCTCGAAGTAATTGCCAAATTCTCCCAGCTCACCGCGAAGTCCGGCATCGAACAGCATATCATTGTAGGTGAATTTAACAGTTGTCACACCAGTGTCGTTGATGCTGCGAAAGCGGACCCCGGTGTAAATGGGCGTGCCATCCGGCAAACTGGCGTTCGCCACCGCAAAGGGATTAAACGCATTTTGGATCGGCACACTGATGCCCCGGGGACTAATTGGAATGCCGGCAGAATCCCTGAACGGATCTGGCGCAAAGGGAATAGGCGCCAGGCCGGAATCAAAGAATGACCGGGTATACTTAAAGTCGGCAAACAACCCCAGATACTTGTCGCAAATATCGCGGGTGAATGAGCCATAGTAGCTTTGACGGTCCGCCGCAGGAATCGCCGGCGTCAAAGCGGCGAAATTATAGGCATCATAATTACCATCAGGATATCCGGCGAGCAGCGCCGGCCGATTGATGTAATATGGAGATGTTTCTTTGTTTGGAGCTGAGTGTGGGGGCGGCGAGTTGGCGCTGAAAAATAATTTTGGGATTAAGCGAAATGCACCGCCCGAGAATGGATTTAGGCGATCAATTGCACCGGGGAAATTCCCACTGCGATTATCAATCCCTCCAAAAAACAGACCCAGATCCGCGTTACTGCTAAGGTAACGGTCGCGGCTGTAGATGGCGGCCCGATTGTAGAAGTCGGCAATGACCAGGATATCGGTCTTGTCATCGCCCGTTCCGGCTTTGAGCCATGCTTCCCACTCGCCCATGTCGTTGGACGCTCCGAGGTTTGTGTTCCCATAACTCCCTCCAATCTCGAGGCCGCGGAATTTGTGTACTAAAAAGATGTTGAACACGCCGGCCACGGCGTCGCTGCCGTAAACAGCCGAAGCGCCATCTTTGAGGATGTCGATGTGATCGATCATCGAGAAGGGAATCAGGTTGATGTCAACGGCGCCATTGCCGCTCAGTGAGGCCCCAGCGACGCGCTTTCCATCGATGAGAACCAAAGTTTCTCTAGGCAGCAAACCGCGCAGGTTAACCTGCACGGTACCGTCACCGATACCGATTGGGATATTGGAAGTGTTCTGGTTGGCGGTGAAGCCCATTTCCTGCGGCAGCCTGGTGAGAAAGTCCGTGGCGTTGCGGACGCCTAATTTCTCAATGTCCAAGGGCCGATAGGTATCGACCGGGTTCGGGCCGACTTCTTCTGCGGTTGGAATGTTCGAGCCGGTGACAATGACGCGTTCCACTTCTGCAACGCCGGCTGTTTCCTGAGCCAATATGACCGAGGACAGCAGCAAACCCATTGTCGCAACGCCCCATCCCACGCACCGCATGAATGGTCGCTTGATGATGAGCCCCTCTCGTTAAATCTTCCGCTGTTTAGCAAACTCCTAGGGAAAGAACAAACTTTTTCCCAGAGATTATCTCCCTGCCCGCTCGCCGGGTGCCCGCGGCCGTTCCAGCTCTTCTGTCGGCTCAGGTCGAAGTTAGGAGATAGGCCTGCTCGGCGCCGCGTCACTTCTCCAAGCCAACCTTCTTCAGTACTGCGATGAAGCGCAGTTTGCTTCGAGGCGTTAAATCGTTAAAGCGTTGCCGCCTCCGCCAAGGCTACTCCGAAAGTCTTCGCGAGCAGGCGGCGTGGCAGGCCACGGATTACGCGGATGTCACGGATTTATGGGACTCTCGGCTGGCGTCTGACACAGACGCCCTACAATTGCCGATTCGCGGCCATTCGCGTGTTCCGCGGGCAGAAGAAAAGCGGCGCAGTAGCGCCGCACTCCAAGATATCCGTGTTATCCGTGTGATCCGTGGTTACGCTTTCTTTGGCTTTGTCTCACTTCTCCAAGCCGATCTTTTTCAGGAGCGCTACGAAGCGAGGTTGAGAGCGAAGGGCATCCCACATGGGATCAATTTTCATTTCTGGCAACCAGGGAGTTCGCTCCTCAACCGCCCGTTCGAGCCAATCGCGGGCAAAGTCAGATCTGTGTCCGTGTAATCCGTGGTCAATTCCACTTCGGGGCCAGGGAGGCGACGATTTTTTCGAAGCGCGGATCGCCACGGAGCGAATCCCACGACGGGTCAAGGCGGAGTTCGCCGTAAGACGCGCCGGCCGGAATTTTAGCTAGAGTGTCCAGTTGCTCAATCGCCAGGTCGCGCTCGCCAGCCTGCGCGCAGATCACAGCATAAAAATAAAGTAAGTCCGCGCCGTTGATCGCGTCTTTAGTTATAGGACGAACTTCAATTGCACGGCGGCCCTCACGCAGCGCCTCTTCTTTCCGTCCGAGTCCAGCGTCGATCAGACCCAGGATACAAAAAGTGTGGTCGTCATCGGGCGGTATGCGGAGCTGTACGCGGAGCGCTTCCACCTCTGCACGCGCGGCGTTAAAGGCGACGCGTGCCGCCGCCTCGTCTCCTTTCATCCGAGCAATCAAGCCTTGGGCGTAAGCTCGGGTTAAATCAACTCCGCCGCATCTTACGGAAAAGTAATCCTCAGTCAGCGCCGCCAGAGCGCGATCCGCCGCGATAGGGTCGCGCTCCCATAAAGCGAGAGTAAACGGTGGCTCGCCGCCACCGGTGGTGCCCACCGTTCCTGCCGCGGCGGGGTCATACGTGAGAATCTTTTCCACTAAAGTGTGCAATGGTTGAGTATCGGCTCGCTCATGTGCATCGATCCCAGCACGGATCAGCTGCGGATGGATGTCGTTTGGTTTAAGAGCAATGAGGCGATTGGCAGACTCTTTGGCTTGCTTGTAGGCGCGCATCATATCGTAAGTCGTCGTGACCGCCCGTAGAGGACCCCCGTTTCGCGGATCCAACTCAATTGCGCGCTCGAAGTTGCGTACGGCATCATGCCAACGGCCGTGTCTTCGGTCAATCTGACCGGCTAATTGAAAAACTCGGGCGTCATTTGGCAGGGTGCGTGCGGCAATGGCGAGCTCCTGCCGGGCTCGGTCATAATCGAGGTAGCCAAAGTAAAAGTGCAGCGCCAGAGCCAGGTGCGCGTCGGCTGAATCTGATTTCAGGCGAAAGGCAGAATCGATTGCCGCCTTCGCTAAAGCCAAGCGGCCGGGCTCATGATCGATCCCTTGGAAGTAGAGCGCGTCGTGCGCCTCAGCCAACCTGCAATATGCGAGAAGAAAAGCCGGATCGCGCGCGACCGCCTGATTAAGTAACTCCACAGCTTGGAAATAATCCTTCGCCTGATCTTTACCTTCTTTGTATACGGCCTTGTCGATCAAAGGTGTAGCGCGAGCATAAAAATCGTAAGCAACAAGGTCCTTGGTTGGCCACTCTTGCATGGCCGCCTTTTCGCGAGCGGAAACTTTCGCTCTAAGTCGATTTGCGATTGATTGCGCCAGTTCCGCTTCGATGGCGAACACGTCATTCAAATCCCGATCATATTCCTCCGCCCACACGCCTGTGTCCGTGCGTGCGTCCACCAACTGCGCATTGACATGCACCTTTCCGCCGAAACGCCGCACCGTGCCTTCCAGCACATGCGAAACACGAAGCGCGTTCCCGATTTGGCGCACATCCTGTTTACCGCGATACTGCATGACGCTGGTTCGGCTGATCACTTTCAGGTCCGCGACTTTCGCCAGTTTCGTTAAAACGTCGTCCTGAACGCCGTCGGCAAAGAACGCGTTCTCTTTCTCGTCGCTCAGATTTTCAAACGGCAGCACGGCAATTCCAGTTGTTACCGGCTGCCCCAATTCGGTTTTCCAAATCATCGTGCCCAATGGCACTGCCAAGGCGAGTAATAACGCGACCAACACGGCAATTGTTGGATTTCGTCGCACCCATTTTCTGCCGCGAGTGAACATTCCAGTAGGTCGCGCCCGAATTGGTTCGTGTTTGCGCCAGCGTTCAAGGTCTTCGGCCAGCGCGAGAGCGGAGGAATAGCGGCGCTGCGGATCTTTCTCGAGAGACTTAAGGCAAATTGTGCTGAGGTCTCGATCGATTTTTGGATTTAACAGACGCGGTTGTCGCGGCTCCGTCTCAAGCAGTAACTTGATCGTCTCGTACGTTGTTCCTCCGGCGAAAGGAGGATGACCGGTCAACAGTTGGTAAAACACCGCGCCAAGCCCGTACACATCTGTTGCACTTGTGAGCTGCGTGTTCTTACCGGCGGCCTGCTCGGGTGCCATATAACTGGGCGTGCCCAATACCTCCAGCGTGCGAGTGACAGTGCTTTCTGTCTCGAGAAGCCGCGCCAACCCAAAATCGGTCAGATGCGGTTCGCCTTGTTGATCGATCAGGATGTTTCCCGGTTTGATGTCTCGATGAAGAATGCCGTGTTCGTGAGCGTAATGCACAGTGCGCGCCACCTTTGCGATAAGTTCCGCCGCTTGCCGGATCGGCATCGGTGTACGTCTGACTGCGTCGTCGAGTTGACCGCCTTCGACGAATTTCATGCTGAAGTAGCATGAGCCCTCACGCTCGCCTACCTCGTAAATGGGGACGATGCACGGATGGTCGAGCCTCGCGGCAGCTTGGGCCTCCAGACGAAAGCGCTTGATGTGCGCTTTGGTCGCCCACTGACCAAGGCCGATGACCTTTAGTGCAACTGTCCGGTTAAGACTTTTCTGCCGTGCGCGGAACACCACGCCCTGACCGCCGCGCCCGATTTCTTCCAGCAACTCATAATCACCTAACTCTCCCAACATGGTTGCGGCGCGCACGGCCTCTTTTACACCCGAAGTAGGCTTCGCATTGTCGCGTGAAAGCTCGTCCAAGCTGCCGCGGTCATCCGCCTTCGACGAGGCTACGGCGGACGAGCCGACTCCGGCTACAGGTGCATCCGGCAAAATTCCGAGCGCGGTTTCCAGTACGCACGCGGTGCAAACTCCTTTCGGCGCGTCAGAAAAGATTTTCGCGCCGCATTTGCGGCAAATTCTGTTTACTCTGATCATTGCCCGAGACTCGGCGTGCGTTCTCATTTTGTACTGCGTAAAATTCTGTCAAAGATTACGCCCGCCTTAAAGACACGAATTTTGCGAAGTCAGAATCATCGAGACACTAATTTCACGAATTTGCACTAAGGTTCGGACACGAATTCCACGAACTTGCAGTAACTTGTTTCAGGTGCGAGTCGGTCAGTTTTTCGACGGCTTTGGCTTCGCTTTCAGACACGAGTTTCACAAATTCAGAGTGATCGGATCAGCCATATTCGTGATAATTCGTGGAATTCGTGTCGAGCCTTCGTGTACTTCGTGTCTATGCCCGGACCACAGCAATCAGATAACGCAACTCGTTTTCGATATCGCCAGGCGTCGCAACGGTATGAGCAATTTCCTCGCGCAATAACGATTGATAGCTTTGCCGAAATCGATGGTAGGCCTGCGAAACGGCGTTTTCTGTCATCCCGAGTTGTGCCGCGATATCCGCCTGCGACGGCGCCCCCGGCTCGTCTGCCAGCAATTGATTGAACGAATCGAACAACGCCGTATTACCTCGCTTAAGATAAGTATCCTCTAATCGGCTCAGCACGCGATCCAGCAATGTCGAAGCCCAACGGCGCTCGTAAATGCGCTCGGCAGTGAGCGGGTCGGCTGGCTCCGTGGCGCTCCGTTCCTCAGTACGCAGTTCTTCCAATGGAATGAGCCGCTGGCCTTTGCCACGTTTAATCGCCATCGCACGGCGGCGTTCGTCGGCCAGAAAATGCTTCAACGCCGTGAGCAGATAAGAACGCAATCGCCCCTTCTCTTGGCGCACAGTGCGCAGATCCCGACGCTCCAACAGGAGAGCAAAAAAACCTTGTGTAAGATCCTGCGCTTCCTCCGGCCCAGCACCCTGTTGCCGCACAAAACTGTAAATGGGCCGCCAATAAACACGGCAAAGTTTTTCAAGTGCCTCTTGTGCCGCCGGCGATTCACCTTGCGCCTCCAGCACCACGCTCCAGTGCGTGGTAGTAAAGGCCGCCGGGCCGTGATAAGCATGCCCGCCAATCGCACTCTGTGAAGTCACCTCATCGTCAGCATGGACCACACCCGGATCGAATCAAAAAATCGCATGGCAAGCAAGCTCCAGGCGTTCTCGGCAGTAGTATTTCCTCGCGTGAGGGGCGGTTTTGGCTTTGCAGGGGCAGTTTGCTGCGGTACGTTCGGGCTCGCCATGCGATCGCTGGTTTTGTTGCTCGCCGGTCTGTTTGCGAGTGCCGGTTTAATTTACGGAGAAATCAAAACTCCGGAGAATGCTCCTATCGAAATCACTTCGACGGGGCAAACCACGTATGAAAATGGGTTGGCAACAGCCCGGGATAATGTCGCCATTCACATCGGAAACACGGATATTTACGCTGACTACGCACAATACAATTCCGCAACGCACGACGTAGACTTGAGAGGTCACGTCCGAATTTATCGCGACAAGAGCCTCTACCTCGCCGATAGCGGAATTTACAACACGGACACAAAAAAGATCCGGGCGAGCACCGGGCGGACGGAATCAGAACCTTATTTTCTGGCCGGTAACGATGTCACCTCGTTAGAGGGGGATAACGCTTATCTGATCCGAGGCGGCACCTTTACGACGCACGATTCGGCGAAGCCGGATTTCCGTCTGCACGCGCGAAAGATTCGTCTTTACGATAAGGATCGCGTGATTTTCTATGACGTGACGGCGTACGTCGGAAAGGTGCCGGTTTTTTGGTGGCCTTACCTGTATCAATCGCTCGACAACGCGTTTAGTTTTTCCGTCTCGCCCGGTTACTACAGCACGTGGGGACCGTCGCTTCTGACTCAGGTGACGTTCCCGATCACAGATAATGTTCAGGGCCGTCTTCGGCTGGATTACTTTGGTCGCCGGGGACCGGCAATCGGTTTTGAGCCAACTATTGAATACGGGAAAGACCAAAGCAGTGTGGCCAGGCTAAAGACTTTTTACATCAATGACCAAAACCCCGACATCAATCAAACCAACATACCGCGAGTGGGTGTGCCTGAATCGCGATACCTGGCTAGCCTCGAAGACCACACGGACTTCACCGATTCCATTTACGGCCTCGCCAATATCACGAAGCTGAGCGACCAATACGTGATGCAGGACTTTTTCCAGGGAGAGTTCCGGATCGATCCGGTTCCGGACAATGTGCTCGCAGTGGCAAAGACAAATCCGGTGTTCACTCTCACTGGCATCGAACGGTTTCAGGCAAATGACTTCTTCACCACTACCGAACGCTCGCCGGAAGTGGTCTTGGACATAAAACGGCACGGGCTCTTTGGCGGGCCGATATTTTACGAGGGTGAAACTGGCTTTGCGAATCTGCGGCTAGAATTCCCAGAGGACTCAGGTTTGAAGAATTATGGCACCGATCGTTTCGACACGTTTCATCAACTGACTTTTCCGAATACGTACTTTGGATGGCTCTCGATCGTGCCCCGTGTCGGGTATCGCGGCACCTACTACGGCAAGACCTGGGACCTCGGATCAACAGTTTTTGTGCCGCCATCAAATCCGCTGGTGCCCGATGTTATTCTGCCGCCGCCAACTACGGCCAACCCGATCAAGTTTGCTGGCGACACGTTTCGAAGCGTTTTTGATACTGGTGCGGAAGCTTCGTTCAAGATCTCCCGTGTATGGGAGAACGTGCAGAGCCGCTCGTTTGGGTTAGATGGCCTGATGCACGTGATTCAGCCGTTCACCGACTTTTCGTATGTGAAAGAAGATGGACCCAATCCCCTCTCGATTTTGCAGTTCGATCGGTTTGAACCTTCAACGCAGCTTCGCGCAATCGATTTTCCACAGTTCACCCCAATCGATTCGATCGCCGATTGGAGCGTCTGGCGAGCGGGTGTCCGCAACCGGTTGGATACTCGCCGCGACGATTCAACGATGACCTGGCTCGAACTGGACACGTTTGTGGATGTGAACTTTGAGAATCCCTACGATCGCAGCGACTACTCAAACTTGTTCAACAACCTCCGCTTCAACCCGCTGCCATGGATGTCGTTTTCCGTAAACTCTCAAGTGCCGGCTTTCGCCAAAGGTTTTACGGAAGTCGACACGTATGCGACGGTCCAACCGCTGGCGAATTTGCAACTGAACTTCGGGCACCGTTATTTGAATGGGAACCCGTTCTTCCAGGATAGCAGCTTGTTTGTTGTCGGCGGATACCTCCGCGTTAACGATAACTGGGGCGTGGCAGTCCAGGAGCAGTACGAAGGGGCGACCGATACGTTCCAGGAACAGCGTTATGCAATATACCGGGACTTGACGAGCTGGGTGGCGTCGTTCGGCGGAGTAATACGTGATAATTCAGGAGTGAAAGAATACGGTCTCCTGTTCACCGTGACGCTCAAGGCTTTTCCGAAATTTGGCTTTGATTTGAACTTCGACCCTTATTCGCAGGGCAACTGATCAAGGTTGCGCGAATATTCCGGGACGGCTGGCCGAATTCCGCCACTTGTGCTGCGGTTCATTCGACCACACCGTTGTTGAGTCATGGACATATCAATTATCGGCTCCGGCTACGTTGGTCTGGTGACAGGCGCCTGTTTTGCCGATGTCGGCCATCATGTGATTTGCGTCGACAACGACGCTGACAAAATCAAACAGCTTCAAGCCGGCGAGGTACCAATTTACGAGCCCGGGCTGGAAGAAATAATTCACCGCAATGTGTGGGCACGCCGGCTGCGCTTCACCGGCAACATTCAGGAAGCCGTCGAGAACTCGCAGATTATTTTCATCGCCGTCCCCACCCCGCAGCTGCCGGACGGCGACGTGGACCTTAGTTTTGTGGAGAAAGTTGCGCGGGAAATTGCACGCGTGTTAACAGACTACCGGGTGATTGTTGACAAGAGCACCGTGCCTGTAAAAACGGGAGAAAAAGTAGCGGAATCAGTCAAGAGGTATAACCGCCACGGCGTAAAATTTGATGTGGTAAGCAATCCGGAGTTTTTACGCGAAGGCTGTGCAGTAGCCGACCTGATGCACCCGGACCGGATCGTAATCGGGGCACAAAGCGAGCACGCGATCGATTTGATGAAGAAGGTGTATGAGCCGTTCATGGCTCCAATCCTGGTCACAGATATCAATAGCGCGGAGCTGATTAAACATTGCGCGAACTCATTCCTGGCGCTGAAAATCTCGTATATCAACGCAGTGTCGGCCATTTGCGAAGCGAGTGGCGCTGATGTCGAAAAAGTCGCCGACGGGATCGGGATGGATCATCGTATCGGGAGGGATTTTCTAAACGCCGGAATCGGATACGGCGGCTCCTGTTTCCCAAAAGATATCGCTGCGTTCATCGCGATCAGCCAGCAACTCGGGATTCCATTTAATTTGCTTAAGGAAGTGCAACGGATAAACGAAGATCAAAAGACACGTTTTCTGAAGACCATTCGCGAAACGCTCTGGGTGTTGCGCGAAAAGCGACTCGCGGTCTGGGGCCTGACGTTCAAGCCGGATACCGACGATGTACGCTCATCAGTTGCAATCGAATTAGTAGAACTGCTGCTGCGCGAAGGGGCCCATGTAGTTGCATACGATCCGAAAGGAATGCACAAAGCCCGCGCCATCAAAGCAATTGCGGATGCGGAATTTGCCTCATCCGCTCTCGAAGCAACCAGTGATGCCGAAGCGCTGATCATCGCCACAGACTGGAACGAATTTGCGAATGTGGACCTTGCGCTGTTGAAAGAAAAAATGCGGACACCAATCGTATTCGACGGGCGAAATCTGCTGCATCCTGAAACGATGCGGGAATTCGGGTTCCAGTATTATTCCATTGGACGGGCGAGTGTGAAGCCGCAGTAACGAAAATATGGCGCAGCGCTCTGCCCGCCAAATGGCGCTAGCCGCCTTGAGGTTGTGGCGAAGAGAGAAATGCTTCGCCGATTCCATTATCTCAGGATTTCTTGCGAAGGCGGATCTTACTCTTTCCGATCGCGCCTTCGCTTTGGAACTGTTTTATGGCGTGCTGCGCAATTTAATTCTGCTCGATTTTTGGATCGGGTGCCTGCGCCATTCGCGCATTGAGAGCGATGTCCGAGACATTCTGCGAATTGGCTTGTATCAACTTTTTCTGCTTAAAACGCCTGAACACGCGGCGGTTAATGAGACAGTGATGCTGGCGCTGAAGAAGCAGCGACCGGTTATTAACGGCGTGCTACGCACCGCGACGCGACAGCGAAATGAGTTGCTCGCAGAAGCCACGGCCCAGCCGGTGCACGTTCGAACGTCGCATCCGCGATTCCTAGTCGAACGGTGGCAGCAGCACTTTGGTACCGAGAATGCGGAAGAGTTGTGCAAATGGAATAACCGAGCCGCGCCCATCTACGGCCGAATTAATCGGCTAAGAATCGATCCGAAAAGTTTTGTGACGACCTATCCTGACTCGCGAGAGCTGCCGGACAATCCCGATTTTGTAGAGTTTAATCTTTTGCCAGCGGCGGCTCTCGCTTCGGGTCATTGCTACATCCAGGACCCCAGCACAGCGCTTGCCTGCCAGCTTCTAGACCCGAAACCGGAAGAGAAAATTCTGGACGCATGCGCCGCACCTGGCGGCAAGACGAGCTACCTGGCTCAGCTCATGCAAAATCGTGGAACCATCATCGCCTGCGACCGCGATCCTGATCGACTTCAAATTCTAAAGGATAATATGGTACGGCTCGGCGCGAGCATTGTCCGTCCTGTCCGTCACGATTGCACGCGCGATCATGTTTCGAAGGAAATTGCGGCAATCGCGCCGTTCGATCGGGTCCTCGTGGATGCGCCTTGCACGAATACGGGAGTGATCCGGCGCCGGGTCGATGTGCGATGGCGGTTGCGACCGGAAGATTTCAACCGAATGCCGAACGAGCAGTTCAGCATCACGCAGGCCGTAGTCCGGTTACTGAAGCCGGGTGGCGTCCTTGTTTATAGCACATGCAGCCTTGAGCCCGAAGAAAACGAAGAACTCCTTCGTCGTCTGGTTGCGGAAATACCGGCTTTACGTCTGGGAGCGGAAAAGCGTTCGCTGCCTTTTCGTATTAGTTTTGATGGCGCATTCGCAGCGAAATTGTTCAAAACGCGTGATGCAGGCTGATGAAGTTGCATCGTGCCCTGCTAGTGGAATGATAAACGATTATGCATGACGAGCGGTTCGATAAACTCGCAAAGCTCCTGGTGGAGTACTCCATTCGCCTGAAGCGCAACGAAACAGTGCTGATCGAAGCATTCGATATTCCCGATGAAATGACTGTCGCGCTGATCCGCGCGGCGCGGAATGCGGGTGGCGTGCCCTTTGCGCAAGTGTATCACACCCGCGTGAATCGTGCGCTCGCGCTCGAAGTTTCAGATCGACAACTAAACCTCTTGGTGAGTCATGAGCTGGCGCGCATGAAAAAAATGAACGCATACATTGCCGTACGCGGCAGTCATAACATCACGGAACTGTCAGATGTGCCGCCGGAGAAAATGCAATTGATCGGCAAAAAAATGCGCCCAGTGCAGGACCAACGCGTTAAAAAGACTAAATGGGTCGTCTTACGCTGGCCGACCTCCTCCATGGCGCAGCTTGCCGGGATGAGCACGGAAGCATTCGAAGATTTCTATTTCGACGTGTGCACACTGGACTATCGCAAGCTGTTGCCCGGCATGAAGGCGCTCAAGCGGTTGATGGAAAAAACCGACCGCGTTCAGATCAAAGGCCCCGGCAGCGACCTGAGTTTCAGTATCAACGGGATCCCGGCTGTGATCTGCGGTGGCGACCGTAACATTCCCGATGGGGAAGTTTTTACGAGCCCCGTGAAAGATTCGGTGGAAGGGCACGTCACGTTTAATGCGCCAAGCATTTATCAAGGCGCGGCTTTTGATAGTGTCCGGCTTGAATTCAAGCGAGGAAAGATCGTTCATGCCAAGAGCAACGAGACAGAAAAACTGAACAAGATTCTCGATTCAGATCCGGGCGCACGTTACATCGGCGAATTTTCGCTCGGCTTTAACCCCCGGGTGTTTCACCCGATGCGCGATATCTTGTTCGATGAAAAGATCGCCGGCTCATTCCATTTCACCCCGGGACAAGCTTACGAGGAAGCCGATAACGGAAACCGAAGTCAGGTTCACTGGGATATGGTCAGCATCCAGCGCCCCGATTACGGCGGTGGCGAAATCTACTTCGACGGCAAAGTGATCCGCGAAGACGGCGAGTTTCTCCCAAAGGAACTGCGCGCGCTAAACTGGCGCTGACTCTTTTGACCAGTCAACTAGCCGGATTTCGCGCGTGCTATGCGCGCTTTGGTCCGCCAAGAAGGTTGAGTTGCATCATCACGATCTCGCCACCCTCGTTCAGTTCAAGGTTCGCAATCTCGAACATTGGCGCGGTTTCAGCCGGGCCAGGTACGGCACCGGGCAACTGAACGACGACCTGCTTGGAATTCGAATTCAGGGTGACCGATCCAATTTCCAGCGACGGCGAGAACTCCAGCGTGCTGATCTGGAACGGCACGGTGATAAATACAGCTGCCCGTCCCTGCGGTGAGGGCGTGAGTTGAACTGGTGTAGTTTCAGAATTCGGGACGACCTGTAATCCCGCGACCGCGAAGGATGGCATGCCGCCCATTGGAGGCCGCTGTTGCTGCGATGGCACAACGCGAATGGTACCCAGCGAGCCTCCTAGCGGCTGGATCTTGGCGACTTCGAATGCGACCTGCAAATTCAACGCAGACTGCGCGCGCTGAGGCGAAGGTAAACGCATCGTGACGAGCTTCGATATGGGACGCACCTTCAAAACTCCCATCTTAAAGCTGGGCGTTAACTGCATGGCTGCTATCTCGAAGGAGAACGTAAGATGCACGGATGTTTGCATCCCGGCAGCAGGTACTGGCGCCGGCGGTTGCGGTTTGGCCATCGCCGGTGTCGGCGCTTTGGTTATCGGGGCGGGTTGAGTTTGGGTAATTTCTGGCATGGTTGCAGGTGTGGTTATTTGCGGAAAAACAGGCTGGGCAGGAATGGCATGTTGAAATTCAGATACAGCGTCGGTACTCGCTTCGATAACTGGAGCTTCACCTTGAGCAAAAACTTCCGGCTCAGCAAAAGCTTCGTGCTGAGGAAAAATGACCTCGTCTGGTTGATGGTTCTCGATCGGTTGGGGTTCAAGCGGCGCTGACGCAGTCTCAGCAGGCCACGCATACTGTGCCTCCGCAAAAACTTCCGTTGGCTGTTCAACTGCCAAAACTGCTTCTGCGGTCGCAGGTTCGAAGAATTCGTCCGGCTCATGAGCCGCAAACAGAGGTTGCTGTGGAAGCTCGAGAATTTCATTGTCAATTGGCTGCGGCGCAGTTGCAGAGGCGTCAACAAATTCGCTCAATGCGGGGGCCACATCCGGTTCAGTTTGCCGCAACGCAGTTGCCGGCATAACCTCGGTTGTCTGTTCGAGCACTGGGCCGACCGATTCAAAAAATGGCGCCGACACTGGCGCGCGTTCGTCGCGTTGCGGCCCGGGCTGAACAGGAGTTCGTGACGGCTTCGGCTTGAACTCTTTCAACCGATCAGGGGCAGCGCTGGGTTGAACCGAGGGCAACGCATTCTCTCGCAATCCAGGCTTCCACGGTTTGAGTTGCAACGAAACCTGGCGCGGTCCTCCGGCAAATCCGTTGCCCGGAATACTACTCGCATGGGCCGGCGTTGTTCTCGACTCAATTACCGCAGTCTCGGTCCCAGGTTCTGACCGCGAGGCGCTTGGAACTGTGAACTTGTAGCGGCGAAGTGCCGGCACGATGGCCACCGCCAATAGCACCACGGCTGCAAGGAGTAATCCGCCGACAATCCACAATCTGCGGCTCGATACCCTGGCCACAGTTGGTGGAACTTTAGCAGACGTCGCGGCGGCAGTTGCCTGCTTGGGAGGATTCGCGTGTGCAGCGGGCTGCTGCTCATTTTGGTTGGTGGAAGTACTCGAACTGGCCGGCGTTTCAGCCGAGACGGCTTGCCCCCCGGTCGTCGATTCGACGCTAGCTGAAGGGGATTGCGATATCGACTGGTCCGGCGACGATCTCGTCTCCGCAGGAGGTCCAGTGAGACCACTCTGGTTTGCTGTCGCTCCTGCCCCGGCAAGTTCCATCCCACCGTCCGGCGCACCCGGTGCCGAGGCTAAGGTAAGCGTTTGACCCTGCTTGTTGGCAGCAACCATTTTGTCTGGAATGGGGCTTGGCTCGACGGCTGGACCACCCTCGGTGCCTGACGCGGCGACACCACTTGTATCAAACGCGACCGCAGGAGCCGTTGTGCCCTCAGGTCTCTGCAACCACCCGACATCATAAAACGCATCCACAAAAGCGTTGTTGAGCGCTGGCGAGTAAATCTTGTTGGCGGAGTTCGTCCAATCCTCAGCTTTCTGCGGATTGTTATGCTTGTACTCCCACGCTGCCTGGGCGTAATAAAGCGCCGGCGTATCGCCCGTGAACTGAAATTCCTCCATCATCGAGTGCGCGCGGCTCTCTTTGTCCTCCATCAAAAGCGTCATGTAGATTTTGAACTTGATGAGCTCGGCCGCCTGATTCTTCTCGCCGCCAGGAATACGTTTATACAGCGTCTCGAAACGGTCCTGCGCTTTTGCGTATTCTTTTTTCTTAAACGGAATTTGCGCGAGGTTGAACTGCGCATCGCGCAATTTCGGGTCCAGTTTAGCTGCCTTTTTGAATGCAGTTTCGGCATCATCGAACTGCGCCTGCTGCATCAAAATCTCGCCACGCAAATTAAGCGTCGCCGGTTGATTTGGATCGCCCTTGTCCGCTTCATCGATCAATTTGAGCGCAGTGGCGAAATCACGCTGCCGAAATGCCTGCTGCGATTGCTCGAACTTTGAGCGAGCGAAAGCCTTCGTTTTTTCCGTGCGCTCGGCCGCCGTCATGAGCGGTAGCGAAGCCCGGCGCTGTCCCACCGGTTTTTCAATCCAACCAACTTCGTAGAGTGATTCTACGAAAAGTTTGTTCAGTTGCGGCGAGTAATTCTTTTCCGCTGCGCTGATCCAATCCTTCGCTTCCCCTTCGTTCTTCTGTTGAAGCGCTACCGCTGCCTTCACGTAGTCAACAGCCGGGGTGTCAGGTGAAAGCTCCAGCTTGGCGAGAATGGAATCGACCATGTTGCTTTTGCCCTCCATCAAATACGTGAGCAGAATCTTGTATTGGATTAGCTGCGAAGCCTCCTTCGCCAGATCCGACTGGCCGCTGGAGAGCAATTGCTCAAACCGCTTTCTTGCCTCGGCCCAGTCCTTTTTGAGAAATGGGATCTCCGCCAGATTAAAACGCGCATTCCAAAACTTCGGATCGATCCGCGCTGCTTCGGTCAGCGCAGCCTCGGCCTGATCGTAGTTGCCCTGCCGCATCAGGATCACGCCGCGCAGATTCTTTGACGCGGCAAGATCGGGCTGCCGCGCATCTATCCCATCGAGTTGCTTTAGCGCCTCCGGAAATTGGCCAGCATCAAATGCGTGATACGCGGTGTTGTACATCTCCTCCAACTCCGCCTTGGTCGGGGCAACATTGTCCGCGGCAAATGAGCTAAGTCCCAACGCTGCGATCGCAGCGATCCTCCAGATTCTCATGAACCCCCGATTCAAGCCCTGATTAGCATCCCTGACAAGTCGAAATTGCGTTCAGGGCGAAGATTTTCGGTTCCGTCCGGAAAAAAGCTTCCTCCTGAAAAAGCGAGAACGCTCGCTACGGTTCATAGAATGGGCAGCCGGGTCAATCCGACCAGTTTAGGTTCGCCACGATCCGCAAACCTTGGAGCGTAAGACGCTGATCAACCGCGTCGATGTCCGGCAATCCCCCGGCAATAAGACGCGCATAACCGCCCGTCGCAACCACGACAACTTTCCTTCCCGGGAACCGTTCCGCTCTGATTTGCCCCAGAATCTCGCGAACCAATCCACGGTAGCCGAACACCGCGCCGGATCGCATTGCCTCAATAGTCGATCGACCGACCGCGCGCTTCGGCTCCTTTAGGGAAAGCTTGGGCAGCAGCGCCGTGCGTTGATAAAGAAAATTTGTCATCGCCTCAAGTCCAGGCGCAATTACACCGCCGACGTAGGCGCGACGCTCCGAAACCACGTCGAAAGTCACCGCTGTGCCGAAGTCCACAACTATCGCCGGGTATCCATAAAGTTCGGCGACAGCGGAAGCGTTCGCCAGCCGGTCTGCGCCAATCGATTGCGGTTTGGGATAGTCAATCGCGACGCCCAGGTTGATTCTCCAATCTAGCCAGAGCACCTTCGCCTTATTGTGTGCGGCCTTGGAGATCACGGAATCTTTTTCCGGCACAACGGATGAGACGACCACCTTCCGCATGTGTCCTCGCCGAAGAAATGCCGCCACCACGCTGCTTGAAAGTTCGCCCGTGGCAATCTTCACAGGGGCCGATACTCGCTGTTTCGACGCAACCGCGATTTTTGCGTACGAATTACTCACGTCGATCAACAAATAATCGGAACCAAGCGCCACAGCTAAGACGCAGACACGAACGGCACTCGCCGTCAAGCGTGCTTGGGATCGGTCACATTTTGTGCTTTCTACTCAGCAACGAACCTGCTCGCTTGCTACTCAGTTACCAAAGCGTAGCCTCCACAACATGCGAAGACTGGTTCACCGGCCGCGTCGCCTTAGGCGTCTTCCTGCGCTGCGAAATCTCGTCCGCGAAACGCATTTGACCGTTCACGATTTTGTTTTGCCGTTGTTCATAAATCAAAAGTTGGATGAGCGCCGGCCTGTCGCCAGTATGCCGGGAGTTTTTCAATTGCCACTGAAAGAGATTGCCGATGAAGCGCGCCGAGCTCAGGACCAGGGGCTGCAAGCGATCCTGCTCTTTGGAATTCCTGAACATAAGGATAAGCAAGCCAGCGGCGCTTACGCAGACAACGGAGTCATTCAAGAGGCACTGCGCGCGATCAAATCAAAATGCCCTGAGTTGGTCGCGATCACCGACGTCTGCCTTTGCGAATACATGAGCCACGGCCATTGTGGCGTCACGCGAATCGACGGCGATCATTTTCACGTGCTGAATGACGAAAGCGTCGAACTTTTGGTGAAAACGGCGCTCTCTCATGCGGCGGCAGGCGCGGATGTTGTCGCGCCGAGCGACATGATGGACGGCCGCATCGGCGCGATCCGCGAAGCGCTCGATGGCAGCGGGTTCGATCAAACCTGCATCATGAGTTACGCCGCGAAATTTGCGTCGGTATTTTACGGGCCGTTTCGCGAGGCGGCCGAAAGTCCGCCGCAGTTTGGCGACCGCCGTTCGTACCAGATGGATTTTGCGAACGCAAATGAAGCGCTGCGCGAAGTGGCGCTCGATATCGACCAGGGCGCAGACATCGTGATGGTCAAACCTGCCCTGCCTTATCTCGACGTCCTTTGGCGGGTGCGCGAGCGCTTTGGAAGACCGACGGCTGTGTACCATGTCAGCGGCGAGTACGCAATGGTCAAAGGCGCTGCCGAGAAAGGCCTGTTCGACGAAAAAAACGCCGCCCTCGAGACCATGACAGCGCTTAAGCGCGCAGGTGCAGACATCATCGTCACTTATTGGGCACGCGAGTTGGCCACATGGTTGCGGGAGTAACAAGCCATAGCGGTGAAACCGCACAACATGCCCGATTGAAACAGCTCGCATTTCTTTGGGCGCAGGCGCAGGGATTTTCCGCGTGCGGGATGGAAGTCATCTTGCCCCGATGCCGCTATCGCGCCGACGTCGCCGGCTATCGGTCTCGCCAGAAGCAAATTGGATCGACAGCGATATTCGAATGCAAACAGGCTCTCTGCGATTTGCGACGCGATAATTGCCATAGCGAGTCAACACGTCGACAGCTCGAAGAAATCTGCCAGCGGCGCCAATCTCTCGAAGCACGCCTGCGCACGCACTATCCAAACCTGCACAATGGTGATTCGCTTTTCCCCGAGTTTGACTTCGAAAACTTCCGCGCGATCGGCCACCGCGGGTACGCCCGGCTCGTCCGTGAGTTGCGCGTGCTACAAAATCGCCTGTACGACTGCACGAAATTTGAAAACCTAATTCGCTACCGTTCCGCAAACTTGTTTTTCGTTGTGCTGGCGGAGCAATTATTCCGTGATCAGGAGGTGCCTGTGGGCTGGGGCGTCCTGGTGGAATCAAATGGCTCACTCACACTCGTGCGCAAACCAATTTGGCATGATGCCACGGCCGACAATCGCATTCGCCTTTTGCACCGAATCGCCGTTGCGGGAACGCGAAACGTGACTCGACAATTGCGAATCGCACAGGACGAAATTGCAGTCACAACTTCGCGATCTCGCCAGAACTGACACTACGCTGGCACCAGTAAATTGTGCCCTGTCATTTCCTTCGGTTGCGGCAAACCGAGCAGAAATAAGAGTGTCGGTGCGACGTCGGCAAGAATCCCATCTTCGCAGCGGAACTTCGCCGCGTCTCTGGCGACATAAATGAAATGCACAAGGTAACTGGTGTGCGCAGTATTCGGCGACCCGTCCGGGTTGCGCATCTGTTCGCAGTTGCCGTGGTCCGCGGTGATCAATGCTTTGCCGTCAAGCTCGAGAAGTTTCGGAATAATCCGGGCACAGCATGCGTCCACGGCCTGCACGGCCTTGATCCCCGCTTCGACAACCCCAGTGTGACCTACCATATCGGGATTGGCGAAGTTTAAAATGATCAAATCGTAGTCCGCCATCCGCGCGAGCAGTTCGTCGGTGACCGCAAACACACTCATCTCTGGTTTCAAATCGTACGTTGCGACTTTCGGCGACGGAATCAGTTTCCGGTCTTCGCCGGGGAACGGTTTCTCAATTCCGCCGTTAAAGAAGTAAGTCACGTGCGCATATTTTTCCGTCTCGGCGATGCGCAATTGACGTTTGCCGGCAGCACTGACGACTTCGCCCAAAATTTGTTTGAGTTCCTGCGGAGCAAAAATGAACGGCGACGAATAGCGAACATCATATTGCGTTAGCGATACGAAACGAACTTGCGGCCATGCTTCCCGATCGAAACCGTCGAAGTCCTTTAGCAGAAATGCCTGTGAGAGCTGGCGCGCGCGGTCGGCGCGAAAATTGAAAAACAAAACCGTGTCGCCGTCGCGGACGCGCTGCTCCTCAGGCAGCGCAAAAATCAGCGGAGGCATGAATTCGTCTGTCTTGCCCAGCGAATATTGTCGCTTTACCGCTGCGTCGGGAGACGATTTGCAGAATTCGCCGCGACCAAGAACGATGGCGTCCCACGCTTTTTTTGTGCGGTCCCAGCGACGGTCGCGATCCATAGCATAATAGCGCCCGACCACGGTCACGATCTTGGCGCCGCTGTTCTCAAGTTCCTTTTCACACGTTTTCAGAAAGCCAGCACCGCCAGTAGGCGAAGTATCGCGCCCATCGGTGAACGCGTGCACGAAAATTTCTGTAACCCCTGCTGCATGCGCGGCATTTGCCAGCGCGATCATGTGCGAGTGATGGCTGTGCACGCCGCCGTCGGACACAAGCCCGAGCAGGTGCAGCCGATGTCCGCGCGCAGCGGCAAGGGCGTTCTGTAAAACCCTGTTGCATTGCAGTTCGCCACCGGCGATGGCCTTGTTGATTCGCGTCAGGTCCTGGTAAACGATTCTGCCCGCTCCAAGATTAAGATGGCCAACTTCCGAGTTGCCCATTTGTCCATCTGGCAAACCGACATTCATGCCGCTGGCACTCAATCTGGAGCCAGGATAATTCCGATACAGCTGGTCGTGAAATGGCGTGGCCGCGAGCTGCGTTGCATCCCCGTTCTCCTCCCGCCTGTCGCGGCCGCCGGGATTAATGCCCCAGCCGTCGCGAATGATTAGCATGACCGGGCCAGCCATATATCGCGCACTGTGTCGATGAATAAGAGCATGGACAAGTAGTTCTTTGTTTTCATCGCAATTTTAGAAAATTTGCAGCCATCAAAGACCGCCGCTACAAAAGGAAAATGAAGTGGCGCAACCAATTGCTGGCACTCGTGTGTCTTCTCGCCTTTGCCGGAGTCGGCGTCATTTATTTTCAACACTGGGTCATCCGCAAACCCTTCGGCATAATCTTATTTGTCGGTGAAGGCCTGTCCCCCGCGAGACTGGCGCCTACTCGTACCTATGCAGCCGGAGCCGGAGCGCGCTTGAACATGGATTCGATGCCGTATGCCGCGCTGATGATGAATTACTCGAAGGATTTCGCGGCACCAGACCAAGCGGCTGCGGCGACGGCAATTGCCACCGGCGAGCGAGTAATTAATCGAGCCATCGCGATCGGAGGAAACGGCAAACCCATTAAGAACATTATTGAACTGGCCCGCGAATACGGGCGTGCCACTGGATTGGTGACTGACACAAAACTAACGGACCCGACAAGCGCCGCTTTCTATGCGCACACTGCGGAGCCGAGCGATACGGAGAAAATCGCAGCCGAATTTGTAGATCGAGGAAGCGTCGATATCGCAATGGGCGGCGGTGCGGCGCAATTTGTTCCCACCACGAAAGGTGGCGAGAGACAAGACACCCGCGATCTGTTATTCGAGCTTCGCGGTAATGGGTTCGATATTGTTCGCACGCGCACGGATTTGGAAGCGCTTCCCGCATGGCGCCGATCGAAAGTTTTTGGCGTTTTCAGCAATAATGACCTTGCGTTCGCAAACCACCTGGAAGAGCGAGGCCAGCAGCCAAGTCTTTCGGACATGGTGCGGCGAGCCATCCAACTGCTGCAATACAATGCCGGCGGCTATTTACTCGTCATCGATGCAGGGTTGATGCGCACAGCGGCAGAGGAAAACAATGGGGAAGAAACACTTACTCAAACGCTCGAACTCGACCGCGCAGTGGCTGTTGCGCGAAGCTATGGAGGACCGAAATCGACAATCATCGTCTGCGGTGACGCGGCCATTGGCGGAATGAGTTTGAACGGGTTTCCGTTTCGCAAGGACAGCGGCATCGCGCTGCTCGGTTTTAATTCAGCCGGCCAGCCATGGATTACGTGGGCGACCGGCCCGCACGGAACCAAATCGTACGGGGCGGCGAAAATACCGACCGGCCAAGACCCAGCTGAAACCCAAGAACCGGCAAAGGAACAGCCCGAACCAGCGGCGTTCTACACAAAGTCTGCGATGGTCACGGTCGAAGATGTCGTTGCATTTGGTAGCGGCCCCGGAACAGACGCGCTGCAAGGCGTGGTCGAGAGCACAGCTGTCTTCAAGTTGCTCCGCGACGAACTTTGATCAGCTGCACGCTGCGACAGCGTTTACTTCGGCAGCTCGCGGTGTGGTATGTGCAAACGATAAAGGGCGATGTCTTGTTCTAGCTCAGCCGCGGACGAATCGTCACGATGCATGCGAGCCAATTGAATTGCAGCCTGAGCAGTTTTAGTTGCTTTTTCAAATTGCCCGATCTCTGCATACGCGGCGGCCAATGTGCGCAGCACAAGCGTATTTGTACCCCCCAACAATTGATCAGCCTGCCTGGCCATCTCAACTGCCCTGCTACCATTGCGCAATGATCCGTCGGGACACGTAGCCAAGACCCATGCAAGGTTCGTCAGCGCGGAAATCGATTTTGGAGAAATCTTCAGCGCTTGCTCATAGTGTCGAATCGCTTCGGCTGTTTCGCCTTTCTCATCCAGAGCAACAGCGAGCACGGTGTGACAATCTGGATCTTCAGGCTGGATCAACAGGGCAGCGCGACAATTTTCGATCGCACCAGCGAGGTCACCTTTATTAAGCAGAGCACGCCCGAGGCCATAGCGCGCCAAAAAATAATCAGGCCGCGTTGCCAGCGCCTGTTGGTAATGGCTAATCGCAGCGTCGATTCGTTTTTGGCCAAGCAGGGCATCGCCTAAGGAGACTTGAGCGTCTGGGTCGGTTGGTCGCATCGCGACCGCTCGCTCGCAATGGAGAACCGCTTCATCCACATCGCCTCTCCCCAGCAGAGCCGTCCCAAGGTTGTACTCGGCATCCCAGGAATTAGGCTGCATTTGCAAAGCAGTCCGGTACCTGAGCGATTCCGTCGTCGATCTGGCCTTTCTGGAGAAGGACAATGCCCAGATTAGTATGGGCCATCCAGCATTCTGGATTTCTCGCGAGAGTGGTACGCCAAAGCGTTTCAATGTCGCTGTACATGCCGGCTTGCCGCCACGTCAATGCCCCAAGGCTCGCAACCGCGACTACCGTCGCGCTGACAATGACAGTGCGGTACTGGTTAAATGTATCGGCCAAACCGACGATTGCCGCCGACGCGAGTGCGACGGGCCCGATGCAGGCCAAATACTGATAGTGGTCGGCCACAAACGTGTAACGAAACGTGAACAGCATAATGAACCCAAGGACCGGGCTCAGTGTGGCGACGAAAAACGCGGCCGCGACTTCGACACTGCGTCCGAAGTGCCGCCTGAGGAAGTAAATCGACACGCATGCCCCTAATACGGCGAGCAGCCAGGTGTAATCCAGTAAATGTGCCGGCGACACATTCCATCTTGGATAAATAAACGTCAGATTGGACGGCCAGATGAGTTTACTCAGATAAAACCAGACAGCCCGGCTCGCGACGAGAACTCGCTCGATCGGGCTAAGAAACGGAAACACGGCATGGCTCGTCCCCTGGTGGTAGCGTTCCCACCAAACGGCGAGTAACCCCATGCCAGTGCCCTGAACAAGGAAAGGAACGATCTGGATTAGACGCCGGACGTTGATCGGCTTTTTCTGCAACCAAAGAATCAAAAACAGGGCAGCCGGGAGTGTGCAGGCCGTCGCTTTGGCCGACAGCGCCAGTACATACGCAACCAGAGCCAAACAATAGAAAACCCATGGTCGCCTGGTTCGCTGGTCAACGAACGCAATCCACGCAAGCAGCGTCAGCAAAAAGAAAAAGCCCATCAGCACGTTTTTGCGTTCCGTGATCCAGGCCACTGATTCCACCTGCACCGGATGGAGCGCGAAAATTGTCGCAGCCAGCCACGCCCCCGGCACTCTCAAGCGCACCAACACTGCCCAGACCAAAAGGGCGTTCGCAACGTGAAACAGAAGGTTGACCCAATGATAACCGGTCGTGTTCAGGCCCCATAACGCGTGTTCAATGCGAAATGTGCTGTATGTGAGCGGGAAATACTGCGAAGGCGAATCTAACGAAAACCAAATCCGCTGCCAGCCGTCGGATGCAGTTAAGAGCTCATTGTTGACGACATAGTCGTCATCATCCCACAAAAATTCCCCATGCAACGAAGGCCGATATAAGAAAATCGTCGCCGCCGCCAGAACGAGAGCAAAAATCAACACCCGACTGCGTGGAGAAAAAATGCGCCTGACGATTTCGTGCATAGGTTAGCTACAGAATATTCAGGCTGGATGAGAGTAAGCGCCAAGTCTCCGCACTCCAAAGGGCTTCGCGCAAAATTTCAAGCGACCGCTTCAGTTGCATCGTTTTGTTTCTCGTCGAAATAGGAGCTTTCTGGTGGGCAAGACCAACATCAACGCCAAGCTCGTGTGGTTTGCATGGTGTGCGCTGGCGACAATCGTTTTCGCTCTCGTCATCGCAATCCGGATCCGGCTTTTGGGAATTCCGCTCGAGCGCGACGAAGGCGAATATGCTTATTCCGGCCAACTAATACTGCAAGGCATCCCTCCATATAAGCTCGCTTATAACATGAAATTTCCGGGAACTTACGCGGCTTATGCCGCGATGATGGCAATCTTCGGACAAACCATCGCCGGAATTCATCTAGGTTTACTGCTGATAAACGCTGCGACCATCATCCTGATCTTTTTCCTTGGCCAGCGACTGTTCAGCCTGACGGGAGGCGTTGCCGCTGCGACCACATATGCGGTTCTTTCTCTGAGTCCATCAGTGTTGGGTTTGGCCGCGCACGCCACGCAATTTGTGATGCTGCCGGTGCTCGGTGGAACGCTGCTACTCCTCCTCAATGAATCCGATCCGCGGGCCTTCGGGCGACTCTTTGCCAGCGGTCTGCTGTTTGGCATTGGTCTTTTGATGAAGCAACCTGCAGTGTTTTTCATTCTCTTCGGAGCCATCTTTCTCCTCTGCAATGATATTCATCGCCACTCCACACTAAAGAAAATCACGTTGCATATTTCGATCTTTGGCGCTGGCGCGATTGTTCCCTTCGGGCTTACCTGTCTGATTTTGTGGCATGCGGGCGTGTTCGAGAAGTTCTGGTTTTGGACAATCAACTACGCGGCCCAATATGGGGCCCAGGTTCCTCTTGCTGCAGCTCCCCGGACATTTGCAGTGATGGCTGGCGGAGTGATTGGCTCCGGGTGGACGCTGTGGACGCTAAGTGGACTCGGCGTGGTCGCCGGACTTTGGAACAAGCGAGCGCGGGGCAGCGCAGTTTTTCTGCTCGGCCTGCTAGCAGTTTCTCTTCCAGCCCTTTCCGCGGGATTTTATTTTCGAGAACACTATTTCATCCTCATTCTTCCGGCGGTTTCGCTGCTTGCCGGGGTTACAATCAGCACGTTGTCGGACCTTGTAGCCGGCCGCAGCAACCTAGTTCGGTTTCTGCCGCTTCTTTTGTTTTGCATCGCGTTAAGCCAGCCGATTCTTGCCGCAAGAGAGTTCTACTTTAACGCTTCTCCACGTGAAGCGTCTCGAATAAGCTACGGGTCGAATCCCTTTCCAGAGTCTGTTAGGATTGCAGAGTATCTCCGGGACCACTCCAGCCCAGGCGATACGATTGCGGTTCTCGGGTCCGAGCCTCAGATTTATTTTTACTCAAGGCGACACTCCGCCACGGGTTATATCTATACTTACGGGTTAATGGAGGCGCAGAGCTACGCGCGCCGGATGCAGGAAGAAATGATCCGCGAAATCGAGCTTGCTCGCCCACGGTACCTCGTTTCTGTAGCGATAGGTGCATCCTGGTATCCGCGCCCCGAATCCGAGCAATTGATTTTTACTTGGGCAAACGAGTATCTCAATCAGAACTACAGTGTCGTCGCGTTGGTAAATATCATTTCGGCAGATCGAACCGATTACTTTTTTGGGGATGTTCCGCAAAAAGTACAACAGCTTGGCAATTACATTTTAATTTATGAAAAGAAATCTTAGGGACTGCGCGACGGGTCCCGGGGACCTGTCTTTTTTGCATCCTAATCATTTGTGATTAATTCGGATTTTGTCATTCGCGTTTCGTTATTATACTTGTGACTCTGATTCGTCGAGAAGCATGCACAGGGTCAGAGCTCAATCGATAGCTCCTCATAGGGCCACGTGCCGGTGGCTTACTCTCGGCGTTTGCATCGTTCTTGTATCACTGACTTGGGCTGTTTTTGGCCAAACGCTCAGGCACGATTTCGTTAACTACGATGACCCGAGTTACGTGTATCAAAATACCAGGATAACCAGCGGCTTTAGCCTCCCCAATGTTGTCTGGGCATTCACCCATATTCACTCCGAAAATTGGCATCCGCTGACCACAATCACGCATATGCTCGACTGCCAGCTTTATGGGTTGAAGGCAGGCTGGCATCACTTTACCAATGTACTCCTCCACACTGTCGCTGTTGTCCTTCTTTTTCTTGCTCTGCACCGCATGACGGGCGCGCTCTGGCGGAGTGCATTCGTAGCCGCCCTGTTCGCCATTCACCCGCTGCATGTGGAGTCGGTCGCCTGGATAGCAGAACGCAAGGATGTGTTAAGTGGCGCCTTCTTCATGCTAACTCTGCTCGCCTACTTCCATTACACACGCGCGCCATCGATTGGCCGGTATTTGATTTTGGCGGTGGTTGTTGCTCTCGGACTCATGTCGAAGCCGATGCTGGTTACATTGCCGTTTGTTCTTTTGCTTCTTGATTACTGGCCGCTCGGGCGATTTCAAGCCAGGCGAGCAGGCGGCGGACGTCAACTATCACAGCTTATCGTCGAAAAAATTCCGCTAATCGCACTCTCTGCCGTTTCGAGCATCGTCACGTTTCTCGCTCAACGAGGAGCAATCGGTTGGACTGAGCAGTTGCCAGTGTCGGTTCGAATTAGCAATGCAATCGTCACCTATGTCGTTTACGTCAGGCAGATGTTATGGCCGGCCGAGCTGGCCGTGTTTTACCCTCATCCGGAACATCGTCTGTCGACGTGGGAGGTAGGCCTGTCTCTTGTGGTTGTCGTTGGACTTACAATAGCAACTTTTGTTCTGCGGAAGAGGGCCCCTTACCTAATCGTAGGCTGGTTGTGGTATCTCGGCATGCTTGTGCCGGTGATTGGGCTCGTCCAAGTAGGGTGGCAGGGGCACGCAGATCGCTATACTTATTTGCCGCAAATCGGTCTTTATATGGCGATTACGTGGACAGTGGCCGATTTGACTGTTTCGTGGAGGTTTCAACGCACAGTCTTGAGTGCTGTTGCGGCACTTTTAGTTGCGGTCCTGAGTTGGCGCGCCTCGGTTCAGGCCTCTTATTGGCGTGATAGCGAAACGCTGTTCACCCATGCGCTTGCAGTTACCACCAACAACGATGTCGCCCTGAACAACCTTGGCATCATTTTTCTGGACCAAGGACAACTGGACGAAGCCATTTCGAAGTTACAGGCAGCGATAGATCTGCGTCCCGAAAACGGGCCGGCTCAGGATAATCTCGCAAAAGCTCTGCTTCGAAAGGGCCGGCTGCCAGAGGCGATGGTTCACTATCGTAAATTCCTGGAGATAGAGCCCGGGAACGTCGAAGCGCGTAATACCTTGGGAACAGCCCTCATTCAACAAGGCCGCGTGAGCGAGGCGATTGCTCAATGGCAGGAGGTGATGGCAATCCAACCGGACAACGGAAACGCCGCCAGCAATCTTGCCTGGGTGTTCGCAACCTGTCCCGAAGATTCAATTCGCGACGGGGCGCGCGCAGTTGAACTTGCCGAGAAAGCGATGCGTCTCTCTGGCGGCAAGATCCCGATGGTTTTTAGAGTGCTGGCGGCTGCTTATGCAGAGAATGGACGCTTTTCTGACGCGATAGACACTGCCCAACGAGGCGGTGCCCTGGCAAACCGCGCGGGCAATCCTGCTCTAGCTTCCGAGTTGGAGAAAAACATTGCTTTGTATCAATCCGGGAAACCACTTCGCGATCCCAGCACAACAAATGGCGGTTCGTCATCCTATAGCGAATAACAGCAAACGAGAGGCTCGCGATCGCACAGGCGAAGCACTGGGAAACGCTCGGACGCGTCGTTTAACTATCGCGATATACTTTGCACTGACCGCAATCACTCTCGCCGTGTTTGTCCAAACGGTCCGCCACCAGTTTGTTAACTTCGACGACGATTTATACGTTTATAATGCTCCGAATATCAAGGCAGGATTAACGATAAATGGCATTGTCCACGCCTTTACCAGCCCGCACGCGCGCAACTGGCATCCGTTAACAACGATTTCGCACATGTTGGACTGTCAGCTATGGGGGTTAAACGCCGGAGGCCATCACCTCACCAACGTTCTTTTGCATACAATCGCGGTGCTCTTGCTTTTTAGCGTGCTTCGTCAAATGACTGACGCGTTATGGAAAAGTGCGCTTGTCGCGGCATTGTTCGCGATTCACCCACTCCATGTTGAGTCAGTGGCATGGGTAAGCGAGCGAAAAGACGTTTTAAGTGCGCTCTTCTTTTTTCTCATGCTGAGCGCGTACGTTCGTTATGCTCGCGCCCCTGCGATATGGCGCTATCTGCTGGTCACCGTCCTGTTCACAGCCGGGCTGATGTCGAAGCCGATGCTGGTGAGCGCCCCTCTCATCCTTCTCCTTCTGGATTACTGGCCACTTGAACGGATCAGAGATCGGACGTCAGAAGCCAGCCTGTCGCCCGTAGCCCCGGAGAATGAGGGAGGTTCGAAATCGGAGGTCCATGGCGACTGGTCAGTAGTTAGTCGTCTCATACTCGAAAAGATCCCTCTGCTGCTCCTCTCCACGGGATCGTGTATCGTCACATTTGTAGTGCAAGCACGCGCTACCGGCGCGATTCCACCGTTGCCGTGGCTCTGGCGTACGGAAAACGCGGTGGCGAGCTACGTACTTTACATGTGGCAGACATTGTGGCCCGCAGGACTGGCGGTCTTCTATCCTCACCCAAATAACACGCTGCCAGCCTGGGAAATCATTCTCGCGCTAACGCTCCTCGTAGGCACGACTGTGACAGTAATCGTTTTCCGACGCGAGCGGCCTTACCTGTTCACCGGCTGGTTCTGGTATGTCGTGATGCTCGCGCCGGTGATCGGGTTCGTGCAGGTCGGAGAACAAGGCCATGCGGATCGCTACACTTATCTCCCGCACGTCGGTCTGTTTCTGCTCGCAGTTTGGGGTATCGCTGACGTCACGGCGAGCCGCCCGTTAACATCACGGATCGCTGTCGCCGCCACGGTAGTTATCATTTTTGCGCTGACATGCGCGGCATTCCTTCAGACGCGCTACTGGCGCAATAGCGAGACCCTTTGGACCCACGCGCTGGCTGTGACTTCCGACAATGATTTTGCCCATAATAACCTTGCCTATCTGTTGATCGACCGCGGCGAGCTAGACGACGCGATTTCGCACTTGGTGGCCGCAGAGCGGATCAGATCTCGCAAGACGGACGAACACTACAATGCAGGTTCAGCTTTCGTTGAGATGAATCTCGCGGACGCTCTGGCCAGAAAAGGACGATCGGATGAGGCAATGCTCCATTACGATCAGGCGATTAGATTGGAACCGAATTACGCCGATGCCTATTACAATCGCGGAAGCGTTCTTTTTGCAAAAGGTCGCATCGACGAAGCAATCACCGATTGGGAGAAAACTCTCCAGCTACAACCGAACGATGCAGAGGCCCACACGTGCCTTGGCAATGCACTTCTGCGGAAAGGTTCGCTTAAAGAGGCGATCGCTCATTACGAAATGGCGGTGGCATTGGGTCCGCAAGATCCACATTCCCGCAACAACCTTGGATGGATTCTGGCGAGTTCGTCTGATGCTGGAGTGCGTGACGGCGCCAAGGCCGTCGACTTGGCCGAGCAAGCGGTGGCGCTTTCTGGTGGTAGAGAACCCCAATTTCTTCGAACGCTTGCGGCGGCTTACGCGGAGAGCGGCCGTTTCGCTGACGCGATTGCCACGGCTCAGCAAGCCGCAGTTTTAGCGGGCATGCAGGGAAAGCGCCAACTGGCGAATCATATCGAAGAAGATCTCCTGCTCTATCGAGCACATCTACCGCTTCGGGAAAACTTTCCCGGCGACTAGAATCGTTTTCCAATGTGAGAGATCATAGCGCACCACTGGTTTGTCGAGGACTCGAACGGGGGGTTGCACGGTTGCGCCGCCAGGGTCACTTTATTTGTGGTATGGTAAACCTAACTCGTACAGGGCAAGCTCCCCCTGGAGCTCGTCGGCCAAACCGGTGTTACCCTGGATGTTGGCTGTCTCCAATGCCTTTTGAGCGGTCTCCTTAGCCTCGGCAAACCGGCCGGCTTCGGCGTAGGCCGCAGCTACAATTCGAAGAACTGTGGCGTGACTGTCGCTCCTGGAACTTGCCGATTCGGCGCGCTCAGCGAGCGCGACAGCCTCGGATCCATTTCTAAGAGAGGCATCGGCAGACGTGGCCAGCAACCATGCCAGATTGCTTAGCGCGGCCACGTTTTCTGGAGAAATCCGGAGGGCTTTCGTGTATTCCGCCATTGCATCGCGAACGCGCGCCTTCGCAAGCAACGCGCTGCCCAGGTTCGCATGAGCATCCGCGCTCTGCGGATGCAGCTGGAGTACTTTTTGGTAGTGGACAATTGCTTCATCGATGCGGCCTTTACGCAGAAGAGCGCTCGCGAGATTGTATTGCGCTTCTGGTTGGTCCGGTATCACGGACAGGCATGCTGAGTAACGGGCAATCGCACCATCGAAATCGCCCTCGGCAATGAGCGCGTTGGCCAGATTACACGAGGCCTCGACGTAGTCCGGCTGAATTTCGAGCGCCTTGCGGTAGTGTGCGATCGCTTCGTCAACACGCCCAATACCAAAAAGCGTAACGCCGAGATTGTTTTGCGTTTCTGGATCAGCGGGATTTATCTCCACGGCTTTTTCGTAATGATCGATTGCCTCATCAAGCCGACCTTGCTCGACTAGAAGCCGGCCCAAGTTGTAATGCGCTTCTGCGTAATCAGACCGCAGCGTAACGGCTTGTCTGTAATGATCGATTGCCTGATCAGTTTCACCCTGCTCACTAAGAACGATGCCCAGGTTGTAATGAGCCATCCAGCAACCCGGATTTTTTTTTAGCGTCGCTGTGTATAACGCATTCAGATCGCGATACTCCGCAGTCTGCCGCCACGTTAGAAAACCGAGCAAGACAAGGAGAGCCATGCAGCCCCCAAGGAAGGGCGCTTTTCCAAACTCCCACGGCGGTTGGGAAATCGCCGTTCCTTGCAATTCGACTGGCGTCCCCCAAAGGCGCGCTGCAAGAGTCGCCATACCTGCCCCGGCAAGCGCGATCGGGCCCATACTCGCCAGATACTGAAAATGATCGCTCACAAACGAATAGCGGAAGAAATACACGCTAAAAAATCCAAGAACTGGAAACAGCGAGATTACGTAATAGGCCGCGGCAAAGAATACAGCCCGGCCCCATTTTGCGCGCACAAACCACATAGCAATCAGACCGGCTATCGCTGACACCAACGGGAAATAGGCAACAAGCCTCGACGGATCAAGGTCCCACCGTGGATAGATAAAGATGAGCGGATGTGGCCAGATCAGTTTACCGAGGTAAAACCAAATAGCCCGGCCCGCAATAATGAAACGTTCCGGCATGGTCTGCGCCCAGTCCGGCCCAACAGCGCGGGCGTGAAATCTCTGTTCCCAAATCGTCCACGCACTCGCGAGCGCTGAAATCACCGCAAATGGGGCGACTGCCAACACATCGCGCCAACGGATTTTTCCTCGCATCCACCACATGTAGAGCGCAAGGACAAAAGGCAGCATCACCACTGAAGGTTTGCTCAATGTCGCCATGATGAAAAACAGCAGCGATAAAGCGAACAGCATCAAGAAGCGGCGGTCTCCCCCAGCTTTGGCGAAGGGGGCAGTCGGCCGCCGGGTCGCCTCTCCTTGTTCCTCCCATTTCAAAAAGAACAAAATCGACAGCAGATAAAACAAACAGGACTGTGTGTTCTTCAGCTCCGTGACCCACGCGACCGATTCGACCATTACGGGATGCAAAGCCCAAAGTGCAGCGCCAAGCCACGCGCCGCGGACTTGGAGGAGTTTGAGAACGCGCCAAAGTAGAATTGCCGAGGCGGCGTGCAACAAAACGTTGAGAGCGTGGTATGACAGCGGATTTAGGCCCACAAACTTGTGCAGCGTCCAGAAGGTCGTAAGTACAAGCGGATAATAGACGGCTTGCGCGCTGGTCCAGATTTCCTTTAAGCCCAGCGGCCCGATCACACACGGATTGCGCGTCAGATGCGATTCATCGTCCCAAATGAAGCCGGCGCGGAATACCTGGGCATATGCGATGAAAACGAGAGCACCTAAAAGCAGCGCCCAAAACCAGTCTCGTCTCCAGAATGAGACACGACTTTCATGAACTGGCACGAATTGATCCAACAGTTGGCGTCAACGTTACGGAAGTCGCGGGAATTCCAATTCGCGTCGCGGAGACTGAGCACTAGTCTCTTTCGCGACGCGAAGGTGTTCTCTCGCCTCCGGAAAATCTGGATGAAGGCGCAGCGCTTCGTCGAATTGTGCAATCGCATGAGAAGGATTCCCCTCTCGCATGAAAACTTTGCCGAGATAGTTGTGCGGTTGCGCCAGTTTCGGATTCAAGGTGGATGCCTTCTGAAAATGATCTTTCGCTTCTGCGATCTCGCCGCTTTCAAAAAGCAAATTGCCCGGATCGATATAGGCATCGGTAGCGTCCTAATTTGCGATCGCCTCCCTTGGGTTTGCCATATTTTTCCGAGAACGAACCATAGCCAATAGTGCGCTTGCGGCGACTTCGGCGCCAGTCGAGCGGCGGTCGTGCATTCGACGGCCGCTTCGTCCTTGCGGCCGAGCTGGTCCAAAAGATAGGCGTAGCCGGAATGATATTCAGCGGTCCTGGGCTGGATCCGCAACGCTTGTTCAAAATGGCTCCGTGCATCGTCGAGCTCTGCCTTCGACATCAACAGCGAGCCCAGACTGACGTGCGCTTTTGTAGAACCGAGATTCAAAGTATCGCCTCGAAAAATTCCTTTGCCACTTCATCGGCTCGTCCGGCCTCCTGCAGTTCGGGAACGGACAGAGTTTGAGCAGATGAAATCCCCGGAACGAACTGCATGCCTTTCTCCCAGCAGAGCCAAGTCTCTATCAAAGAACGGCGAAAATCAATCGCGTAAGCACGGTCAAGACACGAATTTCAGGTCGACATCCGTCGCGTCGCCCAAACGGGCCGCTAAGTCGCCGCGCTTCTCAAAGCCTTCACCAAAATTGCAGCGTCACAAAACCGATCCTTAGCCGTATCTATCGCGAGTCACAAATCACCTCATGTTTCGCGGGAATTCTTATGTTGAAAGCAAAGCGGCCGGACTCGTTTTGAGTCCGGCCGCTGTGAATTATAATACTCTGTGCTTTAGAATCGCTTCTTTAGCCCGACGTACCAGAACCGACCTTTGATCGTGGCCAACGATTCGTCGTAGCCATTCTCGAAGCTGCCAGCTACGAATGGCGGAGCTGTGTCGAACAGGTTCTGCATTCCGAGCGTGACAGTGGTGTTGTTCAACCACCATTTCCAGTTGCTGCAACCATACTCAGCCGTGGACACCGGCACGACATTTTTCTCTTTGCCGTCCTTCGTCGCCACGTTCTTACCGCCATCCTTGGCGAAGCCCGGCACTTCTGCCGGCGCAGGCGGTGGGAGATTAAACGTGTAGTTGACGAGCAAGTCCAGCGTGGTCCAAGCGGAAACTTTCCGCGCGGCGATTTCATTACCGCCACCCTTCGGACCACTTCTAGGCTCATTGAGTTTTGTCGATCCTGTCAGACTGGCGTTGTCGTCTTCATACTGACCGGTCCAGTGCACTATCGCACCCACATCCAGACCACCGGCCCACGTATCGGCCGGACCGTCGTAGAACATACTAATGTTAGCCCGATTCCATGGCAGCGAACTAGTCAGGGCAAATCCCGGCGGCAGGAATTCGCCAGCAATGCCGACCGGTTTTACATTAGGTGCAGCTTGAAACCGAGCTCGCGACAGCCATGTGCCGTTGATCGTAGTGGTCAATCTTCCCCAATCTGAACCGCCGAAGATCGTCGAATCGAGAATGTAGATCGCTTCGTAGTCAAGACCTTCGAAGACCGCGCCTGAAAGGTTCAGGTTAGGATCGATCACCAAATCGACTGGCCCCGGTGTATTTAACGGATCGTTACCAGCAGAACGGAATACCGACCCGCTGGGGGTTATAACGGATGACGCGCCGTTTGAGGGTGGAGGATTTTCCAGGATAATGGTTTGCGCGCCGAGGGTCGTCACAATGTCGCGCATGTCGATATGCCACCAATCGGCGCTAAGCGTCATACCCTTAATCCATTTCGGGCTGTAAACAGCTCCGTAGGTCCACTCGTATGCTGTCTCAGGATGCAGATTTGGGTTACCCAAAATCCGCTCCTCGATCTGTGGCTCGGTCTGTCTGGAAAACGGGTCAGCCACGACCGGGAAGCTTTGCGAGGAAGCAGGCGTTAGCTCAGAGAGCGTCGGCGCATGGAACGCTTCCGAATAGCTGCCACGCAGTGTCAACGCGCCAATGTACTTAGGATCCATCGGTTGCCACCGGATGGATATCTTGGGCTTCTGCGCGTCATACTGGCTGTGCGACGCCGGTACCGCCGCGAACAATCCGGACGGTAGCACTGCCGAGGTGTTGTTGCTGTACCACTCCTCGCGCTCAGCAAAGTCCACCTCGAAGCTGTAGAACGCGGGGAAGTTCCAAGTTGGGCTGGTAAATGGCACTCGGAGTTCTTCGTAGATCCCCCAGATATCCCGGTTGACCCTGAAGCTTTGGCCGTCTGTCGAGCCAATGGTGTTAAAGGTTTCATTCAGCGCATCCCGATCACGGGTGAATGTCGGCGCGTCGAACTCGCCGCCGATTGCAAACGAGACTGGGCCCGCCGGAAGATTAAACAGATCACCGTTAAAGGTCGCATAGTATATGGGCAATTCATACTCACCTGAGTTATGCAGCGTGACATAGACCGCACCTCTGGCCGCGGGTGTATTTTGGATATTGATATTGCCGAAAGGATCAAACGCCGTTGCCGGATTTGTATCCAAGAGCGCAGAGCGCAAGCCCGGCTGGCTGACTTCGCCTACCGAAAGGTCCTGCCCTTCGTTTCGCGAATACCGGAAACCCAATTCCCAACTCCACGTCTTAAAGTAATCGCCGATCTCCCCCATTTCGCCACGCAGTCCGAAGTCGAAGAGTTGATCCCAGTAAGTGAACTTTTCGAACCGTTGGCCGGTGTCATTGATGGAGCGGAAGCGAACACCGGTCGTGACCGGGAGACCGGATCCATCAGGAAAGAAGTTTGGAATCGTGGCGTCTGCAACAGTAAACGGATTGAACGGATTGGTAATTGGCACACTGATGCCGCTAGGACTAAAGAAGGTCCCCGTGGTCCCGTTGTGGAACGGATCAGGCGTAAACGGCGTCGCTGCGAGGGACGAATCGAAGAATGAACGCGCATATTTAAAATCGCTAAACACCGTCAGGTATTTGTCGCAGATATCGCGGGTGAACGAACCGTAGTACACTTGACGATCTCCCGGAGGCAGTGCCGGCGTGAGAGCGGCGAAGTTATAGAAGAAGTAGTTGCCGCCGCCCTTATAATTGGTGCCGAACTGGTCAAACTGCTGAAGTGGATTGTGGATACCAGGCGCGCCGGGATAGGCATTGGGGTTGACTGCAAACGGACTCTTATAGAATGGCGATGTCGCGCGGTTCGGGGCCGAGTGCGGCAGCGGTGTGTTAACTCCAAATACCGGATTACCACCAGGACCGAAGAACAGGCTCGGAAGCAAACGGCCGCTTTGAACGCGACCAGGCTCGTTGCCGCTGCGTTCATCGAATCCACCAAAGGGAGTAAAGAAGCCGTTGGAAGAAACATCACGGTCACGACTGAACACGCCACCAGTGCGCTGCCAGAAATCAGCGATCACAACGATGTCGGTCTTGTCATCGCCCGTGCCGGCTTTGATCCATGTTTCCCACTCGCCCATGTCGTTGGAACCTCCCATGTTTGTGTTCCCATAAGTTCCGCCGATTTCCAGACCGCGGAACTTGTGGATCAGGAAGAAGTTGACCACGCCGGAGATCGCGTCGGAACCGTAAACGGCCGAGGCGCCATCCTTCAGGATGTCGATGTGATCGATCATCGAAAATGGTATCAGGTTGATGTCCGGGCCTGCGCTACTTCCGGCGGTGCCCAGCGAGCCGAATGCGACCTTCTTGCCATCAATCAAAATCAAAGTTTCCTTGGGCAACAACCCGCGCAGATTGAATTGAATGGTACCATCGCCACCGTTGCCGATGTTCAGGTTGACCGTGCCGCCTGCCTGCTGCGGAATAAATTCCTGCAGGTCGGTGGCGCTGCGGATACCCAGTTTCTCAATGTCCTGCGGCCGGTATGTGTCCACCGGGTTCGGGCCGGTCTCTTCCGCTGTAGGAATGTTTGAACCGGTCACGACGACGCGTTCGACCTCCGCCTGGGCCGGCGCTGGTGCAGCAGGCTCCGCAGGCACAGCAGGAGCCGGCAATTGCGCGAATGCGTTCGACGCGAGAATGAGTGGGAATCCGACGCCCGCCATCAAAGCAAGACGAACGAATCTAAACGTTTTTAGTGCGCTTTTAGTCATTAGTTTCTCCATTGGTTTGGTTAGGTTTCGGTAGGCTTATTGAATTTCTAGGGCCCTGACAAGCTTTTTTTTCACTTTTTTGAATTTTTTTTGAACGACGAAATGAGGGCATTTGTCGCTCGCTTTTCCCCTCTAGCGGAAGATACGGGGGCATGACAAGCTTTTTTTTGAATTTTTTTGACGCGCGTTTTTTGAGCTTTTTCACACGCGCCGCACATTAGGGCGGCGAGTCGACGAAGGCTGCTGCGGACGACCCCGGCATTATCATTGAAGGAAGAAGTTAAAAATTCCGACGACTGCTGCCATGGGTTTTGCTTTGATTCTCGGCGTTGCCGGCATTTGGCTTTTCGCCTATTGCCGCGCCAAACAATTCTGTCGAGCTTCGGGATTGAGGGCACGCTGCGCAACATTAAGGATTCCGAGCAATGCTTGCAAAAGAGTTCGATAACTCGCGTGGCGGTAATCGGGCCTGGTCTGGTTTTCCCACGCGCCCTTTCAGCTCCGAATCGACAGATCAGAGTTCAGCGATTCGTGATTACAGTGAGTTTGCCGTATTCGCGGACTAATGGCGGGGAGCCGAAGATTTGGTCGCAACGCATTTCGACGAGAGATCGGATAGGGGCGTTAGACTCAATGACAAATGCCGCCTCCCGGTTTCGCTTGGGCTCGCGCCACGGCATGTTTTTCGGATAAACGCGATATGGTGTTTCGAAGATCTCGTTAGAAACGGCCAATGTCTCGCCACTCTCGAACAGCAATGGATAAACAAACGAGATCGTGGTCCAGACTGACGTCAGGTTGCGTTGCTTCAAATCGCGCTCAACTGCATCGATATTCGCCGCGGCGATTCGCGTCATGCAGTACGTCTTTTTACCCTCGCACAGGGAGAGTGTTTCAAGATCATTTGTTCGTCCAATCTGAATGAGAACAAAAAAACCTGTTACCACGATCGCGGTAAGCGCAGCGGCTGCGCCGAAGCGGGGCAATGCCCTCGAGGAAGCAAACCAACGGTCCAACATTCGCCCCGTCAGCATCGACAGAAAAAAACACCCGCCAAGGAAATAGCTGGGGACACCGACAGACTGAGTCAGATATGGGACGAAAGAAGCCGCCAAAAGCAGCACCATGTCAAAATCCGTTTTTTGACAGCCATCTGCTAAATCACCGCGCACCGCGCGCAGAATTTTTCGCGGCGATTTCACGAAAGGCCACATCGCAGCGCCGATCGCTAACAGGGCGATCACGTAGAAAACGTAGCCGGATGCGGGTTTTTCGGGATAATACCAAAGCACCGTGTCCGGTCCGAAGAACTTTGGCATTTCCTCCAGAAAAATTCGACGGCAATTGGAAAGCTGAAAGAGCGTCGAAAGTCCCCCTCCCGGTCTTTCAATCATCACATATCGCCAGTTATTGAAGGCGTGAGTAAGGTTAAACACGATCACCGGTGTATAGCCCAGCACAAACCCGACCAAACCGGCAGGTGCATTATTGAGCGAAACCCTGCCTCGCAAGATGATCAGCAGGCACAATGCGGCCACCAAGGGGACCGCCAACTCCAAGCACCAGATGCTGAGGCCAACGGCAAGACCAAAGAATAGCAACATCCTTCGCTCGGGAACCGAGGTTGATTCGATTGAGGCAAAAAGCATCGTTAGGACGGGAATCGACAGAAAGTACCAGGAATAACCTCTGACCTGGAAATGCCATTTGAGGAGTGATGGAGCTAGGGCAAAAACAATCGTTGCGAAAACTGCTGTGCGCTGATCATAGAGAGCGCAACCCATTCGGTAAAACAGAAGTAAACAGAGCAGCGATAGGACTACAATGCAGCCCTTTAACGGAATGACGCCGACCCCGAACAACGCGAATGCAATGGCGGCCAGATAAGCTTCCCACGCCGCACCTGCATTGTACGGCTGGCCATACATGTAAAACGGGAAATGACGGCCTTCCAGAATGTGTTTGCCCATGAGGCCGATGATCGCCTCATCGCTGTGGACGTGAGTTTGCGATATCAGCAAAATTACAAATCGCGCCGCGGCGATGATCAAAAGAACAGCAACGAACGACGCGTGGCGGCGTATCAAGATCGATTCCTTGCTTCAGCTTCCGGCGGGTTGTAAGTCGCGGGTTTCGCTCGCGCGTTGAACTCAACGTCGGCAACCATATTTCACGATCGCGTAGAGCGCCCGAAAGCCGTCTCGCCATCCGATTTTTTTACCCTGTTCGTAAGTCCGCCCATAGTAGGAAATACCCACTTCGAAAACTCTGCATCTCAAGCTCGCGATTTTCGCGACTAGTTCGGATTCAACCCCAAAACCATCTTCTTCTATATGAATGGATTTAATAACTGAAGCTTTAAAGGCCTTGTAGCCGCTCTGCACGTCCGTGAGATTAAGGTCAGTGAACATGTTCGAAACCAGCGTCAAGAACCTGTTGCAAACCATGTGCCAGAAAAAGAGCACTCGGTGCGGCCGCCCGCCCATGAATCGGGAGCCGAAGACCGCGTCGGCTTGATCCGATATCAAAGGCTCCAAGAGCGCGGGGTAATCCTCGGGGCTATATTCGAGGTCTGCATCCTGGACGAGGATGATATCCCCTGTGGCGGCGGCGAAACCGCTGCGCAAAGCCGCTCCCTTGCCGCGATTGATCGGGTGATAAATGATGCGGTCAACAATTTGGCGCAGCTTCTCGTTCAATACCGCACACGTGCCGTCTTCGGAGCCATCGTCCACCACAATAATCTCCCGGCTGTGGACAGGCGCCGCGCACACTGCATCCACAATTTTTTCGATCGTCTCCTTCTCGTTATAACAAGGGATAACAATTGAGACCTTCATCCTTTTTCTGTGCGAATTCCGCTGTGCGCGATTTCCGGCTCGAGACCACCGACGCTCATCTCAATTCGCAGGCGGATGGAATCCGAAATCGTTTTTTAGTTTTCCCCATAGCCAATCGACAAAGTGATCTTTCTTGATCGCGGCACCATTGTCGGCGATCAGCGTCTCTGCTTTTTCGACGCTGCCGTTCAAACAGTAGAGATAGGTGAGCAGGAACATGTCATTAGCGCCGAACACGCCCTGATCTCTCTCGCTCTCTAAAAAACCAATCGCTCGGCCGATGTTCCGCTGCGCCAGCGCCCCCGCGATCAAGTCCGGCATGATTTCGAGCGGCGGCGTTGCCGAATCCTTCGCCACGCGCTCGGCAATGGAAACCCGAAACGCATCGCTGCCCAACACCTCAAGAACTGGTATCCGCAAACGTGAATGGCGCAGATAAAGATCGAGCTCAGCCAGCTTGTTGCTCCCAATCGTGTCAGAGAGGTATCGCGATTGGCGGAGGATAAAGAATGACTCCAGCTCGGCAGGCGGAGTCGATGTCTCAGGCCAGATTTTGTGAATTAGAGAAGAGTGAACAAAACGTTCAATTGCCGCAGGCGCCGTCAAATATGTAAACGCAAAGCGGCGATTTGCTTCATCATCCCACGGCTCATCCGTTAACCGCTTTGGGTAAACGTCCGTGAGTGGCGCGACGTTGTGCGTGATTCGGGCAATGTCGTCGCCGTCCATCAAAAACAGCGCGCCCAATTGCTGTGGGACCTCGATCCCGATCCGCCGTAAATCTGCGCCCGTCGCCGGATCATTCCACAGCCGCCGAAGCTCACCGTCACTGACCCTGCGCCCCGGCCCGTTGATCCCCATCATAATCCAGTCCTGATCGGCGCCGCCCCAAACCGACGCGTTCGGAAATGCGTTGTGAAACGCGCGGAGGATCGCTTTTGTTTCCTCCAGCTTCAGTTGATTGATCGGAAGCCAGAAAGTCGCGATTCCCCCTTCCTTCAAGCGACGCCGCATCAGCGAGAAAAACTCCTGCGTGTAAAGATTGACTGCGCCGGCTACTTTCGGCGGAGGCGGTTCTCCCGAGATGATGTCGTATTGCCGCGGGCTGGACTGGAGAAAAAATCGCCCGTCCTGGACGATCGCGTGCACTCGGGGATCCCGCAGAGGGTTCGAGTAATTAATTCCCGAATAGAAGTCAGCCAGAGCCAACACTTCCTTTGAGATATCCGCCACATCGATTCGTTCCAGAGTTGATTTGCGCGTGAACGCATCTGCCGTCACGCCACATCCATAACAAAGAAGCAGCACATCCCTGGCTCCAGGATTAAAGGCGAGGGGAAGATATGCAAACAACCGCATGTAGCGCTGGTTGCGCGGATTGGTGGCCGACATCGAGAATGCGCCGGCTAACAGGCGGTAGTAGTACGGCTGGCCAAACAAATCGCGTCGGAGCAACTGCCACGTGTCGGATGTTCCTTCCATACGTTTCACAACGTGCGCCAGGACATGTCCCTGGCTTTCCATTTCGTAGGGACGGCTGGCATGTTCGAAATGCGCTTCGGCGCGCCCACGCGGGAAAAATACGATGCCGAGGACGAGTGCAGCCCAGAGCACAACGATGCTGATCCCCACGGGTCGCCGCAACGATAACGTCGCGCATTTGGTCACAAAGATGCTGAGGAGACCGTACCCGGCAGCGCAGCAAATGAGACTGAATTGGTAACCGAGAGCCGGCAACAAAACGAATGTCGCAACGAGCGGACCGATCGCAGCCCCAGTTGTATTAAGCAGCGACGCAATCCCTGTGCTATTCATCCGGTCGCCCACCCTCGCCTGCACTTCCGTTGCAATAGATGGAAACAGGATTCCCGACAGCAACGCGACCGGAAACATCAGTGCGAGACACAGAACCGCAATCTGCCACCAGCGCAGGTCGAACACACCAGTTGGCGTCGGAACCAATTCACCCGGGAAAAATAAGTATGAAAGGAGCACCAAAACTGCTGCAGCGAGCAACAAGACCGGAAGCAAGTGATTAGGTCGAGCGGACGACCGATGAATCGCGCCAGCTATAATTCCGCCGACTCCAATTCCTGCCAGCACAACCGCGAGCATGATCGCGAAGGCAGTCGGCGAGGACGCGACGTATAGCCGCAGGAACCGAAACCAAATCACTTCCAGCGCGAGAAAAATCAAGCCGGTCCCAAAGCTGACGAAAAGCAACCGCCATGGCGGGCGATAACCGAGATCGAAGCGCAACGGGAATTTGGAGTGCGAAGCGTCTGCGATTTTAAAAGCGGGGACGTGTTGCCGCGATCCGAATCTCACCACTGACGAGGCAGCTGCCGCGGCAACGCAAAGCGCAAAGGCCGCTGCCAAACTCGTGCCGTACAGTCCAAATGCGCGAATCAGATAAGCTTCGCTAAGGACGGCGCCTGCCATGGCGCCGAGGGTGTTTGCCCCATAAAGAAAACCGATCGCGCGGCTAAATTGCGTTTGCCGCAAAAGCTGGTCCTCAATTATCACCGGTAGCGTCAAACCCATGGCGGTCGTCGGGAGGAGCAAGACCAAGAACGACATGACAAAACGCAGCCCGAGGAGCGCCGGCTGATGATTCCACAGCAATTGCCACAGAGGCCGCATCAGCTCGCCCAGCATCGGGAGGTCAAAAACAATTGCGCAGCCGAAGAATGCGACCGTGAGTTCCAGCACGGCGTAAAAATGCAAGGGCCGCCATCGCCGAATTCTCGATGACGCAGCGAGGGTGTTTCCCAGAGCGAGACCGGCCATGAAACTGGAGAGAATCAGCGCCGCAGCCCAGATCGAGTTGCCAAATGCCAAGCCGCTCAACCGCAACCACAGCGTTTCAAAAATGAGCGCGCCGGTGCCGGAGAGGAAAAGGACACCGCACAGAACTGCAACGCGTGCACTTTGTGATTCCACTGTCTCTGACGCATGTCTTGCATGAGACACATGGGATTTTCGCGAACTAGTTAGCATTACGCGGCCCAATCTTCAGTATCACCGCGCCGGCAATTCCAGCGAAAAGAGAACCGACGATAATACCTCGCTTCGCCGCGTCCACCAACGCCGTATCCGCAAACGCCAGCATGGCGACAAATAGTGACATGGTGAAACCGATTCCGGCCAGGAACGCATAACCGAGCAACGATCTCCAGTTCACCGCTTGAGGAAGTTTTGCAATCCCGGTCTTCACGGCGATGAACGCAGCCGTCATAATACCAACTGGTTTACCCAATATTAGTCCCGCCAATATTCCGAACCCAATCTCCGCATGCTGCATCGATAGATCAATTTTCACTCCAGCATTCGCGAACGCGAACAACGGCATCACCACAAATGCTGCGAAATTATGCAAGGCGTGCTCAAGCCTGAGGATTGGCGCGGCCACGCCTTCGCTCGCTCGCTCAAGCGCAAACAAGGTTTCCTGTTGTCCCTTGCTGGTTAAAACCTGAAAATCCCCCGTTTCCTTCCGGTCGAATCGATCCAGCAGCGAGCGCGCCTCACGGGAAAATTCCACCGCGTCCATTCGCGTGCGCGTGGGAATCGTGAAGGCCAGGGCAATGCCTGCAATTGTGGCGTGGACGCCAGACTCATGCACGAAATACCACAGCACCACTCCGCCAAGTAAATACGGCCAGAGGCGGCGAACCCCGATTCGATTAAATCCAATCAACACGAGAAGAGTCAAGGCTGCGCTGCCGAGTGCGCTCCACATGATCGCGGCCGAATAAAAAAATGCGATCACGAGCACCGCGCCGATATCGTCAACGATCGCCAGTGCAGTTAGTAGCACTTTGGCGCCAATGGGCGCCCGCGGAGCAACGAGATTGAGCGTGCCGAGGGCAAAAGCGATGTCGGTTGCCATTGGAATACCCCAGCCGTGCGAGCCCGATCCGCCGAAATTGAAAATCAAATAGATCCCGGCTGGTACAACCATTCCGCCAATCGCGCAGGCGATGGGAAGTGCGGCCTGCCGCGCAGAGGACAATTCGCCAGCCAACAATTCTCGTTTGATCTCCAGGCCGACCAGGAGAAAAAACACGGCCATCAAACCGTCGTTAATCCATGCGTGCAGACTCAGCGACAACTCGTGCTGAACGATGCCGAGCGTAAGCGGTGCCTCCCAAAGATGCTTGTAAGCTCCGGCCAACGGAGAGTTGGCGATGGCGAGCGCGGCAAGCCCGAAGGCTAACAACACCAATCCGCCAACTGTCTCCGTACGGAAGAAGCGCTGAAAGATCGTCAACGGGACTTTCTTAAACCGTGCTGGCATGTTAGTTCGTTAAGTTAGCAATAGTGAATGACCTGGTCACCCTAACCATTCGGACAGCCGTTGTCTGGGCCGCGTCTGGCGGACACAGGTGCAACGCTAATTAGCTTCGCAACGCTAAATCGTCGAATCGTAAATCCGAAGTAACGGTGTAACTATCTAGCAGATCTTGCCGCAAGATTATGTTCACGGGATTAATCGAAGAAGTTGGCACAGTTGTGGCCGTGTGCGCACATGATCACGGGACGGAACTGCAAATCGCCGCGCCGGGAACCGCCAAACACGTCAGGTCCGGGGAAAGCATCGCCGTGAATGGCTGCTGCTTGACGCTAACTTCGTGCCGCAGCGATTGCCTAAACTTCGATTTGCTCGAAGAAACAATCGTTCGCACAAATCTCAAGAACCTGCCACAAAACAGCCGAGTAAATCTGGAGCGAGCTTTGCGCGCAGACGGCCGCCTCGGGGGCCATTTCGTTCAAGGGCACGTCGATTGCGTTTCGCCCATTATCGGGTTCGACAGGAAAGCCGCGGACTTCCGATTGGAAATCGAATTGCCGGGCGAATTGGCACATTATGTCGCTTCGAAAGGTTCGATCGCGCTCAACGGAATCAGTCTCACTGTTGCCAAGGTTCTTCCGAAGAGCTTCGTTGCCTGGATCATTCCTTACACGAAGCGCCATACGAACCTTGATCGCGCAAAAGCAGGCGATCTCGTCAATGTCGAGTTCGACATTCTCGCCAAGTATGTGGAAAGGACGCTTGCTCCGCTCGTGACTACAAAATGACGGCGCATCGCTTGACCAAGCGGCGTCCCCGTATCGTCGGCGTGATTGCGTCGCGCGCTGATATGGATCGCGCGCTGCGGATGCGCCGGCCGCCAGATCTATTTGAGATCCGCCTGGATTGCCTGGCAGGCGCGGCGGATCAACTGCAAGACATGTTGGCGAAGCTGCGCGCGCCCCTCATCATCACAGCACGACACCCCCGGGAAGGAGGCGCCAGAAAACTCTCACTGCGACAACGGCGCGATTTGCTCACGCGATTTTTAAATCATGCCGACTATCTCGACGTTGAATTACGCTCAGCCTCTCAACTACGGAGCCTGCTCGCAATCGCAGAAACCAAAAAAATCCGGCGAATCATTTCGTTCCACAATTTCAAATTCACACCGAGCGCGCGTTTGCTCGCGGTGAAAGCGCGCCAGGCAAGAGCGCATCGCGGTAATATTTTCAAGGTCGCGACGCGCACTGACACTCCGATGGAGCTCGGACGCGTGCTCGATTTCATGACAAACCGCCGTATGGACATTCCCCTCGCCGTAATGGGCATCGGCAAACTCGGCACTATTTCACGTGTCTTGCTGGCGCATGCAGGCTCGGTCCTGATTTATGGATCGCTCTGTACAACTATCACCGAAGGGCAACCGTCGGTGGAGCAACTTCGAGCACTGGGGATTGCGTCAACGGCGAAGCGTCAATGACAAGTGACAAGGAATACGGTGCCTGACTGACAAAACGCCATGCTTCGAGTTTCACCATTGGTCATTAATTCGGATTTTTTCATTCCGAATTCGTCGTTGTCTTCTCCGGGGCCGCTTTTTCCTTCCAGCGATACGTATATCTTAATAGGAGCTGCCCAATCATGTCCCGATCCGTTACTTTGCCAAAGCAACTCGCCGTCATGCCGCTGCCGGGCACCGTCCTTTTTCCGCACGCGTTGCTGCCCCTTTACATTTTCGAGCCGCGCTATCGCGAAATGCTGGAGCACGCGCTTCAACAGCATCGCATGTTTTGCGTGGCGCTGATCAAGCCGAGTTGTCCGGATTGGCAGGCGCCGGAGGATTTTTTCCATTTTGCCACGGCCGGATTGATCCGCGCCTGTGTCGGACGCGGCGATGGCACGTCAAATTTAATTCTGCAAGGCCTGCGACGGGTGCGCTTCACGAGTTTTAAACAGGAGAAGCCGTTTCCGATCGCCGGAATCGATGTCGTTGAATCGCGCGACCCAATGACGGTCGAAACCGAAGCGCTTGGCACAAAAGTGGTCGAGTTGTACGGCCGACTGAAGCAGGATCGCCGTCCATTACCGACAAAGCTGGACCAGTACCTTTCCGAATTACGCGACTTGGAAATGCTGGCTGACCTGACGGCTTCAGCGTTCGTGAGCGATCCATTGCGCCGGCAACGCCTGCTCGAAGAACACTCTGTCAATCAGCGCCTCCGTTTTCTCATCAAATACTTGCGCGACGAGATCGGCAATGCTGCGGCGTAGTGGCGCGATTGACCTCGATCCCCAGTTTCTTTACAAGATCACATTCGCAAGGGCGGTTCGGGTGAACCGCCTGTACCGGCAACCCGCGCGTATTCCTCCATTAAATATCGGTCCGTCATGCCGGCGACGTAATCGCAGACCTGTACGATGCAACCCTTCCTTTTCGATTCGACGCATTGCGCCCTCCCCGAGTCGATCCGGTCCGGCGAAGTACGCCTCAAAGACCCGTCGGAGCATCTCGCACGCGCGCCGATTCAGTTCCGAGACGCGCGGATGATAGTAGACATTCTGATATAAAAATTTCCGGAGCGATCGATTAGCTTCGGCCAATTCACTGCTGTACCGAATCAGCGGCACGCGTTGCCGACGCACCTCATCCGCGCTTTGCACGCCTGATTCGGCAATTGATTCGGCGCTGCTCGAGACCAGGTCGTGAACTTCATTGTCAATGATGTCGCGAATGATCAGCTTGTGCAGTTCCGGTTCCCGCACGCCGGTGTAACGCGCCAGTACTGCGCGATGACTGTTGCGCCAGACATCGTTGTATTCCAATTGCTCCGGGCTCAAGATTTCAAAGTCAACCGCGTCGTCGAGATCATGCGTGTAGTACGTGATTTCGTCTGCAAGGTCCGCAACTTGCGCTTCCAGCGAGGAACAATTGTACGCCTCTGCTCCAGGCGGCGGAAATTTGTAAGGACGCTCGTGTTTCCGCAGACCTTCGCGCACTTCGAACGTCAGGTTTAAGCCCGGAAAATCTGGATACGGCGTTTCGAGCAACTCTACAACGCGCACACTCTGGCGATTGTGATCGAACCCGCCGTGATTTTGCATGCATTCCGCAAGCATCTCCTCACCGGAATGCCCAAAGGGCGCGTGCCCGAGATCATGGGCGAGCGCGATCGCTTCCGCCAGGTCCTCGTTCAGTCGCAAGGCGCGCGCAATGGTGCGGCTGATCGACGCGACCTCGATGGAATGCGTCAGGCGGGTGCGCAAATGATCCCCCGTGCCGTTGAGAAAAACCTGGGTCTTGTATTCCATTCGACGGAATGCGCGTGAATGAATGATGCGGGCCCGATCGCGCTGAAACTCCGTGCGATAGGCGTGGCTCGGCTCAGAGTACTTGCGACCGCGCGATTCACCGAACTTTTGCGCAAACGCCGCGAGCACTGTGCGCTCTCCCGCGTCCATTTGCTCTCGCGTCTTCCATCCTGCGCTCATGTACCTCGATTCTAAGGGAGACCGACGACTTCGGCTACATCACGCTGGACGAAAGGCCGTTTCGAATTATTTGTCGATTTAGAAATCATTATGAAAAAACGCAGAACGAAACAGATAACCCCGGAGCGCCTCCAGCAGTTTGGCTTCGCTTACGCGCCGCCGCTGATCATTAGCGCGGCGGTGAATAATAAAGTTTTCGATGCACTGCAGGACGGAGCAAGAACGGTCGAGCAGGTCAAGAAACGAACCGGCGGATCGGCGCGAGGTTTGCGCTCGATCATGGACGCGCTGGCCGGCATGGAATTGTTGAAGAAAGATCGACAATCGAGATATTCGCTGACGCCAGAAAGCCGGGCATTTCTTATCAACGGGCAGCCGGGCACGCTCGCCGGATTTTTCGGATCGATTTTGCCGGTTATGATTTCGCGCTGGTTGCGGCTAACTGACATTGTGCGCAACGGACGACCGGCAGTGGCCGTGAACCAGGAAACCGAGGGCACGGAATTCTTCAGTCAACTCGTCGAGACAATCATTCCGATGAGTTACGGTGGCGCGCAGAAACTTGCTGATCACTTGAAAATCGCAGAGGCGAGCAATGAAACGCGCGTGATCGATCTTGCGGCCGGTTCCGGAATTTGGGGAATCGCGTTAGCGCAGAAGTCGCCGCGACTCCGCGTGACAGCCGTCGATTGGGCGGGAATGATTCCAACCACAAAACGTATCACGCAAAAATTTGGTGTGCGCGATCGTTTCGATTTCGTCGAAGGCGATTTGTTGACGGCGAATTTTGGCAACGGCTACGACGTCGCTACGTTAGGCCACATTTTGCACAGTGAAGGCGAAGAACGCAGCAGGCAGTTGCTAAAGAAAGTCTTCCGCGCGCTAAGATCAGGCGGCACCATCGCCATTGCAGAATGGTTGGTGCAGGACGACCGCACCAAACCGTTGCCCTCGTTAATGTTTTCCGTGCAAATGCTCGTCAACACCGAAAAAGGCGACACCTTCAGTTTCAATCAAATCAAGAATTGGCTGGAAGACGCCGGGTTCAAAAGAGTGCGCAAGCTGGAAGCGCCCGGACCGTCACCGCTCATTCTGGCGACAAAAACCTGACTGTAGCGCAGCACGAATCTGCTTCTCATCCGCGCATCGTAGTGTTTTTATTCGCGAGATGAAGAAATCAAAAACAAGATCCGACTCGGAAAGAAAGACGCGGCCCGCCGCGAGAAATTCCGAGCAAAATGTGCCCTACCGCAAACCTGCGCTTCGCAGCGAAGCATTCGCCAGAGCACTGATCGACGCGAAAGCGTGTCTGAACGATTCTGAAAGCCTGCAAGCGCTTTTCAACGAAGCGGCGCAAAAGGCAGCGTCAGTGCCAAGAGAGCCGTTCAAACAATACTGGCCTTATCTGCAAACCATGCTGCGGTTGGTTCGCGCGCATCATCGCGGCGAATATGACAAAGTATCCGGCAACGCGCTCCTGTGGATCGTTGCTGCTCTCAATTACCTGATGGATCCATTCGATCTCATTCCGGACGCAACGCCTGTCCTGGGCTTCATTGACGACGCAACCGTAATCGAATTTGTCGCCGATAAAATGCGTCAGACGCTGGACGACTTCATGATTTGGGAAGTGACTGCGCGGTAGTTCAGACCATTAACAGTGCTGGATTTTCCAGCAAATGCCGGAGTTCTTTAAGGTAGTCGGCGCCGACCGCGCCGTCGATGACACGGTGGTCGCAGCTCATCGTGATCGACATCCGGTGACCGACCACAATTTGGTCGCAATCGTCGGCGACCGGAACTTTTGTGATTTTGCCAACGGCGAGAATAAAGCCTTGAGGCGGATTAATGACAGCAGAGAAACTGTCGACGCCCATGCCGCCGAGATTTGAGATCGTAAATGTGCCTCCCTGAAATTCTTCTGGTTTCATCCGCTTGTTGCGGGCGCGATGCGCCAGATCCTTGGCCAGGGCGCTGATCTCGCGAAGCGATTTGTCTTGCGCTGCCCGAATGACCGGCGTCAGCAATCCGTCTTCGACCGCCACCGCGACGCCGAGATCGACGTCCGCATACTGGAGAATTGCATCAACGTCGAACGAGGCATTGACGCGCGGCACTTTCACCGCCGCCATTACCGCCGCTTTCAAAACAAAGTCGTTCACCGTGATCTTCGCAGCGTCGGCGCCTTCGCCGGCGGATTTCAATTCCTCACGGGCTTCCATCAGCGGGCTCGCGTTGATCTCGATCGTAAGATAAAAGTGTGGAACCGGGCCGAGGCTGTCGACCAGCCGTTGCGCGATGATCTTGCGCATCCCGGAAAGCTGAATCCGCGCGCTTTCGCCAGGTCTGGGTGAAGGCAACCGAATTGACTCTCGACGTTCAGAGAGCGTCGCTACAGATTTCGCAGCCGCGCGTACGTCGGTTTCGGTCACGCGTCCGTCGGGGCCGGTGCCTTTCACGCTGGAAAGATCAACACCGAGTTCAGCTGCGATTCTGCGCGCGACAGGCGACGCTTTCACGCGCGGTTGCTCAGCTTTTTCTCCTCTCGGCTGTGTTCTTTCTTGCGGTGTTCCATTTTGGGCGGCTGGCACAGCCGCCGCTACCTGTCGTTGCGGAGGCGCCGTTTCCTTTTCTTGGGCTTCCGCCGGTGCAGGTTTCTCCGTTTCACTTTGCGGCTTCTTTTCTCTCTCTTCAGCCGTCGCGGGCTCTTTCTCTTTTTTCTGGGCCGGCGCCTGTTGCTTTGGCGCTTCCTCGCCTTCTCCGCCGATGAAAGCAATCGTGTCGCCCACGTTCACCTTGCCACCTTCCTGGACGTAAATTTCCGTCAGCGTCCCGTCCTCAGGTGACTCCCACTCCATGGTTGCCTTGTCTGTCTCAATCTCCGCGAGCACTTCGCCGGCAGAAACTTGGTCGCCCTTCTTTTTCTTCCACGCGACGAGAGTGCCCTCGGTCATCGTGTCGCTCAGCTTGGGCATCTGGATGTCAGGCATAAGCGAAAGCGATGAGTAGTCTCACGCGTAGCATACCTGTTTCACAGCGGCGAGAAGTTTCTCGGCATTTGGCAGCACGGCGTGTTCCAAGTGCTCATTGTATGGCATCGGCACGTCCTCCTGCGATACGCGCAGAATGGGCGCGTCGAGCGCATCGAAAATATTTTTTTGAATCCGGTAGCAAATCTCTGCGCCGACACCGCAGAACGGATGGTCCTGTTCAACAATCACAACACGATGCGTCTTTGCGACGGAATCAAAGATCGCCTGTTCATCGAGAGGCTTGATGGAGCGCAGATCGACAATCTCGGCGGAAATGTCTTCCTCTTCTAGCTGGGCAACGACTTTAAGTGCCAACGGAACGGTCTGCGAATAACAAAGGACTGTGACATCGCTGCCCTCGCGTTTCACCTCGGCTTTACCAAGTGGGATGAGCAGTTCTTCATCGGGCGGCTCCACCATTCCCTTCGAACTGTAAAGCAGCTCCGCTTCGAGCACGAGCACCGGGTTGTCGTCGCGCACCGCGGTTTTCAATAAACCTTTCGCATCCCGCGGCGTCGCAGGAGTGCAAACTTTCAAGCCCGGCACACTGGCATAGAAACCTTCCGTGGCGTGCGAATGCGTTGCCGCAAGCTGATGTGCCGGGCCATTCGGACCACGAAAGGTAATCGGAATATTGAATTGGCCACCCGACATCATGAACATGTTCGGAGCGTTATTCACGACCTGATCGAAAGCCACCAGCGAGAAACTGAACGTCATGAACTCAACAATCGGTCGCAGGCCGACCATTGCCGCACCGATGCCCAGCCCCGCGAATCCGTTCTCGCTAATCGGGGTATCGATGACACGTTTGGGCCCAAAGCGCTGAAGCAATCCTGCGCTCACTTTGTACGCGCCCTGATATTCAGCGACTTCTTCTCCCATTAGGAAAACATCGGGATCGCGTTCCAGTTCCTCAGCCAGCGCTTCGTTCAACGCCTGGCGATATGTGATTTCTCTCACCGCTTGGCTCCGTTGAAATACACGTAGTCGTAAAGTTTTTCGGCCGGCAGTTCTCGGCTTTCTTCGGCAAACTTTACTGAGGCCAGTACTGTTTCCTTCGCGCGCTTATCAAGTTGATCGAATTGTTCGTTGGTCAGTGTCCCTTCGCGCGTGAGCTGCGCGCGCAAACGTATAATTGGATCATCAAGCCGATATTTTTCCAGTTCGTCCTTGGTCCGGTAACTTGCCGGATCAGACATGGAATGGCCGCGGTAGCGATACGTGCGCACTTCCAGAAACGCCGGATGCGATTCTTTCCGGATCGAATCGGCAATCTCGGTGACTTTGTCGCGCACTTCGCGAAAGTTCATTCCATCAACGATTTCCCCTGGAATGTCGTAGCCCTCCGCGCGATCGATGATCTGCTTAAGCGACGTCGATCGTTTTACCGACGTGCCCATGGCGAAAAGGTTGTTTTCACAAATGAAAATGATCGGCAGTCGATACAACGCTGCGAGATTCAGTGCTTCGTGGAACGAGCCTTGATTGATAGCTCCATCCCCAAAGAAACAGAGCGTGACGCGATCTTCGCCGCGGTACTTGATGGCAAAGGCCAATCCCACCGCCAGCGGCACGTGGGCGCCGACAATAGCGTGGCCTCCATACATGTGATGTCGCTTATCGAAAAAATGCATTGATCCGCCGAGTCCACGCGAGCAGCCGGTCTCTTTCCCGAAAAGCTCAGCCATGCACGCATTTGCGCTCGTGCCGCGAGCCAGGGCATGCCCGTGATCACGGTAAGCAGTGATGACGTAATCATCTGGACGCACGGCGGCGACTGCGCCGGTCACGACGGCTTCCTGACCAATGTAAAGGTGGCAAAATCCGCCAATCTTCTGCGCTTGGTACTGCTGGCTGGCGCGTTCCTCGAAGCGCCGGATCAACAGCATCAGCGAGAGCATCTCGACTTCGTCGCGCTGCTCCACCGGCTGCATATTCCATCATCCAGCAGCAACCGGACGGAACCGCGCCGCGCGTTCGCGCGATGTCCCCATGCTTCGCCCCGCGCTCATGCAAACCACAAACAGGCAAGTAAAAGCAAGATCACTGACGAGTGAATTGCGGAAGAACATCCAGGTCGGTGTCGCGCTGTATTGAGGCAACCCGACGGTTAAAGATTGAACCAATCCTGCTAAATTTTTCGCGTAACCGGGGTCGCTCAGCCATGAAAACGCATTCGTGATCAGGTAAAACAGCGTGGATCCGACAATGGATGCAGGCAAAAGCGTCTTCAGCGACGCTCGATTTTTCAAAAGAACTCCGATAGATCCGACAAGAGCGAGCGCCGCATACCGGACTAGAATCTGCGGGTCGAGCATCGGCGCGCCATACCGAAAATTAATGACCGCGTCAGAAATGAACAAAGTCAGCAACGGGACCGAGAACTTGTATTTCTTCGGGAAATACGCAGCGCTACACAGAGCAATGGCCGCGAGAGGCGCGAAGTTGGAAAGCCAACTCGCCCCAGAATGAATCAGCAATCCTGTCGTGACCCGATAGACGACGACCACCAAAACGAGCATCAGCGCGGGAATCATTCCACAGAATCTATCCGGCCAGCAAGATATGCAACGGGAAGATGCAGGCGTCATTACGAGCGGAGTCGAGGAATCCGCCCAGCGCTACTCGCCGTAAGTTCGCAGGATCCTTCGACTCCGGTTCGCCAGGCTCAGGATGACGGCGACTTCTTGGCCGAGGTAAGCGCTTTGTTTAGGCGTGCCTTGCGACGCTTTGCAGCGTTGCGGTGAATGATTCCGTGTTTGGCCGCCTTGTCGATCGCTGAAATCACCGCGCGAATCTGACCTGCGTCCGGCGTCGGCGCCGAGCGGATCTGCTTCTGCATTCTTCGAAGGTGAGCTTTGACGCTTCTATTATGAAGCGCTCGGCTGAGTGTCTGCCGGTCCCGTTTCGCGGCTGATTTCGTGTTAGCCATTACCGATCAAAAGCGTGTTGCTATAAGCGCTTGCTCGATGCGAGCTTCGCTTTCTGCCGTTCACCGGCAACCGTTCCAGCCATTCGCATTTGTTCTACGGTGAGTGCGCTCGAAGGTGGCGTCGCGAGCGTGGCAGCACTGATCTGCGCTGGTGGCTGGGGCGTTGCCTTGGCAGCAACGTCACCGTTAGTTGTTTTCTGCCGTGGCTGGAGCGCTACCTTGGCAGCGACGACGCCATTCCTCGTTTTCTGCCCCGGTTGCGGCGCTACCTTGGCAGCGACGACGCTATTGCTTGTTTCCTGCACCGGCTGCGGCGCCACCTTCGCAGCGACGACACCATTACTTGCTTCCTGCCGCGGCTGCGTCTTTTCTATTTTGGGCAGCCGATCAGGAATAATTTGGACGACAGCACCCAGCGGCACCTGCTTATAAAGCTCGGCGACGTCCTTCGATTTCATCCGGATGCAGCCGTAACTCGCAGGGCGACCGATCTTTTTCTCCTGCGGCGTGCCGTGAATATAAATACCGCGTTGAAACGCGTGCGCATTTTGCGCTTCCAGTCCGCGCAGCCATATGATCCGTGTGGTAATCGGGTCGCGGCCCGGAGTGTTGGGCTGCAAAACTTCACCGGTTAACCGCCGGTTGTGGAACACGGCGCCGACTGGCGCGTTGTCACCGATCTTCTTTTCGACTGCCAGGCAACCCAGAGGGGTGGTCATTCGCCCCCACGCATCGCCCAAACCGAACATGGATGTGGATACTGGATAAGTCGCCACTTTGCTACCGTCTCGCACAAGCATCAGCTTCTGATCACGTACGCTGATGATCAGTTGGCTCGAAGTGTCTAGTGGAGCGATGGCGAATGCCGACGTAGCGGAGATGACACTAAAAATCAATGCCATGGGCCTAAGCATCGCCAAACCCTTTACTCGACAATTTGATTTTGTCACGCCGGAATCGCAGCGCGTGCGCGTGAACTGCCAACATTAAATTTCGACCGGCGACCCAGGACTGAAGAGAGGCAGACGTAAAGGAAGCCGCATTGAAACATCAGCAGAAACGGCACCGAGAAAAACTGCCTGTGTAAAATCGCGTAAACGACGAAATAGCTGAAATAGATCGCAAAGGCCAGTTCGGCCAGCGGAAGCGCTGATTTGAGCGGCCGGTACTTGCAGCTTCGCCACGGCTGCGATTTATGTTCGATTCCGTACTTTGGCGTCCGGGTGAAATCCGATTTGTGATTGATAAGAGCTTCCAATACTGCGCGCGCGTTATTAAGTGAAAGGCCAACTCCCAACGCAAGCAGACACGGCAGAAACAGAATCTCTTTCATCCAGGTCCCGGGATGCAGCTCGCGTTGCGCGCAAATGTAAAACAGGCCGACGGACGCGGATGCTGCTAGAAAAATCGGAATGTCTATGAGCACTGTGCGGACCCAGCCAGCGGCAGGTCCACCGGTGGAAGGATACAAAAGGACACAGAGAATCGCCAAAAGCAGGTAAGCGAAATTGGACATTAAATGTCCGGTCGCCTCGACCTTGATCGCAAAGGACAACTGGCTACGCCAGATACTTGGCAACAATTTCTTGCATGTCTGAACCGAACCCTTCGTCCAGCGGTGTTGCTGAGACTTGAACCCGTTCATGTCCACAGGCAACTCCGCCGGAGTCACGACCTCAGCCAGATAAATGAATTTCCAGCCCGCAAGCTGAGCGCGATAACTCAGATCAAGGTCCTCACACAATGTGTCGTACTGCCAGCCTCCGCTCTGCTCGATGCAAGAACGCCGCCACAGCCCGGCCGTCCCGTTGAAATTGAAGAACCGGCCGCTACGGCTGCGCGCGGTTTGCTCCAGCAAAAGATGCCCATCCAAAAAGATCGCCTGCGCTCGAGTGAGTAGTGAATAGCCGCGGTTCAAGTGTCCCCAACGCGTCTGGATCATTCCCACCCTTGGGTCGGTGAAGAAATGGATGGTCCGTCTAAGCAGGTCCTTTTGTGGAACAAAATCGGCGTCCAGGATGCAAACAAATTCGCCTTCCGCAGCAGCGAGTCCGACCGAGAGCGCGCCAGCCTTGAATCCGATCCGATCAGTCCGATGAATACGCTGTACATTAAAGCCACGCTGCCGCAGCTCCTCCGCACATGCGGCCGTAATTTCGCGTGTCTCGTCGGTTGAATCGTCCAACACCTGGATTTGCAAAAGCTGCTGCGGGTAATCCAGTTCGCTTACCGAACGGAGCAACCGCTCGGCCACGTATACCTCGTTGAAAATCGGCAACTGCACAGTCACTTTTGGCAGTTTCTCAAAGTAGCGCGCCGCCACGGGCGGCCGTTTTCGGTTTTTCAGATACAAATAAATGATGAAGTAGCGATGGACCCCATAAGCGGAAAGCCCGAGGAGCACACTCAGATAGCAGACCGACCAGATAATATGTCCGACGCTTTCCTGCATGGAGATTGCTATTGCTGGAAATGGTTGAAGCAGCAAGGGCGACATGATGCAATTTTCAGCGATTGCGTCAATCCAAAAATCTCAACGTTAGCGTTCGAAACCGCACTTAACATCGCCCTGGTAGACAACAGTCTCTTATCCGTTCGCAATTGCCATATCGGGCGGTTTGGGATCTCCTCTTCAGACTCAGTCTGCATCTGAAATGTCGCTGAATTTCAGGCGAATTCCCCCTTGCCTCAGGCGGTCAGCAGGTTAACGGTGACTGAGCCAATTCTCGCTAAATACGGCATGTAGTTGGGAGGTTTGATGACAAAGCGAAGGCGCGACCGTTTCGAGCGATCCAAAATTGTTATTCCGATTCTTCTCGCAGGATGGATCCCGTCAGTTCTGACGCTGATCGTTTCCTACACCATTCTGCGGGACACACTGGAATCGCGAATTTTGCGCGACCGACAGACGCTGATCCAGCTGGTCAGTCACCTCGTCGGGCATGACCTCAGCCACACCACAAGTGTTGTTGAGTACTATCAAACGCTGCCGGATACGGCCAGAGTGCTAACCGCGGCCGATCCGCAAGAGGCTCAGCAATGGGTCAACTCAACGTTTTACTCACATCCCCAGATCGATGGAATGTTTGTCACTGCAGCAGACGGCACTCTGATTGCGTCGATTCCAACAGCCCCAGAATTCGTGGGCAAAGACTTTGGATCTCAGCACTGGCGCGAAGAAGCGGCCGCGGCACCAGCCGGAGTTTTTGTCTCGGCCGTTCATCCGCGATTGTCGGACAACAGGCCCATTACCGACATTGTGGGGGCTGTGCGAGCACCGGACGGCAACATCCTGGGTTATGTCGGAGTGGCTGTGCTTGTGGAACGGATTGGCCGACGCCTCTCGACGATTGAGTTTTCGGATCGGCTCCTTTTCGAAGTGCTCGATCAAAACGGCGCGGCGCTGTTTGCCAGCGATTTTAAACCAAATCCTTCAACAGGTTCAGCCGCGGCAAACGGCGAACTGGTCAAGGAGATCAAACAGAGCAAAACCGGGCATTTCGAGGGCCAAGGCAATCTTTATTCTTTTAGCCCGATTGAATCGACCGGCTGGGTGGCAGTGGTCGAACAGCCACGAACTCTTGCTTATAAACCAGTTCACGATCTTCTGGGCCGAATGACGGTGCTGGCAGGCTGGCTGATTGGTCTGACGGCAATATTCGCGTGGCTTGGAAGCCGGTTTTATCAACGCCAACTGGAATCCAAGCAGCGACTGGAACGTGAGGTCATTTTCAACGAGAAGATGCTGGCGAACATGCCCGGCGGGATTGCTCTCGTTGATCCAATTTCTCGTCGGTTTCTGCACGCTAACGATGCGTTTGCCCGGATGGCGGAGCGCTTCGGAGAGGTCCCACAGGGCCGCGACATTACCGATGTTGCGTGCGATGATGTAAAGATCGCGCCACCGGGCGCGGTTGAGCGGGTGCTCAATTTTGGAACGCCGTTTCAGCTCACTGAGCACCCGTTGAAGGACAAATCAGGCCTTACGCATTTCCTGGATATCAATCTGCTCCGCCTGCAAGGCGCGCGCGAAACCGTGCAGGGTGTGCTTTACCTGGTGGAAGATAAGACGCGGGACGTCACATTGCGCCAGGAACTCATTGCAGCAAATGCCGCCAAGGACCAGTTCCTGGCACAACTATCTCACGAACTGCGTAGCCCACTCACCCCAGTCATTGCCATGGTCGGGGAACTTGAAGCCGAGTTGCCAGATTCCAAGCCTGTCAAAGAAGCGCTCGAGGTCGTCCGGCGAAATGTGGAGCTCGAAGCGCGTCTTATTGACGACTTACTCGACGTCACTCGCATTTCGAAGGGCAAACTCCAATTAAGCTTCGAACCAATTTGTATTCACCAAACCCTCCAGCGCGCTTACGAGATATGTCGCAAGGAAATAGAGGCAAAGGATCTCGAAGTGAACCTCGCGCTGAGGGCTACTCACACGTACGTGGAAGGCGATCCAGCCCGATTGCAACAGGTATTTTGGAATTTGATCAAGAATAGCGTGAAATTCACGCCCGAAAAAGGCCGGATCAGCATCGAAACTCTGAATCCGGCGCCGGATAAGATCGCGGTGCGCGTCAGCGACACTGGCATCGGCATCGAGCCTGACGCGATTGGTAAAATCTTTAACGCATTCGAACAGGGAAAGAGTGATATCACCCGGCGATTCGGAGGACTGGGGCTCGGTCTTACTATTTCAAAGACATTGATCGAGGCGCACGGCGGGAACATTCGAGTCCAGAGTCCTGGAAAGGACCAGGGCGCCGCGTTTACCGTTGAATTGAACACGGGTGAAATTCCGGTCGAGCGCGATGGCAATGGAGAGGCTCCAACAGCAGACCGGAAACGCGAGCCCGCGGTTTCAAGTCACCGGCGCGTTCTGCTCGTGGACGATCACTACGATACGTGTCTCGGTATGAAAAGAATGCTGGAACGCCGCGGCTACCAAATAACCATCGCCCATTCCGCTGAGCAGGCCGTGGAGAAAGTCCGAACAGAAGATTTCGACTTGCTCATCAGCGATATCGGATTGCCCGATCGCAGCGGCTACGAATTAATGCGGCAGGTACGTCTCAGTAAACCGTTGCCCGGAATCGCCTTGAGCGGGTTTGGGAGCGAACAGGACATCAACCAAGCCAGGGAAGCAGGTTTTGCCGAACATCTAACGAAGCCAATTAATTTTGAGCGCCTGGAAAAAACGATCCAAGGCTTGCTCTCGTGAATCGTGAAGCAGACGACGCTCGCCGTCAATCTGGGTTAGGCAGAATCGTCCGCGTCAGTAACCAATCATTCGCCGCTCTGCGCGCCGACTTCGGCTTTAACCCTTCGCTCTTCTGCTTCCTTCAATTGACGAGACAGCTTTTCCACGCGTTGACGCATGATTTTACCCGCCTTGAACTTCACCGTAGCTCTCGGCGGAATTACGAAACTGCTACCCGGCTGGTTAGGGTTTCGTCCGATACGCGGCCTGGTAAGACGCGGTAGAAACACGCCGAAATTTCTCAACTCAACCGGAATATTGCTGGCCAGACTGTCAGTGATTTTATCAAGAGTTTTTTGCACTACATCGAAGACCTGATGCTGAACCATCCCGGTCTGATTGCTGATCGAGACAACGATGTCGCGCTTTGTTAACTTCGCCATATCTATTTTAGTAATCGTTCCTTGTGACTCCGCCGGTGGCTAAATCAAGCATAAAAAAAGCGCTTTTAAAACCCACTATTCGCAAAATTCTCCTCCGTCGCTTAAGCCGGGCGCAGCCACGATCGTTTCCACCCTCACTGTCTGGGTGCCGCTCGTCTTTGCCAATCTTCACGGACTGGCGGTAGTGCGTAATGTTCCGGCGCAATCTCATGAGCGGTCCGGAAATGGACTTTCGCCACCTCGCGCAGTGCGTCCGGCCCGCTCGCTTCGACCAGTTTTTTGGCAGTCTCTTTTACGGCTGTCGATGCTCCGCGCTGCAATCGCACACCGAGTTCTTTGCCCTTGCGCTCCAGCCAGTTGATGAACGCTTCACGCGCGACGATCGATGCCGCCGCCACCGCAATATCCGATTCGGCTTTCGGCCGCTGTTCGATTTCAATGTTGCGTCCACGCCTGAGCAACGACGTCTTGATCACTCGCGCATCGGCAAACTGGTCCGATAACGAGCGCTGACAGTCTGGCTTTCGCGCCAGCAAATTTTCGATTATCCGTGCGTGTCCCCAACCGAGCAGCGCGTTTAGGTTTCCAAACTTCTCGTGCAACTCGTTGTACTTGGCCGGGCCGATCAGGACCGTTTCCACCAGACCTTGGGAACTTTTCCGAATCGTGTCGGCCAGGGCGCGAATCCGCGCATCGGAACCGATCCGCTTGCTATCCACCACGCCAGAATCGAGCAGTTTCCGGGCGATGCCGCGATCAACGTAAACTCCGGCTATCACCAGCGGCCCGAAGAAATCGCCTTTCCCGCTCTCATCCACACCGAAATGCGGCCCGAACATTTCCGGTGAATGCACTTCTTCATAACCTAGCTTCGCTTCCCCGAGAATTTTCGGCTCCAATTCGAATTGCACAAACTCCTCAACACCACGCCCTTGCACCAGCACCTTTGGTCCCTTTTCATAAACGGCCACGCTCAGTTTGTTCTTCTGCGCAAAGAAAATCGTCCACTCCTTCGGCATGAACTCGAATCCCGAGTCCTCAAGCAAAGCACGAAGCTTCCTTACCTGCTCCTGCGAAAGTGGATGAGTGTACGAATTCACGAGCCACAAATTAACACAGTGGACACACAGATAAGAACATGTTCAGCGGTCGAGCGTCAAAATCCGTGTTAATCTGCGTTTATCTGTGGCCTTTCCAATAACCAATTTTCGGCGCGCACTAGCAAATTGGCATCGCCGCAACGGCCGTGATCTTCCATGGCGCCGTACGTGCGATCCTGTACGCAATTCTCGTCTCCGAGTTCATGCTCCAACAAACACAAGTCGCTACTGTTATTCCATATTACGAAGCATGGCTACGCAGGTTTCCGAATTTCGCCTCACTGGCGCACGCCAGCGAGAATGACGTGCTTCATGCGTGGCAGGGCCTCGGCTACTACGCTCGCGCGCGAAACCTTCATGCCACAGCGAGAGCGGTGCAGGGAGAACATGGCGGACGTTTCCCGCAGTCAACCGAGCGGATGCAGCAACTCCCTGGCATCGGGAAGTACACTGCGAACGCTGTTGCCAGTTTCGCGTTCGATCGATCCGTCCCAATTGTCGAAGCCAACACTACTCGCGTTTTGGCGCGGCTTTTCGATTTTCGCGAATCCATCGATTCCAGTTCCGGCCGGAAAACGCTTTGGCAACACGCAGCGCGTCTTCTTCCAGAATCCGGCGTACGAACCTTCAATTCTGCGTTGCTTGATCTTGGCGCGCTTATTTGCGTCGCGCGGAACCCGCGATGCGATCTCTGCCCGGTCAACACGTTTTGCCGGGCACAAAGTCCGGTTACACTGCCTATCAGAAAATCGAGACCCCAGACGAAGAAACTCGTCGAGACTCACTCACTGATCGTCAGGCGGGGACAGATTTTGCTCGAGCGATCGCGTCATCGCTGGCGCGGCATGTGGATCCTGCCGCCACTCCGGGTTGATGGCTCAACTTTTCAAGCGCGTCCTCTTTATAAGTCCGTATTCCCATTTACACACCACCGAATTACGCTTGCTGTGTATCGTCACCCTGCACCGCGAAAAATCGCTCCCGAACAGCAGTGGATTCAAGCGATTCAGGATGTCCCCATGCCTTCACCGCACCGACGCGCCGTTGAGGCGCTCCTAGGAAATAACGGCAATTTCTCGGTACAGGTACAAGCAGCACGACGGTACCCACAGAAGTCGTCAGGATCGTAATCACCGTCAAAACCGCTCCGAGCAAAGCAGCCGCGGACCGATTCAACGGCAGAATTTTGAGCTGCCGGCCACTGATCAGCACGTACGTGAACCGAAAAATCACCATCGCGATGATTTCTCTTTGCCAATGATCCACGGGCGTACCTAGCGGATGGAGAGGCGTTTTTCAATCCATGCGGCGTGGGGTGCTTTCGTTGAGCGTTGAACGTTTCCGTTTCTCTGCGATAAGCTTTGCACCGAGATATGCGGAGCATGACTGGATACGGTCGCGGCGAGACCGATCATGCCGGAACAAAATTTAGCGTAGAGCTGAATTCGGTGAACCGGAAACAAAGCGACGTGGTGGTCAATCTGCCACGAGACTTGGTCGAACTCGAACCGCGCATTCGCCAGACGATCAACGAAAGCATTTCGCGCGGCCGCACAAATGCAACCATCAGTTTTCACAGCGGCGCGAACGGCGCGCGCAATCTGGCGCTCAACACCGAGCTCGCCCGCTCGTATCACGAGGCGATGCGCGCGTTGCAAAAGGAATTGAACGCTCCGGGCGAGATCACGATCGCGACGATCTTGCAAGCGCCGGGCGTGATGCGGTTCCCGGAAGAAACGCTAAATCCCGAAGACGCGTGGCCGGCAATCGAATGCGCGCTGCGCGCCGCGCTCGCAGATCTGATAAAAATGCGGGAACGGGAAGGCAAACATCTGGCCAAGGACCTGATTCATCGTTTGAAAGCGATTCGAAAAAAACTCAAAGAAATTCACGTGCTGCATCCTGACGTGGTGAAACGATATCGCGCCGCGCTGCTCGATCGCATCCAGAAAGCGGGGCTGCCGCTCCCGAGCGACGACGAACGCGTGCTGAAGGAAATTACTTTCTTTGCCGATCGCGCCGATGTTTCGGAGGAGTTGACGCGACTCGACAGTCATCTTGCTCAGTTTGCGCATCATTTGCGAAGCAAAGAGCCGGTTGGACGAACGCTGGAGTTCATCACACAGGAAATTTTTCGCGAACTCAACACGCTGGGAGCAAAAGCGAACGACGCTGCAATCTCCCAGCGCGTTATCGCCTGCAAGGCCGATCTGGAGAAGATTCGCGAACAAATCCAGAACCTTGAATAAACAATTCAGCCGTCGGGGCATTCTCTTCGTCATTTCAGCTCCATCGGGCGCGGGAAAGACCACGCTCGTAGAAGCGCTGCGAAAAACCTCAACTTTCTTTTATTCCGTCTCTTGCACCACACGAGCACCGCGAGCCGGTGAAATTGATGGCACACATTACCGATTTCTTGCCGCGGCAGATTTTCATGCGCGAATCGAAGCCGGCGATTTTCTGGAGCACGCAAAAGTACACGGAGATCTTTACGGCACTCTCCGCGAGCCAGTACATTCGAGTCTGAAAGATGGCGTCGATGTCCTGATCGACATCGACACACAGGGCGCCGACACGATCCGCAATTACGATCATCCGATCATTCGCCAGGCGTTGGCGGACATTTTCATCATGCCTCCTGATCTTGAAGAGTTGCGCCGCCGTTTGGCACAACGAGCGACCGAAACCGAACAGCAGATCGAATCGCGTCTCGTCACCGCCGAGCGAGAAATGGAACTATGGCGCGACTACCGCTACACTATTATCAGTGGCTCTATAGAAGAAGATCTGAAAAAGGTCCGCCACATCATGTCTGCTGAAAGATATTTGAGTCGGCGTTTGAACCCAACATGAGCGATATGGCGGCCATGGACAAAAATCCCAGACCTAGGTCGGAGAAAGCGAGTTCGCGCAAGGTGCTGCCCATTCCGGCAGCAAAAAAATCAGTGGTTCTCGGCGTGACGGGATCAATCGCCGCTTACAAATCTGCCGAGCTGACGAGTCTGCTGGTCAAACAAGGCCACGACGTGTTTGTGGTGATAACACACGAGGCAACGGAATTTATTTCGCCGCTGACATTGCAGACGCTATCGAAAAATCCGGTGATCATGAGCTTCTTCGACGAAAAGGAAAGCTGGCGGCCAGGTCACATCGAGCTTGCGGACCGCGCCAACCTGCTGCTGATCGCGCCCGCAACGGCGCACATACTGGCTGAGCTCGCGTGCGGTCTGGCGGGTCATCCGCTCGCCGCCATCGCGCTCGCCACCCGCGCCCCGATCCTGATCGCGCCAGCCATGAATGGAAAAATGTGGGCGCATCAAGCGACCGTGGAGAACGTGGAAAAGTTGAAGGCGCGCGGTGTCGAATTCATCGGGCCGGAAGAAGGAATGCTCGCGTGCGGGTACGAAGGTCTTGGCCGGCTATGGAAAGTGAACGACATCGCATTCCGGGCCGAATTTCTTCTGAGCCGCCACGACAAATTGATCGCGTGAGATTTCTCATCACGGCTGGTCCTACGCGCGAGCCGATCGATCCAGTCCGTTATATCTCGAATCGTTCCTCAGGGAAGATGGGCTACGCCATCGCGGAAGCGGCGATCGATGCCGGTCACAAAGTGATTTTGATTTCCGGCCCTGTGCATCTCGAGTCGCCGCACAACGCGGAATTCGTTTCTGTTTCCACCAGCGACGAAATGTCTGATGCCGTTCACCGGCACGCCTACGACTCGGAGGTTTGCGTCCTCTGCGCTGCCGTCGCGGATTACAAACCGGCTGAAGTTCTGCCGGTCAAGATCAAAAAGCGTGCCGGGGAAATGTCGCTCAAATTGAGTCCGACGCGCGACATTCTCGAATCGTTAGGCCGCCGGCCTGATCGGAAATTTCTTCTCGTTGGGTTCGCCGCAGAAACAGATCACATCGAAGAAAATGCCGCGAAAAAGCTACGCCGAAAAAATTGTGACATCATCGTCGCGAACGATGTGCGTGTCGGCATGGAGAGCGACGAAAATGAATTGCTCATTCTGTTTCGCGACGGTGAAATCAGAAAGCTTTCGCGCGCGCCAAAAAAAAATCTTGGCCGCGAGCTCGTGAAAATTTTTGCAAATTTTCAACAAAAACGTTTGACAAAAAAAGTGTGATGATTACTGAACGCACATAAGTGAAGTCATTCCCAACTCTTCACAATGCTCCGCGCGTTGCGGATTGAAAGGGGGGAATTAGTCGATGGCAAAGAAAAAAGCAGCAAAGAAAAAAACAGCGAAGAAAAAAAGGCATTAGGCCTGACGCTGGATTAACGCCCCCGATTTCTTCGGGGTCACAACCCTTAACTTCAACCCGGGAGGAAAATAAATTTTCCTCCCGGTTTTTTTAGCCCTGCTTATTCTGTGGTGCACTTTTGTATTCTTTGTGCGACGTAATGTTTTCCGATGGATCATTACCTCAGTGCAGCGGAGAACGCCGCTTTGTTTGCCGGCAAATTGTTGCGCAAAAGCTTTCGGCAGCGGAAGCGTGTGAAGGCAGTTGCGGCGCACGACATCAAACTTGAGATCGACGATCAGGCGCAGGAGTTGATTAGCAAATTGCTGCTCAAAGAATTTCCGGACCACGGGATATACGGCGAAGAAGGAGTCGTGGGAGATCAATCCAGCGATCATCAATGGATTGTCGATCCGCTGGATGGAACCGTAAATTATTTCTACGGGATCCCGCATTTTTGCACTTCCATAGCGCTGCGCTTGGACAACCAGATCGTTGTTGGCGTGATCTACGATCCGATTCGCGACGAGATGTGGGCAGGACAAAAAGGCGAAGTCTCAAAATTAAATCGTAGTCCGATTCATGTGAGCAACCGGGCGGAGCTTGCTGAAACCGTTATCTCTATCGGCCTCGCCAAGACCGGGGAGACGATCGACACGAATTTTCCACTGCTTCAGCAAATGATCCATCGTGTCCGCAAATGCCGCGTACTCGGGAGCGCGGCCCTCGACATGGCATACGTCGCGTGCGGACGACTCGACGCATACATCGAAACGGGGATCAGTTTGTGGGACATCGCCGCGGGGTGTCTGTTGGTTGAAAATGCCGGCGGGACTGTGGATCTTCGCCCACGCCAGAACATGAAAGACAAATACAGCATCGTCGCATCCAACGGATTGATCGATTTAAAACTGTAATGAATGACGGATTTTTCGCGTGTGCGGGACGCGTGGTAGTGCAGCGGTCCGCCACAGGACGGATTCGCCGTGGCGAATTTAACGCTGTCTTAACAGTTCAGTGCTTCGTTAGGCTGTGCGCATGATCAGATCCGGCATTGGTTACGACATCCATCGTTTCGCCGATGGACTGAAACTGATTTTGGGCGGCGTCGAGATCGCACACTCGCGCGGGTTGGAGGGACATTCGGACGCCGATGTTCTCTCGCATGCGATTGCCGACGCGTTGCTAGGCGCGATCGGCGGCGGCGACATCGGTCAGCATTTTCCAAACACCGACGAATCATTTCGGGGCATCAGCAGCATCGAAATTCTGAAGCGTGTTGCTGAATTGCTGGCCGGGAAAAACGCGCGCGTGCTCAATGTTGATGCAACCGTCATCGCTGAAGCGCCAAAAATCGCACCGCACAACATGGCGATGCGACAAAACATTGCGGCTGCGATAGGCGTGAGCGAATTCGAGGTGAGCGTGAAAGCGACGACGAACGAAAAGCTCGGCCCAATCGGACAAGGCGAAGGCATCGCGGCTGTCGCAATTGCCACGGTTGAGATAGTCGGTAGCGGCGATTGACCTCAATCGCCATGGCGGTTCGGTGAACCGCCGCTACCATATTGTTATGGCGCTGCGATTCTTTAATACCTACTCGCGCGAGATTCAGGAATTCGAGCCGCGCGACCCGGCGCAGCGTCCAATCAAGGTGTATACGTGCGGACCAACTGTGTACAGCCGGGCGCACATTGGAAATTTCCGCGCCTACATCTTCGAGGATTTACTTCAGCGGCATCTTGAGCTGCGCGGCTACAAAGTTCATCGCGTGATGAACATCACCGACGTGGATGACAAGACCATCCGCGGCGCGCGCGAAACCAAAGTGCCGCTGACCAAATTCACTGGACACTTCAAACAGGAGTTTTTCCAGGACCTCGATAAATTGCGGATCAAACAGGCTGACGAATTCCCATGCGCCACCAATCCGCGTTTTATCGAGAGGATGATCGAAATGATCGGCACGCTGATGGCGAAAGGCCTCGCTTATCAGGCAGACGACCAATCAGTTTATTTTCGCATCAACAAATTTCCCGATTACGGCAAGCTCGCGCATTTCGATCTTACGCAGTTGCAATCGACAGGCCGCGTTAAGCACGACGAATATGACAAGGAACACATCGGGGACTTCGCGCTTTGGAAAGCGTGGGATGAAGAAGACGGTAACGTGAAATGGGATGCACCCTGGGGTCCCGGCCGGCCAGGATGGCACATCGAGTGCAGCGCGATGTCCACTGCGCTGCTAGGTGACCAGATCGATATCCATTGCGGCGGCGTCGATAACATTTTCCCGCATCATGAAGCGGAGATTGCCCAGAGCGAGGGCGTAACAGGAAAGAAATTTGTACGCTACTGGGTGCATTGCGGGCATCTGCTGGTCGACGGTCAGAAAATGGCCAAATCGTTAGGCAATTTTTACACCGTGCCAGATGTCCTGGGCAGGGGTTACACTGGACGTGAGCTCCGTTACGCGCTGCTGCGTGTGCATTATCGCCTCCCGCTGAATTTCACCTGGGAAGGGATGAACGAGGCCCGCGAGTCGTTAGGCCGAATTGATGAATGGCTAGCGCGCCTTCAGGAAGTTGCACAAAAAGGAGACGCCCAACGCCCAACGCCCAACACCCAACACCCAACGACGGCGTTCGAAGAAGCTTTGGATAACGATCTGAATATTTCCGCGGCGCTCGGCTTTTTGTTCGAATCGATTCGAGAGACGAATCGCGCAATGGATCAAAACGAAATGGACGCAGGTTCGGCAACCGCATGGTTGGAATGGTGGAAACGGATCAACACTATTCTGAGTCTGGAATCGAGAGAAGAACCAGTATCTGTGATCGTTTCGCTAGACGGTGTGGAAGCGAAAGCGCGAGTAGGTTCAGCAGACGTATTAACCGAAGAAGCCCTTCCTCCGGAGATCGCGCAACTGATTGAAGAGCGCGCGCAGGCAAGGGTCACAAAAGATTTTCGGAAAAGCGACGAATTGCGCGACCAAATCTTTGCGCTCGGCTGGGAAGTGCGTGATATGAAGGACGGGGCGAAGCTAACGCGCCGTGCCGGTTCCGGTTAACGCATCGTAGGCTTATCGCTGTTCGAACGTGTAACCAAACTGCTCGATCTCCGCAGCGAACCGCTTTCGCACCAATTCGCGAAGTTCGTCATCGTAATATTTTGAATAATGTGCCCGATTTGAGCGGTTGAGTTGGGGCAGAGTTGGTGGCGAAATGTGCAACCGACCGCATACTATGCGGAAATCGTCGGTCAAATCTTCGAGCCGCATGATGTAATCAACGTTCGCGAACGGATCCTCGTCGTCGTCATGCAGCCGCAGGTAATCGGCAACCGATACAGCTTTGGAAATAATCCCCCGAAATTTTTTCCGGCTCCAACTTTCCAGGTTCTGTGTCGGCGTGAAGTAATAAGAAACCATTCGATCCCAAGGATTCCGCACACAAGTGAACTTAAACAGATTGCGGAGTTGCTCGTCGCCGAGCGCGTCGCGATACTCACCCAGCGTTGAGTGCTTTTTGATTTTATACTTCGGATTGCGCAGTCCAAAGCGCTCGATCCCGTCCTGCTCCTTACGTAAGGCGATGAGTTCATCTTCCGAATAGTCGCGCAGAACACTTTGAATTGAATTACCAGCCGTTTTCGGAATGTGAACGAACAGGAAACGCTTCTGAAACGAGATCATCGGCGAGAGCAGCTTGCCGAAAACCGCTCGTGTCGGCAAGTTGCCGATGCGGTGAAGCGGAATGTCTCCGCTCCAGCGACTCCTCAATGATTCTGTCCCATAAATTCAAACTCATTTTTATCAAGACGGCAAAGACCGCCGGCACAAGCATCGAAGTCTTCCTATCGAGGCATTGTGGCCCGCAGGACATCGTCACGCCGATTGTGCCGCCGGTCGAAGGGCATCAACCGCGCAATTACGAGGGATTCATTAACCCGATTCCCGAAATCCTCGAACGACCCGGCAAATTTTTCTCCGCGGTACGCCACACACTGACGAGTTGCACGAAATTTTATAACCACATGCCAGCACGCGAGGTGAAGCAACGCGTTCCTGCCGAGGTCTGGAACGGTTACTTCAAATTTTGTGTGGAACGAAATCCGTGGGACAAAGTTCTATCGCATTACCACATGCACGCTGCACGCGAAGGCTGTTCGCTTTCACTCGACGATTATCTCGCTCGCAGCAGATTTCCGATCAACTATTTCCGATACATGGATCGCTCGGGCAGAAGACTAATCGTCGATCGCGTTGTCCATTATGAAAACCTGCTGGCGGAGCTCGGTGAAGTATTCTCGCAACTAAACATTCCCTTTGACAGAACGCTGGGTGTCGCAGCGAAATCGGATTATCGACCCGACCGGCGACCCTATCAGGAAGTCTTCGATGACGAACAACGGCGAATCGTAGAAAAAGCGTTCGCCAGGGAAATCGACCTGCACGGCTATCGATTTGAGCCGTAGCTGGATATAAACGTCCGCCGGCTGAATTCAGGCTTGCTTTTTGCGCGGGTTTTTGACCGGATTATGGTGTAGCACCTGTCGACCATGAGGTCACTCCACGGATACGAGGCGCCGCGGCCTGATGGTGGCCCGGTAAGCGCCGCTGATCCAACAGGCCCTCAGGATGAGCAAATGCCGGTTATCACTATCCATAGCACCGGCGATGTCAGCCGGGGCAAGATAGGTTCGTTCGTCCTGGACATGAAGCCGCGGCTCATGTTCGGTGCAATGTTCGTAAACTTCTCGGTCAGCGGCACCGCCATCCCGGGGGTTGGCTCTACCCGAGCGGCCTGATGTTAGCTATAATTTGAGTTTGTCATTCGTGGATTCCTGCCAGCGGTGAATCTCGTCAGTGAGATGTGAAATCACCGACGCGCATCGCAGGTCCGAGTGAAGATTGCGCGTCTCGAAGGGATCGTCTTTTAAGCTGTACAGCTCATTCAAATCCTTATCGCGCAGACAAAGCTTCCAGCCGTCCGGAGAAACCAGCGTGCGCGTGGATTCTTCGACGGCGCGTTTGATTATGCGTCGTCGAGCAAGTCTGCTTCCCTTTTTCACCTTCGTCCGGTTTGGAGCCCACTCGAGAAGGACGTTTTGTGGCAACGCGGTTTCGTCATTGATAAGCGGCAGCAAACTTTTGCCGGCACATTGCGGATGACTTGGCTGGCCGAGAAGATCCAGCAGCGTCGGCGCGAAATCGATATGGCTCACCGGTCGCGAGATCATCTTGCTTCGCGTTTGGCCACGCAATCGAATCAACCACGGCACACGCGTGGCTTCTTCGAACATCGTTTCTTTCCCGAATAGATGATGCGCACCGAGGCTGTCGCCGTGGTCGCTCGTGTGCATCACGATCGTATTGTCAGCCAGGCCGCATCGCTCGAGACATTGGAGAATAGCGCCAATGCTTCGATCCACGAGTGTAACCAGACCGAGATAGCGTTGTTTGATGCTGCGGTATTCGTCAGGTGTAATCCCAAAGAACAACTGAACCGGCAATCGCTGGCGATCCAACATCGCTTCAGCACGCTGCCATTCGCGCATCAAACGGTATCGCAGCGGAATGTCTTCGCTCTCTGGAATCGTAGCCGTTAGATCGAGCTCAACATCGTCCAGTGGATGCTCCTCATTAAGCGGGCCGTTATAAGGTGAGTGGGGTTCCACGAATGCAATCACCAGAATGAACGGATCGCGTTGATGTCGTTCGATGAAGTCGCACGCGTGAGTCTCGAGAAATTTTGGGCGCGACAACTCAATCGACAGATTGCTGATCGCCAGTTCTGAAAACCGTCCGTCCGATTTGTCAGGCGCGATGCCGTTTGAGATGAGAAATTTTGCGTAGTCGCCGCGGTCCTCGGTGGAAATCCATTGCTGGAATCCACGCCCGGCAGGCCTGCCCGCCGAAGCCTCGGCGTAGGCGGGTCCGTCTTCGCCAAGGTGCCACTTTCCCATGTAAGCGGTGAGGTAGTCCTTGTCTTTCATGAGCTCGGGAAAAATTTGAAACCGCCGGTCGAGCGGGACGCTGTTGCGCGTACACCCGTTCGTGTGTGGCCACGTCCCTGTCATTAACGATGAGCGCGAAGGCGTGCACACTGGATGGGTCACGTACGTTCGTTCGAAAATCACAGATTCAGACGCAAGCTTGTTCAGATTAGGCGCGTGGACTTTGACGCCCCCACAGCAAGCAAGCGTATCCGCGCGTTGCTGGTCCGGAAGAAACAGAATTAAGTTCGGCTTTCGGTTAACGGCCATGTTCTCGTCAGGTCACGCACTTAATCAGCGCTGGCCATTCACTGCAATGGCGTAGCTCCGTTCCCCTCTCCCTTCTCAAGGGAGAGGGTTAGGGTGAGGGTTGCATCTGAGCACGCTGCAATTCCGAATCCCCTCACCTCAATCCTCTCCCCTTTTGGAAGGGGCGAGGCGGATAAATGCGTAGGTGTGTGGCGATCTCGGCGAAAGGTAGAATCTTTCGCGTCGCAACGTTTTTAATTGCAGTGTTTGATTACGACATGAAGCGTTTTTTGATCTGGCAGATGTTCGCTACGTTAGCGGCTGCGATGGCGCACGGGGCGACAAGTTTTGATTTGGCCGCAAAAGCGACGAACGAGCTCGGAGTCGATCTTTACCGCCAGCTCGCCGCGGGCGACTCCCGCGGCGGCGGGATTTGCATCTCCCCCTACTCAATCGACAGCGCGCTGGCGATGACGTTCGCCGGCGCCGACGGCGAAACGCGCAAAGAAATGGCGCGCGTTTTGCATTTCGGCAATGCCACCGACGTGCCCGCCTCGTTCTCCGCGTTGCAGCACTCGCTCGAACAAATGAGCGCAGAAACGAGCGAACTGGTAAAACAATCAAAAAAATTCGGTGGTCCGAGCGAACCGATCACGCTGAACATCGCGAACCGGCTGTTCGCACAAAAGGCCTATCATTTTCGCGAAGCCTTCCTGTCATTGGTGAGACAGAATTTTGGCGGCGCATTCGAGCCGCTTGATTTCGTTGCTGATCCCGCGGCAGCGACGCAGCACATCAACAAATGGGTCGCGGACCAGACGCGAGACCGGATTCGCGATCTGATTCCTGGAGGCGCGCTGGACAGGACAACCCGCCTCGTCCTGGCGAACGCGCTTTACCTGAAGGCGCCGTGGGCAAATGAGTTTTCCCAGAACTCGACGCAACCCGAACCGTTCTTTGTTCGCGGCGCGCCTGTCGATGTTCCGATGATGCGAAAAACTGATAAGAATTTCGGTTACGCGAGGCGCGAAGGATTCAGTGTCGTAAGTGTTCCCTACGTGGGCAGCGAGCTACAGTTCCTGATCCTTCTGCCTGACGATATCGGCGGACTACGCGGGCTCGAATCAAAACTGAGCGGCGACATGCTCGCGGCATTCGCGAAACTCGAAAAGCGCGATGTCGATCTTCATCTGCCAAAGTTCAAACTCGAGCCGCTAACAATCACTTTGGCCAAACCATTCGAAGCGCTCGGGATGAAGACAGCGTTCGATCAACCGAAGGGCAGCGCCAATTTCGACAAGATCGCGCCACGAACACCGGAGGATTATCTCTACATCTCGCAGATCTTTCACAAGACGTTCATCGCCGTGGATGAAAAAGGAACGGAGGCAGCAGCCGCAACCGCCGTGGCGATGCTGGCAGGCACCGCGTTGCGGTCGCCTCCCCCGCCGCCGATCGAAGTGAAAGTCGATCGCCCATTCGTCTATGCGATTCAGCACGTGTCCAGCGGCGTGTGTCTTTTTCTGGGACGCGTTACAGATCCACGCTGAGAAAGCAGAACTGTAGGACGTCCGCTGGGGGAGGCCAGAAACCCATGCTGGCAAGAGCACAGAAGCTAACGAGTCGTGTTGCCTCAATCAAAAAAGACACCGAAGTGAAAAATAATTTTGGCAGAGAAAGACGGGGAGCGCGGGCCTGAACAAACTAGCCCAATAGCTGGACGGCGGAGCCGCCGTTTGTTTAGGCCCGCGCTGGCGCGCGCTCTCTACGCCGCGTTGTGCAGTGAAGGGCGCACTGCTTGACGCAAAATCGCGCGCAATTTTTGCTCGATCTTTTCCTTCAAGACGAACGGATCGAGTCTGGCCAGGAGTTGTTCCACACGTGCGATTTGGACTGGATTGGCTTGCGGGCAGGCTTTCAGACGCGCAAAGGGTGTGGCCGGCTGGTCGTAGATGCGCTGTTTGCGGCTGCCTTTACACTCGGTGCGCAGATGTTTCATCACCGGGCAAAAGAAATTGCGAAACCAACTCCACTCTTTGCGATAGAGATCATCCAGCTGCGCGGCCACCGCTTCGCCTTCCAGCCGGCCGTAGCCGACTAACTGCCGCACATGGGTCCAATTCTTTTGCTCTACTCGCGCGTTATCGTTTTTTCGGTAGGCACGCGAGCGGGTGAAGCCGACCGGCTTCTTTCGTTTGCCGAAGTAATCCACCAGGTGCCAGTTGAGGAACTCGCCGCCGTTATCGGTGTCAAAGCCCAGGATCGGGAAGGGCAAAGCCGCTTCGATCTGCGCGATGCGCTCTGCTACTGCGGCCAGGCCCCGGTTAGGCACCGCGCGCGTTTCAGTCCATTGCGTGTGCACATCGGTGGCGGTGATGCTCCAGCAAAATTCCCCCGCCATGCTTTGTCCGCAGTGTGCCACGGTATCCGCCTCGATGAAACCCGGACCGCTCACCTCCCAGTGCTCAGTGCGAATGGGGATCTGACTGCGCAACAGTGTGCCCGGACGCGTGCCGCAGCGGCCCCGGCTGCCCAAAGTGATCCGGCAGGGCGCCAGCAACCGGTCGATCGTGGCCGCGCTCGCCGCCAGCACTTTCGCTTTCACTTTCCTATCCAACTGGCCGTGGCGCTTCTCATAAAAAGGCAACCACAGCTCAAGCGCGGCTTTGAGTCGTTTGCCGCAGGGTTGTTCCGCACTGAGCCAGATCGCTTTAATCACTTCACGTTCCGCCGCATCGTAAATGGCCTGCGATCCTCCACGACGCCTTCCGCTTTCTCCCGCGATCAGCCTGCGGCCGCGTAATAGCTTGCTCGCATACTTGCGTTCATAACCGCACAGCGCGCAAATCTCATCCAACAAGCGGCTGCGACCCGCTTTGCCCCGCCCGCCATAGCGTAGGCGTGCTTGCTCCAAAACTTCCCGACGACTTGTTGCACTCATTTTTAAGGACACCTCGCCATGGTGTCCTTTTCATTGAGGCAATGAATCCTTTCACTCCTCTCCCAAGACACCCGCTCGGTGTCTTTTCATTTGAGTCAATTCGCGAGTCGTGTTGCCTCAATCAAAAAAGACACCGAAGTGAAAAATAATTTTGACAGAGAAAGACGGGGAGCGCGGGCCTGAACAAACTAGCCCAATAGCTGGACGGCGGAGCCGCCGTTTGTTTAGGCCCGCGCTGGCGCGCTCTCTCTACGCCGCGTTGTGCAGTGAAGGGCGGACTGCTTGACGCAAAATCGCGCGCAATTTTTGCTCGATCTTTTCCTTCAAGACGAACGGATCGAGTTTGGCCAGGAGTTGTTCCACACGTGCGATTTGGACTGGATTGGCTTGCGGGCAGGCTTTCAGACGCGCAAAGGGTGTGGCCGGCTGGTCGTAGATGCGCTGTTTGCGGCTGCCTTTACACTCGGTGCGCAGATGTTTCATCACCGGGCAAAAGAAATTGCGAAACCAACTCCACTCTTTGCGATAGAGATCATCCAGCTGCGCGGCCACCGCTTCGCCTTCCAGCCGGCCGTAGCCGACTAACTGCCGCACATGGGTCCAATTCTTTTGCTCTACTCGCGCGTTATCGTTTTTTCGGTAGGCACGCGAGCGGGTGAAGTCGACCGGCTTCTTTCGTTTGCCGAAGTAATCCACCAGGTGCCAGTTGAGGAACTCGCCGCCGTTGTCGGTGTCAAAGCCCAGGATCGGGAAGGGCAAGGCCGCTTCGATCTGCGCGATGCGCTCTGCTACTGCGGCCAGGCCCCGGTTAGGCACCGCACGCGTTTCAGTCCATTGCGTGTGCACATCGGTGGCGGTGATGCTCCAGCAAAATTCCCCCGCCATGCTTTGTCCGCAGTGTGCCACGGTATCCGCCTCGATGAAACCCGGCCCGCTCACCTCCCAGTGCTCAGTGCGAATGGGGATCTGACTGCGCAACAGTGTGCCCGGACGCGTGCCGCAGCGGCCCCGGCTGCCCAAAGTGATCCGGCAGGGCGCCAGCAACCGATCGATCGTGGCCGCGCTCGCCGCCAGCACTTTCGCTTTCACTTTCCTATCCAACTGGCCGTGGCGCTTCTCATAAAAAGGCAACCACAGCTCAAGCGCGGCTTTGAGTCGTTTGCCGCAGGGTTGTTCCGCACTGAGCCAGATCGCTTTAAGCACTTCACGTTCCGCCGCATCGTAAATGGCCTGCGATCCTCCACGACGCCTTCCGCTTTCTCCCGCGATCAGCCTGCGGCCGCGTAATAGCTTGCTCGCATACTTGCGTTCATAACCGCACAGCGCGCAAATCTCATCCAACAAGCGGCTGCGACCCGTTTTGCCCCGCCCGCCATAGCGTAGGCGTGCTTGCTCCAAAACTTCCCGACGACTTGTTGCACTCATTTTTAAGGACACCTCGCCATGGTGTCCTTTTCATTGAGGCAATGAATCCTTTCACTCCTCTCCCAAGACACCCGCTCGGTGTCTTTTCATTTGAGTCAATTCGCGAGTAAGGTGTATATAAAAATTTGCATTGACACCGTACGGCGGGCGGCGGCAGCATCAGCGCTGCGTCAAGTTCGTTAGGCGTCTCCAGAGAGCTCCACCTGGCCCTCTTCCCGCAGGGGTCAAATCGCGACGCGGGCTCGCGTCGCACAACTGAAATGTAACTATGAAAACGAACAAGAAAATTAGCGCTTACATTCTTCCCGGCAGCACAGCCGCGCTACTCTTCTCGTACGTGATTGTTGCCCTCTGCTCGGCGACCAATCTATCTGAGCAACCTTCCAAGGCGTCGCCTCCGCAGGACAATGCCGCTTTCGGCTCGAATGGACACGAGAGCGTCGCATCCGTGCCGCCGTCTACCAGCGACAACGCCCAGAAATCGGTGCGGTTCGAGTTTGTCTCAAGCCGCCAACGCGTGAGTGGACGTGAAATCGCCGGGTTCAGTGCGCGTCAGGCGCCGGCGGAGAAGAGGAAAACCTGACACCGCCTGCGGGACTCAAGCCTGCGGAGCAGCAAGCGTGGCTGGCGATGGCGCGCCGGCAAGGAGCGAGCGGCGGCAACGAGTTGGCCAGCTTCTATCCGGAGCGTTACGGTGAGGCGTTCGTTGTGGAAGGCGAAGGGGTGCGCGTGGCGGTGCGGCCCGTCGGCGGCACCGATGTGATGGCGCAGATCGACGACAACGGCCAGGTGATCTATCGCCAGGCCTATCCTGAGACCGATAGTGTGCATGTGGTGAGCGCCGGGCGCAGTGAGGAGTTTTTGTTTTTGCAAAATGAGTGTGCGCCGCGCGAGTTCGCGTACGAGTTGAGCGAGCTGAGCGCCGGGACGCGCGTCAAATTGGTGAACGGCGAAGTGCGCTTTACGAATGAGGCCGGGCACGGGGTGAAGATCGAAGCGCCGTGGTTGATCGACGCAACAGGGGAGCAGCGCGCTGGAGCGGTACGCTGGGAGCTTGAGGAGAGTAAAAGCGGAGCGCCACACCGGTTGCGGCTGGTGGTGGCCAAAGGGCTGAGTTATCCTGTGCTGATCGATCCTAGCTGGGTTCCCACTGGCAGCCTTGTCACCGCACGCTCCCGACACACGGCGACGCTGCTGCCCAATGGAAAGGTGCTGGTGGCGGGCGGAAAGGATAATGGCGGCAACGGCTTGCGCAGCGCAGAGCTGTATGATCCGGCGAGCGGGACTTGGACGGCGACCGGCAGCATGGGCACCGCACGCGAACGACCGACGGCGACGTTACTGCCCAATGGCAAGGTGCTGGTGGCGGGGGGGACCTCCAATGGGTTGGACGCGTACTTGAGCAGTGCGGAGCTGTATGATCCGGCGACTGGCACGTGGACGGTGACTGGCAGCCTGGGCACCGCACGCGCCTATCACACGGCGACGCTGCTGTCTAATGGCAAGGTGCTGGTGGCGGGGGGATCCAATAATCGTTTTTCAGTCTTCAGCAGCACGGAGCTGTATGATCCGGCGAGCAGGACGTGGACGGCGACCGGCAGCCTGGGCACCGCACGTGCCCTTCACACGGCGACGCTGCTGCCCAACGGCAAGGTGCTGGTGGCGGGAGGAACCCTCGATGGCTCTCAAGCCTTCAGCAGCGCGGAGCTGTATGATCCGGCGACTGGCACGTGGACGGCGACTGGCAGCCTTAGCACCGCACGCTTTCGGCACACGGCGACGCTGCTGGCCGACGGCAAGGTGCTGGTGGCGGGGGGACTATTCAATGGTTCTGACTTGAGCAGCGCGGAGCTGTATGATCCGGCGATTGGCACGTGGACGGCGATCGGCAACCTGGGCACCGCACGTAAGAATCACACGGCGACACTGCTGCCCGATGGCAAGGTGCTGGTGGCGGGCGGAAACACCGGAAGCGATGGCCCCGCCTTGAGCAGCGCGGAGCTGTATGATCCCGCGACCGGGACTTGGGCGGCGACCGGCAGCCTGAGCTCCGCACGCACCCGAGACACGGCGACCCTGCTGCCCAATGGCAAGGTTCTGGTGGCGGGCGGAAACAATGGCCCCCCGTTGAGCAGCTCCGAGCTGTATGATCCGGCGACTGGCACGTGCATTGCGACCGGCAGCCTGGGCACCGCACGCTACCGACAAACGGCAACGTTACTGCCCGATGGCAAGGTGCTGGCGACGGGGGGAACCAATAATGGCTTTCATTCCTTGAGCAGCGTGGAGCTGTATGACCCGGCGGCCGGGACTTGGACGGCGACCGGCAGCCTTGGCACCGCACGCTCCTTTGACACGGCCATGCTGCTGCCCAGCGGCAAGGTGCTGGTGGCGGGCGGAGAGGATAGTGGCGGCAACGACTTGAGCAGTGCAGAGCTGGACGACCCGGCGAGTGGCACGTGGACGGCGACCGGCAACTTGGGGACCGCACGTAAAAATCACACGGCGACGCTGCTGCCCAATGGCAAAGTGCTGGTGGCTGCGGAAACAATGGTCCCGCCTTGAACAGCGCGGAGCTGTATGATCCGGCGGGGAGCACGTGGACGGCGACCGGCAACTTGGGCACTGCACGTAAAAATCACACGGCGACGCTGCTGCCCAATGGCAAGGTGCTGGTGGCTGGCGGAAACAATAGCACCGCCTTGAGCAGCGCGGAGCTGTATGATCCGGCGACTGGCACGTGGACGGCCACCGGCAACCTGGGCACCGCACGTAAAAATCACACGGCGACGCTGCTGCCCAATTGCAAGGTGCTCGTGGCGGGCGGAGAGGATAGTGGCAGCAACGCCTTGAGCAGCGCAGAGCTGTATGATCCGGCGAGTGGCACGTGGACGGCGACCGGCAACTCGGGCACCGCACGTAAGCAATCACACGGCGACGCTGCTGCCCAATGGCAAGGTGCTGGTGGCTGGCGGAAACAATGGCACCGTCTTGAACAGCGCGGAGCTGTATGATCCGGCGAGTGGCACGTGGACGGCGACCGGCAGCCTTGGCACCGCACGCGCCTATTACACGGCGACGCTGCTGCCCAATGGCAAGGTGCTGGCGGCTGGCGGAAACAATGGCACGGCCTTGAGTAGCGCGGAGCTGTATGATCCGGGTCTGGCTTTGATCCTGGTTGGCAACCCTTACTCACTATGGTCACACCCTTAATCGTGCAGGGTAGCGAGTTAACGGCTTCCGGCTCACGCTTCCAAGGCATCTCCGAAGCTTCCGGCGGCAGCGGTGCGCAGAACTCTTCGTCCAATTATCCGCTGGTCCAACTGCTGAGCCTCGCCAACGAGCAAACGCTTTTGCTGCCTGTGGATGCGATGACAGGCTGGTCTGACAGCTCGTTCACTTCCACGCCGATCACTGTGATGACTACCAGTTCGAGCGGTTTCCCCATTGGCTACGCGCTGGTGACTGTCTTCACCAACGGGATCCCCAGCCAATCGCAGTTCGTACTCGCCGCGACGTCAACGCCAAGTCCCACGCCGACGCCGACACCCGGACCGATTCAGCTCACCGGGAAGGGGAAAAGGATCGGGGAATAAATACGTCGCGTCTCAAGTGGAGGGGGGCGACCTCGGCCAACATCGACGTCTACCGCGATGGGGTTGTGATCGCAACAACGCCAAACGATGGTTTGTATGACGATTCCACCGGCACCACTGGCCAGGCTAGTTTCATGTATAAGGTGTGTGAAACTGGCACCCAGACCTGCTCTAATGAGGTGCTAGTGAGGTTCCCGCAGTAGGGAATCAACCGGAGCGAAGACGTGTCATTGCTTTTCGAGCCAACGCCGGTCCCCGGCCGTAACGCTGAAGACTCATGGAATAGTTGACCGTTAGGACCTCCGACCAAGGCACGTTTTACAATTTGCG
>CAWHFD010000019.1:0-290030 GCA_963828355.1 uncultured Verrucomicrobiae bacterium | reverse complement strand
GCTGCTCTACCGCGACCTGACCGGCCGCGAGAACCTGCGCTTCCACGCCCGCCTGCACGGGATCGACGGCGGAGCGCGCCGAGGCGCGGATCGCCGAGCTGCTCGCGCGCGGTCGGGATGGAGCGCCGCGCCGACGAGCGCGTCGCCGAGCTCTCCGCCGGGATGCGCCAGCGGCTGGCGATCTGCCGCTGCGTCCTGCACGAGCCGGAGCTGCTGCTGCTCGACGAGCCCGACTCGAACCTCGACGCCGAGGGGCGCGAGCTGGCCCGCGGCGCTGATCGGCCCCGGCGGCGGCCGCACCCGGGTCGCTCGTCACCCACGACCCCGAGCGCTACCTGCCCGAGGCCGACCAGGTGCTGCGGCTCGGGCATCGGCGGCACGGCCGACTGAGCGGCGGCGGACGGTCGCGTGACCCCCTCGCGCACCGCCTTCGCGGCGATCCTCGCGCAAGGACCTGCGCTCCGAGCTGCGCACCCTGCAGTCGCTGCCGGCGATGGCGCTCTTCGCGGTCACCACCTTCGTCATCTTCCGCTTCGGCCTCGACCGCACCAGCCTCTCCGGCAGCCTCGCCGCCGGCGTGCTCTGGGCGACGCTGCTGTTCGCCGCGGTGCTCGGCATCAACCGCCTCTTCGTCGCCGAGCGCGAGGAGGGCGGCTTCGACGCGATCCGCCTCGCGCCGATCGACCGCACCGCGCTGTTCGCCGCCAAGGCGGCGGCGCTGCTCGTCTACCTGGTGGTGCTGGAGGTGATCGTCGTGCCGTCTTCGCCCTCTTCTTCCTCGACTCGGCCGCGGCGCTGCCGCCGCTGGTCGCCGGTCCTGCTGCTCGCCGACCTCGGCCTCGCCGCGACCGGCACGCTGATCTCCTCGATGGCGGTCCACTCGCGCGCCCGCGACCTGCTCGTCCCGCTCGTCCTCCTGCCCCTGGTCGTGCCGCTGATGATCGCCGCGACCGGCGCCACCGAGCCGCTGCTCGCCGCTGGGCGGTCCCGGTTATCACCGCTTCGGCACCTGGCTGGCGGTGCTCGGCCTATACGATCTGATCTTCCTCCTCGTCGGATACGCGGTATTCGACTTCCTCCTGGAGGACTGAGCCGCGCCGGCTCCCTCACCCCGCGAAACGCATGTACGGCAAAGGACTCAGACCCCTCTCGATCGCGACCGTGGCGATGCTGGCCGTGGCGCTCTCGCTGGTCTTCTTCTACGCGCCGCTCGACGCCGACCAGGGCTTCGTCCAGAAGATCTTCTACCTGCACGTGCCGCTCGCGATCATCGCGCTGGTCGGCTTCGTCGTCGGCGGCTTCTTCGCGATCCCCCACCTGCGCAGCGGCGACCGCCGCTGGGACGCCTACTCCTACGTCTCGATCCACATGTCGGTGATCTTCGGCGTCGCCGTGCTGCTCACCGGCTCGATCTGGGCCAAGGCCTCCTGGGGGCACTGGTGGGTCTGGGACGAGCCGACCCTGGTCAGCTTCCTGATCGTCTTCCTCATGTACGCGACCTACTACCCGCTTCCGCTACGCGATCGAGGACCCCGAGCGCCAGGCGCGCTACGCCTCGGTCTTCGCGATCACCGCCGGCGCCTTCGTGCCGCTCAACTTCATCGCCGTGCGGCTCGCCCAGAGCCTCGTCCACCCGCGCGTCTTCGCGACGACCAACGGCGGCCTGCCCGGCTCGATGATGCTGACCTTCCTCGTCTGCCTGGCGGCGATCGCGCTGCTCTGGGTGACCCTGGTCAAGTTCGAGCTGACCGCGAAGAGCGCCTCCGGCCAGCTGAAGCGGCTGCGCCGCGCGCTCGACGCGCCGGCCCCGGCGGCGCGCTCCCGCGTCGCCCCGGAGGTGAGCTAGATGCTCGGCCTGCTCGCCGACGCCCCGCCCTGCCGCTCGACGAGGCCGGCAAGTACGTCGCCGGCGCCTACGTCGTCTTCGTCGTCCTGCTCGTCGTCTACGTCGCGATCATGGCCGCCAAACTGCAGCGGATCGAGCGCGAGCTGCGCGAGTTGGCCGAGCTTTGCGGAGACCCGAGCCGACGCGCGAGACGCGAGCCGCCCCGGAGCGCGAGGAGGTCGACGCCGATGTCTGAGCTGCTCGCCCTCGGCGTCTCCCACAAGACGGCCCCGCTGGACCTGCGCGAGCGGCTCTCGCTGACCGAGGGGCGCGCGGTCGGCGCCCTGCGCGAGCTGACCGAGCGCGCCGGGAATCCACGAGGCGGCGGCGATCTCGACCTGCAACCGCACCGAGCTCTACCTGGTCGTCTCCGACCCGGTCGAGGCGGAGTCGACGGCGCTCGGCGTCCTCACCCGCCAGGCCGAGATCCGCCCGACCGAGCTGCTCGGCCACCTCTACTCGCTGCGCTCCGGCGAGGCCGCCCGCCACCTCTTCGGGTCACCGCCGGGCCTCGACTCGATGATCGTCGGCGAGGCCGAGATCCAGGGCCAGGTCAAACGCGCCTACGAGCTGGCGCTGGTCGAGGGCGCGCACCGGGCCGATCCTCAACCGCCTCTTCCGCGGCGCCCTCGCCGCCGGCGGGCGGGCCCGCGACGAGACCGGGATCGGCGAGAAGGGCGTCTCGATCCCCTCGGTCGCGGTCGAGCTCGCCCGGCGCACGCTCGGCGACCTCGCCGACCGCCGCGTGCTGGTCGTCGGCGCCGGCGAGACCGCCGAGCTGGTCGCCCGGGCGCTGGTCGCCCGCGGCGTCGCCACCGTCTTCGTCGCCAACCGCCACTACGACCGCGCGATCGGCCTCGCACAGCGCTTCGGCGGCGAGCGCCGTCCGCTTCGAGGAGCTGCCCGAGCAGCTCGAGCAGGCCGACATCGTCGTCTCCGCGACCAACTCCCCCCACCACATCGTCGAGCGCGACGAGCTCGCCGCAGGTGATGGCGACGCCGCGACGGGCGGCCGCTGCTGCTGGTCGACATCGCCGTGCCGCGCGACATCGAGCCCGGCCTGCCGCGAGATCGCCGGGGTCAGCCTCCACGACATCGACGACGTCCAGCAGATCGTCGAGCGCAACGCCAGCGGCCGCGAGGCCGAGGCGCAGCGGGCCGAGCTGATCATCGAGGCCGAGCTCGACCGCTTCGAGCGCTGGCTCGCCTCGCTCGAGGTGGTGCCGACGATCGCCGCGCTGCGCGAGCGCGGCGACGAGGTCGTGCGCCGGGTGCTGGCCGAGAACGACCCCCGCTGGGAGAGCCTCAGCGAGGCCGACCGCGAGCGGGTGGAGGCGATGGCGAAGGCGATCGCCTCCCGCCTCCTGCACGAGCCGACCCTGCGGATGAAGCCGCGCGGCCGGCAGCGACGACGCCTACCTCTACGTGAGCGCCCTGCGCGAGCTGTTCGGGCTCGACGCCGCCGAGACCGAGCCGGAGGGCGAGGCGCGGCGGCAACGTGACCGAGCTGCGCCGCAGGGCCGCAAGTCGGCTTGAGCTCCGTGGCGCTTCGCATCGCCACCCGGGGCAGCGCTCTGGCTCTGGCCCAGGCGGGCCAGGTCGCCGAGCTGCTCGGCGGGCGCCGAGCTGGTCGAGGTCTCCTCCGACGGCGAGCCGGGCGACAAGGCGCGCTTCGTGCGCGGCGTCGAGCGGGCGCTGCTGGCGGGCGAGGCCGAGATCGGCGTCCACTCGGCCAAGGACCTGCCGGGCGAGATGCCCGAGGGGCTTGCGATCGCCGCCGTGCCGCCGCGCGAGGACCCGCGCGACGCCTGGATCGGCGCCGGCTCCTCGCTCGACGACGTGCCCGAGGGCGCCCGGGTCGGCACCGCCAGCCTGCGCCGCCGCGCCCAGCTGCTCGCCGCCCGCCCCGACCTGCGGGTGGAGGAGCTGCACGGCAACGTCGACACCCGCCTGCGCAAGCTCGCCGAGGGCGAGCTCGACGCGATCGTGCTCGCCGCCGCCGGGCTGCGCCGGCTCGGCCGCGAGGGCGAGATCGCCTTCGCGATCCCGGCCGAGCTGATGATCCCGGCCGCGGGACAGGGCGCGCTCGCGCTGCAGGCGCGCGCCGGCGACGAGGCGGCGCGCGCGGCCGCCGCGGCGATCGGCGACGCGACGGCGCTGCGCGAGCTGACCGCCGAGCGCGCCGCCGTGCGCGCGCTCGAGGCGACCTGCGCGACGCCGATCGGCGTCCACGCCCGGGTCGAGCGGCGAGCGGCTCGAGATCGACGCCTTCGTCGGCCTCCCCGACGGCAGCGAGTGGCTCCGCGACCGGGTCGAGGGCGACGCCGCGCGACCCGGCCGCGGCCGGCGCCGCTGCTCGCCGAGCGCCTGCTCGGCCGCCGGCGCCCGCGAGCTCCTCGACCGCGCCGAGGCGCGATGGACCGCGTAAGGCTCCTATGCGGGGAGCGGCCCGCAACGGGGAGCGGCGTGAGCGCGCGGGCGGGGTCGTCTACCTGGTCGGCGCCGGGCCCGGCGACCCGGGGCTGATGACGGCGCGCTCGCTGGAGCTGATCGCCGCCGCCGACGTCGTCTTCCACGACCGCCTGATCCCGCCGGGGGCGCTCGACGGCGCCCGCGAGGACGCCGAGCTGGTCTACGTCGGCAAGCAGCCGGGCGTGCCGTCGGTGCCGCAGGAGGAGATCGGCGAGCGGCTGATCGAGGCGGCGCGGGCCGGGCAAGCAGCGTCGTGCGGCTGAAGGGCGGCGACCCGTTCGTCTTCGGCCGCGGCGGCGAGGAGGGCGAAGCGCTGCGCGAGGCCGGGGTCGAGTTCGAGGTCGTCCCCGGCGTCACCGCCGGGGTCGCCGCGACCGCCTACGCCGGGATCCCGGTCACCCACCGCGACGACGCCTCCGCGGTCGCCTTCGTCACCGGCCACGAGGATCCCGAGAAGGCCGAGACGGCGCTCGACTGGGAGGCGCTCGCCGCCTTCCCCGGCACCCTCGTCTTCTACATGGGCGTCAAACGGCTGGCCGAGAACGCGGCGGCGCTGATCGAGGCCGGCCGCGACCCCGACGAGCCGGCGGCGGCGATCGAGCGCGGCACGATGGCCGGGCCAGCGCACCGTCGCCGCGACGCTGGGGACGATCGCCGAGGCGGTCGAGCGCGAGGGGATCGGCGCGCCGGCGCTGATCGTCGTCGGCGCGGTCGTCGGCGCGGCGCGAGGCGCTCGCCTGGCTCGAGCGCCGCCCGCTGCACGGCCGCCGCGTCGTCGTCACCCGCGCCCGCGCCCAGGCGAGCGGCCTCGCCGCGACCCTGCGCGACCTCGGCGCCGAGGTGGTCGAGCTGCCGGCGATCCGGATCGAGCCGCGGATCGAGAGCGAGGAGGTGCGCGCGCGCGGTCGAGCGCGATCGGCGACTACGCGCTGATCTGCCTGACCAGCCCCAACGGCGTCGCACCTGCTGTTCGAGGCGCTGGCGCGCGCGCCGGGCCTCGACGCGCGGGCGCTGGCCGGCGCCGACCGTCGCCGCGATCGGCCCCGGCACCGCGCGCGCGCCTGCGCCGAGCACGGGATCGCCGCCGACATCGTCCCCGAGCGCTTCGTCGCCGAGGCGCTGGTCGAGGCGCTGGCCGGGGTCGAGGTCGAGGGCCGCCGGGTGCTCGTCGCCCGCGCCGCCGAGGCGCGCGACGTCCTCCCCGACGCGCTGCGCGAGCGCGGCGCCGAGGTCGACGTCGTCGCCCTCTACGAGACGGTCCGCGAGGAGCCCGACGCCGAGGCGATCGAGGCCGCCCAGGGCGCCGACTACGTCACCTTCACCTCCTCCTCGACCGTCACGCAACCTGACCGAGGCGCTCGGCGAGCGCTTCCCGGCCGAGGCCCGGATCGTCTCGATCGGCCCGATCACCAGCGAGGCCGCCCGCGACGCCGGCCTCGAGGTCGACGTCGAGGCCGAGCGCCACGACATCGACGGCCTGCTCGCGGCCCTGCTCGCCGACGCCGCGACGTGAGCCCGACGATGCGCGTCTATGCTTGTCGCGCTATGGGCGACAAAAGCGAACCGGCCGAGGCGATGAGCTTCGGCGCGCCGCACCGGCACTTCGCGCGCACCGACTCGACCAACACCCGCGCCCGCGAGCTGGCCGCGGCCGGCGCGCCGCACGGGACCGTCGTCACCGCCGCCGAGCAGACCGAGGGGCGCGGGCGCCAGGGCCGCACCTGGACCGCGCCCGCCGGGCAAGGCGCTGCTCTACTCGGCGATCCTGCGCCCGCTCGACGAGCGCCACTGCTGCTGCCGCTGGCCGTCGCCGCTCGCCGTCTGCGAGGCGGCCGAGGAGCTGCGCGCCGGGCATCGAGTGCGGCGTCAAGTGGCCCAACGACGTCCAGCTCGACGGCCGCAAGCTGGCCGGGATCCTGATCGAGGCCCGCCCGCAGGACGGCTGGGCGGTGATCGGCGTCGGCCTCAACCTCGCGATCGCCGCCGACGAGTTCCCGCCGGAGCTGCGCGAGACCGCGACCTCGCTCTTCGACTCGACCGCGGGCGTCGCGGAGTCGCCGAGCCTCACCGCTGTTGCTCCGACGGGACCGCCCGAGCCCGCCGCAGCCGCGTCTGAGCCGCCGCCTCGAGCACTGGGTCGACGGCCGACGCGGACGGCGATCCTCGCCGCGTGGCGGCGAGCGCGACGCGCTGCGCGGCCGCGAGGTCTCCTGGGACGGGCGGCTCAGGAGTCGCCGACGGCGTCGACGACCGGGGCTACCTCTCGTCGTCGTCCGCCGGCGGCGACCGCGTCGCCCTCGGCGCCGGCGAGGTCCACCTCACCGTCTCCTGAGTCCGACCTCGACCTCGGCGCCTTGACGCTTCGCGCGTTCCTCGGCTTCGACGCTCTTCGTCGCGGCGCGCCGTTGCCGCCTCGCCTGCTCGCCGCCGCCCTTCTCGGCGCGTCGCCGTTCTCGCCCTGCGCGCCGCTTGCGCTTGTTGCGCTTGCGGCGGCGCTTGCCGCCTTTGGGGAAGTTGCGCAGCAGCTCGCGGGCGATCGCCGACGGTTTCCGCGCCATCCGCATCCGCGCCCCGCGCAGCACCTCCTCGCCCTCCGGCGTGTGGGAGACCGCGGCGGCCAGCAGCGCCACCGCCAGGCGGCGGTCCTGTTTGCGCGCCGCGTGGACCAGCCGCCGCGCGTTGCGCCCGTGGGCGCGGCCGGAGGAGTTGACCAGCAGGCCGAGCAGGCGCTTCGTCTCCGGCCAGCGCTGCACCGCGTACTCCTCGTGCAGCTCGCGGGTGTAGGAGGCGAGGCGCCAGACCCAGGCCTGCGCCTGGTCGCGGCGGCCGATCCGCTTGTCGACCAGCGCCTGCAGCAGCGTCTTCGTCCCCGCCCGCTTGTCCTCGCGGCTCCAGGTGCCGACGATGTCGATCGCGTCGTCGAAGGCCTCGGGGTCGCGCAGGTCGGCGATCTCGCCCAGCGCTTTCAGCCGCAGCTGCGAGTTGCGGTTGCGCTGCACGCAGGTCAGCAGGAAGCGGCGGCGCAGCTCTTTGGTCTGGTCGTTCTGCAGCATCGCCCGCGCCCGGCGCCAGCCCTGCGGGTTGACCCGCGCGCCGGCCAGCGCCGCCCAGGCGTGCTGCTCGGGGTAGTCGAGGTTCTCGACCGCGATCCGCCAGATCTCCCGTTCGAGCACCTGCATGCGGCTCTCCTCGACGTCGGAGACCGGGACGATCCGCCGCTCGACCCGCACCTTGCGCCCGCGGCCGCGGCGCACCGGCCCGACGACGATCGCGCCGCCGCGGTAGACGTCGCGGTCGAGCAGGCTGTGCAGGGTGACGATCGTCTCGTCGTGGGTCGTCGCCGGGTGGACGAAGTCGATCACCAGGCCCGCCTCCTTGCCCGGCGCGCGGCGGGTGACGCGGCCGACCCGCTGCTGGTAGATCCGCCGCGAGGCGGTCGGCGCCAGGTGCATGCAGATCGTCGCCCGCGGCGAGTTCCAGCCCTCGGCCAGCAGCATCGCGTTGCAGAGCACGTCGACCTCGCCGCGCTCGAAGGCGGCGAGGATCTCGGCCAGCTCGCGCTTCGGCGTCTCGCCGGAGACCGCGCGGGCGTCGATCCCGGCGTCCCGGAAGCGCTTTGGCGACGTTCTTGGCGTGCTGGACGCCGGCCGTGTAGAGGACGCCGGGGACTTTGCGGAAGCGCGATCTTGTAGAGGTCGGCGATCGCGACGTTGAAGGGCTCCTGGTCGAGCAGCGCGGCCAGCTCCTCCTGGTCGAAGTCCTGGTCGACCTCGCCTTTGCGCAGCGGCACCTTGGCGATCGTCCGCACCCCCGGGCCCGGGCGGGATCCGCAGGCAGCGCAGCGGCGAGATCACGCCGCGGCGCGCCGCCTGGGCGAGGTCGAAGCGCGAGGTCTGGGTCGGGAAGAGGTCGGCGACGTGGCGGGCGATCAGCGCGCCGGTCGCGGTCATGCCGATGAAGACGGGGCCGTGCCAGGCGCGGATGCAGGCGCTGGTTTTCTCGCCCAGCGCGGTGTGCGCCTCGTCGCAGATCACGATCGAGTAGGCGTCGGAGACTTTCTTGTGGTTGCGGACGAACCACTGGTAGGTCTCGACCGTGACCGGGCCGTCGGGATCGTCGCGGCCGTCGAGCAGCGGCGGGCGCAGCCGCTCCTTGTAGCCGCGGTCGGAGATCTCGCCGATGAACTGGTCGACCAGGTTGCGGCGGTGGGTGAGGATCAGGACGCCGCCGGTGCGCGTGGCCTCGATGAAGCCGACCGCGGCGACCGTCTTGCCGGCGCCGGTCGCGTGCTCGAACCAGAAGCGGCGCGCGGCGCCGGGGTCCTCGGGCGCCTCCTCGACGACCTCCTCGTCGTCCTCGGCCGGCGCCTCCTCCCAGTCCTGCGGCTCCTCGTCGGGGGCGAGCTCCTCGTCCTCCAGCGACCTCCTCGTCGCCGTCGCCGTCGGCCTGCGCCGTCGACCTCGGCTTCGTCAGTCCGGCTCGCTCGTCGTCGTCGCGACTTCCGTCGGCCGCGGCCGCGCCGTTGCGCGTCGCCGTCGGCGATCACCTGCTGCTGGGCCATCAGCTCGGCCAGCGTCCCCGAGAGCGCGTCGACCTGGTGCGGGTTCAGTTCGGCGCCGTCGCGCAGCTTCGGCGGTTCGTCGGCGAGGAAGCGCTCCAGCCCGAGCAGCAGGAGAAGTCCGCGCCAGCGAACGAGGGGCCTCGGCCCCGCGTCGATCTCGCTCAGGCGCGTCGAGCGCGCGCCGGGCGGTCCGGGCGAGGCCTCGGCCCTCGCCGTCGAGCAGAAGGGCTCGCGGCGCCGCGTCGATTCGGCGCAGCGCCGCTTCGTTGCGACCTCGTCGGCGGCGATCTGCTGCTCGGCCATCAGCTCGGTCAGCGTGCCGGAGAGGGCGTCGACCTGGTGCGGGTTGAGCTCGGCCCCGTCGCGCAGCTTCGGCGGTTCGTCGGCGAGCAGCCGCTCGAGCCCGAGCAGCAGCGAGAAGTCGCGGCGCCACTCGATCGAGGGGTTCTCGGCGCCCTCGTCGAGCTCCTCCAGCGCGGCGTCGAGCGCGCGCCGGCGCGCGGTGCCGGGCGCCAGCGCCTCGGGCCCCTCGCCGTCGAGCAGGAAGGGCTCGCGGGCGAACGCCGCCGCGCGCTCGATGTCGGCGCTTGAAGGAACTGCCGCTGCCGCGGCAACTTCGCTGGTGTTGGCCATGAAGGCTTCGTGGTTCTGTCCCCGCAGCGACGTGCTGACGCGCGCGGGAGCACTTAGGACGAGGATGCCGGGAGTCGGCTTCGCTCCCCCCGGCGATCTCAGCAGGGCCCGCATACCGCGGACCGAACGTACGTATTGTAATCACGGAATCGGATGAATGGCGCGACGACACCTCGCGCATCGCGCTCTGCGCTGGCCGCGCGCTGGCGCTCGTCGGCGGCCGGCTGCGGCTCCTCCAGCGGCGGCGACTACGGCGGCAAGCACCCCGACTACGCCACGGCCCTGGCCGGCTCGCCGCCGCCGCTCGCCGCCCTGCACGGGCAGGCCGACCAGCTGCTCCCCGGCGGCAGCGACGCCTTCGAAAAGCGGATCGCGGCGCTGCGCGGCTACCCGGTCGTGGTCAACGTCTGGGCCTCCTGGTGCGGCCCCTGCCGCTTCGAGTTCCCGACCCTGCAGAAGCTCTCGGCCCGCTACGGCAAGCGGGTCGCCTTCCTCGGGGTCAACGCCAGGACTCCGACGACGCCGCGCGCGACCTTCCTCGAAGAGGCGCCGGTCCCCTACCCCAGCTACACCGACCCCGACAACAGAGATCGCCGAGCTCGATCGGGGCCGACCGTCGGCTTCCCGACACCGCCTTCTACGACCGCGCCGGCAACTCGTCTATCTCAAACAGGGCCCCTACGCCGACGAGGCCGACCTCGAAGCCGACCTCGAGCGCTACGCGCTCGGCGACGATGCGAAAGCGGATAATCGAATCATGGAAGCCGTCGTCGTCGTCGCCCTGATCGGCGTTCGGCCTGCTTCATCGCCGAGCTGCTGCTGCCGACCGGCGGGCGTCCTCGGCGGCGCTCGGCGATCGCCGGCCTGGTCGCCGCCGGCGATCGTCGCGCTCGACTCCGACAGCAGCGCCGCCGACGTGATCGGCGCCGGCGCCTGATCACGCTCGGCGTCCTCTCCGCGTCACTTCTACTTCGTCACCCGCAAAGTGCTCGCCGCCCACCGCGACCAGCCGGTCCGCACCGGCACCGAGGAGATGGTCGGCGCGATCGCCGAGGTCCGCTCGCCGCTCGACCCCGAGGGCCAGGTCTTCGATCGCAGGGGACGCTCTGGCGCGCGCGGCTGGCCGACGGCGGCGGCCCGGTCGCGGCTTGGGGATAGAGTCAGGGTCGAGGCGGTCGACGGGCTGACGCTGGTGGTCCGGCCCGAGCCGCCGACCGGCAGAGCCGAGGAAGGAGCGAGCTGATGGCAGTCGCTGGGCGGAATCGTCATCGTCCTGGCGTTCTTCGCCCTGATCGCGATCGGCTCCTCGGTGCGGGTCCTGCGCGAGTACGAGCGCGGCGTCATCTTCCGCCTCGGCCGCCTGATCGCCCAGAAGGGCCCGGGCCTGATCCTGCTGATCCCGTTCGTCGACCGGATGGTCAAGGTCGACCTGCGGACGGTCACGCTCAACATCCCGCCGCAGGAGGTGATCACCCGCGACAACGTCCCCGCCGGCGTCAACGCGGTCGCCTACTTCCGCGTCGTCGACCCGCGCAAGGCGATCGTCGAGGTCGAAAACTTCCTCCTCGCCACCTCGCAGATCTCCCAGACGGCGCTGCGCTCGGTGCTCGGCAAGGCCGAGTTCGACCAGCTGCTCTCCGAGCGCGAGCGGCTCAACGAGGAGCTGCAGAAGATCATCGACGAGTCGACCGAGCCCTGGGGCGTGAAGGTGACCGCGGTCGAGATCAAGGACGTCGAGATCCCCGAACAGATGCAGCGGGCGATCGCCCGCCAGGCCGAGGCCGAGCGCGAGCGGCGGGCCAAGATCATCAACTCCGAGGGCGAGTTCCAGGCGGCGCAGAAGCTCACCGACGCGGCCGACATCATCAGCACCAACCCGGCCTCGCTGCAGCTGCGCTACCTGCAGACGCTGCTGGAAATCGGCAGCAACCAGAACACGACGGTCGTCTTCCCGCTGCCGATGGACGTGCTCGAGCCGTTCATCGGCCGCGCCGACCACAAGCCGGCGGCAGCAAGGCCAAGCCGCCGCCGCCGGCCCCGCCGAGCCGCCGCCCGAGCCGCCGCCGCTCGCCCGACGACCTCCCCCCTCCCGGTCCTGAGCGCGCCCGAGATCCGCATCGACCAGCTGAGCGGGCTGAGGACGATCCTCGCCCCGGGCCGGGCCGAGCGCCCGGACGAGTTCGGCGCGCCGACGGCGAGCGAGCCGAAGGGGCCGGAGAGCTGCCCCTTCTGCGAGGGACGCGAGGACCGCACCCCGCCCGAGCTCTACGCGCTGCGGCCCGGGCGGCGGCGACGGCCGACACGCCCGGCTGGACGACGCGGGTGGTGCCGAACCTCTACCCGGCGCTCGGCGCGCCGGCGGACGACGGCGCGCCGGCAGCGGCCGACCGGGGCCGAGGCCGGCGCCTTCGCCAGCAGCGGCGACCCGCTGCTGGCCTCGCGGCGGGCCGGCGAACCCGACCTCTTCTCCTCGCGCCCGGCGATCGGCGCCCACGAGGTGATCGATCAACTCGCCCGAGCACGTGACCGCGATGGCCGAGCTCGACGACGAGCAGTTCGCCGCCGCGGTCGCGACCTGGCGCGAGCGGATGCGCGCCCACGCCGACGCCGCCTACGTGCAGCTGATCGTCAACGAGGGCGGCGGCGCCGGCGCCTCGCTCGAGCACACCCACGCCCAGCTCTACGCGCTGCCCTTCGTCCCCGCGGCGGTCGCCCGCGAGCGCGAGCGGGCCGGCGCCTACGGCGAACGCACCGCCGGGCGGCGGCCTGCTCAGCGACGTCCTGGTCGAGGAGGTGCGCCGCCGCGAGCGGCTGGTCGCGATCGACGACGAGGCGGCGCTGATCTGCCCCTGGGCCTCGCGCTCGCCGTTCGAGCTGCGGGTGATCCCGCGGCGCGAGGCGGCCCGCTTCGAGCGACGACGACGGCCGGCGCGGCGATGATCCGCACCGCGATGCGCGTCCTCGCCGACCGCTTCGGCGGCCCGCCGGAGCTGAACCTCTGGGTGCGCACCGCGCCCGCGCGGCGCCGAGCCCTTCCACTGGCACGTCGACATCGCCCCGCGGCTGACGATCAAGGCCGGCTTCGAGCTCGGCACCGGCGTCGACATCAACATCTACCCGCCGGAGCGGGCCGCCGGCGACCTGCGCGAAGCGCTGACCGCGTCTGAGCGGCGGACGTCCTCGCGGAGGCACCGCGGAAGTGGTGGGTGCGGGTCGAATCTCAGGGCCGGCAGATCCCATCGCTCACGATCTTCCGACGACGCCGGTGTCGTCACTAACCCGTGCGATGAAGCTCCGACGCACCGACGCGCCTCGCTGATCATCGTCTGCAGCATCGGCGCAGCTGATGGTGATCCTCGACATCTCGATCGTCAACGTCGCGCTGCCCTCGATCCACGACTCGCTCGGCTTCTCCGAGACCGGCCTGCAGTGGGTCGTCAACGCCTACACCCTCGCCTTCGCCGGCTTCCTGATGCTCGGCGGCCGCGCCTGCGACCTGCTCCGCGCCGGCGCAGCGTCTTCCTCGTCGGCGTCGCCCTCTTCTACGCTCGCCTCGCTGGGCTGCGCGCTCGCCGACAGCCAGGCGCTGCTGATCGGCGCCCGCGGCGATCCAGGGCCTCGGCGCGGCGGTCATCTCCGCCGCCAGCCTGGCGATCGTCACCGGCTCCTTCGCCGAAGGCGCGCGAGCGCAACCGGGCGCTCGGCATCTGGGCGGCGATGGCCGGGCTCGGCGGCTCCGCCGGGGTGCTGCTCGGCGGCATCCTCACCCAGAGCTTCGGCTGGGAGGCGATCTTCCTGATCAACGTCCCGATCGGCGCCGCCGTCGTCCTCGCCGGCCGCGCGATCGTCCCGAATCGAGCGAGCTGGCCGACGCGAGCGCCACTTCGACGTCGCCGGCGCGGTCCTGATCAGCGGCGGCCTGAGCGCGCTTCGTCTTCGGAATCGTCCGCACCGACACGCTCGGCTGGGGCAGCCCCGGCGTCCTCGTCCCGCTGGTCGCTGGGGCTCGCCATGCTCGGCGCCCTTCGCGCTGGTCGAGGGCAGGATCGCCCGCGACCCGCTGATCCCGCTCGCGCGTCTTCCGCATGCCGGCGCTGCGCGCCGCGAACCTGATCATCGCCCTGCTCTTCGCCGGCGATCTTCGCGATGTGGTTCTTCGTCTCGCTCTACCTCCAGCAGGTCCACGGCGACGATGCCCTGCGAGGCGGGCGTCGCCTTCCTGCCGATGACGCTGAGCATCGTCGCCGCCTCGACGATGGCGCCGCGCCTGGTCGACCGCGCTTCGGCGTGCGGCCGCTGACGTCGGGATGTTCACCGCGACCGCTCGGGCTGCTGTGCTCTCGGCGATCGGGCGCCGACACCAGCTACGTGACTGGCGATCCTGCCCGGCGGCGTGCTCGCCGACCCTCGGCGCCGGGCTCCTCGATGGTGCCGGCGACGATCGTCGCGGTCCGGCGTGCCGCCGAGCAGGAAGCGGGCTCGCCTCGGGCGTGCTCAACACCTCGCGGCTGGTCGGCGGCACGATCGGCCTCGCGGCGCTGACACGCTCGCCACCTCGCGACACCGACGGACTGCTGAGCGCCGGGGTCGCGGCCAGGCGTCGCGCTTCACCGACGGCTACCAGCTCGCCTTCCAGCTCGGCGCGGCGCTGTGCCTGCTCGGCGCGCTCGCCGCGGCGACCCTGCTGCGCCGGCGCAGCGACGCGGGGCGGCGCGCCAACCGGCCGGCCTGAGCGTCCGGCGAGGGCGGGACCGGCAGAGCGGCCCTGTAGATAGGGTCCTCGCGTGACCCCGAACCCGCGGCCGATCCCACACTTCATCGCCGACAGCACCCAGGAGGGGATCCCGCACGGGCGCTTCGCCGAAACCCTCGGCAGCGCCTTCCGCAAGGCCTGCGACGAGATCGAGGACCTGCCCGACGGGGTCGAGGCGTCGGGCGAGCTCGAATGGTTCCCGGAGCGGGCCTGGGGCGGGCGCGTCTGGGTGCCCTGCAGCACCCGCGCCGAGGGCGCCGAGGGCATGCTGGAGCTCTTCGGCCACGTCTCCTACGTGCAACCCGAGGGCGGCGACCCCGCCGACTTGCGGGCCAAGGCCGACTTCACCGACGTCCTCGCCGAGGACAACGACGATTGGAAGATCGACCTCAACGACGACGTGGTCGGGCGCTGGCGCGGCGAGAACGGCCGCGCCGGAGACGTGACCCTGGTCTGGGGCCGCCCCTGGTCCAGGGCGCCGTCGCGGCCACCGCCGAGCTCGACGGCCAGACCGTCGACCAGGAAGCGATCTCCAACGACCGCTTTACGCTGGTCTCCCTCGACGCCCTGGCGGGCTACGGCGACGACATCTTCATGGAGGTCAAGCTCTGGAGCCGACAAGCCAAAGAGCTGGCCTCCGAGAGCCTCTACGCGGCGCTGAACCAGCTCGATCTCCGCCTTCCACCCCGGGCGGCCCTTCGCGAGTCGGGAATCGAAGGGTCAGCAGCGGCGCCCCTCCACCCTGCCCCGGCGAGGCGCGACGTAGAGACCGTCGTAGAAGCTGACGTTCTGGCGCAGCTCCCAGGCGCGATCAGTTCGAGCAGATGGTGGGAGACGCGCTGCAGCCGCATTTCCATCAGGTCGCCGAGGGCGGCGCGGGTGGCGCGCTGGCGCTGATCTCACCGCCGCGAACCTCGCGCGCGGAGGGCGTGGCCGACCTCGGCGTCGACCAGATATGGCGCCCAGAGCCAGCCGGGCTCGCTTCGATCCGGCGGACGCGAGGAGTCCGCGTGCTCCCCCTCCGTCAGGTACTCGACCAGCGACCCTGAGGCATGTCGACCACCTTCTCCCCACTAGTCGCCACGGCTCTCCCGAAGGATCCTGATGATCGTCTCCCGCTCGACTCTCGAGGGCCCACGAGCACGGACCCGCGCATCGATCTCCTCGAAAGCTGGCCTTGCGCCGTGATTGCCGCCGAGTTCCCGCTCTGATGTAGTCCGAGAGGGACATCCCCTCGGCCGCGGCGCTCGGTCTTGAGGCACGATGCATCTGCTCGGTAACATTTCTCACCTGGATCATCTTCGACATGCTGCACCACAACTAATTAACGCCGGACATTGGGTCTGTATGAGGTCCTGGGGTGTGCCCGTGGCTCGACATGCCCATTCACGCACCGACTCCGATCTGAGACATCCCGCCTCGGCCCCGATAGCTCAGTGGTAGAGCGATCCCTCTAGGATAGGCCGTGGTTCGATCCAGTCGGGGATTCGCCAGGCCCAGGGCAGAGCGCGAGTAGGTGGCACCTGCCAGGCCGAGGGTATCCCTACCGTCCCTACCCTGTCCCCACCCGGTTGCTTTCCCTACGGGGAGATCATGTGCCTGAGTAGGTACTCCAGGGAGTCGCCCTATCCAGCTTCATCTGGAACTCCACTGCGCTGCTGACTCACGGGTCGCGCCCAGCCACAGTATGGGAGCGATTCAGGGTCCACCTGGCTATGGCTCTTAGGGAGGCACGGAGATGTCGCCGACAAACTCCGGGGCATAAAAACGTCAGCACCTCGCGCACGGCCCACTGGCGACCGGGGCGGCCAGCACAGGGAGTGAGTTGTCCCGATCGGGTCGGGTGGATTGGGGTGAGCGCCGATTGCCCCAGTCCCGGCCCTGGCCGATCCGGTCGACGTCATAGCGAACTAGGCACACGGACTTCTCGGGCGAAGGGACGTCTCGAACATGAGTCCGATCGTGCTTCTCCAGGGACCGACCCTCCCGCCGGATCGGGGGATCGTCCATTCCAGCTCAGGTCCAGCGGCCAGCCGCAGCGTAGTTCTTCATTCATGGGTGGTGTTCGAACCCGAACCATCTCATACGTCCTCCCGCTCATCCGTCGAGGAGCCGGGGGAGGTTGTAGTGGCGAAGAGCCTTCGAGGTTCCTTTGCGGGGCCGAGACTCGGATGTGCGAGCTTGGCGGCACTATGCGTTTCGAACATCTCCGGCGACCAGACCTCGCAGGCTCTGTGGAGCCTTAGGTTCCGAACCAGTCTTCAGCTCACCGCCGAGCGTGACTCTGAGTGCGTAGCGTCGAGTTTTCCTCTTTGGTGCTTCTTCGCGTTTTCTCCGAGGATTCCAGTCGATCAGTCTATGACAGCATGGAGTTCGCGATGTCGTACGGTCACCTCGTCGTCTTCGCCTGCCGCGGCGCCAGCCCGCACATCATGAGGCGTTTCAGTAGCGCCGCGATCGTACTCGGGGTCTCTTGGCCTCGAGATGGTGTGGTGGTAGGGGGAGTTGTCGGGCCGCGGTGCTCAGCACAGGCTGTGTGTGGGTCGGGGGCCCGCCTTAGTTTCTAACACGGGCCAATAACAGATCCTGGGTGTTCGCATGCAACGATCGAGCCCATGCCGCCCGCACCAGGTTGACCGGGCGATTCCCTGATGACCACGGCAATCTCTTAAGTTGAATGATCAGCAGGGCATTGTTGGCGAGTCAATCACAATTTTGTGGTTTTCTCCCTCCTCAGTTGGGCTGGGCCCCGAAATTCTTCTTAAGCTCCTCCACCGCGAGGGGGCGTGGGGGGGGGGGGTGGGGGGGGGCACGAAGGAGTGGGGGGTGGGGGGAGAGTGGAGGACTGCGGTGGGAGCGCAGAGGGAGATAAGGGGTCTGGGAACGATGAGGGTGGGGGGGGTCGGGGGGGGGGGGTATCGGGTAGGTTTTCGGGTGGTCTGGGTCCGACCATGGCTATCTAGAGTAGGGGGTCCGGGAGTTAGTCTCGATCCCCGCCGTTCGAATGTCAGAGTGCAAATCTGTATTCGTAGAGGCCACGTTGCGCCACCGAATAGTCACTGCTCGATCCGCTGTATAATAGAGGCGCTTTGTCCTCGGTAACCCGCATAGAGCAGTTATAAGAAAGCGTCGAGGGGTCGTGTTGGGTGGGGTGAAGGAGATGTGGTCTGTCGGTAGGTGGGAGCGAGGGGTGTTTTTCAGCGGAGGGTGTCAGAGGGAGGGTTGAGAGAGGGTTGTGGGTGGAGGTGGATTGAGGGGGGGGGATTGGGCGGGTGGTATTGAGCTGATTCGGGGTGGGGGGGTGAGCCTGGAGAGAGTCACAGTTTCATGGTGTCAGGGGACAAGGGTGATTGGAGGAGGAGGGGAGATCGGATGGGTATTATGACTTGTGTTTTGGGTTTGTTGAGGGGCTGGTGGGGAGTAGGGGTGGATGGGGGGGAATTGGTGGTTCGTGGTTCGGGGGGGGGGTCGCTAGGATGAATATCCAGGTAGGGACAGGTAGGGACAGACTGCCCGGCAGAGTCCTCTCCGTGGCCGCTTTCTGTCCCCTCCAAATCCCATAACAACGGACGGATCCGCTTCGTAAAATGCCTGGGATAGGCCGCTGGTTCGAAATCCACGGGGGGCTTTCGCTCGCAGGGTCTCAGTCTCCCAGAGGAGTGCAACTTTCACGGTCCCGGGGCCGTTGTATCGAGAGTGCAAGGGATGATCCGACTTCGCCCGCCGCCACCGCGTCGCCGTCCGCGGCTGCGCCGTGGCCTGGGGCCTCGCCCGGCCGCTCTGCCTCGCCGGCGCACTCGGCGCTCGGAGCGCTTGCGGCCGCCGGCGCGGCGAAGAACGCTCCACTTCGACGGCCGCTCGATCGAGGTCCCCGCCCTCCTGGCACGTCTACCGCCTCGCCCGGCACCCGGGGATGTGCGTCCGGCTCGACCGCCGTGCCGTTTACCTCGGCTCCCCCTCCGCCAACCAGCGCTGCCCCGCGGATGCGGTCGGCCGGCGGCGGGCGATCCTCGTCGACCCGAGTGCCGGCGCCGCTCGCGCCGCCGCGAGCGCGGCCGACGCATCACCGGCACGCGCCTCCGCCGGCGGCAGCATCTTCACCGGCCTCGGCTTCGACGCCTGCAGCGCGCCCTCGTCGAAGACGATGGCGGCCTGGTCCGGCTCGCCCTACCGGGCGATCGGCGTCTACATCGGCGGCGCCAACCGGGCCTGCTCGCAACCGAACCTGACCGCCGGCTGGGTCAGCGCCCAGATCGCCGCCGGCTGGCACCTGATCCCCACCTACGTCGGGCTGCAGGCGCCGACCAGCAGCTGCAGCAGCTGCGCCAAGCTGACCTCCGCCCAGGCGAGCGCCCAGGGCTCCGCGGCAGCGGTCGACGCCGTCAACCAGGCCGGCGCGGTCGCGATCGGGCCGGGCAGCCCGATCTACTTCGACATGGAGTCCTACTCGCCCGGCGGCAGAGCGCAGCTCCGCCACCCTCGCCTTCCTCGAAGCCTGGACCAAGAAGCTGCACGCGCTCGGCTACCTCTCCGGCGTCTACAGCAGCAGCGCCTCCGGGATCGCCGACCTCGCCGCCCAGGTCGGCAGCGACTACGTCGAGCCCGACGACCTCTGGATCGCCAACTGGAACGGGCAGCAGAACACCACCGACCCGGTCGTCCCCGCCAACGCCTGGGCCGGGCACCAGCGCATCCACCAGTACCGCGGCGGCCACAACGAGACCTACGGCGGCGCGACGATCAACATCGACAACGACTACGTCGACGGGGCGACCGTCGGAACCGCGACCCTGGCGGCCGCCGAAGACGACCCGGTCGGCTGGCTCGACCTGACCGGCGCCAAGCCCGGCTACGTGCGGGTCAAGGGCTGGGCCTTCGACCCCAACGCGCCGACGGCGCCGCTCGGGATCCGCGTCTTCGTCGGCGGGCAGGCCGGGACGGCGGGGGCGCTCGAATACGAACTCGGCCCGATCGCCGCCAAGTCGCGCGCGGACGTCGCCGCCAAGTACCGCGAAGCCGGCGCCAAGCACGGCTTCGACGCCACCTTCCCGACCCTGAAGTCCGGACCGCAGCCGGTCTGCGTCTACGCGATCGGGATCGCCCCGGGGGAAGACAGTTTGCTGGGCTGCAAAGCGACCACGATCCCGGCCGCGATAAGCGTCTCCCACCTGCGGACGACCGCCCACTGGGTGCAGCTGCGACTGACCTGCGAGTGGCCGGCCGGAACCGAATGTCCCGGCCAACTGGCGCTCCGCACCCGCTTCCGGGTGGCGCAGCGCCGCGGCCACGGGCGGCCGCCGCGGATCCACGTCGTCACCCGCTCGCTGGGACGACGCTCCTTCCGCCTCACCGGCGGCCGCAGCCACGCCTTCCGGGTCCCGCTCAGCGGCCAGGGACGGCAGCTGCTGAAACAGCGCCGCAAGCTGCGGACGCAACTCGATCGCCGCGATCCCGGGCGGGCGACGAATCTACGTGCTGAAGCTCGGCAAGTAGCGACTAGGCGCCGCTGGGCGGCTCGCCGTAGGCCTCCCGCAGCCGCGCCAGCTCAGCCCGCAGGGAGCGATTTCGCCTTCCAGGCCGGTGACGATCCTCGTCCTCTTCCGAAGCGGCGGGCGCGGCGAGCCCTCTGCCCGGTGCCGCTTCCTCAGCCGGCCGCTCCCTCCCCGCCGCCGAGCAGCTGCGCGTAGCGTCCTCCTTCTGCCCGGGCCGGCGCTCGTGGCCGGGCAACCTGCCCGCGCTCGACCAGCCGCTCCAGCGTCTCCTGGACCGCGGCAAGGTCGGCGAAATCGTGCAGGCGCTCGCTGCGCTGCTTCAGCTCCCCGGGGGTCTGCGGCCCGCGCAGCATCAGCACCGCGAGCAGCGAGATCTCGGCCGTCGTCGAGGCCGAAGGCTCGGGCAGCAGGTGGCGGTACTTGCGGGCGCGGCTGCCGGCGCCGCTGGCGAGCCGGGTCCAGCCGCGCAGGGCGAGGCGGCGCAGCGCCTCGCTCACCGTCGCCTCGTCGTAGTCGACGACCGGGTCGCGGTTGGTCGCCTGGTTGCAGGCGAGGCGCAGCGCGTTGAGCGAGAGCGGGTAGGCGTCCGGCGTCGTGCGCTGCTTCTCGACCAGGCAGCCGAGCACGCGGATCTCGACGGCGTCGGGCTCCATCGCCAGCCTCAGCCGCGGTCCGGGCGGTCCGGGTAGATCTCGTCGATCGTGACCAGCGCGCGGTAGGGCGCCTCGGCCGCGGCTTCGATCCTCTCGCCGCCGCCGGCGAGCCGGTCGACGACGGCGACCACGCCGGCGACCTCGAGGCCCTCCTCGCGGATCCGCTCCGATCGCCTTCGCGGTCGAGCCGCCGGTCGTCACGGTGTCCTCGACGACGAGGCAGCGCGCGCCCGGCCTCGACCGGACCCTCGACCCAGCGCTGCAGGCCGTGCTCCTTGCGCTCGCCGCGGACGAAGAAGGCGACCAGGTCGGCCCCGGCGGGGACCGCGATGGCGGCGCAGGCGGGCGGGATCGCGGCCGTGGCCGGTCCGCCGACCGCGTCGGCGCCGAGCTCGGCGGCGGCGGCGGCGATCAGCTCGCCGGCGGCGAGGAAGCCGGCCGGGCGCAGCAGCGCCCGCCGCGCGTCGACGTAGTACTGGGCCGTGGCGCCGCTGGACAGCGTCACCTCGCCGAGCACCAGCGAGTGCTCGCGCAGCTCGGCGAGCAGCGTCTGCTTGGCGGCGTCGAGGTCGGGCACGGCGGCAATCCTACGGGAGGCTGACGCGGCGAGGCGCTCGCTAGCCGAGCGCCTCGGCGAAACCCCTGGCGCCAGCTCGCGTAGCGCGGCTCCCAGCCGAGCTCCCGCTTGGCCTTGGCGTTGGAGGCGCCGCGCAGCTGAGTCGCCGAGCTCGGCCGCGGCCTTGCCGGCGACGAGGCGGGCCAGCCAGACCGGGACGCGGCGCGGCGGCTTGGCGCCCGAGCGCCTCGGCGTAGACCGGCAGCCACTCGCTCATCGGCGCGGGCTCGTCGTCGACGACGTTGTAGATGCCGGGGGCGCCGCGCTCGAGGGCGGCCACCGTCGCGCTCGGCGGCGTCCTCGACGTGGACGAAGGAGAAGATGCCGGTGCCCGTGCCGACGATCGGCAGCGTCGCGTCTGCGGACCTCCTTGGCCATGCGAGCCGTCGCGGTCGTAGTAGGTCCCGGGCCCGTAGAACCAGCCGTAGCGCAGCACCAGGCCCTCGATCCCTCCGCCCCGAGCACCTCGCGCTCGTGGTCGGCCAGCGCCGCGAACGCGACCGCCGAAGTGGCCCGGGAGCGTCGTCGAAGGACGGCGCCTCCTCGTCCTTGACCCAGTCGCCCTCGGGCGCGTAGAGGAAGGCGATGCTCTGGCGATCATGCGCCGTGCGCCGGCCGCACGCGCCGCCGCATCAGGTTGCGCGTCCCCTCGCTCGCGCACCCGGTTGGTCGGCGCGTAGTCGAGTGCCTTGCGGGGGTCGTAGTCGCTGCGGCAGGCTGGTCAGCTGGTTGACGACGACCTCCGGGCGCCGCCTCGCCGACCGCCGCCTCCAGCGCCGCCGCGTCGAAGACGTCGCAGACGACCGCCGTCGGCGCCGGCGGCGCGGATCTCCTCGGCCCGCTCCTCGCGCCGCGTCGTCCCGGTCACCTCATGGCCGGCCGCGACCAGCTGCCGCACCAGCGGCCTGCCCGATCGCCCCACTCGCTCCCGCCACGAACACCTTCATCCCGCACCTCCCTACTGCGCCGCGTCCTCGCCGGTTCAGCCTTTCCGATACCCGCGCCAGCCAGGCCGAGCCACGCGCGCCGAAGGCGATCAGCGAGCGTGTCGCCCCAGCCGCGCGCCTCGCTCTTCGCTTCGCCCGTGTCGAAGGCGTGGTTGATCGCGTGGAAGCCGTACCAGAGCGCCCCAGCCAGAGGATCGGCGCCCGCCAGGCGGGCCGCACGACCGCGATCCCGATCGCGACCCCGAAGGCGAGCATGAAGGCCCCGACGTCGCCGACGTAGTGGGAGTTCTCGACCCCGTAGTGGCCGATCTGGTCGAAGAAGGTGTCGGGGGCGACCAGCGGCGCAGCCCCCCGGTGACCACGTGGTAGGCGGCGATGACGACGAGGATGGCCCGGAGTGCCCGCTCGCCGATCACCGTGGGCACATCCTCAGAAGACGAAGATCTCTCGCCGTAGTTGAGCTGTTCGTAGATCCGCGGCTGGTCGGCGATGTAGGTGCGGACGCAGCCGTGGCTGGCGGCGTAGTTGGGGACCGATGCGTAGCCGTGCACGGCGTAGCCGTTGTGCCAGTAGAACGAGTAGTACATGCCCTCGCGAGTTGTAGCCCGGTTCGCGCCGGTAGAAGTTGTAATGCGCCGGTGATCGTCGGGGTCGAGGGCTTGCCGGTCGAGACCGGGTAGATCGCGAACGGCCTGCCGCCCTTGGTCGAGGACCAGGACCTGCTTGGAGAGCGGCACCTCGGCGTGCTCGCCGGCGCCCGGGTGGCGGACGCGGTAGCCGCCGCGTGCCGCGAAGACGCTCTTGACCAGGCCGGCGCCGGCCTGCTCGCTGCGGGCCATCCCGTTGACTTTGCGGTAGGCGAGCACCTCGCGGCCGGTGCGGCCGTTGAAGCAGGAGCCGCCGCCGGAGACGTAGCCCATCTTCGCCATCGCCTTCTTGAAGCCCTCGACGACCCGGCCGCACTGGCCCGTGGTGCAGCGACGGGAAGCTGACCCGCCAGCTCTTGCGCACGGTGCTGTCGCCGCCGAGCTCGGCGGTGGCGCCTGTGGTGGGCGCTGACCGCGTACTTGCCGTCCTTGCGGATGACGATCGCTGGCGCGGAAGGTGCCGATGCCGCCGCTCGCCCTTGCTGCACCCTGACGTTGCGGCGACCAGCTTGTGGCCGTTGAGGTAGAAGGTGACTTCGACCTTCTGGCCGGGCGACGAAGGGGCTGACGGTGCCGATCACCGGCACGGTGCTGTAGATCGGCGCCGCTGCCGCCGTGCAGGTGCGCCGACGTCGATCTTCACCGTCGCCTTCGGGCGCCGGCTTGGCGGCGTGCTTGGCGGCGGCGGCCGCCGCGGCGGCCGGCGGGCAGCGACCAGCACCGCGGCGAGGACGAGAGGCGGCGACGAGGCGGCGATTCACCGGCGGAATCCTACTGGCCGAGCAGGGCGACCGAGTTGTTCAGCATGTGCAGGAGGATGCCCGGCACGATCGAGCCGGTCTTCTCGTAGAGCAGCGCGAGGATGAAGCCGAAGACGATCAGCGGCGGCACCGCGCTGATCCCGGTGATCGCGTGCAGGCCGCCGAAGATCAGGCCGCTGATCAGCGCCGCGGCGATCCGCGGCAGGCGCTCGCGCAGGCCGCCGAACAGCATCCCGCGGAAGCAGACCTCCTCGCTGATCGGCGCCGCGATCACGATCAGCAGGACCTGGACCGGCACCGCGCCGAAGCCCTTGGCGATGTCCTTCTGGTGGGGTTCGCCGATCAGATCGCCGCGTAGACGACGGCGAAGACGCAGGTAGACGCCGATCGCCGCCGCCATCCACTTGCAGCGCCGAGGGCCGGAAGCTCCGCAGGCCGAGCCGCCGCAGCGCCTCGCCGCACCGAGCGCCCCGCGCCGCGCGGCGATCGCGATCGGCACCAGCAGGAAGCCGAGCGCGGTGGCGAACTGCACGACGACGTTGGCCGCGGTGCTCAGGTTCGCCGTCGGCCCGGTTGTCGATGATCAGCCGCCGGGATCGCGAGCACGATCCCGGCGCCGAGCGCGAGCGAACACGCCGAGGACGGCGGCCACCGGGCCCCAGTTCGCGTACGGGAAGGCGAGCCGGCCGCCTTCTCGACCTCCTGCCGCAGCTAAGTTGGCCTCCATGTCGCCGGCAGTTTCACAGGTCTCGCGCTCGACCAAGACCCGGCTGCGCTTCCTGCGCCGCCTGCTCGTCGCTGACGTCTTCCTCGTCGTCGCCGCGATCGCGCTCAGCCAGTTCACCGAGCTGAAGCGGCTCGCCACCGGCATCCTCGCCTCGACCGCGGTGCTCGGCCGCGATCATCGGCTTCGCCGCCCAGCACACGATCGCCAACATGGTCGCCGGGGTCCAGCTCGCCGTCTCCCAGCCGATCCGGATCGGCGACCGCATCAGCTTCGAGGAAATCGAGGGCCGGGTCACCGACATCACCCTCTCCTACACCTACGTCGACCCCGGCGACGGCAGCTCCGTCGTGATCCCCAACCAGCTGCTGGTCGAAGGGATCGTCCACAACCTCTCGACCGACGACACCCAGGCCTGAGCGCCGCCGGGCGCGAAGTACCCTCTGCCGCGATGACGCAGCGCAATCGCCGACGCCAGCGGCGCCGCGGAGGCGTCGGCAGCAAGCTGCTGCTGCGTCGGCGGGCGCCCTCGTCGTCGTGCTCGCGATCGGCGGCGATCGCCGTCACCTCCTGGGTGCTCGACGTCGCCGCCGAGGCGCCCTCGCTCGCCAGCTGCAAACCGGTCGACCAGCGGCGGCAACTCGACCATCTACGCCGCCGACGGCAGCAAGCTCGGCGCGATCGACTCCGACGAGGCGCGCACCCCGGTCGCGATCAAGCGCATCCCCAAGCAGCCTGCAGCTCGCCACGGTGGCGATCGAGGACCAGCGCTTCTACGAACACGGCGGCGTCGACCCCGAGGGCATCCTGCGCGCCGCGGTCAAGGACCTCGAAGCCGGGGAAGCGGTCGAGGGCGGCTCGACGATCACCCAGCAGCTGGTCCGCAACCTCTGCATCCGCAACCCCAAGCGCAACCTCGAACGCAAGATCATCGAGGCGAAGCTGGCGATCGAGTACGCCGAACGCCACTCACGCCGCGGAAATCCTCGGCCAGTACCTCAACACCGCCTCCTACGGGACGATCGAAGGCTCGACCGCGGTGGGCGTCGGCGCCGCCTCACGGATCTACTTCTCGAAGCCGGTCTGGAAGCTGACCCTGCCGCAGGCGGCGCTGCTCGCCGGGCTGCCGCAGGCGCCCTCCGAATACAACCCGATCCTCAACCCGGGCGCGGCGCGCGCAGCGCCGCAACGAGGTGCTGACGAAGATGGACAAGCTCGGCTACGTCACCGCACGCCGCAGCCCGGCGGCGGAGGCAGCGCGGCCTCGGGCTGAACGTCTCCGGACTCCTACTTCACGCACCGCCAGCCCTACTTCTTCGACTACGTCGAGAACGAAGCTGATCGACGACTACGGAGCCAACACGGTGCGCAACGGCGGGCTGAGGGTCTACACGACGATCGAGCCGCGGCTGCAGCAGGTCGGGCTGGAAGCGATGCGCTCGGCCCTCCCCTACTCGACCGACCCCTCCTCGGCGCTGGTCTCGATCGACCCCGACAACGGCCATATCCGGGCGATGGTCTCCAGCACCAGCTACGCCCAGAGCCAGTTCAACCTCGCCGCCCAGGGCCACCGCCAGCCCGGCTCGACCTTCAAGGCCTTCGTCCTGACGACGGCGATCAAGCAGGGGATCGACCCCTACACGACCTACTACACCTCGATTGAACTAGGCTAACCCCTTTTCCGACTTCCTCGGTCATGTTATAACGCCAGCTGGTGCCCGGTGCGATGGGGATAGCCGGAACAGCCAAAACGGAGGTGATCCCGAGAAATGACGCAATGGCACAAAACTCTTTCACGTACTTCGCACGCTTGCGATGCGTCCTCAAGGGCCGCAGTATTTAAGTCCGAATGCTGGCGAAAGGCGGCCGATTGGACTTCAGCCGTTGGCTGTTTGGCTACGAACAAACCTGCCTTAGGTTTATTCGTGGTTGTTCTTAGTCAATAGTGCTTTTCGACGAATAATGGAAGCTTTCGATATTGCCGTCGTCCGCGAGAACGAAGTGAACAGATTCGTCAGAGGTCTCCATTCCGATCCCTTCCGTGTGTTAGGTCCGCACAACGTCGGTGATGACCTGGAGATCCGGGTCTTTCGCCCAGACGCGCGCGCGATCGAGGTCATGCTCGATCGAGAACCACAAACCAATCGCTGCTGAGCGAATGGATGAAGAAGGTTTCTTTTGCGCCACTGTTGCCGGCGCGGAGCGTGACGTTCCCTATCGTCTGCACATCACAAAATCGGACGGCTCAGAAGAGCTCGCGCGCGATGCGTATCAGTACCGTCCCATTATGGGCGACGTCGATCTGCATCTGTTCAGCGAAGGACAACACTGGAAGATCTACGAAAAGTTCGGCGCGCATTTGCGAACGATTGGCGATGCGACCGGTGTTTACTTCGCCGTCTGGGCGCCGAACGCGCAACGCGTCAGCGTCGTTGGCGATTTCAATGATTGGGATGGCCGCGTAAATCCGATGCGGAAGTTGTTAAGCGCAGGCGTGTGGGAATTATTTCTGCCCGGCATCAAGCAGGGAGCGCACTACAAATTTGAAATTCGCACTCAGACCGGCGCTGTGCTGCTCAAGAGCGATCCGTTCGCGTTCTTCAATCAACACGGCAAATCCACGGCGTCGCTGGTGTATGATCTGGAGCGTTACACCTGGAGCGATGTCGAGTGGATGGAAGCGCGCCGGACGAAGAACTGGCCGCGGAGTCCAATCAGCATTTACGAGGTACACCTCGGTTCGTGGCGCCGTAAGGAAGGAAATCGCCAGCTTACTTATCTCGAGCTCGCGGACACGTTGCTGCCGTACGTATTGGAGATGGGATATACGCACATCGAAGTGCTCCCGGCCGCCGAGCACCCGTTCGAGGGCTCGTGGGGTTATCAGGTCACAAATTATTACGCGCCCACCAGCCGGTTCGGCCCGCCTGACGATTTCCGTCATTTCATCGACAAATGTCATCAGGCCGGAATCGGCGTGATCGTGGATTGGGTGCCGGCGCATTTTCCGAAGGATGCGCACGCGCTGGCGGAGTTCGATGGCACCGATCTCTATGAGCACATGGATCCTCGCCAGGGCGAGCACCAGGATTGGGGTACGCTCATTTTTAATTATGGACGCAACGAGGTCCGCAATTTTCTCATCGGTAACGCGCTTTTTTGGTTGGACAAATATCATATTGACGGTCTGCGCGTGGACGCCGTCGCGTCGATGCTTTACCTCGATTACTCGCGACAGCCTGGACAATGGGTCCCGAACGCTTATGGCGGCCGCGAGAACCTCGACGCAATCCATTTTCTCAAGGGTTTCAACGAGGTTTGTTACGAGCGTTTTCCTGGAATCATCACCATTGCGGAAGAATCAACCGCATGGCCCGGCGTGACACGGCCGACGTATCTCGGCGGGCTGGGGTTTGGATTCAAATGGAACATGGGTTGGATGCACGATTTCCTGCAGGACATGAGCATCGACCCAATTTACCGGCGCTATCACCATAACAATATTACGTTCTCGTTGCTCTACGCGTTCCAGGAGAATTTCATCCTCGTGCTGAGCCATGATGAAGTGGTATACGGCAAGCGTTCGTTGTTATCGAAGATGCCAGGCGACGAATGGCAAAAATTCGCCAATCTCCGGATGTTCCTGGCGTGGATGTATGGCCAGCCCGGTAAGAAGCTGCTCTTCATGGGCGGCGAATTCGGTCAGCGAAACGAATGGAACCATGACACGCAGCTTGACTGGCAACTGCTGGACCTGCCGCGCCATGATGGGTTGCGCCGATTGGTGCAACATTTAAACCACACGTACAAAAACGAGCCGGCGCTCTGGCAACTCGACGACACCTACGACGGATTCGACTGGATCGATTTTCACGACGCCGATAATAGCGTCGTTTCTTTCCTGCGGAAATCCCGAGACGGTGATGTTGTCGTATTCGTTGTGAACGCGACTCCAGTGGTCCGATACAACTACCGGCTAGGTGTTCCGGAATCCGGCTTTTATCGTGAAATCATTAACACCGACGGTGAAACGTACGGAGGAAGCAACGTAGGGAATCTCGGCGGCCTCCACAGCGAAGCTCGCGAGTGGATGGGCCGCGAACATTCAATCATCATTCATCTGCCGCCGCTGGCGACGCTCGCGTTTAAGCTGGAGAGGTAACTCGCTGACAAGCGCGATTCCGTTTGCCCGTGCGATTCGCGATGCTTTTCTGCTCAGGCAAATGCTAGCTGCGCCTGATCAAGGGCCGCTTGAAAGACTTTCGCGAGTGCCTCTTTCTGAGCGCTGACTGGCACCTTCGGATCGAGCGTCCGTTCAAGAGCGAGCCCTGACGTTGGCTCTGTAAGTCGCAGCAGCCGCGCCCCGGTAGCGAGCTTCACTAGCTCGATCTGAATCATATTGCCATTGGCCACCCAGCTAGTTTCGTCAGAACCCGTAAAGTTGCAACATTCGGTCGAGATTCTGCGGAGACACCTCCCCGAACTGCTCGTGCGCCTGATACGCCGCTCGATCGAAGTCGCCCTCGTTCAACTCCCGAACTGCGGCGGGCGGATTCTCGACTGCGACCGTGGCCGCCTCAAGAATTTCGTGATAAAGCGTGACCGAGAGCTCACGTTGCGACTGGCCAGCGCGGATTAGCAGGTCGAAGTCCCGACCGACAATTCGAGTGCGTGCGACCGCCTCGCGTCCAATCGCGTCGCCTATCGGCTCATCGCTGAGCTCGACGCGAATAATCTTGAAATCTCCGCGAAGTCTCAGATTTCGAAATGCATTGAAATCAATCACCGCGCTCATTTATCCCCCCGAATTTCCTCAATGAAAAGAGTGAATAGTGCGTCCGAGTCTGGCTTCTACCAAGAGCTCATCAACACCGGCGGTGAAACGTACGGGGGAAGCAACGTAGGGAATCTCGGCGGCCTCCACAGCGAAGCTCGCGAGTGGATGGGCCGCGAACATTCCATCGTCATTCATCTGCCGCCTTTAGCTACAGTCGCGTTCAAACTGGAGCAATAATGCGTTAGCCTTGGCGCGAAATCGTGGCGGCGGCACGGTCACAGCAGAGCGAAAGCGTAGACTTTGTTACTCTCAGCAAAGTATATTCGGTCTGCGAATTGAAGGCGAAGAAATCAGCGCGTCAGAAGGAAGAGGACTTCCACCATAACGTTTATGTGATTCTACTGAAGGACGCTGTCGCAAAGCATTCTTCTATTCTGCGGCTCAATCCGAAACGCGATCCGCTGAAGCCGTGTGTATATGTTGGGATGACAGGAATTCCGGTCGATCACCGATTCGAAAATCACAAAAACGGCTACAAATCTGCCTGGGTCGTCCGCAAATATGGAGTGCGACTGATGCCAGAGCTTTACAAACATTTGAACCCGATGCCGTTTGAAGCCGCGGTCCAGATGGAAGTGGATTTGGCCGAAGATTTACGAACCGCCGGATACACAGTTACCGGCGGACACTGAAAGGTCGCCACTTTGACCGCGTCTTGTGCGACACGCCGGTTCCGATGGTAAAGCGTCTCAGACGCGCCAATAGCGGCGCTACAGTTTTCTCGATCTGATCGCCCGAAATGTTTTGACAAACGGAAGACGATTTTTGCATACTGGGCATCGCAAAAGCGGATTCTAAATTAGGACAGAGGACGTTTGACCCGCCAGGTTTTTTGCCTTTTCGGACCCGCGATTTCAAAAACTCAACTAAAACGGGGAAGGGAAGAAGCAATGAATGCACTGATTCGATTTAAGAACGTAGCTCCACTATTCGTTATCGCACTATCGCTTGTCACCGCTAAAGCGACGACAACAAATGTCATCTTTAGTTTTGACGAGGACGACGGGGAATATGCTGACACCGATCTGGAGACGGACAGCGCGGGGAATCTCTATGGGACGACAGTGCTTGGCGGTGATCATGGAAGCGGCACAGTGTTTCAGCTTAGCCCGACACCTAGCGGCTGGGTTCAGAACGTCCTGTATAGTTTCACTGGCGGCGCCGATGGAGGCGAGCCGTACAAAGGAGTTAGCATTGATCGGCAAGGGAACCTGTACGGCACGGCAGTCACCGGCGGGTCTGGCAGTTGTGAAGGCGGTTGCGGCCTGGTGTACAAGTTGACGAACTCAGGCGGTACATGGACTCAAACCGTCATTCATGCGTTCACAGGCGGCAACGATGGATCTGGACCGGGCGCGAGAGTCACTGTCGATCGAAGCGAAAATGTGTATGGCATGACTCCCACCGGTGGCGCATACGGCGTAGGCACGATTTACAAAATCCATCCACACGGCGGGACTTGGAGCTTTCAAGTCATTCACACCTTCACAGGCGGCGCGGACGGATCCAGTGGTTCGGCTGGAAGAATGTTGCTGAGCGATGGACTGCTCTATGGCGCCGCGACTACGGGCGGCCTTTATGGAGCCGGAATTGTTTTTGAACTCACACCAACAACAAGTGGAGAATGGGATCTTAGGACGCTTTATTCTTTCCACGGTCAGCCCGATGGAAGCTTTCCTTATGGCGCGCTGCTTCCCGCTCCTTCGGGTAAACTCTATGGAACCACTTACTACGGAGGTGCAAACGGTATCGGCGCTGTTTACGAGCTAGTTCCCCGGCCGACTGGGGAATGGCATGAGAGAGTAATTTACAGCTTTCAAAGCGGAAGCGACGGCAACAGTCCCATCAGCAATCTGGTTCGTGATGCGGCCGGCAATCTTTACGGAACGACGAGTGAAGGCGGATTAGGCAGTGGCACAATCTTTAAGCTAAGCCCCAGCGGCGGCGGTCAATGGACCGAAATTGTAGTTCATGCTTTTGATGGATCACCCGACGGCGGCTTCTCCTACAACGGTATGGTTGTCGATCCGTTCGGAAACTTTTACGGCGCCACAGTTCATGGCGGCACCACAGACGATGGTTGCGTCTACCAGTTCACACCGTAGGCGCGCACAGAGCTGATTAGAAACTGGAGCGCGATCTCTGACGCGCGACAAAGGAGGCATCGGTTCATGAGATTGAAACTGGCCGGTGCTCCGAACGACCGTTCTCTCGCAGCGAAGGTGGCTGCTGCTGTAGCAACTGAATCAAGCAGCTATCACAACGGCGCGCTTCCGGGCGGTTGCGTCGAGAATCCGCTTTCGCAAACGCAGCGATTTCGGCGTCGCTTCCACATATTCGTCGATGTCGATGTATTCAATCGCGCGTTCCAGACTCATGCATAACGGCGCTTCGAGCTGAATCCCTTTGCCTTCCCCCTGACTCCGCATGTTGGTAAGATGTTTTGCTTTACAGGGATTGACTGGCAAATCTTCCGGTCGCGCGTTTTCCCCGACGATCATCCCAGCGTAAACGTCCTCCTGTGGGCCGATGAAAAGCCGGCCCCGTTCCTGAATGTTGTTGAGCGCGTACGCTGTGCTGACTCCCGGTTCCATCGACACCATGACACCACGACCGCGTCCTCCGATTTCGCCTTTGAACGGCGCGTATTCGCGAAAGAGATGACTCATCAATCCTTCGCCGCGGGTCAGGTTGATAAGATCGGTTTCAAAGCCAATCAGGCCGCGAGTCGGAATAATCGCTTCGATCGACACGCGCGTCGCGTGATGATTCATGCCCACAACCTCGCCTTTGCGATTGGCAACCAATTGCAAAATGTCACCGAGATTTTCGTTCGGTAGATCGACATAAAGATTTTCCAGAGGCTCGAGGAGGGAGCCATTCTCTGCCCGATGAAAAATCACCTCGGGCCGAGAAACCATCAGTTCGTAACCTTCGCGTCGCATTTGCTCGACCAGAATTGCAATCTGCATTTCGCCACGCGCATTGATCTCAAACGCGCCAGCTGTTTCAGTGTCATTGACCTGGAGTGAAACGTTGCCGCGCGTTTCGCGAATAAGGCGCTCGCGAATATTACGCGCCGTCACAAACTTTCCTTCGCGCCCGGCAAACGGCGAATCGTTGACCAAAATTTGCATGCGAATCGTAGGCGGATCGATATCCACAAATTGAAGCGGCACACGTTCTTCGCGGTCGGTAATAGTTTCGCCAATATACACTTCCTCGAAGCCGGCCAACCCAATGATGTCGCCGGCAGTCGCGTGTTTTATTTCCACCTGCTCCAATCCCGAATAGGTGAAAAGCGCCGTGACTGTAGCCCGTTCGTGGCGGCCATCGCGGTGAATGCAGACGATGGAGTCACCGACTGCGACGCGACCGCTAACGATGCGCCCGAGTGCAATTCTTCCCAGGTAATCGCTATAATCCAGATTCGAGACGAGCATTTGAAAGAATGGCTCGCTCGAGATTTCTGGCGGCGGCACATGTTGCACAATCGCTTGAAAGAGCGGCGTCATGTCTTCGTTGTTCTCATGCAGTTCGCGCATGGCAAAACCGTTCTTCGCGCTGGCGTAAATAATCGGGAAATCGAGTTGCTCGTCGGTCGCTTTCAGTTCGACGAAGAGATCGAAAATCTCGTCCAGCACTTTGTGAGGGCGCGCATTTTCTCGGTCGACCTTGTTGATGACAACAACCGGCTTCAGCTTGTTTTCCATCGCCTTGCGCAAGACAAAACGCGTTTGAGCCTGTGGTCCATCGTGCGCATCGACGACGAGCAGCACGCCATCCACCATTTTCATGATCCGTTCGACTTCGCCTCCAAAATCGGCGTGACCGGGAGTATCAACGATGTTGATCCGATAGCCGTTCCACTCGAAAGCTGCGTTCTTCGCGCGGATCGTGATCCCTTTTTCACGCTCGAGATCCATCGAATCCATCATGCGCTCTTCAATCTTTTGATTGGAGCGAAACGTGCCCGATTGGCGCAAGAGTTGATCGACGAGCGTTGTCTTGCCGTGATCGACGTGCGCTATGATGGCGATATTACGAATCTTATCCATTGCATGCAGGGGACTCTCTCCCGAGCGGGAGAGCGACGAATCTTACAAAGGAAGCCAGCCGAGTCAACCCCTGAGCAGGCACAACCCTGTCCTGGCGACCCACGCTGTTCTACGAAAAGAAGCCACGCTCGACGTAAGATGAAGTAATGGAAATCATCGCGGACAATCTGAGCAAAGCCGGGTGGAGTTGGGGCTGCGTCTCAGGATTGATTCCAACGGGCGAACAATCTGGATTGCAGACGCGCATCGCGACGAGGGAAAGCGTTTCGTTGTGCACGCGGATGAAAATTTGACGGCTTTTCTGGAACTGGAATCGGCGATTTGCTTCATCAAATGACCGATTCAGAAAGGTGTGCAGGAATAGTACGGAGGCGATGAACAAATGATATTCACAATTGTAGTTGGCATCCTGATAGCTGCACTCATCCTCACACGCATTTGGTGTCTACGCGCGCCAGCACTCATAATCTTTAAGCCAACGCGGCGAAAAGACGACCGCGATGTTCAAGTACACCATCACGTTCGTTTCGGTGATTGCACCGTAACGACAGCGGCTCGCCAGCGCGTCGCAAGATGGTCGCGGCTGTCTTGACTCGCTCCGGTTCCCCGGCGCAATCGTGCGCGAACGTGAGACAACCACGGTCTCCAACGTGGACGACGTTTTTCATGCCGGGGCCGCGTATCCGTAATCTGGAACGAGCCGAGCGTGAATGAAAAAACTGCCACAGTTTACTCTCCTTTGTGATCCCCCACTCAGGACCTGCGCAATCTTCAAAAAAATTGAGCAGACTCGTCCAATTGCTTTTGCGTATGCTGTTCTGAATGGCCGATCGCGTCTTTTTTTGCTACGCCCGAGAGGATCAGGGCTTCGCGGTTCCACTTGCGCAGGAACTCAAAAAACAAGGCATCGGAGTGTGGCTGGACCAATGGGACATTCCAGCGGAAGCAGACTGGGACAAGAGCATCGACCAGGCTTTGCGTAACTGCGATCGCCTTCTGATTCTGCTTTCGCCGGCTTCGGTGAAATCCGGCGAAGTGCGCGGAGAACTCCGAGAGGCGCTGGACCTGGGGAAGCCGATTCTTCCGGTGCTTTACCGACCTTGCGAGATACCGCGACGACTCCGTCTGATCCAGTTCGTCGATTTCAGCGGGGAAAAAATCGACCGCGAAGACGCTTTGAACAAACTTCTGAGCGCATGTCGCGGTGATGCAGAAGGGATCGAGCCTGAACAAACGACGCTTGTGCCAGAAACCAAAAAGGTGTCTCGCGCGACACGGATGCCTCCCTTCAGCGCCGGTTCCAAGGTGCTGGCAACCGCGGCAGTCGCGATCGCACTCGCAGGGATTTCCTGGTATGTTGTCGGGACAAATGTTGAGGAGCATCGAAGGATGAACTCCGCGGCATTGTCACCTAATGGCTCCTATCTGGCAGCGGCCACTGGGCAAGGTTTGGGCGTAGGAATCGTACGCATTTGGGATGTTAACTCCGGCCGTCAAGTCCGTCGGTTGACTACTAAGGAGGGTCCGTTCTGGACTGTCGCCTGGTCTCCGCAGGGAAACAGGCTGGCAATCGGCGATCACGAAGGCAAAATTCGGACTTACAAAGCCGAGACATGGGACTCGAAGGAGTTGTCAGGACCAGGAAGTTCCATCAAGTTCATCGCATGGTCGCCGGACGGCTCGGCGCTAGCGACTGGCGATGACACCGGAACACTTTGGGCATGGAATGCGGCCAGCGGAAAACGCTTATTCCGCAGTTCACCGCATTCTAAGAATATTGAAGCGGCAGCGTGGTCGCCTGATGGCCAAAGACTCGCTACCGCCAGTTGGGACAACTCGGTTGCGATAGTGGATGGCCGAGATGGGCATGTCCTGAAAAGACTGCAGGGTCATACCAGTTTTGTAAAGGCTGTCGCTTGGTCACCTGATGGTAAATGGATTGCATCAGGCAGTCTTGAGAACCCCTACCTGATCGTCTGGGACGCTTCCGGTCAGCCTCGAACTTTGGAAGGGCACCGCGGTTCTGTCGAGCGCGTCGCGTGGTCAAGCGATGGTAGTTATCTCGCGTCCGCTAGCAAGGACAATACTGTCCAGATATGGGATGGTCGAACATTCAACAATGTTGGGAGGTTCAGTCTGCAGGGCAGTTTTAATTCGGGCGAGAGTCTGGCTTGGTCCAGCGAGGGAAATCGATTCGCGTCGGGCGACGATGTCAACGTATCAATTGTTACTCCACTTGGTGATGCTGTGCAAAAGTTTGCGGGATACTCAAAGGATCTGTATAGCAGTATTGAAATCGCCGGCTGGTCGCTGGATGGAAAGCGGCTAGCGGCTTTTCGTACCGGCGAAGGCGCGAAAGTCTGGGATGTTGTTACGGGAAACCTGGTTGGCAGCTTTCGAGTGAGCGTTTTTGACGCGATCACCAATTGAGAACCGGGATTGTGGTTGCAGCACGACGCGATCGACCAATGGAAAACATTTCATCGTGCGCGCCGACAAAACGCTGATGGCGTTTGTTGAACCTGAGTCGGCGGTTCGAGCCGCTGTGAATTGCCTTGACTAGCCGGTGTAATTTTCTCCAGACTTAAAGCCGTTAAAACGGATCTGAATCAGGGGGAGGACATTTTCCTGCTAGGTTCCTCGCCTCCTGCGGACCCGCGAATGGCAGAATCAACGTAGCGGGGAAACAGAAAGGAAATATCTATGAACCCTTTAATTCAGCTAAAAAAAGCAGCTCCAGTATTTCTCGTCGCGTTGGCGTGCTTCGGCCTTTTGCCGACGACGCGAGGCGTAAGTCCGCCACCGGACGGGGGCTATCCCAACTTCACTACTGCAGAAGGAACCAATGCCCTTCAAAGCCTCACAACGGGCTCAGCGAACACGGCAGTTGGTTGGTATTCGCTCTTTAGCAACGGGGACGCCAGCTTCAACACCGGTGTTGGTGCTGGAACGCTGACCCTCAACACGGGGGATTCCAATACCGCAGTCGGCACTGTAGCGCTCTTACTCAACACCATCGGCACAGAGAACACGGCTATTGGAACAGACGCGATGGTCTATAACGATGCCGGCTTCAGCAATACGGCCACTGGAACATTTGCCCTTTTTAGCAATACAGAAGGTAGCTATAACACCGCCGCCGGCGATCAAGCGCTTTTCAGCAACACGAGCGGCACCGTCAATACAGCCATCGGCTCTGGTGCGCTTTTTAGCAACACCACCGGCTATGACAACACGGCTGTCGGCGGTGATTTTGTGCTTTTTAGCAATACGACCGGCGGCTACAACACGGCGGTAGGCGTTTTTGCGCTCGCTAGCAACACCACGGGTGGAAACAACACCGCCAACGGTGCTGCTGCGCTTCAGAACAACATTACCGGTTTCTACAACACGGCTAACGGTGATTTTGCGCTTATTAGCAATACCACTGGCATCAGCAACACGGCTAACGGTTACGCTGCGCTCAATCTCAATATGACCAGTTCCTATAACACGGCCGACGGCTTTGAAGCGCTCTATAACAGTACCGGCAGCGGCAATATTGGGTTGGGTGCTTTCGCCGGCGGCAATGTCACCACGGCCAATAATGTTATCTGTATCGGCACTGATGGTAACAACGAGGACAACAGCTGCTATATAGGCAACATATTCGGAGCGACATCGGCGAATGGAGTTGCCGTGCTCGTTAATTCAAATGGTAGGCTCGGAACAATGACTTCGTCGGCGCGTTTCAAGGATCAGATCGAGCCGATGAACGACGCCAGCGAAGCGCTTTTTGCTCTTAAGCCGGTTGCATTTCGCTACAAGAAAGAGATCGACCCGGATCGCACACCACAGTTTGGGCTGGTGGCCGAGGACGTTGAAAAGGTAAATCGTGACCTCGTGGTGCGCGACAAGGAAGGAAAACCCTACAGCGTGCGGTACGATCAGGTGAACGCGATGCTGCTCAATGAGTTCCTTAAGGAGCACCGCAAAGTCGAGCAGTTGGAGAAACAAGTCGAAGCGTTGACCGCTGGCCTACAGAAGGTGAGCGCACAGCTCGCCGCAGCGAGTCCGTTTCGTGGCGGACCTGTGCCGCAAGTGGTCAACAACCCCTAAAGCTGCGCTTCCCCAATAAAGCAGGAGCATTTCAGAATCAGCCGTCACGCCTCACCCTGTGGTGGCGTCGATTTCAGTTTACTCCCTGTTCAACGGCCGTGAATCGCCACGGTGGACCGTCGGATTCCTTTCGTGTCAAGGTATCAAGCTCTTCTATTAGGCGCGCTTCGTAAAAGTCACATTCGGGGCAATCGCCACTTGGCTCGATCCATTCGGGATGCTGGATCCGCAGGTCGTCGTGAATCTGTTGCCGCAACTCGGCGATCGAGTTCGACACTCTCATAACAACTCTTTGACAATGAGCGGACGCCTAACGTTCATTTGCGTTCTTGAGGCAAATCTTGGCCTGAGCTGTGTTCCGAGCGCACGACGTTGGCTACTGCGGTTTTTTATCCCAAAGTGGACCGTGCGACGGTCAGCCTTCCTCAGTAAAGCAAGCTAAAGTTGGGGCTGTGTCTCAGCGATTGATTCCAACGGACGAACAATCTGGACTGCAGATGCTCACCGTGGGCGAGGGTCGGCGCAAAACGATGAACCTCTTTCAGTTGTGATGTGTAAGGCGAGACCCTACATGAAAAGTAGGCGACACCTCGCTAGACAAAGGCTCGACAAGCTAGCGCGGAATGACTACAAGCTCCTTCGATTACGTCATCCGACGTTTCAACTTATCTTCGGCACGGCTGAACAAGCCACCGGGGCTGGATATTCGCTGAGACACCGTTTAGCGCGATTTCCAGATTCAACTGGAGCCCCGAGTCCGCCGAAGTGAGGCCGCTGTTCCAAAGCGCCTCGTGAGGATGTTTCCCGGTTCCTCGCGGAACTGGATTACAGTTAATGCAGTTCAACAATTCCAACCTCAACAAAAAATGAAAACAAAACATATGACAACTCACCTCGCAAGAAAATCGATTAACCGCTCGCCTCTGCGGTTCGGTTTACCGCGTGTCCAGCCAATCTGGATTATACGCGGTTTCCTTCTCATCCTGCCTGTGCTGGTCTGCTTCGCGCTTTTGCCAGGAGCACAAGCGGTACCTCCGCCGGATGGATGCTATCCCAATTTCACGACAGCGGAAGGGTGCAGTGCGCTTAATTCCCTCACCACGGGCGCTGGAAATTCAGGCCTTGGTTGGTACGCGCTCTTTTCGGATACCACCGGCAACTTCAATACCGGTGTCGGCGGTGGAGCGTTGGCACTCAACAACGCGGATTCCAATACCGCAGTAGGCGCTGCAGCGCTTCTGCTCAACACTACCGGCAGTAGCAACACGGCCGTTGGAACCGACGCGCTCGTCTATAACGACTCCGGCAGCCAAAACACGGCCAATGGAGCGTTCGCTCTCTTTAGCAACACGACCGGGGGCGCCAATACTGCCAACGGTATGAATGCACTCTATTACAACACCACTGGCACAGAGAACACGGCCACCGGAGTTTCTGCGCTCCAAAGCAACACCAGCGGCGGTGACAACACGGCCCACGGTCATAGCGCGCTCTATAGCAACACCACCGGTGCTAACAACACCGCCACTGGCGTTAACGCGCTGTATAGCAACACCGAAGGCCTCTACAACACGGCTAACGGTGCTAATGCACTCGAAAGCAACACCACCGGCAACTCCAACACGGCCATTGGAGCGTTTACTCTTCTTAGCAACACCACCGGCACGTTCAACACCGGCAACGGATCTAAAACGCTTGTATCGAACACCACAGGTAGCGGCAATACCGCCAGCGGCGAAAGCGTGCTCGCCGACAACACCACCGGCAACTACAACACGGCCATTGGTGACAGTGCGCTCGGTCACAACACCACCGGCGACGACAATAGCGCCACCGGGCTTGGCGCGCTCGGTGACAACACCACCGGCCACGACAACACGGCCAATGGTAACAGTGCGCTCGCTTTTAACACCACAGGCTCAAATAACACGGGGTTGGGCTACCTTGCCGGCGCTAATCTCACCACTGGCGATAACAATATCGAAATCGGCAACCAAGGTGTTGCTGCCGAGGCCAATACCATCCGCATCGGCGACGCACCACAGAGCGCAACATTTATCGCCGGCATCTATGGGCAGTCGTGGGGCTCCGCCGACATGGCCGTGCGCATCGGCAGTGACGGAAAGTTGGGCACCGTGGTCTCGTCGCGGCGCTTCAAGCACGATATTAAACCAATGGACAAAGCCAGCGAAGCCATTCTGGCGCTCAAGCCAGTAACCTTTCATTACAACCGCGACGCTAACAACACGCCCTCCTTTGGTTTGATCGCCGAGGACGTAGCCGCCGTGAACTCGGACCTGGTGATACGCGACAAAGAAGGAGAGCCCTACAGCGTGCGCTACGAAGACGTGAACGTGATGTTGCTCAATGAGTTTCTCAAAGAGCATCGCAAAGTGGAGCAGCTAACGAAGGACTTTGAATCGAAGCTTGCGCAGCAGCAGAAGGAAATTCAGCAGCTCACTGCGGGCCTCCAGAAGGAGAGCGCACAGCTCGCCGCAGCGAGTCCGTCCGGCGGCGGACTTGAAGCGAGGAAATTCGCCACAGGACGAATCCGCGGTGGCGGACCTGCGCTGCAAGTGGTCAACAACAATCAGTAGAGCATAAACGTAACAAACAGCAGTAATTTGCAATCCAACCTCAACAAAAAGATGAAAACTGAAAATATGACAAGTACCCTCGTGAGAAATTCAACCGGCCGCTCGCTGTCGTGGCGGTGCGGTTTCCTTCTCATCCTGCCTGTGCTGGTCTGCTTCGCGCTTTTGCCAGGAGCGCAAGCGGTACCTCCGCCGGATGGATGCTATCCCAATTTCACGACAGCGGAAGGATGCAATGCGCTTAACTCCCTCACCACGGGCGCTGGAAATTCAGGCCTTGGTTGGTACGCGCTCTTTTCGGATACCACCGGCAGCTTCAATACCGGTGTCGGCGGCGGAGCGTTGGCACTCAACAACGCGGATTCCAATACCGCAGTGGGCGCGGCGGCGCTTTTGCTCAACACCACCGGCACAGAGAACGTGGCCGTTGGAACTGACGCGCTCGTCCATAACGACAGCGGCAACGACAACTCTGCTGTTGGTGCTCTTGCGCTCTTTAACAACCTTGACGGAAAGGACAACAACGCTTTTGGCGATTCCGCGCTTTCAGCAAATATTCACGCCCACGATAACACCGCCATTGGTCATTTCGCGCTCATGAATAATGACGTGAGCGGAAACGGAATTGCCAACTTCAACACGGCAGTTGGCTCTATGGCGCTCTTTTCTAACACTGATGGCGCCTTGAACACGGCGACTGGGGTTTCTGCACTCTTTAGCAACACCACCGGCACCATCAACACGGCCAACGGTCATACCGCGCTCTATAGCAACACCACCGGAAGCTTCAACTCGGCCGTTGGTTTTCAAGCGCTCTTCTACAACACCACCGGCGAAGGCAACACCGCCACCGGGTTTTCGGCGCTCCAAAGCAACACCACCGGCATCTTCAACACGGCCACCGGGGTTTCTGCACTCACTTACAACACCACCGGCGAGAACAACACCGCCACCGGGGTTTCTGCACTCCATAACAACATCGACAGCAAAAACAACACCGCCACTGGGGTTGCCGCGCTCGAAATCAACACCACCGGTAGCGAAAACACCGCCACCGGGGTTTCTGCACTCCACAGCAACATCACCGGCAACGACAACACCGCCAGCGGTCTTAGCGCGCTTCAAAACACCACCGGCTCAGATAACACCGCGTTGGGCCACTATGCCGGCTTTAATCTCACCACCGGCGGTGGCAATGTCTGTATCGGCCAGGGCGTTTTGGGGGTTGCCGGCGAGATCGCTACCACTCGTATTAGAAACATCGGCTCCACACCGCAGGGTGGCGGGCTTACCGTCACTGTAGAATCTGTGGGCGGCGATAAGCTTGGCTACATCCCCTCCTCGCGCCGTTACAAGCAGGACATCAAGCCCATGGACAGGGCCAGTGACGCGCTCCTCGCGCTCAAGCCGGTCACCTTCCGCTACAAGAAAAACATTGATCCCGCACAGATGCACGCCTTTGGTCTCATTGCCGAGGAAGTGGAAAAAGTAAATCCCGACCTGGTAGCGCGCAATGCGGATGGGCAGGCCGAGTCGGTCCGTTACGAGTACATCAACGCGATGTTGCTCAATGAGTTCCTTAAAGAGCACCGCGAAGTGCAAGAACAGAAAGCGACCATCACCCAATTGAAGTCGACGGTGGCGCAGCAGAAGAAGGACTTCCAAGCGACTGCTGCGCATCAGCAAAACCAAATTGAAGCTCTCACTATGGGCCTCGAGAAGGTGAGCGCGCGGCTTGATGTCGTCCGCCCTGCGGCACAAATGGCCCTCAACAATCAGCAGAGCATAAACGTAACAAACAGCGGTAATCTGCAATCCAACCTCAACAACAAATGAAAACACAACATATGACAACTCTACACGTAAGAAAATCAATTGGCCGGTCGTCTTGCCAAGGTTTACCGCGTAAACAACAACTGTCGCGTGCCCAGGCAATGTGGATTATACGGGGTTTCCTTCTCATCCTGCTGTCGCTTATGCTGACCTCTTTTGCGCTTAGTCCAATGGCGCAAGCGGTTGTTCCTGCGCCCGATGGCGCCTACGGGCCGCCCACCTATGGCACGGGCAACACGGCAGAGGGCGCTTCGGCCCTTTTGAGCCTCACCCGTGGCACATACAATACAGGAGTTGGTTGGTATTCGCTCTATTTAGTCGCTGGCGGCAACTACAACACCGGTGTTGGCGCGGGAACGCTAGTGCTCAACACGGCGGATTCCAATACCGCAGTTGGCGCTGCAGCGCTTCTGCTCAACACTACCGGCACACAGAACGTGGCCGTTGGAACCGATGCGCTCGTGTTTAACGACAGCGGATCGAACAACAATGCCGTCGGCGCCTTTGCACTCTATAGCAACACCACCGGCAGCGAAAACACCGCCAACGGTCATAGCGCGCTCTTTAGCAACACCGCCGGCTACGACAACACGGCTACCGGGGTGCAAGCACTCACTAACAACACCACCGGCTACCAGAACACGGCCGTTGGGGTTGCTGCACTCCTTAACAACACCGTCGGCGACCAGAACACGGCCACCGGTTATCATGCACTTTATAGCAACATCGGCAGCGGCCGCGAAAATACCGCCACCGGGGCTGCTGCGCTCCTTAGCAACACCACCGGCTACGACAACACGGCTACCGGGGTGCAAGCACTCACTAACAACGCCACCGGCGAGAACAACACAGCCACCGGTTATCAGGCACTTTTCAGCACCATCGACAGCAAAAACAACACCGCCACAGGGGATTCTGCGCTCGTAAGCGACACCACCGGTAGCGAAAACACCGCCACCGGGGTTGGTGCACTCGGTAGCAACGCTACCGGCTACGACAACACCGCCACGGGTAGTTATGCACTCTATGGCACCACTGGCTCAAATAACATCGGGTTGGGCGTCTATGCCGGCACTTATCTCACCGCCGGCGATAACAATATCGAAATCGGCAATCAAGGTGTTGCTGCCGAGGCCAACACCATCCGCATCGGCGTTGAGGGAACTCAGACGGCCACCTTTATCGCTGGCATCAACGGAGTGAACGAGGGCAGTCCGACGGCGGTTTTTATAAACACAACCACCGGTCAGCTCGGCACGACACCGCCGTCCTCCTCACGGCGGTTTAAGAAAGAAATCAAACCGATGGATCAAAGCAGTGAAGCAATCCTGGGGCTCAAGCCGGTGACATTTCACTACAAGAGCGACCGCACCGGGATGCCGCAATTCGGTTTAATCGCGGAGGAAGTCGCCGAGGTAAATCCAGACCTGGTGGTGCGCGACGAGAACGGCGAGATCTACACCGTGCGCTACGACGCGGTAAACGCTATGTTGCTCAACGAGTTTCTCAAAGAGCATCAGACTGTGCAGCAACAGGGAGCGACTATTGCGCGCTTGGAGAAACAAATTGACGCGCTTACTGCGGGATTGCAGAAGGTGAGCGCACAGCTTGAAGCGAGCAAACCTGCGCCGCATGTAGTCAACAATCCCTAAAGCGCGCCCGCCTGCGTCGGCGTGATGACGCAGGTAAAAAGCATCGCGGTGATAAGCGCTGCAAGTCTGCGGCTCACGGGCCTAACGAGACGTCGCTACGCTCCGGCTTTCGCAGACTGCAAACCGGAGTTAGGCAGCTCGGCTTCGGAAGGAAGCTGCGGCATGAAAGGCTTCCTGAATATTTTCATAAACGCCGCTTCAAATTCTGCGGATCGGCGAAAGTCGCGAAATGCCGGCCACTGCCGGTAATCTTCTTCGGAAATCGCGTCGCGATTGCTTTTCATCAAGTTCGATGCTCGTGCATATTCCTTCCGCAGGGCCGCAAGTACTATCGTGAACTTGGGGTGCGCCGATGACCAATCAACGGAGTCAAGCAGGCGCATGGCTTCCTCCACCCGTCCTTGGCCCTGAAGCGCAATAGCGAGGTTCACCATAAATATTCGGCGTGTGGAATCATCTGCAACGAACTTCTCAGGCAAGCTGTGCGCAAACTGGAAAACAGTCTCGGCACGCATCCACCGCTGTTCACCGATCAGATTGATCCCATAGTCGATGATCGCCCGGTCCGCGCTGCCGAGGTCGCTTGGAAAGAGTCTGCGATGCAGAGACTGACCGAGACGAAACCCGTACTCGAAAATGAGCTCGCCGGCCCTTGCCAAGTACTCGTCGTCGGCAGGCAGCACAGTGCCCAACTTCTTACTCTCGAGCGACTTGCCAGCGCTCTCGCATGCCGCAAGGTATTGGCCTGTGAGCCGTGCGCCAGTGTGAACGAATAAGTGACGACGTTCTACGACCTCAATAAAATCCCCGTAGCTTGCGAAATTCTCCCGAAGTCCGAGCTTGAATTTCTTGTCAAAGTAGTCGACCTGCGACGACTGTGACCCGCGGAGGATCTTGTCCGTCTCGGACCCTACGACCGTGGCAACAAGTTCGTCCAACGATTCAGCAGCCAGAGCCATGTCTAGCGGCAGAGTCCTGTCCGCTCCCTTCAGAAGCTCTGGCTTTGCTTTGAACTCTACTTTGAGTAGCTCACCCGTGTACTCGTCCAGCCGAGCGACCAAAAGGACTAGTGTTTGGCGACGGTACATGCTTGTGGCCCTGTTTAGCTTGCGTACCGCGGCGATCAGTCTCTCGACGGAAGACACCATCTTGCTCAGCTCACCGGACCGAACAAGGCGTCGTGCTCCACGTTTCTTCCCGCTCACCCTCGCAACCGCGTTCTTGACGTTGGCTGTGAGGGCGGGAAATTCCTTCCGGAGCGCCGCATCACGCGCCTCGAGGAGAGGGATTACGGTGCGAAAAGCTTCGCCTAGCACGTCAAGGTCCGAGAGGAATTGCTGCATGCAAATGATGAGCGGAAACGAAGGCTTGACTGGCCGAGCCGCTTTTCTCCCGCGACTACCTGCCGCTGCTGTGGCCAACGAGCTTTTTCGTCGTCTTTGTCTGCGTCGTGCCTTTGCGTGAGTCGTCATTGGTGACTCGACTGCCTAGTTATAATTAGACGGCATTTTCCAATCTATTTCTTGCTGCACAGAGGGGAAAGCGGCCAAAAGGCTGCATGGCGAGAGAATTGTGCAGAATCATTCGGCATATAGGAAGCGGAATTGTTTCAGACCGATCACGCACGAGGCCGCTAAGACGCTCGGAACCCAAAAAGGCGGAAAATGGCCTAAAACGGCCTCAAAACTGGCAGCAAAGTGACAGTGCCCCTTGGCCGATGTCTGATTATCAATCACTTATGCAGCGAAACGCTGGCTTTTGAGTCCAGCGCGCCTGCCAATTCCGCTGCGCCGACTTTTGGCTCTGAATTTTTGTTCTAATAAGTTTCTGAGTCGAATTCGCCGTCGCTCACGCGAGTGTGAATTTTCATTTTTGGCCGGACGGTTGCGATTGTGCGGATGATTTGTCCCTACCCGTTCATCGTGATGCTGTAACCGCGCCGCAAACTACGGCTCGATTTATGTCCACGGAGTCCCGGTAGCGCACGCGTCTCGCGTGCTGGCGAGCGCGTCCTCGCGATCGCGAACTTTCACAACATTACCGCTCACAGGAAAAGCTTGTTTCGGCGCGGCGCCGAAACCAACACGCGAGACGCGTGCGCTACCCGGAATCGACCTGCGCAGAAACCCGTTCACACTGTCATTTTGCGCGGCTTGCGCTTCGGTCTGCGAAAGATCCGTCCGTCGCCGACGTCTGGCATCGTGCGAATGAAATCAATCAAAGACATGGACCAAGGTTAACCACGAATGGACACATATGAACACCAAGTTTTTCTGAACGGTTGCTGCCTTATCTCGTGTGAATTCGTGTTGATTCGTGATTTGAGTTCTAGCTCTTATCCGTGAAATCCGCGTAATCCGTGGTGGTCTGCTTCTCCGTGTCGCTACAGAACTTCCGAACCGAATTCGCCGTCGCTGACGCGGGTACGGATTTTCATTTTTGTGCGGACAGCTGTAATTGTGCGAACGACTTGTCCGCGCTCATTGGTCGTGATGCTATATCCGCGGCGCAGTGTGGCGTCTGGTCCGAGCACGCGCAGCATTCCCTCGATGCGAGCGAAACGGTGCCTTGCGTGTTCAACCAGTTGTGCCGGGCAGGCGACCAGCCGTCGGTGCAAATCGGCAAAACGGTTGCGGCGTATCATGAGCTCCCCCGAAAGCTTTCGGGGTTGCAGCGCCGCCATAATGTGAAGTAAGCCGCGCTTGTAGCCGTCGATCCTGTGCCCGAGGCAGCGTTTCAGCGTTTCGCGCGCGTGATCCAGCCGTTGTTGCGCGTCACGGACACGGTTCAGTAGCTGGTGTGCGAGCGCATGCGTGCAACCGTCGATCCGACGTTGGAGATCGACGATATCGGGCACGATCAATTCCGCGGCAGCACTCGGCGTCGGTGCGCGCAGGTCCGCGACGAAGTCAGAGATGGTGAAATCGATTTCGTGGCCGACCGCCGAGACGACTGGCACGCCGGAATTGAATATTGCGCGCGCAACGATCTCTTCGTTGAACTCCCATAAATCTTCGATGCTGCCACCGCCGCGCGTGACCACGATGAGATCGACCGGCGCGAACGCCTCGTTAGGCACCCCAAGCTCGCGAACGGCTACGGCGATTTCCTGCGCGGCTCCGGTTCCCTGCACACGCACCGCGTTGATCAGAATTTGCAACCATGGCGCGCGACGGCGCAGCACGTTCAGCATATCGCGAATCGCTGCGCCGCTGGGCGACGTCACGATCCCGATACGCTGCGGGAATTTCGGCAACGGCCTTTTCCGCTCCGGCGCAAATAATCCTTCGGCCTTAAGCTTCCGCTTTAGCGCTTCAAATTTCGCCTGGAGCAGGCCGACTCCGCGCTGCTGAAGAATCTGGACATTGAGTTGGTATTGTCCGCGGGCCTCGTAAACGGTGACCGTGCCGTAAACCTGCACCTGTGCGCCATCGGCCAGGCGTTGTCGTGGCGGCAGCATGGTGTCGCGCCAGATCACGCACGAGATCTGGGCGCGTTGATCTTTCAGTGTGAAATACTGATGGCCACTCGGATGCAGTTTGTAGTTGGATATTTCGCCCTGCACCCACACAGCGGCGAATTTCGTTTCAAGCGTGCCACGGATTTGCCGCGTCAACTCGGTGACAGTCAACACCCTGGCGGTTTGCTGGAAGAAATCAGCTGTTAACTGCATCGAAGAAAACGTCCAACGTCCAACGCTCAACGTCCACAGCGGAATGCTCAACGTCCAACGTTCAATTGGAGAAACTATAGCGGCGATCTGCGGGATAACGCAGTAACATGCGTCGGCGTTGTAGCCACGGCGCTATGTCGCCGTGCGTAGGGTAGGGGAGATTAAACGCCTCGACACAGCGAGGCGGCTACAGAAGCTCCTGTTGCGCGCCGGTGGGCGGTTTGAGGCCGAGCTTGCGGTAGGCATTTACAGTGGCGACACGGCCCTGCGGCGTGCGTTTGATGTAGCCTTCCATGATCAGGTATGGCTCGTTAACTTCCTCGATTGTGCCGGCTTCTTCGCCTATTGCGACCGCCAGCGAATTCAGACCGACGGGACCGCCGTTGAATTTGTGGATCAATGTTTCGATGATGCGTTTGTCCCATTGATCGAACCCGTCGCGATCGATTTCCAGCATGGTAAGGGCGCGATCTGCGAGTTCCGCGGTGATTTTTCCTTCGGCTTTCACTTGCACGTAATCGCGCACCCAACGCAAAAGATTGTTCGCCGTGCGGGGCGTGCCGCGTGACCGCGCGGCGATCTCGCCCGCGCCGGGCGGATCAATCTCGACCCCGAGCAAACAGGCGCTGCGCACGATGATCTTCTGCATTTCCTCGGCGTTGTAGTAATCGAGGCGCGCCGTCATTCCGAAACGCGAACGGAGTGGCGCGCTTACCATTCCCGCTCGCGTCGTCGCACCGACCAACGTGAACTTTGGCAAATTGAGACGCAGACTGCGCGCCTGCGGTCCCTGGTCAATGATGATGTCGAGCCGGTAATCTTCCATCGCCGGATAGAGATATTCTTCGATCGCCGGTTGCAGCCGGTGAATCTCATCAATGAAGAGCACATCGCCCTTTTCCAGGCTGGTGAGAAGCCCTGCGAGCTCGCCCGCCTTCTCAATTACCGGGCCACTTGTGTTTTTGATATTCACCCCCATCGCGTTGGCGATGATGTAGGCGAGCGTCGTTTTGCCGAGCCCGGAGGGTCCGCTCAAGAGAATGTGCTCGAGCACGTCGCCGCGCTTTTTCGCCGCTTCCACCATCAACTCCAGGCGTTCGCACACTTTCACCTGGCCGTTGAACTCGCTGAATGCCGGCGGTCGCAGCGAAACTTCAAAAGCAGCATCTGGCTCAGGCGGTTTCATGGTCGTTAAAACGTTAAAGCGTCGAAGCGTTGATAATCTAGCGGCAAACCTGTCAACCGCCGAGGCAAAAAGAGGCGTGCTCGCCGCGAAATCATTTCTGTTAACGCTTTAACGATCTAACCCTTCAACGCTTCAACGGTGTTCAGCTTCTTCGTCAGTACCAGCTCGGTGCCACGGCGTTTGTGGACGTAATCCACCTGGTCAAAGGCGTTGCGAATCAGATGAAGACCGAGTCCGCCGGGTTGGATCAAATCGTGAGAGCGGCCTTTCATCTCGTGCGGGAAAACTTTTTCGCCGTAATCTCGCAACCGCATGCGCACACATTTGCGCAATCCTTCCATTCGCAACGAGATGGGTTGATCGTCGCGCAAACGGTACGCGTAACGGATGATATTCGTGCAGGCTTCATCCACGCCGAGCACCATCATCAGTCGCTCCTTTTCGGAAAACGGGTAGCCGTTTAAAAAATCGCGAACGCATTTCCGCAGCAATGCCAGGTTCGCAGTGTGACTGCTGAATTCCACTTTGCTTCTCTTCATCAGTACCCGTGAAAACGTGAGCAGATTTCGCGTGCTGATTCAAGTAGATGGCGCGTGGAATCCATCGCATTGATCACATGCGCATGAAAACGCGATGGACACTTGCCGAAACCGCTGTTCAATTTTGACGCATGTGGCGAGCATGGATTGGGCTTTTGCTGTTGGTTGCGCCTGCTTTGGCGGAGGAGAAGGCTACGGCATATGAAGCGTTGCGTGTGGTGGGCAGGGAAGTCGGTCCCGACGCCCTGCATCAAATTGTTTCGATCACCGGCGTGAAAGGTGACCCGCAGCCGGACAACTGGAAAATTATCGTAGAGGACCCTGAGGGTCGTGGGTTTCGTCAATTGAACATCGTTGATGGGAAGATTGATTCCGATGATACGGTGGGTCGCGACGTAGCAGGTTCCGCCGAAGGCGCAACGATCGATGTTTCGCGTTTAAACCTGGATTCCAGCGGCGCGTATGCGCTAGCGAGTCACACGGCAGAGGCGTCGCACATAAACTTTGCAACAGCCGATTATACTTTGCGCACAGGTGACGGCGGTGAACCGGTGTGGGTTGTGACTCTCCGAAGCAGATCGTCACATCCGGTCGGCACGATTCACATCGGCGCGACTGGCGGCACCGTCAGGCGAACGGAAGGCATGTTTTCCGGGGCGACCATGGAGGACGTCGAGAGCGATTCTGATCAGGGAGATGGCGGCGGCGTCATCCCGAGTACGAAAAGAAAGGTTAAGCATGCTTTTCATAGAGCACAGGAGGAAGCGCAAGGAATGTTTGAGAGAGTGAAGCGGTCGTTTTCAGATTTCATTAACCGGGAGTAGGGGTCTGCAAAACAGGTTTGATATGCACACTGACCATGATCTCGCTTTAGTCGCCTCTCCCCTTGCAGGAGGGGAGAGGATTAAGGTGAGGGGTTTTGGAGTGCCGAACCGCATAAAGCGCAAACCCTCACCCTCCCCCTCTCCCTTAGAAAGGGCGAGGCGTCCCACACGCTTTCCGACATCATGAACAGCCCTTCCAATCCGTGGCCGGCACTGCCTTTTGCAGAGTGGCAAGACACCGCGATCACGTTGCACATGTGGACGCAGATCGTCGGTAAAATCCGTCTGACGCTTAGTCCCTGGACCAACCATTCCTGGCACGTTACGCTTTACGTCACTTCTCGCGGCCTAACGACTTCGCCGATCCCGCACGGCACATCGACGTTCGAAATCCGTTTCGATTTCATCGATCACGAATTGCGCATCCTTAAAAGCAATGGTGCGGCACGAGTGTTGAAACTGCGCCCGGAGCCAGTGGCGAAATTTTATCGTGAAGTGATGAATGCGCTAGCGGAGATGGAATTGCCTGTGACCATCAACACAGTTCCTAACGAGATTGAGAATCCGATCCCATTCGACCAGGACCAAGAGCACCGCGCGTACGACCGTGAATACGCCAATCGGTTCTGGCTTGTCCTCGTGCAAAGCGATCGCGTTTTTAAGGAGTTTCGTTCGCGTTTCTGCGGCAAATGCAGCCCCGTGCATTTTTTTTGGGGCAGTTTTGATCTGGCAGTGACGCGTTTTTCAGGGCGGCCCGCGCCGCCGCATCCCGGCGGGATTCCGCATCTGCCGGATGCGATTACGCGAGAGGCGTACTCACAGGAGGTGAGCAGCCTCGGGTTCTGGCCGGGCAACGTCGCTGCGCCGACGCCGATTTTTTATTCCTATGCCTATCCGGAGCCACCGGGATTCAGCGAAGCGAAAGTCGAGCCTGTAGCCGCTTTTTACGAACCGAAACTTCGCGAGTTCATGTTGCCATACGAAGCGGTGCGCACGGCTGAAAAGCCGGATGAAGTCCTGCTCAATTTCGCGCAGAGCGCATATGACGCCGCCTCGACGCTGGGAAAGTGGCACCGCGACGCATTGCAGGAAGTCAAACCGTCCTTGCATTCTACGCATCCGCGCCCGTAATTTGACCAACATGAACCCTGGTTGCGCAGCGGAACAAGCTGCCTGGCGCGAACTGAAAGACGGATGGCATCCATTGTACGGCGACGTGGATAAAATCGGCGTCGCCATCGAGTGGCACGATTTCCGTATTCAGCATTCGTTCAACTGGGGACGCACGTTTCATCCGAATAGCTTGGAGTTCTGCTTGAATCTCAATGGGCACGGAGCAGTCGGAGGAACTGCCAGTGCGCGCAGCGATTATCTTCCGGGCAATTGCGGCTATTACGCTGTCGCCGATGAACCGCTGCCGGCCTCGCGACGCGCACGTGATCATCACCAATTCGTGACCCTCGAATTTTCACGCGAACATTTACGAAAACAGTTCGCGCGTAACGAGGCGGATCTTGAACCGGAGATTCGCCGGGTCATTTTTGGAGATAAAGAGGAGAACGTAGTCGCGCCCGCGCGTCCCATGACCATGCAGCAACGCGGCGTGGCGGCGAACCTGGCGGAACCTCCTGTCGCGAAGGCTGCGCAGGTTCTCTGGTATCAAGGCAAAGCCATGGAGCTCATGGCGCAATTTTTCTTTGCGCCAAAGAATCCTGAATTTTTCTGCATGCGTCAGAAACGCCTGGCTCGTGAACGAGTGGAACGCGTAAAGGAGATTCTGCGGCGAGATTTGTCGAACCCGCCAACGCTGGAAATGTTGGGGCAGGAGGCGGGCTGTAGTCCGTTTTATCTGAGCAGAATTTTTTCGCGTGAAGCCGGCCTCACAATTCCACAATTCTTGCGCAATATGCGGATCGAACGCGCAGCGGAATTGCTGCGCACGGGACGTTACAACGTCACTGAAGCTGCGACCGAAGTAGGTTACTCAAGCCTTAGTCACTTCAGTAAAGCATTTTGCGAAATCGTCGGTTGCTGCCCGGTGCTTTATCCGGCGGCCAGGAATGTTGTTCTTGATCGCTGAAGCGTTGAAACGTCCAACGCTCTGTTTGTCATATTGAGCGAAGCGAAACATCTCTGATTGCTATTTCGGAGCCGGGAAAGGAATTGGTCCAGAGATTCTTCGCTTCGCTCAGAATGACAATGATGCTTTGATTATTTTTTTGCTTTGCCGCTTTAACGCTTCAACCCTTAAACGCTTTAACGTGCCATGAAAATTCGCCGCGCACTCGTTTCCGTTTCTGACAAAACCGGCGTCGCTGCCTTTAGTCGCGCTCTGGAGCGTCAGGGCGTGGACATCATTTCCACCGGCGGAACAGCGGTCTTGTTGAAGAAGGAAAAAATTCCGGTGCGCGAGATCTCGAGTTTCACCGCGTTTCCTGAAGTGCTCGATGGCCGCGTCAAAACTTTGCATCCCCGTGTCCACGGCGGACTCCTCTACAAGCGCGGCAACGCGAAACACGAAGCGGAGGCGCGCGAATGCGGTTTCGATCCAATCGATCTTGTCGCCGTCAATCTTTATCCTTTCGAAGCCACCGTCGCGAAGGAGGGTGTAACCCTGGTCGAAGCAATTGAAAATATCGACATCGGCGGACCGTCGATGATTCGAAGTGCGGCAAAAAATTATGAATCAGTCACAGTCGTCGTCGATCCCGCAGATTACGACACGGTGCTCGAGAACATGGGCAAGCACGACGGGGAGACGACGCTGAAATTGCGAGAGCGCCTCGCCATCAAGGCATTTAACCGGACCGCGGAATATGATCGGGTGATCGCCAATTTTCTGAACAAACAGCAGAGGACCGACGCTTCCTTCTCACTTTCGCTCCCATTGGCGATGCGATTGCGCTACGGCGAAAATCCTCACCAGGACGCTGCGCTTTACGGCGATTTCGACAAATATTTCGAAAAACTTCAGGGCAAGGAGCTTTCGTTCAACAATATTCTAGACGTTAGCGCCGCGACCAATTTGATCGCCGAATTTGAAGAGCCGACCATTGCGATCCTGAAGCATACAAACCCCTGCGGCGTTGGCTCGGATCCGGATCTGCGCAAGGCGTGGGAAAAGGCGTTTGCAACCGACAAGCAAGCGCCATTTGGCGGGATCATCGTCTGCAACCGGCCGTTGAACGAGGCGGTGGCAAAAGCGATCAGCGAAATTTTCAGCGAAGTCATCATCGCGCCAGATTTCGAGATCGAGGCGCGCGCCGTCCTGCAAAAGAAAAAAAATCTGCGACTCATTCGCTTATTGACGCCGGCGAAAGAGGCAAGACCCACGACTGATCTGCGCTCTGTTTGCGGCGGAGTGCTGGTTCAGGACGCCGATCTTGACACGGAGGTGAGGCCGAAAGTCGTGACCAAGAGGCGGCCAACGAAAACCGAACTAAACGCGATGCTGTTTGGCTGGCGCGTCGTCAAACACGTGAAATCGAACGCGATCGTGTACGCGAAGTCGGACCGGACACTTGGAATTGGCGCCGGCCAGATGTCGCGTGTCGATGCTTCGCGGATTGCAGTTTGGAAAGCGAGCGAGGGCGGGCTTTCACTGAAAGGAAGCGCCGTCGCAAGCGACGCTTTTTTCCCATTCCCGGACGGGCTGCTTGCTGCTGCCGAAGCCGGCGCAACGTGCGCGATTCAGCCGGGCGGCTCGGTGCGCGACGAAGAAGTCATTGCAGCCGCTAACGAGCGCAAAATGGCGATGGTCTTTACCGGGGCCCGCCATTTCCGGCATTAGTAACACCGGCTTCCGCTCTGTCTCGCAGGGCATGCATCATCCCCGTCGGGTTATCGTTGGCTGGCTTGGAAGCCTGCCCGACGAGTCAGGCAGGATGCGCGAGTTACGTTTAGTTGCACCGGACTAAAGCGCGGTGTTAATGAAAACTCACCTAGCTTCTCCGCAACGAATATGAATCGCCTGAGTCGATCGGTTGAGCCGCCGCGTGCTCTGAACATTGAAGATCTGCGGCGCAAGGCGAAACGGCGCCTCCCTCGGGTGGTGTTCGATTACATAGACGGCGGGGCGGAGGACGAGCGGACATTGCGCGCAAATTGCCGCGCATTCGAGGCAGTGACATTGCGGCCGCGCGGCGCAGTTGCGACGCCGGGGTGCGATCTGCGGGCGACTGTGCTTGGCACTTCACTTTCGATGCCGCTGATTCTGGCACCTGTTGGAAGTTGCCGGCTGATGTATCCGCGGGGCGAAGAAGCAGCAGGCCGCGCCGCCGGTGAAGCAGGCATTCTCTGCACGCTTTCGACGCTCTCAGGCTGCCGCCTGGAAGACGTCGCAGCGGCCTCAGGCGGGGCAGTCTGGTATCAGCTCTATCTAGTCGGCGGTCGCGAATGTGCTTTAGGCGCTATTGAACGTGCGCGAAAGGCGGGCTTTTCGGCCCTGGTTGTGACGATCGATACTCCAGTCGCGGGCCTTCGAGAACGCGACCTACGCAACGGCGCAAAAGAACTTCTTAGCGGAAACATTGGAGCGATGCTGCCTTTTGTGAATCAACTTGTCGTTAGGCCTCGCTGGCTCGCGGCTTTTCTTGCGGACGGCGGTTTGATGAAGTTCGAGAATGTGGTCATTCCTGGAAAAGGACCCATGCTCTATGCCGATGTCACTGCCGCTCTCGAGCAATCGGTAGTGACTTGGGAGGATCTGAAATGGATTCGTCAGGCGTGGAATGGACCAATTGTAATCAAGGGCATCCACACGGCAGAGGACGCCCGCCGGGCAGTGGACATGGGAGCGGATGCATTGGTCGTTTCCAATCACGGCGGCCGGCAGCTCGACGGCGTCGCGCCAACTTTGCGCGTTTTGCCTGAAGTTGTAGCGGCCGTGGGCGATCGCGTCGAGGTTTTGCTGGATGGTGGAATTAGGCGCGGCAGCGATATTGCAAAAGCGTTATGTTTGGGCGCCCGAGCGGTGATGGCTGGGCGTGCTTACGCGTACGGGCTCGGGGCGGCAGGCGGCGCGGGGGTTGCGCGCGCGATCGAGATTCTGCGATCCGATCTCCTGCGCACACTCAAGCTGCTTGGCTGCGCGTCAGTCGCGGAACTGGACCGATCGTACGTGAACGTTCCGCGAGAGTGGATTGCAGGATGACGAACGGCTTCGCCGCGTTGAACCGGCAAATCGTAAATCGCTAATTCGTCAGGCCGTTCACGCTCCAGATCGTGAAGCGAGTCGCCAAAACCAAATGCAGAGAACGAGGGCTACGATTAACGCGATCCAACTCACGCCCATTGGGATCGTGAGCGTTCCGACGGTGACTTGGGCTTGGTTGATCAACCGCAGGAGATGACCGAGGGCAAAAACACCGAAAAGAATGCTGGCAATGCGTAATCCTGTTCTTGGTGAGTTCATGGGACAATTGTTGACGCTGCGCGGCAGCTTGTCAGCAAAAATGCTCCCGCTCTATACCGCACTTCTGCGGAACGATGCCACCTGCACGAGCATGCCGATAATTGCCAGGGCGATGAACACGACCGTCGAACCAGTCGGCGGCAGCACAATTGCGTTTTGAATCAAATACGCTCCGATAAACGAGGAAACAACGATCAGCGCCCAATCGAACACGGCAAGCAGGAGAATGGCTCCGATAATGCCACCCACGACAAAAATGATTATTGAATACTGCGCATAATGCACAAAGAATGCGGCGGCAAGCGCGCTGGCGAGTTTTCCGCCCGCTAAAAAGCCGAGCACTGCAATCGCCACTTTCTGAAGGAATAACGCAAGCAACGCTCCGAGTACCCCAAAGAGCAGAGCAACGACTAGCGCCAGCAGCGACGACGGCTCATGAACGAACTGCTGGGCAATCTCCATACCGACGGCGAACCCGACAGCGGCTACGCACAGCCAGAACATTTTTCGTCCGAAAAACAAAATCACGATTCCTATGAGTACCCCTACGATCGTCACAGATGAATGCATTGGCGGAAGCGCAGTTTGGACAGCCATAAGTACAAACGCGTTTGTACCAAATGCTGTCTATTAAATTCCGGCGTCAGATACAAGCATTGAGATCGCGTGCTTTAGGGCCGCGATCCTCAGCGTAGATCGATGAAGATGGAAGGAACGACGGCTGCCCAAGTCGTCACTCTCTTGAAGCTCTGTCCTTGCGATTGGATTAAAATACGCGAAGTAACAGGCGCGCCGGGTCTACGGCAAAATTATTCTTGGGCTGTGGCTCAGCTTGGTTGAGCGCCTGGTTCGGGAAAAATCCCCTAGGTAACACTGTTCCACCGGAATTTCAGAGCGAACACCCTGTTTTACCTATGAAAACAGACCGGAATCGGAACGAAACCACGTTATCCCACTTTACCGATTTTCTCGGAATAGTGCGCACAGAAGTGCAAACGGACAAACAACCCCGACCCTGTTTCCAACCCGGTTCTGGCAACAAAACCCCGTGGCGGGGCGCTGACGAGCGGCGTGGCCGTTCTAGAATCGGGTCAGCGGTCTGCGCGAAAGTCCGCGCCGTGTCTAGGTCGATACGGTATGAGCCAATCGGCAGGTGGTTCAGATATCACCAACTCGTATTCGCCGGGCTGCTTTTTTTTCCATTCAGAATCATAGATCTTCCTCAACCGGCTTAAGTTGCCTTCGCAGTGTTTCACGAAATAATCGCAAAGTTCGGGGAAACCGCTCTTCAAGGGAGACTTCATTTCGCTGATCATTGCCGAGTTGAAACTGATGTAATCGGGGGGATGGATGCCCACCACCACGATGTTCGGCGTCGCGGTGTAGCCTTTCGCCGGGGTCGCATCCGTGTGACCAATCGCTGTGTCTCGGAGAGTAAGCACAGCCTTATGGAACCCCGCTAAATGCTGCGGCGGGAGAACGTCCTTGAGCGGCACGACCTTTTTCCGTTCCGGTGGCAGGTAGCACACGGTAAACGGCCGCGCATAAGCTATGACGGCTGCGTCAATCAGTGCGCGGTATTGAAGCGATTTGGGCGCTACCTTGTCGAGTTCCGCGAGGGATTCAACCGCGGAGAGCAATGAAGCCCGCGAATAGGTGAACAACCAGATGGCTTGCAGGTCCTCGACGGTTGGCCGCATCAGGAATGAATCTCACCAACGATCATGGTTCTACGCAATCCTGAATTCAGCGCCCGTCGCTTCGCCCGCCACGCTTTGCATTTCGCTGCTGTCCACTTCGGATGCGCCAGCCGATATGCCCGGTTCCGCTTCCGGTCATACAGTTCGCAAACATCATATCACGACCGCTGGCGCACTGATGCCGTGTTTCTTGGCAATCGCGACCGCTTTGCCGCGAATGCCTTTCGTTGAGCCGCTCATACGTCCATCTTTGCCGCGTGTGCGTGTGACCGAGTTTATAATTTTTACAAACTCGGTGGGTTTTCCTTCTGCCGTAGCCAGCACCTTGATGATGCAGGCGGCTTCCGTTTGACTTCCGCTTTTTGCGCACCATGACGCTGGGTGGAAAGCGGAAGGGAAATGACTTCGCGGAAATGTTGTTTTTAAGAAAACGTCGGGTGTCTCTGCACCCGCGTCAGGCAGTGCAGTTGAAAGGACTCAAACCGGAGGGGTGCCCGGCGAGCAACCTTGGCATGGTATCGGACGCACGAGCACGCGGGCGAGTTTAGAGAGCCGTAGCGGTGCGCCTAAAACAGTTGAATCCAAATAGAGGGTTGAACGTATCCTAGGGTCAAAACCACCCACTATGAATAGATTAATCATTGTTTGTATTTGTTCCCTTGCGCTTTCAATAAGCTCGTTTGCGCAAGCGCCGACGGCCTCACCAATCGCAACCACACCTGCCGCGGCTCAGCAGCCCAAGCCTGGGTCGGAGGTTCAGAGGTTGGCCTATTACCTCGGCACTTGGAGAGGTGAAGGCGAGACGAAGGGCGGCCCGTTCGGGCCTGCGGGCAAACTTTCGAGCACGATGACGTGCGACTGGTTCTCCGGAGGTTTTCATCTCGTGTGTCGGGGCGAGGAGAGGGGGCCCACGGGGAAGCGAACGTTCTTAAATATCCTCTCATACGACGAGAAGGCGAAGGCCTACACCGAGTATGGCATTAGCAGCCTTGGCGACAGCGAATATAGCACAGGTGGTTCCATGGTCGGAAACAAACGGACCTTCGTAAAAGACTTGGATAGCGATGGAAAAGGGAAGCCCATCAAACTCCGGTATACCGAAGTGCAGGTGTCGCCGACATTCTACACATACCAGGCAGAGGCGTCGAAGGACGGTGGGCCATGGACGGTGATTGCAGAAGGCAAGGTTACGAAAGTCAGGTAGCCGGCCCCGACACGCGACTGCGCGAGAGTGAGGGTCATTCCCCTTTTGTGCGGGTACGCGGCTGCAGACCTGCCGCGGCCGAGGTAACGGCTGCGTTGCTAGTCAGCGCGTTCTTTGGCGGCTTTGCACGGGTCGGGGCGACGAGTAGCCGATCCTCGGCACTCCGGATCTAGTGTGGCTGCGTAAGCCAGCCGCCGGCAGCCTGAATCGGCGTCGGATCGTTACCAACGCTTACCCACGCGACAAGAGCGCGGCGCGGAGATTCGCTGCTGTTTTCGTCCAGCTTAAATTCGGCGCGCAGCGGCGAGCCCTGCAGTTTCGATTCATGATGCGACAGCGCGACAAAATCGTGCGTAAGTTTGTGGCCGGCATTCTCACCGCGCGCAACATCGGATGTGACCCCGAAGCCGAGTAGGGCGACGTGCGCAGTTAAATCTCCCGTCATCGGCTGTGTCGAAGCAAATGTGACAATGAAATTTCCAGGATCATTTTGTGAAACCGTGAGCACACCCGGCGTTTCATTCGATTCACGCGCGAGTGTGTCCGCACCTGCCCATTGCCATTCACGTCCGTTTAGAACGAACTCGGGAGTGTAAACCGTGCTGCTGTTCCAACCGGAAGCATAGGTGCGTTGCCGCCGTGTAAACTCGACGGAAGCCAACCGATCCTTCCAGCCGAGATTGTCCCAGTAGTTTACGTGAAATGCGACTGGTACAAATGTTTTCCACAAAGACGGATGCGTCGTGAGTTTTGAAAGCGCTCGCTCAGCTGGCGGACAACTGCTGCAGCCTTCGGAGGTGAAGAGCTCGACGAATGCAACGCGCTTTTCGCCACTCTCGAATCGCACTTGATCCGCGCGAGCGGTGCCGGACGCCAAAACAATTGAGGCCACCGCAAATAGAATTCGCCACATGCTATGATTCGTTTGCATCAAAGAAGTCTCCTTCCGTTACTCTCTGTTTACGGAAACCTGTTGCTGCGGCAATAAATTTGGCTCGCGGATGCACGGGCTGTCGGGCAATCACCAGCAGCCTAAGCTAAAGTTAGTTGCCAGGGCGGCCTTGTGAGATGTCGGAGCTGCCGCAACCGATTCGCACGCACGTTGCCAAGCGCATGGCGACGGCAATCTTTTCCCATTGCGTTTCCCATTTGCTTTTCTTAGGTGCGGAGGGCTGGCAATGTCACGTTTGCCATTACGACTATACCGCGGCAGAGAGAAAAAACTTTCGTCCTCGTAAGGCCCGTCCGGGTCCGTAAAGTGCGAAACACAGACCATGCGCCGGGCCGCCTCCGGAACAGCCCCGCGCGTGTGGGTTTTGTGTGTGTGAAGAATGCGTTTTTATTCGCCGCCCAGCCCTTTGCTCAGGACACCTTCTATGGCAGAGGAATGTTAAAGGCGATGCTGCCGCCCCAATAGTTCACGGCGCCGCGATAAAGCAATGTGTTGCCCCAGTACGCCTCGATATAGTAGGTTCCGGGTGGAACATTTGTGAAAAAGTAGTAGCCGTTTGGCTGACTGAATGCTGGCGTGCTGCGGCCTAATGCCGGGCTCACAAGGGAAACAGTGACTCCGCTGACCGGCCCGCGAGTTGCGGAAACGACCGTTCCGTAAATAGGTGGGCCCGTCTGAGCGCGAGTGACGCCGCAGGTTGCCACAGCCATGATAACTAGCAAGATCAACAGTCTCACGTTCATGACGAGGGCTTTAAGCCTTTGGCTTCCTGCACCGGCAGAGTCTTCACATCGTTCGGCAGCGGAATGATTTCGCCCTTCTGTGGCGCTGAAATTGCAGCTTTCGTAAATTTGAGGTCCCTTGGCAGGTCAATCTTCAACGGATTTCCGCGTGTAATCGAAACAGTTCTTGTCCAGTGATCCGGATTGTATCCTGCCGCGTTGATCACAATATTCCACTCGAATTCCGGGTGCAAAGTCCTGGTCAAATTGCCGTCTGAGTCTGGATGGAGGGTAGCCCCAGTTTCGCTACTCGGCACAATTTTGACTGTCACCAAGTCACTGGGGTCACCGTCGATGTTGAGTTTGCCATCGATGCTCAACGAGAGAACGTCTGCTGGTTTCGTGAACCAGATGGCGAGCGCGATGAAAAAAAGCCCGATTATGAAAAATCCGAGCGCCGGAACACCAGTGTTGAGCTTGAATTTATTGAAGAGTTCGATGCTCAATGCGCCCTCACTCTTACCCGCTGCGGAGAGTTTAATCGCACCCTTTGCCAAAAGCCAGACGCCTCCGACAATCATCACAATCGCAAGGAGCAAGCTGACGTAAATAGCAATGTTGAATGGCAGCATTTGTCCGGGTCTGGAGGCAGAAAACCAGAGCAACTTCGTCATCGCGTGGCCATTCACGATGACACGGGGCATCCGATTATTCGGTCTCCTCGCAGATGAGAATGCCAATCGGTTTGCGGAGATGCAAGCTTTTTTTCGAATAGCAGGCGCTCGGAACACGGCCAATCCGTCGGCTGAAAAATATGAATTGGACGACCAGTTGGCATTTAACAAGTCATTTTGTTCAACTCATTCTAAAAAAGAAAAAATGACCTGTGATGATCAGCCGCTATGCCATAACGGCGTGGATGGACGGACGGCTTGGAAATATTGAGAATTTTCACGGTTGAATGTTGAATAACGACTTCGCGCTTGAGGGTGGGACAATAATCCGAGGGATGGTTGTTACTGTGTAGGCCACGTAGCAATTTCTTTTCTTCGGCTTGGCGGTGCTCGATCTCTTTTCATTCTTTAAATGGCACTATTTTGGACGGTTCAAATTGAAATTCCGTAATCGCTCGCACCGAGGGACTGTGTTCGGCGGGTCCCGTTAATCTGCCCTTGGAAATAATAAATTCCGTTGAGCGAATTGCGGTAGAGGTATTCGGCGCGACGCTCGAGCCTCCCGTAATCCTTTTTCTTTTGGATTTCTTTTTGATCTTTTCGGTTCATAGTTCGGTTCTTTGTGGGTCTCGACGATTCGATTATAAATGAACGTGAACAGGCCCGTAAAGAAGACAATATTGATGCCGATTTTTAAGGCAGTTTTACCTCTGAAAAACGGGCTGTAGCGAAGCTTGGTATCGCGCCTGGTTCGGGACCAGGAGACCGTGGGTTCAAATCCCACCAGCCCGATTGAACTCCCTCTTCGGTCCGAATCGTGTTTCATTGCTACGTCTTGCGCAGTCAGAAAACCGGACGGCGTTACGTGGGCTCTTGCGAGGATCTGGATGATCGTATTCGACGTCATAATTCCGGCGAGTCCAAGGCGACGAAGCATGGAGCGCCGTGGGTTCTCGTTCACAGCGAAAGCTTTGCCACCCGGTCTGAAGCAGCAAAACGCGAGCAATATTTCAAGACGGGTCGCGGTAGAGATGAACTCGACACACTTTCGTAGAGCGGTCGCCGCGGCGACAGGCCGTGGGTTCAAATCCCACCAGCCCGATATTCGCGTTGATCGTCGAACAAGATCCGATGCGATAGGACGTGAGTTCTCGCCGCGGCGACCGTTATACCAGAAATCGTAGACAGGTTGCTATGGTGACCTGCCAAAATGACGGCTGCTGGCTCTATCATCGACGACTACTTCGGGCCGGCAAAAGCAGCGCCGCTCCGGGGGAAGGTCGATGCTCGGCCGTCCGACGGCCGGCTCCTTCCGTTTGGATATTACGAATGGGGCACCTGATCGGCCAATGGCTTCGCAAATAATTCGTTCCGGGCGCAACAGGAGGGTCGCGGTCCCCTGTGGCTCCGAAAACCAATTGTGCTCTCGCGGACAAAAAGCGTTGACAAAGAGCTGCTTCGTTTGGAAAGTCTACATTCGTTTTTACCATGCTCGCCCCGCAACTTGTTCCATCCGTGCTTACAAGAAACGTGTCGACGATCGTTCAATTCCCGATCCCGCAGCCGCGGGACCCCGTTCATCCCTTGCGCCATATGACCACTCAACTTCTTCAGGAAGCAGCACAGGTGATCCAGAATCAGCAACTTCTGATTAATGTTGTCTCCAAGCGTGTACGTCAGCTTGGCTTGGGACATCGTCCGTTAGTGGAGACTGCGCCGCGAATGTCGCTAACCGATATTGCGCTCAAAGAAGTCATTGCCGGTAAACTGACTTACGAATCGCTCGAAGCTGCCGGCGACGGCGCGTAACGGGGACGTTCGAAATTGCTCTGGAATTTTAACGTCTGACACAGACGCCGGACAACTTGCTGAAATCCGGGGCGCCGCACACTGAATTTTCCGCTGAGGACAGCGGACGTTATAACGAACAGCGACCGATTCTCAGAATCAAGGTCCGTTGGAAATATGGCGGCTGATTCCATCATCAATCGGAAAGCGCTCCGCGATTATCGTGTTCTCGATCGCTACGAAGCGGGCATCGAGTTAAAAGGAAGCGAGGTCAAATCAATCCGCCAAGGCAAGGCAAACATCAGCGATGCGTTTGCGCGAATCGAGAAGGGCGAAGCCTTTCTCTACAACGCCGATATTCAACCGTACGAACGCGCGAGCCACGAAATCCCAGTTGCGAAACGTGTCCGTAAATTGCTGCTCCACCGGCACGAGATCGACAGGCTCTACGGCGAAACGCAAGTAAAAGGCCATACGCTGGTAGTTCTGAAGTTCTACTGGAAAAATGGAAAGGTGAAAGCGGAGCTTGGTGTAGGAGCCGGCAAACTTGCGCACGACAAGCGCGCTGATTTGAAAAAGCGGACCGTGGATCGCGAGACGGCGCGTGAAGTCGAGCGTTTCAATCGCAAGCACGCGTAATCGCGCAGAGAGTGCTGTAGCTCCTTGTTCACGGCCGTTTGCTGGTAACCTTTCGTATCTGGTTATAGGGTCGTGAAAATGAATACTCGCGTTCTGCTTCCTGTTGGCGCTGCATTAGTTGGCGGGTGGATCACCGCTCGAGTTCTTCGCACGGCTCGTTACGGACTGCGCGACAAGGTTGTCCTAATCACCGGTGGATCGCGTGGGCTTGGACTCGTGCTCGCAAGACATATTTGCGAGCGAGGCGGCAATGTGGCGTTGATTGCGCGCGACCGTGAAGAACTGGCGCGTGCCAAAGCCGATCTCAGCCCGCGCCGTGGTAAAGTTCTTACTGTCGAATGCGATCTGCTCGATCGCGCTCAGATTCAGTCTGCCATTCGCACAATCGTCGATCGGTTCGGCAGGATCGACATCCTGATCAACAATGCCGGCATTATGGAAGTTGGTCCACTTGAGCATATGAGCCGCGAAGATTTCGAGCGTTCCATGCGGCTGCATTTTTGGGCGGCCTATGAATTGATTTCACAAATCGTTCCGGAAATGCGCGTCTGGGGTGGGGGACGCATCGTGAATATTTCGTCAATCGGCGGCAAAGTTGCCGTGCCGCACATGGCGCCCTATAGCGCAAGCAAGTTTGCGCTGACGGGTTTCTCGGACGCGGTTCGGGCCGAACTGGGGCGCGACAACATTCACGTCACCACCGTCGCGCCGGGTCTCATGCGCACCGGCTCGCATGTGAATGCAAAGTTCAAAGGCAAGCACAACGCCGAGTTCACCTGGTTCTCTGCTTCCGCCGGTGCCCCGCTGATCTCAATGGGCGCCGATCGCGCCGCGCGAAAAATCCTTGCCGCCTGCCGCCGAGGTCAACCATCGCTGACGCTCACATTTGCTGCTCGCGGTGCGATCATCGGGAACGCGCTGTTTCCAAATCTCACCGGTCACGCTATGAAAATTGTAAATCGGTTTCTCCCCGGCGCAGCCGGCGAGAACGGGAGCCAATCCCGGGCTGGTTCGGAGCTCCCGCGAAGAACACCGGAATGGATGACGCGCCTCGCCGATCGCGCGACAAAGTTGAACAACGAAGACGTGCCGTCGTGAATCGTTAAAGTGTTTCATTGTTATATCGGAACTGGATTTCAGCGATTTAACGATTCACGATTCAACGGTTAACGTGGCGAAGCCATGACCAGCCGGCTCTTCGTCGCAATCGATTTGCCTGAATCAACGCGCCAACTGCTTGCCGATCTTGATCCGCACATTCGCGGCACGCGCTGGACAGACCCGGCGCAAATGCACCTGACGCTCGGTTTTTTTGGCGATGTGCCCGAAGATATTGGACTTAAGTTGCAGGAAAAACTCAGCGCAATCCAATTCGGGGCGTTTTTCCTTCCCGTGAATGGCGTCGGCTCGTTTCCGCCAAAAGGCGCTCCGAAAATCATCTGGATCGGCGTGGGCAAAGCGCATCCGCATCTGTTTCAAATTCACAAGCGCGTGCAGGAAGCGGCCCTCGCTGTTGGGATCGAGCCAGACCTTCGCCCCTGGCATCCGCACGTCACGATCGCGCGTTGCCGGGATGTTTCATCGCAATCGGTTCGAAACTTTTTGAAAGCGCATTCAGATTTCGACGCAGGAATGATTCGCGTTGACGCCTTTCATCTTTACTCGAGCAAGCTGAGTCCTGCGGGGCCAATTCACACCCGCGAAGTTACCGTCCACTGTAGCGACGGTCTATGACCGCCGAGCGTCAAAGTGCCGATATTGTAGGGCGTCTCCGTGAGACGTCGCCGTCTGGCACGACGCCCTACAGGCCCTTGCTCGAGAGTGGCGCGGCGATGTGCTCCAGCGGTTGTCGCTCCGCCGGCACGCCAACCCATGCTTCCGTCGCCGCGCCGACGACCATCAACGCTGCTGCCAACAAATAGCCCAAAAACAAGGCCGTGCTCGATCCGGTGCCAATAATCCATCCAAACAGAAGCGGCGCACCCACGCCGCCCACCAACGTTCCGATCGCGAAGAAAATTGCGATGGCCATTGCCCGAATTTCGAGTGGAAAAATTTCGCTTACGGTCAGGTACGCTGAACTTGCGGCAGCTGAAGCGATAAAAAAGATGATGGTCCAAGCCAGCGTCTGTGTTTGCGCAGTGAGAAGGCCCGCATGAAAGAGGCAGCCGGTCAACGCAAGCAGAATTCCAGCCAGCCCGTACGTGGCCGTAATCATTGGTTTGCGTCCGATGGAATCGAAAAGGTGACCAAGCAGCAGTGGCCCGAGTACATTTCCAAGCGCAAACGGCAGGAGATACGCGCCGACCTCGTTTTCAGGCACGGCATAAAAACGCATCAAGACCAGCGCATAAGTGAAAAAGATTGCGTTATAGAAAAACGCCTGCGTTGCCATGAGCACAAGGCCAAGAAACGAGCGGCGCCGATGCTCGTGCGCGATCGCGTTCCAGATTTCATGCCAGGAAGTGTGCGTGCGGGTTCGGACCCGCGTGGGTGATGCCAGGTTATAGCCGGAATCGATGATCCAGGTCGCATTCGTTTCCAGGATCTTCTGTTCCACGTCAGCAACGATTTGTTCCGCCTCATCATTGCGTCCGTGAATCATTAGCCAGCGCGGACTTTCCGGGATCCAGCGACGAAAGAAAATCACGATCAATCCCAGCGTCGCGCCGATTGCAAATGCGCAGCGCCATCCCAACCAGACCGGCACATAGTTTGGATTGAGAAGCACAAGCGTCCCTGCCGCGCCGAGCGCCGCGCCGACCCAATATGAACCGTTGATAATCAAATCCACTCGGCCGCGCACACGAGCCGGGATCAACTCATCAATCGCTGAGTTAATCGCCGCGTACTCTCCGCCAATGCCCGCGCCTGTGATTGCGCGAAAGAGTGCGTAGCTCCAGAAGTTCCACGAAAAAGCGGAGAGCGCCGTTCCGATGAGATAAATCGTGACCGTAATGAAGAACAATTTCTTGCGTCCAAAGCGGTCGGCGCCGTAACCGAAGAGCAGCGCGCCCAGCACGGCTCCTGCGAGATAACAGGCTGCGCTTCCGCCGACGCGAGCTGGCGTTAGGCTAAGTGTTTCGGGTCTGGTTAGAATCCCGCCGAGTGCGCCGGCCAGAGTTACTTCGATCCCGTCGAGAATCCACGTGGCACCGAGCGACGCTACGATCAGCCAGTGCCAGGAACTCCATGGCAGTCTATCCAACCGCGCAGGCACATACGATTCAACCGTTTCACCGTTTGGCATCCGTCAGTCTTTTCGTGCAAACAAACCAGAGACACAAAACGTGATCGTTGGCGGGCCTTCAAGGAGCATTGGAAAGCGCCGCTTCCTGTCTGGCAATTGTGGCGCGCTACGCCAGCAACTCGACGGTGTCGCCTTTGTGCAGCATGCCTTCCAGGAGAACTGCACCGTAAACGCCTGCCATTCCATCATGAGCTTGCGCGATTTTCTTCAATATCGCCGGCGTTTTCTCGCCGGTATCAGGATCGAGCGTGATAATTACGCAACGGGGATCGCGTTCTAAAATCGTGATGACTGCCTTCGGTCCGATTCGCACTGATCGGCCGACAAGTTCGTTTTCACCAAAGCCTTTGGCAGACGTTAAGTCTACGTAGACGTTTGCCCGGAAACGCCGTTTATCGGTCTGTGTGCCTGTCTCCTCAGCGAGTTGCTGCGCCGATTGCAGACTGAAAATCGAGACTGGACGGCAATCGGTCATGGCGCGCTGGGACTGCATCAGTGTGACCTGATGCTTTTGATCGATGTCCGTTCGAAGCATCTCGATCAAAGCCGGATCATCAATCGCGAGCTTTTGTCCATTCGGCGTCTCAACATCGACTACTAACTCTGCGAGATTGGCTAACAGTGGATTTGCGTCTCTGCTCTCCGCTTCGATCAAGTTAATCGGGCGCGCTGCCTTGTCCGGATAACGAAAGCGCGGACGATATTGCAGAAGTCTTCGCTGTTCGCGAGCTGTGAAATAAGGGAATCCGTTATGATTCGCCGAACTTCTGAAACCGAAGACGCGGTCGCCATAGATTCCGGAATAACTGGCAAACGCTTCATCCAGCTCTTCGCCACGCATGCTTTTGACGGGATAACGCCAAAGGCTGTCCACGGTTCCGATGATGCTCACTGATTACAATTTCCCTAAAAATGTCATTCTGTCATTCTGAGCGAAGCGAAGAATCTCTGATTAGTGCTCCGCTTTTGAATACCAGACATATTTCGGTTGGCTTAACATGGCAGCGAACACACAACTAGTGGGTTCGAACCGCGCGTCATTAGTTCGTTTGCCGGCAAACTCGGGTCAAGAACTTTGGGCGTAGTTCACCCATGATCTCCTCCGTTTCCGTTTAATGAAGCGCGGCGATGAGATACGCGACACGAGCAGGGTGCATCCCAGCCCATGGTAAAGCTTGGCTGCTTCGCTGAGCGAAAACGCCTATTTTTGGTCGAGAAACGTGACGGCACCCGTATCGAGACTGTAATACCCACCGACTACCTGGACTTCTCCGGAATCAACTTTTGCTTTGAGGATTGGTGTGGACGAACGCAGCGCATTCACGACGTGTTTCACGTTTGCTTTTATCGTCGCCTCGAGATCGCCGCCCGCCGTCGCCTCCACAGCGGGTTTAATCGCTGTAACCAGTGACTGAATATGGCCAGGCGCTTTACCTTTGGCGGCAATTGTTTCCCTGGCCGCTTTCACGGCGCCGCAGCTCTGATGCCCCAACACCAAAATCAGGCGACTACCCAAGTGATCGACCGCGTATTCGAGGCTCCCCAGCCCCTCATTATTAATCACGTTTCCGGCCACTCGAACAACAAATAAGTCACCGAGTCCCTGATCGAAGACAATCTCGGGCGGGACACGCGAATCAGAGCAACTGACGATGCTTGCAAACGGATGCTGATCGCTTGCCAGTTCCGTGCGCCGTTCTGTTGTCTGACCGGGGTGTTGCAGGTTCCCGCTCGTATAACGGTCATTACCTTCCTTGAGCTTGGAGATTGCCTCCGTTGGAGCTACCGATGGCTGATCCGAGTGAGCCGAATCAGACGCTCGAGCGAATTGGTTTGCGCTAAGCAGGCCGGCGGTGATCAAACAGGATAAAAGTTGTGTCTTGTTCATACAGGCATCTTATGAGGCTGCTCCGTTGTTCGATCAATTCGAAAGTTGATACGGCAAAACCACGGTGGCGCCGGATGACCAAAGATGTCAGAACTCCTCACGATATGGTTTTCGTTGTTCAAAGAGAGCGAGCCGTTTCTCGCGCTCTGCCCTTTCCTTCGGCACCAACGAAGAATCGTTGAGCGCCTGTTTCTCATATTTGACGGCCTGATCAAAATCATCTGCTTCCGCGTAGGCGAGGCCAAAGTGTCGTAACATTCGACTCTATTCCACTGCGACATCTCACATGCTCTTTTCATATCTGAAACCGCCTTTGACGTCTACTGTGCTTGACTCTGGCTTGGTCGGAGAGCGCGAGTTCTGCTGCGCTCCTGGTGGTGCCGACGTCAACAACGCCGCTATAAATGCAAACTGATGATCGGCATGCGCGCCGGGTGCGGATTCACTACTCCAATTTCACTCCGTTGGCTCGCCCGACGGTCGCGCCCTGCCATCACACGTCGTAGTACATCGCGAACTCGTACGGATGCGGGCGGAGACGCAGCGCGTCGTATTCCTTTTGTTTCATGTCGATCCAGTTGGCGATGAAGTTTTCGTTGAAGACATCGCCGCGTAACAGGAACGAATGATCGGCTTGCAGCGCTTCGATCGCGCCGCGAAGTGAATCGGGGACGCTGGCGACTTGGGCGAGTTCTTCAGGCGGGAGTTCGTAAAGGTTTTTGTCGAGCGGATCGCCCGGATCAATTCGATTTTGGACTCCATCGAGACCCGCCAGCAGCATGGCTGAGAAGGCGAGGTATGGATTTGCAGCGGCGTCCGGCGTCCGGAATTCGACACGCTTTGCTTTTGGACTGGGTGAATACGTTGGAATTCGAATTGCCGCGGAGCGGTTCCGAGCGGAGTAGGCGAGATTCACCGGCGCCTCGAATCCTGGAACGAGTCGCTTGTAGCTGTTTGTGGTCGGATTTGTCAGGCAGGTGAGTGCCGGCGCGTGCTTCAAAATTCCGCCGATAAAAAAGATGGCGGTCTCACTGAGGCCAGCGTAACCCTTTCCAGCAAACAGAGGCTTGTCGTCTTTCCAAAGCGACATATGCGTATGCATTCCGGAGCCGTTATCACCAAAAATCGGTTTGGGCATAAACGTCACGGTTTTGTTGTGACGCTTGGCGACATTGCGCAGGATGTATTTGTAATATTGCATGCTGTCCGCCATGCGTTTGAGCGGTGCGAAGCGAATGTCGATCTCGGCTTGTCCGGCAGTTGCCACCTCGTGATGTTGCCGCTCGATCGCCACGCCGGCTTTTTCCAGCTCCAAACACATTTCGTTGCGAATGTCTTGCAGCGAGTCCATCGGCGAGACTGGAAAATAACCTTCCTTTGGTCGAATCTTGTAACCGAGGTTTGGAAATTCTTCGCGCGCGCTGTTCCAATGTCCCTCGACGCTATCGACAAGGTATGACGAGGCGTTGCCGCTGTTTAAAAATCGCACATCATCGAAAATAAAAAATTCCGCTTCAGGTCCAAAAAACGCGGTATCCGCAATGCCCGTCGATTTGAGATAAGTCTCCGCCTTTTCGGCAACGCCTCGCGGGTCGCGATCGTACGGCTCGCGAGTAATCGGATCGACGATGGTGCAAATCAAACTCAACGTCGGTTCGGCGTTGAAAACATCGATCCAGGCTGTGGTCGCATCTGGAATGACAAGCATGTCTGATGCATTGATCACGCGCCAGCCGCGAATACTAGATCCGTCAAAGCCAAGACCATCGGTAAAGATCTCCTCGTTGTATTCGGTGAGCGTGGTGGTGAAATGCTGCCAGGTGCCGAGCAAATCCGTGAATTTGAAGTCGATTAACTTCACGTTGCCGTCTTTGATCATTTTACTGACGTCGGATGGAGTTTTGTCTTTGGCCATGTTTAGAAGTTTTTAGTTGATAGTTGAGAATCGATTGAAAATCAAAATGACGAAACCAGAATTCGGAATGAATGACTCAATGACGAAGTCCGCGCGCAGCTGGACTCGTCATTCGACGTTCGAGCTTCGCCATTAAAATCACACCGCTTTTTCGCCGATCTCTTCCGTACGGATGCGAACCGCGTGTTCCACTGGAAGCACGAACACCTTGCCGTCACCGATCTTGCCGGTCTTCGCCGCGGCGACAACCACATTGACGGCCTTTTCAATCAAATCATCAGCCATTACGACCTCAACCTTCACCTTCGGCAGAAAATCCACCGTATACTCGCTCCCGCGGTAAATTTCGGTGTGCCCTTTTTGCCGCCCGAACCCTTTGACTTCGGTGACGGTCATCCCTTCGATGCCAAGTTCCGCGAGCGCTTCCTTGACCTCTTCGAGCTTGAACGGTTTGATAATGGCTTCCAGCTTTTTCATGTCGATGTAAACTCCGGATCGCGCGGTGCTTTGCAACCGAAAGCCATCCGCAGCACGCGCTCTCATAGCAACGCCGGGAAGCGAATGCAATCACGAATTTTTGCAATCTCCTCCCTGGCTTAGGGGAGGCCGTTCGACTGCCTTCGCTCGTTCAGGATAAGCTGAGCCAAGTCGCAAGATCCCGACGGGTTGCGTTTTGGTTTCGCTTTGGAGTTGCTGACTTTGCCCTGAATGAACAGGTCTGATGCAAGGCAAATTTGCCAAGTTGGTTTCACGCTTAATACTCAAACGTGATGTCTGGCGACTCTTTCGTTCACCTTCATCTGCACACCGAATATTCGCTGCTGGATGGAAGTATCCGAATGAAGGAGCTGATGAAAAAAGCGGCGGAATTCGAGATGCCTGCCGTCGCAATCACCGACCACGGGAATCTATTTGGGGTAATTGAATTTTATCAGGAAGCACAGCGGGCAGGGGTGAAACCGATCATCGGCTGCGAAGTTTACGTGGCCCCGGGATCGCATAAGGACCGTCCTCCGTCGCGACGGGATTCGGCGTATCACTTTACGTTGCTGGCCGAAAACGAGATGGGCTATCGCAATCTCGTGAAGCTGGTCACGACGGCGCACCTGGATGGTTTTCATTATGCGCCGCGGATCGACAAGGAATTGCTGGCGGCGCGCTCGACTGGTTTGATCGGACTAAGCGGCTGTCTTGCGGGAGAAATTAACAGCGCGATTCAGGCAAACAACATCGACAAAGCAAAACATAGCGCGGCGGAGTATCGGGACATCCTCGGCGCGGAAAATTTTTTCCTCGAATTGCACGACCACGGCATGGACGAGCAAAAGAAGTGCAACGCTGAGTTGCCGCAGATTGCCAGAGATCTGGGGGTTCGCATGGTTGCGGCGAATGACGTGCATTTCCTGCGCCGAAGCGATCACGAGGCGCACGACGTCATGCTTTGCATTGGCACGGGTAAGATGGTGCAGGACGAAACGCGGATGCGTTATCTGCCAGAATTGTATTTCAAATCACCGGCCGAAATGCGGCATGTGTTTAGTGATTTCCCCGAGGCGATCGCGAACACACTCGAGATCGGCGAGCGTTGCCATCTGGATCTTGAATTTGGGCGCTCGAAATATCCCGAGTACACGGTCCCAGCCGACACAACGCGGGAAGTCTATTTACGCGAGCTTTGTCAGCGAGGCTTGCGGGAGCGCTACGGTGAACGCGCAACGAGCGATCCAGAGTTGACTCGGCGGCTCGAGTACCAGCTCGGCGTTTTGGAAGCAACTGGTTTCGTCAGTTATCTCCTGATCGTCTGGGATTTCATTCATTTCGCCAAGGAAAGAGGCATCCCCGTCGGTCCGGGACGTGGCTCAGCCGCGGGCTCGATCGTTACGTTTGTTCTTGGAATCACAGACATCGATCCGCTTCAGTACGGACTGATTTTCGAGCGATTTTTAAATCCGGATCGCATTTCGCCTCCGGACATCGACGTGGATTTCTGCGAAGCGCGCCGCGGGGAAGTCCTGGAATACGTCCGTCAGAAATACGGTGAGCGCCGAGTCGCGCAGATCATCACGTTTGGCAAGCTTAAGGCGAAAAGCGTCGTGCGCGACGTGGGCCGGGTGCTGGGGTGGAGTTATCGCGATGCCGATCGCATTGCCAAGATGATTCCCAATGAGCTGAACATCACGCTGGATGTGGCCGTGGGGAAAAACGCGGAACTGAAACGGGCAGTCGCCACCGAGACGGCGACACGACAGCTCTTCGAGCACGCGAAAGTTCTGGAAGGCTTGTCGCGGAACGCGGGAGTGCACGCAGCAGGCGTGGTCATCGCAGATCGGGACCTCTCCGATTACATCCCGCTTTGTCGGGACGTGAAAGGCAATGACGTGATCAGCCAGTACGCCATGGGACCGCTCAACGATTTGGGCCTCCTGAAAATGGATTTTCTAGGATTGAAAACGCTCACAGTGATCCAAGATGCGCTCGCGCTGATTCGCGAAGGGCAGCCGGATTTTTCGTTGAAGAATATTCCGCTGGATGATGCCGCTGCGTTCGCTCTCTACAACCGCGGCGAAACGATCGGTCTCTTCCAGATGGAATCCGGCGGCATGACCAGTCTTTCGAAACAGTTCGACGTAAAGAAGCTCGACGACATCATCGCATTGATCGCGTTATACCGACCCGGCCCGATGGAGCTGATCCCTGAATACGTGAAAGCGAAGAAGGGCATCACCCCGATCAAATATTTGCATCCGCTCCTGGAAGACATCTGTGCCGACACGTACGGCGTGATGATTTATCAGGAACAAGTCATGGCTGCTGCGAGCAAGCTTGCCGGTTACTCGCTCGCCCAAGCCGATCTTCTCCGGCGCGCAATGGGCAAGAAAGACAAGGAGAAGATGGCGAAAGAACGCAGGAATTTCATCGAGGGCTGCGCTCGCACAAACAAAATCCCGGAGAAAAAAGCGAGCGCGATCTTCGATTTGCTTGAAAAATTTGCCGGCTACGGTTTCAACAAGAGTCACAGCGCGGCGTACGGCGTGATCAGCTACCACACGGCCTTCCTGAAGGCGCATTATCCAATCGCGTTCATGGCCGGCTTGCTGAGCAACGAAATCAATAACACGGAAAAAATCTCCGTGTTCGTAGGCGAATGCAAACGCATGGGCATTTCCATTCTGCCGCCGGACATTAATAAGAGCGGATTGAAATTCACGCCCGAGAGTGGCGCATCCGTCCCGCCTGCCCTTTCTGACGGCGGAAGCGAGGACGCTCGTGGCACGATGGCAATTCGTTATGGCCTCGCTGCGATTAAGAACGTGGGCGAGGCAGCTATGGGGATGGCCATCGGCGAGCGTGAGCGGCATGGTGCGTTCACTTCTTTGGAGGATTTTTGCACGCGGCTCGATTCGCGCGTGGCCAATCGCAAAATGCTGGAAAGCCTCATCAAGGCTGGCGCGTTTGATTTTACCAGCCGCGACCGCGCAGAGCTCTTCGCCTGTATCGATGAATCGCTTAGCGCGTCGGCAATAGCACAGCGTGATCGTGCAGCCGGACAGGTTTCGCTTTTCGATGAAGAAACGCATGCCGCCACGGCCACCAGGCGGCAACCAATCAGGCCTTGGACGGAGCACGAAAAGCTTTCGTACGAGAAAGAGCTTCTCGGATTTTACGTCAGCGGGCATCCGCTCGATTCGTATGCCAAAATTTTTGCGGCAAAACATTATCGATCAATTGCTTCGTTGGGAGAGCTCGATGATCGCGCGCAGTTCAAAATCGCCGGAGCGATCGCGGAGGTCGAAAAAAAATTTACGAAGAAAGAAGGCAAACCATTTGCGGTTGTGTGGATCGAAGATCTCATGGACATGCTCGAGGTAGTCGTATGGAACGAGGTATATCTGAAGGTCTCCGATGTTCTCGTGCCAGGGCGGGTTGTCGAAGTGAAAGGAACACTGGACAGACGTGACGAGATGCTTCGGGCTACAGCTTTGGAAATCAAGCCGCTGGCGGCCGGAAAGCCTAACGGCGCAACGGACACGTCCGCAGAGGAACCACAGAAATCCTCGATCGTTCTGCGATTTTCCCCCGCGACGACTGGCGATGAGTTGCGTCAGGTCCGAAACATTCTCGTCAGCTCACCTGGACGCCACTCCGTCCAATTGTTGTTCGATCGCAGCAACGGAAATTCGTTGCGACTGGACGCTGGCACGGAATTTCACGTAGATCTTACGCCTGATTTGCAGGAGAAGCTTTCGCGCTGGCTCGTGCGGAACAACGCAAGTAGCTGAGCTACCGCCGCCTTTTCAATGTTTTTAGGCGCGCTTTCGGGGCGGCCTCGGCACGCGGGACCGCGCCGAGTGACAATGGTTTTTCCTCCGAACCTGCCTGAAAGCAGAGCGGAAACGTGCGGGTGGTGGTTTCGGCGGGCGACGAACTGAAAAACTGAACGGCATTCTGTTCCTTTAAGCTGACGCTCCAGTCGGGTTCAGAAAGACCGCCGCGAAACTCCAGCTCTGTCGCAGCGGGCGCAAGTGGCAGGGCTACCGGGATGATTTCAATTTTATTGACGCAGTCGATGGAACGCGGCATCACATCGAACAGCGGTGTCGCTCCAGTGATTCTGACATGGACGTCCTCGATCTCCTCAAAATCAATCTCTCCGCGAAGCGCAAGTTCCACATCTTTGGTCGCCACGTTCAAAAATTCCACAGACGCGCGATTGCCAGCAAAAATAATTCGGCTGCTTGCCTCCGTGAGATTGAAAAAAGAGCCGCTGCTGCTGGACAGCTTGCCGTTTATAAGCTGCAGGTCCCCGAGGATGCGCGGGTGCTGGAGCGTTTCGGAAAGAGAAATCTTTCCGCTCAAAATTCCGTCCTGAAAAATCTCCGGATGGAAAAACGAGGGTGCGGCCGCCAGGAAGATTGCCGGAAAATCGACCGAAACCTCGACCGGGGACATTTGAAACGCGCTCCAAGTGGCCCCGATGGGTAACGCAAAATTCGCCATAAAAGTAATTGGGCTCGAAGTGGGCAAACGAATCACGGTATGCGTGTCCCACTGACTGGAGTTGATCGTCGCTTGAACTTCCGCCGGAACGTCATGTGATCTTTGTCCGGGTGATCCGCGAAGGTTTGGCAAATAATCGCGCACATCATCGGTCCGGGCATCGAGCGTTCCAGAATAGTTGTGCTCCGGCGAGAGATCGATTTTGCCCTGCCCGGAGAGGCAATCGTTCTTGCGTGTCAGATCAAACTCTTCGATCTCTAATTCGGTCGCTTTCAAATTCAGTTTTGCATCCAGGCCGTCGACGGCGCTGTTGAAGAATGTCAGCGACGCGCCTTGGAGCGCGAGGTGGCCGCCAACTTTTCTGCCCCGGGTGTCCATTGATCCTTCGACGCTGATTTTCCCAGCGAAATCAGCTGGATTTGCACCGAAAAGAGCAAGGAACTCGCCGAGCTGATTAATCGACGCCGAAATGTTTCCGCGAAAATCCGGCCTGAGCCATTCCGACGAGTTTCCAGGTAACGCAGCTTCGCCGCTCAACGTGAACTGGTTACTTTTTTGCCGGATGTAAAGTTGCTGGAGCTCGATCTTGCGATTGTACAGCGCGGCCCCGAGCATGATGGCTTCTGCTGTGCGGTCGCGCCATGTGAGCCCGGTCAATTCACACCAGAGCGAGGCGGTTGCGCGGTCCGGCTCGGCAAGGTTACCGCGAAAGGTGAAGTTGCCAGCGTGAAGCACGCCGTTAACGCGGTCCGCGAAGCCCAGCGCTTCGGAGATTTGCGCCAGCGAAAGGTCGGTCGCGCCTCCTGCAATCTTCCAGTTGAGATACTGGGAATGCCACTCATGCGAAATGTTTCCACGGAGTTTGCCGCCAAAAGCATCAACATCGAATTGCAAACCCAGCCGCTCGTTCCCAACGTGCGAGAGATCTACCGTAGCGGACTCCAAGTCGAGGCCGTGTGTCAAAGTAATGCCGGCGACCGTCAAGCGATTGGTCTCCCAATGAGTTGCCCCGCGCAATTGCGAAAAAGTCTGGTGCACCCACGGTGACGCAATCATGAGCTCGGCGGCGGTGAACCGGCCGGGTTCAGTCTCGTTTGCCGAGAGAGAAGCATTCCGCAGTAAAATTAGAGTTGGTCCGTTCTCGACGCGCGTATCGAGTTTGGCGAGGCTGAAGTTTTGCGGGAGCAGCCGGTGCAGAGTCGCCCAGCCGCGCTCGCTCAATGCCTGCACGGTCGGATTCGAGCGGTGCAGTTCCGCGTGGAGTTCGCGAACAGAAAGATTGCGAATATCGTGGCCGCCGGTGTGCAGAAGGATGTGCTTCAAGTCCAAGCTAAGTCGGGCGTCCGTCGCGGTGATATCCACGCGAAGTGCGTCGTCACGGACACTTTTCAGGTGAAGCTGACCAATCACAATCGGACGCAGCAATGGCGCCTCAACCTTGTCGACGGTGGCCACGAATCCCTCCTGACGGGCAAACCACCAGACCCACAGGCGAACGCCATTGGAAACAAAAAATGGTGCGAACGCAATCGTCAAAGTGGCGATGAGCAGGAGCAACAGGATACTGAGAACGACGCGATTCCTTAGGGGCATTTGCAGCGTTTTGGAAAGTGACGAATGACTGGTGACGAATGACGAATCAATTGTGAGGTTCTAGTGACCAAAGTGTCGCGAGTGCGTTTCAGCTCTGTTCTGCCTTCGTGGCTTGAATTTGCTCACCAACCGACATTTTGCGCTCGTCATTCATTTCGTTTTGTTTCTGGAGCGTTTTTGAAGACCAAACGCAGCAACTGCGGCGTGTGAACACGTTCTTCGAGTTGCCGCTGCAATGTTTGCTCGGCTTCAGCCGGCAGGCTGCCTGCCGCTGCCTTTTTCCGCGCCAGTTGAGGCAGGACTGACAATTCGCTTTGAACATCCTCCCCGGAAATCCGGTTCCATAATCCATTTTCAAATGCAAGGATGTCCACTTGTTGCTGCTCAATTCCCAGAATCTGAGCGTGTGGAAGCTGCACGACAATTTCGTCCGGCTGAATATTGATCGAAATGCCCTGCTGTAAATCGAACCCTGCTTTCGCGACGAAGGTGCCGTGCAGTTTTACGCGCTTCGAACTGCCCACCCATGTGTGGAGCAGTTCGTGTTCGACTTCGATGCGGCGTGAAAGAACGACGAGTTCGGTTCTCGGCGTGGTCTGTTCCACATAGACGCGGTTGTTGATCGTAATGCGCGGCTGCAAATGCGTGATGTCGATAAAAGCCGCGCGCAAGTTCTCGCCGAGTCTCTCGAGCTCAGCGCTGCTTTGCCGGGCCGTGCGCGCTGGCCAGCTCTCCAGACGAAAAAAAATGAGACCAATCGTGGTTGCAATAATGAGCGCAACGATTGTGAACGCGATTGGCCACGAGAAGCGCTGCGGTTTTGCTGAGTTCAACATTGGACGTTTGATCTTGGGCGTTGAGCGTTTCTTCTCAGACAGCAATCGAGCAAGAGTATGATTGGCGGCAAGGGCAAGAAGAAATCGGCAGGTGTTCTGCCGCCAAAAAAATTACCGCCCCCCACGCCCGATAGGCGTGAAGGGCGGCTGTTCCCCCCAGAACAATCGTAGAAAACGTTCAAGCCTAGTAAGCGAGGTTCCAGCTGCTGGCAACAAAATTTTGCACAAAAATTTTTCCAGCTTTTCGCGCGCTGCCGCGTACGGCGTAAACTGGCTGGTGACGCCAGAGCTGAAATATGGTCCCACGACAGCGCGATCCAAAGGTTGCGGCAGAGCGCGTCGCGGTTTCTAGTTTGCCATGCGTGATTTGGGCGATAAACGGTTGTCGCGTAGCTTTGCTGGTTCCTTGCTGGTGGCCCATCCGAATATGCTGGACCCAAATTTTCGGCGGACTGTGCTTTTCGTTTCCGAGCACGATCCGAAGGAAGGCGCGCTCGGCGTAATCATTAATCGTCCGCTCGACAAACCAGTGACCGAACTGGTGTCGAGTATGGCGCCCGCCGGTCTCGCTGATGTCCCGGTGTTTATGGGCGGTCCGGTCGGAAAAAACCAACTGATGTTTGCGGCGTTTGAATGGCAAAAGGGCGCAGGTTTAAAACTCAATCACAACATAACGTTAGACGAATCGAGCGATGCAGTGGGGCAGAAGAATCTGCTCACAATCTGTGCTTTTGTCGGCTACGCAGGATGGGGAGCCGGTCAGCTTGAAATCGAGGTGAAACAGAAAGCCTGGCTTGTTCAAAAAGCCAGTCCTTCGCTATTAAAACTGGATCGCCTGACAGATCTCTGGTTCGATATCATGCGCACTCTGGGTCCGTGGTACAAAATGCTTGCCGCAGCCCCGGATGATCCGTCGCTAAATTGATGTAAGAGGTGAAATGCGAGACGTCAGAGTGATTTAGCTTGATTCTAACTCTTACTTCTCACTAATCACTCTCACTTCACACATGATTATCGGCGTCCCAAAGGAAATTAAGGAGCAAGAGCAGCGCATTGCCCTGCTGCCATCCGGTGCGAACCAACTCACCCGACTTGGTCACTCGGTGCTGGTAGAAAAAAATGCAGGCATCGGTTCAGGTTATCCCGACCAGGATTACGCCAAAGCCGGCGCGGAGATTGTTCAGCAAGCGAAGGAAGTTTTCGCACGCGCTGACATGATTGTGAAGGTCAAGGAACCTCTCGAAGCCGAGTTTCCGTTGTTGCGGAGGGGCCAGATTCTTTTCACCTATCTTCATCTGGCTGCGAGCAAAGCTCTCACTGAGGCATTGCTGAAATCAGGGGTGACCGGCGTGGCGTATGAAACGATTCAGGTGGATCATCGTTTGCCATTATTGGAACCGATGAGCGAGATCGCCGGTCGCATGTCGGTCGTGATGGGCGCGAATTTTCTCGCGAAGTACAACGGTGGCAGCGGCGTTTTGCTGGGCGGCGTACCGGGAGTCTTGCCCGGGCGCGTTGTCATTGTCGGTGGGGGAACTTCCGGCGTAAACGCGCTGCGGATGGCCAAAGGTCTTGGCGCAGATGTCACAATTCTCGATGTCGATGTCGAGCGTCTGCGATTTCTCGACATAGCGATGGACAACCTGCACACGCTCTATTCCAACCAGGCAAATTTGGAGGAATTAATGCCCGATTGCGATTTGCTCATCGGCGCGGTGCTTTTGCCGGGAGCCAAAGCGCCGAAGCTGATTAGGCGCGCAATGCTGCGAAGGATGAAGCGTGGCAGTGTATTCGTGGATATTTCCATCGATCAGGGCGGTTGCGCCGAAACGTCGCGACCAACAACGCATCTCGATCCAGTTTACGTCGAGGAAGGTGTAACGCATTATTGCGTGGCAAACATGCCGGCGGCGTATGCCCGCACCGCAACGCAAGCGCTGACGAACGTGACGTATCGTTACGTCGAGTTACTGGCCGAGTGCGGCCTTGAAAACGCGTGCAAAAAACAGCCGGCGTTGATTGGTGGAATCAATACTCGCGATGGCCGGCTGACTTGTCAGGCGGTGGTCGAGGCCCATGGCTTCGAATCGGAGCCACCGCTCTAGTGCTCGCCGCCAGCCATTTGTTTTTCAAAAACAGATTCTGCAAGGTCCAAAAACTACGCTTGCTGCGATTGATCAATTAAAGCAATATGCGTCTCTAAATATGAAGAAATACATCTGCATTCTGGCTAGTGCCGCTGCGCTCCTCGCGGCGTGCGAGCAAAAAACCGAAACAGTCGCTCCGGCGGCAACTCCCACTCCCACGACGGCTCCGCCTGCAACGACTGAAATGACCAGTCCAGCTGCAACGGAAGCTCCCGCTACGACAACAGAATCGCCGGCGGAATCGAGCGAAAGCCCCGCCCAGTCACCCGGATCTTAAGCTGCCCAGGGTTTTTTTGAGAAGTCTTCCACCGAGCTTTCGGGGGAAGATTTCTTATGTACCGACGTTGCGGGTGAGACGCTGCGACCGCTAAAGAACGTAGTCTTGAGATCCGTCGGTGTTACAGAAGCGCTGCTAATCGAGATGGTGCCGCGTGGTTCGTTCTCATTTCCTAAGGTCCGCCGCCTCACGCACTCGTCACAATATGAACGTGTGAAACGAGACGGCGTTACGCGCCGCGGCAGACACCTCATGTTAAGTGTCCTACCCATCGAGAATTGTGGCCAGTGGCGTGCAGGATTTGTTACGTCGCGCCGGCTGGGAGGCGCGGTCATTCGCAATCGCGTCCGGCGTCGTTTACGGGAGATTGTGCGACAGCACCAGCACAAACTGCGAGGAGGTTTCTGGTTCGTGCTCATTGCCAGGCAAGAAGCCGCGACTGCGACGTATAGTGTGTTGGAACATGAATTGTTGCGCCTCGCGAGGCGCACTTCTATTCTGCTCTGATGCTCGGACTAGTTCGTTTTACCATTCGGCTTTATCAGTGCACGCTTTCGCCATTACTTCGTCTGCTGTGCGGAGCTGATTGCGGCTGCCGATTTACTCCGAGTTGTTCGGCATATTTTTTGGAAGCGGTGGAGACACATGGCGTCCGCCGCGGAAGCTGGCTGGGATTTAAGCGCTTGGCGCGGTGTCAACCGTGGGGTGGATGTGGGTACGACCCGGTGCCGCTGAATCGGGCTGGCGGATCTCAGAGTGACATCCGTCATTGCGTCTGATCGTGCAAAACCAAATTTATGGATCGAACTGCATGGATTGTCGTTGGTCTTTGCGTAGTTGGGCTCGTTTTTTGGGAATTCTATCTGGCAAAACAGATGGCCCCACGGCCCGCTCCAGTGAGTGGCGCGCCCCATCAAACTTCTCCTGCCGCAACTCGAGCGATTGTCGCGGCTTCGCCATCGCCGATACCGACACCGGAAGCTGCGCCGACGAGTGTCGAGTCGGTTCCGAGCTTTACTGAAAAGATCGAGACGTTGCGCAATTCGGACGTTGAGTTGCGCCTGACGAATCGCGGCGGCGGCATCACTGAGGCGGTGATGCTCAATCAGATCGCCGAAAACTCCAAGCGCGTGATCTTGAATTCCCCCAAGCACACGCCAATCGGCGCGATGATTGATGACCCTGCAAAGCCCGCGCTTCCGGAATTTACGTTGTCGCGCCAGTCCGACAGCAGTATCAGCTGCGAGCGAACTACGGCTGACGGAATCACCATCCGGAAGAAATTTTCCATGCTGCAGTCGAGCGAGAAGAAAGACAATTTTCTTATCGAACTGAATGTGGACGTTCAGAACACCGGTGCGGAGCCCTACACGAACGGCGATTACTTTGTTGCGCTTGGTTCGGCAGCGCCAATTCATCCGCGGGATTATCCATACTACACGCGATTGGTTTGGTGCATTAACGCAAAAGCGAAAGACCGGAACGTCAGTTCATTTCAGGGCGGCAGCGGCTTTGTTGGCTTTGGTGCGCATCCGGCGCAACCATTTTACCAGGAGAATTTTCCTGGAGCGGAATGGACAGCGGTAACGGACCAGTTTTTCGCGACGATCATTGCGCCGCTGACAGCGAAAGCTACCGGCATTTGGGGCCATTCGTTCGAAGTGTCCACCGGGCAGAACATGTTCGGCATCGAAGGCGCGATGCGCATGCCGGGTTTTCGATTGCAGCCGGGTCAAACTTACAACGCGCGATTCCAGATCTGGGCAGGACCGAAAATCTATCATCGGCTGTCCCAGCTCGACCACAACGAATCGGAGATCATGAACTTCGGCGTATTCAAGATTGTCAGTCAATTTCTGCTCAATTTTCTCAACACCATTCACAGCGTGGTGAAAAGTTACGGCATTTCCATTCTGGTGTTGACGCTCGTCGTTCGCCTGGTGCTCTGGCCGCTTCAAAGCAAAGCGAATCAAACGATGCGCAAGACAGCGTTGCTTGGGCCGAAAATGCAGGAGCTGCGCGAGAAGTATAAAGACGATCCGACGCGCATGAACCAGGAAGTGATGAAGCTTTACAAGCAATATGGCATCAATCCCGTCGGCGGTTGTTTGCCGATGGCCATACAGATCCCAATTTTCTTCGGGCTGTACCAGATGCTTGCGCAGGCTGTGGAATTGCGAAACGTGAAATTCCTCTGGGTGCAAGACCTTTCGCAACCCGACACGATAGCGCATCTCCCTGCGCTCGGATGGCCGATCAACATCATTCCGCTGCTGATGGCAGCCACGCAGGTCTGGCTCATGACGATGACGCCGAAGACGGGCGATCCCACTCAGCGCCGTATAATGATGTTTACGCCGCTGATCTTTCTATTTTTCTGCTACAATTTTGCGGCGGCTCTGGCATTATATTACACGGCACAAAATCTCTTCAGTATCCTGCAATTTTATCAGAACAAACGACAACCCATGCCGACGCTCGAAAAAGTTGCCCCTGCCGGAAAACGAAAACGATGATGACGCCGAAGGATCTGCTGGACACCATGCTCGGTTACCTCGGCTTTGTAGTACAAATCGAGGAGACTACAAACGAAGGTGGCAACCCGACGCTGCAGATTTACACGGAGGAGAGCCGGCGGCTCATCGGACGCGACGGCGAGACGCTCGAGGCGATGCAATTCTTGCTTAACCGATTGCTGCAGGCCAGAGATAAAAACGCCGAAAAAGTCATCGTCGATTGCGAGCATTATCGGTCCATGCGCGAGGATCGCATCGTGCAGCGGGTGCGCGAGCTAGCCGAACGCGTGCGCATCACCGGCCGTTCACTCCAGCTCGAGCCGATGAATTCTTACGAGCGGCGTCTCGTCCATAACGCTTTCAAAGACGATCCGGAAGTTGCGACGTGGAGCCCGTCGGATTCCGCACGCATCAAGCAAATCACGCTGCTAAAGCGCCAGCCGAAAAACGAAGTAGCTTCTCAAGAAAAGGCGATTTCCTAATCGCTTCGGCTGTCCGGAGAACGCCCAGCCCTGGGTTGGAACCGCGCCGCATCTGTACCGCTTCCAGCGCGCACTTCCGGCCGCCAGCGGAATTTTTGCAACAGCGGGTTTCCTTTTCCTTCCGCTGCGTCAGCGATAATTTCTCCCAGCACCGGCGCAAACTTGAATCCGTGTCCGCTGTCACCCGCAGCGATGACTAGTCCTTCGCGCTCCGGATCGCGCGCAATCCAAAAATGGCCATCGTGAGTGTCGCAGTACATGCACACCCGCGTATTGACAATGGGCGCGTCGGCGAGTGTAGGAAAAGTCGAGGCCAGAAATTCGCGCAAGTTTGTTTCGTCCTCGGAAGTCACGACGCGGTCGGAAGAATCCGGCGACATTTCCCTGCCAAAGCCGTGGTTTGCGATCTTCATCACGCCGTCGCGATTGATCGGAAATCCGTAGTAGCCCGTTGTTGTAATGTCTGCGCCGAAAACCGGAAAGCGTTCGGGTAGGAACATGTCCGACTGTGAAGGCTTGAGGTGAAACACTGGCTGGCCTGTTGCCCGATAAAAGTTTTTCGTAAACGGCAGCAGGTACGGCGTCCATGCGCCCACCGTCATCACAACTAAATCGCCCGGAATGACAGCGCTGTGATGCCGCTCCTCAATTACGATGCCTTTTACGCGATGATCGTCTTTATCTAAACAGACGAAACGACTGCCGCTTCGCAGTTCGACGCCGACGGATTTAGCGCGCTCAATTAATGTTGCAACGGCCCGAGCGCTCTCCGCATAACCAGCCTCGATCTCAAGGACGCCATCTTTATAAAGCTCCGGATTCCACGCCGGAAAACGCTTCCACAACTGCGGCGTGTCCATGCGCGCCACTTTGAGCCCGCGTTTTTCGAGGAGTTTGAAACTTTCATACTCGAAATCGCCCGGTTCCATTTCGCGCTGGCGAACGAACATAACGCCGACTTCGTGGTACAGTTTTGTGCCGAATTCCTCATTCCATTGGCGCCAGAGTCCAATCGAACGTTCGGCAAGGGCGGTGTAATCTTCATCGGCGCCATATGCCGCGCGCACCGCCTTGCTGATATCGGTAGACGCCGCCAACTTGTGCGGCAATGGCCCCGGATCAACGAGCACTACTTTGTGACCGCGTCTCTTTAGCTCGATCGCCGCGGTAACTCCATTAATCCCCGCGCCAACGACGATCATTTTCGACATCTCAGGGGACACCGCACGTTGCAGCGGCGCTTGTGTCAAGCGCGGATGTGCTTCATTTGTCGGGCAACCGCTCCGGTTGTCCTTTATGGCAGGCGAGCGCCTGCCCTACAAAAAAGCCGTGCCAACTAAGCCGTTCCTCGCAGCGCGCGTTCCCGTTCGAGCAGTGTCGGGTGTGAGTAATGAAAGCCGCTGTAGAACGGGTGAGGCGTGAGATTGCTCAGGTTCTTTTCGGTTAACTTGCGCAGGGCTTCGATGAGGCTTTGCGACTCTCCCATGGTCGCGCTCGTGAATGCATCAGCCTCATATTCGAAACGGCGCGACCAGATATGAACGATTGGCGAAAACCAGAAACTGATCGTCCCGGCGAGCAACGCAAACAATAGCATCGCAGGCACGACATTCACCGCAGCAAAGCCTGTGTGGTGTTGGAAACCAAATGCGCGATAAAACCAGTCCTGACGCGCCAGCCACGCGACCGCAGCGAACCCCATGAAGACGGCAATAATGGAAACGCAGAGGGACTTCAACACGTGGTGTCTCTTGTAATGGCCGATTTCGTGTGCCAGTACGGATTCCAGTTGCGGCTCGGTGAGCTGCGCGATGAGAGTGTCAAAGAACACTATTTTGCGAAACCGACCGAACCCGGTGAAGAAAGCATTGGAGTGATGAGACCGTTTGCTGCCGTCCATTACTTCGATGCTGCGCGTCGGAAAATTGCTGCGCTGTGCCAGTGCAAAGAGCCGGTCGCGCAGGGATCCTTCCGGAAGCGGAGTGAATTTGTTGAATAGCGGCATGATCACCGAGGGGGCGATGAGCAGCAAAAATAATTGAAAGGCGATGACGACCGTCGCCGCCCAAATCCACCAGTTTGGCCCGGTCCACTCGATCAGTTTCAACACTAACGCAAGGACTGGATATCCCAGCAGCAAGGCGAGTAAAAACCCTTTTATTCGATCAAACACCCAAGTCTTCACCGTCGTCGTGTTGAAGCCGAATCGCTCTTCAAGTTTGAACTGCGCGTACCAGGCGAACGGCAAATTCACGATGCTCAATGCGATGCCGGTGATGAAGAGAAAACCAGTCATCGCCAACACGGAAGAGCCTAAAGCTGTCGTGAATTTTCCCAACACCCACGGCAACAGGCCGCTGAAAAGGATCGCGACGAGTAGCACCGCATCAAATATTGTGACGACGTTTCCGAAGCGGCTCTTTCCCATTGTATAATCCACCGAGCGGCGATAGGTCGCCTCGTCAACCATTGCGCGAAATGCCAGCGGCACTTCGTTCGCATGAGCAAGCACGTAGCGTTGGTTCAGCCGGCTCAGCCACAGTTCACCGATTCCTTGTGCCAGAATCAGAATTAAAGCGATGACGGCAAACGGTGACACAAACCCATCTTACGTTGTCATTTTGAGTGAAGCGAAGAATCTCGCTTCGCACCGCTACTCGCGAGCCGTTGCCACGTCCTTTAAATCCGCCGCTTTCGCTTTGGCGGACAGGAATTCGCGAACGTGATTCAATTCCTCTCGTGAGACGCCGGCTTTTGAGGTTTGCGCGGCCAGTTTTTTGTAATAGCGGCGGGCAATCTCATTGTCGCCGGCCTGCTCGGCAGCTTGCGCCGCTCCGTACAATCCTCTGAACCGTCCTGGGTAGATTTTCAGCGCGGCTTCAAATTCCCGCTGCGCTTTTTTCGGTTGCCCAAGTTCGAGCAGAAGACTTCCGAGTTGTTCGCGAATCGGAACCAACGCACCGGGCGAAACGGGATGTTTCCCGAGAGTATCTTCGGAATCTGCGGCTCGACGCAACATCTCGACAGCTTCACTCTTCCTGCCGTCGCCTGCTGCCACCCATGCCAAAGCTGCTTGCATTTGAAGGTCCAAATGACTCTTGAAATAGTCGAACTTTGGATCCTTCGTCGCGTCGCGCAGGTGCTGCATCCGGGCGATCGCCTTGCGCGCGCCATCGAGATCGCCAGTACGCGCGCGTCCGAGCGCGTGACCATATTCGATGAGGGCTTCCAGAAAGGGGAACGAAGACCAATGTGGCAGCTCGGGAATCGGCAATGTTGCCGCTGCCGCCCAATCGTTTCGTTCAAACGCATACCGGGTTGGAATCGCGGCTAGGGCGTAAGCGGCGCTGAATTCCAGCTCTGGATTTGTCTTCCGCACTTTCGCGGCGAGATCCACAATCTTTTTCGCGTCAGTGTCCCGAGCTTCCTGCAAATAGGAGTAAACCAGGTAATCAAGCGCGTGTAATTCTTCGGCTTCGGTCGCATCACGGTGGCGCATTGCTGCGTAAGCGCGCGAAGCTTCAGACGAAGCTTGATTCGCAGCGATGGATTCATCCCACATACCCAACCGCGTAAAAATGTGCGACGGCATGTGCAACGCGTGCGGCACCCACGGTGCGATGGAAGCATAACTCTGCGCAGCGGCGAGTCCGCGCTGTGCAAGCTGAGGATAATCGTAGGAATGGATCAGGTAATGAACGACACCCGGGTGATGTGGATTTTGCTGCCACAACTTTTCCAGGATCGCGGCCGCCTCAAGCTGTTTCGATAGGGTAACGTCGTTAGGCGTGGCATAACCGACACTCAGCACCGCCAAAGCGTAAAAGGTTTGCACTTCAAAGTCGTCGGGATACTTGTCGCGGAGCTGGCGCATCGCTTTTTCGTAGGCGATTACCCGGTTGCGCGGTCCCACCGGTCCGTGGCACGATTGTCCAACTGGTGCCGTGATCGAACTGTCCGCCGTGTTGTAATAGACATTGAGCGCCGTGATGAATCCGCGCTCGCGATCCGTGCCGGCGTTCATCGCCATCGCTTTTTCAATGGCAGCTTTTCCAGCGCGCATTTCGTCTGGAGTCGGCGGCGTCCAAATCGGATGCCACCACGTCATGGCGATTCCCCATTGGGCCATGGCGCATTTCGGGTCGCGCTCGGCCACCGAAGTAAAAACGCGTCGCGCCTCTTCATAGAAAAACGAGTGAAGCAGCGCCACCCCACGGGCGAAATCAGATTGGACTTCGGGCGCGCACGTTATCGGGAACGTGACTTTCCCGACGCCACGCAAATCGCCCGGTTCGGGAGCGGTTGCGGCTCTGGCGTGGTTTAGGGCGAGAAAACTACTGGCCAATCCGACAAGAAAAACAAGGCGAAGCGAACGCCATTGAATCATGTTTGAGACTAGCGGTCTCTAACTATTCCCGCAAATTCCAAACTTCCCCAAGAGACTCGCGTCGACCGATCGCTACTCAAACGCCAAAATGATTTTGCCGCTGCGTTTGCCTTGCGCGGCGTGTGCGACTGCGGCTTTGACTGCGCTTAGCGGATAAGCCTTTTCGACTTTTGTTTGCAGCAACCCGCGCCTGGCCATTTCGAAAATCGGTCGAAAGGTGTCGAGGCGCTGCGCCTGCGTGGCATTGTCATACCATTTGTTGATCCAGATGCCGCGAAATCGCAGATCTTTGAAAATGAGTAGGCCGGTCGGAATTTTCAGCGGCTGCAAGCTCATCGCCCCGAAGCTCACCAGTGTTCCGCCTGAACCGAGACAATTGGCGAGACGCAACGCGCTATCGCCGCCGACGGAGTTCAATCCCAAACGAATAGAAGCGCCGCCTGTCGCGTTCTTCACTTCTTCGCGAAGATTCTCTCCATCAATGAGTACGACGTCACCTCCTTCCGCGCGCAGTTCGTCAACTAACTCTGCACGTCGAACGACGTTCGCGGTTTTGTAACCGAGCTTGTGCGCGATGTGAATCACGTTGCGACCAGCGGCGGAATTTGCTGCGTTTTGAATCAGCCATTCGCCTTTCTGCAAATCGACATAATCGTGTAGCAATCGCCACGCCGTCAGCGGATTGATTTTTAACATTGCTGCCTGGACAGGCTCGATTCCGTCAGGCACAACTATTAACTCTTCGGCTTTCACCGCGACCGCATCCCGCCATGTGCCGACGTTATGCGGCAGGATCACGAGCGCGCCAGTCGTTAGGCCGTTCACGTCCGCGCCTGACTCAACGACGATTCCCGCTCCTTCGAACCCCGGCGTAGCGGGGAGCTCTGGTCGCACCGGGTATTTTCCTTCAATCTGATTTAAGTCCGCTGGGTTAATCGGCGCTGCACACAGTTTCACCACTGCTTCGTTTGCGGCTGGCGCCGGCCACGGGCGGGTTTCGACACGCAGGACGTCCGCCGGATTTCCGTGCTTTTCGTAAACGGCTGCGCTTATAGTTTTGTTCATCGATGCCCCCGCAAGCTGACGCGTCTAAACAGAATGTGCAAACCGCCGTGTCCGGCAACCAGCGCAGTCACTTCATCTCGCAGACCGGTGCCCGGCTAGCTTTGTTCGGCTTGATCGTCAACGTTCTCCTCGCAACGGCAAAAATTTTCGCAGGCGCCATAGGTCACGCATACGTGTTGATTGCTGATGGAATTGAATCGGCGCTTGATGTTGGCGGCTCGATTGTGATTTGGGGAGGATTGACCGTTGCCGCGCGACCACCCGATCGGACGCATCCATACGGTCACGGCAAGGCTGAGCCAGTCGCGGCGGTGATCGTTGCAGTCGGCGTTTTAGCGGCCGCGCTAGGTCTGGCAATCCAAAGCGTGCGTGAAATTTTTCTGCCCCACCACGCACCCGCTCCGTGGACGCTGGTGGTCTTGGTCGTCACGGTGGTGATCAAGGAAGGTTTGTACCGTTATACGATCGGGTTCGGGCGAAAAGTTGAAAGCACCGCAGTCAAGACCGACGCGTGGCATCATCGAATGGATGCAATGACTTCCATTGCGGCGTTCGTCGGCATCTCTGTGACGTTGATCGGCGGGAAGAAATGGCAAAACGCCGATGACTGGGCGGCACTTGTTGCCTGTGCACTGATCGCGGCAAACGGCATTCGCCTGGCACGCCCTGCATTCTATGAAATTATGGACACCGCGCCTGGTGGCAAAATTGTCAGGGCCATTCGCGCGGTCGCCAGCTCAGTCCCCGGAGTGGTCGAGGTGGAGAAATGCCACGCCCGCAAGATGGGCTTGGATTATTATGTTGATCTGCATGTTGGGGTGGACGGCAACATTTCCGTGCACGAAGGGCACCACATCGCCCATCGAGTGAAGACGGCGATCCAGCAAAGCGACTCCCGCGTCGCAGACGTGCTCGTGCACATTGAGCCGGCGCACTGAATACCGGAGAGCGCCTGCGTCCGCGCCTTGCGTGCCGATTTCCGCACCGTCGCGGAATTCCCCGACACCGTAGATACTGGTGACCATGCCATCTCTAGGTTTCTCGTTTCGAAACATTTCGGCGAACCTCGCCCCACAATTTCCGTAGAAAAACGTCAAACCATTTTATCAGGCGATGGCCGACAAGTTCTTTCGTAAATACCACAAATTTAGGATTGTAACCATGCGGACGGATTTGTTACGACCGCTGTGACCGTGAAAAGAATTGCGACAGTTCGCGCGGTATTTGCGCTGTGTCGGGTCGTAGTCGTGCGAGACACTTGTGTCAGTGAAGAGGGAATGGCTGCGATCGTCGGGCGTGACAAACGATATCATGTTTGCGGTGGCGCCCACAGTTTCCATGATGCAGGCGAACTGATTCGAAAACATCAGCCCGATGTTCTTCTGATCGAACCGTTCCTGGAAGATCGCGACGGCATCCGCTGGATCAAAGATCTCGCGTCGCAATTTCCGCGTACTCGCATCCTGGTTGTTTCCCAACAATCCGAACAAATTTATGCCGAGCGCGCCTTGCAGGCCGGCGCCGGCGGATACTGGATGAAGAACGGATCAGTTGAAGAATTATTGCGTGCGCTTGAAACTGTCGCTGCCGGCGAAATCTATGTTAGTCCCGCGATAACCTCGCTGGCGGTCCAGAAATTAGCGCATCGCGAGACACTTCCACGCGGTGTCGGACTCCTGAGCGATCGTGAGTTGGCAGTATTTACTCTCATCGCCGCCGAACAGGGCGTCGGCCGCATCGCAGAAAAACTCGGCATCAGCCGAACCACGGTGGAAACACATTGCGAGCGCATCAAAATCAAACTCGGCTATGCAACTGCCGAAGCACTCAGGCACGGCGCACGCGATTTGTTAGGCACATCTTCGCGTCCGGCTCAGAACGTGTGACCTGTGGTCGCGCCACTGCATCGAGCTGTTGACTCGTAGTCGCGAAGTAGGGGGATTCACCTGTTTGCCTTGGGCGGCCCAGGTAAAACACCCTGCCTCATTGGCCTGAACGTTCTGAATCGCAAAATTCCAATGGAACCGATTGACGAGGAAGAAACGCCAAAATCTCGAACGCGCTGCAATTAATTTGGTGGCCGGGTGGTGGATTCCACCACATTAAAAATGGTGGACTTACCACGATAGACAGCCAAGCCATGCATCGGCACGCTTGTCGCTTAATGCCGGATTCCACCTTAGAATTTTTCCATTTCCGGAAAAATTTCCTCCGGAGTCCGCAATGAGATCAAGTCCACGACCAGCCAAATTCTAAAAGAAACACCCCTATGTTACATACAACCCCATACCCTAAATTCGCAGCAACGTTTATATGCGCTGCCGGCCTGATCATCTGCTTTGCCCAATATGCCGGGGCGCAAGATCCTTCGCCGACGCCGGCTCCGGTGGATGTGAACATTGTAGCGCACCAGGACGATGACGTTTTGTTCATGAACCCGGACATACTCAAATCCGTCGTCGCGGGACATCGCCAGGTAACGGTGTACATAACAAGCGCAAGCTTGAGATGACGAGCCTTATGCACTGAACTCGTGAGGCGGGCGCCATAGCCGGCTATCAAAAACTCTTACAGCTTGCCGACGCGATCATTGCAGATCCAAACCATTTCAACGATTTCACAGGAAGTTTCGACCGCGATTCCAGGTTTCCTGCTAGTTGTGTCGACAACTGTTTTAGCTGCGATCCACACGCCGTAGAGTTATCAACTCCGGGGACAGCGACCGTGGACTGCCCGACTCCGTGCCCGCTACACATCGGCTCACGTGATCTTGCCGTCACGAAGATCGCCGATGGTCCAGGAGGACCAAGGGTAATGCTGATCTTCTTGCGTGTTCAAGAGCCATGCGCAGTGGATGGCAACTATACATGCCCGGACCAGGTGGACTTGGCTACACTCTTCACGAGCACCGACCCTCAAACCCAAATCGGATCAGATTTCCATCAGCCCCCATATACAAAGAAACAGCTCCTACAACAGTTGGTGGACATTTTAACCTTTGTTCAACCCAACGTAGTACGGACTCAAGATCCCGCGAAGGGTATCGTCGTCGATGCTCCTAACACCTTATTTATACCTGATCTGGGCTATGATACCTGTGCTGGCCTGTCTAATTTCTACGACCACAGTGACCATGTGTGGGGAGCGCGGTTCGCTAGGCAGGCCTTAATACGCTACGACAACCTGCCTAATTCTCAAAACCAACCCACTTATTTCACTTACAACGGCTACAACCTTGAGTGGAATGAAGATCCACGGACTCGTCTTGAGTACCAAGTATTTTTGCTTGAAGAAGAGTATACTTTCTAATTATGCACTTAACGATGGCTAGTTCGCCCTATGTAGCACATCGCCAGCGAAAGATGGATTCGACTGTTTTTCCTATGAAAACATAGGGTATCAAAAAGGACAGCAACACCAGTCGCCTTGACCTGAATAGGTCCTCTTGAAGGGTCAGTGCCGGAAGAAGCACAGGCACCTGAAGGAAAGCAGGGGAAGGTCGAGCTTACACGATTGTAGCCGCGGTCGCTGGGGTAGCTCTCGCGGCTACAGATTGCGCACGGCGTCCACAAGCGCATCCGCTAGAATTTCTCTCGCACGTTTGATTTGGCCCGAGAACCGAATCAGCCGTGGGACGCCGGTTGGATGGGTGAGCAGGTGCGTCGTCAATTTTAGAATACGCGTTTGTTGACGCTCGATATCGAATAGAACATTGGCGGGAACCGGAAAAAGATTGCGCGGGGTATCGCTGATTACTCGAAGTGAAAGAAGCGGAATGCCAGAGGCGCCGCAGGCACGTGCGACAAATTCCGTCTCCATGTCCACTGCCGCCGCGCCCGATGTAAGCGCGAGCTGGTTGCGCTTCTCAGGGGAATCGATCAACGCAGGTACAGTCAGAAGATCTCCGAGATGAATGGGCAAACTCGAAAGCGATGAGCATTTCTCACCCAAATCAATCGTCGAAAAATTTTCCGCCAGGAGCAGATCGCCAACCCTCAGATCATCGGTAAGTGCTCCCGCAAATCCCGCGCTGATCAAACAGTCGAATTGTTGGTCCTGAAGGAATTTTGCCAATCGGTACCGACAAGCCTTTTCTCCGACTCCGGTGTGAAGAACTGCAACTTCACGATTATCGATCTTGCCAAGAACTGTCTGGATTCCGTTCCTGGTCGACCGGGACTTATTGCTCAAACGCCGCACGAATCGTGCGCCTTCTGTCGGCAAAGCAAAAGTCACCCCAATTCTTGTCATGTTGAGCAAAGCGAAACATCTCTGATCCATCGATCGTGAGCGCCGGGAAGATAATCTGAGATTCTTCTCCCGCGACTGCGGGATCAGAATGACAGAGTGCCGGGCCAAACCCGTCAATCCGATTTCACCGCTTTTCTACGATCTGCACGACAAAATTCTTTTCTTCCGTTGTAGCTTGCGGCGATGCCGTAGCCGGGGGCGATGACGCCGCCTCTTGCGCTGTCATCGAGGTGGATGCCTCCGGCCTCTCGCCCCCAATCGATGCAATCGCATCGCGAAATCCCTGTTCGCGATTCGCTGGAACGTCGATCAGGATGGTGAGCCGACCGCGGTCTTGAAGCCCCTTCGTCGCGGAACCGCCCAATTCTGAGCTGATTGCGACCACTTGATTAGCGACCGCATCAAGTTTCCCCGTTTCGGCTGGGATTGTGATTTCGCTTACGCCCAAAGCATTTGGCGCCGGCGTGAGCGTCGCCGCGCGCGCGATGGATTTGGCAATCTGCTCCCGCATCTGGGCCTCCAGCAGTGGCCGATTTGGATTTTTACTTTCGTGTCTGAAGATGAACCAGAGACCGATGCCGACATTTACAAACACGAGAACCATGAATGCGGCCCCCATGCGAATCGCCATTTTCCGGCCCTCCTGCGGGAGGTTCTCTGGCGCTGGCAATACAACCTCCCGTGAATCACCGTGCATTCCCGCGTGAATCTGGCGCGCCATACCCAGCTCGCGTTGCAATTGCTTGTCCGACATCAATCGCTCTTCCAAGGCAGCACGCTCCGCTGCGGGCAACTTGCCGTCGAGATAATCAAAAAGCTTGTCAGGATTCACTATTGGCGACAGGGAAAGCGTGAAGCCAGACGCCTTTAGACGCAACGCCGAAGTGAGTTGGCCGCGAGGTAATTTTTCAGGAACTGCGAAAAGGGCCCGCGGGTCGCTTTGGCTATCCGGACCATGAACAGCGAAAGCTTCCGAGCAAAAATCCCCACCGCGGACGCCCATTGCATGAACGAGCGCCTCTTCACATTTAGAAAAAAGATGCCGACTTATCGCGTTATCGCGAATAACGACAGCTACCGCTGAACCATCAGTAGCTGAACGACTGAATCGCAGTCGTTAGGTCGGGACCGTTCACGAAACCGATCCTGCGATTCGGATTCAAAGTGATGTGGATGGGAAAGACATTGTCGCCGCCTTGGAAATTCAGCCCATCGATCGACTCTACCAAATTCCCCACGAGGTCGTAAACATGGATACTGCTGCCATTGTCGAGGTGTCCGTCGGAAAAGGGCTGCGCGACGAGGAATAGCTTATTTACCGGATCAAACTCGATGTCGCCACCGCTGGCGGTCGAAGTCTGTGGATTGTGTCCGGGCAGGAACACGCTGATACCGGTGAAATCGTTCAGGTTATAGAACTGCACGGTGGAGTCGAATGAAGTATCAGTGCAAAGAACTCCGTCTTCCGAATCGACTGCAATGCCGTTGATGACTCCCAGACCCAGGCCGGTTCGTTTCACAAAGGAACCGGTAGCTAAATCGACAAAAGCGATAAGCGGTGGAAGGATAAAGGGCGACGGCTTGTCATGCCCCATGATGGCCCGGTTTTCTATGGGATCAAAGGCAATGACAGGTGGCCCTTCCTGGGTGAAATCCGGGTCGGTAATGTCGATGACTGGTCCGAAAGTGTTATCAGCGAGATTAGAACTGAAGACGACTGGGTTTAGGTTCGTGCTGACGCTGAGGGCGTAGACCGCGACGTTGGGACTGTCATCCAGGCCAGGTTTCACTTGATTGACGATTTGTTTGGGATCGATCGGCGGCGTCCACTGGCCATTGATCATATTACCCGCGAGCGGATTGATGGTGGCAAAGGTTCGCTTGATATTGAACAGGCCTCTCACGTGTTCACGCTCGATTAAGCCGACCGATCCCGCTACGCCCAAGGCGATGAAGTCATCCTGCGATTCCGATCCGGCAAGGACTCTTATGATTCTACCGGTATTCTGGCTAAAGGTCTCAACTCTGGCCGACACGGTGCCATTGGGGTTTGAGACTGCCTCGCAGAGAAGACCTTCCGTGCCGTTGGGATCGACCTCGAAACCAAAGATCAAGCCACCGAGCTTGCCGCGAACGATGATGTCCCCCGGGCCAGCATCTGGATCCACTTGAAATCCGGACTGCTCGGAGGCGCGGGTGAGCGATGCCAGGAAAACAAACAACCCGACCAGCGCGGTGGAAATAGATCGTTTCGTTAGGATGGTGCCGGGATGAAAGAACGATTTCATCCTTGATACTTCGCCTGGAAAGCTCGCGCCCCAAGCATTGAATTGTAACAGAACCGTTACGTCTGCCCGCTTCATCCATAGTTGGCTATGGATATCGGCTGACTGTTTGATGTGCTTGCCGAGCGCCGCACCTGTTTCGTGCCCGACACCGAACGATATACGCAAGAGGATGGGATGAGTGGATTGTTTGCCTCCCGGCGTGCATGGTCGTCTTGCGAGAGAAAGGAATTTGAAGCGTACTCGAAATCGCAACGAGCGTCTTAGCAGACGCGAAAGGCACTTAAAGCCAGGAACGGTGCCGCAGGAAGCAAACCAGCCTGCGGCATTTGACCTTTGCTCTGTTGCAGAGCGGGCAATAGAGTCGCTCCGTGGCTGAGGGCGACCAGTCCAAGCAAGGACGATATCGGCATATCCGGCGCCGCGCTTTGATTGGCTTTGCCGTATGCGTTGGGCTCTTGGTGATTTTTCATCGGCCGATTTTGCTGGCCATAGCCCGGCAGGTCGGGATTCGGTACGCTAGTAAAGAAAACTTGAAGCTCGATTTTCGGCTGGAAGGGAATCCTTTCAGCAATTTGACTCTTCGAAATGTTCACGGGGTGCCGACTGGACCGTCCGCGATCGAATCGATCGACGTGGATTCATTGTACGTCGATTACAGCTTATTCGGCCCCATGCTGCATGGGGCTTCGCATCTTTTGCAGAACGTTGAGCTGCGCGGCGCGCAGGTGGTTTTGAATCAGGCACGAGCGCCGCCGCGCAAACCGCGTCCGAAACAAAAGCGAACACTGCCTGACGTTTTCCCCGGGCAAATTCGGTTGGTAGACGCAACGCTTATTATTAGAGAGAGCCCAAACGATTTTGTCGTCGAACATGCTGACTTGGATTTAAATCCGCGCGCTCCGGGCGAGCTACGAATCGGAAGGCTGCAACTGCCGTCAGGCGACAGTTGGTCCAGAATTTCGGGGCAAACTTCTTACACGGACAAGAACCTCATCCTGCGCGACGTGGCTTTCACTGATCAGGAAAACATCCGGCTTCTGAACATCGACGCATCGCGCATCGATTCCAAAGCTCTCGCGGTCAAGCTCGATGCCATCATCGGAGGCGGCCAATTGTCTGTCTCGGCTGCGTTGAATCAAACTGGGTCTTCTCTGAACACCAAGGTTAATTTGGCTGCAGACAAAATTGCGGCAGCATCGCTGAACAAATTCCTTTTGCTCCCGAAGAATTATTTTTCCGGCGAAATTGAGCGGCTCGCAATAGTTGGCACGGGCGTGATCGACTCGCCGCGTACCTGGAGCGGCACGATGTCATTGCGGCTCAGCGATGCGCATGTGCCGGCGGTGAATTTCGACGAGGGCACAGTTGAAATTTCCGCGGGGCAGGGTAGGGCGACGTTACAGTCAGCCGATATTGTTCAGAACCAGAATGAATTTCATTTGAACGGGACGATCGATTTGCCGGCAACAGTCCACGATTTTGGCCGGACCCCGGCGAGCCTGCAAATCGCCGGCAAGGCGCCTGATCTGGAGAAACTAACTGCGGGGCTGCCCATTGGCTTGACCGGCTCAGTTCAGTTCAACGGCAAAATCGACATCGTTGATGCAAATGTGCAGATGACACTCGGCGTCACGGGCGAAGCGGTCGGGTTTTCGGATGGGATCATTGACAACTTGAACGGCACTCTGCGCGCATCCAAAAACGTAGCGCGCGCCGATACCGAAAGATCATGGTTCGCGGGTCTTCGCACGACAATGGAGTTCACCCTGACCGGCATACGTTATCGCGAATACATCGTCGATTCTGTGAAGGGATCGATGAACGGAACTGATGACATACTAGGTCTCGATGTGGTTACTCTGAGGCGGAATCAAAACGAGCTAAGCATCCGCGGCCGTTACCAGTTGCCGGAAAACATTGGCAATGCGCCTTCGCAACCAGTGCAATTGGATATTTCGTTAAATGCTCCAGAGACCGGCGATTTTTGGGTGGCCAATTCCCCGAACAAAATCAGTGGTCCGCTGCAAATGACGGGTCACATCGAGCGCAAACAGGGAGTCGTCGACGGGCAGGTATCACTTTCAGGATCGAATCTGAAAATGCGGGACCTTGTTGTGCAACGGCTGAGCGCCCGGTCGTCGATCGCTGAGAATGTGATCCACCTCAATGAGTTTAGCGCCACTCTAAGCAACAGCGATTACGTCAACGCAACTGGGACATTCAACTTGCAGCCGCCTCAGCACTACAGCGGCAACGCGTCGGCGAGCGTAACGAACCTCGCGGTGTTAGAGCCGCTTTTGCGCGCGTTCGGCAACCAGAACCAATTGGCCGGCTCGCTCAAATTGGATTGGGAAGGCAACGGCAATGCGCAGGCGTTTAAAAACACCGGCAACCTCAAGCTCGTTTTGGAAAAAGCGCGCTACGGAAATTTGCAAGGGCTCCAGGCGAACATCGACGCCTCGTACTCGCCCGACGGTCTTGATGTGCCGATCATTTTTTTTGCGACGGCCAACATGGATTTCAATGCGATCGCTCGGACGAAGGGTGACACGCTGGAGATAGACAAGATCCAGCTGAACCAGGCTGCCGTCCCGCAACCGCAGCGGTCCGGCCGCGGCGGCACGCGCGGAGAATCAGCCCTGGCGCAACAACGCACGAATTACGCGTACGGTTATGTCTCAATTCCGTTTACGTGGCGAAATCTCGGGACAAAATCCGAAGTGATTCCGTCTTCCGGCAAAGTGTCGGCGATAGTGCGGTCTGAGAATCTCGATTTAAAGAGGCTGGCGCAAGATCTCGGAATCAAATCGACAATCTCGGGCGTCGTAAATACGAGGCTCGACAGTGAAGGAACAATTGCAGATTTGAAAACGCGGCTCGACGTGCAGATCCGGGATTTGCGAAACGAGCAGTGGCGGAACATGGATCCGGCGACGTTCGAACTGAGCGCGGAGACCGCACAGAATCGACTGACCGCTTCAGGCAAACTGCAACAGCCACGGATTCAACCGTTGGAAATAAACGCCAGCATGCCGTTCGACGTTCAGAAAATTATCAAGGATCGAGGATTTGCCGACGACACGGCGATTACTGCAAAAGCTCGCATTTCGCGGACGTCGGTAAATTTCGTTCGGCAATTTGTCCCTGAGCTTCAGCAATTGGATGGCGATTTGGGCCTGGACGTTGATGTGAGCGGAACGCTTGGTCATCCGGTCCTGAGTGGAGCAGGGGATATGACGATGAACGTCGCCCGTTTCACGAATCCGACTCTTCCCGCGCTGCGGAGTTTTAAGGCACGCTTCACTTTTCGGGACAACGCGCTCACTCTCGATCGTTTCGGTGGCGATTTGGCTGGCGGAGCGTTTACGATGAGTGGTCGAGTTACGTTCGCCAAACTGACCGAACCGGTTCTCGATTTGCAAATGAGAGCTCAGAGCGTGCTGGTTGCGCGCAACGACACGCTCACCATACGTGCGGACGCCAATATCGGGGTAACGGGTCCACTTGCTTCGGCGACGGTGGCGGGCACCGCGGCACTGACAGACAGTCACATTCTCAAGAACATCGAGCTAATTCCCATAGGTTTGCCCGGTCGGCCTCCACCACAGCCGCCCTCGGCGACCCCCGAATTATCTGTGACGACCCCGCCGCTCCGCGACTGGAAGTTTAACGTCGCAATCACAACGAAAAATCCGGTGGAGATTCGCGGCAATCTGGCGAGAGGCGCAGCAACTGTCGATCTGAAATTGACAGGTACGGGATTGCATCCTGGGCTGAAGGGCGTGGTGCAGATGCAAAACGTTGAGGCGACGTTGCCTTTCAGCCGACTCGAGGTTTCACAAGGCTTGCTCACTTTCGATCCAAGCGATTCGATGAATCCCAAGATCACCCTTCAAGGCACCTCGGTCATCCGCGATTATACAGTGCGCGTTTATGTTTATGGAACTGTGGAGTCGCCCCAGGCCATTTTCAGCAGCGAACCGCCTCTGCCGCAGGAGGAAATCATTTCATTGATTGCGACCGGCGCAACCAGACAAGAACTCTCAGGAACAAATGTTCTCGCTGGTCGCGCCGCCATGCTGTTAGTGCAGGAGCTATACCGCAAAGTCGTCAAAAAAGGTCAGCCCACCCAAAGCAACACGGTTTTTAACCGATTGGATTTAGATTTGGGAACAATCGATCCGCGAACTGGTCAGCAGCAGGCCACAGTGCGATTTAAAATCGACGATCACCTTGTGCTTACTGGAGACGTTGGCGTTCGAGGTGATTTTCGGGGAAGATTAAAATACCTGATTCGGTTTCGCTGACATGCCACGCGCGCTCGTCTTCTGCATTGGAACACTGGCGCTTGTATTTGAAGTGGCAGCGCAAAGCGCGGTTGATGTTGTGCGACCCGAGCAGCGACAGAAAACGGAACGAGCAATCGCAAAGGAAGAGGCCAGACGCGCCAAGCAAGCAAGCCTGGTCGAATTTCGCGGCAACCAAGCATTCAAGGAGAATCAACTGCGGACCGCTCTGAAGGAGGAGATCACTACCATCGAGGATTTTGGGTTGAGTCCCGCGCGCGCGGATGATCTGGCGTTTTTCCTCGAAGTCTTTTACCGAAAACACGGCTACGCGAAAGTGGACGTTCGTTATGTTATCGAATCGTCGGATCGCCTGCGTTTGGATATTACCGAGGGTCCGCAATTCACGGTGGGCACCGTAGTCTTCGACGGGAACGCGCACGAGCCTGAGGAGAAACTGTTCGATTACATAATCGGGCCGACTCGCGAGCGATATTCGGCCCTTCAGAAACAATACCCTTTCGTGGCCACCGATATGGAGGAAGGCGCCCGTCTGGTGCAGCGCTTTTATCTGGCTGAAGGTTTTTTGAATGTGGTCGTCGATCCGCCCCGTTTCGATTTTCAAAATCAAGGCAACCAGGTGGACGTAATCGTTCCGATCCATGAAGGGCGGCAATATTTCTTTGGCAGAATCTCCTTTGGCGGGCAGACGGTTTACGGCCCGGATGTACTTCGCGGGCAAATATCCGATCTGCTTCGGCAGCCCTATACCGATGTGCGCATCGACGACATTCCGCGGCGTCTTCAGGAGTATTTCAAAAGGCGCGGTTATTACGAAGTGAGGGTGGAGGCCAACGGCGCGCCCGAGGAAGCAGTCAACGGCCGCGTGCCAGTGGAAGTCTCGATTTCAACGGGGCCGGTTTACCATTTCGACGGTGTGACCGTGAACGGGTTGCAGCGCCTGCATCCCAGTTTTGTGACCAAGCGATTTACAAGTTTGCAGGGAAAAACGTACAGCCCGGATGTTGTCGATGCGCGCTTTCGCACCCTGATGAAGACGGGTCTTTTCAATCTGTTACAGATCAAGCCCGTGCCGGTGGATGGAAATCTATTGCGGCTCGAAATTTCGGCTGAGGAAGCAAAGAGCAAGGAATTTGGTTTTTGGGGTGGATTCGACACATACGAAGGTGCCCTCGGCGGGGCGCAGGTCGGTGATCGCGATCTCTTCGGCACCGGCCGAGCAGGGTCGGCAATGATTGAGGTCTCGCAGCGCAGCTATCGAGGCGAAATTCTGTACGAGGATCCATTTTTTTTCGACACGAACATCTTCTTCCGAGCCCGAGCGAGCGCCTTTACTTTTGATTACGATGGTTACTCGAAATTCGAGTTGGGCGGACACTTCGATTTCACCCGCAAAATTACCAAACACGATGAGGTCGGCCTGGCCGTCGCCATTAGGCATGTAAAAATCACCGACTCCGAGATCAGGCCGGCATTCCTGCTCGGTCCAACGACAAATTACCTTGTAAATACGGTTGGCCTGACGAACACGCTGGACATGCGCGAGAGTCCAAACGTAACGCCGCGTGGTTTCCTGATCAATAACACGGTGGATCTGGCTTCGAGCGCCTTGGGCAGCGATATCGAATTTATCCGGGGCACCATGCGGGTCGGTTACTATCTTCCGTTTGGACCCAGGCCGCTTGCATCGGGTGTCATCGGAGTTGAGCGGTCCGGCACGCCGTTGCAGCATTGGTTTCGGCAGTCCTCGATCGCATTTGGCGCGCGCTCCGGGATTATTCATTCGCTCACGGGTAGTGGGTCCGACGAAGCGACAGCCATTCCGATTGACGAACGTTTTTTCATCGGCGGCGCCACAACCGTGCGCAGTTTTGGTGAGCGCGACCTTGGCCCGCACGATAATCATGGACATCCTGTTGGCGGAGAATTTTACACGGTGTTCAATGTCGAATACGCCTTTCCGATTTTTGGCGAATTGCAGGGCGCGATCTTCACGGACGCGGGCAATCTTTTGCCGAGCTCGGAAGACGTAGGCCTGAACGATATGCGCTACGCGATCGGGGCGGGCTTGCGCTACAAGCTGCCGGTCGGTCCGATTCGTCTCGATTACGGTGTCAATCCCGATCCGCGGGACGGTGAAGATTTTGGCGCGTTCCATTTCAGTTTTGGTTTCGCGTTCTGATCGCGTCCTGTTAACACCTCGCTTCACGCGGAGGGACACTGACGTAAGCAGTTGGTAAATTCTGTTGGCGACCAGCGCCCGGCTAAAGCAGGGTGTCACTGAGAAGAGGTATCATGCCAGATCGGCAGCAAGAATCGCGCGACAAGCTAGCTAAAGGAGGCGACACGCCGCCGGAGGAATTTCGCAAACAGCTCCACGAGTTGGCTGATTGGATTGCAGATTTTCGTGAAAACATCGAGGAACTGCGCGTTGCGCCCAATGAGAAGCCCGGCGCAATTCGCGCGCGGCTTCCAAAACACGCACCCGAGCAAGGCGAGCCGTTCGGGAAAATCTTGAGCGACGTGAATGGACTGATCGTTCCCGGCATGGTGCACTGGAGCCATCCGATGTTTCTCGGCTATTTTGGGTGGACAACCACCGCGCCGGGAATTCTCGGCGAAATTCTTAGCGCCCCGCTCAACGTGAATGCGATGACGTGGCGCACATGTCCAGCTGCGACCGAACTTGAAACCGTGGTGATTGATTGGCTTCGGCAATGGGTGAATCTGCCGAAGGAATTTGACGGCGTGGTTTATGACACTGCGTCGGTTGGCATCCTGCATGCCCTTGCAGCCGCGCGAGAAGAAGCCGCGCCATCAGCGCGCAAACGCGGTCTTGCCGGTCTTCCATGTTTCCGCATTTACACTTCCGATCAAGCGCACAATGCGGCCGAAAAGGCGGCCATCGCTCTCGGCATCGGTGAAGAAAACGTCCGTCGCGTTCCCAGTGACGGTGAATTTCGAATGGAGATGGCGCTTCTGCGCGAACTGGTTGCGGCAGATCGACAGTCAGGTTTCAAGCCGATGGCGGTCATCGCGACGGCTGGAACTACTTCGACCGCCAGCGTTGATCCCATCGCTGGGCTGGCAACTCTTTGTCGCGAAGAAAAGATGTGGTTGCACATCGACGCCGCGTACGGGGGAGGGTTTGCGATCGTCCCGGAGTACAACTGGATCACCGAAACCTGGAGCGCCGCTGATTCAATCATCATTAATCCACACAAGTCGCTCTTTGTGCCGCTCGATTTCAGCGTCCTGTTTGTGCGCGATCTGGAGCGCCTGCGCCGTGTCTTCTCGCTCGCGCCGCCGGACGTTTTGCGCCGCGACACAGTGGAAGCCACAAAAAACTACATGGACTACGGCGTACAACTCGGCCGCCGGTTCCGCGCGCTCAAAGCGTGGGTGATCTGGCGCTCGTTAGGCCGGGCGGGAATCGTTGCCCGTCTGCGCGAGCAAATCCGTCTGGCAAACCTTCTCGCCAGTTGGATCAGGGAGGACGACCGTTTTGAGCTATCCGCCCCGGTCAGTATGGGTGTAGTGTGCTTTCGCTTTTTAGCCGGCATCCGTGATATCGGGCCGGGGTCGTCGACGCCGGCTACACCGGACAACCTCGACAAAATAAACAGCCAAATCGTAGAGCGGATCAACGCGAGCGGGCGCGCTTATCTTACGCAGACAAACTTGCGAGGCCGAACCGTTATGCGAATCGGCCTCGGTAACGTCCTGACGACCGAGCAACATTTGCGCAAAGTATGGGAAATGATTCGGGAAACTGCGGAAGGCCACTGCCAATTTGACTGAAGCGACGAAACATCGTTGACGGTGGTTTAAACGACCTTGGTTCTTAGTCTCTGCATCGCTTGTCCTCGCGGGAGTCATTGCCTTCGTCAAATCTGATTCTGTCCGATTTGTGGTTTGTTCAACAGCCCAGTTGTTCATCTACGGCATGCCGCAACCACAGGATGTAGAGGAGGCCGACGAGATCGCAAAGATAATTACGGCAGTTCATCGCTTTCCGCAGAATTCCGTTTCGCAACCGGATCGAGCGCCGGTGTTCAGCAATGTTGGATCAACGATGTTCCTGACGCAACGCACGGAAATTGAAGTGTACAGAATCAGGGATCGAGTCGAGCAGGATAAAGTTATTTCCGCGGTCAAAGATGCTGTGCGGGATAAAAAATCTAAACCGGTCGGTCTTCAGTTCATGGATGAAGAAAATTGGATTGTTTATGGAAATGGACGCCAGCGGGGTCCGGAGCTGCAACTGAGGCGAGTCCAAATCTCGCAAGACCGTATCCGGGAGGAAGGCGGCGAGAAAACGATTACGTACCCAGTTCCCTAAGAAGCTTGGAATCTTAGGTTTCCCGCCGCGATTTGCGGCTGAGGACAGCCGCCTCTACCATTTCTTCCGTTATGATGAAGTTACTGCGCAGGCACAAGGACTGGCTGATGATCGTGATCGCGATTCTGGCGATCCCGTTCGTTTTCTATTTTGTCCAGAGGCCGGATTACGGGGCGATACGTGCGGACCAATTTGCCCGCATCTATGATCGGAATGTTTCGACGTTGGAAGCGCAGCAAATGGCGCGGCTTCTCAGCCTGGCGCAGGCCCTCGGCATGTCTGATTTTGTTGGAACGATGACAGCAGGGGCCGGGTTTAACCAGAATCAGGCCGCCGTCCAATTCATTGTGAACCTGCTGGTCCTGCGGCACGAAGCGGACCGCATGGGACTTCGCCCCGGCGCTTCCGAGATTGCCGATATCGTACGCAAGCTGCCGGCTTTCCAGGGCGACTCGGGCTTCGACATCAACAAATTCAATGATCTTGTGCAGAATGGACTGGCGCCGCTGGGGCTCTCTGAAGAGCACATTGAACAGTTGGTGCGCGATCAGATTTCCCTGAACGAAATCCAACACCTTTTGGCGGCTGGCGTTTCACTTCCCAAGAGCGAATTGGATGAAAATTTTCAGCGCGGTTACGACAAACTCTACGTCAGCGTGATTCGATTTCGGTCGGCCGATTTCGATAAGGATAGCAAGATCAACGACGAAGATGTGCAGAAGTATTACGACGCGCAGAAATCCAAGCTTAAAACCGACGAGAAGCGCAAGGTCGAGTTTGTTCAACTGACGATGACTGACGAAGAAAAGAAGTTGACGGGCAAGGAGCGGATCGAGGCGCTACAGAAGCTGGCGGATCGCGCGACCGATTTCACGCAGGCGCTTCTGCAGAAGGATGCGGACTTCAGGCAAGCGGCTGCGAAATCTCAGTTGCCAGTGCATGAGACCGGCGAGTTCACCGCAGCGGAGCCCGATCCGCAGTTGAAAGTCGATCAACACCTTGGCGCTGCGGCGTTCAAGTTATCGGCGCAAGAACCGAACAGCGACCCGGTCCAAGTGGCGGATGGATTTTATATTTTGCATCTTGCTGGGACGACCGAGGCGCGGCCGCTCACGCTCGAAGAAGCGAAACCGAAAATCGTGGACGCGTTAAACAAGACACGGTCGAAGGAGCTGATGTCAACCAAAGCTGCGGAAGTGGCACAACAACTCCGGGAAGCAAAAAACTCAGGCCAACCGCTTGAGGCCGCGATTCAAAAGGCTGGTGTAAAAGCGGAGACACTCCTGCCGTTTTCCCTGATCGATGAGGAAAAACAAAAGTCCGACGCCAAGCAGCAGAAGAACCAGCCGCCTGACCTGCCTGCTGTGAAGGAGGCGGTAGCGTTATTGAAGGTGGGCGACGTCAGCGATTTTGTGCCTTCTGGCACCGACGGATTCATTGCGATTCTGGAGAAGCGAGAGTCGTTCGCCGAGGCGACCGTAGGGGAGAAGAAGGCAGCATTCGAAAAGAGAATCCTGGAGAACAAAGAGCGAATCGTTCTCGTCGAATGGCTGCGCGACCGGCAGCAAGCTGCAGGGTTGGAATTTAAGAAAGGATAGGCTTTCAGACCAAGCTCACAAAAGACACGACGAAAGTTTCTGCCTGACGCTGGTCGTTCCCGTTCGTTGTGACCCTTGTGGCCGTTGCGAGAGTAAATGCAAACGCCCGACGAAATTTTTGACGAAGCCAGCGGCGACGTCGCTGTCGGCGACTTGAATGGCGCGGCGGAGAAGTACCAGCGATGCGTACAGATCGATCCAAACTTCTTCGATGGCTGGCACGCGCTCGGCATGGCGTTGATGAAGCTCGGGCGATTCGAGGAAGCGATCGATGCCGGAAAACGCGCAGTGGAATTGCGGCCTAACGACCAAATCGGCTGGACCAGTCTTTCGCTGTTTTACAATCGCGCCGGCAACATCAAGGAAGCCGAAGCAGCCGGCGCGAAGGCCAAGATTTTGAGCTGGGGCGGAAAAATCGCGAAAGATTAAAGCCTTACCAAAGGCTCACGAAGGACATTACGGACCAACGTTTTGTTCCAGGACTGCTTGCTTGCAGTAATTCGCAGTGACCGTTGTGTTCGTGGCGCGAAATTGTTACCAGATGTTCACGCGCTTATCGGCGGGGCGAACCATTCGTGAGCCGCCGGGAACATTAAACGCCTGTTGAAATTCCGGCATGTCGGATAACGGGCCATTCACGCGAAATTGCGCCGGCGAATGCGGGTCGGTGGTGAGTCGCAACTTTTGGTCTGCGTCGCGAATCTTCGATCGCCAGATCGCCGCAAATGAGAGGAAGAAACGTTGCTCCGGTGTGAAACCGTCAATTTTCTTTGAGCGTTCTTCGGGATGCTTTGCGAGCGCTTTCTGTAACGCGGCGTAGGCGAGTTTCAAGCCCCCGATGTCCGCGATGTTTTCGCCCTGTGTGAGCTCACCGTTCACGTGCAGCCCTGGCAATGCTTCATATCCATTGTATTGAGCGACGACTGCTGTGCGACGTTTGTTGTATTCGTCGGCCGATTTTTTCGACCACCAATCACGCAAATTGCCATTAGCATCAAACTGCCTGCCCTGATCGTCGAAGCCATGTGTCATTTCGTGCCCGATCACGGCGCCGATCGCGCCATAGTTCACGGCATCATCCGCGTTTGCATAGAAGAAAGGCGGCTGCAATATGCCGGCCGGAAAAACGATTTCGTTACGGTTCGGTTGATAATACGCGTTCACCGTTGGCGGCGTCATACCCCAGTCAGTGGGATCGACCGGCTTGCCGATCTTGTTCAGCTCGCGCGTGGTCGCAAACTGCGCCGCGCGGATGTCATTTAAGACGTACGGGCCACGATCGACCTGCAGCAGCGAATAATCGAGCCATTTGTCCGGATAACCGATCTTCACGCCCATCGCAGCCAGTTTTTTCAAAGCCTGGTCCTTGGTGGGTTGATCCATCCAGTCGAGCGTCTTGATCCGCTCCGCCAGCGCTTCCTTTAAGTTGTTGACCATCTCGAGGGCGCGAGCTTTTGCTTCCGGCGGAAAATTGTACGCCACATAAAGTTTGCCGAGCGCCTCGCCAATCGAGCCGTCTTCGGATTCGATCACGCGCTTCCAACGAGGTTTGATCTGCTGCGCGCCGCGCAAGGTTCGCTCTTTGAAGTTGAAGTCTTCATCCACGAAATCTTTCGATAGGTCCGGCGCGGTTGCGTCGATCAGGTGCCAGCGCAGGTAGGCTTTGAAATCTTCCAACGGCGTTTCTTTGAACACTTGAGCGGCCGTTTGGAAAAATTCCGGCTGATGAACGTTGACGTCCTGTGGCGCGAGCAGGCTGATTGCCTTGAAGTAATCGCCCCAATTCCAGTCCGGCGTCAGGCTCTGTAACTGTTGCATCGGCATTTTGTTGTAGTTTTTCTGTGGATCGCGCAGTTGCACGCGAGTTCGCGACGCCTGGGCGAGCTTCGTCTCCAAGGCCAGGACCTTCTTCGCTTCATCCTGCGCTTGCGCTGCTGGGTCGCCCAGCAGCGTCAGCATCTTGGCGATGTGATCGACATATTGGTCACGCAATTTTTTCGAAGCCTCGTCCGTCTTCGTGTAATAATCGCGGTCGGGCAAACCGAGCCCGCCTTGTGCCGCCTGTGCGATCTCGTGTGTGCTGTCTTTCGAATCGGGGTGTGATCCGAAATTAAACAGCACGTTGATTCCCATGGAATGGAGATGCGCGATTTCCTTCAGCAAAGCACTGCGATCGTTGATTGCGGCGATCGCTTTGAAGTCGTCGTCGAGCGGTTTCGTTCTCAAAGCTTCAATCGTTTTCTCGTCCATCCCGCTTACGTAAAAATCGCCCACCTTCTCTGCTTCGGTCGCCATCCGCGGATCGACTTTTATGCCTTCCGTTTTTTCCGCGATCTCGTGGAGTGCGTCGTTATTGTGCTCGATCAGCTCGTTGAAGCTTCCCCAGCGCGTGTACTCTGGCGGGATCTCAGTGCGCTTGATCCAGCCGCCGTTCGCATAGAGAAAGAAATCGTCCGATGGCTTCACTGATGTGTCGAAGTTCGACGGATCAATCGGTGGCGGATTGTTTTCCGGCGACGGCTGCGACTGGGCCAACACACCAAATGCGCAAAAAAGAAGGCTGATCGTGATGAATGACTTCATAATCTAGAAAACGAGGTGAATAACTCTGGGTTGGTAAAGCGGATTAGACCTCCAAAGCTGCAGTTCCGTTGAAACGGAAGTTGGCCAGCTTTGGCGACTCGCCGCCAGGCTGTTACCCGGTCGCGTTTGAGGCCAGACAGACCAGCAGCCTGACATCCAGCTGTCCGCCATGGTTGCTCCTTTAAATGGAAGTTTACAACCGAGGGCGAAGGCTAGTTCAAAGAAAAAGGCTTGCGTGGTCCGCAACGAAAGAACCAGCAGGGTGAAACGGCTCTAGTTGAGTATTGGGCATTGAGCGTTGAACGTTGAACGTTGAGTGTTCAAAGTCGGTTCTCTTAGGATGACGCAGCTTTCGACAACTCCCATTAGAAATGCACTGCAGAGCGCTGCACCAATCGATGGTATTCGCGTTCAGGGATGGGTGCGTACGCGGCGCGATTCGAAGGATTTCTCCTTCATCGAGCTGAACGACGGCTCGTCGCTGCACAATCTTCAGGTCATCGCAAAGAGCGATGCGCTGCAGAACCACGCAGACATTCAACGGCTCAACACTGGCGCTTCAATTGTCGTCACCGGCGCGCTAGTTCCCTCGCAGGGCAAAGGACAAAAATGGGAACTGATCGCGCGGAACATCGAAATCGTCGGCGTCGCGGATGAAACGTATCCACTCCAAAAAAAAGGACATACGCCGGAATTTTTGCGCGAGATCGCGCATTTGCGTCCACGGTCGAATCTTTTCGGCTGCGTGTTCCGTGTGCGTAGCAGGCTGGCGTTTGCCGTTCACCAGTTTTTTCAGGATCGCGGTTTCGTTTACGTTCACACACCCATCATCACCGGAAGCGATTGCGAAGGCGCCGGCGAGTTGTTTCGGGTTTCAACCATCGACATCAAAAATCCGCCGCGGAAAAACGGTGAGATCGATTACGAACAGGACTTTTTCGCCCGCCAAACTTATCTCACTGTGAGTGGGCAACTGGAAGCGGAGGCGTTCGCCTGCGCGCTTACCAAGGTTTACACCTTCGGGCCGACATTTCGCGCCGAGAATTCAAACACGTCACGGCATGCCAGCGAGTTCTGGATGATCGAGCCGGAGATGGCGTTTTGCGATCTCACCGGCAACATGAATCTCGCCGAGGAGTTCGTGAAGTATTTGATCGCCGACGCGAAAAAGCATTGCCCGGAAGAGATGGAATTGTTCGGCAAATTTGTGGACAAGGAATTGCTTCCGCGACTCGATTTCGTTCTTGAGCGCCCCTTTCAGCACATCACGTACAGCAACGCGGTGGAACTTTTGAAAAAGAGCGGCGAAAAATTCGAGTTCCCGATCGATTACGGCTTAAATCTGCAATCGGAACACGAGCGCTGGCTCGCGGAGAAACATTTCAAGTGTCCTGTGACGGTTTTCGATTTCCCGAAGGAGATCAAACCATTTTACATGCGTTCGAACGACGACGCGAAAACTGTTTCGGCGATGGATCTGCTTCTGCCCGGTATTGGCGAAATCGTCGGCGGCAGCCAGCGTGAAGAACGACTGGAAATGCTGGAGGATAACATGCGGCGTCACAACATGGATCCCGCCGATTACAAATGGTATCTCGATTTGCGCCGCTACGGAACTGTGCCCCATTCTGGCTTCGGCCTGGGCTTCGAGCGCATGCTCATGTTTATCACCGGCGTTTCAAATATTCGCGATGTGATTCCATTCGCGCGCACGCCCGGCAGCGCCGAGTTCTAAGGGTGGGGACGCCGCGCTGCGACGTCCGGTTGGCGCGGTGCACCGACCCTGCCATTACCGCTGCGCTTCTCTTAGTCTCGTAAATTCCAGCTTGGAACCGCCAGGCTCCTCGAGCGCGAGCTGGTCGGTGGAAATTCTCACCCGATAAACCGTCGTAGAGAACGGCGTTTGAATTTTGATGCGGTCCTGATCCCCCAACTTATATCGGCCGCGCACCTCGCCCACGAGGACGGAGCCGTTATTCGAAAATTCCCAGACCGTCTGATTTTCCGCTCCCGACATCCGCCATTTGCCGACAATGCTGGAATTCCCGCAGCCGGCAAGAAGAAGGAGCACAAGTGCCGAAGCGATCAGGGGTAGCACGCGCGCGCGTCGGGCAAGAACAGCTCGCATCACCTTCGAGTTATAATTACCTGCGACTGTGGCGTCGAGCGAAAGCGAAACTCTATTCCCGCATCGGCTGGATGTGCGCCCGGCGCGAGCACATAGCCGTTGAACAGGTGCTTGCCGCGGCTCGTGTTACCAAACAGCAATGAGAAAGCGGAAACTATTTCTTCCGCGATTCTTTCTTCGGATCGCTCTTCGGTTCGTCCGATTCATTTGCACTACGCTTCGACTCGCCGGGGCGATATTCTTCCTGTTCCGCTGCCGCGAAGGCTTTCTCCAACCCCACCATGTCTTCGCCGGGACGGAGCGTGTCGAACGACTCTACTTCTTTGCGCAGTTGTTCTTCAGAATAGTTTGCGGCTTTAATGGACAGTCCGATGCGGCGCTCAATTTTATCTACCTTAATGACGCGGGCCTCGACATCCTGACCGACCTTGAGGACGTCCTTCACTTTTGCCACGTGATCCTCGCTTAACTGCGAGATATGGACCAGCCCGTCGATATCGTCCCCCAATTGCACAAACGCGCCGAAGCTGGCGAGCTTCGTCACCTTGCCGTTTACCAGATCACCGATCTTGTATTTCTCATCGATCGTTTTCCAGGGATCTTCGGTGAGTTGTTTAATACCGAGACTGATCCGCTGGTTGACCTTGTCGATGTCGATCACAACAGCTTCGATTTCGTCGCCTTTCTTGAACGTCTCACTGGGATGATTGATTTTACGGGTCCAGCTTAAGTCGGAGACGTGGATCATGCCGTCGATGCCTTCCTCCAATTCGACAAAAGCGCCGTAGGCGGTCATGTTGCGAATCGTCCCTTTAACACGGCTGCCGATGGTGAACTTCTTCTCGATTTCATCCCAAGGGTTTGTCTCGAGCTGCCGCAGGCCTAACGAAATCTTTTGTTCTTCTTTGTTGACACCCAGAACTACCGCTTCGACTTCCTGGCCGACAGTGAGAATATCGGAGGGACGCATGATGCGTTTCGTCCACGACAGTTCCGAAACGTGAATCAGGCCTTCCACGCCTTCCTCGATCTCAACGAAAGCGCCGTAGGGAACAAGATTCGTGATCTTGCCTTTGATCCGCTGGCCGGCAGGGAATCGCTCCTCGATCTGGTCCCACGGATTTTTCTGGGTTTGCTTTAGTCCAAGTGAGACGCGCTCTTTTTCCTTGTTGATATCGAGCACAACGACTTCCAATTGCTGCCCGACCTTCAAGAGCTCGCTGGGATGTCCCAATCGGCCCCACGTCATATCGGTTACGTGCAGCAAACCATCCATGCCATCGAGGTCGATGAACGCGCCGAAGTCTGTGATGTTTTTCACGGTGCCGACCACGCGGTCGCCGACGTTCACGCCGTCGAGGAATTTCTGGCGTTTTTCGCTGCGCTCCTGTTCGATTACCTCACGCCGGCTGAGCACGACGTTCTTCCGTTCGTCATTGAGTTTAACGATTTTGAAATCGTAAGCGTTGCCGACGAACTGCTGCAAATCCCTTGGTGGCACGACATCGATTTGAGACGCCGGCAAAAATGCCTCCACCCCGATGTTCACCATCAAGCCGCCTTTGACGACCGATCTAACCTTGCCTTTGATGAGCCCGTCACCCTCGAAAACGGTAACGATCTTGTTCCAGTTTTGCCGGTAGGCGGCCTTCTCCTTGGAGAGGACAACCATGCCTTCTTCGTTTTCCAGGCGTTCCAGGAGCACGTCCACTTCGTCCCCGACTTGCAGCGACTCGGGATCTTCAAATTCGCTTAAGGGAATAACACCTTCGGATTTGTATCCGACATCGACGAGCACTTCGCGTGGGCGAACTTCCAAGATCTGTCCTTTGATGATGCTTCCTTCGCGGAAATCCGGCATCGCCTTCGACATCACGTCCTGCATTTGAATCATAAAATAAGTAGGCCTCCTCTGCAGTACAGCGGCGATCTCAATCGAACGCCGCTGTTCCGCGCATCCGGCTGCTGCCGGAAGCGGAAATAGGGACGGCATAGTAGGCGTTTTTGTGCATATGGTCAACTCGCATGCGCTGACTATACCCCGTGTGATCCCGAGCGAAGCGACCCGGAGTCTAAGGATCCCGCGGCCCTGGCCAATGATTTCGCCACAGGGTTCTTCGACTTTGCTTGGAATGAAAGTATTAGCATTGAGCGTCTTGCCTTTTTCTCTTATTGTGTTTTGGGATGTCAATCATACGGCTATCTATCTTGTTCGTCGTGTTGACCAGTACATTGCACGCGCAATCTTCGGTCGAACACCAGGTCCTCGACGGCATTAAATCACCAGAACTCACTGTCGTTCATCTGTGGGCGCCGTGGTGCTCTAATTGTCAGGCTGAACTTAAAACCGGCGGTTGGACCAAAGTGATTAACGATAATCCGCACGTGAGATTTTATTTCGTCTCTATTTGGAATGATGGGCAGGACGGGCGCGCGATGCTGAACAAGTTCGGCATTGCCGGTCAAGCGAACGTGACAATTCTTGCTGATCCCGGTTCGCGTCGCGGTGAAAACAAAATCAAGCAATTTGCCGGTCTCCCGGTCAACTGGATTCCGACGACATGGATCTACAAAGGCGGCGATCTTCGCTACGCATTGAATTACGGCGAGGTCCGTTTTCCTGTGCTCCAACAATTCCTGGGAGACAGCCAGTCGGAGTGGTCGCATAAAGGCGAACCTTCGATCGAATAACGTTTATGAGCCAGAGTTCCACGGCGCCCCCGATTGCGCAGACCAAACCGCCCGAGATTCTTTCGCTCATCGGCGATACGCCGCTCGTGGAGGTAACGCAATTGGAGACCGGGCCGTGTCAGCTTTTTCTCAAACTCGAAAATCAAAATCCGGGTGGCTCCATCAAAGACCGGATTGCATTATCGATGATCGAGGCGGCGGAGTCGGACGGCAAACTACAGCCCGGCGGAACGGTGGTTGAAGCGACAGCAGGTAACACCGGCCTTGGACTCGCGCTGGTGGCGGGGGCAAAAGGCTATCGCGTGTTGCTCGTGATCCCCGACAAGATGTCGCAGGAAAAAATTTCGCACGTGAGAGCGCTCGGCGCCGAAGTGCGAATCGCGCGATCTGATGTGACGCGCGGCCATCCTGAGTATTACCAGGACGTAGCGTTCCGGCTCGCCGACGAAATTCCCGGTGGCTTTTACGTGAACCAATTTGGTAATCCGGCGAATCCTCTCGCGCACGAGCGCACGACCGGCCCGGAAATTTGGGAGCAAATGCGACACGACGTGGATGCCGTCGTCGTGGGAGTCGGTTCCGGCGGAACACTGACCGGACTTGGCAGGTTTTTTAATCGCGTGAAGCCGCGACGCGGTATCGAAATGGTTTTGGCCGACCCAACCGGCTCTATTTTGTACGAGTACGTTAAGACCGGTCAGCTGGTTGAATCGGGCAGCTGGACCGTGGAAGGCATCGGTGAAGATTTCATCCCTGAAATTGCTGACATGTCTCTGGTGACAGAGGCGTTTGAGATTGATGACGAGGAGAGTTTCGCGGCAGCACGCGAGCTTTTGCGCAAGGAAGGAATCTTCGGTGGCTCGTCCACAGGAACCCTTCTGGCAGGCGCTTTGCGTTATTGCCGCCAGCAAACAAAACCGAAACGTGTCGTCACGCTCGTTCCTGACACGGGCAATAAGTATCTCTCCAAGATGTACGACAATTTTTGGATGGCAGAGCAGGGGTTCATTCATCGTCAGCCGCACAGCGATCTTAGCGATTTAATCTCGCACCGATACGAAGCTGGCGAAGTAATCACGGTAGGACCGGACGATTCATTGCTCACAGCGTTCAAGCGAATGCGCGACTCAGACGTCTCGCAGCTTCCGGTAGTGGACAAAAGTGGACGCGCCGTTGGCATCATCGACGAATCCGATCTCCTGGTGAAGGTGCACCGTGAGCCGTCGCATTTTAACGATCCGGTGAAAAAAGCGATGACGGATCAGTTGGAAACGCTGCCTCCTGACGCGAAACTTAACGACTTACTGGGCGTATTTGATCGCGGCCGAGTCGCTATCGTAATGGATGACAACAAATTTCTTGGACTGATTACGCGCACAGATTTGCTCTCCTACCTCCGGCTTCACATGCCGAAATCGTCCACGCCAGCGGAGCGCGAGTTCGCGTAGGTAGAGCGTCCCAAACCAACCATGAAAAAAGAACAGGGCTTCGCAACGCGCGCCATTCACGCCGGGCAGGAACCGGACCCGACGACGGGCGCGGTGATGACCCCGATTTACGCTACCTCGACGTACGTGCAGGAGAGCCCGGGGCAACATAAAGGCTACGATTATTCACGCTCAATCAATCCTACCCGGCTTGCGTACGAAAAGTGCATAGCGGATTTGGAAAGCGGGTCGCGCGGTTTCGCGTTCGCGTCGGGCTTGGCTGCGATGGCGACTGTGCTCGAGGTCCTTGACAGCGGTTCGCATATCGTCGCGAGTGACGATCTGTATGGCGGCACATTCCGGCTGTTTGACCGCGTGCGCCGCCGCTCGGCGAACCTTGATTTTACCTACGCCGATTTGACCGACGCGAAAGATCTCGAGCGGGCAATGAAACCGAACACGCGCATGGTTTGGGTCGAGACGCCGAGTAATCCGCTGCTCAAACTGATCGATCTTGAAGCGATCACGAAAATCGCGCGGAAACGGAAATTGATTTCCGTTAGTGACAATACGTTCGCGACTCCATGGATTCAGCGACCGATTGAATCGGGGTTCGATATCGTTGTGCATTCCGCAACGAAATATTTGAACGGGCACTCCGATCTGGTGGGCGGGGTCGTGGTTGTCGGGAAAAACAAGGAACTCGCTGATCAAATTGCCTTCTTGCAAAATTCCGTTGGTGCGATCGCCGGCGCGTTCGATAGTTTTCTCGTCTTGCGGAGCTTGAAAACTCTGGCGCTTCGGATCGAGCGGCATTGCTCGAACGCTTTGGAAATTGCCCGCTGGCTCGAAGAACAAGGCGAAATCAAATCAGTCCATTACCCTGGACTAAAATCGCATCCGCAACACGATCTGGCCCGGCAACAGATGCGTGGATTTGGAGGGATGGTCACGATCGTTTTGAAAACAGACCTCGCCGGAACCCGGCGTTTTCTTGAGAACACGCATCTGTTCGCGCTGGCAGAAAGCTTGGGTGGCGTGGAGAGCCTCATCAACCATCCCGCGCTTATGACTCATGCCTCGGTGCCCAAGGAACAACGGCAAAAACTAGGCATCACTGATTCGCTCGTTAGGCTGTCGGTTGGCGTCGAGGACGTTCGCGATCTGATCGACGACCTGAAGAGCGCGCTTGAAGCCATCTGAATTGTAGGGCGGCTGTGCCAGCCACCAGCGTTTGACACAAACGCCCTACAAATTTGGCGCGTCTCGTTTAAGCTTGCGATTCCAATGGGCAACACATTTGGCCAGCTCTTTCGCGTCACTACTTTTGGTGAATCGCACGGCGGCGGCATCGGCGTAGTGATCGACGGGTGCCCGCCACGCATTCAGATTGTCCAGGCGGAGATTCAACGAGAGCTGGACCGCCGTCGCCCGGGCCAAAGCAAGCTCACGACGCAGCGCAGAGAGAAGGACCGATGCGAAATTCTGTCCGGCGTTTTTGAAGGTAAAACGCTCGGCACTCCGATCGCAATTCTTATCCGGAACAAAGACGCTCGACCGGAAGACTACAGCGAGATCGCGCACAAATTTCGACCATCGCACGCCGATTATACTTACGAGGCGAAATACGGATTCCGGAACTGGCAAGGGGGCGGTCGCGCGTCTGCGCGCGAAACCATTGGCCGCGTTGCGGCGGGCGCAATTGCCAAGAGGATCTTGTCAACTTGCTACGCCGATTTCGAGATCGTCGGATATGTGGCGCAGATTCACGGGCTCACCGCGACCATCGATCGTTCCACCGTGAGGATGAGGGACGTCGAAAAAAATAGCGTTCGCTGCCCGGATGCTGCGACTGCGAAAAGGATGGCCTCACTGATCGAGGAGATTCGCGGTCAAGGCGACTCCATCGGTGGCGTTATTGAGTGCGTGGCGCGTGGCATTCCGCCCGGACTTGGCGAGCCGGTGTTTGACAAGCTCGAGGCAGACCTGGCGAAGGCGATGCTGAGTATACCGGCCGCCAAAGGCTTTGAGATCGGCTCCGGCTTTGCAGCGACGCGGATGCAGGGCTCGCAGCACAACGATGCATTTGAAATCCGCGATGGAAGAATTCGAACAAGAACGAACAACTCCGGAGGCGTACAAGGAGGGATCAGTAACGGCGAAGATATTTACTTTCGCGTTGCTTTTAAGCCGCCCGCAACCATTGCACTCCAACAGAAAACCGTCGCCAGTTCAAACGAGGAGGTCAGGCTTGCCGCCGGTGGACGCCACGATCCGTGTGTTCTCCCGAGGGCGGTGCCGATCGTCGAAGCGATGGCCGCGCTCGTTCTTTGCGATGACGCGCTTCGGCAGCGCGCAATCGATTTCCAAGCGGGGGACTAGAGCCCTCACACAATGTCCACAAAGGGCACAAAGGCATGACGGAGAACGAAGGTGTCAAGCAGATTTTAGACGCGGCTTTTACAGTTCATACCAAGCTCGGTCCGGGGTTACTTGAGTCCGTGTATGGGGTGGTACTCGCTTACGACTGCAAAAACGAGGGCTAACGGCAGAGCGTCAGAAACCGATGGCGATATCGTACGACAACATTCGATTTGATGAGGCGTTCCGATCGGACCTTGTGGTAGATGGAAAGGTAATTGCCGAACTCAAATCCGTCGAGACATTGCTTCCCGTGCACGCGAAGCAGCTTCTGACCCAGCTGCGTCTGAGCGGTCTTAAACTGGGTCTTCTCATCAATTTCGGCGAAGCGCACCTGAAGAATGGAATCAAGCGGGTAATCAACGGTCGGTTGGACGCCGAAAATCCTGTTGAGGTTTCGTTGTGAACCTTCGTGGCCGTTGTGTGAGCAAATGGAAATGAGCTACATCGCGACCATCGGTCTTGAAGTGCATGTGCAGCTTAAGACGCACTCGAAAATGTTTTGCGCATCTCCGGTTGAATTTGGCGCCGAGCCGAACACCCATACCTGTCCTGTATGTCTCGGTTTGCCCGGCTCGTTGCCGGTAATGAATCAGGAGGCATTGCGCATGACGGTGCTGACGGGATTAATGCTTGGATGCGACATCGCGCCGGTCAGCAGGTTCGATCGCAAAAATTATTTCTATCCCGATATCCCCAAGAACTACCAGATTTCACAATACGATATGCCGCTGTGCACAAACGGCAGCGTGCCATTGCATGATCTTGCTTATCCCAAGGACGCTCAGAAAAATATCGCAACGCCCGACAAGGAAGTGCATCTGGTGCGCATCCATCTTGAAGAAGACGTAGCGAAGAGTTTCCATTTCGAAACAACAACGGGGATCGATTTCAATCGTGCTGGCACGCCGTTGATGGAGATCGTCACGCAACCGGAAATCAATTCACCCGAAGAAGCATTCGCGTTTCTGACGGCGTTGAAACAGATCCTGATCTACGGAGGCGTGAGCAATGCTGATATGGAGAAGGGCCAGCTTCGCTGTGATTGCAATGTTTCCGTACGGGCTGAAAAGCAGACCGAGCTCGGAGCGAAGATTGAGATCAAGAACATGAACTCGATCAGCGGCGTGCGGCGCGCACTCACTTACGAGATCCGGCGTCAGATTGCTGTTCTGGAACGCGGTCAACAACTTGAACAGGAAACGCGCGGCTGGGACGACGCCGCCGGCGAAACGTTTCTCATGCGCACGAAAGAATTCGCGCATGACTACCGCTATTTCCCTGATCCCGATCTTGTGTCAGTGAAGACCGCAGAGTTGGTGGCAGAGGTGCGCGGCCGCGTGCCGGAGTCGCCGCAAGCGAAACGCGCACGCTTCGTCGAACAATATCAGGTAAGCCCGTACGATGCTGCTGTGCTGGCGAACGATTTGAACGTGGCAAAATACTTTGAAACAGCAGCGAAAGGCGCAAAAAAGCCAAAGAACGTGGCGAACTGGATCCTCAATGATTTGCAGAATGCACTTGGCGCTGGCGGCCAAAGGATAGAAGAATGTCCGATTGCTCCACAGGCTCTTGATGAACTGGTTAACCTGATTGACACCGGAAAGATCAGCGGCAAGCAGGGCAAGGAAGTCTTTGCGGAAATGTTCGCGACGAAGAAAAGCGCGGCTGCGATCGTGAAAGAAAAGGGCATAGAGCAACTGAGCGACATGAGCGCGCTCGAAGCACTCTGCGATGAAGTGATCGCGGCGAATCCAAAGCCGGTGGCAGAATTCAAAGCGGGCAATCTTGCCTCGCTGAATTTTTTAAAAGGACAGGTGATGAAAGTATCGAAGGGAAAGGCGAATCCACAGTTGGCGGGTGAAATTTTAGAGCGGAAACTAAAGTAGCGCATGCCTCCGGCTTGCACCCAACACTCGCGAGCGAGGGCGCTCGCGCTACGATGAAAGTCCTGATCGCTCCCGACAAATTCAAAGCGGCGCTTAGCGCGCGGGAGGTTGCGGAAAACGTCGCGAAGGGGCTGCTCGATGTGCTGCCGGATGCGGAGATCAAAATAGTGCCGATGGCAGATGGCGGCGAGGGAACGGCGGAAGCAATTTGTGAGGCGCGCGACTGTTCCAGGGTCGAATGCAAGGCGCACGATCCTCTCGGCCGCCGGATCGATGCGCGCTATGGATGGATCAACGAAGGGAAACTGGCGGTGATGGAGATGAGCGAAGCCGCGGGAATGCGGCGGCTTTCCGAAACTGAACGCGATCCTGTTCGTGCGACGACATTTGGCGTCGGCGAAATGATTTTGGATGCGACCAGGCGCGGCGCGAGCGAAATCATCCTCGGCCTTGGCGGTAGCGCCACTAACGATGGCGGCTTCGGCATGGCGCGCGCTTTAGGATTCCGATTCGATTGTGAACAGGAGAATCAGCAAGAGAAAGACAGCCAGCGGGTGATCGACTTGATCAATCTGACGAGAATCGAGAAGCCGCAACATTTGGAGTTGCCGAAAATCGTTGCCGCAGTTGATGTGCAGAATCCGTTGCTCGGCGAAAATGGCGCAACGCGCATTTTTGGTCCACAAAAAGGAGCGACAGAGGACAAAATCGGCATTTTGGAACGGGTCCTCGCCAGGCTGGCCGATGTCGTCAGCAAACAGTTTGGATTCGATCATCGCAATGAACCTGGCGCCGGAGCGGCGGGTGGACTCGGCTTCGGCCTACTGAGTTTTTGCAACGCGAAAATTCGCCCGGGATTCGAAGTTGTCGCAGAAGCTGCACGCTTGAAAGACAAGATGAAGGATGCCGATTTAGTGATCACAGGAGAGGGGAGTCTTGACCGCCAGACCCTGGAAGGAAAAACGCCTGCCGGTGTGGCCCGACTGGCGCGCGCGCTCGGTAAACCTGTGTTCGCAATTGTCGGCCGCGCAGCGGAAGATCGAGAGGTTCGCGAACTGTTCGATGGTGTTTACCAGAACGCACGGCCGGGGATGAGTGAACAGGAAAACATTAGCCACGCAGCCGAACTACTGCGCAAGAACGCGCGCGAGCTGGCACAAACATTCGGGATCGGTCTGTGAAGGCGCTTAGCGCCAATTCAGAAATGTTGTAGCCACCGATCCACCGGCCTGTGGCCGGTCCCTCTGGATGCTCTGTTACAGGCAACTGAGACGGCCCGCAGGGCCGTGGCTACAGCGCCGCGGCAGATCAGTAGAATTCGCGGTAATGCTTCGCTGTTTCGACGTAGCTCCGTGCCCAGCGCTCGATGTCTTTTTGCTCGTCGAGCGTTAATTTCCTGCGAATTTTTGCCGGCGAGCCGAGCACGAGTGAGCCGGGCGGGATTTTCATTCCCATCGTCACGAGCGCATTTGCACCGATGATGGAACGCGCGCCGATTTTTACATCGTCGAGAACAATGGCTCCCATCCCGACCAGCACTTCGTTGTCGATGTTGCATGCGTGAACGATCGCGGTGTGCCCGATCGTGACCAATTCGCCTACCGTGGTGGGATAACCTGTGTCGAGGTGAACGACGGCGTTATCCTGAACATTCGAGCGCGGACCGATGATGATGCGATTGATGTCGCCGCGCAGCACCGCGCCGTACCAGACGCTGGATTCTTCCTCCAACGTAACATCCCCGATGACTGTCGCGCCGGGGACAACCCAAGCGCTCGAGTGAATTGTGGGACCTTTTTTTAAACGGGCAGCGATGCCTTCGTGTCCAGTCGGTAGTGAATCCGGCTCGATATGCATTTAGCGCTTAACGTCTAACATCGAATGTTCGCCGTCCAACCTTGAAATAAGAGAATCGGATTTTCTTATTCTCGGAGTTGCACGATTATATGCCTCGCATGGCTGAGTTTCCTCCGGAACAGGTTACACCGTTTGTTTTCTCCGATCCCAGCGGTAAACGCTGGCCGCGGCTGCGCCTTGTTCTGCTCATTGCCGGCGTGGTGTTCTTTCTGGCACTAGTGCTTTTCGTTCAAACGCTCTTTGTCATACCAAAAATGAACGTACCGTTTTCGTTGCGGCAGTTGAAAGGTCAATTGCGCGCTCTGCAAACGAAGAACCCTGCGGGTCAGTTGTCGCCTGCCTCCCTGCTGTGGGAAAAATTCAGCGCCGCACGGCAGGCAGCGAAAAAGCTTGCCGGAACTGCACCGGCTGTTTCTCCGCGGCCTCGGAAGAAACCGCCTGCCAACGAAGTCCGACTGGCATTCTACGTGAATGACGATCCGGACAGCTATGCGTCGCTCCAGCAACACGCGGCGCAGATCACACATGTCTGTCCAGAATGGATGACGGTGATCGATGGCATGGGGAACCTGCAAATTGATTCCGACAGTCGCGTCTCAAAACTGGCGACGACCAAAGGTATCGCGCTGATGCCGCTGCTGACGAATCTGGTCGGTGACACCTGGCAGCCGGAAGCCGTTGAGAATCTCGCGCACGGGCCGCCGAAACGGCAGGATAGCTTTATTGAAAATGTGCTCTCGGTTTTGCGGAACGCCAAAGCCGCAGGGGTAGTGATTGATTGGGAACAAATCGACCCCGCTTACAAGAAGGATCTCACCGCATTCATCGACAAGTTCGCCGACGCGTTGCATGACGACAACAAAGAACTGTGGCTGTGCGTGCAACCCGGGCAGGAGCTCGATTACGTCGATATCGACGCGCTCAGCGACAACGTCGATCGTTTCGTGGCGATGTTGTTCGACGAGACCTCGGAAACGGATCCGCCGGGGCCGCTCGCTTCGCGCTCATGGTTTGAAGGTTGGCTACATGTGCTGCTCGAAGGTTCCGAAACCAAGCAATGGATCATCGCAATTGGCAGCTACGGATATGACTGGCCGATCGGCGGTAAAAAAGCCGAGCTGATCAGTTTTTCCGAAGCAATGAGCCGCGCAAACGACGCCGAGATCGAGAGCGTCGATGTACAGGGACCGAGTTACAGCCCCTACTTTTACTTCGAGGATGAAGACGTCGAGCACGGCGTTTGGTTTCTCGATGCTGTGACATTTCTCAACCAATTGCGCGCGGTGCGCGATCAGAAAGCCGGCGGGTTCGCGCTTTATCGCTTGGGCAGCGAGGACCCGGCAATCTGGGATGCGCTCAGCGTCCCGCGCGATTTCAAGTTTGATAATCAAACCCGACAGGCGCTCGAACCGATCAAATCGACAGACACGATCACGGACGTCGGTGACGGCGAGATAGTCACCGTTGACGAGGATCGCACCGATGGGATGCGAAAACTGGCTGTCGATGGAGACGGCTATCTCACCGCCAAATATGTGAAATTTGCAGAATTTCCAACACTCTACCATCAGGGCGCGGGTGGCGAGCATCAGGTGGCGCTCACTTTTGATGACGGCCCTGATCCGCGATGGACGCCGAAGATCCTGGATATTCTCAAAGCAGCAAACGTGAAGGCGACGTTTTTTGTCGTGGGAGTGAACGCAGAGCGTTACCCGGCACTTGTTCGTCGGATCGTTGACGAAGGACACGAGATTGGGAACCACACGTATTATCATCCGAACCTGGCGCTCTGCTGGCCGGAGCACATCCGGCTGGAGCTGAATGCAACGCAGCTATTGCTCGAAACCATCACTGGCCGAGCGACGACCTTGTTTCGCCCGCCTTACGCGGCGGACACCGGTCCGACCGACCTTAGTGAGCTGACTCCGCTGAAAATCGCAGAGGACCTCAATTACCTCGTGGTCTTGGAGAATATCGATCCACAAGATTGGGCGAAGCCGGGGGCAGACATCATCCTGCGGCGAATCAAACAACAACGACACGATGGCAGCGTAATCCTGCTGCATGATGCGGGCGGCGACCGCTCGCAAACTGTCGAAGCGCTTCCGCGCATTTTGGATTGGCTGCATACGCGCGGCGACACCGTTGTGCCGTTGAGCACATTGCTGGGAACGACGCGCGACGCGCTGATGCCACCGGTCCAGGGCAATGCGCAATCGCTCAGCCGCTTCGTGAGCAGCACCGGGTTTCGCGTTTACCACAGCATCCAGGAATTCCTCTGGGCCTTTATGATCGTCGCGACGGCGCTCGTGGTTATTCGCACGCTGATTGTGATCTGGCTTGCGTTTCGTTTTCGTCGTGGACCGAGATCAGATTTTGCAGAGCCGGTCAGCGTGGTGATGGCTGCATACAACGAAGAGAAAGTAATCGCGGAAACCTTGCGAACGCTTCTCGCGACAGAATACAAAGGCGAAATTGAAGTGGTGGTCGTCGATGACGGTTCGCGCGACCAAACCGCCGCGGAAGTTGAGCGCATTGCGCGGGGAGAATCTCGCGTCCGATTGTTGCAACAGCAAAATCACGGAAAAGCGCGTGCGCTGCAGCGCGGGCTCACTGCCGCGCACAACGGCATCGTTGTTTTCATCGATGCCGACACGCAATGTCAATCCGACACGCTCCCGCGTTTACTCGAGCCGTTTGCAGATAAGCGCATCGGGGCGGTATCAGGTCATGCGAAGGTCGGTAATCTGCGCACGTTTATCACGCGTTGTCAGGCGCTGGAGTACACCTGCGGATTTAATCTGGACCGGCGCGCTTACAATCGGTGGAACTGCATCACGGTCGTGCCGGGCGCGATTAGCGCCGTTCGCAAGGATGCGATAGCCGAAGCGGGCGGCCTGAGTCTGGAAACGCTGGCCGAAGACACCGATCTCACCCTGTCGCTACACAGGCGCCGTCAGCGCATCGTGTATGTGCCCGGTGCCATTGCATGGACGGAAGCACCCGAAACTGTGCGCGCGCTGACGCGACAACGTTCGCGATGGGCTTACGGGACCCTTCAATGTCTGTGGAAGCACCGCGACATGGTGTTCAACTGGAACTATCGCGCGCTTGGCTGGTTCAGTTTGCCTAACGTCTGGTTTTTCCAAATCATTCTCGTGGCTGTTACGCCCATGGTCGATTTGTTCCTGCTAGCGTCACTCCCGTTTGGCGTGTGGCGCGCGGTGTTACCGTTCATCATCACATTCCTGGCGATGGACGTGCTCCTCGCCACGCTCGCCTGCATCTTGGAACGCGAACCGATCCTGCGCGCCTGGCGCATCCTGCCGATGCGCCTGATCTATCGGCCCATGCTCAGTTACTGCATTTGGAAAGCCATCCTGCGCGCAATCAAAGGCGCCTGGGTCAGCTGGGGCAAACTCGAGCGCACAGCCAGTGTGCCCGTGCGAGCATGATTTGCGAATTTTCCGTGTTTCGATAGCGCACGCGCCGCGGCGCACGGGTATTAGAGTGAGCCCGCCCTCGCGATCACGCGATCTTAGTCGAGCAGTTTTCGTTTGCCCGCGGTCGGCGTTCTCACTACCCTGGTCGCCGTGGCATCGATTTTGTCCTCCCAACTCCCAAACGCAAGCCGGATTAGACTCAGAAATTGGGTATTTCTCTTGAAATGCCAAAAAATTGGGTCGAATTCTCGTTAGATGCTAACGCGCGCCGTTGCCTTTATGTTATTGCTGTCCGCGGGCATCGCTGCTGAGGCGATGTCATACTCATTTGTTTGTAAGGCGAGCGGGCATCTGGGCGGGCCGATCCGCTTCGAGTTTTACCATGATTCAACCACACGTCCGAAGACCGATATCGAGTCATTCACCGTTTCTACGCGGACCGCCGATGACCGGTGGAAGGCGATGTGGTCCATCTTGAGCGGCCGTGGTCTGACACAGCCGATCCAGTACGGAGTTACGCCTCCTGGTTTTACCACGATGATTCAACCGCAGAAGCTCATTCCCGGTCGCGTTTACGCCGGGTTCGCTTCCGATGGACACGGAGGCTCATCTGGCGTGACTTTCGGATTCGATAAAAACGGGAGGATGATCTTCCCGGATTCATTCGATCAATGAGTGGCGAATGAAAGGATCTAACCCCTAACTAAGGTGTCAAGTGGGGGGTGACTGTGGTGTAGGTAGTTGTTAGTTCATGCGCTTTGTTGATCGAGGTTGAAGGTTTTCCCTGGAGCGCTTCCTCTTGCCTTATTTGCTCGTTGGTTTTGTTTTCCAACGGCTTTTACTCCTATCCGTACTTGCGACCGCAGTCGCAGCAGCAATTTGATCAATGCGATCTTTTGGAAGAGGAACCTCGGGCGCGCCCGATCTAAGCCGACGCACGCCCCGTCAAGGCGGGGGAGCAGGTCAGACACTGGGCAGCGCCCGCGACGGCATCAGCTACGCGCGTTGCAATCACCGCTCCCTGTACTGCCGCCGCGGAGCACTCCGGTACCAATGCCGTGATATCTCGATGGGGGGCGATTGTGATCGAGACTTAGCAACACCAATCCGAACGCAGCATCAACCGCGACCCAATCGCGCGCGTATCATGCTCAATGCTTCGGAAGCGTTCGAATGTAGTTAACCAGGTTCCACCGGTCTGTTTCCGAAAGTCGTTTGCCATATGCCGGCATCGGCTTTTTCCCGGTTGTAATCTTCCAAAAGAGTGACCCGTCGGATTCCATTCCCATCAGCTGTGGATCGGAGAGCCTCGCAGGGTGAATGTTCAGCTCAATCACGGCCGGTCCATCGGCGTCTCCGCTTTTCCCATGACACATCATACAAGTCTTCGAATAGATCTTCTGACCGGAAGCAATGGAGTTCTGTGTGGGCCCGGTCGGATTCTTTTTAGCCGCACTAGGGGCGGGGCTGAACCACTTTTCAGCCATTGAATCCGCCGCTTCTGTGCTGCCACCGGAGGAGGCGAATGTCAGCAGCGCCAAAACAGAAAATATCGAAACAGAGGTCCGTAAACGTTTCACGAAGTTGCTTTGAGTTGACATGAGGTTGTTCTAGCCTGGCAATGCGGCTGACACTAGCGCGCAAAGGTTACGCGCCTGTTACGTTTGAAGAACGAAAGTTAAGCGCATCGAATCCAGCTTTAAGGTTTGTTCACAACCACTTTGGCCGTCGGCTTACTCATTTCGAGCTGGGCGTTCGCTTTCTGGATTTGCGCAGCCTGCTCTTTGAGCTGGGCGGTGAGCGTCTCTATTTGTTGCTGTTGCTGCGTGATGGTTGCTTGCAGGCTCTCAAGTGTGCGATCGAGCATGGATTGCCTGGCAGCGGCATCGGGAATGGCTTGGGGCCGGATGCCTTTGGGCGAAAATCCACCCGGATCGGGTCCATCGGAACTGACCGTGCCTAATCTTCCGTCGGAATCGACCATCACAATAGTGGCCGTCGCGGCGGAAACCGGCGCACCAAAGATATTGTCGATAGTGCACCTGTCACTGACCTGGCCAAAAACACTGTGCACGCCAGAGTGGTGGCCGATGATGATATTATTATTGGCGGTGGTGATACCAGAGCCAGCCATGCTGCCCAGGACAACGTGATCGCTTGTGGTTACGCTGCTCATGAGCGCTTGATTGCCGATGGCTGTGTTGCTGTTTCCGGTGGTGTTGGCAGTGAGCGCGTCACCGCCAATGGCCGTGTTGGAGCCGCCGGTGGTATTGTTCATGAGCGCAAAGTAACCAGTGGCCGAGTTGGCGGAACCAGTGTCGTTAAAGACCAGCGCGTCGGTCCCAACGGCGGTGTTTTGTGTGCCGGTGGTGTTGAGCAAGAGCGCTACCGCGCCAACTGCGGTATTGGAATCGCCGTTGTTGAGGATCAGCGCTCCGGCGCCGACACCGGTATTGAAACTGCCGGTGGTATCCGAAAAGAGCGAACGCCAACCAAGTGCTGTATTTCCAGCTCCGATGGTGAGAAGACTAAGCGCGTCGCACCCTTCCGCTGTCGTGAAATTGGGAAAGCACCCGTCCGGTGCCGGACTGACCGCCCGCGCTCTTGGCAAAAGTGCGAAGCAGGCTAACACCGGCAGGATGGCCATCAATATCGTATTTCGATTTTTCATCTTTTGTAATTTCTTTTCGTTATTTAGCTGTCAGTAAAGTCTCTGCCTCAAGCAACAGCTTTAAGGTTTGTTCACAATCACTTTGGTCGTCGGTTTATTCATTTCGAGCTGGGCGTTCACTTTCTGGATTTGCGCAGCCTGCTCATTCAGCTGGGCGGTGAGCGTCTCTATTTGTTGCTGTTGCTGCGTGGCCGTTGCTCGCAAGTTCTGAACTTTGAGATTGAACGCGGCTTGCCTGGCGGCGTCGGGAATGGCTTGGGGACGGATGCCTTTGGGCGAAAATCCACCCGGGTCGGGTCCATCGGAGCTGACCGTGCCCAATCTTCCATCGGAATCGACCATCACGATAGCAGCCGTGGCGGCGGAAACCGGCGCACCAAAGATATTGTCGATAGTGCACCTGTCACTGACCTGGCCAAAAACAGTGTGCACACCAGAGTGATGGCCGATGATGATATTGTTATCCGCGGTGGTGATCCCAGACCCAGCCATGCTGCCCAGGGCAACGTGATCGCTCGTGGTTACGCTGCTCTGAGCGGCTTGATTGCCGATGGCTGTGTTGTTGTTTCCGGTGGTGTTGGCAGTGAGCGCTTCCCCACCGATGGCCGTGTTGGAGCCGCCGGTGGTATTATTCATGAGCGCAAAGTAACCAGTGGCAGAGTTGGAGGAACCAGTGTCGTTAAAGACCTGCGCGTCAGTCCCAACGGCGGTATTTTGTGTGCCAGTTGTGTTGAGCAAGAGCGCTGCCACGCCCACCGCCGTATTGGAATCTCCGTTGTTGAGAATCAGCGCTGCCGCGCCAACACCAGTATTGAAGCTGCCGGTTGTATCCGAAAAGAGCGAATGCCAACCGAGTGCTGTATTTCCAGCGCCGGTGGTGAGAAGACTAAGCGCATCGCACCCTTCCGCCGTCGTGAAATTGGGATAACAATCCGGTGTAGGCGTTGGCGTTGGTGTGGGTGTGGGGGTAGGTGTGGGTGAGTGCGTGGGTGTCGCCGTGGCTGTGGGCGTGGGTGATGGAGTCGGACTTACCACGCTGACTGTGCCCACCATGCCACAGCATCCACCATGTAGCGTGCAGTAATACGGAAAATTGCCGGTACTGTTGAAGGTATGACTGAAGCTGGCTCCCTGGTTGAGGATTCCAGAGTCCCAGATCCCGTTGGGCATCCCCGGTGTGCCCGAGGTCGTGCTGTGCAAACTCGTACTCCAGGTCCATCGCACAGTGTCACCTGGGTGAATCGTTACAGACGAAGGAGAGAAAACGAGATCACCGTTCGGGCCAACAGTTACTGTGACTGTCGCCGCGTTCGCCGCCTTTGGGTAAGCAAAAAGGGATGCAATCGTTGCTAGCACCGCCACAGCATGAAAAGAAAAGGTTTTTATCGTATCCACTGTTTGGTAATGATCCCTGACATAACGTCGTGAAATTGCACTTAATCTGTCGCCGAATGCAATAGAGCAAAGGTAACGCGGTTGTTACCTGGTCTTAGATAGAGCTTCTGCCGGGCTGTCTGTCGGCAGAGTTACGGTCGCCGTTATCGATTTCCTCTCGGCGGAGAAGGAACCTTAACTTCGGGGGCGGGGATAGTATAACCGACGTGGCGAACCGTTTGAATCAGCGGCGGTTCGCCGAGCTTCTTTCGTAGCCGACCAACGAATACTTCAACCAGCTTGGTGTCGTATTCGTGTTCATGTTCCCACACACGTTCGCAGAGCTCCGTGCGTGTGAACACGCGTCCAGGCTCGCGCATCAGGACCTTCAACAACATCAATTCGCGCGGAGAAAGCTCGATTTTTTGCGCTCCACGGTGAACATCGTGCGTGGACAGGTCCAGGGTGAGATCGGCGACACGCAACGAGATTCCTGGTTCCTCCGGATAACGACGGCCAAGCGCGCGCACGCGCGCGATCAATTCACGCATGGCAAATGGCTTGGGTAAATAATCATCGGCCCCGAGTTGCAGACCACTCACGCGATCATCAACGGCGCTGCGTGCGGTCAGCAACAGTACGCGACTGGCGAGATGTTGGGTACGGAGCCGTCGCAACAGCTCGAAGCCGTCGATTCCAGGAAGGCCGACATCGAGCACGATCAGATCGAATGGCCCTTCGATCATTTCGTCCAATGCAGCTTCCCCACTATGAACTGCTTTGGGATCGTGACCGTCCTCAGTCAACGCCGAAGCGATTTGCCGCGCCACGAGCGCTTCATCTTCAACAATCAGGATTCGCATGGGTTCTTGAGCAGATTCGATGGTTAAAAACGGACGGTAAATTGGGTGGCCAGCAAATGATTGTCTTGTCCAGGAGCAGTGGTTTCATGCTGAAAACTATATTGCAATTTTAACTGCGCATGCGTGGTGAAACGATAGGTCGCGGCGACGTCGATCCTTTCCAGGTCTGGACTCCAGCGCTCGTTCCTACCCAAGCCGTTACTGATAGTGTTGAAGAGTTGCTGGTTCCAGCGAAGCGCGCCAAAAAACTGCGGCGTAAACTTGTATTTGGCTTCCACGTAATACGCCAACGTGTCCACATCTCCGACGCGTGGCACTTCAAAGCGCGCTTCGTAAACCTCGGTCCACACTTGCAGATGATGCCAGGCAAAACTGGCGTCCTGTCCAAGAACAAATTCCCGGTAGTCGCCAATGTCATGCCCCGGAGGCAGCGTCGGTTGAGCTTCGCGTCGAAAATATGGACCTTCGCTTGCTGAGAAGCCAAGATTCCACGCTTCGTTAGGCTGAAAGCCGACCCGGCCGCTGAAAGTCGGATTGTCGAATCCTTCCTCGGTAATATACCAGGATTCAGGACGCGACGAGAGGGATGCATTTTTCATTTCTACCGCGTAATCAAATCGGCTCAGCCGGCCGGAGATAGAAATGCCGCTTGCGTAACTGGGACCCCAAATCACAGGGTTGAATATATACTTGGGGTAGGAATAAGGGGCATAGATAAAAGACAGCGGGGAAGACGGCGCGGATTTGTCCTGAATGGCGGTGACATTTTCGTATACTAATGGCGCGTTAATGAATGGATTCTCCCACGACAGGTGCCGCGGGACCCAATTGCCTACAACGGTTGCGAATTTGCCGACTTGTAATGTAAAACGGCCATCCTGCCATGGCGTCATTCGAAGCGCATACTCGTCCAGACGAACTTCGGCGCCGTGATCGGTCGGATCGAACCCGCGGTCCACTCGCGCTTGTGCGAAGAAATAGATTTGCGACCCGAGTTGCGCGTCGAGGAACAGTGTGAGGCGTGGATTGAAGAGATTCTCAATGTTTGAGTCGATAAGACCGGGCGCCGGTTGTTGGAAATTATAAAATTCAAGGTCGAGCGTGCCGCTTAATCGTGCGCGAAAATTATCTTGCAACGCCGAGACTGTGAGTGTGCCATCGAGCCGGTCGAGGGTATCATCGATGTCGAAAGCGCAGGCCGTGCACGCAAACATGCACAGGCTGAAGATGTGCGCCTTCATGCAACGGCATTAACACCGTTTGCGACGGAAAAGCACACTTCAAATTCGGTCCAATCGTTTTCCGAATGCACCAGGCGCAAATGACCGCCGTGCAGGCGGGCCAGCTCGCGCGCCAGATTGAGACCGATTCCATGGCCTGAAGCGGCCGAAGGAGTCGAGCTGTGATGAAAGCGCTCAAAAATGTTTTCGCCCGGCGGAATCGTGCGGCCAGTGTTCCCGACAGTCAGGACGACGTTACTACCGTTGCCACACGCGCTGACCCGAATTCGTCCGCCGGCACGATTGTATTTTCGTGCGTTCTCCAGAAGATTTTGCACGATCAGCGACGTGTAGCGTTTCTCGCCGGCGACGAAAAGCCCGTCCGGAAATTCCTTTTCAATCTTCACATCGGGCGAATCAGGCAACGCGGCAAGATCGTCCAGCCATTCCTCGACCAGTTGGCTAAGATTCACCGGTACCGTTACGATTTGAAGGTGACCGGCATCCATGCGTGACAGCAAAAGCAAATCGTCGATGACACCCGTCAACCGATGCGTTTGATGAAGAAGCCCAGACAACTGCTCGTAAATTTCCGGCTTAAATCCGTCGCGTTCCAGGAGTGATTCGAGGCCGATTCGAAGAACAGTGACAGGACTCTTCAGCTGATGTGAGGCGTCGGCTGAGTATCTTGTGGAACGTTCCAGTTCCTCAGCCGTGGACGCCAGCGCGGCCTCGGCGCGTTCTCGTTCCGCTCGATTCTCTTCCGAATCCAGCGCCAGCTTCGTCACTGGCGCGGACATCCTGAGGGCCACGACATGAGATGCGACGAAACCTCCTAACAAAAGTAGCGCGCCGGCGCCGCCGATTTGCCAGCGGAGCCGTTGCAGTTGTGCTGCCCACGAAGCGAGGGAATAAGCACAGACTTCGTAAGCGGATGGAAATAGCGAACCCGGATTAAGCCGCTTGTAAAACAAGAGCTGGTGCGCACCTGCGACATCCACGCGAAAATAATTTTCCTCGGAGTCAGAATTGGCCAGCACACTTGTAATTTTCTCGTTCAGGGAGGCCTTTGCGGAGAGTGGAAGCCCTGGCAGATGCAGGTGGCCATCCACCCAAATGCCGCTTTGCATTCCGGTGAATTTGTCTTCGAGCTCAAGCGGCTTAAATCCAATCACCAGCGCGGAGACCAAAGCGCCGGTGTCGGTCGAAAAGATCGGCACGGCTATGACCTCATGAACATCTCCGCCGGATTGGACGTACCCGATTTGCTGAGTCTCCGGTAATTTTTTCAGGGAAAGCTGACGTTCAGTGTTTGCATCCAGTTCTCCGACGTCGGAAGCATTCGGCGGCTTGATCACTGCGCCTGAACTATCAAGGAAGCGATAAAACCTGGCGTCCAGAGATTGGCCTGCTTGCTCCGAAGTGGGTTGGTCGCCCTGCATCAGATCGCGCAATTCATCCTGCGCGCTCGGATATAGGAGGTCGATCGCGTCGTCCTCAATCGCAGCGTGAATCCGCGGCTTGGACGCGAGGGCGTTGCAGCGATCCGCCAGTGCGGCGTGGCGGAGTTCTTCGAGTTTGTGCAAAGAAGAAAGCTGGGTCTGAAACGATTGTTGCAAGTTCTGCTCCGCGCCGGCTGTGACTCTGCGCTGCGCCAGATAAAACCCGAGGGCGGTCAACGTCGCTACGATCACCATGATCGCGGTGAACAATCGGGTGCGAAAGCTAGCGACCTCTTTTTTCCTCGGTTCACCCGAGTCGCTCATGGCAAATCAACGTGTAGCGTTTGGCCCTCTTTTAAGTCCACCGGCTTTTCGCGGGTTGTTCTGCTGTCGACCCACGCTTTCAGGGTGTACTGACCTGCCGGAAGTTTATCTAATCGAAATAGGCCGGCCGCATTCGTCATCACGAAGTAGGGCGTGTTCAACACCAGGATCAATCCGCGCATGTGCTCGTGAATGTCGCACCGCAGGGTCACAAGTCCTGGTCTATTGAAAACTACCGAGGGGATCGGTCGCTCTTCCGGACGATAACGGCCAAGATCAAATCGCTTGGTTGGCGAATAGGAAAAGATGTTGTGATACGTGTTATCCAGATTTGGAAACTGAACCCTGGTTCCCACCTCTATCGGCAGAAGCGCTGGAATGAACGCCAAATCCTTTTGCGCGACCTCTTTCGTTGGCAACGAGGCCGGTATCGGAAATTTGCCGTCGAGATAAACGACCGCCAATGGTGGCTGGGTGGAGAGAACTCCGCCTTTTGTCACGATCTCGTAGCGTTTAGCCTGGATCGGCGCCGCATGCGATTTTGGCAGCTCAACATGCCCCTCAACAGCCGCACCCGCGAAAAGCGAAACCGGAATGATGGACAAGATCGTGTTTAACGACAGCAATCCCAGCCGGCACATTATCTTTCTAGTCTAACAGGCCTTTGGTTGAACGGAAAGCGCTGGAACCGGGCACGATTCACATGATTCGCAGGTCAGTTTTTGGTTTGGCCGCTGCCATTGCGGGTAACGTGAAGAAAATTGTGGCGACCAAACTCCAGAAAATCCCGATGGCGCACGCGATGCCCAGGCCGGTGAGCGCCGGGTTTCGTGCAAGAGCAAGCGACCCGAAGCCGCTAAGGGCAGTGAGTCCTGCGAGCAAAACCGGTTTTACTACACCGGCCAGGTCATGCTCAACGTCACGTGTCTTTTGCCAGACGAGCACAAGGTAGATTCCGTAATCCACGCCGATGGCCAGCACGAGACGGAACGAAAGCACGTTAAGGAGATTCAGATGAATGTGCAGCAGCTTCATTGTAGCGATCATCGCTCCGATGCCGAACACGAGTGTGATCACCTGGATGAGCCATAGGCGGAGGTCGCGATACAAAATGGCCAGCAGCGATAGATCGAACATCGCCATTAGCGCGCTAATCAGCAGCAGTTGATGATGTGACCACGGCTGAAGATCGGCCAGCACAAAGGTCCAGCCGGTGAGAATCATGGGAACGCTGGCCACCGGCAGATCACTTCCCAACTCCTGGCTTTGCTCGCGCGTTCTGAGCGGGCGATTGGTTGTGACAAATCCAGTCGTTAGCAACGAGTCTTGCCCGAAGTAGCGATCGATCAAAAACCACCAACTCGAGGATTGCGGCAACTGCTTCCGCCAGTTCGGCAATGGCACGGTCGTATCGCTGACCCGTTGTAAATTGTCGAGCAAGGTGAACGCTGAAGCGAACGCTTCGATGCTGAACCCGTCGGCCTCGAGAGTTTGGCTTAATGTTTGGCGCGCCAACTGAAAATTAATTGCGGGCAACTGTTCGCGGTTTCGGTCCATCCAGATTGGTGATGGACAAAGGGCCGCCGGTGTGGAGAACCCCTTGATCTTGCCGGCTGCCTGGAGCTCACGCCAATGTGTGGAAATTTTTTGCCAGTAGTCGTGCAATTGCTGCGAGTCAGCCCCGCGGACGATCGCGAGCACTGGTTCCCAGCGGATCGGCATCTTTTGCATGATTGTCTCGAGGGCCCGACTTGCGCGAATGTTTTTAGGTTGCAATGATCGCGTGTTGGCGTCGAACTGAAGCGAAGGAACCGGCGAGATCCCGATGATGGTGAGCGGCAGCAAAACCGCACCAGATAATATCAGCATGGGCGCGGGCCGGGCGATGGTCCATCGCACATATTTTCGCACAAGCTCGAGCAGCCAATCATAGCCAACGACAACTTGCTGCTCGCGAACGAACAAAAACAAAATTGAGCACATGAACAGGCCGGCCACAAAAATGCCGATGGCAATGAGCACACCGAGTTGGGAAAAGGTCATCGCGCCACTCAGCGCCAGAGCGAGAAAGCCTACAGCCGTTGTAAGGGCACCAAAGAACACCGCGCGTCCGAGTTTTGCCACCGACGTAGCAATGGCTCGCTGATACGGTTCACCATCAGTGCGCGCCTGGAGGTAGCGTCCGATGGTGAGAATCGCGAAATCCACACCGAGGCCGACAAGGATCGCGCAAAACGCCACGCTGATCATGCTTAGTCGTCCGAAAAGAAGCTGACCAGCAGTCAGCGCAACGAGACACGAGAGAAGAAGGCAGAACGCCATGCCAAACAAAGGCAGCCAGCGACGAAACCCTGCGAAAAAAATCGCGCCCACCAGCACGACCGAACCAAGCAATGTCGCCACAACATCATAACGCATGCTCAGCGAAATTTCCGATACAAAGGCTGAGCGCCCGGTAATGAGGATTTGCAAACGTCCGCTGCCGTTCCAACCTTTGCCTGCGGTTTGACGAAACTCGTTCACCCGCCGCATCAAACGCTGGCATTCAAAGGCGCTGATGGATTCCTGATTCGTCACCACCAGAAAGACTCGCATCGTGCGATCTGACGAGCTAAGTGGTTGCCCTTGTTCGATGGCCGTGCCTTCGGCAAAAGGTTTGAGCGCCGGCGCGATCAGGCCGAGCGGGTCGAACGAAAGCTCGAACTCCGGCCGCGGCGAGCCGGCCTCGATCTCCTGCCGCAACCGATGCAGGCGATCGCGAATCTTCTCCGGTTGCAAAAGCAACATTGCCTGGTCAAAAGCGCCGGGCTCCAAGTTCAGGAGCAAGGGGACCGCGATTTTTTGCAGATCGCGGATTCCTTCAGGCGTGGCCATCGGCGAACCCGCGAGCACGCGCTCGGCCCAGGGTTGCCGGCGCAAGCGTTCCGCAAACACCGGTGCGAACTCCTCCAGTTTGTCGATGTCTTGCGGATCACACGCAAGGGCGAACGTCAGCTCACGCGTCTGCTCAAAATCGTGATCGTAGATTTTCAGGCCTTGCACGGATGAAAATCTTCCGGGTAAAACATTGAAGATCTCCGAATCCAGTCGCAATGACGTCGCGAGAATCGCAAAGCACGCGATGGCCAGCGCGGTCAAGCCGCACCACACTACTGCGCGGCGCTGCGTGATAGTTCGAGCGATGAAATCACTGACGCGCATGAGCAGCGCTAGTGTTCTGCAATCGGGTCGGCTTTACAACGGCTGGCTGGGCTGTGAGTACAATTAACACCGGGTTTCAGCCCGGTGCATATCGCGGTTCCAGCCGTTTCAACAGTTATTCGCCGCGCTTGCTCATGGAAGCCGTTGAAGCGGCTTGATCACGGAGTCAGCATGGTCACCGGCCTGAGGGCCGGTCTTAATTAGAACCGGAATACGAACGTTTCGGTGCCGGAAGCATATCGCACGATCTTTTGATTTTGTGCGCGAAGAAATTGATCGCGCAACCCGAGCCAGCCGCGCAGCTGAGCCGGCGCTTGTGCGATTGGACCAGACCAGTGCTGCCCCGTAAGGTTTGCGTTGAATTCAGCAAAGGTCGAATCCTGCCGGAGGGAGAAGAGTGTGATCCCAGGGCCTTTGGAGAAGGTCAATTCAAAGTCGCCGGATTTTGAGAAGCGCACGACTGCCTCGCCGATCAGCGTTGTCTTCGGCGTTCGATACATGAGCTGGCCAGCCCTGGTCTGCCATCCGCCTGCCGGTTGAGAAAATTGATGGTGTGAAATTGTTGCACAACTTGTTAGGCAACACGCGGCCAGGATGGAAACCAAGCGGAGGCGATTGCTCCTGATCGCCCATACAAAAGGCAAAAATACGCTGGCGATTCGGTGAATCCCCCGCGGTTCCGACCTCATGGCGCCGTGCGTACGGCTTCCCTGGTGGCAGGCACCTCGTCCTTCCTCGGCACGAGCGTGAGCCTCGGCGCGATTGGATGGTGCCGTTGCAACCAAACAAGAAAATAAAACACCCACATCCGCCAGCGAATGGGGAAACTGTTGCCGACGTTTCCGCCAAGCACAGCGTTCACGGCCGGCGCAAGACCGAGCACATTGCGCGGCGCGAGGAAAACCTCGATGAACTCCTTCGTATACCACGCATTGACGAACCGAAGATAAACGTCCATCGCGCGATTCACCGACCGCTCGTAACGCGCGAATAAGCGGTTGGCCTTGCGCGGCTGATCGAGCACCTCGTTCAGCGCATCGGCGCATTTTTCGCCGCTGTACACCGCTAGAAAAACCCCGCTGCTGAAAACCGGATCGATAAAACCTGCGGCATCGCCCGCAAGCAACCAGCGATCGCCGTGCAAATGTGCGCTTCGATAGGAGAAGTCCGCTTCAACATAAACCTCCGAGACTTTGCGCGCGTTTGTCATCCGTTTGGCCATTGTTGGCTGCTCGGCCAGCGTTTGCTCAAGAAAATCTTCAGGGCTGAGCCTGGATTTGCGAAAGATTTCGCTGTCGAGAACCACCCCAACACTAGTGCGCGCAGACGTGAGTGGAATCAGCCAGAACCAACGATCTACTGAACGAATCAAAACTGTCAGTGTTCCGTCGATTCCTTCTGCGCGCCAGACACCGTCGTAGTGCGCGAAGATGGATAACTTCCGAAGATGCTCGTAGGTCTTTTTGATTTTGAATTGTCTGCCGAGGACTGAAGTGCGTCCGCTGGCATCGACAAGATAACGCGCCCGGATCGAATCGGACGAACCGTTGCATGTCACCGCGAGATCGATGGCGTCGTTGGAGAACTCAACGCTATCAACCGTGGTTTCCTGGCACACTTGCGCGCCGGATTCCGCGGCATGATCGAGCAGCACCTTGTCGAAATGACCGCGTGTGACCTGATACGCGTGATCGGTTTGCGAACGGTAGCCGTCCTTGAAGTAAAACTTGGTTCCAGTGTCCGAGCACGCGCCGATGATTTCGCCACCGTACTTTTTCAGGAACCCGGCGCGCAAAAATTTGTCGTTCAGCCCCAGACGGGTAAACGCTTCCATACTGAACGGCAACAGCGATTCGCCGATGTGAAATCGCGGAAATTTTTCCCGTTCGAACACGATCACGCAGCGCCCCGCGCGTGCGAGCAATCCCGCGGCAGTGCTGCCAGCCGGGCCGCCTCCAATAATCGCGACATCGTACGTGCGGCTGCTCATCAGTGGTGAGCTTAGCAAATTATCGAAAGTTTGATAGAGTGGGCGCGCTCCTCCGACCGACACCGCAGCCCGGCGTTTCCACCCAAGTTGTGCTAACGTTTACGACGCAAGATGAAGTTGATTGATCGATTCGTTAGCCGCGAGCTGTTGGTGAACGTTTTGTTCGCGATCGCAATTCTCAGCCTCGTGCTGGTCGTCGGAAACATTTTCCGCAAACTGCTGCCGCTTTTGGTGAACCACGACGTGCCGATGGAATACCTTATCACCTTCATCGCGTACGTGCTGCCGTTCTCACTTATTTTCACGATTCCCTGGGGATTGCTAACAGCAATTCTGCTCGTCTTCGGAAGGCTCTCAGCGGATAACGAATTGATCGCATTGCGCGCCAATGGCGTGAGCGTTACGCGAGTCTCTTTTCCGCTGGCGGTCATCGCGCTGGGGTGCACGGCGATTTGTCTTTGGCTCAATGTGCAGGTCGCGCCTGCCGCGCAGGAGCGATTGCGCAGCACCATCTTCGATCTGGCGACGCGTAACCCCATGGCACTTTTTGGGAGCGATCAGGTAATTGATCAATTCCCCGGCCGAAGAATTTACGTCGGCAAAAAGGAAGGGAACAAGCTTGAGAACATCACCGTCTTCGAGATGAACGATAAGGCGCTACCGGTAAAGGTCACTTACGCGCGTACCGGTATGCTCGAGGCGGATTTGGCGAACAAACAAATCCTGATGCACCTGTACCAGGCTCGATATCAGGAGCGCGATGACAAGGACCCGTTCAACCTCCATAAGGTGCGAGATGGCATCAACATGGTGGAAGGCACTCTGCCGATCAGTCTTGAAGACCTTTACGAGAAAGAGAAGAAACGGCCGAGCCGTTCCGCGTTATCGATCGAGCAATTGCTGGAGCAATTGAAAAGCGAAAACAAACGGGAGCGGAGTGCCAGTCGTACGGAGATTAACAAGCGTTTTTCCTTCCCGTTCGCCTGCGTAGCGTTCGCAATAATCGGCGTGCCGCTCGGTGTCACGGCGCATCGCCGCGAGACTTCAATTGGGTTTGCGATGGGCTTGATCGTTGCGACCACGTATTTTCTTTTTGTGATCATTGGCGATACGTTGCGCGGCAATCCGCATGCGCACCCCGAGTTACTCGTCTGGTTTCCCAACGTCCTTTTTATCGTGCTGGGCGCACTTTTGTTCCGCCGTCTCGCTCGGCAATAGCGTAGCGAAGAGTGCTGTAGCGCGACAGCCCTCTGATTTCGCGTGAGCTACCGCAGATTTCAGGCTTCCTCGGGCTCTGGTTCGAGCGAAAGGCTAGGCGCCCTCGCAGTTTTGGGAACATCACGTTGCAAAGCCGCAATACGTACGCCTATGGCATTCCAGAAGTAGACGGCGACACAAGCCAGCACCAGACCCGACGCATACGGTCGAACGACTTCGAGCACGTCAATCGCCCGCAGGGTCGCATCGAGTTTCTTATCGATTAACATCACGTGAACGATCATTGCCGTGCTGGCAACCGACAGAATGAAATGAATAATGCTCAAACGGATGCTGACGCCGAGCGCGACAGCGCTGACGACCGCGCCCCACACGAGATAGCGCTCGTGCATCTGACCAAGCAACCCGAACATCAGCAACCATGGCGTGGCGATGGCGATCAACACGCGCGGATCGCGAGCGCGCAGATATCGCACCGCGCCACGGGCACATAACACTACCGCGCCGAGATAAAACAGACGCAGCGCCCATTGAAGCGTGAGATCCAAATGAACAGATCCGAAATTACCCGAAAACAGGGGGTCTTGTAAGGACCAACCAGCATCGGCGAGCAGTGATGGAAGGTTGTAGCACGAGCTGATGAAAAGATACGGATAATGCTTGGTGCCATACAGGAAACCAATCTCAAACCATGTGAAGCTGCCGCCGGCGAACGCGCCGATCATGAACATGGCGCACCCGACAATTCCCACGAACCACACACCTCGATGCGGCAATTTGTATCGCAAGACGAGCAGAAGACTGACGCCGGCAGCGGCAGCGACGGCGAGCCAGGCTACGCGAGTGCGCAGAAGCCACGGTGAAACGATCACCGCCCACGTCGCCATGAACCCGGCAAGCATGCACAGCGCGCCACCCCATCTTTTTTGCCATAGCGGCCAAAGAAGAAAAAACGGCGCGACGAACAACAGCTGTCCTTTGAGCATTGCGCCTGCTGCGAGTAAACAACCGCACCAGAACCAGCGGTTTTTTAACGCGGCGAGCGCGGCGAACAGGTAGAACGGCAAAATCCAAACGTCCCACTGTGGCCATCCGTGAGCGTCGAGAATCATGGACGGTTCAAGCCATGCTGCGCTCGCCGCCAGCAGACCGAGGATTGAAGCGCGCTGTTCATGTGATAACGAACGCGCCCAACCGGAATGCTTGCGTGATGAGCGTAACACGCATGAGCGGACCAAAAAGAAGATCGCTGCGGCCGAAACCAGTTCACATACGACATTGATCTTCAACAACGGGTTAACAAGCTTTGGGTGTTGCTCATCGACCCACGGGAATCCATCGCGGACTTGTTTGGTCCAAATGGCCATGATCAGGAGCCGCAGCGGGGGATAATCGAGGCCGTAGTCATTCTCATACGCCTCATCCTTTACCCAATCGTATAGCGCGAGATAGCCCCGGAAAAATCCTGGCCAAGAATTGGCAGTCGCTTCGTCAGGCGATAAGCGGCGCGCTTCCTTCAGGGTCTCATTGCCCCAGTAGAAAGCATTGACGATGTCATGCTGGTAACGGACATGCCTTGTGTTTTCGCCGATCGAACGGCGTAGCTGAACGCCGCCGAGAAAAAGAGCGACGACAATTAATACTCCGAAAATTCGCACCAAACATTTACGAACTCGCGGCGAAAGAATTGGATGATGAAAAAGAGTTTGTGCGATCATTCCCGAAACAAAAAACCCGAAACCGATTGGACAGTTTCGCCCAATTTGTATCGGAAACCATGTTTCGTCTAATCGCGGCTCAGCTTAGAAATGGCCGTAGAGACAGCTATTCCTCACGCTGGCGTGAGTACGTGCCGCGCTCGCGAATTGATTGTCAGTTGCCTCAAGCCAATCGTGCGCGAAAATACCCACTCGCGGTTTTTCAATTGCGTGATCCAGCGTAGCTCAGTGGTAGAGCGGTCGGCTGTTAACCGATTGGTCGTAGGTTCGAATCCTACCGCTGGAGCCAAATTTTAAATGGCACACCTTTCTACCGCCGGTTGCATTTATTTGTGCTTTGCCTTCGGCGACTGCTCATTGCCGCAGGGCTAGAGGGGAACAGCCTCCAGACCTTTCGCGCCGCGTCATTGGGTGCGCCAGACAACCTGCGAAGCGACCTAAGGCTCAACTATTTGGAAATGACCGAATACAGCAAAATCATGAGCATTGATCGTCAGCACGGACGCAATTCCTGCTGTCTTGTACGTAGCCGCTAAAAGAGTATCGAGAATTCGTTTTCTGCCTAAACCATGCTGTCTCATCCACGCGAAAAACTCGACCATTGTTACGGCGTCCGGGACAACCTGCCGGACCTCGCCGGAAGTCCACCAGGTTTCTGCTCGCGATAGCGCCGCATCCATACTTAGGGGCGAAGAAAATCTACCGGGGTCAGTCACGACGTGCACAAATTCTGCGATCACCTGAGGAGCAATCGCGAAATCATCACCGGCTGATCTAAGAGCGGACAATCGCGAGCGCGAGGCCATGTGATTATTGTGGCCGGAAACTTCCGCGGCAACTAAGAATGTCGTGTCAAAACCGTGCGTCACCCAACATCTCCTCTAAAAAGTCGCCTCGGCTCGACAACGGGCGGTAGACGCGACCTAAATTTAGAGGTGGCCTGTCAAATACGCTGACCTGCTGATTTCGATTGGATTTGTGAGCGAGGACAACTCTAATCCAATCTCCTCCTAGTTCGACGAGTGCGGGCTGGTTTCCTTGTACCATCAGCCCACGTGCCGCCAAAGCAGTGCTGATCGCAATCGCCGGCATCTGCACGATCAAAGCGCGCCTCTGCGGAGAGCTCGGCAACGGCCCGAGACCCGACGCTCCGAAGCGTGGCATCACTTCTCGGGCCGGAGGTTGAAGATCAGCGATCATGACTGTATAAAAGGTTTGAATGTTATTCCGAAAACTCCCGCAACTGACGCCAACATTCCAGTTAAAATTTCTATCGAACTAAAGGCCGAAATGCCACGAAATTGCGTGTTCCATGCAAAAAATAGACTATCGGGCACTCCGAGGGAAGGCTCTAGTGAGAATCGAACATCCTCCAACCACTCCGGGACGTGAACATACGCGAGCGCGCCAGGACCGGTAATCTTCGGGTCGTCCGCAAATCCTCGCAAGAATTCGTCGCGTTTTTCCTTCGTGTCCACCTTTGCATGCATGTTTACTGAAAGAACGCCAAGGTCGTTTGAAGAGACTTCGCATGACCACAAAAAGCGCTTTGCCGTCTCTGCCAGCAGCCGCGCATCAGCTTCGGTTCGGCCTCCTGAGACTGACAAGAAAAACTTCTCCGCGTCATGTACTAGGGCTCCATTGCTGGCCAAGAGTGAGGCCCTCAGCTCGTAATCGAAAGCGAAGTCATTTTGTCGCAGTCGGATCTGATCGCTTCGCAACGCCAAGCCGTTTTCTGAATCTATCAGTCTCAGAAGCAGACCGTCTAAACGCTGTTTAGAAAGTGATCGCGGCTTTCCAAATCGGACGTCGATTGAAATGCCGAATAAATATGGCGTTACCTCAAGCATCGAAAAGTTAAGCCACGGAATAGGTCGCAGCCGTCCTAAGTCAAGCCGCAAGCGAGCCGCAGTGTGAAGGCAAGCAGGCCCCGCTGCCAGCAAACCCCATTGAAAAGATCCGCGCGAGTAATGCGAGAGTTTGCTTGATTACCCAGGTAAACTGCGTTTCAATCGCACTAAATACGGGGGAAGGAACCGCCGAATCCTATCGCTGGAGCCATCCGTCCCTGAACTAGAAAAGAAAGCTCGACGGCATCTTTCACGATAGCGTAAAATATTGGCCAGCTTGGCATTCCCCTGCCTTCGAGCCAGATGAACGCGAAGCTCTTCATCAATTATCGCCGTGAAGACACCAGGCACGCCGCTGGTCGCCTTTACGACCGGTTGATCCAGCGCTTTGGCGACGACCAGGTTTTCATGGATATCGACCAGATTGAGCCCGGCGAAGACTTCGTCGAAGTGATTAACCGAAAAGTTGGCACTTGTGACGTGGCAATCATTGCCATCGGCCCACACTGGCTGGGTGCAACCGATGAGTCAGGCAAGCGCCGCCTCGATGACGAAGAGGATTTTGTGCGTATGGAAATCATGGCTGCACTTCAGCGCAACATCCGCGTCATTCCAGTCCTCCTTGACGGAGCACGGATGCCGCGGAAGCAGGATCTTCCAGAAGCCCTAGCGCCGCTCTCTCGACGGAACGCCATCGAGTTGAGCGAAACGCGTTTCCATGCTGACGTGAATCGACTGATCGAAGCGATCGAAAAATCGGTCGCCGTCCCGGGAAAAAGCGTGGAGTTACCCCCAACGCCAGCCGGGCCTCCACCAGAACCGGCAGCTGCAACACCCTTGGAGCCAGAGTCGAAGGATCTTGCCGAAACATCCGAGTCTACGAAGCCGGCTGAACCCAAGGAGCCAACGACCCCGGTGAAACCGACTCAAACGACGCAGTCTCCGCCAGCTACTCCTGCGGTGGCATCAATATCTGCGATCGCTGCTTTAAAGGAATCCGCAGTTTGGAGAAGAAAGCGCCTGATCCTAGTCAGCGCTGTTGGAGCTACAGTGATACTGCTGCTTGCGATCCCCTGGTTACTGACGAGGCCTCATCCATCAGTAGGTCCATCGGAGCCATCCAAACCCGCTGAACCCAAATTGACCGACCAAGGAGATGCAGGCACGCAGTTTAGTCAGGGCTTGAAATACGAAAATGGAGATGGCGTGCCGAAGGATTTTGGGAAAGCAGTAGAGCTTTATCAAAAAGCGGCTGATCAGGGACACCTTGATGCGCAGGTTAATCTCGGCTGGCTCTACGAAAATGGAGAGGGCGTGCCGATTGATTTACGGAAAGCAGCAGAGCTTTATCAAAAAGCGGCTGACCAAGGTAACCAATCTGCGATTGAAAAGCTAAACAAGCTATCCACGCCTGCTGCACCCAAATTGAGCAACCAAGGAAATGCTGCGACTTGGTTTGGCGACGGCTGGCGCTATCGGTACGGACAGGGCGTGCCCAAGGACTTGAGCAAAGCAGCGGAGCTTTACCAAAAAGCGGCGACCAGGGACATCGTGCGGCGCAGTATTATCTCGGCTTGCTCTACGAAATGGGAGAGGGCGTGCCCAAGGATTTGAGCAAAGCAGCAGAGCTTTACCAAAAAGCGGCCGACCGGGGAAACGCTAAGGGGCAGGATGCTCTCGGCTGGCTCTACGAAAATGGAGAAGGCGTACCTAAGGATTTGGAGAAAGCAAAAGAACTCTATCAAAAAGCTGCCGACCAAGGTCTCGAACAAGCAATTTCACGATTAAAAGGTTTATCATCAGGCACCAAAAATGATTAAGAGTGTCTTATTCGCATCATCTTGTATTGCCTCGTACAGTCCCAATCGCAATTCAAAGGATAATTTTTCGACAGAAGAGACCGGAACGATTTTTCAACGAACGACAACAGTGCTAGCAGAATTGCCAGCAAACCGTACTCAAGAAGTTCGCGCGGGTAGTCGAAGAGTTTGCTTGAATACCCAGGTAAACTGCGTTTCAATCGGATCAAATACCGGGGAAGGAACCGCCGAATCCTACCGCTGGAGCCATTCTCAAATCGGCGAAATCAGTGTCCACTGAAACGGATTTCGGTTTGCTTTCATCACCTCCATCGCCATAATAACAACGCGGGGTGGAGCAGCCTGGTAGCTCGTCAGGCTCATAACCTGAAGGTCGCTGGTTCAAATCCAGCCCCCGCAACCAATCTCCCTTGCCGGATCGTGGTCTCGTATCGCGTTTACGTCCTTCAAAACCGCGAAGGCAAATTTTACATTGGTGTGTCCCGAGATGTCGAGCGAAGGGTGCAACAACACAATACTGGTCAATCTCATTGGACAAGCGGGCGCGGTCCGTGGACGCTTGTTTGGCAAAGTGATGAGTCGTCTCTTTCAGAGGCGCGAAAACTGGAAAACCGTTTAAAGCAACAAAAAGGCGGCAACGGATCGTTTCATCTTATTGGAGTTCGGCGCTCCCCGAGCTCATAATCCCGCCTCAGAGGCGGGATCGCTGGTTCAAATCCAGCCCCCGCAACCAATTTCTCAATCAATTACGGCCACGTGCCGGAGTGGATGCGATCAATTCTTGGACGGCAAATGCCAGGTTCCGCCGCGAAGGTCACGTGTCGTCCACTTGGTAAGGATCGATGATCGATATACTCACGGGTTTTCCAGATGACGTCGTCGCCTTCGCTGCCAAAGGGAAGGTAACGCGAAGCGACTACGCCGAGGTGGTCGTGCCGAAAGTCGAGGAGGCTTTCGCGCGTCACAAAAAAATTCGATGTTATTACGAGCTTGGCCCGCAGTTTTCCGGAATGGATCCGGGCGCAGCGTGGGAGGATTTTAAAGTCGGGTTCGAGCATATCTCCGCTTGGGAGAAAGTCGCGATTGTGACAGACGTGGATTGGATCCGGAGCACAGTGAACGTCTTCCGTTTCGTGGTGCCTGGTGAAATCCGGGTGTTCGGAGTGAGCCAAGCTTCCGAGGCCCGAACATGGATCACGACGGATTAGACCGCCCCAACCGGGCATCACGTGGGATAGACCTTAACGCTGTTCGCAACAGAATCGGCCACGTGTTCTTTGGTGATCGCGCCAACGATGTTTTCCGGCCGTGGGATGCCACTGCCACGTACCACCAGTGCCATCGCGACATGCTTTCGCCAGATGCGTTGAATCACGTCGAACACGATATCATCTTCGCGAACGATGGTGAAATTGCGGTTCGCTATGTCCCGCAAAGTCACGCCGGACTGTGCTTCGTGCGGCGACGTCCGCCGAAGCGCTGTATTAACGCGCAGCACTCCATAAATGCGATTGCCTTCAGTGACTGCGACATGACGCATCCGGCCATTATTATCGGGCCGGGACAGGAACGCATCGAAAGTCATGTCAGTCGGAGCTAAAACCACATCGGTCTCCATGACTTCGTTGGCGCGGCGGACCAGGAACATATTTGCATGGAGTGCCTTCGGTATCACGTGCCCGCGGCGGAACAGCTTTAGGGTGTAGATGTTCTCGCGGGAAAGAAGACGCCGCACGCCAACGCTTAAGGCAACCGCCAGGATCATCGGCAAAACGATGTCGTAGTCGCGGGTCATCTCGAAGATCATGGCGATCGCAGTCATCACCGCGCCAGTGCCGCCGCCGACCATCGCCCCCATGCCGACCATGGCGAAAGAGGGAACATTGACGGGGAAAGGAAGAGGGAACGCAGAGAGCAGCATGGCGAACGCGCCGCCAATAGTCGCTCCCATGAACAGCGAAGGTGAAAAAATTCCTCCCGAGGAACCAGAGCCCAGGCTAAGCGAAGTCGCGAGCAATTTACAGAAGAAGAGCACCAAAAGGAGACCGGCCGCGGATAATTGCCCGAGCAAAATGGCCTGAACCGTAGCGTAACCGACGCCCTCGACGTAGTAATGGCCAAACGCCTGGTAAAGGCCATAGATCAAAATACCCACGAGCAGCATGCCCAATACGTGCCGTAGATAACGCCCCTTGATCTTCTCGAAGAGATCCTCGGTTACTTCCAAACCGCGGACGAATCCCGCGGCTGCAACTCCTGTGATAGCTCCAAGCACTGCGTACAGGCAGAGAGCGAGCGCCGAAGAAGCATTGACGCTGAGAGGAGTCAGTTGCGGAACACTAAATGCGGGCTGTGGACCGAAGAAGAACCGGCCGATGAACGTCGCAGTGCCCGTTGCCAAAGCTACCGGTAGGAACGTGCGGACACTCACCTCGGGCATCATCAACTCGATGGAGAACAGGACCCCGCCGATCGGCGTGTTGAATGTCGCGGCAATGCCCGCACCAGCACCTGCGGCAACCAGAATGATTCGCTGCCCCGCGGGCATCCGCACAATTTGGCCCAATGTCGAACCAAGAGCCGATCCAATCTGGATGATTGGGCCCTCACGTCCGACGGCCGCTCCAGTTCCTATAGCAATTGCGGACGCCAACGATTTAACTACCGCCACAATGGGCCGAATCACGCCTCCGTTGTAATAGATCGCATCCATCACTTCCGGAACCCCGTGACCCCGCGCTTCGGGCGCGAACTTCGTAATCAGAAATGTAACCGCCAGAGCACCGACCACCGGGACAAGAATCACCAACGGTCCCCAGGGACCTGCCGGCGTGAAAAGGTTGGCATCATAACGCACCGCGATTTTGCCCAGAAACAGAGCGTTATGAATCAGGCCAATAAGATCCCGAAACACGACTGCGCCGAAGCCGGTCACGACCCCAACAATCAAGGCAAGGAGCGAGAGATGAACGAGACTGATTCGGCGGATATCGTCATCAGTCTGTTCGGGAGAAGGGGAACTGGATTTCCTTCCGCTAGAGGAGGCATCGCGCCGAACGATCAAGGCATCGGGCAATGGGGTTGAGTCAGGTTGACTTGCCATTTTGTTATCAGACTGGTGTAACGTCACGCGAAGCTCGCTTGCACCAGTTTATGAGCCGCGCAGTGCTATCATCGGTCAGAATTGCGTTTAGGACAAAGGTTACCACGAATGCCTTTAAAGAATGGAGCTGAGTCGAAAACGGGCAGAATTCTCGTCGGCACCGCCAGCTGGTCAGATCCCGGTTTTGTGGAGCGCTGGTATCCGAAGAAAATGGCAGCCAGCGAGCGGCTCGGTTGGTATGCGCAGCATTTCGACTTGGTCGAGGTAAACTCGACGTTCTACTCCGTGCCGGAGCCACGAATGATTGAGCGCTGGTGCGCTGCGACTCCGGATGATTTCACGTTCGACGTAAAGTTGCACCAGCTGTTTTCGTTTCACTCCACGCCGGCGAAGCTGTTGCCGCCGGATTTGCGAAGGCGCACCGAGACGGACGCGAAAGGGAACGTTAAGACGACGCCAGACATACAGGAGGCGCTGCTGAAAACTTTTTTGCGCGGGATGGTGATCTTTCGCAGCTCCGGAAAACTGGGCGTACTACTTCTACAGCTTTCACCGGCCTTTTCGCCGCGAAAACATCAGCTGAGCGAGCTCGAGCCGCTGATCGACATGCTGAACGGGTACGAACTGGCGATCGAGTTTCGAAACCGCAACTGGGCAACCGCGGATCGACTGGAATCGACAACTGACTTTGTGCGGAAGCATGGCGCGATCTTTGTGAACGTCGACGCGCCTGCATCCGATCATTTCACGGTGATGCCATCGGACGTGGATGAAGTGACGAGCCCTGACGCCGCTTACCTGCGCCTGCATGGGCGCAACGTAAAAGCTTACATCACCGGCAGAACCGTGGCTGCGCGTTTCGATTACAACTACAACGACAATGAAATCGCGGAAGTCGCGGAGCGCAGCAGAAAACTGGCAAGGGAAGCGCGCGAGGTGCATGCGATCTTCAACAACAACAATCTGGATTACGCGCCGCACGCGGCGCTTCGGTTGCGTAAGGCGTTAGGCCAGATCGTGCCGACGCTGCCGAAAACGGCAGAGTTATTTTGATCGTTTAAAGCGTTCAAGCGTCCGTGAAGGACATGTCATTACGAGCCAGCGCAAGTTAATCATGAAAGAAGCCATTGGCGATCGTCAATGCGAAATTGCAGTGCGTTTGCGCACGGTGCTTTAACAGCAAATCGCAGCGCTGCCACAGACACCTGAGCTGTTTTAGATTAGGCTGCAGCCGTGCAGGAGCCAAAGGCAGCGGCAACGCGAGTTTACGAATCACGACTACCAAAATCATTGGGGCGTTTGAAGGGCTGGTTAGTCGCGCATCACATGACGCTCATGGCGATCGCCGACACTCCGCATTCGATTGCCCTCGGCTCAGCTATCGGGATTTTCTTTGGTTTCACGCCACTGTATCCGCTGAAGACGCTGCTATCGATCGGTGTGGCGTGGATCTGTCGTTGCAACAAAGTTGCAGCCGCGATTGCGGTCACCGTGCACGACGTGCTGATCTGGGCGATGCCAGCAATGTACGTTGCCGAGTACCAGTTTGGCTGCTGGATCCTGAATCGGCCAGTAGCGCAGCGGGTACACTTTCACCAGTTTCGACTACACGAATACGTGCACTGGCATGTGTTTTCACGCTTCGTTTGGCCTGCCTATTGGCCGGCATTTGTTGGTTCGCTCTTCGTCGCCATCCCTTCGGCGATATTTATTTACTTTCTCATGCGCTTATTGATCAGCCGTGCCCGGACACCTCAAAAAGCAAACTAGAATTCTGTCATGTTGAGCGGAGCGAAACATCTCTGGCTATTTCCGTTGGTGGATCGGTCCAAGTTTGATCCGGGATTCTTCTCCCGCGACTGCGGGATCAGAATGACATTACCGGGACTGGAAAAGCCGACCCCGCGAAAGTCCCAACCCGTTTGCGAATTAGAATGCGCCGATTAAGGTGCTGCCGTTCCGCTGGATTTCTATGCATTCACCACGTCGATCTCTGGTTTTTTTCGCAGCTTTTGTTGCAGGTGCGTCTTTTGTTCGCTCGGTGGTTGCGGCGCAGGCGTACCTGATTGCCGACGCGCAGACCGGCTACATTCTGGAAGAACAGGAGTCGAGGAAAAAACTGCAAGTGGGCAGCCTGACCAAGATCGCCACCGCTTGCGTGGTGTTGGACTGGTCAGAACGCAAAGCTGGCGATCTCAACGGACTAGTTACCATCCCGCAGGAGGCCTTTCAAGGAAACGCCGAAAACAACGTCGGCTTTCAACCAGGTGACAGCATCACGTTGCGCGATCTTCTTTATGCCGCGCTTGTGCAATCTGACAATATCGCGGCGCACACACTGGCCTACCATGTAGGTTCGCGGTTGGAATCGGCTGAGGCGGGCGCGAAATTGACGCCGACAGACCTGTTCGTGGCTCAGATGAACGCGCTGGCCAAACAGCTAAAGATGGAGCGCACGCGTTTCGTTAATCCGCATGGGATGGATTACAAGGTAAGGCCTCTGCCGTATTCCACGGCGGAAGACATGGCCAGGCTGACGCGGTACGCAATGAGCAAGCCGAGCTTCCGTTTCTACGTGTCGCAAAAAGAACGCCAGATCTCGTTCAATCGCGCGGGTCAGCAGCTCAATTACGTGCTTCGTAACACGAATGAGCTCCTGGGCAAAATGGGCGTCGACGGAGTGAAGACCGGCAACTCATCTAGATCGGGACAGTGTTTGATTCTGTACGCCGATCGTGAATCCGAAGTCGTTCGCAATGGCCAGATGGAAACGGTCTATCCGCGCCACTTGATGGTGGTGCTCCTCGGCAGCACGAACCGATTTAGCGAAGGAGTTGCTCTACTGCAACGCGGCTGGCAGCTTTACGATCAGTGGGCAGCTGCCGGGCGGCTTGCCGATCCAAAAAAAATCCTCTGACCTCGCTCTGGCGAATGAAAGCGCGAATTGGCGTGCTGACCAGCGGTGGCGATTGTCCCGGGCTCAATGCGGTTTTGCGCGCCGTCGACATCTCCTTCGGTGGTTGAAAGTCATCACTCCGACGAGCGTCCAGCGGCGCCACCTGCCCGGTGCGGCATCAAGGCGAGTAGGATAGTATACAGTTGCCTAATGACGCAAAGTGCTGCGCACACGCAAAGCACCAGCTCGGTGCTGATGATCCGCCCTGGCCGGTTTTATCCCAATCCAGAAACGGCGGCGGATAATGCGTTTCAACGTGGTGCCGATCACGGCGCCGATGCTTTGACACTGACGGCGAGAAAGGAATTCGACGCGGCCGTGCAGGCGCTGCGCGTGGCTGGAGTAAATGTGCATGTCTTTGAAGACACAGCTGAGCCGGAAAAACCAGACGCGGTTTTCCCCAACAACTGGATCTCTACGCATTACGATGGGCGTATCGCCCTTTTCCCAATGTATTCAGCTCTGCGGCGACGCGAGCGTCGGCAGGATATCGTCGAGGAACTACGTAAGCACTATCGGGTCACCGACGTGATCGATTACTCGGGATTCGAGGATGAAGGTTGCTGCTTGGAAGGCACAGGCAGTCTTGTGTTCGATCACCCCAACAAAATTGCGTACGTCTCGCTCTCAAATCGCTCGAATCCGAAAATGATTCAACACTTTGCCGATGACTTCAGCTACGAACCGGTCATCTTCACCAGCATCGGCTCCAATGGCGAGCCCATCTATCACACTAACGTGATGATGTGTATCGGCACGGCCTTCGCGATGGTTGGTCTGGAAATGATTCCGAACGAAGTCGAGCGGCAACATGTGCGAGCGCGCTTGGAGAAGACGGGAAAGGAAATCGTGGAGTTATCGGCAGATCAGATCGCGAACTTCGCCGGCAATGCCATTGAACTGCACGACAAGGACGGAGCGAGACTGCTGGTGCTTTCCAGTCGCGCCGCTCGAGCATTGACTAAGGAACAACGCGAAAGATTGAGCCACTACGCGCGCCTGGTGCCGCTTGCACTGTCTACGATTGAACTCGGCGGCGGAAGCGCGCGCTGCATGATCGCGACCATTCACTTGCCACCGCGATTGTAATGCGTCTGGTCGATATCTTCTTGTTTGGTTCAACCACCAGTGGCTGCCTCCCCCGATTACAATCCGTTCACGCCAATACTTTTCTTTCCACACACCTAATGTCGTTCTGATCGAAGAATTTGTTTACCCAGGTCCCGGTATCGTCGAGCCTCATTGGCTTTTGGTTTGGCGGGCCGATGTCGGGTTCACTCACTGAGCGGAAGTTGTAATGGTCGGCCAGACGCATCGCTTCGATTGCGAAAGCGGTGGCGACGTCCTGATCCTTTATGCAGATCAGGTTGTCGCCGTTATCTTTTTCGCCGCCGAGGGCGAGGTTAGAGGAACCGCACCAAACACGGGCTGTCGAACGGTTGAAATTCGTGATCACGAATTTGTGATGTATGGCGTGGCCGGGCAGCGAGGCCTCAGTCTTGAAGGGCGGTGGAAGCTCGCGTTTGGCCCGCGAAGCGTCGATCAACAGGCCGTTTTTGCGGCCGGGTTTATAAAGCGAAATGTCACCGCTCGAATTATCCGTAACGCCGTATGTGTAGATCGAATCGTTCTTGTGAAGGTCGCGGAGCGCTCGGATGAGTGTTCCGGTGCTGGTATCGCCCATTTCCATCACCGCAAAGAGGACGCTCTTTGTCGAAGGCTTCTGTATCTGCGTAGTGATCTGGTCGAGAATCGCGGCCGCGTGTGCGTCGTCGTGCGGCGAGAAGTTGATCTCGGTGCGGGGGAACCCCCCGCCGCTGAATTTTTTCGTCTTGGTTGAGAAATCTGTCGTCCGGAAAGGTGCGGCTTTACCGACCTGCCAGACGTTATTGAAAACATCGGAGTAATACTTTGCGACGTTTGGGCGATCAAAAAGAAGGACATGGTTCGCGTTCACGCAGAGACCGGTGATTGAGAAATTGGTTGAGCCGGTTAGGACGCGAAATGCAGCGCCGTTCTTTTTCAGGATGATGATCTTGCAGTGCGAATAGCGTGCGAATCGGCAGCGGAAGAGCTCGGCACCCGTGGCGGCAGCGGCGTTGAATCTGACTTCGAAACCGTCTTCTTCCGTCGTGGGTTTTCCGGCCTGCGTCGTGTGGAGCGCGGCATTATCAAGAATGACTCTGATCCGGCCCGCGGCAGCAAGATCGAGACACCGCTGTGCGACGCCGGGATCGTTAAAATCGTAGGCGAACATCTCGACCTCAACAGTGTTGTCATTCAATGCCTGGTCGAGCATTTCATAAATCTGGCGTCGAGCTGTGTAGCCGAGCCAAACGTACATGTCTTCGTAAGTGAAATCGCGGCCGTTTTTCGCTCCAGCCTTCTTCGCCATGTCGAAAAGCCAGTCGCCGCCGGGTTTGAGTTTGGTGTTAGCGCCATAATGACTGGCGTAAGCCTGCGATTTTAGGAACGCTCGAGTAAAACCAACTTCGAGGCTGCCTTTTGAAAAATCCCCGACGGGAATCGTGACGGTAACGGTTTTGCCGGCGTCGAGCGGGAGGAGCTTTCGATTGACATCGAAAAACCGCGGCGTGGCGTGATAATCCCAATTCCCGAAGGGAACTGGATTCTGTGAATAGCTGCCTGGGAAGTGTACCCATTTGAATGCCTGAAATGGGGAATCGACCGACGAGGTGATCGTGTCGGTGCCGGCGAAATTGAGCAGATTTTTTATCGGCGTTCGGGGCGAGTTCGGGCCGGTGTACTCCAGCGTGAAACCCGCGAACGTGCCGGTCGCGGGCTGCTGGGCAAGGTCCATCGTCAGCAGAGTCATCTGCGCCCCCTTGTAAACCTTGAAGGAGAAACCGTCTTTCGAAGATTCTTGAAACATTTCCACCTCCTGATGTGTGAGGACTTCCCGGTCTTCGCTTTGTTTCTTATCCGCCCATTTTTTACAAAGGCAACATTATCATCACCGGCCGCAAAAGTGCGGGGAGTCTTTATCATGCAACAGAAAGCGCCGGTAGATGTCGATATTGGCGCATTAATTAAGCCATTCGATTTCTCACTGCTGGCGCCGAAATATTACAAAAAAATAATGTTAGAAAGCTTGGCAACCGCTGGCGGACCTCCATAGCATCGCCGCCTAAGTCGGTTAACAAAAGGAAGGAAATAATATGAAAAAAGTTACCCCTCGGAAATCTGCGTTCTCTCTTTCGCGTCTTCTCACCTGCCTGTTGTGTTTGATCAGCCTTTTCCTGGCGCTGCTCGCGATCAGTGGCTCATTTGGCACGAGATCTCTGGCCCAGGGAGCAGGCAATACCAGTGGCAGCTCTGTCCAGGTTGGCCCCTCTTATCACAACGATGTTTCTCCACCGCTGCGCGATATGCCTCCCTGGAACGAGTCCGATTTGAGACGCGGAGTTGACCGGGACGCGAATGAAAACCCGAAAGTACCCTATCGGCACATAGACAGTTTTGATCCAGTGGTCCAGAACTGGGATGCGTCAGTCTTCGGTGGTAAAGGGCCAAACATACCTGTTCCCATCCGCACATTCGACGGCATTCCTTTTCCCGGCGTGGGCTGTAGCTGCGCACCGCCTGACCCTAACGGCGCCGTCGGGTTAACGCAGTATGTGCAAATCGTCAACGAAGCTTATCAGGTCTTTGATAAGGCCACCGGCAATTCAGTTCTGGGACCCAACAGTATTTCTTCCATTTGGAGTGGTTTTGGTGGTGTCTGCCAGACCGGGGGAAAGGGCGATCCAGTCATGCTTTATGATCATTTGGCCAACCGGTGGTTGATCAGTCAGTTTGCTGGCTCCGGCAGCGCTGTGACGGACGAATGTGTGGCCATCTCGACGAGCTCCGACGCGACGGGCAGTTACTACCGCTACGGATTCCATCTCGGCACGAATTTCTTTGATTACCCTAAACTCAGCGTCTGGCCCGATGCCTATTACATGAGCATGAACGTGTTTAACTCATCAGGTACGAGTTATCTTGGTCCTCAGCCTTTCGCTTTTGATCGGACGAAGATGTTGTCCGGGCAAGCCGCTAACTTTATTAGTCCGGTCGGGCCCCTCGGCGGATCGGTTGATCCCTTCCTTCCCGCAGATCTCGACGGGCCGACCTTGCCGCCAACAGGCGCTCCGAACACTTTCGTAGGATTTCCCGGTCAGGCCACAAGTCCAAATTACACCACCTATCATTTCCATGTGGATTTCGTTACTCCTGCGAACTCGACCTTTACCACCTTTGCCAGTCCGACGGCGGCTGGTTTCACCGCGCTTTGTCCCACTAGTCGCGCCTGTGTGCCGGAAAATGGAGTTAGCAGCTCAAATTATCTCGACGGCATCGGGGATCGTTTGATGTTTCGTCTGGCTTATCGGAACTTCGGCGACCACGAATCCGTAGTCGGCAACTACACGGTACAGTCAGGCGGCGTGGCCGGTGTGCGCTGGTTTGAACTACGCAACGTGACTTCCGGACCGGTCACTGTTTATCAACAGAGCACTTATCAACCGGATACAACCTGGCGCTGGATGGGAAGTGCGGTCATGGATGGACAGGGGAATCTCGCCATTGGCTTCAGCGCTTCCAGCTCGAGTATTCATCCCCAGCTTCGTTATGCCGGACGATTGGCAACAGATCCGCTGAACACTTTAGCCCAGGGCGAGGCCCATCTCTATGACGGCGCCGGCAGCCAAACCGGCAGCGGCAATCGCTGGGGCGATTACAGCGCGTTGTCAATCGATCCCGTGGACGATACGACGTTCTGGTACACCAACGAATACTATTCTTCGACCACCTCGTTTAACTGGCGCACCCGCATTGGCAGTTTCAAGGTGGCAACCGGCAGCCCGACTCCGACCCCAACGCCGACAGCGACCGCTACTGCGACAGCAACAGCAACAGCGACTCCGATTGCGACGCCTACCGTGTCACCAACAGCTACGGCTACACCAACCGCTACTGCTACTGCCACAGCTACGGCTACTGCGACTGCGACTGCGACCCCGACCGCTACCCCGACTGCGACAGCGCCGCCGACTGAATTAATCGTCAATGGCGGACTGGAAGGCAGCATATCACCTTGGGCCATGTCAGGTTCCGGCGCCTTTTACACCAACAACGGCAACTACCCTCACGGCGGGACGGGTTACATTTATTTCGGCGTGAATAACAACGTATCGGGACAGACGTACCAAACAGTCACGATTCCATCGACGGCCACGGGAAGTTTGACTTTCTGGTTCAATTGCAGTTCGCAAGAGGGTATTACAACGGCGTACGATTTCTTGTACGTCGAGGTTCGCAACACCAGTGGCACTTTGCTTCAAACCGTCGCCACCTACAGCAACAGAGACAAAACGACGGCTGGAAACTACTCGCAAAAATCGTTCAGCCTTGCTGCTTACCGAGGGCAGACCATCCGGTTGCAATTCCGTTGCACGACCGATGTTTCGTTGTCAACGACCTTCCGGATAGACGATGTCTCCTTGAGATAGTCATTCAGACAAAAAGCAGAAAAGGAACGGTAACGCGCCGTTCTTTTTTTGTTCTGTATCACTTACTTAGCTGAACGCGTTGCGATTCAAATTGCGGTTCGCCTCGAATGACTGGGCAACCTACCTGGTTAAAGGGATAGCCAGTTTGTACGCTCCGACATTGTTATTTCCGTAAGAGCCAATTTCGATGAAACAGTCCCGCCCAGGTTCGGACGGACGGAAAGTGTCAGGTCTGCTCCCGGCGGCATTTGCCGGGGGTACAAGCCTGTCGCCTTTTTGGGATCCGCTTCGAGGCGACCCCCGCTTCGAAAAAATTGTCGACGTGCTCGCTCCGAAATAGTTGCGTTTCTCGCCGGAGCGCATGTCAATCGCCGTGCAGTTTACAAAACTATGCAGGCGCGATCCGCTTCACGATCGATTGGAAGCGTGGATGATTGCGGAGACTTTCGAAATCAGGATCGTGCTTGATCCAGTCTCCTACAGCAACACCCGCTTCGATTGCACGTTCGAGTCCATCGAGAGCGCGGTCGCTTTCGCCGAGCAGTGCGAAATTGCATGCCGCATTATAGAGCACCAATGGGTCATTGGGGGCGAGTTCCATCGCCTGCTCGCACCATCGTTTCGAACACTCCTTGTCTCCCAGCCTGTTCACCGCGTTAGCTCCGAGGCTATACGCACGTGAATCATCGGGGTTGAGCTCGAGATGTTTTTTAACCAGGTCACCTGCAATCTTGTCGGCGCGATGAGCCTGCTCCGGTCGCCCTAGCTCGTGTAACGCTAAGGCAAGAAAGTTCGCCGATTGATAGTCTTCGGGGCGTGCCTGTCGCGCTTTTTTAAAAAATCTCGCGGCCTTCTCGATATCACCGCTTTCAAATGACGCACGACCGTAAAAATAGTAAGCGTCGAAAAGAGTAGGATCCAATTCGATCGCCCTCTCGAATTCCGTTGCAGCCTCCGTAAAGCGCCGTTGGATGGCCAGCCCCTGCCCAGCGGAAACGTGCGCTTCGGCAAGATCGGGAGCAAGGGTAAGCGCACGGCTGCTTGCGCGTTGCGCCTCTTGCAAGGCTCGCGGGTCACGTCCCCAGCGAAAAAGGTCCACATAAGTGTTGGCCAGTCCGGCCCAGGCAGCGGCAAAGTCGGGATCAATCTCAACCGCTCTGGCGAACATCTGCCGGGCGAACTTCACGTTTTGACGTGTCCATTTGTGATAAAGCTTCCGTCCGCGAAGATAGGATTCGTACGCTTCAATGTTCGCTGTGGAAGGCTTTAGAAAACGGAATCCTTCCGGCTCGGTGAGCGCCAGACCTAACGACTCTAGTACGTTTCTAGCGATTTCGTCCTGGATTGCAAAGATATCTTCAATCTCGCGGTCGAAGCGTTCAGACCAAAGTTGATATCCATTAGCTGCATCGATGAGTTGCACGCTTATCCGGACTCGCTTTCCAACCTTCCGAACGCTGCCGTCGAGGAGGGTTTCCACGCCAAGCTGGTTCGCAATTTGCCGCGCGTCGAGGGCGGTTCCACGAAACGCAAAGCATGATGTCCGGGCCGGAACGTGCAGACCGCCGACCTTGCTAAGAGCGTTGAGTATTTCCTCGGCGACACCATCACTGAAATATTCCTGGTCGCGTTCTGCGCTGAGGTCGGCGAACGGCAAAACCGCGATCGAGCGAATCTTTTCCTGCCTTTTATCGGGACGCACGCCTGTCGCGTCTGAAATCCCGACTGCCGTGGGACTTTCGTCAAGAGTGACGGCGTACAGATCGATTGACCCCACGCCCTTGAGACTTCTGTTACCCAATGCCTGGAACCGCAATCCTTCGCGACCGCGGATTTGACGCCACACGTCCTCGCTGACGACAACCTGGCCAGGATCGATCGCAGCTTCAATGCGCGCGGCCGCATTGACGCAATCACCGTAGAGGTCGCCGTCTGCATCTACGGCAACATCGCCAACGTGGATACCTATGCGCAGATGGTGTGCGCGACCAGTCTTGGCTGATTCTTCAGTATACTCCTTGCTCAAGGCGGCTGCTGCGCGGACAGCCATTTCAGTGCTCGGAAATTCGGCGAGAACCGCATCTCCGAGAAATTTGACGACCCGGCCTTCGTAGCGTTTCACCAGGCTGCGAGAGAGAGCTTGCAAGATTTCAATCAGCTGCAGCGCGCCGCTTTCGTCTTGTGCGGCGCGTTCGCTGTAGCCTGCGATATCAGCAAACCACAGCGCGACGAGATGATGGGGTAGGAAGGTTTTTGGCATTGGAACTCCGGCGCGCTATCAAGTATGCATCGCGCTTATACCGGAGCAATAGACCGGGTGTACGTGCCTGGTAACAATGGTGTCACTACGTGACAATCTTGCGAAGCGTCACGGTTCCTCTTATATTTAGAGGCGCTCTCGGCGCTAGAATGTTAGAAGGTCATTATGCCAACGACAATTGCTGCTCCAAAAATTAAAACGCCGCCTCTGGTCGAGGAAGATTTTTTGCCGCTAGAAGGGACAGATCACATCGAGTTTTACGTCGGTAACGCCAAGCAGGCAGCGCATTTTTATCAGAGCGCGCTTGGTTTTCAACCGCTGGCCTATAGCGGACCGGAAACTGGGGTGCGAGACCGCGCCAGCTACGTGGTTCGGCAGAACAAGATCACGTTTGTCCTGACCACGCCGATTCGGGCGAAGCATTCAATCGCCGATCACGTTCATCAACACGGCGATGGTGTGAAAGCGATCGCGTTGAAAGTCAAAGACGCGACCTCCGCCTGGAAAGAAACCACCAACCGCGGCGGCAAAAGTTATATGGAGCCGAAAACATTGAAAGATGAGCACGGCAAAATCGTCCTGAGCGGTATCCATACTTACGGCGAAGTCGTGCACGTGTTTGTCGAGCGCGATGATTACACCGGACCTTTCATGCCGACGTTTGTGAAGTGGGAGCCATCATTTCGAGCGCCGGAAACTGGATTGCAATTTGTGGATCACTGCGTCGGCAACGTTGGATGGAATCAAATGAATCCGCGGGTGAAGTTTTATGAAGACGTGATGGGATTCCGCAACATTCTTACCTTCGACGATAAAGACATTTCGACTGAGTACTCGGCGTTGATGAGCAAAGTAATGAGTAACGGGAACGGGTTCGTGAAATTCCCGATCAACGAGCCCGCTGAAGGCAAAAAGAAATCGCAGGTGGAGGAATACCTTGATTTTTACGACGGCGAAGGGGTACAGCACATCGCGATGGCGACGCACAACATCATCGAAACCGTGACCGATCTTCAGAATCGCGGGCTCGATTTCCTGAAAGTGCCGTCAACGTACTACGATACGCTGCTCGATCGCGTGGGTCACATCGATGAAGAACTGAATGCGTTGAAAGGCCTCGGAATCCTGGTGGATCGTGATGACGAAGGTTATCTCCTCCAGATTTTCTCGAAGCCTGTTGAAGATCGGCCGACGCTATTTTTCGAGATCATTCAGCGCAAAGGCGCGAAGAGTTTCGGCAAAGGGAATTTCAAAGCACTGTTCGAAGCGATCGAGCGCGAACAGGCTGCCAGAGGTAATTTGTAGCCAATGACCAATCAAAGATTCACCCCTCACCTCAATCCTCTCCCTCGAGGGGAGAGGCGGAAGGCAAGGACGCGCGTCGCGAGCGTACGCCCGGCACGCAAACTGATCGCCTCTCCTCAAGAAAGAGGAGAGGGAGAGGGTGAGGAGTTGATTGAATTTTAAAACTAGGAGGATCGACAATGCCCTATTACCAAAAACTTGGCGAGATACCGCGGAAGCATCACATCTGGTTCCATCGCAATGGCGCGGGACCTGGTTACAAAAACGAAGGAATTTACTACGAGCACGTAGTCACCACGGAAGGTTTTAACGAAGCGTTCTCAATTATGTATCATCTCCGGCCGCCGACGCGTGTCCGGAACGTGAAGCTACTCAAGTGCGAAGAGCTGAAGAAAGTTACCGACAGTCCGCTCCGCCATCATCATCTCAAAACGGCGGATATTCCTCGCAGAGGCGATCTGTACACCGGGCGCATCCCGATTCTGTTCAATCAGGACGTGATCGCGTATCGCGCCCGGCCAGCAAAGGCCTATGGGGATTTCGAGTACTACCGCAACGGCGGCGCCGACGAGATTATTTTCGTTTTCAAAGGGGGTGGCACAGTCGAGTCGATCTTCGGTAAACAGCGCTACCGCGCCGAAGATTACATTGTGATTCCGCGCGGCATCACTTACAAGCTCGTGCCGGACAAGGTCGAAGAAGAAGACTACCTGATCCTCGAGTCGGTCGGCCCGGTTCGAATTCCACAACGTTATGTGAACAAAGAGGGTCAGATTAAAATGGGGTCGCCTTATTCCGAGCGCGACCTTCATGGTCCAACAGAAGTGCTCGCGATCGACAAGGATGAGGACACGCAAATCTTAGTCAAGGACGGCCCACGATGGACCCAGGTGACGATGGCTCATCATCCGTTCGATGTGGTTGGTTGGGATGGTTACGTCTATCCATTCACGTTCAACGCGCAGGATTTTGAGCCGATTACCGGCACTGTCCATCAGCCGCCGCCGATCCATCAGACGTTCGAGATTCGCGGTTACGTCGTCTGCACGTTTGCGCCGCGGTTGCTCGACACGCATCCCGAGGCAGTAAGGATTCCATGGGTGCATGACAACGTTGAAGCCGACGAAGTTTTGTTTTACGTCCGTGGAAATTTTGGGTCGCGTCGCGGGATCGAGCCGGCTTCAATAACATTGCATCCACGCGGCATTCCGCACGGCCCGCATCCCGGTACGATCGTGGCAAGCAAGAATGCCACCCGCACCGAAGAACTGGCAGTGATGTTCGATACACAACACACACTCGAGCTTACCGAGCAAGCCGTCGCGCTCGACGACGAAAAATATCCGCAGAGCTGGCTGGAATAATCAAGGACAGACCGCTTGGGCAGCGAGTCTGGATTTGGCGGCGGCAAAGCCCGCACGCTTTGGGAACGGCGGACTACAGATCCGCCACGCCTTGTGACGGCGCTTTCCAGAGGTAAGTTGGGTGAATGCGCGACGGAAATTCCGAAACCGAGACTGAACTGCAAGCGGCCGAACGCCGCATCAGCAAGATTCCGCGTTGCGGCGCTGCTCGCGTCGCAAGCATGGAGCAATCGTTCTTCGGGTTACTGGAAGCGATCGGTGAGGATCCGAAGCGGGAAGGTTTGATCAGAACGCCGGCCCGGGCGGCGGGCGCGTTTGAATTTCTGACCGCAGGTTACAGGCAAAACCTGGACGAGCTAATCAACAATGCGCTTTTCGAGTCCGAAGCCAGCGAGATCATTCTGGTCAAAGACATTGAACTCTATTCGTTGTGTGAGCACCATTTGATTCCATTTATCGGCAAAGCGCATGTTGCTTACATACCCAACGGCAAAGTCGTCGGCCTGTCGAAGACGGCGCGGATTGTCGACATGTTCGCGCGACGGCTCCAAATCCAGGAGAACCTGACCATGCAAATCGCCGATGCTTTGATGAAAGCCCTGCATCCGCGTGGGGTTGGTGTGGTGATTGAAGCAAAACATCTGTGCATGATGATGCGGGGCGTGGAGAAGCAGAACTCGGTGATGAAAACATCGTGTTTGCTCGGTGTTTTCAAAGAAGACGCGCGCACTCGCTCCGAATTTCTTTCGCTGCTGAAGGATTAGGTTGACTGTCTTGTCAGGCAGGAATTCTTGTCTCCCACCTTTGTGCGCTTCGCCAGGGTGGAAGTCTAGTGGCCGAATTAGAGCCAAGATGCCCGAGTTAGGTCAGTTGCACGATGACGCGCAGCGTGTTTCCTGAACCATGCTCCTAACCGTCAGCAAACGGCTGGAATTCTCTGCCTCGCGGCGTTTGCATGTTGAGCGTTGGAGTAAAGAGGAGAACCTCGCTGCATTCGGCCCGGAAACGGAAGCGCTGTATGGAAGCGGTCGCAATTACATCGCGTATTTCATTTTCACTGGACCAGTGGATTTAACAACAGGAATGCTGATCAACATCAGCGAAATCAAGGAGCGCGCGGGCAAGATTGTGCGCGAACGCTTCGATCACAAGTTTTTGAACGAGGACAATCCGGCTTTCCACGATGTTCCACCGACTGCAGAGAACGTGGCCTTCCAGCTCTGCAATGATGTGGCGCCGCTATTCGCCGGGCTGAAAGCAAATCTATGCGCTTGTCACGTAACCGAGTCGCCCGAGCGGAGCGCGACTTGTTATTCCGACGGCGCCAGCGAGGCGAATTACTGGTTCGAATTCTCAGCGGCACGTCGCACGACGTCGCCGCTGTTGACCGCAGATGAGAACGCACGGTTGTTTGGGCCGGCGACTACGCCGCACGGGCACAATTATCGATGCCGTCTCACGTTTCGAGTGGAACAAGTCGATCCGAAAACGCCCTTGGTCAGTTACGATGAAATTGACACTTGTATCCGCGCGTTGCGCGCCGAGCTCGATCACCGTTATCTGAACGCAGACGTTATCGGCCTAAAGGAACGTCCTATCACCACTGAAAGTCTGGCCGAATATATCTTTGAACGCGTGAATTCGATGATGCCGGTGCATCGCGTTCGTTTGCACGAGCGGGCCGATTTTTTCGCGGAAGTGTGGCCAGGTAACGCGATTTTTCTCGGATTGCAGGTGCCGTTCTACGCGGCACATCGATTGCATACCGCGGCGCTTTCCGATGCCGAAAACCTGGGCTTGTATGGAAAATGCAACAATCCGAGCGGCCATGGTCACGGTTATCTGACCGAGACAACGATCAGCGGTGAGTACGATGGGCGCAGTGGAACGCTTTACGATTTCGTTTCGTTGAACAATGCGATCCATGAATCACTAAAGGCGTGGCAGGATCGGCATCTCGATCTGGAAACGGACGATTTTCGGCACGCGCCTTCGACCGGAGAAAACATCGTCCGCGCCCTCTGGCCAAAGATTGATAGTCGTCTTAGCCAACGATTGGTGCGATTGCGTCTGTGGGAAACGGCCAATAACCGGTTTACATTGCGTAGGACGTAGCGGGATTTGGTAGGGACAGCGCGCCGCGCTGCGTTACCGTCGGCTCCAATTCGATGTTGGACGTTCGGTGTTGGACGTTCGACGTTCTCCGTCAGCAAATCATGAAACGCTACCTCATCACCGGCGCGAGCCGCGGAATCGGTCGCGCAATCGCAGAAAAACTCGCCGGCAGAGATGTGGAGTTGCTTCTGCACGGACGCGACACGGTCGCTCTCGCGCAAGCCCGCAAAACTGTCGAGCCGAAATGCGCCAAGGTCACGATGTTGATTCACGATCTGGCAATGGCGCGCGGCGTTTCCGATCTCATCGCCGAAGTCGGCCGGAAACCGATCGAGTTGCTCGTGAACAACGCCGGCATCGCAGTAGTAAAACCGTTTACCGAGATTACGTCGGTCGAATGGGAGCAAACCATCGGCGTGAATATCACCGCGCCATTCCTGTTAACACAGCGCTTTGCGCCGCGAATGCCTCCGGGTTCGAGCGTCGTCAACATTCTTTCCGTCGCGGCGAAAACCGCGTTCCCGAGTTGGAGTGCTTATTGCATGAGCAAGTTTGCGCTCGAAGGCTTTTCGCGCTGCGTGCGCGAGGAATTGCGCGACCGAAAAATTCGGGTGATCAACATTTACCCCGCGGCGACAGACACCGACATCTGGAGCCAACTCGAGGGGCAATGGCCGCGGGAGCGAATGATGAGCGCGACACAAGTGGCTGATGCAGTCACGTTCGCCTTGTCTCGCCCAGCCGACACGCTTGTTGAGAATATCACCCTCTCCAGTCTGGTTGGAAACCTGTGATGATCGCGCAATTTGGGGTCAGCACACGTTGTAGCCACGGTTCTGTGGGCCGTTTTCGGGGAACATCACAAGAGACCGGCCCGCAGCCCGGTGCTACAGCGCGAAAAGCATTCATCCCATGATTAATGCGCTTCAGAGCGAGCTTACTATCAACATCATTGCCTCGATTGTTGTATCGCTGCTCTTTCTGGCGGTGGGTTTCGTTTGGGGGAAATACAAGGAGCGCCGTCGCAAGTTTGGCAGAAATCTGGAGGAGTACGATTTCTATCCGTTCACCGTCACTCGCGAAAACTTCGGCGAATTCAGTCTCAAAGATTTCCGGCTCGGGATGCATTATTTCCTGAAGAACGAGGACCACACGGCGGCGCGGCAGCTGATTTTTATCGGCGAGCAAAACAATGTGCGCGCTCAACTCGAGCCTACAGAGCAAAAGGTTTATGCTCAGCTATTCGAGAGATACAATGGTAAAAAGGTTACCGATGACACGCACGAATTCCTGGAGAACTACGAGCGTATAGTGCGTCTGATCGGAAAATCTTTTCCGAACACCGGAATCGAGATCTTGCTGCACAACCTGGCTGACCCGGCGCACTCGCTCATCACGCTTGAGAACAACGTGACCGGCCGGCACTTGCGCGACGGCACAACAAATCTGCTGATCGACTTAAAACGCCGGCAGCTCCTCAACGAGGACAAATTGAATTACGAGCTGAACATCGGCGCGCGAAAATTCAAATGCACCACGATCCCGATTAAGCGAAAGGAGTTCGGAATCGTTGGCGCGATTTGCATCAACATCGATTCCAATTACATCACCGAGGAAGTGCTGAAGGATCAGCAACGGATCGAAACATGGTTCCAAAACTTTCTTCGGACCGACATGCAGCTGGACGAAAACATCCTTAGCAAGGACGAATACCCGAAGGCGCTAAAAGGCAAACGCCATTTCAAGGACGAAGCTTTTTAAATTATCATCTTGAGCGTAATCGAGAGGCCTCTTGATCAGGTCTCAGTTTCAGCTGGACGCGATGATGGCCACTTGTTCCCGCCACGGAGAGACTGATCGCATGAACGAAAAATTTCGAATCCAAATTGGTGACGAATTGCATCCCAAACAGAGATGTCATGGAGTGGAATTCACTTGATGTTGCGCCGATTGATCAGCTGCGCGCTTTCAGCCATTTGTATCGGCGCAGTTATTGCCAGTGAATCGAAAACCGCGAGGACCGATGATTGCCAGATCGGCACGTATCGCTTTTCGGACGGAGAAATCATCGATATCGCACGGTCTGAAGGAAACACGTTTCGCTGGCGTAAATTCGATGGCACAACCGGGCTTTTGCATAAGGACGCAGACGGCCCATGGGCAAGCACATTAGGATGGACAGATCGTCCCGATGGACACAGCGCGTCTTTCACTCGTTGTGCGACGGGGGAAATCGAATTCGACGGTAAGAACGCTCGCCGGGTCCCATTCGATGTGACTGACACGGTGTTTCAAGGTCGTGGCGGAATTAAGCTCGCCGGGAGATTAGTCTTGCCGAAGGGCAATCATCCAGCTCCGATCGTGGTTCTTGTTCACGGAGCGGAAAGGGAATCTGCACGCGAGTCCTACCCGCTCCAACGATTGTTACCGGCCGAGAACGTTGGCGCGTTCGTTTATGACAAACGCGGAACCGGGATGTCTGCAGGCAAATACACGCAAGATTTCAACGTGCTCGCAGATGACGCCGTGGCTGCCATGCGAGAAGCGAAGCGAATTGCTGGCACGCGCTGTGTTAGAATCGGATATCAAGGCGGTAGTCAGGGAGGCTGGGTCGCGCCGCTCGCGGCAACGCGCGCGCCCGTCGATTTCGTTATTGTTAGTTTTGGATTGGCCGTCTCCGTGATTGACGAAGACCAGGAGGAGGTTGCGCTCGAGATGCGCCTCAAAGGTCATAGCCAGGAGGAGATTTCAAAGGCGCTGGAGGTTGCATCCGCGGCCGAAGCGGTATTTGAGAGCGGTTTTACCAAAGGTTTCGAGCGTTTCGATGCGGTGAGAGCCAAGTACCGCAACGAGCCTTGGTACAAAGATGTGCATGGCAACTATACGCATTTCATTTTGCCGTACACGGCGGCCGAAGCGCGCGAGAAGTTTAAGGATTCTCTCCCCGGCACGCCATTCCGCTACAATCCCCTGCCTGCGCTTCGCGCCGTCAAAGTCCCACAGTTGTGGATTCTCGGAGAAGACGACCTCGAAGCGCCGAGTGCTGAGACGAGTCGCCGGATCAAGGTGCTGATCGCGGAAGGAAAGCCAATTACGCTCGCACTATTTGCGCACGCCGAGCACGGGATGACTGAGTACGAAGTCGCTCCAGACGGCGAACGCGTCTCGACACGGTACGCGCCCGGTTATTTCGATATGATGCGTGACTTCGCGCGAAATGGCCAGCTATCGGGCACCTACGGATCGAGCATGATCGTAGGGCCCGCTTGGCATTCCGAGCGAAGTGCAGCGCAGTCGAGGAATCTCTCATTATTGAAAACGGACGGTCCTGGAGATGTTTCGACTTCGCTCGACATGATAAAGTAGGACACGGCATTGCGGTGTCCGGCCAAAGCAGCGCGCGGGCCTACCTACTTCGGCGAGGCGTGCAGCGCTGCTTGGTATTCCGGTTTCTTGTGATAATCGACAAGTCGGAAGCCCCAGCCAATGAGCGTCGCAAGATCTTTAGTTTTCGCCTTCTTTTCGTTGAGGAACCTTTCAACTCGGGTTTTCAGCTCCAGTTGTTGATCGGTCGCATCGAGGATTTCGAAGATTTCCATCGACAACAACCAGTCTTTCGGATGTTCGGCCTGCTGTGTCTCCCAAATTTCGCCGAGCCGGTCATAACCCGTTTTGTTTTCGCGGATCTTACGCACCTGCGCGTAAAGATTTTCGAGGCGCTTTCGCTTTGTGTCCGATGGAACTTTAATTGTGCGCTCCTTCGGCACGAGTGCCACCTGATTGTAAGCATCCGTGTCCGCCGCGCCGTTGAAGACCGAGCTGATTCGCTCCCCGACGGCCATGTCGTACACGCCCCAATCGGGATCAAACAAGACCCGGTCGCCGTATTTCACACTGCAGTTCGAGAATGTGATCAACAGCAATTTCCCATTGCGCCTCAGGATTTTGTCCACCTTGCCCGACACCACAACGCCGCTGACGAACTCAATTTTCGCTTTCCTGCCCTCAACGATTCCGAGTGCATGCAACTGATCGCTCGTAAGCGATTCGGGCGACGTGGTCGTTTGTTTCCATTCTCCGACCGGCGAGCCGAATCCATCCTTGTGATAATCGACTCCGTGTCCTTCGAGTTCCCTGTCGCCGCAGGCTAGCGCGGTCTTGCCGGTTGTTCGCAAATAAATTGGAGAGTTCTTTTCGTCTGTGACGACTTCAGTGAAAACGCCGCTAACTTGCAGACCGGATGAATACTCACAGGTCGCAGCGTTTTGGCATTCGATGGCTTTGTTGATCCCTTCTAATCCGCCAACCTTAAACGCCATGGTGCCGGCAAATTCTTCCAGCACATCTTTGAGGTGCTGAAAATCGCGGCACACGAAGAGCTGCGGTTGTTTGGTCGTAATATCGAACGCGCAAGTCTGTGCGTCGATTGAGTAGGGGATCTTTTTCACCGCCGGTTCGAGACAGGAGACGGATTCGCCAATCGATGAAAGCAAACCGGCGCCATAAATTTTCGGGTTTTCGAATATGCCAATCAGTCCGTATTCGACTGTCCACCAGTGCAGACGCGAGAGCAGCGCCATTTCCGAAGGCTCGCCCAAAGTTTTCTGTCGATGTTCGACCAGTTTAGTCGCTTCATCGACTTCTTTCGGGTCCGCGTTCGGTCGCTCCTTCAGGATCGATAAATGCCGTATCGCTTGATACAGCTCGAAATCCTTCTTTGACGACATCGCTTTCGCGCCCACTTCGCCGAACCGCCGCAGATACTCCGAGTATTCGCGATCAACGATAATCGGCGCGTGACCGGCGGCTTCGTGCACGATGTCCGGCGCCGGCGTGTATTCGATGTGGTGGATCTGGCGCATATCGCACGCGATCACCAAGACCTTGTAAGCCTGGAATTCCATGAACGCGGCCGGCGGAATAAACCCGTCCACAGCCACCGCACCCCAGCCAATCTTCGCCAGAATGTCGTTCATTTCCTCGATGCGCGGGATGCGCTCAAAGGAGATCCCGGTGTTGAGGAGGCCTTTGAAATAAACTTTGTGCGCGTACTCCTTCAGAAAAAAAATGTTCTGGCGCATGATGAATCGCCAGACAGCGTGATCGACGGACGTGTAATCGCCGTAACGTTGGTCGACTGCGAATTGAAGCAAATGTTTAGGGCAACTGGCGACTGCCGCGTTGTCGTAGCTGATACCGTTTTGAGAATTCATTCGGGGGCCTCTTCGTTGTACGAATATAACTTATGATTCGTTTCTGGCGTGAGCAAGGATGTTTCCGCGGGGGGCGCATCGCAATTGTAGGGCGTTTCTGTGAAACGCCTTTCCATGGATTGGCGTCTGACACAGACGCCCTACGATTATCTGGTTTTGTCTTTTCGTGCGCGCGAGATCCGTTTTGCAACCCACACGATCGCGACGATCGCTATCACCCACGGGGCGAGGAACGCAATCGCCACGCCGATCATGCGCAAACTCCACATGATTGCGCCCGCGCTTTGCGCCAGGGTGTGGCGCAGCGTGGCGAGCAGGCCGCTTTGCTGCGAAACGATATTGCCCTGGCTGTAAACCTCAATCGAGACGTCAGCGGGCGCGCTGGCTTCGTCGGTTTGTGTCCCCGTGCGATCCTGACGTTGCACACTCACGTTCTCAACTCTGCCTAACGAGTCGAGCGATTGCATCAGCGCGTGGTAATTCTTCATCGGCACCCGGAGCGAAAGGTCTGCCACTTCGCGCCCATCCGAATCGCGACTAAACGCCGAGCTGCGGACGTGTCCGCCTTGCTTTTCGGCCAATGTGCGAAGCTCCTTTGCCTTTTCGTCCACCAATGAGGTCTGAATCCGCAGGGTCGTTTGCTGAAAGGCCTGTTCCTGTTCTTCGCGAGAGATGGTGACGTTGAGTTCCACCTTGTCGCGCTTCGTTTTGGCATTCTCCGACATGCCGCTGCCGCCTTGCGCGACGCGTTCGGTTTGGGTCTGGAAATTCTCGACGCGGCCGAAAGATTTTACGCGCGTAATCACCGCGTCGCTCTCTTCCGGTGCGATCAACATGCTCGTTGTCGCAGAGACGCGCCCCGAGTTGTCGCGATTGAGTTGCGCGTTTGTGATTTGCACTTTCTGCGAAGCGAGCGCTTTGATGTCGTTGTAAATCTTCTCAACGTCTGGCGCATAAAGTGCCAGCTGCGATCGTTCCTTGATCAGAAAGGCCGCCGGTTCTTCCATGTCCTTTTCGGCCAGAGAAATCGTCACCGTGGCGAACTGCACCTGTGAATCCCAATACTTCAATTCGCCCTGCATCTTCTCGATCTCTTCGCGCACGCGACCGAGTTCCTTTTCCACCTGAAGCAAATCGGAAACCTTGCCGGTCTTCGTTTTCATCATGTCGATCAAACGCTGCTCCATTACGCGCGCGTTCTTCAGACGTGCATCAGTGTCGAAGTACGCCTTGGTCACGTCCTCAGTACCGAGGGTCTGGTTCTTCAACTCGCCGAGCCCGCGAATCTTTTGCAGAAAACGATCCAGATTTTCCGGCAAGACCTTGACGACAACCTCGCCGCGCAACTTCCCGTTTGCTTGTTTCTCCGAAGTCGCTCGTCGCGACATAGCCGCGTTCTTCCTTCGCGAACGCGATGATTTTCTGCACGGCATCATCAAAGAAGACGATCTCCAGTTCGACGGTGGCGTTGCGAATCAGTTTGCGGTTCGCCAGCTCCGGCGCAGGCGTTTCGGCTGGCTTCGGAGCCGCTTCTTCAGCGCTTGGAATATTTGATTCGGTGACGATCGTTTGCTTGGCTTGAGCAGAGCCTTCCGTTTTGTTCTTCGCTTCGACCGCCGACGCCGGTGGCGGGGCCTGAAGCGGCATCACTTCCGGGGGCGCGGCAGCAAGTTCGTCGGATTTGGCTGCAGATAAAGTACCTCCTAGAGCCGGCTCTGGCGCTTCGATCGCTGATCGGTGTCGGAATAACTGTTCGTTCGCGTATTCATTACGAGTGAGCGGCGCAATTGCGGTTTTCAGGGTAAACATCCGGCCGAGTTGCAATAGTCCGAGAAACACCGCGGCAACAGCCGTGACTTGTACGGCGCGGAAGCGCATCAGATCGGCAAGTGATTTCAGCAATCCGCTTTTTTCGGGGATGCGCCGGCGAAAACTGGCCACCATTCGTTGTTCGAAAGCCGGACCGGGTTTCTGCTGAGCGAGAGTTTCTTCAAGAATTTTGTTCATAGTTTTGGTTTCCTGGTGAGTCTTTCGGCACGCGGCGCACTCGACGAGATGCGTATGCAACTCTTGCTGCTCCTGATTGGAGAGTTCGCAGTAAAGATCGGCAGCGAGCCAGTTGTCGATTTCGTCGTGAACGGTTGCCATAGATTCAGTCCGTTGCCGCGAGAGCCGGGCGAAGTTGTTTGCGCAGTGAAGCCAGGGCGCGGCCGAGAATTCCGCGCAGCGCACCATTGGTGAGTCCCAGCGTGTTTTCGATGGTCCGATAATCCATTTCTTCGAAATAACGCAGCGTGAGCGCGGCGCGGTGAAGCTCCGGTAACGTGGCAAGCGCTGACTCTAACTGTTGATCCATTGTCGCTGTATCTGGCGTATCTGCTGTTTCGATGACTTCGTGGGTGAAAGAAACAGGTCGCCGTCTGCGAAAAAGGTCGTGCGCGCGATGGCGAGCAATCATGCAGAGCCAGGCGGGAAATTTCTCCGGATCGCGCACGCGCCAGCGCATTCTCCATGCTTTAACGAGTGAGTCCTGCACGACGTCCTCAGCCTCTTCGCGGTTTTGCAGAATTCCGTAAGCGATCGCGAAAAGCGTTCGACTGTGCGTGCGAATGATCATTTCGAATGCCTCACGATCACCGTGAATCGCCGCCTGGTACTGTTCGCGTTCGCTGGCATCCATTATTGGGTCGATCTAAAGCCTAGACGTTCGAGCACGCGATTCCGCACGAATTATTTCTTGTTTAGCTGCGACGCCTCGTCGCAACAGGTAGAGCCGGCGTCTTCGAAGAGCTGACCCATGCGACGAGGGCGTCGCATCGCCTAAAAGATGATCACGGTGTTCCCGACGCTGACGAGATCTTTCACCCGCGCGGCGTCCCAGTTGGCGAGGCGAATACAGCCGTGGCTTGCGGCGCGGCCAATTGTCTCGGGATTGTTCGTCCCGTGGATGCCGATGCCTGGTTTGTTCAATCCCATCCAGAGAACGCCGACGAGGTTGTTCGGGCCTGGCGGGAGATTGTAATAATTCTCAGTGCGCACACCGTGGTTCAGCATGCCTTCATCGTAACGGAACCATGGCCAGACGGTCGCCCCCAGAATTTTCCATGTGCCCACTGGCGCAGGCAGCGTCTTTGACCCGGGCGTAATCGGGAACACGCAGACGAGCTGGTCATTGTCGAACACCTCCAGCAAATGCTCCTGTGTATCGACGAAAACTTTGCGAGAGGCGAACGCAGGATTTTCAGGAATTTTTCCTTCGGTGAATTTCTCAACTTCGAACGGCAAAACGTTCGGCACTTTGAGGGTTTCGCCTGCTTGAAGGTGCTCCCAATTCTTTCCAGGATTAAGTTTCTGAATAAACGCCTCCGCCGAGTGAAAGCGTTCGGCGACGAATTCCAGCAGCGATGTGTAAGGCATCCATTTCAATCTCGCCTGTTCAGCGTGGCTGCCCGGAACGTCGCCGATCAATTTGAGGTCTTCTTCTCTGATCGTGTAAGTGGTGTACGTCACCGGCACCTGATCGAGCATCCATTGATCGACCGCGCCGGTCTTCGGCATCGCGTGCGCGTGCTTGTATGAGATGAGCGCTTTGCGGAAAAATTCACCCATTCTTCCGTCGATCTTTCCCGGACCGAAATCGTTGTTGTCCAAAAAAATCTGCAATCGCGTAGCCGTCTCTTCGTCGTAATTAGGCAAGGCGACTGGATAAATTTTCGGTGGCGGCGTGGGTGCAGGCGTCTCCTGTCCATGCGCAAACACGGGCATGAAAGCGGATGCGGCAATCAACAGGGTGAATTTCATTGGGCGGAAGTTATGCGCTGTGAATCGCGCGGCGCAAACGTGTTCCACGGTATGGGCAGCGCGCGTCTCGCATGCTGATTTCGGCGTCGCGCCGAAAAAATCTTTTTTTGGATTTCATTCTCCTTTGGTGTGCAAGAGCCGACAGAAAAATCCGATGAGGACAGCGGACGCTACAACTCTGGTCCTAGCGCAACGGTGGATTCGCTCGGAAAAATCCATTGCTCCTCAGATGCAATCGCGAGCGCGCCAGTTCCCCCGTAGCGCTGCGACTCGCTCGTCCAAAGCGTTTTCCATCTGCAGGTTGGCCGCGGCGCGAGCAAAGGTTCGGAAGCTGGATGCAAAACGAGGCGTTCTCCAAAGTTCACGATCAACAGACGGTCGTCATTGGCTTCCGAAAAATACCGTAGGACGAAACTCGCCGGGCCGAGCACCGCGCCATCAATGCCACCTGGACGCTGTTGCCGAAACCGCGAATCTTCTCTGCGCAACTTAAGAAGATCGACGTGCAGGTCGTAAAGCTGTCGATTCTTTTCGCGCTCTGCGAAATCAAGTTTGCATCTGGAGAAAGCCTCGGGATCATCCGGCGCAGGTACGCTTCGCAATGTTTGCTCCTCCGTGAGCGATAAAAATGGCGCGAGCAATTGAGCCCGGCCCTTGCGAGTCGCGTCGCGCACAGATGCATCGCCTACGTCTGCGAAGTATAGAAAAGGACTGGATGCGCCGAATTCTTCGCCCTGAAACAGCAATGGTGTCCATGGTCCGAGCAAAACAAGCGCCGTCACGGCGCGATAGCATCCGGGAGAAGTTTGAAAGCGCGGCCGCTGACCCGGACCCGTATTCGCGATCTGGTCGTGGTTTTCGATGAAACAAACGAATGCCTCCGCGGCAACCCCGAAAGCTGGAGTTCCGCGCAAAACCTTTCGCCACGAAAGCGCCTGCCCCTGATACAGAAAACCGTGCTTCGCAGCGGAAATAAATTCCTGCGGTTTGGCGGAGTAGTCGCTGTAGTAACCCGCCCGCGCGCCGGTTAGTGCGACGATGGCGCTGTGGTGGAAATCGTCATTCCACATCGCATCCAGATCGTCGCCGCCTGCATTCAGCGGCCGCGTCATCTTTGATTCCTGCAGATCGTTCTCGGCGATCAGAACGATCGAACGCGCCCCGGCGGCCTCGCGCGCGGCGCGGCCGACTGCGCCGATGATGTATTCTTCGGACACGTCGCGAATGGCGTGTGTCGCGTCGAAGCGGAAGCCATCGAAATGAAATTCCTGAATCCAATAAACTCCATTGGTAATGAAAAATTCGCGGACGGGTCCTGAGTTCTGCCCGTTAAAATTGATTGCGTCACCCCATTCGTGTGCTTTTCCGCGGAGCAGATAATCGTCGGAAAAAACTCCCAGATAATTTCCGTCGGGTCCGAAATGATTGTAAACGACGTCGAGAATTACGCCGAGGCCTAACGAGTGAGCACGATCAACGAAAACGCGCAGGTCGTCCGGGTTTCCGTACAAGTGTGAAGGCGCGAAAAGATCGACTCCGTCGTAGCCCCAGCCAAATCTGCCGGGGAACTCCGCCACCGGCATCATTTCGATGACGGTAATTCCGATGCGCGCCAGCTCCGATAGCTGTTCCGCAGCGGCGCGCCACGTTCCTTCTTTCGTGAACGTGCCGACGTGCATTTCGTAAATGATCTGGCCCTTGATTTCCAATCCGGGCCATTGCGCATCGCTCCATCGAAATTTCGTTGGATCGACAATGCACGAGGAACCGTGCGGCCCATCGGGTTGGAACCGCGACGCAGGATCGGGATAGAAGTCTTCGCCGCCGTTCACCTGGAATCGGTAACGAGTCCCTGCGCTGGCATTGACCGCTCCGGAGAAATACCCGCCTGGCTCGGCTATAAGCGAACAGAATTTTTGGTTCGCCTCCGGAGCGTCTTCCAACACGACATCTATTTCCCGCGCCTTGGGCGCCCAAATACGAAAATGCGCTTCGCCTTCCCCGATCAATTCAGCGCCGATTGGATAACGGCGTTTTGGTTTCGGCATCGACATTAACATTGTCTTTCTCGGTTTAACGCACCAACCGATTGCAGCGGCTGTAGAGCCTGGCTTGGCAACCGATGCGGTTGCCCTACAATCGCTGCCGCTTACCAAGAAGATCGAACATGAACGGAACCGAAGCGCAAATCGAAATCTTTAAGCCGTTTGGTCAAGCGTTCGAGTTGATGAAGAAAACTCTATTTCAGCCGTTCGACTTTAAGAAATGGCTCGTGATCGGCTTTGCCGCCTGGCTTGCAAATCTGTGTGGTGTTGGCGGGGGCGGATTCAATTACCCGTACAATGAGCGCGCAGATGCTCGGAAATTCAGTGCAACCATTGACCAAATTCCGCAGCCAGTTCTGATCACGGGCATATGCATCTTGGTTTGTCTCCTTCTCCTGCTCATTGTCCTTTTTGCCTGGCTGCGGGCGCGCGGGCGATTTATTTTTGTTGACTGCATCGTTCGCAATCGCGCCGCGATAGTTGAACCGTGGAAGGAGTTTCGTGCGGAAGGAAACAGCTTTTTCCTGTTTTCACTGATTGTCGTCTTGGTGCTCATTGGCGTCATCGTAATCGCAGGACTCGGACTCATTGTGCCGTTTATTCCCAGAGGCCCTCAAGCAGAGCCCGGCGCGGGATTTTGGATCGGCCTTTCGCTGTTTGTATTTGTCGCAGTCTGCTTCGCTTTTATCTGGGCTTTGGCCTCGCAATTGATGGTCCCAATCATGTACCGGCAACGCTGCCCGGCGCGGCTCGCGTTTTCTCAAACGGTGGACCTGGTCTTCTCTCATCCCGGGCTAATCCTTCTCTATGTCCTATTTCTCCTGCTGTTGGGAGTGGCAGTTGTAATGATGAGTTGCGCGGTTGCGTGCGCGACCTGTTGCATTGCTGCAATTCCGTATGTCGGCACAGTCATACTTTTGCCGCTTTCAGTGACGCTTGCCGCCTTTTCACTGCTGTTCCTTCGGCAGTTCGGTCCCGATTACGATGCATGGGCGACGTTCATGCCGCCGGAATTTTTGACTGTGTTGATGTCAGTACCGTCGACGCCGGGAAGTGAATCGAAATAATTCACCAAAATTAGTGATCGCACGAATCCGGCGAGGTCGATCCTGGCACTCCTGAAAAAGCTCGAAGGATTACCAGCGTTTAAGTAAACGGCCGGGCGGAAAAAACCATTGATTCTTTATTGTGCCGCGTTGCTTGCAATAGCTCCTGCTGCTTCGGTCGGGCTTAACTCTACTCGTCTCATAAGCAGGTCGCGTTATGTCGAGCGAAACCGAGACATCGCGCGAAATTACCCGAGAGTTATGCCTCAGGATTGAAAGCCTGGCCTCGCGGGCTTTGTGTGCTGCGCTGCAGCTTCGCTTCGCTCAGAATGACATTTTTGCGATAGTCTCTGGCGACTGTGGTTCGCCTGTAGTACAAACGAAGCAATGAATTGGGATGCGATTAGCGCCATCTCGCAACTGGTGGGATCGCTAGCGGTCGTTTTGTCCGTGCTATATCTCGCCATGCAGGTGCATCAGAGCACGCGCGTGGCCCGGCTCGCCACGCAAGATGCTGCCACAACCGCCCTGCGCGACGTGACTAAACCTTTGATGGAGAACGCCGAGCTGGAACGGATCTGGCGCATCGGCCTAGAAGATATCAGCGCACTGTCAGTCGAAGAACGGGCACGATTTTTCCATGCGAGTTACCAATTTTTGAAAGCGTTTGAGACCATTCATTTTCATTACGTTTACGGACAGATGGACAGGGAGCTTTGGGAAGGCTGGCACGGACTTCTGCGCCATTACATCTTCGCGCCCGGCATGGCTCATTACTGGCAGCTTCGGCCTGAAGTTTTCTCCGAACGCTTTCGCAGATTTGTTAACTCACTGGAACCACCGGCGGATCAACGCACGGTGGGCACTCTTTTCAAGGAAGATCGAAGCTAAGAGAAGATCTCTCGCTTTGGAGACAACAGTTGCTGGCACGAAAACTTTCGGAGCGCGCACTGCCCACCCGTGTGCGACGGTGTGTGCGTCGCTTTCACCCTATTTCGCGCAGCACTACTTACACGGCCCCGGGACAGGGATCACAAATTTGCCGTCCTTCTCGGCGACGAAACTTTCGGAACTGCTGGATGAGCTACCGTTGGCATCCTTCTTCTCAACCTTGATGACGAGCTTTTTAGTCGGCTTGAGAGTGAGGCAAACTTTGCCGGTTGGTCCGTCCATTGGCGTTGTCGCTTTTTTGACATCTTCCGGCGTGAGATTAACAAGCTCAATCGTTGAAATTGTCCCTCCCGCGTCTCCCGACTGCATCATTTTGTAAAACTCGAGGGCCTGCGGGTCGGCGCCCTGGGTGTAAAGGAAAGACTCCAGCGTTGCGGTGTCCTTTTTTTCCATCGCTGTTTTGTATTTGTCAGTAAATGCCTTTTCCTGCTCGGGCGTGCCGGCCATGACGCCCAGGGCGACTGCAAGCAGAAGTGCGCCAGCTATTGCAAAGATTTTCATTGAGGTTTTCATGGCCGCCACCGTAGTCGGCTCGGTTTCAGCAAGGCAAGCCAATTCGGAAAAGAAAAATCGTTGCTGATTCGCGTTGCGCGGGCTATTCCACTCTCTTTCTGAAATCGATACGCGGCCGATTGAAATCGCCGCTCGTTGCGAATGAATATCCACGAATACCAAGCCAAAGAATTGTTGCAAAAATTCGATGTAGCTACGACGCGCGGCAGAGTCGCAGCGACACTCGACGATGCAGAGCAGATAGCGCGTGAGCTGGGCGATATCGATATTGTTGTTAAAGCACAGGTCCACGCCGGCGGACGCGGCAAAGGGGCTTTTAAGAACGGGTTCAAGGGCGGAGTCCATGTTCGCAACACGCCGGAAGAAGTCCGCGAAGTTGCGGCGAAAATGCTCGGAGAAATTCTGGTGACGCACCAGACCGGGCCAACTGGTCGGCCGGTGAACAAAGTGCTCGTGGCCGAATCGGCCGATATCGCGCGCGAAATCTATTTTGCGGTCCTGCTGGATCGCGCGACCGCTGCGCCTTTGATTGTGGCCAGCACTGAAGGCGGCGTGGAGATCGAGGCCGTTGCCGCGAAATCGCCGGAAAAGATTATTCGAGAACCGATTGATCCATTGGCTGGTCTGCAGCCATACCAGGCACGAAAGCTCGCGAAACAACTCGGTTTCGAATCATCGCAACTGAAGAACGCGTCGAAGCTATTCGAGGGTCTTTACCGCACGTTCATCGCGTTCGATTGCTCGATGGTCGAAGTGAATCCGCTGGTCGTCACAGCCAAGGGCCAAGTGCTTGCTCTCGACGCCAAGTTCAATTTCGACGACAACGCGCTGTATCGCCATCCGGATATCGCCGCGATGCGCGACGTAGCGGAGGAAGACCCGCGAGAGGTGGAAGCTTCAAAACATGGGCTCAATTACATCGGCCTCGATGGAAACATCGCCTGCCTGGTCAATGGCGCAGGTCTGGCCATGGCTACCATGGACATCATTAAATTTTATGGCGGCGAACCGGCAAACTTCCTCGATGTCGGCGGCGGCGCGACCGAAGAGCAGGTGACCGCAGCGTTCAAAATCCTGATCGCCGATAAAAATGTGGGAGCGATTCTTGTGAACATTTTTGGCGGAATCATGAAATGCGACGTGATCGCACAGGGCATTATCAATGCAGCGAAGACTCTGAAGCTCAGTGTGCCGCTTGTCGTCCGGCTCGAAGGAACAAATGTAGAGCGAGGCAAGCAATTGTTGAAGGAAAGCGGACTCGCGCTTATCGCGGCGGACGATCTCGCTGATGCAGCGCAAAAGGTTGTCAAAGCAGCTGCAAAACAAAACCCAAATGTTCAAATCCCAAGCTCCAGGTAAAATCAAATACCAGGTTCCAAATGGACGACGGTGCGAAGCCACATGTTCATAATTCATAAACTCAAACCCGAAAACGAGAAAGGAGTCTGCAAATGATGACAAACGAAGTGGCCTTTATTGCCATTGCGGTTTCTGACAAGGAACGCGCACGAAAATTCTATCAGGAGACACTCGAGTTAAAGCCGGCCCGCACACAAATGGATGGCGCGTGGGTCGAGTACGATCTTGGCCCCGTCACCATCGGCGTGGGTTGTCATCCGGCTTGGAAACCTTCGCGCGACGGGACAACCGTCGCGTTCGAGGTGGAAGATTTTGATAACGCCTACACGAAGCTCAAAGACCGCGGCGTGGAATTCGATATTGAAAAGACCGAGACACCGGTCTGCTGGATGGCACAACTCCGCGATCCCGACGGAAACAAGCTCGTGATTCACAAACGAAAGCAACTTGAATCTGGAAACCAGAAAACCAAGAAACCAGGAAGAGTGAATCAGGAAGGCAGGAAAACAGGGAGATCCGCTGTGTCTTTTTGTATTGTTCATGGATTCCTGGCCTCCAGATTTTTTCGTCCTCGTCGTTCCTGCTTTCCTGATTTGTCATGTCGATTCTTGTCGATAAAAACACACGCCTTGTGGTGCAAGGCATCACTGGCAGCGCGGGCGCATTTCACACGCGCCAGTGCGTGGATTACGGCACGAACGTGGTCGCAGGCGTCACACCAGGGAAGGGCGGCCAAATGTTCGATGGGAAAGTGCCTGTGTTTGATACAATGTGGGAGGCGCGCCAAGAAACCGGATGTAACGCATCGATGGTATTCGTCCCTGCGCCTGCCGCAGCGGATTCAATTTTGGAAGCGGTCGATGCCGGAGTGGAGTTGGTGGTCTGCATCACGGAAGGAATTCCAGTCATGGACATGATGCGCGTGAAAGCTTTGATTCGCGGAAAACAGTCGCGACTGATCGGCCCCAATTGCCCGGGCATCATTACGCCCGGTCAATGCAAGATCGGGATAATGCCGGGCTACATTCATAAGCCCGGCAACATTGGCGTGATTTCGCGCTCCGGCACGCTTACGTACGAGGCGGTATGGCAACTGACGTCACGCGGCTATGGGCAGTCCACTTGCATCGGGATCGGCGGCGATCCCATTCACGGTCTTTCGCATCTCGACTGCGCAAAATTGTTCAACGACGATCCCGGGACCGACGCGATGATTTTGATCGGTGAGATCGGCGGCTCTGCTGAAGAGGAAGCTGCCGACTGGATCAAAAGAAACTGCAAGAAACCTGTGGCAGCGTTTATCGCTGGAAAAACAGCGCCTCCAGGTCGCCGAATGGGTCACGCAGGTGCGATCGTCTCTGGTGGTAAAGGAACAGCAGCGGGAAAAATTGAAGCGCTGCAAGCAGCAGGAATTGCCATCTCTGAAACTCCCGCCGCAATCGCCGACACGCTCATAGCGCGAATAAAGGCTTGCCGGTAATCGGACTCGAGGTTCTGCGGTAGAGGATGGGCTTGAACTCAAAATGCATTCTTCACATCGACCAAGATGGAAGGATTCCGTGTGGTTGAAGTACCGGTCTCGACAAATCCGCGGTTCTCAGGCACCAGTGATCACGGTGTTTGGAATGGTTTGTTTGAATCGTTCCACGACCCGCTTGCAGTCTGCTGGATGAAATCGAGAAGAATCCAATACGAAATCGCCGAATCAGTTAACCACCTATGAACACACTTGCACTCATCGCTATCACCTGGATCGGAAAAGAATATCGGTTTCTTGGCCTCGATTGGAGTTATCTCATGGTTCTCGGCTTCATCGGGAACGCTCTTTTCTCAATGCGGTTTCTCGTTCAATGGGTGGCCTCTGAGCGGCAGGGGGAAAGTGTGATTCCAGTTTCTTTCTGGTACTGGAGCATTGCCGGCAGCGTGCTCATGTGCGTGTACTTCATTTTCCGTCGCGACCCCATTGGCATTCTCGCGTATTTGCCAAACTCGTTGATTTACATTCGCAACTTGATGCTGATCCGAAAACGCAAGTTCGCGTTCACTGCGGCCGCGCCGTCGCAACATCCGCGCGAGGCGGGATAATCATTAGCGGCGACCACTGATCAGTACTTTTTCAACGATGAGGCTTTTTCTGTGGCCTAAGGATTCGCCGGCTGGCAGATTCGCCACTTTCCAATCCATCGCCATGCGGATCCGGGCGCGGCCGCTGGGATGATCGTAAAAGATGAATTCCTCGAGAGCGGTGGGATTGAGCTTTCGATAAGCGCCGAGTTTCAGCGCCACCTTTGCCATCCCGTCGGGTTCGCGGGCGGTGTTGATTCCAAAAGCGTCCGCTTCACGCTCGGTAAAACGCACCACTGTATTGAGAAGCGGTGTAGCGAGAAAAAGCAGAGTGCTAACGATCAAACTCAGCAGCGGAAGCCCGGCTGGATCGGCAATGCCGCGCACGCCGCATTTGAGGCCCCAGCGCGTGGCTGCCGCGTCAAACAGGATTCGAGTAAGCGCGAAGCCGATGAGGATAAAAATTCCCAGGTAGGTCAGCAACTTCGCGCCGTGGTTAAGAACGTAGTGACCCATCTCGTGCGCCATTACCGCGCGGATCTCGGGGATCGTGCATTGTTTGAGCAGATTATCGTTTAGCGCGATGCGCGTTGTGCCAAGCATCCCGGAGACATTCGCGCTGATACGGGTGGTCTGCCGCGAAGCGTCGACCTCGAACACTTGTTTAACCGGAATCTCGTTCGCCCGAGCCATCGCGAGAATGGGCTCGTTGATTTCCGGATTGGCCAGCGGTTTATACGTGTTGAAAAGCGGCTCGATGAATACCGGCGCGATAAAGAGCAAAACAAACGAGAAAGCAATGGCCACGACCGTTCCCCAGATCCACCATGTCCGGGGCCCTCGACGGAACACCGCATACAACGCCGACAAGAAAATCGTGCCGCCAATGAGTGTAATTCCGAGGCCGATCAGTTGTTCGCGAAACCACGCGGGGAAAGTCTGTGTAGCGAGGCCGTATTGATGCTCGCGAAAAAAGTGTTCGTAGAGGTCGAGCGGAAAACTTAGAATATAAACCAGCAGCAAATACAGAACACTGTAGCAGGCGACTTGCAGCGTCTTCGAGTTCGTTAGTTGTTCCAACAAATCACGCAGCCGCGCTGAAAACCGGGAGGACAACAGCAAAACTGAAATTCCAGCGGCCACAAGATAATTCCATAGAATCAGCCAATAACCGCCCTCGAAATATGCATCTGATTTTTCCCGCTTCTCTTTCGGGACACTGTCTAGCCACGCCTGTGTCGCCGCCGCCGGATCAAACGGCGTCGCCCGCTGCGGGGCGGGGGAGTTGTGGGCGCGGTTGCCCAAGGCAGTTGCCGTATCGGATGGCGGGGTAGCTTCAACAACCGCGACATTCGAATTTTGGATCCGCGTTTCCCCGGAGATGTTTGGCATCGACGTCAGCAAGCCGATAACGATCGCAGAATAAAGCAAACACTTTTCCATACGCATGACCGCGAGACGCAAAGCGTTTCACCAAAGCAGCCTAATGATGCCATGGAATGTACTCGGCGAACAATGAAAGCGGAGCGGCAGCGCGGCACTCTCGCAGTCGCGCGATGGCCATGCCTCGACGCGCCGTTCTTGGTTGAATCCGGGACTCTGCGTCGTGACGCACTTCACTGTTTCCGTTTTTCTAAAGCTTGACAGTTACCGTTTCATTAGGCTGGACTAGCTGCCTCGACCGATGATAAACAGACAGAATGAAATCGTTTATGTCGCTGTCGCTGATTTGCGCAGCTGCGGTCGGAGTGACTGTCCCCGGCAGCTTAAGAGCCCAAACGCCATCAGCAGACACAGCGCGGTACGGTTCGTACCCCACGAACTATAAGGAGGTCACCGTGCAGTGGCTGAACAAACAACTGATCAACCCAGACAGCGCACGTATCGAGTGGGATGGAGAACCAAAACCAACCGATTTGGGCAAGGCCGGCGAAGCTGTCTCCGGGTATCTCGTTAATTTTACCGTGAACGCGCGAAACCAGTTCGGCGCTTACACAGGGAAGCAAAAACATTCTGTGCTCATCCGTAACGGCGAAGTGATCAAGAGCATGGGGTTCGGTTATTAAAACCAAGATGAAAAAATTGAAATTGAATTCTAAACGGAAGTCATCGGGGCAGGTCATTGTTCTAGTTATTATCGTGCTTGGGTTGGTTGGTGTTGCGTTTTGGTGGTTGAACTCCACCAGACAGCAGATGGCCAGGGAAGGCGCCGCTTTCGCAAAGGAGGCGATCCAGCGCATTGCCGTCGGGCACGATATTAATTTTTTCAATTCACGGCTCAGTCCTCAGGCACGCATGAACTTCCCGGCATCGACGCAACAGGAGTTCATGAATGAGATTGTGAAACTCGGAGCGCCTGTTCGGCCAGTCGATGTCCAGGGAAAGATTGAATTCCAATCACAATTTTTCGAGCCGCACGGCTCGTTCCATACGCGGATATATTATCCCGCGAAATACGCCGATATGGATCTGACCATCTCGCACCCGGTTGGCCGGTGGCAGATTGACGAGATTGCATTCATTCCGCAGCAGCAACCCGGACCTGGACCCGCACCTGCTGCGCCTCCACCTGCTTCTGCGCCTGCAGTAGGTTCACCCGCACCGGAAGCTTCGCCTGCAACTGAAACGTCGCCTGCAACTGAAACGTCACCTGCAGCTGAAACGTCGCCTGCAACTTCAGTTTCACCTGCTCCGCCTGGCGGCTAAACAACAATTCGTGGCCTGCTTCCCAGCGGCAGGAGTTACAGCAGTAATCGGCCGAGCGAATCGAGACAAATCTGCGACCATGTCTCCATGGTTTCGCGGCGCGCAAGCAATTCTTTTTTTGCAAGAAACGTTAGCCCGGTGATCATCGCTTCGCGTTTTTCCACCTTTGGTTCGGACAGTTTGAAAACATGAACGATGCCAAGATGCACACGCCCGACCTCGGTGGTGTCATCGTTCAGGAGCGCAACGATTCGATCTTCGAACGCAGTAGCGATGTTGATCTCCTCGTTGACCTCGCGCTCTACACCGGCGCGATAAGCCTGCTCATCCATGGCAAATAACGATTCGTCGGTCTCGTTCATGTGACCGCCGATGCCGATTGAGCCCTTCGCGACCAGACGCTGTTCACCGGCTTTTTTACCGCGAACGTAATAAGCCAGTTTGTTCTCAAACGCGATCAACGCGTAGGGAATGATTTGTTTGTAGGCGGGATTGATCTCTGCTTCAGGGCGCGGGAGGAAAAAATTGTTTCCGCGTGATAAGAACGCGTTGAGATATTTTTGCGGCTCGAAGTTGAGACCTTGAAAACTTCCAAGCTGATCGAAGAGTTCCCGCCGGATGACAAGGACGTTTTCGTTAGGCGCGCTCATCGGCAAACGTGGCACATGATGTCATTCTGATCCCGCAGTCGCGGGAGAAGAATCTCCGATCATTTGTCTCTTTTCGTGTCAAAACACTGTCCAGGGATGTCTCGGCTTCGCTCGACATGACAGGAAGCGTTAAAACGAATACGTCACGCCCACCTGCGGACCGAACAGATTGAGGCTCGGATTAGGATCGGTTTGTCCGCCATTCGAAAGATGTTGATACAGCGCTCCGACATTTAATTTCCAGTGATCATTCATGCTGTAGGAGATGCCTGCTGCCGACAAAATATTGAACGTAAAATCCTGCCCTTGTCCGCCGGGAATATTCGCATGACTGTCGATCCAGCCTCCGCCGACTCCACCCGAAAAGTACGGAACCAGCCTGCTGGCCAGCGGCACAAAATTGTAGCGAAAGCCAATGTTGAATCCGAAATAGCGGTTTTCGATGCCGCGAAAAATCGGTTCGGCCACGGCGCTAACATAAAATTGATTATAACCACGGAACCACCTGTCGCCGTCCACGACTCCCCAACGAATCCGTCCCGTCAGAAATTCCGCGCCGATTTCATAGCTGGCAGGGGCATTAATCGCACCTAACAAATATCCGGACTCAATGGCAAATTCGAAGCGCTGTGGATTGAACTCCGGACTTACAGCTTCAACGCGGGATTCAGTCGTGCCGCCGAAAAGCGGTAAACTACCGGTGAGAAAGAAAGCAGCGCATATGCAAGCGTGTTTCATTCGCGCGCCTACGATAGGAGTGCTTGATTCGATTGCAATTCTCCTCTCTAAACGCCGATCCAACATGGAAACGATAACGCCCAACCGGTGGTCAGAAGCCTCCGCTGCAGAATTCTGTGAGATCAGCAGGCGGCCCGCTGATCCATTCACCGTCACTTTGGATCGCTAGTTTCGCCGAATGCAAAGCATGTCGCGGCAAGAGGAGTTTCTCCTCGAGCTTACGGGTCCAACCAGTTTCGATGAAACGCAGGTATAACTGCTCGTTGGGGCCATAAATCTTATCGCCCACGATAGCATGGCCGATTGAAGCAAGATGCACACGAATCTGATGAGTTCGGCCTGTCAGCGGAATGGCGCGAAGGAGGCTGAAGCGATCGCCGGACGAAGTGGACTTTCTGAACCGCCGTTCAACAAAAAGTTCCGTCTGCGCCGGGGCACCCGCGGGGTGAATCATTTGTTTGAGCCAAATCGCCGAGTGTTGATGTGTGCCCTGACGATCCAGAGGAGCATCGACGACTTTGTGTTCCCATTCCGGCCAGCCCCAAACGATTGCAACATATTCTTTGCGCAACTGACGTCGCTGCATCAACAGCCCAAAATCGCGCGCCGCCGCCGCGGTTTTTGCAACCAGAACCAGTCCGCTGGTTTCCCGGTCGAGTCGGTTCACAATCGAAACCTGTCCGCCGCTGGCGATTTCGAATGCGAGCAGGTCACGCAATTGCTTCCAGAGAGTCGGCGTGCTGCCGGGCTTTGTCGGGTGAACCAGGAGAAACGGCGGTTTGTCGACAACGATGTAGCGATCGGTCTCATCGACGATTTTAAAGTGGAGCGAAGGAGTAATGAAGTAATGGAGTAGCGAACGCGCTTGGGTTCAAAGCCTTCACCACTCCTTTTACTCCAGACCCGCGTTACTTCAGCCCGGGCTTGACGTCTCGCCGCAAAACTGCTTAAAGCTAAAGCGCCTCAGTCTTAACCAAAAGCCATCTTGGACTCCAAAGACATCAAAGAAATCAAAGCGATCATCGATTTGATGAAGAAGCACGATCTTTCGGTCTTCGAGATCGAAAAAGAGGGCCTCCGCCTTAAGCTGCAGCGGAGCGGTTCCGTTCCGCAGGGAACCGCTGTTGCGCCCGGTGCGAGCGCCGGCCCACCCAAAGTTGCGTCCACCGGAATTGAACTGCCGCCTGCCGCAAAACCGATCGAAAGCGCCCCGCTGAAAGAAATCGTTTCTCCGATGGTGGGCACATTGTATCGCGCTGCATCGCCCGATGCGCCGACTTTTGTTGAGGTGGGGAAATCGGTCACTGAAGACACTGTTGTTTGTATTATCGAGGCGATGAAAGTGATGAACGAAATCAAGGCAGAAACGAGCGGTGTCGTCGCCGAGGTGCTCGCTGAAAACGGCAAGCCCGTTCAATTTGGCCAGGTGCTGTTTCGTGTTCGCTAAGACAGACATTGTAGGGCGCGACCGCCGGGCGCGCCGAATCGCACGTCGCCAATGTTCCAGAAAGTACTGATTGCTAACCGGGGAGAGATCGCGCTGCGGGTGATTCGCGCCTGCAAAGAACTCGGCATTCGCACCTTGGCGGTCTATTCGGAAGCGGACGTCGATTCTTTACACGTTCAGCTTGCCGATGAATCGATCTGCATCGGCGCCGCCCCGAGCTTGGAAAGTTATTTGAGAATCGATCGGATCATGAGCGCAGCCGAGATCGGCGACGTCGATGCGATTCATCCCGGCTACGGTTTCCTCGCCGAGAACCCGCATTTCGTAGAAGTCTGTGAGAGCTGCAACATCAAGTTCATTGGGCCCCCCTCCCGCGCGATGCAATCAATGGGCGATAAGAATGCTGCCCGTGCGGCTGCGCGCAAAGCCGGCGTGCCGGTAACGCCCGGCAGCGATGGAATCATCGAGACAGAGGACGAAGCGATGAGGACCGCGAGGAAACTTGGCTACCCGGTGATGATTAAGGCGGCTGGCGGCGGTGGCGGCCGCGGGATGCGCGCCGCGCATAACGAGCCCAGTCTAAAATCGGCCTTTCATAGCGCGCGTCACGAAGCGCAGAAAGCGTTTGGAAATGATCAGGTATATCTGGAAAAGCTCATCCTCAATCCGCGCCACATTGAATTTCAAATCATGGCTGATAGCCATGGCCATATCGTACATCTCGGCGAACGCGATTGCTCGATTCAGCGGCGGAACCAGAAGGTGATCGAGGAATGTCCGTCCCCGATGTTAACGCCGAGTCTTCGCAAGAAAATGGGAAATGCGGCCGTGAAATTGGTCAAATCAGTCGGCTACGAAAATGCCGGAACGATCGAATTTCTGGTCGACCAGGAAAGGCGTTTTTATTTCATGGAAATGAACACACGCATCCAGGTGGAGCATACGGTTACGGAGGAGGTTTATGGATGCGACCTGGTGAAAGAACAGATCCGCATCGCCGCTGGCCAGCCGCTTTCGCGGCATGTCGCGCGTGCGGTCCCGCGCTTGCACGCCATTCAATGTCGCATTAACGCCGAAGATCCGGCGAACGCTTTTCAGCCGACACCGGGCCGCATCGATTTCTATTATGCGCCAGGTGGCCGCGGTGTTCGAATCGACTCACACGTTTATACCGGCTACACCGTGCCGCCATATTACGACTCGCTGATTGCGAAAATAATTACCGTCGGCTCGACCCGGATCAATGCGATTGATCGTATGCGGCGCGCATTGGATGAGTATTACATCACCGGTATTAAAACCACCGTTCCGTTTCATGGCGCGATGATGCGCAACGGCGATTTTCGCGATGGAAACTACGATACTGGCTTGATGGACCGCCTTATTTCAGCGGGCAAACTCAACCTGACATCGCGGCCACTTCGTCTGCGTGAGTAAAACGCAATGCGATGATTGCGCTCAGCGATTGCCGTCTCTACGGGATCATTGATCTTGGCTACATCGAAGTATCCGATGCCGCTCGCATTGTTGAGCAAATGATCGAAGGCGGCGTCGATCTGATTCAGCTACGTGGAAAAGGCAGGGCAATCGAGGAGCTTTCCGATCTCGCAACTGAGTTGCATCGAATAACGGCGAAATCTTCCATCCCCCTTATCGTGAATGATCACGCTGAAATCGCCGGGCGCGTGGCGGTTGAAGGCGTGCACGTCGGTCAGGATGACGACTCGATCGAAGCCGCACGCCATCAGGCGGCGCGCGACATCTTGGTCGGAAAATCCACCCACAGCCTTGAGCAAGCGCATGCCGCGCGACGCGAAGGCGCGGATTACATCGGGTTCGGCCCGATCTTCGCCACGCCTACAAAACCCGACTACGCGCCGATCGGCCTCGCAGACATTCGGCAGATCCACGCCGAAGTGAGTCTGCCGATCTTCTGCATCGGTGGAATCAACATCGACAATCTGCAGAGCGTGATCGACGCTGGAGCGAAGCGCGTCGTGATGGTTTCAGCCTTGCTGAAAGCGCACAGCATTGTTGATTACGCGCGCTGCATTACCGACATGCTGGCGTGAATGCCAATGACGAAGCTCGAATGACGAATGACGAATGACGAATGACGAAGGAATGACGAAATCCGAAGCTCAAAAGCCGCATAGCACCGATGATTCGTTTCGGAATGGGGATACAGAATGGGTTATCCGCGAAGAGCCGGAGAAGAACCGCGTTTACGATTTGGAAGAGCGCACAGCGCAGTTTGGCGAAGCAGTCATTGATTTCGCGAAGACAATTCCACAGAACCCGGTAACTAACCGCCTGATTAGTCAGCTCGTTGGAGCAGGCACAAGTGTTGGCGCCAATTACGATGAAGCCGACGATGCAGTGTCAAAGAAAGAATTTTTGAAGTGCATTGGCACGTGCAAGAAAGAAGCGCGTGAGAGTAAGCACTTTCTGCGGATGGCCGCTCGCGCTGTTCCCGAGCTGAAATCCGAAGCGCGAGAGCTGTGGCTCGAAGCGAGAGCATTGCACCTGATCTTTGCGAAGATTTGGAGGAGCGGAAGAGAGAAATGACAAAGCGCGAACCGCGTATCTTTCGGCATTCGCCATTCCTGCTTAATTCGACATTCGTCATTCGTGCTTAATTCGTCATTCTAACCATGTCCGTCCTCGTCGTTGGTTCCATCGCAATCGATACGGTCAAGACGCCGGTGGAGGAACATTCAGAGTTGTTAGGCGGCTCGGCCTCCTACGCGGCGCTGGCGGCAAGCTTCTTTTCTCCCGTTCGGCTCGTCGGCGTCGTAGGGGATGACTTTCCGAATTCGGAATTCGATTTCTGGAAGTCGCGCAAGATCGATACCCGAGGCGTGCAACGAGTGAACGGCAAGACGTTCCGCTGGTCAGGCGAATACTCGTGGGACCTGAACACGCGCGAGACCCGCGCGATTCACCTCAATGTTTTCGAGAATTTTAAACCGGTATTGCCGAAGCCGTATCGCCAGACGGATTTCGTTTTACTCGCCAATATCGCGCCATCGCTGCAAGCGCATGTGCTCGAGCAAATGGAGCGTCCGCGATTCGTCGTTGCCGACACGATGGATCTATGGATCGAGACAGCCAGGCCGGATCTCGATGCGCTGCTTCGGCGCGTCGATCTTCTCATTCTGAACGACAGCGAAGCGCGCGAAATGACGAAGGAAACGAGTCTTATCAAGGCAGGACGTCGTATTCAAAAAATGGGGCCGGCGCACGTTGCCATAAAGAAAGGTGAGCACGGCGCACTGCTCTTCGGGCAGGAAGATCAGTTCTTCAGCTGTGGCGCGTATCCGCTGGAAGACATTCACGATCCAACCGGGGCAGGGGACACGTTCGCCGGCGGCATGGCCGGATATCTCGCGGGCACAGTGAAGAAAGTGCACTTCAATGACCTGCGCAAAGCGATGATCTACGGCAGCGTGCTGGCCAGTTTCTGCGTGGAAGCATTCAGCCTCGAGCGTTTACGCAGTCTATCGATGGAGGAAATCGCAAAACGCTACGAGACCTTCAAACTCATGAGCCAGTTTGAGGCGCCGCCGGAATGACGACGCACGACGAAGAGTATGGGAGCTTGCTACGCTGCAGCCTAATGGCAACAGGTTCGTGCATTGTTGCGGTGGTGATCTGTTACTTCTGGGTTGATCGGGGCGTCGCCTTCTTTGTTTATGACCATCACATCAACAAGATCGAAGTCTTTCGCTGGCTTACGTATCCGCCTCCGGAAGTGCAGAATTGGGCGGCGTTGGTGTTGACGATTCTGATGGTTCGACGCGCGTGGGGGCCGTTTCTGCGGTGGCAGAAGGTGCTCCTGGTCGCGTGTATCAGCTTGATCGTCGCCGATGATTTTCGTATCTCGTTAGGCGACGTTTTCGGCCGGTATTGGCCGGAAACATGGACGCACGATAATCCGTCACTCATCGGCACCGGCACGTACGGTTTTCATCCGTTTCAGCGCGGTGACGACATCGGAAGCTTTCCATCAGGTCACGCTTGCAGAATCTTCGGATTCGCCGGTGTTTGGATGTTTGCTATCCCCGAGAGCCGCATCGTTACGATCGTTCTTGCTGCTCCGATGCTCCTCAGCCTTGTGGCGATGAATTATCACTTTGTCAGCGACGTGATCGCGGGCAGCGTCCTAGGTACGCTGATAGCCATGTACACGACACATTTGGCGCGGCTCAAAATGGCTTGAACGAAAGCTGTCAGCTGTTCAGGATCGTAAGCCATTCGAGGGTCCCCGTTTGATCTTTCGCTTTTCGATTTTCTCGCGAGTCCATATAAGCGCGCTCGTTGGCGTTGCTGTTCTTTGGACTGCGGCTGTCAACGTTCCCGCACGAGCCGGATCGAAAGAGTGGATTATCTTGAAAGACTGCCGGCTGATCCCGAACCCGGCGAACGATGGCGACAGTTTTCATGTGAGCGTTGGCCCTAACGAGTACCTCTTTCGGCTCTACTTCGTCGATGCGCCCGAAACGGATGAAATGACTCCGAGACGCCTGGTGGATCAGGCGAAATATTTTACGATCACCGTGCCCCAAGCTATCGAAGTAGGGCGCGCAGCGAAAGACTTCACCCGACAGAAGCTGTCTGAGCCCTTTATTGTGTTCACACATATGTCCGATGCGATGGGCCAGAGCAGGCTCGAACGCTTTTATGCATTCGTTCAGACCAGCGAGGGCGATCTCGCCGAGCAACTTGTGCGCAACGGACTAGCCAGGAATTACGGCTTCAAGGCGGCGCCACCCGGATTAAGAAATTCACAAGAGGAGTTGGCGAAGCTTCAGCAGCTGGAGGATCAGGCGAAGCAGGAGAAGATTGGAGCGTGGGGCATTAACGACGGGCGATTGAACGCGCCCGCACAGAAGTCGCCGTCTTTCAGTTTTTTTGTTCCGGAAGAAAAGACCCGGTCACGCTCAGCCCCTGCAAATTCATCCGCTGTTAGTTCTCCCATCCCGCAACCGGTCGCCTCAAGTACGCGCACCAGTCCAGTCGAAACGAACAAAACGCATGGCAAGGAAAACACACCGCTCGGCAAGATCGACATCAACACTGCGACAGAAAAAGAGCTAACGACCGTGCCGGGAATCGGACATGTAATGGCGGCGCGCATTATCGCAGCGCGACCGTTCCGAAGCGCTGATGATCTAAAAAGAGTGAGCGGAATCGGCGACAAAAAATACGCGCAGATCCGGCCGTATTTTCAGTGATCGATTTGGATTGCCTGCCTTCGCCAAAACTACGCCTTGGCAACGAGCGCGAACAAAGCGGAAAACCGCGCCCATCGGATTCAAACCTCAAACCTTTTGATCCATAGTCAGATGAAATCAAGACAGAAAGAACGTATGTATTGGTCATTATTTGGCTCTTATGCTACTTCCTGTTTCTGTCTTGGTCGTTTGGCTCTCACTATCGGGTCGATGGGTCTTAGTCTCCGTAATTACAGCTTGCGACGAATGAATCTTCCAAAAGCGGGCGAGAACAACACATACAATCACAAGAAGCATGCCTGCGGGAACATACTGCGCGCTTCGCCTTCCCTGTAAGAGAAGAGACAAGCCACTGAAGGCGATTGCCCAGAACAGCATCCAGCCGACACGACCGCGGTATGTACAGACGAGCATGTTGAAGAACAGCAGGATTAGCAAAATCCTGCGAGGCTACGAGTGCACGTTCTGTCAGTGTTTTCGTTGTTGCTGCTAGGGTTGGCTGTGACTCACGATTATCCAGATGACGAGCGCCGTCAGTGCGCCCATCGCTAGCAGTAAGACCGCGCCGGCTTGGAGAGGCGTAACGCGCCCATCCCTACGCTTAGGTGGCAACTCCAACGAATGATTGCCCATCTTGATAACGAAATACTCTGGCTCATCCTTATGCAATCGTATCCAACTCATTGTAATTGTTTCTTTGGTCGTGTTTCTCTTTTGTTTGGTGGAGCGTCATTACTCCTTCTGGCGTACGGTTTGCGACGTGCGGTAGTGTAGGAACGATCAAACGACGCGACGCTGTGATCGCTTCGTTGCCCATCCATTACTTCGGCGTGCAACCGCTGCATACAGCCACTCCGGATCAATACGGCCCGGAGGGTTGCGAAGAATGATGTTGTTCTCTGCCAGCGTGATTACTAAGTGGTTCAGATTGGGATTCGCTTTCTCATCAGACTGGCCGCATGTTCTCAAGTTGTGTCTGCGCTTGCTTCAATCGTTGGCGCAGGCCCCTGATGTATTCAACGTCTGGCTCGCGCTGTTGTTGGTGCATTTCCAGCAACGCCCTCAAAACTTCGACGCGATGCTTTTTCTCCGTCACACGCTCAGCGTGGTCAAACTCGCGGACAACAGCCCCGTATCGGGCTTCGGTCGCTGCTGGCCTTTGGTTGTTATTTAGTGTTTTAATTGTTGTGTTTAGTTGTTATTTGTTCCTGAACTTGCCCCACGCTTTCGTCGTGCCATAAAGTCAATCATTGGTTGGATGAGTTTTCGCGATTTCCTACGGATATGCAGCGATGCCATTTTGGAAGCTGTGCGCGTCGACGCCTGACTTATTGATGCGCACCATGCCGATGCGCTTGTGTATGTCGTAACCCACGCCGTCGCAGCCCCATACGCTCGCCGGTTTGGTTTGCTTGAAGAAGCGCAGCACGTCATGCGCGTGCGTTACCACTGCGGCAAACTGGCTGTTATCCTTCACCGCTCTAGTCGTTGTCACAATGTTGTCGTGATAACCTACGTTCTTCGATTAGATCGCGGTCAACCTCCCAGTACCTCAGCGCCGAGAGGAGAAGCTTGTCGATTTTTTCAGCCGCGCCAGATCCATTGTCATCCGACGTTTCCAGGCGCCACAGCTCTAAAGGTCTGCTCGGCCTTTGCCGTCTCCGTTTCGATTTCGCCTTCGTTGTCATGTTGTTAGCTCGGATTGATTCCCATACTCTCTTCCCGCCTGCGCTCTTTCGCTCGAACTGTTTGGGCCGGTTTCCTATTGTCGTCCGCTCATTTGCGGCGCGCTCCGGTGTAACTCGCCCACACGATCTGTGTTTCGGTCAGCTGCGCGCTCGTGTTGATTGCCAGTTGTTCGTCTGAGGTCGGCATGCGCAATTGCAAATCCTCTCCGATCATGGCAAACTTGCCGCACCGGAAACAGTGCGCTATCTCACCCGGCTTCGGGTCGCGCTCGCTTTCTGTCATCGTTTGGCCAGCGCGCTCGTACTCCGCTAGCAATTCGTCCAGATCCGGCTCGTCGCCGACCCCTTGCGCGGTCATCACGTAACTGCATCGTGGACATTCCCACACCGGCATCTGGTTTTTCATTTATCGCTCGTACTCAATGTCTGGGGCGGTTGCTCTCCGGCTTCGCTTCTGCTGTGCATTAGTCGCCACCACCGTGCGCAGGCGCGCGAAAGTGAAGGCGCTTTGTGCGTTTCATCGCGCCGCGCCGCCTTCTTCGGCTCCAATCTCATCCGGCAGCTCGCGCTTCTGCGCCTGAGCTCCTCCATGTGGCGACGGCGACGCTCCAGTGTCTTGGCGCTAGGTAGCGGTCGCGGTGCCTTGGGAGCTGGCGCGAGCTTCGCCGCAGCCGCCTTTTGCCGCTGCCACTTGGCCAGTTGTTCGCGGAATAGCGGGGATAGCTGCCACTCCCGACTCGCCATGAGCTTCAGCTTCATGGAAAAAAGTTGTTTGGTTTTCCGTAGATTCTCCTCATCGAGAACTCATTTTCGGCTTGTCTATCGAGTGCGCCATAGATGCGCATTTATGGCGCATATCACCTATTTCTACGGAAACGATGAGACAAAGTGCTCGAAAAAAGTTAAGATTTTCATAACCCGCCGATTTCGTCTGGAATCGCACTTTGGCGAAAGTGCTATCGGGGTTTGCTTCGACTGTACGTCGCCCCGCTTTTTCGCGATGGCGTTCGCTTCGACTTTGCCGCGAACAGAGTTCGGGAGTTGTCAGCTACGATTAGAGGAAGCCTACTGGTTTTCCAGAGCGTAGGTGAATCGCACTATAAATGCTTGCCGGAAAGCGAACGACAGAATTTCAATCATGCCCGTTTTTACTTTCGCACTTTTCTCTCGGCGACAAGATCGAGAACTGCTCGGCGCAATTGCTCGCGGTCTGCTGGATTGTCCATGTCGAGTTTAAGGTCCATCGCCTCCGCGACGGTTTTAGCGTATGCAATGCCCTGCTGCCCCACCAAACGCTGCCAGCGTTCATCGGCCATAACCTCGACAAGATTGGAAACGGAACGGTTCTCTAAAGATGCCATTTGTTCCAGTTTGTTTCGCTGCTCATCTCGCACCGTCAGGTTGAGCTTCGCTTTGTTCTTGTTCTTTTTGGATTTTACCATTCGCACCTAAATCGCCCCTCCGATCTCATTCTTCATAGCCGATTGCGCAGGCTGAAAGCAATAAACTTATACACTAAAAACACGTCGTCGTAAAATTTGTCCTTGACCTGCGCCATAGATGCGTATAAAAGGCGCATACAATAGCAAATCCAAAACAAACAAATATGAGAATCAAGAACGCTCTTTCATCCAATATCCTTATTTTGCTCCTTGCTGGTGCGACCGGATTCAGTTTCAATTCCAACGCACTTGCCATTCCAGGCGATCTTTACGCCAGCGACCTGGCAACCAACTCGATCGTGGTTTACGCACACGACGGAGCAAAGAGGATGTTCGCAACCGGACTCAACAGTCCCCAGGGCCTGGTTTTCGATCCCGCAGGGAATTTGTATGTAGCTGACGCTGGCAGCGGCAACGTCTATAAATTCACCAGGGGCGGCGTTCGGAGCACTTTTGCCTCAGGTTTGACCAATCCAATCGGTCTCGCCATCGACGGACCCGAGCTGCTTGTGGCAGAGAATAGTGGCAATGTCGTGTCGAGCTTTCCTCTGACCGGAGGGCCCAGGGCGATTTCTATTCCCGGTGTTACTGGTCCGCTGGGGCTCGGTTTCGACGGAATCAACCGTTACGTTGCTAATGGCGCCTCGGTGTTCAAAGTAGCCCCGGACGGGACGATGAGTGATATCGATCCCGGTGACGGCAGCCGAAATGTGATACTGGACAGGCTTGGTCACGTCCTCGTCACTACCGACTCCGGCGGGGTTACCGCCATCGAAACAGACGGGACAATAATGCCTTTCGCATCGGGGCTCATCGATCCGCACGGGATGGCATTTCGACCCAAAAGATACAACCGCGACATGGATGGGGTTGGGAATCTCTTAGTAGCCGATACTGGCGCTGGGCAAATCTACGACTACACACCCGATGGAAATAGAACCCCCTTCGGCACAGCGGGAGGAAGTCCGAATTTTCTAGCCTTCGAGACAATCTTTCCGGCAAAGGCGGATTTTAACGGCGACGGCAAATCGGATCTTCTTTGGCAAAATAACTCTACCGGCGTGCGGGTCATCTTGTTCATGAACGGCACGAGCCCTATTGGGAGTGCGGTCTTACCGACCGTGCCGACATCGTGGAACATTGTTGGCTCGAGCGATTTCAATGCCGACCTCAACTCGGACATTCTCTGGGAAAACAGCTCTACTGGCCAGCACGTCATCTGGCTCATGAACGGCACAAGCATTGGCAGCGTTGCCGACCTGGGAACCTTGCCGATATCGTGGCACATCGTAGGCGCGGCTGATTTCAATGCGGACGGTAATCCGGACATTCTCTGGGAAAACAGCGCTACTGGCCAGCACTTCATCGAGCTCATGAACGGCACGAGCTATGGCAGCCTTGTCGAGCTGGGGACCGTGCCGACATCGTGGCACATCGTAGGTTCGGGCTATTTCGATGCGGACGGTAATCCGGACATTCTCTGGGAAAACAGCTCTACTGGCCAGCACTTCATCGAGCTCATGAACGGCACAAGCTATGGCAGCCTTGTCGACCTGGGGACCTTGCCGACATCGTGGCACATCGCCGGCGCGGCTGATTTCAATGGCGACGGCAAGACGGACATTCTCTGGGAAAACACGGTTAGCGGGGACCGCGTCATCTGGCTAATGAACGGCACAAGCTATGGCAGCGGCGCCGACCTGGGAGCCATCGCGACAGGGTGGGACATCAGAAATTATTAGGCAGAAGATTCTGCCGCACCAGTTCCAACCCTCACCGGATGACCATGAAAACTCATCCAAGCAATGAATTGACTTACTGCACGACGAAATCGTGGGGCAAGTTCAGGAACAAATAACAACTAAACACGACAATTAAAACACTAAATAACAACCAAAGGCCAGCAGCGACCGAAGCCCGATACGGGGCTGTTGTCCGCGAGTTTGACCACGCTGAGCGCGTGACGGAGAAAAAGCATCGCGTCGAAGTTTTGAGGGCGTTGCTGGAAATGCACCAACAACAACACGAGCCGGACGATGAATACATCAGGGGCCTGCGCCAACGATTGAAGCAAGCGCAGACACAACTTGAGAACATGCGGCCATGAAGTTCATCCCGCACGACGTTAGCCCTCATTTGGTGAAATCCCATAATGCCGGGCAGGCATGTTTTGAACGTTCAAGGAGCGCGAACAACAACAATTAGTGAGCGGTGAGAGCCTCGGACACTAAGGCAGCATGATGAAGACGCCAAAGCAAAATAGTAAACGAGAATCCAACAGCAAGATTGAACTGGCTTTCATGCGCTTGCTGCTGGCTGTTCTCAAACTGCAACCATTGCACTGCTGATCGTCGCGACTGTGGCCACAGCGAGGCTGACCCGCCTCAATCAACACAGCGCAACCGCAAATACATACTGCGTCGTCAGCAAGCCGTTTCCGGACTTGGTACAGCGACGACGCGAGTGATTTATGGCAAGCGCCAGAGGGATATCTACCGCATCGGTCTGATGTTCGAGCGCGATCATCACGGTGGTACAGTGTTTTGTTTACGGTCGGTTGTAAAATTGTCATCATCCAAGCCCCAGCTAGATGAAAACGGAGATGTTCGGCGGCAGCTTGCCACCGGCAAATTTGAATTTAGTCGTCACGCTTTCCGGCGTGTAGTCGAGCGGAACATCAAGGAAATTCGAGAGGCGGGCACAGATGCTGAGCCGATTGAGGACTATCCCGAGGATAAATATTCTCCGAGTGCGCTGCTGCTCGGTTTCACGGCGGGTGGACGGCCCCTGCACTTTCAGGTATCGTTTGGAATTGACGAAGATTATCACAATTTATGAGCCAAACCCGAATGAATGGGTTGATTACCAGAGACGGAGCTAGCCATGTTTAACTGCCACGTATGCGGCAACACAGCCGCGAGAAACGAATTTGTGAGCGAGGTGTTCACGATTGATGGTCGTCCCGTTCTCGTCGAACATGTTCCCGCCCAAATCTGTGAGCGTTGCGGCGAGCCGACCTTCTCGCGTGAGACTACCGAAAGGGTTCGCCGGCTCGTCCATGAAGCGCGGCCCGCCAAGACTGTCCCTCTGGACGTTTTCGCGCTGGCATAAATTTCTATTGCCGACTGACCTCAACGACGCGTTTCTGGTCATCGCCTATTTGACCGACAAACCCCAAGCCGAAGAGACAATTAGTGGTCCGTCATCAATTCTTGACACCGGTCAAAGCCCGGCAAGCCGCGCTTAGTCGGTGCGCCGCCGTAACGCGGGTGAAGGAGCGGTCGGGCTTCCCAATCGCGAACCACGGCGGGTAAACTGCAAGAAGTGTGAGCCGATCTGACCTTCTGGCGGCAATAGGGTTCAACCTTAATTCTCTCGATCAGCCACTTGAAGGCCAGCGCCAGCCCATGATGGCACCAAGCTCCTCCTGACTATAATTTCGCCTCGATCTGCCCCGCGCCACACTCGCCGGCTTGCGGACCGGCCCGCCTCGATGTGCCTCGCGTACTAGACTTTATCGGCGGCCTGCCGCATAGCCTGCTGAATCTCGGCCAGCGTGCGCGATCTTCGCGATGCCGTGGATTTATCGCCTGTATCGAACACAAGTCTTTTATCAAGTGCGATTCGCACTGCCGAACGACGCGTGAGCTCAAGCGAAGACTTTGATACACTGAGATTGCACCAGTTTGCCCAACCCATGAATCCGTTCGTCGATTTGCCGAAAGCAGTAACAGCACTTGCTGTTATCATGTTTGGAGTGCTTCGTCTGGCATTTGGAACTGTGACAACTGGGGGAGGGAAGGGCCATACAACGCCTGTAGCTCTCCGGTGAATTTCGCCGTGCTTGAAACAATCGTTTCCATTTGCTTCTCGCGTTTGGCCCAAGCCCGGTTCATCGCGGCTTTCTCGCGCGCCAGATCCACCTGCATCTGCTGAAATTGCTCCGCGATCGTAGCCATCCGTTCGTGGAATTGCGGACTCGTGAAATACTGAAAGATTCTCGATTTCTGGTCGTCCTGTCCGCCCAGCGCCAGCCGGGTTTGCGCAAGCAGCGCCATGTTTACTCGCAGAGTTTCTGCCAGGCAGGCTGCTAGCGGAAAAGTCGTGATTAAAACTCCTCTGACACCACCCATATGTTGAACGTGCTCAGGCAGTGCGTCTGTCACAATGACCGCCACATCAGCTTTGGCGGCTTGTTTGTCTTCAATTAGTTTATCGATCCATTTGTCGCTCCAGTTTCGCACCCGTTTGGATTCCCAAAGGATCGTCCCGCAAAGCTGACCCGAATCACTCATCACCATTTGCAAGACATCGGCGCCGCGAGCGCCACTTTTCACCGATTCGATCTGGTCCCGCGGAAATCGTTCGCGCAACGCTTTCTCAAGCTCGATCTCCTGGACGTCGCCTTGCAGCTTCTGCGAACCCTGTTCTGCTTTCCGTTTCAAATCCTCGATCTGGCGGCGCATATCCTCGAGCTGCTTGTTCTTGTCAGCATCTTTCAGTCGATGCTCCTCGATTACCTGGTCTTGCGCAGTTTTGCGGATCTTGTCGCGCTCGTCAGATAATTTGCGCTGAGCTTCGAGCTCCGCTTTTTCGGCTTGCTCTTGAAGCTCTGCTTTCGTGCGCAGCAAAGCGCGCTCATTCTCTCTCGCCTCTTTCAGCTCCCGCGTCTGGGCTTCGAGTTTTATCTGAAGCTCGGCGGAATTGCGCTCAGTTCTCTCGGCTGCCTCTTTCGCGAGTTTTTGACGTAGATCGGATTCTTTTCGTTCGAATTCTTCCCTGAGTTGCTTTCGCATTTGCAGTTCGATCTCGCGGTTAAGCGCCTGGTCGAGCGCGAATTGATACGAACATTTGGGGCACGTGATTTTCTGATTCATATTTTGATTTCCCATTTAGTTCGAAATGATGTTGGTGTGCAGGATGGCGTCATCACCGGTGGCCTCATCGAAAGTTTCGAACACGATGCCGTTGTCGTATGATTTGGTCTCAACCCGCGTCCGCGGCGGCGCCTTTTTGCTGTCGCTCGGCTGAGCCTGGGCTGCCTGTTCAAGCCACTCGTCGACATCGGTTTTATTTGGGACAGCTGCCTTTGATTTTCGCGCTGAAATAGCTTCGAGGATCGCGATATTGAGGAGTTTCTCCCAAAGCTGATGAAACAGCAGTGTCGATCCGTAGATGTCGATGCTGTTTCGCTCGCCGTTAACATAAAAGGCGTAACCGACGACGTCTGCGTCCCTCTTCGGAAGCCGGCCGAGCTTTTGCTCGTAATCTCGCTTTCTGTTTTCGAGGTGGGGATCTTCTACGCTGAGCTGATAACTGGTCGGAGAGGGCGCAGCATGGACGGACTTGTTGAGCGCAGCGCCGATCGTCGCCTGACTCTCGGCCACGCTGTGCCAAACGGCGGACTGATCATGCGCAGCTTTGGTCGCAATCCGCATTGTTTTCGCGTGGATCGAATGGCTGGAACTGCCGAAGTGCCGCTCGTCTTCGCCGCGTCGTCCGTGCCAGCGACCGCTCTCCACGCAGAAGGTCGGAATAGGCAGGCGACCGGACCGTGCAGGAATGATAAAGTCGATTCCAAGCGTACGGTCCTGCCGACCGCCCTTTAAAACGTCCCCCGCCTGAATGAAAATATCGGCCGTTTCGGAAAGGTTTTCAGCCTCAACCTGGCCAACCGTTCCCGTCTCGTAAACACGGACCTTTTTTTCGTCAAACGCTTCTTTCAGCGAAATGTAGCGGTTTCCGTCAATTCGATCGGGGGCGTGAAAGAGAAAAATCGTAAGATTTTCGTGCGTGTAAGGCTCGGATATCGTGAGTACAGCGTTGTTCATATTTAGCCCTTAGCACCGCGCGTAGGACATCGGCTGTCATATCCAGCAAAATTCTGCAATCTTTTTGCGCTTGTTGTCGTCTGCTCATCGAGTGAGCCGGCGATGGCTTAGCGTGCGGCTCCGTAAATGCCGGCCAGCGCTGAAACCGTTTTTGCGATCCGCTCCTTGAACTCTGGTGGGGCGAGCACCTGCGCGTGACTTCCCCAGCTCAAGATCCAACGCTCGATTTCTTCCAAGTTTCCCAACGTTAAGGACAACTCGATCCCGCCCCCGCGGTCGCGGGACAGCTGTGTGATCTTTTGGGATGGATGCCATTGCCGTTCTTGCACCAGCAGGGCGGCGAATGAGTCGAAGGCGATGTGAATCGTGTGCTTCGTTTTTGTCGGCCTGGCGTAAACGCCAAAACTTTGCTCGAGATATCTGCCGATGGAAAAATCGATCGGTCGCCTAAACTTTGTTTTACTCACGCGAACGTTGCGGATCCGCGGTAGAGCAAACGTTCGTAACTCACCACGATCCAAATCGAACGCGAACAGATACCAGAGATTCTCGACACAACCCAAATGATACGGCTGCACATACCGTTGCTCGTAACGTGCAGCTCCGGGTTTCTTGTATTCGAAGCGCACCTCAATCTGCTTGAAAACGGCGTGGCTCAGCTGTTCGAATGAATGAACGTCCACAGCCGATCGCCCCGTGCTCCTAAACGAAATCGCTGAATCCAAGTCGCTCCAGGTAACGGAAATCGTGTCGCGCAGCCCTTCAGTGATCTTCCGAAAAGCGGTTGAAAGGGGAGCTTCAAACGAGGTCCCCTTGTATTGCGCCAGAGCTTTCTGCCCGATGTAGAGCGCCACCAGTTCGCCCTCGGAAATTTCTACATTTGGAAAGCTTGAAACCGGTTCGGTGTAATAGAAGCCAAAGTGAAGCTGATCGTATTCGATGGGAAGACCCAACCGGTACCGCATAAAATCGATGTCGCGTTGGACCGTTTTCGAACTGACTTCCAATTCGTCTGCAAGTTTTCGGCAATTGGGATAGCGGCCCGCTTTAAGGCGCTGATGCATACGCATCATGCGCTCGAGGGGAGGACGGGAATAAAGACCCGCTCCCCGGCCGGGAGACCGTTGGATACGATTCCGCTTCATAGCAACGAGTTGCAATCGGGATAGCGCTCACGCATGACTATTGCAACAACTTTTTACGTCTATCGGACAGTGTTTGTCCTATCCCCGCTGTAGCGTGGAAATCATGAACAGAAATCCAATGCTTCCAAATTGGCAGTTGCCTCGTCGCCGACCTTTCTGCGCACGCCGTGGTATTGCTCTGCTTCGAACGTGGCGGTTGCGTTTCGCAGAGCAACCTCGGGAGCTATCCATTCAAACACAGTTTGATTTCGACCGTCTCATCAGGCCGCAGCGATGAAAGATCGAAAGAGCCCTGGGCATCATCAAAACCGATTTCCGATTCGTAGTTCGTGCTCCGCGAGACCCCCCGCCCCCCGGGTAGGGGTAGTTGAAGTCGGAAAGTGGCTAAGAAGTGGCTAAGCAGTCAATTCATCGGAATGCTCAACAAGCTGTAACTACCTCAGTATCAAGCGCGCCCGAGAGGATTCGAACCACTAACCTTCTGATCCGTAGTCAGATGCTCTATCCAGTTGAGCTACGGGCGCCCGTAAAGAGCGGTTAATTTGCGGGTACAATGCAAGCGCGTCAACCAGCGGTAAACGGAGCCAACACCGAACATTCAACGCCGAGTACCAAATCTCGAATTCGGATGGCGCGTTCGATGTTGGATGTTGGATGTTGGATGTTGAGCGTTGGGCGTTTTCTCTGTTTTATATCCGCGTGACCATTTTCCTCGGCTGCGGGTTTGCCGCGAAATATCGCGAAGGCGGTGGCGTTCTTTCCGTGCCTCTGCAGTGGATGCTCGGTTTAATGCGGTTGAAACTCGACGCCATCTGGCTGGAGTTATTACCGACGACAAACGACCTGCGAACAGATCAAGTCAGAATAGCGAATTTCCAGCAAAGATTGCGGGGACATGGGTTGGCTGGTCGATACTGTTTGCTTTATCAGAAGCGGGCCAATGATGCGCATGATTTCGCCAGCATGGATTGCATCGGAATCTCGAAGCGTGAACTGCTCGATCGCCTCGCCGGACCTAACGTTCTACTCAATCTCGCGTATTCAATTCATCCACCGCTGCTGCTGAAATTTGAGCGGCGCGTGTTTTGCGATCTGGATCCGAGCGAAATCTTCTATTGGATGACCAAGATGGAGATGGGGCAATCGTTCCATCACGAATTCTGGACCATTGGACTCAACATTGATGGGGACAATTGTCATCTGCCGAAATCTGTGGTGGCAGCCGTGCCGGTTGCGCAGGCGACACGCCGGCCTCTACGGAAACTCCCTTGGAAAACATTTTATCCGCTCGTGGATACGAAATTCTTCCAGCCAAGACCGAGGCCGCCCGCACCGAAATTCACGACCGTTGGACAATGGTACTGGGGTGGGGCGGTGGAGGTTGCAGGTGAATTTCCCGATCTATCGAAGAAATTTGCGTTCGGACCGTATCTGGATCTACCCGGTCACGTTCCAAAAGCACGGTTCGAGCTGGCGATGAACATCGATGCGAAGGATCCCGAAAGAAAACGACTACAGCGGCTCGGCTGGAAAATTGTCGATCCGCACCGTGTGGCGCGCAGCCCTCGATCTTACCGCCTTTACCTCGCCAGCGCGCTCGCTGAGTTCACCGCAATTAAGGGCGTTGACGTGGCGTGGCGCACCGGATGGATCAGCGATCGTGCTGCGGCTTTTCTCGCGCTGGGTCGGCCGGTGATTACCGAAGACACCGGCGCAGAACGTTACCTCCCGGAGAAAAACGGATTTCGCTTTATCCGATCTGCCGCCGAGGCGGAGGTGTCTGTTCGCGAAGTGCTCCGTGATTGGTCCCGCCTGTCAAAGCAAGCGCGCCAGTGCGCAGTGGAGGTGTTCGATTCAGTCAAAACTCTCCGCCGGATACTTGATTTCTAGGCGCTAGATTTGCCGTTGCAAAACGATTTTCGGATGATACTCGTTGTCCCGTTATGGCTGACTTGATCAAACCGAGCGAGCTCAAGGACCGCATGAAAAAGATCCCGGAATGGGAACTGGAGAAAAACCGAATCGAGCGCACTTTCGAATTCGATGATTTTGTCGATGCGATCGATTTTGTGGACAGAGTGGCTGAGGTGGCTGAGGAAGAAGAACATCATCCCGACATAGATATCCGCTACAACAAGGTCCGTCTGGCTGTATCAACGCACAGCAAAGGCGGTTTGACGGAGCTTGATTTTAATCTGGCCGAGCGAATCGATACTTTGGAGGAATAGAAATGTAGCCGCGCCTCTGTGAGGCGCATGGGCGCGGTGCACAGCGCCGCGGCTGCAGTTGGCTACGTGTCACTTTTTCCCGGGAGCCGCCCTTCGTCCGCATCGATAAATTGGAATGACGTCTGAATATCCGATCGGTCGGACATGCCCGCCTCCGCTTTCCGGCGGTCAACGATTTCCGAAACTTCGTCGTTCCACCCGCGTTTGCGCATGAATTCGTTCCAGACGTAAATGTCGTTTTCGGACGGTTGGCGTCCGATTGTGAAGCACCATTCCAGTATTTCCTCATCCGTGCCGCCCTGTTTCACTCGCGCCACGAGCTGATCGTAATCGACGCGGAGAAACTTCACGCATTTTTCATCAAAGCCCTTTCCCAGGTTGTCATGATAATCTGACGGTAATTCGCCTTTGGCGTGGAGCCGGATTTTGTCGAGCATTCGGCCGAAATAAAAAAGGCTGCCGACTTTCTCTGACGGACTGCGCGGAAAACGTTGGGCCATTAAACAAAATCGAGCCTTCTCTCGCAGGCTTCAAGTGCTGGAAAAAATCCCATCGCTGTGTCGCGAGGCCGAGGGATCGGATAGCAAGCTGGCACGATCGACTCGGCTAAAGGCAGGTTAACTGTTGCTCAAAATGAGCAATTGCGCATGAATGTGCTCCTGCATTCTCATCATGAAAGCGCGTTATTTTGACGATTTAAAAGTGGGCGATCGCTTTCGGTCGGAGCCGCTGAGAGTGACGGAAAAGAAGCTCATCGAGTTTGCCCGCAAATTCGATCCACAGATGTTTCATCTCAGCCGCAAGGCTGCGGAGCGAACGATTTTTAAAGGACTCGTTGCCAGCGGCTGGCACACCGCTGCGATGACCATGCGACTGTTTGTGCAAACACTGAACTTCGCGAAGGGCGCAGTCGGGCTGGGCGTGGACAAGTTGCGCTGGCCCAATGCGGTGCGACCCGGCGACGTGCTCACAGTTGAGACAAAGATTCTTGATATGCGCCTCTCGCGCTCGCGGCCTCGCTACGGCATCATTCGTCTGCGCAACGTGACCACGAACCAGCGCGGCGAGGTTGTGCAAACGATGCTGGCCAGCGCAATTGTGCGAAGGCGCAAGGAGCAAGGAGCAAGGAGGCAAGGACAAAGCAAGGACAAGTGACCAAGAGACAAAGGGCAAGAACAAAGAGGATAAGCGGTAAGCGTTGAAACGCGAACGGACGATTGCACGCTCATAGCCTGAACAACTTGAGCGACAATTATGAGAGATTATGCGAAAGATGAGATGGCAGGGAAGAACTCGGAAAGAAACCAGCCGGGTGCGGCCGCCTCGTCCACATTGGCGTTTCGAGGACCTCGAGATTTGGAAGAAGGCGGTAGATCTCGCAGTAAAATTCCATCGAATTGCTGAACGCCTGGATAAGCGTCGGCTTTATCGGTATGCCGAACAACTGCGTGCTGCAGGCCTGTCGATTTCCAACAACATCGCGGAAGGATCGGGCAGCGTACACAAACAGGAGTTCATTCAATTTCTAAATATCACCCGACGATCATTGTTCGAGGATGCATCCATGTTGTTGGTGTTCGAAAGACTCGGTTTACTCGAAAGCGCAGAGGTGGATGAACTGCTATTGGACTGCGACGAAGAGAGCCGAAAAATCACCACCTTCTCTCGCAAGCTGTGATGCCAACGTGGCCGCTTTGCGCTTACCCCTTTCCGCTTACCGTTGCGATCGCTTGTTTGAAATCGTCTGGCAACGGGGCTTCGAAATTCTTCCATTCGCCGGTGCGCGGGTGACGGAAGCCGAGCTTCCACGCATGCAGCATCTGACGCGGAAAATTTTTCGCGAACCGCGGCGCGTAGATTTTATCGCCCAACACGGGATGACCGAGATGATGGAGATGCACCCGGGCTTGATGTGTGCGCCCGCTGTGGAGTCGGCATTCAAGGAGACTCGCCTGCTCGTTCGAACATAGAACGCGGTATTCGGTCCTGGCGGCGCGACCGCGCGGCGAACCGACGCTCATTCGTTTCCGATGAACCGGATGTCGTCCGATTCTTTCTTCGATCACGCCTGTTTGTTTCCGCAATTTCCCGGCGACCAGCGCGAGATAGGTCTTGTCCACGCTGCGCTCGGCGAACTGTTTCGATAGATGCCGATGCGCAACGTCATTCTTTGCTGCGACGAGACAGCCGCTGGTTTCCTTATCAAGCCGGTGAACGATACCCGGCCGTTCTTTTCCGCCGATACCCGACAATGTCGGGCAGTGGTGCAGCAGCGCGTTGACCAAAGTGTGTTCGCGGTGACCCGCGCCGGGATGAACGGTGAGGCCTGCAGGTTTGTTAATGACGACCAGATCGTCGTCTTCGAATAGAATCTCCAATGGAATCGCTTCCGGTCTGGTCTCGATTTTTTCCGTTGGTGGATTCGTGAGTTCAATTCGATCGCCTGTTCGAACAAGCTCGTTGGGTCGGATAGTTGCGTCGTTCAGACGAACGAAGCCGGCGCGAATCAATTGCTGGATGCGCGAGCGCGAGAATTCCGAAAGTGCCATGGCCAGGTAAAGATCGCTGCGCATCCGAGCATGCTCTTTTGGCACGACGAATTTGTACGTTGCTGGTCTTTCGCTTGTCGCTTTCAACCCGCTACGGCCATCCTTTTGCTCCCAAGTTCGTCAATGTTACAGTCGATTTCCATGTCAATTGAAGGAAGAGCTGTTCATGACGCCAACGTGTTGAATGTGCGGTGCCGTGCTCGAGGCCGGGGGATGGTCACAGTCGCACGCCAGAGTCAGATCTTAGACCAAGCGTTGCCACGAAGCGTCTTTGGCACGATGTTTTTCTGAACATGGCACAAAACCCGCCACCACCATGCGTTTCCTTCACCGGAGGAACTGAAGACCAAGATCACCGAGTTCATGAAACAGAACTTCGGTGACGGAGTCTCTGTCGCGACCATTACGGAGCCGGAGCCAGCGACCGCAGAGGAAGATGAAAAACCGGAGAAGACCGAGCACCAGGAGTTCGAATTCAACCTTCTGCCGCGCGATATCAAGGCGCATCTGGACCGGTTCGTGATAAAACAGAATGAAGCGAAGAAGGTCCTGGCGATTGCGGTTTGCGATCATTACAACCATGCGAACTACCTGCGCCGGCTTGAAAAGGAGGATCCGAACCGCGCGCAGGAAATCGAATATATCAAGCAAAACGTGATCCTGGTTGGGCCGACTGGCGTCGGCAAAACCTATCTGATCAAACACATTGCCGATCTAATCAAAGTGCCGTTTGTGAAAGCGGACGCGACGAAGTTCAGTGAGACCGGCTACGTGGGCGGTGACGTGGAAGATCTCGTGCGCGAGCTGGTGCACAAGGCCGATGGCGACGTGAACCTTGCGCAATTCGGAATCATTTACATCGACGAGATCGACAAGATCGCGTCGGCTGGAAATTTGATCGGGCGCGACGTGAGCGGACGCGGCGTGCAGACGACCCTGCTGAAATTAATGGAAGAAACCGAAGTGCCGGTGCGGAGCATGAACGATCTCCAGGCGCAATTACAAGCCGCGTTCGAATTCCAACGGCGCGGCAAAGCAAAGCGCGATACAATCAACACCCGCCACATTCTGTTTGTGGTGAGCGGCGCGTTTGAAAAGCTGAAGGAACAGGTGGCGCGGCGCGTGCGACACGGCCAGATCGGATTCAGCGCGCAACCGGTTCAGGTTATGGACAACGAATTGTTCCAGTACGTCACGACGCACGATTTCATCGAGTACGGTTTCGAGCCGGAGTTCATCGGTCGGCTGCCGGTGCGCGTGGTTTGTGAGGAGCTCGATGCGAATGATCTTTTCGACGTCATGAAATATTCAGAGGGGAGTTTGCTCCGGCAATACGAGCGCGCGTTTCGTGCGTATGGGATCGAAATCAGTTTCGAGGATGAAGCGCTGCGCCTGCTGGCGCAATCTGCCGCGAAGGAAAAAACCGGCGCGCGCGGATTGCTAACAGTGTTTGAAAAACTATTTCGCGATTACAAATTTCATCTGGCTGGCTCGGGCCTGAGCCAGTTGCGTGTCACCGCGGCCCTGGTGCACGAACCACAACGGGTGCTCGAGCAGTTAATGGCCGAGGGAACAAAGCTCGAGGCGCAGATGCTCGAAGCCGGCACGCGTGAATTTATAGCGAAATTCAAGAACGAGCACGGTTTGGAAATTATTTTCGATGACAGTGCGATACGTCGCCTGGTCGAGCGCGCGCAAGCCGAGCGAATGACCATGGGCGATCTGTGCGCCCATTTGTTCAAGGACTATCAATTCGGGTTGAGCCTGATCAAAAAAAACACGGGACGCGCAACATTTCTCTTTAACGCCGACGCGATCGACGCCCCGGACAAATTCCTTAGCGAACTCGTGGTGCAATCCTATTACCCCGCTGCAACCGCGCAAAAGGCCTGATTGCTCATGAAGCGGTCGGTGATTACAACGCTGATCATTGGGGTCGTCGTCGCGGTCATTGTCGGAGCGCTGCATGCCACTAAGTTCATTGCCGCTTTCGAGAATGCGACGGCACAGCTTGTGTCCGATTACGCCCAGGCGACAAAAGTCGTCGGCGACAAATGGCAATACGTTTTTGTTTTGCTAGTTGCGCTCGGCGTTACCTGGCTCAGCCTGAGCAAGGTTCCAAAATGGTACAGCCGTTTGCTGATTGCCCTCCTACTCGTCGAGTTGCTTGCCCTGTCATGGGTCTGCTCTCTTTACCGGGTATTCTTTCAGCCGGCGCCGTCTGTTCTTGCGCTTCTGTTAGCGCTGGCCGCCGCGGAGGCGTGGTCCGCTTTCTTAGACAGGAACCGCTCACATTTAATGCGAACATTGTTTGGCGATCGAGTATCGAAACAGGAATTTCGCAGTCTTAACGACGGGACAGTTCCATTCGATGCGGAGGCGAAAACGTACAAAGTCAGCGTGGTGGTGTGCGATATCGGCAATAAACTGCTCTTCGCCGAAGGTTCCGACCCCGGTGTCTTCACTGAAGCCGCGGCAAAGTTCATTCGTGAGACTGCTGCGCGTCTCGTTGAGGAAGGCGCTTACCTGCAGGCCGCCGACGGAGAAGGCGTAGTCGGCATCTTCGGATTTCCCGCGCCAGATGCGGATCACGTCCAGAAAGCGGTGCGAGTTGTTCTCGACATGATCAAGAGATCTCGCAAGCGCTCGGATGATCAACGGGACGCAGGTGGCGTACGGAGTCTCTGCGCCGGGGTTAGTTCCGGCACAATCATTGCGGGCGCATTGAAGGATAGCCGTCGCCCGGTGCTACTGGCCAGTGGCGAGCCGATTGAACTGGCCCGCAGATTCTGTGCGTTGAATCGTTTCTACGGATCCAACGCCCTGATGGATACGCTGACTTTCGATCAGGTGAATGAGACAGTTGTCGCGAGGCCGATTGATTTTGTGAGCGGACTGAATTCGCATGACAGACTCGAAGTTTACGAGCCGCTTTGCCCTGCAGCCGACGCCGGACCCGAGCGCGTGGCCCAGCGCGACTCCTTTTGGAGCGGCGTGGTTCTTTATCGAGAACAGCGCTGGGCGGAAGCGTATAGCGAATTCCAAAAAGCGCGCGGCTCTGAAGAGGAAGACGACGCGCCGTTGCAGTTTTATTTGCGCCGACTGGAGCCGCTCGTGCTGCAATTGACGCAGTGGCCGATGGAATAAAGCTGAGCACGTGTTGAGAAGAACGGAATATCCGGCGGCAATCCGGGATTTAATCGCGCAACTCCGGCAGATGCCGGGAGTCGGTCCTCGCTCGGCAGAGCGGATCGCGCTTTGGATGGTGCGCGCGCGCAGCGATCAACCGGAGCAAATTACGCGTGCCATTACCGACACGCGCCAGTCGATTCATGCCTGTCGGCTTTGCGGATTTTTTGCCGCTGCCGAGATCTGTGAAATATGCGCCGGTCCGTCGCGCTCAGTGGAGTTACTGTGCGTGGTCGAACAGCCGACCGACATTCTGCCCCTGGAAAAAACAGGCGTTTTTCGCGGCCGATACCACTCGCTGGGCGGCAAAATTTCGCCGCTCGACCATGTCGGCCCTGAAGATTTGCGAATCAAAGACTTGTTGGACCGCATCGAGCGCGAAAATATTTCCGAAATCATTTTTGCGCTGCCCGCCGATGTCGAAGGCGAGGCGACCACGAATTACATTGTCGATCTATTGAAGGGCAAGGCGGTCGTGCTCACGCGCATCGCCCGTGGCATTCCAGCGGGGGGCGGTCTCGAATCAGCCGATGAGTTGACGCTGTCTGCGGCGCTCTCTGGGAGGACGAAATTGTAACGCGCCATCATCTAGCGTTGAGAAGATGGCATCGACAATCACTATTACCTTTCACCGTTTGAATCAGAAAGACCTTAACTCAGCCACCACCAAGGAGGCCCCAGTCATCAAGAACGTCAGGGCCAACTCAGACCAATTCAAATGCGCCTGCGGACGCGCGACCAGCCGTGGGATCCAAACTAACACGCCAAAGAGTGCCAGCATCAGGGCCATCAGGCGTATCGCAACCCGCGCGTGACGATTGATAAGAATGGCGAGCGCGGCGAATGCAAACGCTATCGTCGTGAGTATCACCCATAAAATCTGATTTGGTGGAATCCATCTTGGAACCAAATCAGCAGTCACGCTAAGATAGAATATCTGGCTCAGCGTGAACGAAATCGCGCAAAGTCCCAGGCCAAGGCGCGCCAATCGGCCAAGGACTGTTGCCCGTTTTTCATCCGGTTCTGTTGCTGTGTACACTGCGATCGCGCCGCACAATAAACAGAACTGTTCAAAGAAGCTCCCATATTGCGCATAGGTGGCCGGTGCGTCGATGATGCCAGGAATGCAGGCCAGCGGGAAAAATAAATAGACGAAGCCGAGAACGAGCGAGGCCGGGCGCGCCGTTCGCTGAAACAGGATCCCGATTCCACCAGCAATTTGAGCGAGCATAAGACTCCCGCCGATGATTGTGCCAAAAGGCAGGCTCCACAGCTTGCGCAAGGTTTGCCACGTCTCAGCGTCGTGCCACATCAATGCGATCACGCCGAATAGCACCGCCGATGCGCCAAAGACAATGCGCCCGTAAAACTTTGCCCTCATGTAGGAATCACGTTACGCCACTTCATGATCTCGGAATCAGATCACATCATCAAGTCGCCGCCGTTGATGTCGAGGGATGCGCCGGTGATGTAACCGGCGGCCTCGGAAGCGGCGAAGCAAATTAAATCGGCCACTTCGACCGCGGTGCCGAGCCGTGGCACGGGATAATTCGCGGCGAGTTGTTCGAGTAGCTCGTTCGAGGCATGCTCACGCGTCAGCTCGGTATCGATCATGCCGGGGCAGATAGCATTCACGGTGATGCCGAACTTGCCGAGCTCCTTCGCAGCCGCGCGCGTCAGTCCGAGGAGTCCGGCCTTCGATGCCGTGTAGTGCGCACCGCCGAGCGTGCTCACCATCCGGCCTGCCGAGGACGAGATATTAATGATGCGGCCGTAGTGCTGGGCGCCCATTGCCGGAAGAACGGCTTTCGTCATCAGGAACGGCGCGGTGAGGTTAACCTCGATGACTCTGCGCCATTCCTCGGCGGTGAGATCAGGGAAGCGTGTCGACAGCGGAAGCGCGGCGTTGTTGACGAGGATGTCGATCCGTCCGAAGCGTTCGAGCGTGCGCCGCGCGATCTCATCGGGGACGCCGTCCGCCGCGACGTCGCCCGGCACGGCGAAGGCGCGCTCGCCGATTTCCTTCGCCAGCGCCTCGGCGCGCTCACGGTTGCGGACGTTCACCGCGACCGAGGCGCCGCGCTCGTGCAGGCGCGCTGCAACGGCCCGTCCCAGGCCGCGCCACGCGCCGGTGACGATGGCGACGCGTCCCTCAAAATCAGCGTTTTCCATTCGGAGAATTATCTCACCCGGCAGTTGGTTCCAGCCCCTGGTTAGGCCGAGTAGGTGTTTTTATCTGGATCAAAGAGGTGTAGATACTGGAGGCGGGGTCGAGCGTCCTGCAAATACCGCTATCAGGAGTAAAGCATAAGTGACAGCGCGCAGCACTGACCACACGAACGAAACGCCGGCCATTACCGATGCACTCTCGACCATCGTGTGGCCGCTGTGTCTGACCCACTGTTGCACAGCAGTCTGCCCAACTGGAATGGCAAAACAAAGAACCGCAGCGAGGCCGAATCCAAGAAGCGCCCACATCGAGCCCTTGGAGCCTTGCTTCCATCTCGCGAGAATAACAACACCAGCCACAAAACAAACGAGTAGCGTAGGCAACTGTATCGCGAAGGTTGAGAGCAACAATTCAATCTGGTTGGTATTATTCATAAATGTTCGATGCGAACTCTGGCGGCCTAACGAGACGAAGCTGAGCCGCCGCTAGCGGAGCGAGCTTTGCTTTCACTCCATCCTTCATTCTTTCAGTACGACGGCCAGGGGTTGGCTCCATGGATTGGTTAGACGCAGCGCTCGAACTACGGGCGCGGGTGCGCAGTCGGCCGGGGCCTTGGTGTAGGGGTAGGTCTGGGTGTTAGCGTCGGAGACGGGGTAGGCGTAGGCGTAGGGGAGGGAGGAGGCGGTTTGCCCTCTTGCACCTCAAACGAACCGATGTCGATTCGGCCGTTCACTACGCGATCAAACCCAGTCCCGCGTTGATCATAGAAAGGAGGCGGCGTGAAACTTGGGTCACCCGCGTCGATAGCTGGGCTCTGGGGATACGGTCGGTGGGTTTGTGTAGGACCGCCGTTGTCCTGAAGCGGGCCCAGAATCGGATCCGTGTTGGTTTGGTCTCCTGGACCGCTCAAATAACCACCGCCATTATCGCTGCTGAGGTTGTAACCAAGCGAGGTAATTGTTCCACCATCATTGAAGATGTTTTCGCCAACGTCGCCGGCGTTTAAGATGCTATTTGCTATCTCCACTGGCACCGCATCGTTACAGATTGCACCACCGTTAGCACCCGAATTACCGCTAATTGTGCTGTTGGCGATCTGAAGCGAACCGCTATTGCCGATCCCGCCTCCACATCCAGGTTCTTGGTTGATAGTCAGCGCCGAATTGGCGCTAACAGTGCTATTGCTGATCGTCAGTGTTCCGCCGTTGGAAATGCCACCGCCAAAACCGGGCCCGGTTTGAGGACCTGGGTAACCCCCGCCGGAAAAGTTTCCGCTGATCGTACTGCTAGTGATTATCGCAGTTCCTACGTTGTTAATTCCGCCCCCAGGGCCGCCAACTGAGTTGCCGTCTATCGTGCTGCTGGTGATCTCAAGGATTCCTGAGCTGTAGATGCCACCGCCGTCTGTTTGACCTTTCGCAGAACCGTTGCCGGAAATGATGCTATTGTTGATGATTAGCGTCCCACTGCTGAAGATGCCAACGCCGGTCCCTTGATAATCCAACACGTTACCAGTAATGCTGCTGTTATTGATCGTCAGTGTTCCGCCGTTGGAAATGCCAGCGCCCAAGGTTTGGCCATCGTTCCCTGTCACAGCGCAATTGTTGATTGTTAAGGTCGCCTGGTCGTTCAGAATTCCACAGCCGTAAAAGAATAAGCTTGGCCCGATCGTGAGCCCCTCAATTGTAACGGTCGGGCTTGCCATCACATGGAAGACTCGGAAGGTGTATTGGGGGATGTGTAGACCCACGGCGAGTTGATCCGAACCGGGGCCGGTAATTGTGATGCTTTTATCAATTACAAGCTCGCCGCTGGTCAACGCGATGGTCTGCCCTTTCAGCGATACATCAAAATTTATCGTGTCCCCGTCGTTAGCGTCGGCCAGTGCCTGACGCAGCGAGCCAGGGCCGCTGTCGTTTGTGTTGGTTACGGTAATGGTGTCCGCATCTGCCGGAATTGCGATTGCGCAGAGCAGCAGCACGCCAATCGCGAAGGTTGTGGCACGCCTCATTGCTTTGTTCAGATCAAGCCGCATCTAACGAGAACAAGATGAGCGACGGCGGACACGGGTGCGCACTGCTCGCGGTGAAAGTGTGGAAGTCATCTCAAAAGTGAATCGCGGAGCGGTCCGCCGTTCGCTCCAAATGGTTAGATCGTTCGCACATGGCCACGGTAAATTACGCATCCTATGACTAAGCCCGTCAACTCGCCCAGAAACATACAAGCGAACCATGCGACCAACCAGATACCGTTAAGTCCGCTACCAGGAAGCCGAACGAGGCCGCCCAATACCAACCCGAAGGAAATGAGCATGCATACAGCAAGAACTGCAATGGATCGTAGCGCCACTCGACTAGGGGAAAGCCACGAAACAGCGAAGGACGTGGAAACCTCGCGCAGTGATTTGCGCCGTGACGCACTGCAAGCGCAAAGCCGACGCTCCCGAGCACGAAAGTGAAGACGCAGCCAGAAAGAATGATCGGGTCAATATGTGCGAGACGGAATGGGGACATCTCGCGGTAGCCGAGCGAGGACGCCGCGACAAAGATGACAACGTAAACGACGGGCCAGATAGCTCTCACGATCTAACGAGAATTCGACCCAATTTTTCGGCATTTCAAGAGAAATACCCAAACTTTGTGTCTAATCCGGCTTGAATTTGAGACTTGGGAGGACAAAACGCGGTCGTGTTGAAGAATTGAGCGTGCCGCCTGGCGATTTAACTTTTGTAACGGTTTTAACGTTGTAACTTTTGTTCGATGTCCTGCGCGAAAATCGATCCGGCATTGCACCAGGCGCAGAAGCCGCCGTGGATCAAAGTACGGTTGCCGTCGAATCCGGTTTTCTTTTCAACAAAGGCGCTCATTTCCGATTTGCGGTTACACACCGTTTGCGAAAGCGCGCAATGCCCGAACCGCTGGGAATGCTGGAGCCAGGGCACTGCCACGATGATGATCGCGGGGGATCGTTGCACGCGGGCGTGCGGTTTTTGCGCCGTGACAACGGCGAAGCCTTACGCGCTGGAAGACGACGAGCCACAACGCGTCGCTGAAGCAGTGCGCCGGATGAAGTTAACACACGTGGTCATTACGGCGGTGGCGCGCGACGATCTAAAGGATGGCGGCGCCAATCATTTTGCGCGCACGATCACTGCGATTCGGGAAATGGATCCTTCAATCATCATCGAAGTGCTGGTTCCGGATTTTCACGCGCAGGACTGGTGCATACAGATCGTGCTGGATGCGAGGCCAGATATTTACAATCACAACATGGAAACGGTCGAGCGCCTGACGCCGCTGGTCCGTTCACGCGCAAAGTATCGAACCTCCCTGCAAGTTTTGAATCGAGCCAAGAAACTATCGTCCCGCGGTGGCGGGATCGTCACGAAAAGCGGTGTCATGCTGGGCCTCGGGGAGAAGGAGACGGAACTTTTCCAGACGTTGGACGATTTGCGCGAGGTCGGGTGCGAAGTCCTGACGATGGGCCAGTATTTGCGCCCGAGTGCGAAGCATTTGCCAGTCGTTGAATACATCACGCCCGAGCAATTCAATTACTATGGGGAAATCGCCCGTCGAAAGGGTTTTCTTTACGTCGCTTCCGGTCCGCTGGTGCGCAGCTCGTATCACGCCGCCGATTTCCATCCGGTAGTACGCCGGCGGCTGTAGCGTTGGCCGAGGAGGGGCGATTAGCGAAGCGCTCGCCAGTCGCCCCGTTGTGCTTCTAATCCTTGTCATTCCGAGCGAAGTCGAGAATGGAGCGGCTGGGGAAGCCGCGACATAGACGGGAAGACCGGAGGTTGAGCGAACGGGAAGTGAGCGAATCAAATCTCTGGATTAATTTGCGACATCTTCAGCCTTCGCATAAAGCTACGGCTCGACAGGCGACTTCGCTCGACATGACGAAAGACATAAGATCGCAGACGGCTGCAGTCATTCCTGCGTATCAGGACGAAAAACATATCGGAGACATCGCGCGCCGAACCCGCGAGCGGCTGGATCATGTTCTCGTTGTTGACGACGGTTCAACCGATCAGACGGCGGAACGCGCGCGCGAAGCCGGCGCTGAAGTTGTTGTTCACCCTGAAAACCGCGGCAAAGGCGAAGCGATCAAAACGGGCTTGGCGCACTGGTTCGCTGAACCGAATCGGTCCACCGCCGGAATGGATCGGCAAATCACGTGGGCGATCCTTCTCGATTCCGACGGCCAGCATCTTCCCGAAGAAATCGATCGGTTCATTGCGGCAGCAGCCTCTGCAACGCGGCCGGCTTTTTTCATCGGCAATCGGATGAACAATGTCACAGAGATGCCATTTATTCGGCGCGTGGTGAATCGCTACATGAGCAAAGAGATCAGCCGCGTTTGCGTGCAAAAAATTCCCGACACGCAGTGCGGTTTTCGGATGTTGGATCGGCAACTGGCCTCACATTTGCGTGGCGGCGGACATCGGTACGATTATGAGACCGAAGCGCTCATCATCGCCAGCCGCACAGGCTACCAGATCGAGTCGGTCCCGATTACAACCGTTTACACCGATCAAGTGAGCAAGATTCATCCTGTGCGCGATGCGATTCGCTTTTTCAAATTGATGCAGCGCTACCGAAAACCATAATGGCGTGCCGCGAATAAAGAGCAATCGCGAGAGCTGCCGCTGCCGAGCGCAGCTAAGGCTTTCTTGCCGGAACGGGCTTTGAACTTTTGAGGATTTCTGATTCGGGCGTGAGCTTCTCCGGTTTGCCGCTGAAAATGACGCGATTTGGCTTTTCCGCGAGTGTTCCAACGAGCTCCTTGGCATATGTGGTTACCACTTTCAGGTTCAAGAGGGTCACATGCAGTTGTCTCAGGTCTTCCGCAAGCTGTCTGTCGGTTGTTTTGATAAAACTATCAGCGCTGCCGAACACACCGTCCGCTCCCTTGGCCACCCCCTCAAAGTTCGTGATCATGTTTTGCACGTTGTCCGCGTCCATTTTTAACGAATCGGCCAGCGGCCCGAGTTTCGGGGTGAATTCGCCCAGGTCTTTCTTCAGACCTGTGACCGTCACATTCATGTTATCGAGGAGTTTGTTTGCATTATCGAGCAACGGCCCGGCTTCCGCGGTGATTTGTTCGAGGCCGTAGCCGGGATGGCCTTCGATCATCGCGTTGTTTGCCAGCGTCTGCCCTCCAGCTGTGCCTGCGGAAAGTGAAACAAATTTTGGCGAGAGCATAGTGTCGGAACTGAGCGTTGCGGTCAGGTCATCGGGCAATGGCGGAATTCCCTGGTCAAGGCTGACCGTGACGCGCACAGCGTCTTTCTTGTTCTCGCTGCGTTCACGTTCTTGCGCAGTAAGATGACGCATCGCGATCACGCGTCCCGCCGGCGCGCCGGCATAGCGCACTTCGGAATTCACCTTGATGCCCGTTACGTCTTCATAATTGATCTGCAGCGTTCGCGTCGGTTTTTTCAGCTGTCGTCCGGTGAGGGCAAATGTGAGTGCGCCGAGCAGAACGACGCTGCATGCGATGACAAACAGCGCGACGAAGTAATCGGACAGATTGCGCTTCATGTGTGCTTGCGATGAAAACGGAACCGCGCGCCTAGGAACGGGCGGGGCCGGACATGTTGATGATCTTTATGCTCTTCCTGTGAAACATTCAACGGAATCGGTCCGTCGGCCTGGCCGTGGATAAATTGCTGCACTTCCGGATTTGGATTGTTTCGAATTTCATCAGGCGTGCCTTGTGCCACAATCGAACCATGTCCAAGCATAATCATGCGGGTTGCGATGCGAAAGGCACTAGTCATATCGTGTGACACAACGACTGCGGTCATGTGGTTGGCCTGAGTCAACTTCAGTGTTAGCTGGTCGACCACGGCGGTCATGATTGGATCGAGACCGGACGTCGGCTCGTCGCTGAATAACAATTCCGGGTCGAGCGCAAGCGCGCGAGAGAGCCCTACGCGCTTCTTCATTCCTCCGCTAATTTCGTCTGGCTTAAGATCTTCAAACCCGCTCAGGCCAACCATCTCAAGCTTTCCTCTTACGATTTGTTCGATTTCGTCTGGCGACTTGTTGGTGTGTTGCAGCAGTGGCAGGGCAACATTCTCGCCGACAGTAAGAGACGCGAGTAGCGCGCTGGACTGGAACAGCATCCCGAATCGCAGGCGTACCCGTTCAATCTCGCGTTCCGTCATTTCTGTAATCTCTTCTCCAAAAAGTTTCACCGAACCTGAAGTCGGTCTCATCGAGCCGATCATATGCCGGAGTAGTGTGCTCTTGCCGCAACCGCTGCCTCCCATAATGACCAGAATCTCACCACGATGAACGTCGAATGAAATCTCGTCGAGCACGGCGCGATCTCCGAATCTCCGGACGAGATTGTTTACCTCAATGATGGTTTCTCCGTTATCGTTCATGCAGCGAAAAAGAAAACCCCTGTCAGAACAGCGTTCATCACCAGCATGGCAAGCAAGGCTTGCACGACCGACGTCGTCGTGGCCTGGCCGACACCTTCGGCGCCACCTTCGACATTCAGCCCCGCGTTGCAAGCGATGGTGATGACGATCCAGGCGAAGGCCACGCTTTTGATCATGCCTGAATACAAATCCCATGTGTCGGCACTTTCCAGAGCGCGCATGATATAACCGGCAGTGTTGAAATCGAGCGCGAACCGGCAGACCGCCCAGCCACCCAGGATGCCGATGTAATTTCCAAAAATGGTGAGCGCCGGAAGCATGACGAGCATCGCCAGAAAGCGCGGCACCACCAGAAATTGAATGGGGTTGATGGCCATTACCTCGAGCGCCTCGATTTCCTCGGAGACTTTCATTGTTCCCAACTCCGCGGCGACGGCGGAGCCGCTGCGTCCGATTACGATCACAGCGATCAACACTGGTCCCATCTCGCGCAACAGCGTGAGCATCACCAGGTCGGGGATGTACATTTCCGCGCCGAGGCTCTCCAGAGAATGCGCGGCCTGCATCGCCAGTGTCACACCTACGCTAAATGCCGTGAGCGCAACCATTGGCGCAGCGCGCACGCCGATAGCTACCATTTGCCGGAAGATCGGAGCGATTTTGAAAAATTGTCCGGTGAACGGCGCAACAAAAATCCAGTAGAGCAGACTGAGATTAAGCTGGAGATAATGTTTCACGGGAATTTCCGAGTGACAGTGCTGAAATCCAATCCCAAATCACCAAAGATCACCTGCGCTGCATTTCGTCCCGGCGCCATCGACACACCGGGTCCCGGGTGGCTGCCGGAGCTGCAGAGATAAACGTTAGAGATCGGGGTCTTGTATCGCCCGAGTTCCGGGATCGGCCGCAGCGAACCGGTTTGATAGGGGAGAAACGCCCCCTGACCCAGCGTGCCTCGAACGGCGCTGATGATTTTGCGCGAAATATCGACCGGAGAATGCGCCACGCGCTTGAGGATCTTTGCCTTTAAGTCGGGAATGTAATTCGCAGTTATGAGGTCGATAAGGTAATCCGCGTACGGTTCGCGCGCCTCCTCCCAGGTGCGTGCCGGAATTCGACCCGTGGCGTCGCCGGTGATAACGTAAGGGACACTCAGAACAACAAATTTCATCAGGGCTTTGCCCGTTGGAGCGCGGCTGGGGTCTATCACGGAGTCGTTCCAACTCACGATCATCGGCGCCGAAGGCAATGTGCCACCGCGACATTGTAGATAGACGCGGGCAAAGAAATCGAGCGATGGTTCCGTAAGATGGACGTGCGTCGATTGCCGCGCGACGGGTCCGGCTTTGTAGTTAACTGCGCCGTCGAGCGCGACGAACATCACAAAGACCGAATCGCCCCACTCGTATTGCTTCATTTTATGGATGATTTCCTGTCCCAGCATTTCGGCCCCTAACAAATCGGCGACGAGATGACCGGGATCCACGTTCGAGACAATCAGCTCACCGACGGGAATTTCCTCGCCGCCCATGGCGCGCACGGCACTGGCGCGTTTCGAATCGCCCAGAATTTTTTCAATCATTACGTTCGTGCGGATTTCTCCGCCATGGGCTTTAAGATCTTCAGCAAGCGCGAGCGTCACGCGGTGCATTCCGCCCTTCACCAGATTGTTCCCGGCGTTTTGCAAGACCGAGGCAAAGAGCCAGCCAAGCTCCGCGCCACCGGAATCATCTGGCGAGGCACCTAGAAAAGTGGAGAATGAACAGAACAAAGTTTTAGTCACTTCAGCTTCAAGTGTTTGATTCGCCCACGATCGAACGCTCTGCATGCTGAATCGATAAGCGTCCATGCCTCCAGGCGACGCGGCGAAATCCGCTGCCGCTGCCGGGAATGAAGCAGGCGGTGAAAACATGGCCGCAGTGATAGCATCTTTTTCGGCGAGGAAACGGTTCATCAAAACACGCCATGTCTCGCCGTCCTTGAGTGAATAACGGGCGATGTCCGCGGCGGTTTTTTCAATGTCGCGATGGACGCTAATTATGTCGCCATTGGGAAAGGCATGTGAGAACGGAATTTCCGGTTCGATGATTTCGTAGCGATCGAGCAAATCCAGTTCGCGCGGGACGGGTGAGAGATTTGCCAGTTGATATCCACTCGCGTGAATGTCCGACCAAAAACCGGGCAAAGTTTCCTCTTCGGTGACGGTCATGCCGCCCACCGTGTGATATTGCTCAAGGACGAGTACCTTCAGCCCTGCCCTGGCCAGATAACAGGCACAGGTGAGACCATTGTGTCCCGCGCCGATGATGATTGCGTCATGATGATGTGGCATAGCGAGGTGAGCCGGAGAGATTTTTCAGTTGCTACGACTGCGCAGAATGCCAAGCTGCGCGCACTGACGAAAGCCGAAAGTTACGCGTTGAAAGCTGACGATTGGCTCGCCAGGTGAAAATCACGGAGAAAGACAATGGCCGGGAGCGAAGTCGACGCTGTACGCGCTCTGCTCAGTTCGAAACCACGGCCTGTCGGCTGGCTCGAACGCCGAAAGCGCATTGATGAAATCGGTTCTGTGTGGCCAGTCGCAGACGACATAGAACTGACTGCGGTGGATGTGAACAACGTGCCGGGCGAATACTCTATCGCTCCTGGCAGCGATGCGTCGCGTGTCCTTCTATATTTTCATGGCGGCGGTTATTGTTCCGGTTCAATCCGGAGCCATAGGCGCCTTGTGACTGAGGCTGGGAGAGCTGCAGGAATGCGGACGCTGGCGATTGATTATCGGTTAGCTCCTGAGCACCCCTTCCCAGCGGCATACGACGACGCGCTAACCGCATGGCGTTTTCTGCGGGACCAGAATATTCCCGCTGCGCACATCTCGATTGGCGGTGACAGTGCTGGCGCTGGCCTCACAATGGCTTTGATTGGCCGCCTGTGGGATGCAGACGAGGAGCTTCCCGCTTGTGCCTGGCTCCTTTCACCTTGGACAGACCTCACGATGTCGGGTCTAACGCTCGCGAGCGAGGCTGCGATCGATCCACTCATTCACAAGGAATATCTGAACGAATTGGCTGAGGCCTATCTGCCGGCGGGCATCGACAGGAGGGACCCGCGAGTTTCGCCTCTCTTCGCCGATCTCACAAATTTTCCTCCAACGCTCGTCCAAGTTGGTTCGGACGAGACCTTGCTCGATGACGCCACTCGGTTGGCAGCGCGGTCTGGTGCAGCGGATGTCGCAGTGACCTTAGAAATCTGGCCGCACATGATTCATGCGTGGCCTTTGTGGAACGCTTGTCTGGAGGCGGGTCGCCGCGCATTAATCAGCGCCGGCCAATTTCTCCGGGACCATATTTGATGCGGACATTTTTTTCCTTTTGTCATTCTGAGCGAAGCGAAGCGGAGTCGAAGAATCTCAGTTCATTTCCTCGATGAGGCCGAAACCTTAAATACCGAGATGCTTCGACTTCGCTCAGCATGACAAGGCTGATCGGTTTGTATTAGCGAGTCGTCCCGTGGCAGGAGCAAACTCATCAAATTAGCCCGCGCTTGCGGAAATCACCGAGATTGCCGCTGGACGAGCGTTCCACGAGATCGATAGTGAATTTGAGCAGACAAACTTCCCACGCGTCATCAACACCTTGAATGATCGCGCTGAGCGGCTCGTTCTTGCTTTCGACGTGGCGTTTCGTGCGCTTGATCACAGTATCGATTGAGTCGCTCAGCGTCTGTTCACTCAGATCGGTTTTGCGGAATTGAAAACCGTAACGGAGCACCGCGATGTTCCGCGTGTGCTCACGCAATTGATCCACGTATCGTTCCGCCTTCTCTCCAAAACCTTCCAGCAACAAGCGGCAATAATGCTCCGGCGTTAGAATCTGCGGACGTTCCGCGTGGTACTTTGCCATTGCGAACCCGGACCTGATCCACGCGATCCATCAACTCCGAGATCAAATAAAAATTGAAACTCGTGTGGCCGAACGTCGCGATCTGGTGCTCCGGCGCCAGGATTACGTGCGTATTTTCAAGAGCGTAATCGAAATCGTCGCGGGTCATGAACGGGTGAAACTTATGGTGCCCCTTGCGTTTTTCAAAGGACACTAAGAGACAACAAGGACGGACGAGGGATGGGTTACGCGTGCCAGGTGTATTACCTTGCAACTGCTATTTGGTCTGCGATTGCTCGCCGCCTGATTGCTTCTTCTGCTGCTGCTGTGACTGAAACAGCGAGAGATATTCGCCGAAGCCCTCTTCCTTTAGTTTCTCCACCGGGATAAACCGCAACGCGGCGGAGTTCACACAGAAACGTTGCCGGGTCGGCGCAGGGCCATCGTCGAATAGGTGGCCGAGATGCGAGTCGCTTGATTTCGCACGGACTTCGGTGCGCACCATTCCATACGAAGAATCGCGTTTTTCCGTCACGTTGTCGGACTTAATCGGCTTGGTGAAACTCGGCCAACCCGTGCCACTGTCGAACTTATCCAGCGAACTGAAGAGCGGTTCTCCGGTGATAATATCGACATAGATTCCTGGCTTGTGATTATCCCAATAGGCGTTGTGAAACGGTGTTTCCGTGCCGCATTGGCGCGTCACCTTGTACTGGTCCTTGGTTAGTTTTTGCTGCAACTCGGCGTCGCTTGGAATGGGTTTGGTCGGATTCATTTTCTCGGCTTCTTGTTTCTGCGCCTGAGCATACCCGAACAAAATCGAACCGACAATCACAACGGATGCGGCGGCCAGCCCAAACCACAGAGTTTTGCGTGACTGTTTGTACGTTAACCGCGTTGTTCTCATCCCTGTTTTGTGGCGTGGAGTTCACGCGCAACCGTGTTCATTGACGCGAATGTCGCTGAGTTCCCCTTCATGTTAGATTGAATTCGCATAATAGACACAAGTTGGTTGGGACGCGTTCATTCCTGCCGGCCTGCTTCGGGAACGCGAATGTAGCGGCGAAAAAGGATTAGTCCGATCGGCGCAACCGAGGCCGCCAGCGCAAAAATCAGCCACATCGTGCTGGCATGCCGCGGGCCATGTTCCGGGCAAAACGCGGCGAGCAACCACCCGCCAAAGCCGACAAGGAATTTGCCCACGAGGAAGGGGAGATACGCCAGAGAACCGTACGAAGCTTCCTGTCCTGGCGGGGCAATGGCTGCGGCATACTCGTACACGCGTGGTGAATAGAACGCTTCGCCGATCGAGAAGACGATCAGATACAACGCGGACATGATGTAGTAAGGATGAAGGTTTCCCTGCAATCCAAGGTAAACGTGCCCGAGCCATCGTCCGAACACACCGTTGGCAGCCGACACAAACCATTCTGTTGGCAGCGCCATGATGAATACCCCCGCGGAGCAAATGACTCCGCCGATCACTACCATTCGATAAGCCGCAAACCTTTGCGTCAGTGCGCCTACAATCGGCACGAGGCAAATAATCACGATAGCGTTGATGGCCGAAAGTTTCCCCACGGGGGCATTCGCGCCGAGTTCGCGCATGCCGAACTTTGGAAAGACGTAATCCATCTGCAAAAAGATTGCCTTGAGAAATCCGATGAAGAGGAAGAACAAAAGCAACCGATAGAAGCCGGACTGGCTAATCAAGCGTCGAAAGAGATGCGCTGCGGCGATCGCGCTTTGGCGCACTGTTTCCCAAATACCGCTCAAGAAACTCCCGGCAGCGTCTCGACTGCGGGATGCCTGATCAATCACTCCTGCGCTTGCGGAATTTGCCGCTTCCGCGCCGCGCCGCAGAAAATAAATCACGGGAAACAGCACAATTTCGAAAGCAAGACTAACAATGAACAACTCCTGATAGCTGCTTGGTTGAAATCCGAGGAGACTGACATGGAAGTCGAGTTGGCGGACGTAGTCGAAAATCCAGCCCGCGGCGATGTAGCCGACGTTCATTATCATGTAAATGATCGAGAACGAGATCGACCGTTGTGCCACTGTGGAGTAGCGCCGCGTTGCCGCCAGCAACACAGGCGTGCCGAGCGCTTCGCCAATTGCCAGCGGAAGAACCCCACAAGCTAGCGCCAGCGACGGGATTGTCGTAACAACCATGACGCTGCGAGCAACTGTGCAAATGGCGACGCCGATGAAAAAAGTGCGTCGCAGCCCGATGGCGTCCGTGATGGAACCGGCAAGCAAAGTAAAAATCGTCATCGCCGGCGCCCACACCCAGCCTACCAACGCTCCCGCCGCTTGATCGCTGAAGCCGAGATCTTTCGACAGCCACAGCACCATGGTTTTGTTTGTGACCGAGTACGCCGTGTAAATCAGAAACTTGATCAGGAATGTGAGCCACAACTCGCGTTGCGCTCCCTTGAGCACGGTAAACTTCGCTATGAAACCGCGCAGACCTGTGGCCACGCCCGCAGGCACAGTTTCTTCCGGTGCGATTGCTCCTTTAATCGTCTGTCCCACGGCGCGTCGAATTCAGTTGGAACATGTCAGCGACAAATTCGTTGCTGTCGAATAGTCGCTGTGAAACTTCTGTCGCGATGTGTCGAGCTCACTGCCCTCGCCATTCGGCGCGCCGGGTCAGCAATGTCCCGAGTCAGCTCGACTGCCGCGTTGCCATCGCAGTAGCCGAGTCTTTGCTCAGATTACAACAAATTTTCAAGATATCTTTGCCGATGGAACGGCGCGAAATCCTCAAGTTTTTCGCCGGTGCCGGCGAAACGTGTGGGGATTCCAAGTTCATCCTGGATAGCAACCACAATGCCGCCTTTGCCGCTGCCATCGAGTTTCGTCACGACCAGGCCAGTGAGTCCAAGCGCGTTGTGAAACTCGCGCGCCTGACTTAGCGCGTTACTGCCTGTGGTCGCGTCAACGACGAGCAGCGTCTCTTGTGGTGCGTCCGCATTGAGTTTGCCGAGAGTGCGTTTTATTTTCTGCAGCTCGGCCATCAGGTTTGCTTTTGTGTGTTGCCGACCGGCGGTGTCGCAAAGCAAAAAGTCAATCTGACCGTTGGCTGCCGCGTGATAAGCTTCGTAACAAAGCGCCGCTGGGTCTGCCCCGTGCTGCCCGCTAACGACTTCGACGCCGAGTTTTTTTGCCCAGATGTCGAGTTGCTCGATAGCTGCGGCGCGGAATGTGTCAGCCGCCGCGAGCATGACCGACGAGTGAGGCAAAGGCGATTGACTCCAAGCGCCTGAAGGCGGTTCATGTGAATCGTCCCTACCTAGAAGATAATGCGCCAGTTTCGCTGTCGATGTTGTTTTGCCCGTTCCGTTCACGCCCACAATCAAAATCACGGTCGGTTTGCCGGTCGCTGGACGAATTGGCGCCGGGTCGCGCGGTAAAATGCGCGCGATCTCTTCGCGCACCGCTTTGATTACGTTGCCGATTCCCAGCAAAGCCCAAGCCTCGCGTTCCTGAAGCGTCTTAATGATCCGCATTGTCATCGGCACGCCGAGATCGGCGCGGATGAGCCCTTCTTCGAGCTCGTCCCAGTCAATCGGTTTGCCGGCGAATTGCTTGGCCAGCGATTGGAGAAAGTTCATGTCTGAAACGGTGAATCGTGAATCGCGATTGGTGAATCGACGCGACGATTTACCGAGTTACAATTCGCGTCGGACCGCCTCTCGCGCCGGCCTGTCCAAATCTTTTCGGATTCGATCAAGAATTCCGTTCACAAAGCGGCCTGATTCCACGCCGCCGTACATTTTGGCCAACTCGATGGCCTCGTTAATGGAGACCACTGGCGGGATATCGTCGCGATGCAGCATTTCATAAATCGCCAGCCGGAGAACATTGCGATCCACTGCTGAAATCCGGCGAAATTCGTAGTTCTCGCAATAGCGGCAAATGCGCTCGTCGATTTCTGGCAAATGCGCCACCATCCCTTCGATCAGTGGCTGTGCGAATTCGCGCACTCGCGGTGCAGCGGGGCAAAACTCCCAGAACTCGTCGATCTTTTCCGGCCCTTCGCCGTGCTGGAGATCTCGCCAGAAATGATATTGAACCGCAGCCTCCCGCGCTCTTCGCCGTTTACCCATGATCGCTCGGCGGTTTGGAAATCGCCGCTCCTTGTTTGCTGCGAACGTCCGACAATACATTGGCGATTTCCACCGCCGCGCGCGCCGCTTCGGTGCCGCGATTAATCTTATTTTCAAGACAACGCGCGCGCGCCTGATCTTCATTGTCGAAACTGAGCACGACGTTGATCACCGGCACACCGTGTTCGAGGGCGATACGTTGGAGCGCGTCGGTAACAGAACGGCTCAGATTTTGGGCGTGATTTGTTTCGCCCTGCAGAATCACTCCGCACGCAATGATGGCGTCGGCTTTGTTTTGATTGGAAAGTTCGCGCACGACCACAGGGATCTCGAACGAGCCGGGCACGCGATGGAGAGAAATCGTCGCGTCTGGCGCAAGCGCATGCAGTTCGTGCGTTGCATGATCGATGAGCCCATCCACGTATCGCTCATTGAACCGGCTCGCGACGATGTGGAACGTGCGTTTACCCTTCGGGGTTGAGGGACGAGATGGCGATTCCTTCGTCATTCGTCATCGTGATTTCGTCATTCGCGAACGCTCTAAAGCAAGTGCCCGAGCTTCGTTCTCTTCGTTTCGAGATATTTTTCGTTGTGCGGGTTGGCCTGCGTTCGGATCGGCACTTGCTCGATCATTTCCAGGCCGTAACCCTCCAGGCCGACAACTTTCTTCGGATTATTTGTGAGGAACCGGAACTGCCGCACGCCGAGATCGAAAAGGATCTGTGCGCCGAGTCCATAATCGCGCAGGTCGCTTGGATACCCGAGCTTCGCGTTCGCTTCCACGGTATCGAGGCCTTCCTCCTGCAACTTGTACGCGTGGATTTTTGCTGCCAGCCCGATACCGCGGCCTTCCTGGCGCATGTAAACCAAAACACCATGGCCTTCCTCCTGGATTTGCCGCATTGCCGCGTGCAATTGATTTCCACAGTCGCACCGGCGCGAAGCAAAAACATCGCCAGTGAGACATTGGCTGTGCACGCGAACGAGAGTTGGCCTCCGTTTGTCGATATTGCCCTTAACGAGTGCGAGATGATGCTGGCCGTCGAGTTTTGAGCGATACAAATGCAGTTGGAAATCGCCGTAGTCGGTAGGCATTTTCACGACTTGCTCCAACTCGACCAGCTTCTCCTGAACACGGCGATAGGCGATCAAGCTTTGGATCGTGCAAATGCGCAAACCGTGTTTGTCGCGGAACTCCATCAATTCCGACAGACGCGCCATCGTTCCGTCGTCGTGTAAAATCTCGCAGAGCACGCCCGCACTTTGCAACCCGGCCATTCTAGCCAGATCGACAGCCGCCTCGGTGTGGCCGGCGCGCCTCAGTACGCCGCCGTCTTTCGCGCGCAGCGGAAACACGTGGCCGGGCTGGTTCAGATCTTCCGGCGACGATTTCGGATTAGCAATGGCCAGTATCGTCGTTGCGCGATCATACGCACTAATGCCGGTGGTCACACCCCGCGCCGCATCCACGGAAACTGTGAAATCCGTCTTATGCTTCTCGCGGTTTTGCGCCACCATGCGTTGCAAACCGAGTTGATCTGCCCGCTCATTCGAGATGGGAACGCAAATCAAACCGCGGCCGTGCGTTGCCATGAAATTGACCGCTTCCGGTGTCACCTTTTCCGCCGCCATTACCAGATCACCTTCATTCTCGCGATCGGCGTCGTCGGTCACGACCACCATACGCCCCTTGGCGATGTCGCTAAGCACATCGTCAATCGCGTCGAACTGAAATGTTTCCTTCGCCTCTGAGGTCATTGAGCATAATACCATTACGTCCGGTAAGTTGTTCAGCAACTCTTACTCTCCGATGGGCGATTGAAGTCAATCGCCTCTACCTGAGGCCACGGTTGCTTCCGGCCGGTACATGTCGCGGTTGGACCCCTGAAATTCGGCTTTCAGTTTCACAGTAAATCGCGAAAGATCGACAAGGTCCCATCGCGTGAACTTCCAAGCCGCATTCGGAGAACCTGATCCGACTTCACGCGGCGAATGCTCAAATCCCACCACGAAGTGCACCGCGTCGTCGCGCACTTTGTTCGTGGATTTTCTTGGCTCGAAATAGAACGCCCGAAAACTGCTGTCGCGACTTCCGATGGCATAAAGTTTTGGGTCCAAATAAAACACGCGCCCACTTTCCAGATCGGTAATGCGCAAGTCGGGATAACCTGAGCGCTGGACTTTTCCTTCGGCGGTGAGCGGAAAATCGCAGCGCAAACCGGGAGCCGCATTGAGCAGCTCGCGCAACATGTCTTCGAAATGGCTGCTGGCCTCGTTGATGCGATCGACGTTTTGAATCACGCTACCGGGTGCATTGAATCGCTTCATGGTCTGGTCGCACGCGGCGCTGATGGCTTTTGCCACGCGCTGATCCACTGCGTTGTTGGCGTCAAACGGGAGCACTTTTTTCCCGGTCGCGACCAAAATGACTTCGCTCAACAAGGTGTCGCGCAGTTGTTGATCTTCATCCAGCAACCAGGGAATCAGTTGGTCCACTGGCCCCTTTGGCGCCGGCGATCTTTGCGCCAAAGCGGCACTCGCTAACGCTGCCGCAGCGACCCAGTAAATGAATCTCATTCCTCGGGATTCAAAATGGAAGCGCTATTCTCAGCAAGACCAAACGGGCATTCCAGTAAACGGCCACCGGGCATCTTGCCTGCCAGACAATTTGTGACTAGAGACTACGATGCAGTTGAACAAACCCGATAAGATTTTCGTGGCGGGTCATAGGGGAATGGTCGGCAGCGCGCTGGTTCGACGGCTCGAGGCAGAAGGTTTCAACAATTTGCTGACTCGAGACCGATCACAGCTCGATCTTATCGACGAATCTGCCGTGGCGAAATTTTTCGGTGAGGAATCACCCGACGTCGTCGTGGTTGCGGCGGCGAAGGTTGGCGGAATAAAAGCAAACAATGAATACCCGGTCGAGTTTTTGCTTGAGAACCTGCGCATTCAGAACAACGTGATTCGCTTCGCCTGCCAAAGCGGTGTGCGCAAGCTGCTTTTTCTTGGAAGCTCCTGCATCTACCCGCGATTAGCGCCTCAGCCGATCCCGGAAACTGCGCTGCTCAGCGGTCCGCTAGAGCCAACCAACGAAGCGTACGCGATCGCCAAGATTGCCGGGATCAAGCTTTGCCAGGCTTATGCGCGCGAGTACCGCACGAATTTCATATCGGTGATGCCGACGAATCTTTACGGGCCAAACGACAATTTCGATCTGGAAAAATCACATGTGCTCGCGGCGCTCCTGCGCAAGGCGCACGAAGCGAAAGTCCGCGAGGAGAAAAAGGTAATCGTATGGGGAACCGGAGAAACGCGCCGCGAATTTTTGCATGTCGATGATCTTGTCTCAGCGCTGCTTTTATTGCTGCAGAAATACGACTCGCCGGAGATCATCAACGTCGGCTGTGGCGAAGACATCACGATTCGGGCATTGGCCAAGTTAATTTGCGATGTCGTGGGGTTCGACGGCGAACTCGTTTGGGACAACACCAAACCCGATGGCACGCCACGAAAACTGCTGGATGTGACCAAAATTCGCTCGCTCGGCTGGCAGCCGACGATTTCGTTGCGCGAGGGCATCGCACAAACGTACGAATGGTTCGTAGCGAATTGGGACGAACGGTAGGGACGTCGCGCTGTCCCGCAAGCTTTCGGGAGTCGGCGCAGCGTGCCGTCTCCTATCGGGCGTTGACCCGTGAAAGCTTTCGGGGTTGACTCATTGAGGACCGATGAAAAAGTTGCGTGTTGGGGTTGTTGGCGTTGGGCATATCGGGAGTAATCATGCGAGACTCTACGCAGAAATTCCGTCTGTTGAGTTCACCGCGGTGCATGATGTCGACCCGCTACGGAACCGCACGAGCGCAAGCAAGTTCGGCGCGACGCCTGCAACATCGCTCGACGATTTCATGAGGGTGGTTGACGCGGCTTCTGTAGCAACGCCTACCAACACTCACTACGAAGTTGCACGCACTCTCCTGGCCAAAGGCAAACATGTACTGATCGAGAAGCCGATCACCGACAACACTGCACATGCTACTGAACTGGTCGATTTGGCGACGCGCAATGGTCTCATTCTGCAGGTGGGACACGTCGAACGTTTCAACCCGGTGTTAGGCGCGCTGGAAAAACATCTTACTCATCCGCGGTTCATCGAGGCGCATCGGCTCTCGCCGTACACGGAACGCAGCACCGACATCGGTGTCGTCCTCGATTTAATGATTCACGATCTGGAAGTGATTTTGCATTTTGTGCGCTCGCCCCTTTGGAGCATTGACGCGGTCGGCGTGCCAGTGCTAAGCGAAAGCGAAGATATTGCCAACGCGCGGCTCCATTTCGAAGACGGTTGCGTGGCAAATGTGACGGCCAGCCGCATCAGTCCCGAGCGGATGCGCAAGATCCGGATTTTTCAAGAAGATGCCTATCTCTCGCTGGACTATCAAAATCAAAGCGGCGAGATTTATCGGCGCGTCGGAAAAAAAATTTGGCGGGACAGAGCCGAGATCGAACACGGCGAATCACTCAAGCTTCAGCTGACATCGTTCATTGAATGTGCAAGCACAGGACGCCAGCCGCGTGTTTCCGGTTCTCAAGCCACGGCGGCATTGGAATTGGCAGTCAAAATTACGAAGCAAATCTCGTCGAGTGCATAGGACGGCTTTCTTGCCGGGTTGCTGTAGCCACCGGCCTGTGGCCGGTCTTTTTCTGGCATCCAGAATGGACGGGCCAGAGCCCTGTCGCTACAACGAAGATGAAATCCATGACCATCTATTTCGTTGCGGGCGAAGTGAGCGCTGATAATCACGGCGCCGCACTCATGCGCTCGCTGCGCGAGTTAAATCCCGGGGTCCGGTTTCTCGGGCGCGGTGGCCCTCAAATGCAGCAGGTCGCCGGCGTGTCAATTAAGAATTGGATTGGTGACGCAGCGGTTCTGGGTTTGTGGGAAGTGCTGAGAAAGTACGGCTATTTTCGCGAGCAGTTCCATCAGACGCTCGGTGAAATTCAGGAAAGCAAACCTGAAGCAGTCGTTTTGATCGACTATCCAGGGTTCAATTTGCGATTAGCCCGCACGCTGCGAAGACGGTCGCAGGCTCCAAAACTAATCTACTACATCAGTCCGCAGGTCTGGGCATGGCATCGCGGCCGGATCAAAAAAATGGCGCGTTTCATCGATCTTGTGCTCTGCATTTTTCCGTTTGAGGTCAATCTTTACAATGAATCGGGCCTCCATGCGGTATTTGTCGGTCATCCAATGATCGAAAGACTTGAGACACAGAAGATCGAAACTGAGCGCGATCCCAATTTGATCGGGCTTTTTCCAGGCAGCCGGCTCCGTGAGGTTCGGAAGATCTTCCCGGTGATGATCGAAGCAGCGCGCCTGCTTTTGCAAACCAAGCCAGGTTTGCGTTTCCACGTCGCAGCCGCATCTGAAGGACTCGCACGCGAAATGAGAGAAATGCTCAGGAGCGAACAATCGGAGGATCGGCAGGCGATTGCAATTGTGGTTGGCCAGACGCCAGCGCTGATGCAGCAGGCCTGGGCCGGAATTGTTGCCTCGGGAAGTGCAACCCTGGAGTCCGCTTATTTTCAAATGCCGTTTGTGCTGGTTTACAAAGTTGCGTGGCCGACGTACATCGCGGCGCGCCTCGTCGTAAACGTAGATTACCTCGGCATGCCTAATTTGCTTGCGGACAAGGAAGTCGTTCCCGAATTTATCCAGCACCAGGCCAAGCCGGAGCCGATTGCAAATACTGTCCGGTCGTTAATAGAAGACGCAAACGCGCGTGATCGGATGACTTCGGACTTTGATTCGATCATTGGCAAACTAGGCGGAGGGGGAGCTAGTGAGAAGGCGGCGCGCACAATTATTCAAAAACTCAACGAGCAGCGATCTCCGGACTTCCGCGGCGATCGTGAGATCGCCATTCCTTGACATGCAAAGCCGGATCGAGCCAAAGGGAACGAATTAATTAATCTCCATGAAAATCTGGGATATCTCACGAACTCTATCGAACGAGTTTGCCGAATGGCCGGGCGACGAGCCGTTTCGTTATCGTTTGACTAACGAGATCGCAAAAGGCGCAAGCGTGAATCTGGGCGCAGTGAGCATGAGCGTGCACAACGGCACCCACGCCGATGCGCGATTGCATTTCGACACAAACGCCGAATCGATCGAGAAGGCGCCGCTCAACCTTTATCTGGGCCGCGCAACCGTACTGGATCTGTCGCAGAGTTTCTCGCGTCTAAAGGAAAAGCATCTGATTACGCTCGATGATCTACGTCCGCACGTCGAAGAGATAGCCGCCACGTCGCGGCTCCTGGTGAAGACCGGGCGATGGAACGACTCGACAGTTTTCCCAAAGGAAATTCCCGTGCTCGCAGCGAATGTACCGATGTGGTTGCAGAAGAGCGGAGTGAAGGTTCTGGGCGTGGATCTGCCGTCGGTGGACGAGATCGATTCGAAATCGTTGCAGAACCATCATGCGCTCGCCCACGCCGGCATCGCCATTATTGAATCCCTCGATCTGAGCGACGTCGCCCCCGGCGCTTACAATCTCGCGGCGCTGCCTCTGAAAATTGCGGATGCCGATGGCGCCCCGGTGCGCGCGGTGCTCTGGCGTGATTGAATCGATATGATTGTCATTCCGAGCGGAGGCGAGGGATTCTGTGGCATAGCCCTCAGGTAACTTCGCGGGACATCTCGACTTCGCGCGACATGACAGAAAGCATATTCGAAGATCGCCGGATGGTTTGGGCTATCGCGGCACTGATCGTCGTTTTATTCGCGACCGCTAACCTGCCCTGGCAGCTCGACGATTACGATCAGGCGAAGCAAGCGTTCACCTCATTCGAAATGGTCAAGGAAGGCCATTGGCTTTATCAGCACACACCGCATGAAGGCGTAGCGACGAAGCCGCCGTCGGTCGGCTGGATTTCAGCCGCGCTTTTTTTAGTGACGCGCTCATGGGAGGTCGCATGGCGATTGCCATCGCTTTTGGCGGCGCTTGCTCTCGCGGCCGTGTTATTCCGTGCTGCGAAGGGTGCGTATGGAAAAATCGCCGCGCTAATTGCGTTCGGCGCCTTTGGATTAAACCTGCTGAGCTCCCGGCTGGCCACGCTGGTGCGCACCGATATGCCGCTGGCGCTGGTGATTTTTCTCATCGGTCTGTTGATCTGGCAAAGAATCCGAGACGGAAACGAATGGAAACTGCTCGATCAAGTTTACGTCTTTGTTCTCCTCACCACGGCAATGTTGATCAAAGGTCCGATCGTTTATGCGTTTCTCCTGCCGGGCATCGCGATAAACGCGGTCGCCGTCGCCCTGTGGGGGACGCGCTTGCCTCGCGCAGCGAGGCGGCTGCAGGTCTGGCCTGGATGGTGGCCGTGGATCGCATCACTGGCGATTTTTCTCGTCTGGATAGCCGGCGGCATTTGGTTTCAGCCCGGGTTTTACCAGGAAGTTGTGATGCGGGAATTCGTCGGCCGCTTTGGTGAAACAATTCATCGGCCGCAACCGCTTTACTTTTATTTCCCGCATCTGCTGCACAAATTTGCGCCGTGGAGCCTGCTGATAATCGGGCTTGCGCTTGTCGATCTGCGCTCGCGAAATTGGCGTTTGCGCGGAGTTTTTCGCGAAATGTCGCCGGAAACGTTTTGGCTGGTTTGCTGGAGCATTGGCGGGTTGATTGTGATGTCGCTGGTCCCATCAAAGCGCGTCGATAGAATTTTCCCGGTGATTCCGCCGCTCTGTTTACTGCTGGCGGCGCAGATTGCAGCGCGCAATTCCTGTAGCCACAGCCCTGTGGGCCATTCTTCAAGAAGTGTTGAATCAGAAGAGACCGGCCATAAACCGGTGGCTACACGAAATGCGCTGACGCACATATGTGCGTGGAGCGTTATTACACTAGTCGTGGCCATTCTCTTCACCGGTGGCTACGCCGGCTGGAAGATCGTCACCGGCTATCGCGATCATCGCAATGCGCTGGCCGTCTTTGGAAGAAATGTGCGGCGCGAAGCGGAAGCGCATCACTGGCGTTACGAGGTTGTATCCGCCAAAGATGAAGGACTGCTTCTCTATCTTCGAAAGACGCATTTCGTTGACCCGGTTGATGCCATTAGAGCATGGAACTCCGGAAATCTGGACGCGCTCGTCGCTTCAGGAGAAAAAGCGGCGGCGCTTATGCGCGACCTTCAAGGTGCTGCTCTTTCTCAATTGCAATCAAATGAGCAACAACAACACCAGAAGGGCAGGGGATACGTTTTGATTACTCGTTAACCTCCTGCGGATTCGGCCATAGCCAGCTGCTACTCACCCTCCTGCGACCAAACATACCGCTTGCCGTTTCAATAGATCAACCCACTGGTAGCTTCGCTCTTCTCCACCGGAAGTGCGTCGCCTAGGAGATGTAGCACACCGGTTTCACCTGCGGCGTGGGCGGCATGCGTTTTGGAATACCCAGAAATACAAACGCGCACCGACGACTGTGAAAGAACTGTGATGATTACTCCTTCCGGTCGCACTCAGTCTTACCTAACTCCGTAAGGCCGTTGGCACCAATGGAAATGATGCTTCCGTTGTCGCTGCTAATGTTTATCGTAACTCAAGCGTACTTACGGTGCCGCGCTAACGGCGGCCTTCTCAACGGCCGCCAAGATCTTTTTGCACACCTCCGTGAGTTCGGTCTCCCAGGCAGGCTTCGTAAGTGTGGAAAGTGGACGACTCGGATTGTTGTTCAGGGCTTGGACTGTCTCGACCTCTGGTTGCAGCTCGAAAGTGGAGGGCCGCACGGCAATCCATAGCAGCTTCATGCTCCCTTCCTTCTTCTTAGCGACCAGAAGCGGCAACTCTTCGTTGAAAATGAAGTCCGATGCCTGGAACTCCGAGCTCATAAGCAAAATCGCCACGTTAGCAGAACTAAAAGCCCGCTTGATCTCCTCCCGCCAATTCTCGCCGGCGTCTATGGCCGTATCGTCCCAAATCCGGATTCGTTGCTGTCGGACGAGCGGTTTGAGGAATTTTCGTAGTTCATCCCGCCACTTCGCGTCCTGATGGCTGTAGCTGACCACCACTAGCCCACCAACTACGGCTCGCTGAGTGACGTCGACGATTGTCATTCGATCCGCATCAATTCGATACGTAATCTCTAGCGGAGGATCAGGGTGCCTGTAGACCAGAACGCCATCTATGGTCCGCTCGACTCGATCAGGGAAGCGATTCGGGTCGTCTGATAACTCTTTGACTACGCGGTACAGTTCTAGTTCGACTCGCGGCGAGAGTTGCGAACTCTTTTCATTCGCGCTTTTCAGCCAGCTTACGTCGTAGCCTTGGAACTCGTTAGTCGCGTCAGCCACGAGGTACCTCCGCAATTGGACGGGTCGCCGATGTGCCATGACTCTGCCTAAGCGACAGCAACTCGATTCGATGTGCTGCTCGATCTTGGCGACATACGATCTCGTATGGAGTGTCTGTAACAGGAACGCGCCAGATCCCGCCTGTCTCGAGCGTTTCTTCCAGCGGAGAAGACTCACTCGCGAGTTCCGCGATGCGCGCCTCAATCCTAAGTTGGCTGGCTTCGTCAAGCTTTGCGATATCGGCGATCATGCCACGACTCTTCACGACAGCGTAGCCAGGGCCGCTGTGGCGGAATTCATCTATCGCTTTTGCACGGCGGCGTTGGATATGAATATCCTCAATAGCGCCGATTTCTTTGAACACGCCGGTTGGGATGGCGACATGGCCAACGCCCGGCGGACCTTCACTAGCGTCCAGTTTCGTCAGGAACGCTACAAGCTCATCGGAGTTTCTAAGGACGTCCAATCGTCTTCTTGCAAAACGAAGAAAGAAGAATGTAAGCAGAGCGACAGTCAACGGTATGCCGACCCAGGGCTCACTCATGGTACCCGCTAGGAAGGCTACAAGGAAGAATACGCCAATTCCAATCATGAGACGACGAGGCCACCGTCGCCCTGTGCGCATTTGCGTCACTAACTGCCAAAGCTTGGTCCTGAACGCGAGTCGAAACTCGCGCCAAGTGTACAAGATCAACTTCATGTTCAAAAAAAATAGCAAGACCATCGCAAGGACGCTGAGACCAACCATGCCAGCAAGAAATCGCCACGGCCACGCGTCCTGATCCGGCTTTATCCCTAAGGAAAAAATCAGCGGTAAAAGCATTAAACTGATGAAAAACAACCAGACCGAAATCCTGTACCAGAGGAAAAATCTTCTCTGGGCAGGAGAAATTGGGTGCGCCTGTTGCTCTTCCCGGAGCACGGCGAGTGCTTGGCGGATCTGTTCTCGACTTAGGACGCTCTTGCTTACCTCTGCTGTCATCTCCATTCTCCGGTCTAGCCTGACTATATTTTCGGCTATCTGGAGGCGAGAGTATAGGTCAGTGTACAGCTGGGCAAGCCGAAACTACTTGATAAAGTGCGTACCGTGCTGCGCCTCCAGCATTATTTGCTGCGAACCGAGGAAGGTTACGTCGATTGGATCAGGCGGTTTTTCTTCTTGATGGCGCATCCCACAGCGAAAACTAGGCGTGAGTGTTAGCTGGATCCTATCGGTTCAGAAGCGTTGTCATGGCTGAGCTGAGATCCTGTCTTTAAAAAATGGTTCAACTCCTTTTCCCAGGCCTGCATGACTTTCCGATAAAAATCAGCCGTGAATTTGGCCACGAATGCGTCGCCTGCTGGCCCGATGCTCGTGTGGCTGTAAGTCACGTCGGCAAAACATTGGTCCCCATTTGGGGTAAGCTGAATTTCCAACCGGCAAGCCGTGACCCCGGGCACAATCTTTAACATCTCAACAAACCAGTTCTCCGGTTCGTGACGTGTAACATACCAAATCGCTTTGCCGTGTTTGTCGGGCGTGATGAAAACGCAATCACGCTCGGCAACGCCGGAGGAACTGATGACCAGCTCTGGCAGCCAGCCATCCGCCCATTCGATCTCTCGCACCGGGCACAGAAGCGGGAACACTCGCGCGGCTGACGCGCATAATCTTTGCCTGTAGGTGTGTGTCGTTCGATTCGGTTTGGTGATGCGCATAGGCGCCTAACGATATCAGACTAAGCGAGACACGGGATCAGCGACCGCGCGGCCGCTGCAACTAACCCCCAGCCAAAGCGCGGATGGTAAACACTCTGAAAGCGGACCGTAGGCTTGCTCTCTCTTCGCTGCATCGAATGGTTAGGCCTTTTCATTTACGACGACAGACGCTCTGCTGTCCCTGGCGAGCATGGCGTCGACGTCCATGATAAACGCGGGGATGAAGCCCTTATGTTTGGCGCTGTTCCACCACGCCGCGCCACGCGGCGTCCCGAGCAGGCTGCACAGGAGCGGTGCAGCAGTTAATTCGAAAGTCCCCTTTGGAAAGACACCGCGCTGCGTTCTGTCCCAGATGTGGAAGGATGCCCAGGCGTGCTCAGCCAGCATCTGCTCCAGCCTCAGCTGGTCGGCTGCGTCCATCTCGCGCTCGCCGTGAAGGCCAGCGGTCATGAGTTCGGCAATGTCGCGGTTTTGAGCGATCGCCTGACGGATCACGGTCCATTGCGCCATTGTGGAATTATGCTCGGTGCGCTGGAGTTCGCGCGTATTTTGTCTGATCTGTAAACCGACAAAGATCAAAGACACAATGACACCTAGCGAAGCAACAATTTGCGCGAGATAGGATATTTGTTCGAACGACATGAATTTTAACCTTCGGTGAGTTCTGACCTGCCCAGGAATAGCAATACGTTCGGCGTGGAGAACAGAAGCTTCATGGTCCCAACGAGACGGAGCTCAGCCGCCGCTGGCGAGGGCGACCTTTCGCAACATCGAGGACTGTTTCATAAAATCAAATCCAATCATCGCAACGGTCAGCGGTTGTCTGGAGGGATTGGTTAGGCGACCGGCGTGCCATGCTCCCAGGTGTGGAATGGAGAGGTTAGGGTGCCATCATGTGAATGTGATGCGAAAGCGCAGGCCAGGCTTACAGCCGAACTGCTGCGGCTTGATGAAGTGCTCGACCAAAATGCCTCCATTCGCTTCGATGACGCGCTGTGACGCGATGTTGTCCGGATCAGTGGTGATCTCCACGTACGGAAGACCGACTGCCTTGGCTTCCGGAAGCATGAGGCGTAGCGCTGATTTTGCATACCCGAGGCGCTGCTTCCACGGCACGACCGCGTAGCCGATATGCCCGAGACAATGGGGTGGGAGCGCCGCAGTACCCGGGCTGCCACCGCAACCCGATGCTTCCGCAGAACTCGCCGTCCCAGAGCCAGCGCCTGAAGCCCGGGAGGCGCTTAGCCGTCGAACCGTCTGGAAGAGTGACGGGAGGACCCTTAGCTTCGCGGTCTTGCATGCTGGCGAGGAACGCCGTTGCATCGGCATGAATGCGGGATAGCTCTTCGCGTGCAGCGTCGACGCCGCGCTCGTTGTCGGCAGACCACCCACGCTCGAGCGCGGCGCGGTAGCCCGCAAGGTGTTCGGGACCGGGACGGACCAGATGCATAATGCATAGTCGCCTAACGAAAAAGAGATAAGCCACGGCAGGGTGTCGTGGCAAACACGCTGACGTTTCGCAATGGATCAGTTGGCTTCATCGTCTGGCTAGGCTTGATAGGTGTTCTTATCTGGATCAAGCCTGGATACTGGAGGCGAGGCCGAGCGTCCCGCAAATACCGCTATCAAAAGCAAGGCGTAAGTGACAGCGCGCAGCACCGACCACACGATCGAAATGCCGGCAATTAACGATGCGCTCTCGGACGTCGTATGGCCGCTGTGCCTGACCCAATCTTGCAGAGCAGTCTGCCCGACTGGAACGGCAAAACAAAGAACCGCGGCCAGGCCGAATCCAAGAAGCGCCCATATCGAGCCTCTGGAGCCCTGCTTCCACCTCCCGAGAATAACAACACCAGCCACAAAACAGACCAACAACGTAGGCAACTGTAGCGCGAACATTGAGAGCAATACTTTAATCTGGTTGGGATTATTCATAAATGTTCGATGTTCACGCTTGCGGCGTAACGAGACGCAAGATCAGCGACCGCGCGAGTAAGAAGTGATTTCATGAAGCAGGTAAGGCGAAGCTTAAGGACAGGTCGCGGTTCGCTGCCTCGCATTATAGGTTAACCGAAGTTGTTCATAAACTGCGAAGTGGAGTGCCTCGCAGCCTCCCTTATCGCCGTTCGCAGATTGTGAACAACTCTGCCGCGACCAAAGCTGTGAGGGTTCATAAGTCAACATCCTTGATTTCTCTCCAACCGCGCGAACTTTTTCCAAGCGCAGAAGCGATGCTCAACTTCAGCGGGATTGCTCCGGTGCTCAAACGCAGCGGCCAAGCGATCATCATCCATCGCCGCTACGCCCGGCCGCTCTTTCTTCACCAGAGCTTTATCGAATACGCCAATGAATCCATCCGGCACAGCCTCTGGGCCCGCACCTTCTACCAGAAACAACAAGCCGCGAAAAAAAGTCACCGAGTTATTATCCGCGCCCTGGCTTACAAATGGATCCGCATCCTCTTCCGCTGCTGGCAGGAGCGCACCCCTTTCGACGAAATCCGCTACCTCAAGTCACTGCAAAAAAGCCGTTCACCCCTCCTCCCGTATCTCGCTCAATCAACGACCCAACCCGCGTGAATAACTACCCTCAAAACTGTTGACGGACTACCTCAGATGTCTGGTTAGACCTCCGTCGCGCTCCACGTAGATACGATCGATACCAGAAAGAAGGCTGCTATGCAAAGGTTCGTGAATCCGCCCACGAGAATCGCACCGAAGGGCGAGGGCACGGTCGATGCGAGAGGCGCCAGCAACGAAAGCAACCCAAAGTTGGCCAGCGCGGTCCAACGGGGATAAATGCTCTTGCCGAGCAGGACCGCCAAAAGCAGGAGGATGGCCCCAACGTATGCGGGCACCGCAGCTAGATCATATGCCAGCTCCCGATAGCGTCGCAAAGCTGCAAATAACTCGGGCGCATGCGCGCCAAGCAGCTCATAGCGAGTTGCGAGGCCGCGCGGTACCCACAGCGCGTGAACTGCGCTGCCAACGACCATCATGGCGGCGAGTGAGTAGAAAACGAGGCGACCAAAGAGCGGACTTCGAGGCGTGATGTTCCGCCTAACGTGCCAGAAACCGATGATGCACAAGCACGCCGCAGGCGGACCCACCAGACCGCCAATGAACAAACGAGCTACAGGTGCTTCACGAACGACACGCAGCATTCCCTCGTGGAACGTAGCACCAGCTCCGATATGACCGTAGAACAGCATGTCCCCGCAGAAGAAGAGTAAGGCTCCTGCCAAGCCGGCCAAGCCTGCCAATCGGTGAATTGCGCGACTGCGTGACATAAATGGGCGTCCGAGGTCTAACGAGAACAAGCTCAGCCGTCGGCTGTAGCGCTTTGTTAGATCTCTCACGGCTTCTTCGGGATGATGGTGTAGCCGGGGATCGCATCATGGGGACCGAAGTAAGTCTTCTTGTCTGGTGGCAGCTCATCCGGGTCGTCGGGACCGTGAAGCCCCCAGACGACGAAGTTGACAGTAGGCTGGTGCGGGTCTTTGGGGCCGGAATGTGGGAGAAATGTTCCATGAAGGCGTAGCTTCATGTGCAGCTCGGCAGCGCGATAGCACATCGGTCCAAATGTCTTCGCCAAATCTTCCGGAACGGCGAGGTAAACCAAGCTTCCTGTGGTGTTACCTTCGACTGGCTTGTCTGCACGGAACAATAGACCTTGCTTGGCGTCGTTGATCACGTCGCCGGTAACCCAGACACCATGCTGCATTAGCTGGGCGGGCGTGTAGACTACGCCTGCATCTCCCCAAGTAATATATTTATCGGGTTCGTTTGCCGCGCAGATGACTGTCAACGCTGCACCGCAAAAAACGACGTGAAACACGCGCATAGATCTAACGAGAATTCGACCCAATTTTTGGGCATTTCAAGAGAAACACCCAAATTTTGGGTCTAATCCGGCTTGAGTTGGGCGTTGGGAGGACAAAATCGATGCCATGGCGACCAGGCTAGTGAGAACGCCGAGCGCAGGCAAACCAAAACTGCTCGACCAGGTGCGGGACGTCATCCGCCGCAAACATTACAGTATCCGTACTGAGCAGGCTTACATCGACTGGATCAAGCGGTTCATCATCTACCACGGCAAGCGGCATCCTGGAGAAATGGCCGAAGAAGAAGTCGCCGAATTTCTGACGCATTTGGCGCGCGATCTCAATGTGGCAGCCTCAACTCAGAACCAGGCGCTGAGTGCGTTGCTTTTTCTCTACAAAGAAGTGCTCAAACTTGAGATCGGCTGGCTGGAAAAAGTAGAACGCGCGAAGAAACCGCCGAAGCTGCCGGTGGTTTTGTCGCGCAGCGAGGTAAAGGAAATTTTTGCGCATCTTCACGGCGTGCCAAAATTGATGGCAGGCCTGCTCTATGGTAGCGGACTGCGCCTGATGGAATGCGTGCGGCTGCGGGTTCACCCCGTGAGATAAGCAAACTGTGCCGAAGTATTGCTACGTCTATGTCTTGCGCTCGCTACAGAACAGTCAGTTTTACGTTGGATTGACCAGAGATTTGTCTGCGCGAGTGCAGCAGCATAATAACGGACTGGTTACCTCAACAAAGAAGCTCAACGGGAGCAATATCTCAAAAGCGCATGGGGTAAGCGTTACCTCAAAACTCGGCTGCGACGATATCTCACGGGGCAAAGAGTCCTTTGGACTAGAGACCTTTTTGTGGCCCAAGAGGTGAGCTGCTTTTCCGGGCGAACACCGTGGTCAGTCATCACCCGCCACGGAATTGCGTGGAAATGCCGGCTCGACTTTGAGGCGCAGGATTTTAGTTTCAATGGGCGAAAGACATGTCGAACGAAGAATTTCCAAAGAAGGAATGGGAGACGCTCTGGGCTCCGTGGCGGGTGGAGTATTTCGAGAAGGAACCGCGCGACCGCAATTTTCTCGAAACGGCGGCGCGGGCGAGCGACGACGCGGAGCACCTGGTGATCGCGCGCCGGAAAAATTCGTTTCTGATGATGAACCGCTACCCTTACACGGTCGGGCATCTGATGGCGGTGCCGTATCGCAAGGTCGCGGAGCTTTCGGCGCTCGGGGAGAATGAGATCGTTGAGCTGTGGAGTCTGGTCGTGCATGCGCAGACGCTTTTGCGCGTCGCGGTAAAAGCGCAGGGGTTCAACATCGGTTTGAACCTTGGCGAAAGCGCGGGCGCAGGTGTGCCCGATCATTTACACATTCACATCGTGCCGCGCTGGAGTGGCGATACGAATTTCATGCCGATCATTGGCGGCACGCGCGTGCTGTCGGATGGCTTACGCGCGTTGTACCAGAAGCTGATGGATGCGCAGGCGAAGATGGCTTCGCCACGTTGAATCGTTGAATTGTGAAGCCGACGTCCGATGTAACGAATCATTCTTTTTTGAATGAACACCTGGGTTGAGGCGCCGCCGCGAAGAAAAGGCCTGGGCTGTTTTGCCCGAGGTTGCCTGATTCTTTTGGTATTTGCGATCGTGCTGGCGATCGCTTGCTTTACGGGGATGTACTGGGGACTTCATCGACACTCGGCATTGTTTTACGGCAGTTTTTGGCTGGCCAAAACACGTTCAATCGCCGAAGCGCCAACGCCCGTTCCTGAATTCAACACTTCGGACCAACAGATTCAAAGTTTTCGGGAACGCTGGCAGGATTTCGAACAGAAAACGCGCGCAGGTCAACCGGCTGAAATCGAACTGAACGGAGACGACGTGAACAGCTTGATCGCGACTAGCGAGGACCTGCGCGGCAAAGTCTTCGCATCGGTCGAGAACAACCAGCTCCGCCTCCAGGCGAGTCTGCCCATCGGAGGTTTTCTCGGACGGCCCGGCTATTATTTTAATGGGGACGTGATCATCGTACTGAACGGCGCCCAGCCGCTGGATAACCCGCAGTTCAGCCGTATTACCATTAACGGCGAACAGGTGCCGAGTGATTTTCTAAATTGGAAATATCGTTCCAGACATCTGCGCGAATATCTTGCCGATCAACGGAACGCCTTCGACATCGGCACGATCGAGATGCGCGATGGCAAAGTCATCCTGCGCTCACGCACCGAGTAGTTTAGTCGCGGGTGTGGCTCCTGCCATAAATCCACTGTCGCCCGGGTCCGGCAGAATACATTCCGTGAACCCCGAATGCGTTCGGGGCTAACACAAACCCCTTACAGTTTAGGCCGGAGACACAGGGAGCCGATCATTTCGGCTGCATGATTTCACGCACAAAGACGTTGAGTTGCCCGTCGTCCTGTTTGCGCACTTCGGTGATCTCATAGGGCCGCATCTCATCCCGGTTCACGACGGCGCCTTGTGGCGGAGGAGTGTAACCGCGGGGAAATTCCACAATGATGCGTGTCGACGAACTGCCGCCGAAGTGCAGCACTTTGCTCGTTAACGTCGTGCGCGGACGCAACACAGCCTTGTTGGCCTCGGAGAAATTCACCACGAATTGCCCTTTTAGATAAACACGTTCTCCGGCGAGTCCGCGATCAGCCACCTCATTCAGATCCCCGGTGGCGACGAGTCTTCCGAGCGGCATTCTCCCCGGCGCAAAGGTTTTCCAACTGCCGCCACCGGCGTTTGAGGCCAGAGCTACATTGGACGAATCGGCTGGAACGGGTTGGGCAGGCAATACCGGCACCGCCGTGGCCACGGCAACTGGTGAAGTCTGGGCGACCGCGCCGGCTCCAGCTTCCGGAGCCTTAGACGCGGGTGCTGGTGTAGCGAAAGGAAGATTTAGATCTTTCGGGGGAGCAAGCGCGGACGCAACGGTGATCGGTGCAGCAGTTGGCGGAGGTTTATTCTGAGCGAAGACTGCTGGGGCGGGAGTCAACGCTGGCGCAGGAGACTCCAGTTTTTGTTTTTTGCCCTTCTTACCTTTTGGAACTGGCGTTGGTTTGGCGACGTTATTGTTGGCGGCAACCAATGGCGAGGTCACAGCCAGTGGTCTAACAGGCCTGGCTTGTTCGATGCGGACCAATTCGTTTTTGGCAGACGGAGGAGCAGCGCTTGTGCTCATGCCAGGTATGGGGATCGGGCCTGCGTGAGCGACTGCTGCTTTTTGCCGGTATTCGACCAGCTGTTTTTCGATGGAAGCGCGCTCCGGCGATTTAAATAGCGGCCAACCCGCAGCCAGATTAAGACTGGGCGGGGGATCAAGACGAAACGTGCCGAGACCGCGCGTGACGGTGTAACTTCCGTACAGCAACGGAACAGCTGTTACCAGAATTCGGCCATCAACTAATCGCTCGGCGTGAACCACTGCAGAAATGTCATGTGTCCGTTCCAATTTCACTTCCAATCCGACAGAGAGCGTCTGTTTCATTAGTGACAGAGCTTCGGGTTCGGCCGGATAGACGTGTTCCATGAGCAGTTCGCCGCTATTGACGGCAGCGGTCAACGCCGCCATACCGGAGGGAAATACATCCTCAGGGCCGAGCTCGTGCACTGCGATGATGGTGTATCGGCCCACCACGTACGGCACAAGGCCACGGACCTGTTGATAATTTCGGATGAAATTGCGCAGCAGCTCAGCATTGGTTTTCGCAAGCTCGGCAGAGCCCATGCCCACGTAGCGCTCATAAAGCTGGCTTGCGTTAAGAAATTCACCGGCTGGCGCAGCCGTTAATTCGAAGCGTTTCGGCGGCTCGATCTTATGCAGCTTTTGCAGGATTCGATAGCTGTCGGGCCGCTCGGGCTGATTGAAGATATAAAAACTTCCCAGCCACGCTGCGAACGCGAGCCCTATCAAAAGTAAAATCGCAACCGTCCAGGCAAAATAATTGATTCGCTGCGGCGGGCGCGTGTACGGTTCGTCGTACGGATGAGTGCCGTAGTCCATCAGTTCAGCGCTGGAAAGTTACCCGGTCTCAAGCTGATTGCGCCGCTTCGAACGACGAACCGCATCCACAGGTACGCGCCGCGTTCGGGTTCACAATTCGAAAACCCGTGCCAGTCAAACCATCGCTGAAATCCAGGGTCGCGCCGCGCAAGAAGGGAACGCTTTCGTCGCCGATAAAAAATTGCACGCCATCGCGCTCAACTATCGCGTCGCCATTTTTTTGCGCGTCCAGCGTCATCTCGTAATGCAGTCCGGAACACCCGCCTTTGGCAACGTGCACTCGAAGGCCCTTTTGCGAAGCTTCCGATCGCTGCGAAAGCAAATTCTGGAGCTGCCGAACAGCGTTGTCCGTAACGTTAATCATCGCCGGGAAAAATACGGCTGCGAGTTATTCAAGTCAAAGTAGCACATGCCTCCGGCTTGCGAGGGTTCCGGCTTTTGCAAGCGGGACGCATGCACTACGTTTTAAAATGGGTCGGATTCGATTGTTGTCTGAGACCGTGGCCAGCCAGGTGGCGGCCGGCGAAGTGGTGGAACGACCCGGATCGGTAGTGAAGGAATTGGTCGAGAACAGTCTCGACGCCGGTGCTCGCAAAATCGATGTTGTGATTCGTCGCGGTGGCATTTCGCTGGTTCGCGTAATTGATGACGGCTGCGGCATGGATCGCGACGACGCGCTGCTTTCGCTGGAACGGCACGCCACAAGCAAGATTCGCTCTGCTGCCGATCTTCAGGCGGTCGCTACGTTGGGTTTTCGCGGCGAAGCCTTGCCGAGCATTGCCAGCGTGTCGCGATTTCGCCTGACCACGCGCCAGGCGCAGGCAATCGCGGGGACTGAAATTATCGTCAACGGCGGCAAGATTGAAGTCGTGCGCGACGGCGGTGAGCCCCCAGGTACGCAAGTCGAAGTGCGTTCGCTTTTTTACAATCTGCCGGCGCGCCGGAAATTTCTTCGTTCGGAGAACACTGAAAGCCGCAACATCGAACATCAGATTCACCTACAGGCGATCGGTCATTGTGACATCGGTTTCTCCTTGGTGCGCGACGATCGCATGTTGTTTCAGTTGCCGGCTGCGGCAACACTCACCGATCGCGTTCGGGATTTGTACGGCGTCGAGTTATTGCAGCGCCTTGTCGAACTCGGTGATGCACTTTCGGCTAAAATTCGAATTAGCGGTTTTATCGGGCAGGCCGGCCTGAGCCGACAGACGCGGAATCAACAGCTCGCTTTTGTAAATGGCCGTGCGATCGAAAGCAGCCTGATCACCGGGGCTATCCGCGAGGGATACCACACGACGCTGATGAAGGGCCAATACCCGGTGACTTTTCTTTTCCTTGAGCTCGATCCCGCAGCTGTGGACGTAAATGTGCACCCGGCAAAACGCGAAGTTCGGTTTCGGGATCCTAACGGCGTGCGTGAAGCGATCGTTCGCTGCATTCAACAAACATTGGAAACCGCTCGGGCCGGATGGCAGGAAAAGTTTCGCGCGCCAATCCAACCGCCGGCCACTGTTTCGCCCAAAGCCGCTCACGATTTAACGCTGCGATCTGAGATATCGGGTCCGCAGGAAACGCATCGCGAATTACCGCATCTTGATCACGCCACTGTAGCCAGTGTCGTTGACCCCGGCCGGCAATCGGCCTCGCGGACCGTGGACCAGGCGCCTCGACTTCCAGTCGAGCGGCTCGATTCGGCAAGCGAAGCGCTTGCCCTACAACGTCAAGCTAGCAACGCTCACGGGCAGCAATTCCAAATCATTGGTGTACTAAACAAACTATATGTGCTGATGGAAAATGCGGACGGGCTTGTCCTGGTGGATCAACATGCGGCGCACGAGCGAATTCTTTTCGAAGAATTGCGGCGCAGAATGGAAGAGCAGGGGATGCCAACGCAAAAGTTGCTGTTACCGCAGACATTTGAGGTGCCACCGCGTGACGCGGATTGGATCGAGCGCAACATCACGATCCTGCAAAAGATGGGAATCGGGATTGAAAGTTTCGGGCCGGGCACGTTCAAGATCGATAGTCTTCCAGGTTTTTTGAATGTCTCGGATGTGACGCAGTTCATGCGAAAGGTGATTGACGATCTGAAGAGTGCGGGGAACAGCGCTTCAACGATGCGTTTGGGTGAAGAAATGATCGCCAAGACCGTTTGCCGCCACGCGGTCAAAGCCAACGATCCGTTGCGTTATCCTGAGATAGAAAAACTGATCCGCGACTTGCTTGACTGCGGTCTGCCTTACTGCTGTCCGCATGGGCGACCCACCATGATCCAGATTTCGCTGGCCGAACTGGAGAAGAAATTCGGCCGCAAAATCTGATGCCGCGCTTCTTACAATTGCTATTTGTGACTTAATCCCGCGTGCTTGCCATTTCGGATGCAGCCGGGTTTAATCTGCTGCGGTGAAGAAAATCGAGGCCATTATCAAGCCATTCAAAGCCGAGCCAGTGCGAGAAGCGTTGATCGCGGCAGGCGTTGAAGGAATGACCCTGAGCGAGGTGAAAGGATTCGGCCGGCAGAAGGGTCACAGCGAGATTTATCGCGGCACCGAGTACACCGTGGACTTCCTCCCGAAAATAAAGTTTGAGATCGTAATTGCTGACGATCGTGCGCAGCTTGCGGTCGAGGCGATTCTGGAAAAAGCCAAGACGGGAAAAATTGGCGACGGTAAGATCTTTGTCACCGAGGTGGAAGAGGCGGTGCGTATCCGAACCGGTGAACGGGGAATGGAGGCGCTGTGAGCGCGGAGCGTGAAGCCCGCTCGCGCGGTTAAAATAGTTGAAAAGTTAAACAGCTAAAAAAGTAAAGGGGAAAAATCTCGCGCTGTGGCAGATCAGCCTTTAAACATTCGCCTGTTTTGGACTATTTAATCCTCCAACGCTTCAATTTTTCAGGTTTGTAACGAATGTACGATTATCTGGTGTCCGTGTTTCTCGGAGTGGTCGAAGGACTGACCGAATTTCTTCCTGTAAGTTCGACCGCGCATTTGCGCATCTGCGAAGTGCTGCTGCACATCGATCTACACGATGGATTCTGGAAGATGTATACGATTGTGATTCAGTTCGGCGCCATTCTGGCTTTGCCGGTCTATTTTTGGCATCGCATCGTGCAGTTTGTTCGCACATTTCCAAAGGGCGAACACGGCAATCGCACCATCTTCACGCATCCGCTGAGTCTCACGCTGATCGCATTTGTTGTGACGGCGATCCCGGCGTGGGCATTGGCGAAAGTAATCGGCAAAAACCTGGAAAGTATCTGGGTGATGGCACTGGCGCTGCTCATTGGCGGGATCATCATGTGGATTGTTGACACCGTTTTTACACGGCCGCGAACGATGCACATGGAGGAAATGAACTCCGCTGCAGGCGGTATGGATCGGCGCAGCACAAATTCTCTCCGCTGTTTTTCCCGGCACGTCGCGCTCGATGTCCACTATCGCTGCCGGGCAGATCGCCGGCATGTCTCGTCCGGCCGCGCTCGAATTTTCGTTTTTTCTGTCGATGCCAACGATGGCAGCGGCGACCGGCTATGATTTTCTGAAGTCCGTGATACCGCACCATCACGAAGGGGAGATTGGAGCGCTCACAATCACTCCGCATCAATGGATCGTGCTCATAATCGGATTCATCGTTTCATTTTTCGTCGCGCTGGCGGTCGTCGCATGGTTTATGAACTGGGTGCGCGCGCGCGGATTTGTGCCGTTTGCAGTGTACCGGATTTTGCTCGCTCTCGGATTGTTGACGCTGTTGATGCGTGGAATGATGTGATGAGCTAACATGGAGACCGAAGCTATTCTTCCGGACCTGCAAAGCGCGGTTATTTGTGAGGATGTCCGTTGTGAAGTTAACGGCATGCAAAGCCTTGTCGGGGTCTTGAGTGTGATCCCGGCCCCGGCATTACCGGTCAATTATTTTAGGCTTTGCATTTGGACCCGCTGGTGTAGCGGCTCTGGCAAGTTCCACCAAAGATCTCGCATTGTCGGTGTCGACGAACAACAGGTGATCGCGCAGGCGGAGGTCGAATTTGTGCTGAAAGAGATGGAAGGCCATGCGACCAACGTCCATTATTTTGGCGGCGTGCAGTTTCAGCAGTATGGAATGCATCACGTCGAGGTCTATCTGGAAAACGAATTGCGGCTGCGCTTCCCGTTGCCGGTGATTCAGGTTGCGCGCCCACCGGGTTGAATTCGGCAACGTCGCATGAACGAGGGTTTGTGAATGGGGTCATTCGTTTGGCAGACGGCATGATGCCGAAAGGATCTTCCCTAGCGCTACTCTGCAGTATCATTCTCATCGGGAAAGTACACGCACAGGAAGTAATCGTTGCTCGGGAAATAAAACCTGAGCCTCCCAAACAAACACCGCACCCTTCTGAACAGGTCGCTTTAGAATCCCCGACACCAACGCCACGGAAATCCAAGCCGCATGAGAAGAAATCGGCTCCTGCAAGACTTACACTTGAAGAAATGCGAGCGAGTGGCGCACGTGCTGCGGGAGAATTGAATGACCGGCCTGTTTCGCAATCAAGGAAAGCCCGCGAGCCGGATGTCGAGAGCGCTCCGGCGCCGAATCCAACCATTGCTGAAACTCCCAGGCCGGTGAAAAGAGAAACACCGATCGAGCAAAGCAGCCCACCTCGCCATTCGAAATCGCCAAGTACAAACCTCGAGGGGATCGGCCCGATCCGGCCGACGATGATCGAATCCGGAAGGGAGCCACCAGCCCCTTCTCCTTCTGGAAGGTGAGCAGTTCGTGGCGAGCAGGCGCGCAAGCCTCAAGAATGCGTGCGGGCGTCCGCGCCCCCGCTTTTTTGGCGTTGGCGCCAAAGCTTGAAATCTCTTGCGCGGCGATTTCGCCAATCTATTATCTGTGGGCAAGTCCCGACTGTGTCCTGCCGGATGCATCGGGAAAATTTTTTGCCCATTTCTGATTTCCATGGCCAACACAATTTTGATCGGGATGCAGTGGGGCGACGAGGGTAAGGGCAAGATCATCGATGTACTCACTGCGGGGGCGGACATCGTTGTCCGCAGTCAGGGCGGCAATAATGCCGGGCACACCGTGATCCATCGTGGCGTCAAATATGTGTTGCATCTGATTCCGTCTGGAATTCTGAGGTGGCGAAAGATTTGCGTGATTGGAAATGGCGTCGTTATCGATCCGGTCGCACTGGTCGGCGAGATCGATAGGTTGCGTCAGTTGGGAGTTACGATCGACAAGAATTTGCTCATCAGCAATTGTGCGCACCTCGTTCTGCCTTATCACCGGCTACTCGACGAACAACGCGAGCTGCGTCGCGGCCGGATTGGAACGACCAAGCGGGGCATTGGACCAGCCTACGGAGACAAGGCAGCGCGCACCGGCCTGCGCATGTCCGACCTGATGCAGCCGATTGTGTTCTCGAAGAAACTGCAGGCCAAGATCATTGAAAATAACAGAATCCTTCAGGCGCTCGGAGCGAAAGCGATCAATTTTCGAGACGTGAACGAAACTTATCTTGCCGCCGGCGAAAAATTGCGGTCGTACGTGACGAACACGGTGGTTTACCTTCATCGCGCCATGGAGCGGGGCAAAAAGATATTGTTCGAAGGCGCCCAGGGAACATTCCTCGACATCGATCACGGCACCTATCCATATGTGACCTCCTCAAACACCACAGCGGGCGGCGCGTGCACCGGCACCGGCGTTCCGCCGCATCGGATGGATCGTGTCGTGGGCGTGATGAAGGCTTACTCGACGCGAGTAGGCGATGGCGCATTGCCGACGGAGGACGCGCGCTTGGCTCAAGTGCTTCATGATCTCGGGCGCGAATTTGGCGCGACAACCGGGCGCAAACGCCGGTGTGGTTGGTTCGACGCCGTGGCCACTCGTTATGCGGAGATGATCAACGGAATCGACCAGATCGCCATTACCAATCTGGACGGGCTCGATCATGTCGATCCGATTCGCGTTTGTGTCGCTTATCGGCTACATGGAAAACGGCTGAATGTTCCGCCGTGTGACGCAACTCGACTGACGAATTGCGAGCCGGTTTATGAAGAAATGCCCGGGTGGAACAAATCCATTCGTCCGGCGCGAAAGTTTTCGCAGCTTCCTCTGGCGGCGAGAAAATACGTCAGATACATCTCCGAACTGACGGGAGCAAAACTGTCGATGGTAAGCGTCGGGCCAGCGCGCGGCGAGACTATCGTTCTTTGATCCGGCTAGGCAATGCCGCTAAAGATTCGAACTCCGAATGTCCGAAGATTGGCATGCCTGACAATGGCAAGCGCGAACCACGAACGGCGAAGTAGCAACATCGCCACGCTTCATCATTTATCATTTAGCATCCGTTATTCGTCATTTCCGACGGTTGCCTGATGATGCCAAATTCTGGAAGTTAATCGGATGTCTGCGAGCACCAAAACTGTTCCCCTTCACATCGCGATCATCATGGATGGCAATGGCCGCTGGGCGAAGTCCCGCGGACTACCACGCATTAAAGGCCACGAAACCGGCGCCCAGGCGGTGCGGGAATGTGTGGAAGGCTGCGGCGAACTAAACGTGGAATATCTCACGCTTTACGCGTTCTCCGCCGAAAACTGGCAGCGGCCCAGAACCGAAGTTATCGCGCTGATGCGTTTGCTGGAGAAATTTTTAAAGGAGAAAACCCCGGAATTGATAGAGAAGAATGTGCGTCTTCAAGCTATCGGACGCTTGACCGATCTGCCACAGGGCACGCAGGAACAACTTCACAAAACGATCGAGCAAACTGCCGGTAACACCGGTCTCACGTTGATTCTGGCACTGAGCTACGGCGGCCGTCTCGAGATTATCGATGGGATCAAAAGTTTGCTTCGCGCGATTGAGTTGGGCCACATCGACAGGGCAATGATCGATGTGGAGATGTTCAGCAAACATCTTTACACCCGCTACTATCCCGATCCCGATCTCCTGATCCGTACGTCCGGCGAAATGCGGTTGTCGAATTTTCTGCTCTGGCAGACTTCTTACACCGAGATGTATGTCACGCCAAAGCTGTGGCCTGAGTTTACCAAGGAAGATCTCTTCGCTGCCGTGGAAGAGTTCGGGCGGCGTCAGCGACGTTACGGAGCGCTGGAGTAGACGGCAACGGCGTTGATACGCGGTCTGGTGGGGCGTGCAGTCCTTTGCCGGGGATTGCTGGCGCTTAAGGGAATGATCGCCCTATCAAATTCGTGTTTATTCGTGTGTATTAGCGGTTAGAAATGGACAGCGACATGAGATTTGAAGGTCAAGTTGCGATCGTGACCGGCGCAGGACGAGGCATTGGACGCGCCATCGCTTTGCGCTTCGCCCGTGAAGGCGCACGGGTGGCGTGCGTTAGTCGGACAGAGAACAACGCTAACGGGGTTGCACATGAGATCAATGGAACCCGCACTGATGCGGCAAAAGCTTACGCGGTCGACGTCGCGGATCACGCAGCGGTCCAAAAGGTCGGCGCCCGCATCGTAGCGGATTTTGGCCGGGCCGATATCCTGGTGAACAACGCGGGCGTGACGCGAGATGCGCTCGCCATGCGGATGTCGGTTGAAGATTGGGACGCGGTGATCAACACCAACTTGCGCGGCGCGTTCAGTTTTACGCACGCGCTTGTGCGCGTGATGACGAAACAACGCAACGGTCGTATCATCAATATCAGCTCCGTGATTGGTTTGATGGGCAACGCCGGGCAGACAAACTACGGCGCGAGCAAGGCAGGCTTGATCGGATTCACCAAGTCACTCGCGCGCGAGTTAGCCAGCCGCAACATCACTGTGAACGCAGTGGCGCCGGGGTTCGTTATTACTGACATGACTGCCGGGTTGTCCGATCAAATCAAGGATACGATCCACAGCAAGATCCCTCTCGGTCGTACCGGAACCCCTGAGGAAATTGCCGCTGCGGTAGCGTTCCTCGCATCGCCAGACGCCGCTTACATCACCGGCCAGGTGTTGCCTGTCGACGGTGGGATCGTGATGTGAGGCTCCGGGTCTGATGAGGACGGCCGGTAATAAAACTCTTACCTGCGTGCCGTAGCGTGCATTGTCCTTAGCGCACTGTCATGCGCGTTCGATGATCGTAACCCGGCCTTCGGCCACGAGAACGGTGGCGGCCGTGAGAACAAATTCGTACACCGTATTTGCGGCATCGCCGAACAAATGCATCGCGCAGATCTGAAGGGGCAAATGGATGTAGTCTAACCGTGTCACGTGGAACTGGCCCCCGCGCAGCGCAGCGAGATACCCCGGCGTGGCGATCGTGCCTGCCGCGCGTGCTCGCAAACCGCCATGGACAGCGGCCGCTTGCGCGCCGTATTCGAAAGCGTGGACGGCCGACAGGCGTCCCTGGCGGCGCAACGGGTTCGCCGGATCACGATGACTATTGCTGACGCATACAATCGACCGTTCATCCCAATGCGTGATTTCATCCAACAAACACATCAGGCCGGAGTGGGGGATTAACGTTCGAATTTCTGCTTGATAAATCCGCATATCACGGAGACGAGCTTTGAACCTTCGAATTGCCGGAACTCTGGCCCCAGAATGGATAAAAATTAAACCAGTTGTAAGGCGCCAGACGCGCGTAGTACTCCAGCCGCGACGCGTACCGCTGCATCCAGGACTGGATCTCCTTGGCCCGATGCTCCCGATCCAAACTGATTCCGTCGGCAAAATGTTCGAAGTAAATTTTGTAGCGGTTCCCGCCTCGGTAGAGACCGAAGAACAAAATCACAGGGCAATGCATCAGAGCAGCGAGCATAACGGGACCAGCCGGGAAAGTGGCAGACGCGCCAAGGAACTGACATCGCGTCGTCTTGTCAGCGCCGAAAACGCGATCGCCTAACATCCCGATGAAGTAGCCTGCATCCAGGCTTTCCCTGACCTTGATCAACGTGTCCGGTCGGTCAGGTGCAATCACCGTGGCAGCGATACCGGGGTTCAGCGCGTCGAAAAACCGGCTGATATTCTCGTTGTGCGAGGTGTCCATTAACACTTTAATGGGACAACTTCGCTGCATCACGCCAAGCGCGCGTAACACTTCAAAGCTGCCCACGTGGGACCCTAACAAGACCGCGCCTTTGCCGGTTTCCATCTGGCGCTGCAAAACGTCTTTCCCGTGGATTGTGACGCAAAACCGTTCGAATTCGCCGCGCAATAAATAAAGCCGATCCAGAATGGTGGCGGCAAAGCAATTAAAATGACGAAAGACATGCCACAAACGAACAGAATGCCCACGCGCATGCTTCAGAAATTCATAGGACGCCCGGCGCGCCGCGTCTGCCGTAATCAAAAAGTAAAGGGCGATCGGGTACAACAGCAGCCTCGTGGTCCCGCGGCCGAAGTGCACGGCGATCCAGGCGATCGTTTCCAGTGAAGCCGACGTGCCGAGCTCCGGCAAGCCTGCCCAGCGATCTTCCTCCGAACGCCTGGTCTCGAGAGTTTCCGATATCATTTTGTGCGTGCCGCGCTTTGTGCGCAAATGGCGCCGGTGAAAAAATGCGGGTAGATCTCGCGGATCCGCTCGATGTCCGGCGCAACCTTGGCGCGGCCCAAACCTGCCCGCGAAAAGGCGCGCCGCCATTGCTCTGCAGTCAAAAACCCCGGATTCGGGCGGATCTGCGAATCCGTCTCGACATTGCTAAAACTATCCAGAATCTGGAACATCAGTTCCGGATAGATTGGTTGATTATCATAGGGTCGCAGGCATTCCCCGATCACTAGCCATCCATCAGTAGCCAGCGCCGAGCGTGCTTCATTCAAGCTAAACAGAAGATTTTTCGAGATGTGCATGACATTAACGCCATAAACAAGATCGAATTCTCCGGGAACGATCCCTTGCGCGCTCCACGGCAGATCGATATCCAACGTCGCCCAATCCAAGTGGAGGTTTGGGTGTTGCGTTGCCACCTTGCGTTGATTGCCACGGCGGAAATATGGGTTCGGTTCGGTAACAAGATAGCGCTCAATTCGCGGCAAAAGGCCACGTTGACCAAGTAATTTGAGCAAAATTTCCGTGGCGCTGCCTGTGCCGGCGCCGACTTCCAAAATTTTCAGCGTCCGCCGGGCGGAAAGACGATCAACGACTGCAGTAGCACCCACCCAGTTGTTAACTGCATATGTCAAATTGTCGTTGTGGAAATAATTCAGCCAAAGTGGAATGCCGTGTGGTCCGAACAGATTCTGATCGCCACTTTGGCGTCCCGTCGCAACGTCTGGATACAAGCTTGCGGCGTAATCCAATAAATCCAACGTACTTGCGTTCGCAGGATCAATGTTCAAGCCGAGCGTGCGCAGGCTTTTCAGGTCAGTTTGCCACGGTGTCTTGCGCAAACGATAAGCGCAGCTCTTGCCATCGCCTTCGACCGCCACGCATCCGGTGTCGACCAGGCGTGCCAGGATCCACTCTAACGCAAGTCGAAAATGCGGCTGAAAACAAAGCGCCCTGCAAAGCTCATCGGCTGATCGCCACGCGCCGAGCTGTTCCACAACGTTCAATCGGCCTAACAAGTCAACAGCCAGTTCGATACTGTAGCGCTCCATTAGCTCGATGCTTTGATACAGGCGTTCGCTGAATGTCGCCGGCGGAAATTCCTTAAGATACTCGGCGAGACGCGGGTCGCTGTGTCCGGCTTCAAATTTGTGCGCGTCAAATGCGGCTGCGTTCACCAGTTCATTTTGCTCCCCAAGCGACTTCAAGTCGACCTTCGACTATTATGCGGTCTTCGGTACGACAACAAAAATTGACTTCACTGGCGCGTTCATTATCCGCGGAGAGAGATATCGTGAACGGCTGTTCCGGCTTCAGAGGCGCGAGAAACTTCACTGTTCGTATGCCGGCGAGTTGCGACTGCTCACGCCATTCCATCAGCGCTTCGAGCACTTCGTCGAGAATTACGACTCCTGGGACAATAGGCGCGCCGGGAAAATGCCCAGGCAAAGTTGGATGATCAGCGCGGACTACCCGGCGCACTTCAAAGATCATCCGCGAAGTTTTGTTTCTTCATTGAATCAGGCAGCGAAGCGACTTGGTCGCTGCTGCGCACCAGGTAAGCCAACCAGGCCAAACCGTTGGCAATACGGTGCGAACGCATTGAGCACTTCCTCCGCGGAAGAACCAAACTGCGATAAGTCGTATCGGTGGTTGCCGGTTTGTCTCCCGCCCTGTGCTGCAACAACAGCGCGCATGCGCTGCTCTGCTTGCGGCGACAGTGACCAGGCGAAATGATCGTAGATCCGCCGGACTACAGCGATGGGATCGCGACAAATCTCGTCATGCCTCACATCGAAAATGCGGCTATCGGTCAATCGATCGCGCTCACGCAAAAATTTGTTCATGCTTTCGGACCAGTAGTCGATTGCCTCACGGCAAACCGTGACCGGATCGACGGCGTCGCTGAACGCGGTGCGAAGGATCGTTACCAGACTGGACACTGAGGCCATCGCATCGACTGGCGTCCGATGGGTCTGCACAAACAACGCATCCGGATAGACCGACAGCAATGACGGCATCGCAAACATGTGAGTCGGCGCTTTCAGGATCCAGCGTCTGCCATTCTGCCGAAACTGCAGATGTTGAAGAAACCGGCGATGATATTCGTAGGGCGGCCGCAAGTGTTGCCGAAAAAACCAGCTGCGATATGACGGCACATAGTACATCGTGTCGAACTGATCGCTCAGAAAGGTGAGAGTCATAAGGCTGACACACTCCTGCGGAACTTCTGCTCCCACCGTGTGCACGTAGCGAAACGTCGGTGCGAGCCAGTTAAAAAAGCTACAACTTCGGGTCGCGCGTCGGATTCGACGTTTCTCATCGGCGGCGGTAGGTGGCGATGGCGACCTCACTTCCCACATAAGAGGAGATCGATGCTCCGGGTCTGCGGCCAACAGCCTGTGTAACACGCTGGTACCGCTGCGAGGCAATCCTACGATAAAAAGCGGTTCGCGGATTTCCTGGCGTGAAATCTTTGGATAAAGCTGTCGATCCCGTTCCATTTGCAGACGCGCACCCAAGATCTCCAAAACATCGACCTTTAAAGCAATTTTTCCGATAAGGTTGAGCCGCGCCTCGTCTTGACATGACTGAAGCAAACGCGACAGCGCTTCAGAAAAGTCGCCCTCGCCAAAGTCATCGAGGCCGCAGCGTCTTTTCGCAGTCTGGATCAAGTCCGTCGCCACCAACCGAGTCGATCGAATTGGCGTTTTTTCCAGCAGTGCTCCAAAGCCATTGAAAAGCCGAACCGGCAACTGCGCACGAATCTGCTGGAGCGTGGTGGGGGGATTCTTCATTGCGGTTAAGGCATTTAGCAGTACCAGAGATCGTGATCGACCGCAATTGGACTTAATGGCGGTGGCAGTGACGCTGAAAGCCATGCATGCGCGAGAAGCATTTGTTGCGCACCGTGGGCAATAGCTTCATCGTGTCGATATGCAAACGGAGAAGGCTACGTTCGGCGCAGGTTGTTTCTGGGGAGTGGAGGAAACTTTCCGTAACGTGAAAGGCGTTTTGTCCACAGCGGTCGGATATGCAGGTGGAACGAAAGAGAATCCGACCTACCAGGATGTCTGCACCGATAAGACCGGACACGCCGAGGTGGTGGAAGTGGAATTTGATCCAGAGCAGGTCGACTACGACCAACTCCTGGATGTTTTTTGGTCGAACCATAACCCAACAACGCTTAACAGGCAGGGACCGGATGTAGGAGCACAATATCGCTCGGTAATTTTTTATCACTCGCCCGAGCAGAAGGCAGCCGCGGCGGCTGTCAAAGAAAAACTGGAGAAGAGCGGCCGTTTCAATCGCCCAATCGTAACGCGGATCGAACCCGCATCGAAATTCTGGCGCGCCGAAGATTATCACCAGCGTTATCTGCAAAAGCGTGGGCAGTCACATTGCGCCATCTGATGCTCGCCAGTTCGCGACGCCGCGTAATTGCGCTTCTCCTCCTGCAGCGTGGGGTTTTTCAGACGTGCAATGCTAAACCTAAGTCTGCCATCTTCCTTGAAAAAGAAGGAGACCAATGAGTTGCGAACGATATTGATGTAAGGCGATATACCGACCTGTTTTGATGTGAAAACTGAACATCACGTCATTCGGACGAAGAATTTTGTCGCCGACGCTGCCGCTTTCATTCTCGACCAGGCGCACGAAGCTATTAGCGAGCGCAACGAGTTCCGGATTGCGCTCTCGGGCGGGAACACTCCTGCGCCGGTTTACGCCAAGGTCGCTGCGACGCCGCATCAATTTCCTTGGGAACTGGTTCGCTTTACGTTTGGAGACGAGCGTTGCGTGCCGCCCAACGATCCGCAAAGCAACTTCAGAATGGCTCGCGAAAATCTCTTTGTCCCTGCGACCATTCCCGAGAAATCGATCATGCGAATGCGCGGCGAAATTGATCCGCAAATCGCCGCGCACGAGTACGAACAGCAACTCGAGGCCATCGCCACCCAGCGTGGGGAACCAATGTATCGACACGACCTGATTCTTCTCGGCCTCGGCCCCGATGGACATACGGCGTCGCTTTTTCCCGAGACCGCTGCGCCTGAAGAGGTGACTCGCCAAATCGTGGCCAATTTTGTGCCCAAATTAAACGCCTGGCGGTTGACGTTCACATTCCCGTTGATCAATCACGCACGGAACATTTTGTTTTTGGTGGGATCAGCGAAGAATCCGCAACTGATCGAGCGGGTGCTCGATGGCGACCGGCGATTTCCAGCCACGCGAGTGAATCCTTCCGCGGGCGAAGTGACATGGATGATCGGCGAATAACACAGGCATCCTGCCTGTGTCACAGACGGGATGTCTCGCCTGCTGAAATTCGAACCGTCCGGCAAGATGCCCGGCGTCCGCACAGCCAGAATGGCTGTGCTACGATAATTTAATGCGCACCATTATCGTCACAGGTTCCGCGGGATTGATTGGCTCGGAAACTGTGAGGCACTTCGCGCGCGTTGGCGCACGCGTCATCGGGATCGACAACGATATGCGAGCTGAATTTTTTGGGACCGAAGCTTCCACAAAAAAAACGCGCGACGATTTGATCGCGAACGTTCGAAGTTACGAACACCGCGACATGGACATCCGGGACGCCGGCGCAGTGATGGATCTGTTCAAGCAGCATCGCGCGTCCATTGAAGCCATCGTGCATACGGCGTCGCAACCGTCCCACGATTGGGCAGCGCGCGATCCGCAGACCGATTTTACCGTGAACGCCAACGGCACGCTGAATCTGCTTGAGGCCGCGCGAAAGTTTTCCCCGGAGGCGCCGTTCATTTTTACATCGACGAACAAGGTTTATGGCGACACCCCAAACCGATTGCCGTTGCGCGAACTGGAGAAACGTTGGGAAATCGAACCGGGCCACGAATACGAACCCGGTATTTCGGAAACGATGAGCATCGATTACACGAAGCATTCGTTGTTTGGCGCATCTAAGGTCGCAGCGGACATTCTCGTTCAGGAATACGGACGCTATTTCGGCATGCCGACGGTTTCGTTTCGTGGAGGTTGCCTCACCGGACCTGCGCACGCCGGTACCGAGCTGCATGGTTTTCTCTCTTACTTGATGATCTGCGCCGTGAACGGCAGGCCTTATCGTGTATTTGGTTACAAGGGCAAACAGGTCCGCGACAACATCCACAGCTTCGATTTAGTCGAAGCGTTCGCCGAATTCGTTCGCGCCCCGCGCGCAGGCGAAGTTTACAACATCGGTGGCAGTCGTCACAGTAACTGTTCCATGCTCGAAGCCATCGAGATGTGCCAGCAGATCAGCGGAAAGAAAATAAACTGGACCTACGAGGAAACCAATCGCATCGGCGACCATATCTGGTGGATCAGCGATGTGCGAAAATTCCAGGCGCATTATCCAAACTGGAAATTTCGTTATGGCATGCCCCAAATCCTCGAAGAAATTCACGGCGCGGTTTCACCAACTTCGAAATTCGTGAATCGAAATTCGTGAATCGATTCACGATATCACGATGTAACCGCTCTAATACTCCTCACCTTCGTCACTCTCCGGTGGCACTACGCGATCCTCGATCGCGTAGGCATGCAGCATCACCGCCGCGAGATAGAAGAAGAATAGACCCAGCCCCCACCCGGCAGAGGCGAACGCAGCCAGAAAAGCAAAAATCCCGACCGGAATCGCGCCAGCCATCCAGAGCAGGCCCGCCAACATGTGCCCCTTATAGATGTGTCCCAGGCCGGGAATGATACTGAACATAACCGCGACCATGTCGCTGGCTTTGCCTTCCGCAGTTTGCGTCGCGGCGCGCACCCAATCGCAGCGCTCGCAGCGTTCGGCGTCTTTCGGCAGAAGATGCCCGCAATACGGACACGGCATTCTGTCACCTGTGCCCGGTTGCAGCTGAGCCGTCGGGGCGTCTGTGTACTCCACTTTCATACATATCGAAACTCACAAGCCGCATGGAATTCGTCAAGCAAAAGAGAAATTCGACCAGGGAAACCACGGATTACACGAATTCCAGAAATAGGCAGATCTAGTAGGGCGGCTGTCTCAGACGCTGCTTTGGCTTCCATATCCATGGCGTCCACGTTATCCGTGGTCGGGTGCGTTTTTTGCTTTTCCTGATACTTGCAACGCATGCTTTCGGCGCCGGACTCGCGCCGTACGCGGAACTCGTAGTGAGCGATTCTCTGCCGACTCCGCGCAACGGTGTGCGCGTGACTTACCTGGGCACGAATGGTTACGAACTTCAGTTCAAAGGACGCGCATTGCTGGTCGATCCCTATTTCTCGCGTGTAGATCTTTTCAGCATTGCACTTGGTTCGCCTATTGAGCCGAACATTTCTCGCATTAACGATGGATTACGCCGTCTCGCATCCGGTAACTGCCGGATCGACGCGATTCTGGTCACGCACGGACATTTCGATCATTTGCTTGATGTCCCAGTTGTGATGGCGAAAACACGGGCGCGTTTAATCGCTTCAAAATCCAGTGTCAACCTCGTGCAGCGGGAGGCGAACGCAGGCCAATCGTTAGGAAATGCAGTGAGACCGGGCGATGTGCGGCAGATCGGTCCCTGGAAAATTCACGTGTTAGCCGCGACGCACGATCGGCTCTTCGGCGAAGTGCCTTTCGACGGAAATGCATTGGATAGTGCGGGGCCGCCGCGACGCGCTACCGATTGGGTTTGCGGCGAACCGCTTGCGTTTTTGATCGAAGTGAACGGCCAGCAGATTTACATCGACTCCGGAGGAACACCCGGGCAATTGCCGCCTAACGAGCCCGGCAGTCGCCGAGTCGACCTGGCGATTTTGGGCGTGGCGTTGCCAGATTCGCGCACACGACTGCGCGCTGCGCTCGAGCGGTTACACCCGCGCTTTTTTTTGCCGAGTCACCAGGACAATTTCTTTCGGCCGTTGACCGCCGGATTTCAGTTCGGGCCGTTGACGGACTTTCCGCGCGTGCAACGCGAGTGCGAACAGGAGAATCGCAGTCGATTAATTCTCCTGGATTATTTTAAGCCATGGACGCTGCCACGATAAGAAGCTCGAAAGCCAGTCTGTGCCGTTCGCGTAATCCGTGGTTTACACGTTTTGAATTTTGAGAGTTGAGATTTGTTTAAGGTTTGAAGATTGAGATTGGGAATTTGCAGCTGAATGAGTCGAAATAATCGGATGCCCCTTGGAAGTTCCGTGCGCGCCCGTTACGGGCTCTTGCTTACCGCCCTGGCGCCGGTGATTCCACAAATTCTGGGAAGCGCGTTTAACATCTGGTACAACGCAACTGTTATTGAGCCAATGCTCACGCCTGCGTTGCGGCAGCGTTTTTTCGCCACGGTCGTCGCTTACAACGCGCTTGTTTACCCCATTGGAGTCTATCTGTGGTTGAAACGAATCTTCTCATTCCGCGGTCTGCTTCATCGGCTTCAGTTTGATCCCGGCGGTCAGACACCGCCGCTGCAGGAACTGACGCGGGCGCGCCGGCGGTTAATTCATTTGCCCTGGTTTGCAGCTGCTGTTTGCGGTCTTGCCTGGTTCTTGTGCATACCGGTTTTTATCGGCGCACTACTTCAAGTACAGAATCCACTGGATCCGCGCTTGTTGTGGCATCTGCCGATTTCGTTCTGTGTGTCGGGCTTCATCGCGGTCACACATTCATTCTTCCTGGTCGAGCTTGCCAGTCAGTGGGGATTGTTTCCTCCTTTCTTTCGGGACGAACGCGCCGATCGCACACCGAACATCTTTACGCTGTCGCTGCGCGGCCGCGGGATTGTGTGGGCAATCTCCGCGTCCATCTGTCCGATCGCGTCGCTGTTGCTGCTGCTGCTGGCGCCGCGGGCGCCGGCGATGAACGAGGCGTGGCTCGCCGTTTTTGTTGGGAGTATCGGCATCGCATTTGGAATTTTCACGGCGCTGATGATGAGTTGGCTGGTCGCCAAGCCGATCGATCAACTGCGTAGCGCAGCTGACGCAGTTTCGCGCGGAAATCTGACCGTGGATCTTCGTCGCGCGGGCGCCCGGCGCGCCGATGAATTTGGACGGTTGCTCTGTGAATTCGATCAGATGGTTCGTGAGCTCAGGGACAAGGAAAAATTGCGTCAGACCTTCGGTTTACATGTGGGCAGGCGCGCGGCGGAACGAATCCTGGCGCGCGACCCGGGATTGAGCGGCGTCGAAGAGGAAATTACGGTCATGTTCGTTGATATGCGTTCATGGACAGCCCGGGCGAGCACGTCGCCACCTGCGGAAATCGTGGAAATCATGAACGACTTTTTTCGGGTGAGCGTGCGCGCCGTTGAGGAGGAACATCGCGGCATGGTCAACAAATATTTGGGAGACGGTTTCATGGCGATCTTTGGTGCAGGGGATTCCAGTTCGAATCATGCCCGCGATGCCATTTCGGCCGGCCGGGAAATTTTGCGTGCCATCAACGAATTGAATGAGAAACTTTCAGCGCGGGGACGCGCGCCGATCCAAATTGGAGTTGGAATTCATTCCGGCCCGGCAATTGTGGGCAGCGTCGGCTCACCGCAACGGCTGGAGTTCACTGCGATTGGGAACACCGTAAACGTAGCCTCGCGCATGCAAGACCTGACGAAAACGGTCGGCAGACCGTTGCTCGTTACCGCGGCGGTGCGCGAGCGCGCAGCCGACTCATTCACCTTCGAGGAACTGCCACCGCACGAAGTGCGCGGAATCGAAGGGCGCGTGATGATTTTTGCGGTAACTGCTGTAGAGGCGATTGTCCGGCGAGCGCCTGTGTTTTGCCTCGGCGTTTGACACAAACCCCGCTACAATCGCTTCATGCCTGCACTCTCTGACGTTGTCAGTTACACCGACAATTTTCTGCGCCTTCGCGAAGTGGGCGATTGGGCCAATGCGTTAAACGGTCTGCAGATCGAAAATTCAGGGCGGATCATGCGGATCGGCGCTGCGGTTGACATTTCGACGCGCGTCTTGAGTGAGGCCGCAAAACAAAACGTCGATCTTTTAATCGTGCATCACGGCTTGTTCTGGCCCGGATTGCAGCCGATACGAAGGGCGTTGCGTCGGCAACTGCGGCTGGCCTTCGAAAAAGATATCGCGCTCTACAGCGCGCATCTCCCTCTGGATGTTCATCCGAAAATCGGTAACAACGCACAGCTTGTCGCCGCGCTCGGACTGAAATCTGCGCAACCATTTCTCGACGAAAAAGGTCAGCCGGTCGGGCTGAAAATCCGGACATCGGTACCGCGTAATGAACTCGTTCGTAAATTACAAAAGGCGTTGAATGGCCCGGTTAGAGTGTTCGGGCGCGGTCCGGAACAGGCGCGTGCGATCGGCATTGTGACCGGGGCTGCCGGCTCGGAGATTTACCGGGTGGCAGAGGAAAACATCGACACGTTTATCACCGGCGAAGCTCCGCACTGGGCTGCAGTTGCCGCCCAAGAACTCGGCATGAATCTTTTACTTGGCGGACATTACGCGACGGAAGTGTTTGGCGTAAAAGCGCTCGCGGCGCATCTGTCGAAACGGTTCAGAGTGCCATGGGAATTTATCGATTGTCCAACGGGGTTGTGAGGGTCTTTGGCGTGCGCGGATCTGTCGCCGCACTCCGAATACGATACAAGTGCTGCAGCGTGTGCTGTCCTCAGCACACAATTACACGCGGCCGGAAATCCGCTGAAACCAGCGGAAGCTACAGAGGGGGCAGGCCCGAGCTCAATCCTCTTCCGGTCAAGAAAAAGGCGGACAGTCAAAACACGTTCTGGTCTCCCCGCGACAGGCGAAATGGAGTCGCCTCGCCTGTTTGCAAGAGGAGATAGAGAGGGTCAGGAGTTGGGGAATCGCGAAGGAACGTCGAATATCCAGACCCAATCTGCGTAACTTTTATCAGTAACTGCATCACCGCAACAAACCATTCAAAGTGGCCTTGGTCGCCGTCGTAAGAAAACTCGCTATCCTCTTGAACCACCTGCACCGAAATTTTTGCCAGTTAGCTAAACACAGTTGGTATAACCGAAATGCGACGCTCCCTTAAGTCTTGGCTGCCGTTGTTGATCTGGCTCGGCGTGATGTTTGTCGGTTCGACCAATCTCATGTCTTCCGAGCACACGTCGCGATACATTGTTCCGTTCTTGTTCTGGTTAAAACCGGGGATGTCGCCGAACACGATTTGGATCATCCTGGTCGTCGTTCGAAAATGCGCCCACGTGACCGAATATGCGATCCTGGCTCTTCTGCTGTGGCGAGCACTTCGGAGCGTTCCAGTTCTTCACGCGAAAACGGCGATTCTGTTTGGTATAGTTCTGCTGGGGTGCGCACTTTTTGCCACGAGCGACGAATTTCACCAGACGTTCGTTAAATCGCGCACACCGTCAGTGCGCGATGTCTTCCTGGATATTGCAGGAGCGCTGATCGGATTGTTGATTGGAGCGAATTTCAAACACCGCGATTCCAAAAAGAGCCGGCGCACTATCCAGACGCAGTTCATGGATGCGCAATTATGACGCTGCCCGTCTGCGGGTTGCTCTTGTTGCGCCTGTTTAAAACTGAACGAAATCATCACCCGTGAATGGGGCACCGCCGCTAACAGGCGAATTGGATAAGCGTTCGCAGCGAGAACTGCACAATTCGGCAGCGCTCGCGAAAGGTCGCTCAGTTCTCTCGGTAATCGCCGCTCTTGTGGCGTGTGTTGCGATCTATTCGAGCACAGCACCCAGGCTGGGAGCCGCTCTCCAACAAAAAACGTCGGGCAGCAGTTTAGAGCCGGCTTCACGTGCGCCTGTTATTGCAGCAACACCCGAGCACGTGACGCTGACTAATGGGAATGGCAGCACACAGGTTCAATGGAATACAGGCACAGGATCGCCCGGCTTCGTATTTGTCACTGAAAATGGCGGAACGCCTGTTCTTTTTGCAAACGGTCCGCGAGGTAGCCGGGTCGCTCCCTGGATTAGGAAGCATCGCTACATTTTTGAACTATATGGCGATGATCAGCGGCGGACGTTACTGGCGAAAGTAATTGTTTCTGGCTCCGCCGAGAGCGTATTGTTTCCACGCACGGTGTCGTGGGAAGTTGTAGCGCGATGGGTGTTGATTCTGGTGCTAGCAGCGGTTTTGTATTTCGCGGTTTATCTCAGTTCAACGGGACCGCTTCGAACGACGTTTCCAACGGAGCCAACTGTGTCGCCTCGGCCGCTCCATGTTGGAGGCAATTTTTTCCTCGGAATCGCCGCATTCATTTGCGTCGATGCTATTATCTTTCACTCCGGATTGTATGTCTCGCTCCTGGCTCCGAATTCGTATGCAGGACGTGTCGCGGAAATTACGCGAGCGGAAAGGGAGCGCGCCCCATCGAATCTGAAAAAGGTGCTGGTGTTGGGCGATTCGCGTATAGCCGAGGGTTTCTCCACTACTCTCGCGAATGCGCTTGGTTCTCCCGCCGGGCTTGAGTTTGTTAGTTTAGCCGAACCGGCCGCTTCCGCTAACACATGGTATTACATGTTGCGCGAAGTCGATCCAACCACCCGGCGATATTCCGCGATTGTCATTCCTTACGGGGTCGGCTACGAACCAAACGGCGCGGATTCTCTGCGAATTTCGATGACAGCTCCGTTATTGCGATACGGCGACTGTTTTCATTTTGCCTCGGGTTTTCAACGATGGTCCGGGCGTTTCAGAGCGTTTACCGTCTGCATACTTCGAGGCTTAGCGTATCAGGACGACGTTGTTGATCTTCTTGAACATCCCCTGGCGAGATCACGAGACCTCCAACACGAGGGCGCGAGAACGCAGTCCCGCGCGGTGTACAAAGGCCGAGATTACGATCTTGTGGGAACAACCTATGATGCGGCCACAGGGCAGATCATTTTCGCGTCAAAACTAACAGAAGCCCAGAGACTCGTTTTTCAGAAAAGTTTGATACAGCCGTCTCAATCGGACACGGAATACTCGCTCAAACTGCAACGCGAATGGATTCCGCGAATAATGAATCGCTATTCGAATAGTCCCACAGCAATTGTGCTTACGCCTGTGCCTCGCGGTCCTTTTCTTGGCCTTCTTGGATTTTACCGGGGATACGATTCTGTTCTACCAAGCTCTGTGATTAAAAGAGGCACTTTTGCAGTGCCAGGGGACACTTTCGATTTTCTGGAAAAACCCGAATATTACTTTGACGCCTTTCACCTTAACGCGAAAGGCCGCCTTCGATTCACAGAAACGCTGGTGTCGGAGCTCATAGGGCGTGTTCGATTGACTGATTGGAGGCAACATCAGAAATTTGAGTCGCAAGTTGCACTAAATCGACCCTGTGGAATTGAGGGGAACTAGGCTTAACATAACCCGTATTTTATGTTATTTAACAGCTTCCAGTATTGGATATTCTTTTTCATCGTAGCGGTGCTGTTCTACAGCATTCCGTTTCGCTGCGGGAAAGTTGTGCTGCTACTGGCGAGCTATGTCTTTTACATGTGGTGGGATCCGCGATTTATCGTGCTCATTTTGACCTCCACGATCGTTGACTACTACCTCGGGATTCTGCTGGAGAGCGCAACGGGCCGCCGTAAAAAGCTTTTATTTGCTGTCAGCCTCGTAGTAAACCTGGGCATTTTAGGCTTTTTTAAGTATTACGACTTCTTTGCTGGATCGCTAGCGGATTTGCTCCACATACCCCGGTCATCGGTTGTGTTACAAGTCGTTCTTCCTATCGGGGTCAGCTTTTACACGTTTGCCAGTCTCTCTTATACGTTTGACGTCTACTGGGGAAAAATGAAAGCCGTCAGAAACTTCATCGATTACGCGCTCTTCATTGCATTTTTCCCTCATCTAATCGCGGGTCCCATCATTCGTGCCCGGCGATTCATACCGCAAATCTGGTCATGGCGGACCCCGGCGGCAATCGTGGTCCAAAGTGGAATCATTCTCGTTCTGTCGGGTCTGATAAAGAAGATGGTGTTTGCTGATCGCTTCGCTGTCGTGTCGGACTCGTACTTCAACGATCCGATGGCGCACCCAGGTTGGCTGGCTGCATGGTCGGGTTGCATAGCCTTCTTCATGCAGGTGTTTTTCGATTTCTCTGGGTACACCGACATCGCTCGCGGTTGCGCAAAGCTGCTGGGGTTTGAGTTCCCACTTAATTTTGCACGGCCATTCCTAGCCAGAAACCCAGCCGACTTCTGGCAGAGGTGGCATATCACCCTGTCCACATGGGTCCGGGACTATCTGTTCATGCCATTTAGCCGAGGAAGAAAAGGGCGGTTCGTATTGTACCGCAACCTCATGATTGTAATGATACTCGTGGGACTGTGGCATGGAGCTAACTGGACATTTGTCGCCTGGGGAGGGTACCATGGGATTTTGCTAATAGGATATCGGCTTTTTGATCGGGCAGCAACAAGGACAGCAATCGCCCATGTTATGAAGAAGCGCTACTTCGTGCCGTTTAGTATTGGACTGATGTTTCTGTCCTGCACAGTAAGTATGGCTTTCTTTCGCCCGAGGACGCTCCAGGCGAGCGGGTACGTCTTGGGTGCGCTGTTCGGTTTCCAGCACGTAACTGGCGAATTCCTGCTCACCACTGGGACAATTGCGCTGGTTTTCATCTCTCTGTTTTTGGCGGTCGCACAAGAGCGCAATCAATTTATCGATCGCCTGGCTTTGCAGCCGGCGCGGATTCAAATCCCGGCATACGTCTGCGCATTTTTGGCGCTCGAACTCTTTCCCGCGACCAGGTCGGTGCCATTTGTTTATTTCCAGTTTTGAGCTGGGGGTGGTTGCGCTGCCGATGCCAAATCTAAACCGGAGATGCGAAGAGAAAAATGGGCCTGACTGGGCTCGAACCAGTGACCCTGCGCTTATCAAGCGCATGCTCTAACCAACTGAGCTACAGGCCCGGGTCGCGGCTGCGCCGCGGAGATTTTCGAATGTCGATTGCCGATTTTCGATTTTGTTTCTGTGGCGCGTTTCGCGCGGAATTACTTAAATCGGCAATCGCAAATCGCAAATCGAAAATAAATCGTCCCTTCGTCCCGCAGTCGCTGGACTACGGCGCGACAGCCCCGAAAGCTAAAAGTGTCGCCGAGAAAATTCGCGTCCTGACCCGGTCTTCAGATAATGTTCAAAACGACGAGCCTTAGCCTCGGATCGGAACGCGATTGCCGTTTCGATTTTCCATGGTCTGTGTTTCGTCGTATGCGAACATTTTCCCCGATTATGGTCCAGGAGTCTGGCCTTGATGTCGCGTGTTACACCGCTGTAATGCGTTTTATTATCGGCTTCGCTGACGAGTATGTAAACGTAATAGAAGCGTTTCATCCAACCAATCTTGGTTACGAATGATAATCATCATCGCAGGAGACTGGCCTGCCAAGCCGTAGTCTTCGAGCGTTGACACGAGAGGTTAGAGAACAGAGCCCGCCTTCGCTTTGCTCCGGCGTGGCAGCCTTCGTTTCTCGCTCCGCTCGAAGCGTAGGCTGGAGGCAAGGGGATTCGAACCCCTGACTTCCAGCTTGCAAAGCTGGCGCTCTAGGTGTTCCGGTGCGTCGGTAATGCGCTGGTAGCTTGGTAAACACTGCAACCACCTTATCCCAACTTACGCCAAATTGGCAACCGCAGTGCAGAAAAACAGTGCACAATGAGATTTCACCCAAACGCCGTGCGCGAGCTTGGTCGAGGCGAGGGGACTTATCATGAATTCATGATAAGGTCCGCGACCTCGTTGGGCGGGAAATCCAAGAACGATTCCGCTTCCAAACCGCCGAGTGATTCGGCACAATTCTCCCAATGACTCCGCTTTTGTCGGATTCCCCCAGAAGCGAGCAAGCGGATTAGACGGAATAATCGATGCATAAGTTACTACATTGGGGCGATCACCTGAATTGGATACCTATCGCCTGTCTCGCGCTCGCGACCGTTCTTGTTTTTCTGACGCGGATGCTCACGATTTGGTTCTACATGCGGACATTAGGCACTATCGCTGGTGACGAATCCAGCGAAGACGCGCCAAGCAAGCTCACCGAGTTTTATTCCACGCGAACGCCCGCTGTTCCTCCGATCGTTTCCAGTCTCTATTTTCTTTGTGGTGTTGCACTCATTCTTGTAACTATCTGGGGTTCAGTTACCACCGCTTGGTGGGTGCTTCCGTTGGGAGTCCTCTGTTGGTATCTCGTTCACATTCCGTTTCGGGAGGTCATGGAGTCGTGGGCATCATTTCAACGCGCTTCGGCGGTCTTAGAGGATACAGATACACTACTGAAGGGCGGACTGACCACAGAACAAGAAACAGCAATTAAGAAACGTTTGGGATTGCACAAGTGAAGACGTGGCCTAACCATGCGCGGGAGCTAATCGCAGGGCTGGCCGGCGGCAATGACTAGCTCACAATACACGCTTACGAAGTCCGGCCGCGCAAGGATCGCCGCGGGCGTCGATCTGATTTCGCTTCCCAAATGCCGAATGATTCGGCACGATTCGCGTGGTGCAGCCATCTGTAATGATAACGGTCAAGATAGTCCTGCTTCTTCTGTTTGCGCTTTTCCCTTTCGCTGCAGTCATGCTCGCCTTTCCGTTCGTGAGCCCTTTGTTCGTGCTTGGCCTTGTTGCGGCGTGGCTGGCCGCTCCGTCATGGGGACCGTGGCTCTACGTCGGCACCTGTTTAGGTCTCATGCTGTGGCGGGCCGAGCTGCTTTACCTCCGCAGAATGAGGATGCCCGTATATGTGCCCTCGCCCACAATGGCGATACAGAACACTGCTTCAGTGTGTCTGGCAGTCGGTGCGGCGGTCGGCGGTATCCGCAGTTTCGCCGGAGGCGACATAACGTGGGCAGTATCGGGCGGGCTGGTGGCTCTCACACTTTTTTGCCTGCAGGGGATTCTCTTCCCCAGTCCGCTAATGATTTCTCAAGCGTGTGGTTATCCTGTGGTATCGTTGACAGAGCTTCAGCTGCTGCACCGACAGCCAGCCACACTGCAGCTCCTGCTGGACAAAATCGACTACCCAACGCTTCTACGATTTAAGCGCGAAGCCCGGAAGTCGGGAGGCTTCGGCACGGACTTGGCTCGCTTCTTGGAGGAGAAGGAGGCCAGCGACCCATGACAAGACCGAGGCTCGTGATAGTCATCGCATGGTGGAAATGGCTGCTGATTGGCTTGGCTATGTATGCCGTCTATGTTGTTTGGCGTCTCGGGCCGATCCTCTGGGCCATGACGTCATCCGACCCGATTATGCGTATGAAGCGAATTGGCGCTGTGGCCAACCGATGCTTCGAAAGGGGGAGATCAAAAAGGGCAAACGAACTCGCCCAATGGGGTTTGTGGTTTGCGGGCGAACCGGAGGAGGCAAAAACACCTGAGGCGCGGCGGTTAGGATCGGACATTGCCGGGCTATCTTCGTTGGCATACGGCCGATTGAACATGTATCCGTTCGCGGAAACGATGGCCCACAACGCTGTCTTGCGGGATGCGACCAAGCCGTTTGCTTATGAAGTGCTCGGACTTTCACGCGCCATGAACGGGAATACCGATGACGCCCGTGCGTCCTTCATGAAAGGACTCGGCTTCGCCCGTCAATCGCAACCCGTGGATACCGAGGCCGAAGAACGTATTAACCGACAACTCGTGTGGTTGAGCAAGCATGTCTCCACAATAAACCAAATCTATGAACGGCGAGACGCCGAGCTTTTCGATTAGGGTTCTCAGGATCGCGCCAGAATACCAATTAAACAGCCACAACATAAAATGACCCAAACACAAGTTGACCTAATCGTCGGAGCAGTTGAGATCGTTTGCCTGATCGTTTGCGTTTTGAAATGGAAATTCTGGACGGTCATCCTTACAATTGTCGGCACGGTCGTGGTGGCGGTCGGGCCTCTAATCACAGGCAATTACATCACGAATGTTCTTTCTCCATTTGTCACGTTCGCGCCAGTCTATGGCGCGATAAGACTCGCCAGACCCGTCTCGTGGTGGGCGAAATGGTTCTATTGGGGGCCTTTGGGCAGCGACCGGAGGCTTCTGCGTCCCAGCCCGAAATTGGCGAGGGCGTTAGCTCTCTTCCCGGAGCAAGCGACGGATTTTGACCAGCCGGAGTCACCGTCGACGTAACCGAGGCAACTCCGAACCAGAAATCCGACCGCACAAATGACATACTTTGACACTGTTACGACCCGCGATGGCGAAGCCCGTGTTCTCACGAAGACGCGATGGTGGAACATCTTCGCAAATCCACACACGAGTCTCATGCCCGCTGATTTTGGGCAACTGGGTCGGCTAGGCGTTGTCTTGTATTGGAGCACCAGTGATCCAACGATGCTGAAAACACTTCATGATAGTGTCGTGCAGTCGCTCAGGGAGTCATCCCTCGCTGACATAAGGGATGCCATTGACATGCGAGAATCAGACATTCCCCTTGCCGCATTTGCCTCACTCGCGAGAATCTTTCATCCGCCAGTCACCAAATACGTTAGAAAAATTCGGTAGCGCAACCATCGTGAAGACGCTGATCGCATATGCTCTTGTAGTAACGTGCTGCGCGTTCCGATGCACCTTTACGAGGTCCGGCCTCACAACGATCATCGCGGGCGTCGATCTGATTTCGCTTCCCAAATGCCGAATGATTCCGCACAATTCGCGCCATGCAGCCCTTTTAAGGCGTTGAACGCGTTTCGCGTTGACTACCTCTTCCAAGTTGTATGAGCACGCCCGACGTTGAAAGTCGCTTTTGGCAAAACCGTGTCGGCAGAGTGCTTCGTTGGATAGTATTCCTACCCATCGGCGTAGTCCTTGCGAGCGTCCTTCAAAGCATTCCACCGCTCGCAGTCGTATTCGCCGCCTCTTGGCACCCTCAATTCAGCTTCCTCATTCTCATTCTCGGGGTCATCGCAGTTTCCATTCTCGGCACGTTAGCTACGTTGTGGTTCGCGGCATCCTTATACACGCCAGTGCTAGTATGCCGCTTTATCGCGCCCAATCACCGTGTCGCAGCGATCGTGTTTGCCATGTTCTCGATTTTGTATGAAGGCTCGTTCATCTTGCGGCTCGTAGGCGACACACCGTGGCTGCTCGTGATCTATCACATCGTTTTCACCATCATCCTTGTCGCCGGGTGCGTCGTTGCATACAAAGCGGAGATTTAACCAGTCGATCCTGTATTTTGGACACTAATGAAACTCACTGACATTGGATTTGCCGGAGAAAGTTACGTCTAGCGCGAGCCCCTTTTTATAGCGCGGATTTCCTTTTATCCAGCCAGAAAACGATAGCCGCGACCGCGATTACGCCAACCGTGAACCAATTCACACCGATCCAAGTGCTGCGATCCAAATGGACGCGGAAAATAGGATTGTATAGCGCCGCTAATACGCCGAAAACCCAAACCCAAAGCACGCGATGTTTTTCATACGCTGCAAACGCCGAATACGCGAATACGGGACAGCAAATCCATCTCAACAGTGTGTAGAAACTGTATGGATGCCGCTCGACGGCAGCATAAACGAGAAGTCCGGCAACAACCAGCCAGACGACATATAAACCAACAATTCGTTTCATCATGCGGTAAGCGGGTGGATTCTGCCTTTTTTGCTCTTCATAGTGCAATGACAAAGTGATATGAACGAGCGCGATGACGCACGAGCACTCTGGCGATTTCACAGAACCGTAACACCGTGACGAGATTCTCGGTCGTGACGCAGTGGTTCAAAAGCTGTGTCGATACAGTTGGTAAATGGTGGGGAATAATGTCGGGGGCACTTTCGATTCCCTTCGCATTGCTGGCGCTCTTCAATGTATTTTCGCAGCGGTTGCTGTTCGCTGTTCTAGCCTACGCTTCTCTGTTGGCGGTTGTGATCGTTCAGAACTGGCAAATCTCGAAACTAAAAAGTCGAACGAAGAAATTAGACATCACCAGTTACGACATTTTCGACGACCTATTCCAACAGGGCGAGGCAATGATGCAGAAATTTTTGAAGAACGAAACACCATTGCCGACAGAAAATGAGTTTCAGCAGTGGGATAAACAGTTAATCGCGCTGGCAGAAAGTTGCGCCACAATCGAGGAACGCAATAAGCTTCGGGCGGGTAGCCCGCTCCACGTTAGCACCGAAGATATTATGGCGATTTATCTGACTGTCGGAACACCGACTTTTGCAGATAAGCTGGCTGCAAAGCTGCAAATCTCCCGTAAAATAATGGAGCGGCTTCGCCGTGAAAGCGATCAACCGAAAAACTCACGAAATTCTTGAAGGGAATTCGTCCGAAACTGTAGCAAAATTCCCGCGCAATTTGTAGCCGTGCCACGTGTCTTGAGTAACTCCACATTTGTGCTGTGACATGCTGTTTGGCCTACCCATTAACTAGAAAGCTTTTGGGGCTCTCTGAAGCCGCGAAGGTTCCAAACTCTGAAAGAACCTACGAAATTCTAACTCCATGAATTCAGGGAGTTATACAAAACGTGCGTCTCAAGTCGTGTCCGTGGCGCTTATCGTTTGGCGTTCGGTGGCATGTCCGCTTCCATGTCCGCTTTTGTTCTCCCTTTTTGAGTGGTGATGTAGAGCGTCACAAAGGTGTAACACAGGCAGTCGAAGCGAAAGTTGCCGGAGCAGCCAGTGCTTGTATGGGAGAGAGGGCGGCTAGAGCGTCTAGGGGCCTTGCGAAGGGCGCTCGTCGGGTGAAGACGAATGTCCGGTCCGTATGGGTTCTTCTGGGTTCTGGGCGAGATAGAAGGCAAACTCTGTCTTCAATTCGTATGGAATCCTCAGCGTGAGTATCACTATCGTAAAATCGCTTTTCTCGGGCGTATCAACCGCAGTGAAGCTCACATTGAAATTCTCTTTTTCTAATGATCTCCAATCTAGTAACGCCGATTCCAATGGATCTCTGTTCACTGCAAGGCCACGCACGCTCTTCGCCTTGGCACAAATCAATATTTGGATTGCATAAGATCCGTTTCCATCCGGGAAACTGAGTATGCAATGACCTTTGGCTACAGATGCGTTTATCCACGTATTATATAACTGTCTCTGCTGTTCAGTCTGGTAGTGAATGTCGGGGCATTCTATTTGCTCCGTTGCGTCCATTAAGAGGTCACCGTCCTTCATCACAAACGTAATCAGATGATAGAACGAACTTGCACGAAGGGCGCTTGCCTCAAAGTGAATTGACTTCTTGTGTTTTCCGTTCACTTCAACCTTGGTCAAATGAACCTTTCTTCTTGATGAAGTCCTTGTTCAGGGTGAGGTGGTGAAAGTTATCCAGCTTGTAGAAATCCGGAAAAAACGAGACGGAGCCGCCCGAGTTCAGGGAGAATACGCCGAATACTCTATAGTCATCTTCCATTCGCAAAAAGATCGGGATCAGACAGCCTGGATCTTTACCTTCTTTCCACAATCTTTCGAAGGCCCGGGTGAACACTGTTGGTTTCCTGTCGCCCCGTAGTCTCTTCGAGACATACGGATTTGTAATGCTCATCTGTAGTCTTTTCATTGTAGCATCGCAGAACATAGGCTTTTAGTCTGTGTGCCCAGCGGAGTTGCACTCTACTGCACAAAACGAGCTGGTTTCAAATGGAGCGCGACAGTAAAAGTGAGGGCAACGCGGGGACGGTTGCTGGTAGGATCGTCGAAAGGCTGGCGACGACTTGCAAGCATTCAAGCGTGGGTTGCGTCACTCGCCCTTCGTGCGCTGGCGGCGTTACAGCGGCATATCAGCAGTCGCCAAAAATCTGTGTAAATGCGTGGAGGCAAGGGGATTCGAACCCCTGACTTCCAGCTTGCAAAGCTGGCGCTCTACCAACTGAGCTATGCCCCCGGAAGGAACACCGAACGCTTTCGCGTGCTCGCGACTAATGTCGCGAGTTGCCGAATTTCGATTGGCGATTTTCGATTGCAAGAGATAAAAGCAGAATGCCGGATGACGGGTCTTTCGATTCGCCATCCGGCACTGCGGTCGATGTGCAGTGAAGCCTTAGTTGTGCGTTAACCCGCTTCTTCCGGAACCTGCTTGACTCAATCCTGGTGATGTCTTGGTACCGCGAGATAAGCCGTTCTCAGACCGGTATTCGAATCGAGAGCTCTTCCCGTAATCTCTCCTTTGTCATTTATGTCTTTGGCAGTTTCAAGAGTGGCAGAAAAGCTCGCTTGTTTTAAGTCATTGAGATCTTGCATAACGCCGTTTTCCCAAATAAAAGCGCGGCAATTTCCATCCGCGTCACAGGAGAGTCCTACTACCTGGCGCCTTTCGTTGATTCCATAGGCTTCGCTATGGACATCACCAGGAAGAAAACCGAGAGGCTTGGATTCCATTTTCGACTGTCCAAATGAATGCCTGAAGAAAGTTGCCATCCGGGTCGTCAGGCGCACCGGCGAAACCGACGATGTCGCCTTGTTGATTGATTGCCGTCGGCGTATTCCAATAAAGAGCCCCAAGGTTGCCAAGATCAGCTACCCCACCGTTTTCCCAAAGCACGGCGTGCGCTGCCGTGTATCTTCCAACAGCTTGGTCGCAGATACCTGAAATGCCCACGATTTGAGCATTGTCATTGATTGCCGTCGCAGCTCCCGAACTGTCGCCGGGTATAAGAGGCAGGTCTTGGATTTGGTCTGGTGGTCCCAATGTCCACATTGCTGGGCGAAACTGTAATACTTGTGGCGAGACACAAGTGGGATCATGAACATCATTTTCTGCCCATCCGACTACCTGACGAAGATTATTGGCGCCTGTGGCGAAGCCATTGTCTCCACCTGGAAAATTGGGAAGCGGCCTCATCATCTGCCGGTCTTCCAGGACAAACCCGAGGTTGATATAGCCGGTGGCATACGGCCCGGAATAGAAGGCCGCGCTACTCCAAGCTTCACCCAGTGGTTCCGGATCGGCAGTTTGAGAAATTCCAACAATGATTCCCTCGGTATTCTTCACGTTCCAGGTAACACTGCTGTTTGGTCCGCCGAGCGTGCCAAGATCGAGTATTGAATGGTGCTGTTGGCGTGGCCATAACGCAGCGTGCCTGGTTTGGTCTCCGGTCAGCTTGGAATAGCCTGCAATCCAGGAGCTGTCGTTGATACTGTTACCCGCGCTACTGGTTCCGCCAAGACTTTCGAGGCTAGATACGCGATATTGCGTTCCATGCTTTGCCGGGATCTGGTCCTGTGCCTGTGCGAACGTTAAGGCCGCTCCGCAGCAGATGCTGATCGGAACGATCAAAAGCAAGCGACTAGGAATTTTAGTTATGAGTTGTGTTGTCATGTTTTGTCTCCTTTGTTGAGTTTTCATGACGACACTGTAGGAACTCGTCCTGAGTCACGACCAGAGCCACTTGGCAGGTTTCGTACGAGCCATTTCGAAGCGATCAATCGGCAACTCACAGGAGAGTGCCTCCCGATAGTTGCCGGCTTCCGAGTTGCTTAATTCAATTTCGAATTGAGCGCGGCCGCGAATTTGCTGAGGCCTTCGCGGATTTGAGCGCGCGACCAGGCTGCGAAGCCAAACGTAAGAGCAGGCGCCGGCTCGGCTTTCATAAAACACGAAGACAGCGGCGAGGGGCGGATGCCAATCTCAGTGCAAACGCGCGCGATCAGCGGCATCTGTTCTTTCTGCCGCACCCAGGCGACGAAGTGTAGTCCAGCTTCAGGGACCTCCAAAACAAAGTAATTACTTAGCAAATTGTTGAATTGCTGGATAAAAAATTGTCTTCGATCCGAATACAATTGTCGCATTCGTTTGATGTGACTCAGGAAGAATCCCTCGGTTAGGAACCGGGCTAGTGTCGCCTGATCGATGGCGGGGGAATGCTGGTCCATCACAGCGCGAATCCTGATCATTGGTTCGATCAATTGCTCTGGCGCCACGATATAACCGAGTCGCAAGGAGGGATACAGGATCTTGCTCAATGTGCCTGAGTAAATGACACGACCGACGTTATCGAGGCCCTGCAAACATGGGAGTGGGGGACCGGTGTAACGAAATTCTGAATTGTGATCGTCCTCGAAAATGTAAGCATCGCACGTACGCGCAAAATCGATTAGAGCTGTTCTCCGCGCGAGACTCATCGTCATGCCGAGCGGGAATTGATGGGAAGGAGTTACGTAAATTATTTTCGGCGAGCGCTGTTTCGACGGCCGCGCGATTGTGATTCCTTCCCCGTCAACAGGTCTTGGCACAACGATCGCCCCGGCAAAGCCGAAGGTTCGGCGAGCCTGGTAAAATCCGGGATCCTCGATCCAGGCTACCTCACCCCGATTTACCAGTGCCATGGCGCTGATCATCATTGCCTGCTGCGTTCCAGCGGTGATGATGATTTGATCCGGATGGCAGCGTGCGCCTCTGTAGTCGCACAGATAAGTTGCCAACGCCTTGCGCAGCTCGGGATCGCCACGGCTTGACGCATACTGGAGCAGGTGCGCTCCTTTTTGTGCGAGAACCTGCCCTCTGAGTCGTTCCCAAATTTCGATCGGAAATTCATCGAGCGCCGCGACAGCGGGGACAAAGGAAACGCCAGGCGGACCCGCAATTCCGAAATCGAACTGTTTTCCTGCCCGATGATCCGGAATATCTTTTACTCGATTCGAAAGACGTGGTGGGCGTTCTATGGGTCGTGCTGTTTTTGTCGTTTGTGCACTTAGGAAACTTTCGGGCAACGCCTCCGCGACGAACGTGCCCGAACCAACCTTTGATTCAAGGTACCCTTCCGCGTGCAGCCGTGAGAGCGCCAGGTTTACCGTGAATCGCGATATTCCCAGGTCAGCAGCCAGCGCCCGAGACGAGGGAAGCCGGGAGGCGCCGTTGCTAAACGTTCCCGAAACAAGTTCATCACGAATCTGCCGATAGAGTTGTTGATGAAGTGGTTCGGCCGCTGCGCGATCAAGCCTAACCATTTCAAAAGCCACTATCGAATGGCGACGCCGCTTGCCATGAAGATTTGAGGTTGAATGTTCGGCGTTCGGCGTTCCGCGTTTTCTTCCGATCATGAGCAAGAGCATGAGCACGAGCACGAGTAAGAGCAACTATCCATCGAAAGTGGCATGGCCATTTTGCTCACAGTGGACTGTTGACACCTTACCACATGGCCAGAAGCTTTCGTTCAAATGCAGACTCAAACTCCGCGCACCGATTACATTGAAACAAAAGGTCTTATTTATTTTGCTCGAATGCTGGACAAGATCCGGCTAAAGGCAGCAGGAAAATTGCCGTCAGGATATTTTACTGGTGTAGAGGATGCGACCCACTTCGACGCGCGGTGCACAAGGTTTCTGGGAGTGAATTACAATGAGCTTGTGAAGCGAACGCTGCAAGATGGATCGAATGAAGAAATCCTTGAATGGTGCTTCGCACGCGGCCGGCGGCCCAGCGACGAAGAAATTTGCATCTGGAATGCATTTCTGCGGAAGCGTGGCTGGCGAGATGACGCCAGCGAGGAACTCGCAGAGTCAAAGAAGGAAGCAGGTTTCGGCGATCGTGCTGACATCCAAACCTGGACGGACCTGCATGATGCCGAGGAAGGAAGAACGCCCGCTGTCTCGTAAGCCAAGGACAAGTTATCTCAGGAATTGGTAAAGTCGGGAGCGTTATTATCACCGTCTGCTTATAAGCCATGAAATTGCGTTCAATCTATTGGCTGAGCATCCTGCAATTCACGTTTACCTGTGCAATAGCAGGCGAATCGCCTGCTCCCGCGCGTGACGGAGCGCACGATTTTGATTTTCTTATCGGCAACTGGAAAGCTCACGTGCGGCGGCTTCCCGATCGCCTTGTTGGCTCCAACAATTGGATCGAGTATAAGGGCATCTCCAATCATAAAAAGCTTCTCGATAGCAACGCGAACCTTGAAGAATTCGAAGTCGACAACCCCGAGAAGCACTTACACATCAAAGCCCAGACACTCAGGCTATACAATCCAGAGTCGCATCAGTGGAGTATCTATCTTCTCGACTTGGAGAAAGGCCTTCTCCCCATGCCGCCAGTTGTTGGCGAATTTAAAGGGAACCGCGGCGAGTTCTACGATCAGGAACAATATAAGGGACGGGCAATTCTGGTGCGCTACGTCTGGTTAAATATCTCGCCGAAATCTGCGCGGATGGAACAATCGTTCTCGGCCGACGGCGGAAAAACCTGGGAGACAAACTGGGTCTGCGAACTGAGCCGGTAGGCCATGATTTCCAGCATTTCCTCGCGGCAGAACGAAACACTTATCAATTGGCGACCGCTCGGATTCCTGGGAGTGCTAGCTTCGAAATAGAGTAAGCGTTTCGAATATGAAAACCGCGACGCTTGTTGCCTTACTAGCTGTTTTGGTTTGCCGGTTCTCACCCGCGCAAACGCCGGCTGAAAAGGACGTGCTCCAGTTTGAACGCGATACCTGCAAAGCATTTCTCGATGCGGATCCTATCGCGCTCAAAAGAATCCTGACGCCTGATTTTACGCTGACGCTGTCAAATGGCGAGGTAAGCACGTGCAAGAACGAGATCGATGAGTTGCGCGGTGGGAAGATCCACTACGACGTGTTCGAAAATTACGACATGAACGCGCGAATCTACGCCGATAACGTGGCGGTTGTCCTTGGAAAGACCCGCCTAAAAGGAACCGCAGAAGGCAAGCCGTTCGATCGCGTCGTGCAGTTCACCGACACCCTAATCAAGCGCGATGGTCGTTGGCAGCTTGCAGCCGGGCATGTTTCGCGGGTGGAGAAGTAGCTCGGAGCGCTGCTCATCTGCGTTCCTGTTTTCCTAATTCACTCACGAAAACAAAATGCCGGATGTCGATCTTGCGAATCGTCATCCGGCATTGCAGTCGATGTGCAGCAAAGACTGAATTTGTGCGTTACCGTGATCTCCTTTGAAGCTTTGGTTGCTTTCGATTCCAAAGCCTTCACGCATGCCTAGTCATTCCAATTCGGAAGTGTTGGAACATTGTCAGTTTGTGAATCCTCCCGTTCTCGGCCCTCGAGAACAGACGGAAAAGCGAGGACGAGAACGATTAGAAGAACAAACACGAATGGCAAAACTGACGCCCGACCAACACTACCCCCTTCTTCGAAACAACCCTGTGTATTGACTCGCTTTCGGTCGGTGATCGCCTATGCTGCGCGCGTGACAGCGGCGGCAAAACTTCTTCACCTCCGGGCTTTACTTATGAAAATGGTGATTCTCTCACTGATCATTTCGTTAGGGATGGTGGCGCAATCGGCCCTTGCCGCTGATACCGTCGGCGCGCTGACGCAACAAGACGTCTTGCGGTTGCTCGAATTAAAAATCCCTGAGCAGACCATCATCGAGAAGTTGAAAAGTTCAGGGACCGCGTTTGTCCTCGGCGCCGCAGATGCCGCGCGCCTTAAGAAAGCCGGCGCGAGCGATGCACTGATTGCCGCGATGCAGGCCGCGAGCGCGGCCTCGGCGACCGGTTCCGCCACTTCAGAAATCACGGATCTCGTGCTGATCGTGGATTATTCCGGCAGTATGAACGCGCGGATGAAAGACGGCGCGACGAAGGTGGCATCGGCAAAAAAATCGGTGATGGATTTGATCGACAAACTGCCTAACGACTTAAACGTCGGCCTGGTCGTCTATGGCACGTCGAAAGCGCGAGGTTGCGAAGACATCGATGTGGTGCAGCCTCTCGGTTCAATCGATAAAACGGCCCTAAAAGAAAAGATCAACTCTTTTAAAGCGACCGGCATGACGCCGATCGCTGCTTCCCTGACCAAGGCGGGCGACGAACTCAGGAAGGCGAAGGGCGGAAGCGCGATCGTGCTGGTGACAGACGGCGCGGAAAGCTGTCACGGCGATCCCACGGCGGTTGCCGAAAAGCTGGCGGCTGAATTCGGCGTAAAATTCGGAATCAACGTCATTGGCTTCGGGATTGAGGCGAAGGAGAAGAGTCAGCTCGCCGCTATTGCCGAGAAAGGACATGGCAAACTTCTCACGGTCGAAAATGCAAGCGAGCTGGCTGGCGCACTGCAAAAAGTGGTGGCCGAAAAAGTGGCGCCCGCGCCGGCGCAACGAGCCGATAAAGAATTCGAAGCAGCCGGAACGACGGTAAAGCCGGGGACCTTCTTTGGCGATGCTGCCACGGTACAGTCTGGCGATTACAAAGGCGAACTGGCCATGAAGGAGGCGAAATACTATCAGGTGAATTTGCGCAAAGGTCAGGAGTTACGCGCCATTGGCCTCATCCGGAAAACGCCCTACGAGGCATCGAATAGCAACATTCATCAGACGTTCGTCGTCTCTATCTATAACAAGGAACTCGCCCAAGTGGCGCGCGAAAAAATGGAGGTCGAGGGCAACCCGCGCGACCCCGCGACTCTTCGCGCCACGTGGACCGCCGATCTGGATGGGCCCGCCTATATCGCGATCGCCGCTTCGGATAATCACGACACCGGGGACGGCGCCCCGGTCGAGCTTTACAGAGAGATGAATCCAAAGCCCTCGCCTTACACTTTGAAAATAAAGATCGAAGGCGAGGCTGCATCAGTTGGCGAAGCGGTGGCGGCGATCGCCCGCTCCGACACGGCGGGTGGTGCGGGGTTCAACGCCGCGACCGAGTTGAAAGTGCCGGCCTTGGCGACGAGCGACCTGAAACTGGGTGAAACATCGTTTTATAAATTCGCCGTCAAAAAAGGTGATACGGTCGGAGCATCGGCGGCTGTGCAAAAACCGTGGTATCGCGCCGGGAACGGAGCCATCAAGGCCAGCTACACGCTGACGCTTTACGATGATGATCAGGTGCAGGTCGCGCAGAAGAAAATTGACGTGGCGATGAATCCGCCCGATGCCAGCAGCGCCGCGATTGACTGGACCGCGACGATGAGCGGAAATGCCTACGTGAGCGTCAGCGCAGTAAACAGTGGCCAGGGTATTTATCCCGAAACTTTCCAACCAAATCCCGGGCGACTTTCGGTGCGGGTAACGATGGCGAACTCTGAGGCCGCGGCCGCGGCTCCTGCGTCCGCAACTTCCCCTTCGCCTACGCCCACCGAGTCCGGGGTGCAAAGCGAACCGCACTAATTGGTTTCCGAATGAGGACGAGCAAAGCGACATATTTTGCTCTGCTGCTTCTCAGTTGTTCTGTCGCGCCGCTCCTCGCACAAGGCGGGGGCGCAAAAGGCAGCCCCGCGAAAGACAAACCGCCGGACTACGGTCGGTGGAACAACACGTGGATCCTCACTTGCCGCTACGAAAGTGCGGCGTCAGTTGCCGTGACGATGACAGGCCTAAGAACCAAGACTCCGTTGATGACAGCCAAGTTCATCACCGGTTCCGAGGAGAAAAGGCAGGGGGGCCTCGATATGGAGACAGTCTTCGGAATACCTCACCGCCATCAGGACGGCGAATGCACAATTGGAAGCGGGGCCAAATTTCGAGATGTTTTTCTCTGGGCGAAGGTGACTGGCTCGCAGCTCAAAGGCAAAATTTACTTTTGCACGACTGACAGAAAACTGGCTGAGGCGAACAATCTCACCGCCCAATTTGAGTGCGATTTCGATGGCACCTTTAATCCCGAGACCGACAAGATCACCGGCAGCGCGAAGAGCGAGGATTGACATTTCCTCCGACCGCGATTCGGAAAAGTACCGCGCGCGACTCGGCGCATGATCCGGTCGTTAAGGTCACTCTGTGTCTCAAGGGTGGAAAGTGCATTGATCAGCACCCGAAGCTTCCCGATACAAATCCGTATCCACCGGCAACTCCAAATACCGATCCGCTGGCCGCGCTCAAAAAGATCATGGGCGACTTTGGTGGGTTGCTTGAACAGTCGACCGGCAAAATCGGACATAAGTAGACAATGACGACCGCAAGGCGACCCATCGAGACTTTCGGAAAAAGAGGATGCGCCCTACTTTGCGCGGGACTCCTCTCGATTGGAATTTGCGCCGCTGATCCCGCGAGCCCGGATGTTGAGGATTTACAGAAAAGGGCGAATGCCGGAGACACCGCGGCGCTCAACGAGCTGGGATGGGATTACGCGGATGGCGAGGGAATCCAGCGCGACAATGCGGCGGCCTTCGCTTGTTTCCGCCAATCCGCCGAGGCCGGCAACCCGGCCGGGATGCTCGCGACGGCCGCCCGATATCGCACGGGTGTGGGCGTGCCGCTAAACACTGGGCGCGCCGACGAATGGTCACGCAAGGCGCTGGCAGCTTTCCAGACGCGCGCCCAATCCGGTGACGCACAAGCCATGCTAGCGCTTGCCGGCGTTTATTTTCGGGGCAACGGCACGAGGCGCGATGAGTCACGGGCCACACTTTGGGCCGTCAAGGCGGCCGAGCACAACGACGTGAAAGGGATGACGTTCGCAGCGCTCCTGCTGGCGAACAGTCCCGATAAAGAAAAGCGGCAGCAGGCCTTGCACTGGGCTATCGCCGCGGCGGAGGCGGGAGAGCCGACGGCTATGTTTGCGGCCGCGGCCATCTATGACGGCGGCCTCACCGCCGCACCCGATGAGGTGAAGGCCCGGCAGTGGTATCGCAAATCGGCTGATGCCGGGAACGTGGATGCGATGATTTTCATGGCACTCAAATCGGATACCGATAACGACGACACCGAGGCGTTCAAATGGCTAACGAAAGCAGCGGAGGCGCGAAACGTTTGGGCGATTTCGGAATTGGGCGGGCGTTACTTAAAAGGCCGCGGCGTGGCGAAAGACGAATCGCACGCGGAAAAATTGATTCGCGAGGCGGCCTATCTCGGTGACGTGCGCGCAATGACCCACCTTGGTCTTGCTTACGCCACCGGCCGCGGGGGCGTCGAAAAAGACGACCTGGAAGCGCTTCGCTGGTATCGCCAGGCCGCTGATCTCGGCGACGCGACCGCGAACAACAATCTCGGTTTTATGTTCGCAAACGGCCGCGGCGTGCAGGCTGATCCGCAGCGGGCGATTGAATATTACCGGAAGGCCGCGGACCTCGGAAACGCCGACGCCATGCGCAATCTTGGCAGCGTTTATCGCCAAGGCTTGGGTGTGGCTCCGGATGCGAAAGTCGCTAGTGATTGGGAACAAAAAGCCCGCGCGTCCTCGGCGTCGCATTGATCGCATCGCGACTTTTGAAAGGAGCTTTGGACGGATGAGGCATAGCGCTTGCGCGCCGCAAAGGAGAACAGAAGGTGCGATTCAACGCCATCGACGTGATCCGCGAGTCAGAGACGGCCGTTGTCGTGAGACAATCATGCGCCTGCAAAAACAGAATGCCGGATGTCGATCTTGCGAATCGTCATCCGGCATTGCAGTCGATGTGCAGCAAAGACTGAATTGTGCGTTACCGTGATCACTTTGAAGCTCTGGTTTCTTTCGATTCCAAAGTCTTCACGGCATATCCATGAATCCCGAATGTTTTCGGGGCTCATGGGTTTAGCCGTCGACCTAAACGCCTTCGGCGCAAATCCCAATTTCGAATTTCGAACTTCGAGATTCTGCGCGAAGCGCATTTTCTCCTTAGAAAGGAGGTGATCCAGCCGCAGGTTCCCCTACGGCTACCTTGTTACGACTTCATCCCAGTTACCGCTCATAGCGTAGGCGGCTGCATCCTTGCGGTTAGCGCGCCGACTTCGGCTACAAGTGACTTCCATGATGTGACGGGCGGTGTGTACAAGGCCCGGGAACGTATTCACGGCGCCGTAGCTGATGCGCCATTACTAGCGATTCCGGCTTCATGAAGTCGAGTTGCAGACTTCAATCTGAACTGGGCCCAGTTTTAGTGATTTCCTCCACCTCGCGGTCTCGGATCGTTCTGTGCTGGGCATTGTAGTACGTGTGCAGCCCAGGCCGTAAGGGCCATACTGACTTGACGTCGTCCCCACCTTCCTCCCCGTTAAAGCGGGGCAGTCTGAACAGAGTGCTCGAGCCTCACGGCTCGGTGGCAACAGTTCACAGGGGTTGCGCTCGTTGCGGGACTTAACCCAACATCTCACGACACGAGCTGACGACAGCCATGCAGCACCTGTGCAAGGTCTGGATTGCTCCAGTCGCTGGCTTTCACCAACTTAGCAATGCATGTCAAGGCCTGGTAAGGTTCTTCGCGTTGCATCGAATTGAGCCACATACTCCACCGCTTGTGCGGGCCCCCGTCAATTTCTTTGAGTTTTAATCTTGCGACCGTACTCCCCAGGCGGCACGTTTAACGCGTTAGCTCCGGCGCGGAAGGGGTCGAATCCTCCCACACCAAACGTGCACCGTTTACTGCCAGGACTACCGGGGTATCTAATCCCGTTTGCTCCCCTGGCCTTCGTGCCTCAGCGTCAGGAACTGTCCAGAGACCCGCCTTCGCCACTGGTCTTCCTTACGATATCTACGCATTTCACCGCTACACCGTAAATTCCAGTCTCCTCTCCAGTCCTCAAGCACGGCAGTATCGAATGCAGTTTCGGAGTTAAGCCCCGAGATTTCACACCCGACTTACCGCGCCGCCTACGCACCCTTTACGCCCAATGAATCCGAACAACGCTTGAGACCTCTGTATTACCGCGGCTGCTGGCACAGAGTTAGCCGTCTCTTCCTCTTCTGGTACTATCAATACGCACGCAGTTAACGTGTGCACCTTGTTCCCAAATGACAGGAGTTTACAATCCGAAGACATTCATCCTCCACGCGGCGTCGCTCGATCAGGGTTTCCCCCATTGTCAAAAATTCTCGACTGCTGCCACCCGTAGGTGTCTGGGCCGTGTCTCAGTCCCAGTGTGGCTGGTCGTCCTCTCAGACCAGCTACCCGTCAAAGCCTTGGTGGGCCGTTACCTCACCAACTAGCTGATAGGCCGCGGGCCCCACAAAAAGCGTCAGGTTGCCCCGACTTTAATTTCGAAAGGATGTCCTTTCTAATCACATGCGGTATTAATTCGCCTTTCGGCGAGCTATCCCCCACTTCTCGGCAGGTTGCCCACGTGTTAAGCACCCGTTCGCCACTAAATTACTCTCGGTATTGCTACCAAAAGTAATCTCGTTCGACTTGCATGTCTTATCCACGCCGCCAGCGTTCGTTCTGAGCCAGAATCAAACTCTCCGTTAAAAACGACTCGGTTCCCGTAAGGGAAACCGAAAGTTTGGGATCTGACTTTTCATAAACCGCGTGCCCCCGAAAACTTTCGGGATTTACGCGGGTTTGTCCGATCTAAATCTCTGATTTCAAAGATGATCGACAGATAACGCACAATTCAATGTTTGCTGACTTTTTACCATCGACGGATTCCTCTATTCGGAATCCACGACCAAACTGTCAAAGATCATCAATTCTTTCGGTACAAGGCAAAACCCGATCTAGTCTTCAAACTGACCAAAGATCGGCTCGACCTGAGCCTGGAAGAACATCCCGCGCCTGCGGGATCCGCTTATCGCAGAACAAATAAGCTAACGGAGTCCGGCAATTCGTCAACGAAAAATCTCCGGGATTTTTGCAGCCGAATTGACTCAAATGAAAAGACACCGAGCGGGTGTCTTGGGAGAGGAGTGAAAGGATTCATTGCCTCAATGAAAAGGACACCATGGCGAGGTGTCCTTAAAAATGAGTGCAACAAGTCGTCGGGAAGTTTTGGAGCAAGCACGCCTACGCTATGGCGGGCGGGGCAAAACGGGTCGCAGCCGCTTGTTGGATGAGATTTGCGCGCTGTGCGGTTATGAACGCAAGTATGCGAGCAAGCTATTACGCGGCCGCAGGCTGATCGCGGGAGAAAGCGGAAGGCGTCGTGGAGGATCGCAGGCCATTTACGATGCGGCGGAACGTGAAGTGCTTAAAGCGATCTGGCTCAGTGCGGAACAACCCTGCGGCAAACGACTCAAAGCCGCGCTTGAGCTGTGGTTGCCTTTTTATGAGAAGCGCCACGGCCAGTTGGATAGGAAAGTGAAAGCGAAAGTGCTGGCGGCGAGCGCGGCCACGATCGACCGGTTGCTGGCGCCCTGCCGGATCACTTTGGGCAGCCGGGGCCGCTGCGGCACGCGTCCGGGCACACTGTTGCGCAGTCAGATCCCCATTCGCACTGAGCACTGGGAGGTGAGCGGGCCGGGTTTCATCGAGGCGGATACCGTGGCACACTGCGGACAAAGCATGGCGGGGGAATTTTGCTGGAGCATCACCGCCACCGATGTGCACACGCAATGGACTGAAACGCGCGCGGTGCCTAACCGGGGCCTGGCCGCAGTAGCAGAGCGCATCGCGCAGATCGAAGCGGCCTTGCCCTTCCCGATCCTGGGCTTTGACACCGACAACGGCGGCGAGTTCCTCAACTGGCACCTGGTGGATTACTTCGGCAAACGAAAGAAGCCGGTCGACTTCACCCGCTCGCGTGCCTACCGAAAAAACGATAACGCGCGAGTAGAGCAAAAGAATTGGACCCATGTGCGGCAGTTAGTCGGCTACGGCCGGCTGGAAGGCGAAGCGGTGGCCGCGCAGCTGGATGATCTCTATCGCAAAGAGTGGAGTTGGTTTCGCAATTTCTTTTGCCCGGTGATGAAACATCTGCGCACCGAGTGTAAAGGCAGCCGCAAACAGCGCATCTACGACCAGCCGGCCACACCCTTTGCGCGTCTGAAAGCCTGCCCGCAAGCCAATCCAGTCCAAATCGCACGTGTGGAACAACTCCTGGCCAAACTCGATCCGTTCGTCTTGAAGGAAAAGATCGAGCAAAAATTGCGCGCGATTTTGCGTCAAGCAGTCCGCCCTTCACTGCACAACGCGGCGTAGAGAGCGCGCGCCAGCGCGGGCCTAAACAAACGGCGGCTCCGCCGTCCAGCTATTAGGCTAGTTTGTTCAGGCCCGCGCCCCCGTCTTTCTCTGTCAAAATTATTTTTTACTTCGGTGTCTTTTTTGATTGAGGCAACACGCAGCCATTAATTTCCGGCAGCGGCAGTCTGCGACCGTTGATTTCGAAATTGGTGTCTGTTCGTGTTCATTCGTGGTTACGATCTCTTAATTACATACCTTAGGTTGAGAGAGGGCGGACGATTTCCATAAACCTTCTTCACCGTGCCGTTTTTAATCGCGCCAATTTTTTCCACGGCCTTTTGCGAGCGGACATTGTGTTCTCCGACTAAGAACACCACACGCTCAACAAACTTAAACGCGTGAGTCAGCAGTAGTTTTTTCATTTCCCGGTTGTAACGGCCTCCCCAGTATTTTCGCGCCAGGAAGGTCCATCCAATTTCGATCTCCGATTTGTCCGGATCATGACCGTAAAACCGCGTCGAGCCGATGATGTGTTGAGTCTTTTTATCGACTACGACAAAGGCTCCGCCGGATTCGAGCGCTTCTCCGAAGAAAACTCTGAACACATCTTCCTTGTAACGATCGGACTCGGGGTGCTGCTCCCAGATGAGCAAGTCCGAGGCGACCGCAAAAAGCTCGTTCCAATCGTCAGCTGCGAGCGGGCGGAGATCGATGAGTTCGCCTCTTAGACGTGGTTGAAGATCAAATGCCATCCCAGCCATGAATCAGCACGAATCGACGCGAATTCAAATCTTCCGTCGAAACGACTCGGGAACGCACGCGCCTCGTGGCTTGGTCTCGGCGCCCGTGCCCGAGACGAGTTTCCTCAGCCCGCGCCGTAGTTTTACGCGGAGGGTGGTCGGCGCAGGCGGGTTCATTCGTGGTCAGGCTTTCTTCGGGAATGTTTGAAACGACGGGATCGATTCGTCGATGACGACCCAGGGCAACTTATCTTCGAGGAAGATCGTTTTCTGCGGCGCAAACGGAGTCGGATCATCGAGTGATGCAATGGTCACATCGATCGTGTCAGAATCTTTACTGTCTTCGAAAAACAAATGAGTGCCGCAACAAGCGGCGAACGAACGAATCCGATTCGCATACGGAATCTTACGCGGTTCGCCCTTTGTCACGACCACATCATGGCGCGGCAGTGATCCCCACTGCACATAAGGCGCGCCGGCGCTTCGCCGGCAATCGATGCAATGACAATCGACCAATCCAAATGGCCGACTCTTCAACACGTATCGTGTCCCGCCACAAACGCATCCACCGGTCGTCTCCATAAAATTCGGTCAGCGCAGTCTAGCCACGAATTCACACGAACGAACACGAATTTTGGTGGCGTACAAGCCTACCCGCCTGTGTGCGTGTGTCTCGAGTGCTCGTTGGGGTATCCCGCTGCAACGAACATCCCCGGAAAAAGCTTGAAGCCGGCAGAGGAAACGCACAAGATCACGCGTCACAAAAAGTCACTGTTGCAGCCTGGCCCAATCTCCACTTCGGTCATTTACGCTGAACCAGGACACTTTTCATCAACCTAGGAGAACTACGATGGCTTCTTTGACTGCCTGGCATGGCAAAACCTTTGGCGAGCACATTAAGCTTCGGGACGATGCTGCCAAAACTGGATACCGCTTCCTATCGCTGAGTCTGCACGGAACTCCTTCTTCGCCTCGTTACACGGCGGTGATGGTCAAGCGGACGAAGATCGCGGCCCAACGGGACTGGCCACTGCTCAGCGCTGATGAGTTTCAAACAACCTTCGAACAGCAGGCGAAGAAAGGATTCGGTCCGGTAATCATTTCCGCCACTGGTTCGGCAGGGAATCCGCGATTCGCCGCGGTATTTCAACCGCAGTCGCCGATTCCGCTCACGCGCTTTGGATTGAGGTCAGGCGACGATACGGACTTGAAGACGATTGAAGGGATGACGAAAAAGGCGAAGCTGGATGGCTTGATTCTTCGCTGGGCTGCATCTTACGGAGACGAAGATAACCCGCGCTTCGCTGCGATCTGGACGCGCAATGAAGACAAGACGCTATGGAGCACAGATGGTCTGCTTGAGACCGTGGGAGGCTATCAGGAACGGTTCGATGCGCAGCATTCAGGCTGGGCGCGCTTGGCATTTGTGACGCTAAACTCCAGCAACCTTTACTTCTCCAACTTTGTTGACAGTCAGGTCGGTTCCAGCGTTGCGCGTCACAACATGACCTCGGTAAAGTATCAGGAGGAGTTCGACACGTTAAAAGGAAAGGGATACTTCCCGAGTTGCGTCCAGGGTGGAGGTTCTGGGTCGGCAACGCGTTATACAGCCATCTTTGTGAAGCGCGAGGACCCGATCAAACGCGAGTTCCACGCGACCGGTCCGGTGGCCAATGCAGATATCGACAATCTCTTCAAACAGATCATGCAGAAGACGCCTGCTCGGCAGATGAGCGTGGCGATTGTTCGGAATTCCCGTCTCGTCTTTGCGCGAGGCTATACCTGGGCCGAACCAGACTATCCGATCTGCCAGCCGACTACCTGTTTCCGCATTGCGAGCGTATCAAAGACCGTGATGGCGCTGGCCATCTATCAATTGATTGAAGAAGGCAGCCTGAAGCTGAGCGACAAATTCCAGGACATTTTGAAACTCAAGACGCCTGGCGGAGGCAATCCAGTGCCGGCGAAGTTCAAGAACATCACGGTTCAGCAGCTTCTCGAGCACACCAGCGGACTGAATGCCAATGCGTATCGCGAGGAGAAGAGTGTCCAGGCTGCATGGAAGGTAGCAAATCCAAACAAGTCTTTTCCTCTTCCGATGTCCGCTGCCGAAACCGATAGCTATATCGCAAGTCTGCCCGAGGTGAACGATCCCGGCGTGATGCAAGCGTATAACAATTGCGGCTATTACCTTCTCGGGCGCGTTCTTGGAAAGAAGCGCAACCGGGCTGCGCCGATCGGGGCTTTGAAAGACTTTCTCTTTGAGCCTTTGTCAATAACCAGAATCCGCGTTGCGGTTTCGCGTGTTGACATGCAGTTGCCTAACGAAGCCAGGTATCGCATTACCACCCAGGGCAGCAACGATACTAACGACCTGCGTTTCGACCTTGCAGTTGACCGAAGCGTCATGAGCGATCTGCAACCGCTCGTACCAGTGGGGTATGGGACGGAGCACTACGAGAAACAGGAAGGATCCGGCGGCTTGTCCGCAGCGGCCACCGACATCGCACGGCTCATCGCGATCCTGATGTTGCAGAAGGACAGCCCAGCCATGAAACGTTCGACGATCGATCTGATGTTAAACAACGCCGTGGCTGCGCAGATGAAGTGGGGCGGTCGCGCCGGACACGGATTCGACGGGGTAAAGGCGTACGCCAATAACCGGTTCTATGGGCAGAAAGGCGGGACGCTCGAAACTTCACGTAATGTGCTTCAATTCGACGGGGATTGGGGCTTTGTCTGCAACCGGACCGCGAGCGCCGAATGGACTCCGGACGGCAAAGGAATCTATCCGGATTTTCCCTCGTTGATGGGTATCGCCAAGAACGTGAACTGGGGCTCGGGTGATTTGTTTCCGAATTACGGCATGCCTGCGCTGACCACGTAACGCAGAGGTATCTTGGGCTTACGCGGCAAAGTTTGGGAACGGCAGCGGTTCCTGACTATCCACCTTTTTTTAGCCGCCCGCCGGAGCCATGACGGCTGGCCGGCGCGTCCCTGCCGAAAGGCTTAACCGCGAGATACCGCTAAAGATGAGGCTGATGCCAACCAGCATTCCAAGCACCCAGGCGGAGCTGGACGGCCACTGAGACCAGATCATAATCGCAAGCACCAGCGTCACGATCGCGTCGAACAAAACCCAGCCCGCATTTGTCTTTCGGCGAATTGTGAAATAGAGGGCCGTTTCGAGCCCGGCTTCGATCAGCAGGAAGATCGCAATCACGAATGTAAGAGTGACGAGTCCGAGAAGTGGATGCATCAGCATGTAAACCCCGGCGAAACCGTAAACGACAGCCAGGAGCAGTTGCCACAGAACACCGCCGAAACTGTGCGAATGAAAAACAAAAATTAAATGCCAGACACCGGCCAGCAGAATCAGCCACCCGACTACAAGGACAACCCCAATCGACGAAGCCAGCGGCAGCGCGATGGCGAGGATCCCGCAGATCACCATGAGAATTCCCCAAGCCATCGACCAACCGCTCCCGCTCTGACGAGCTCCAACGAACGTATCGTTACTCAT
>CAWHFD010000018.1:0-102923 GCA_963828355.1 uncultured Verrucomicrobiae bacterium | reverse complement strand
TTGCGAATTGTCCGGCGCACCCGCCATTCGTGCAGCTTTGCCACGCTGTGACGCGTAAGATTGACCATCTCGCGAACAAGATGAATCGGACGCAGACCCGTAACCAGAATCAGCGTGGTCAAATAAACTCCCACGATAAGAAGAACCGAGCCTACGGGGCCAAGAGCAGCGGGGAGTAGGCCGTGGTGTTCATTGGACAAGCCATAACCAATAAGGCCGCCGGGACCTCGAATATCCACGGGCACGTTCCTGCCGAGCAAATGGCTAATACCCCAGGCCTCATCGAGGCATGCACCAGAAACGAGGAACAGAACGATCCACGGGATTCGGAGCGCCATGCGCAAACGCGGATAAAATAATTTAGCCGCACCGAAGCCGAGCAAGACGGCCGCGAGCAACAGCGAAGCGAAAACGCCGATCAACTGATAACAAATGCCCGCCACAATTGCGCCAAGCGGGCCGATGAAATTTTGTGCAGGGTGATTCGCCGGTGAAACGTGGCTGAACCAGAACCAGGACGGTATATCCTTCGGCGTGTAGGAAATCAGCGCAAAAAAGAGCAACGTTCCGGCAAAAAGCAGAACGAGAGCGAACACTTCGTTCCAAGCGCTGAGTCTATTTGTGCGGCCCACCGCGTGTGATAGTAAGCCTGCGGCGGCCTGTTTCAATCATCTTATGCGCCGCATTGGTACCGTTCGCCAAATACATCGCGTAGATCACGTGGGACGGATGCACGCTTTCATCCTTGCGCGCGCGACCAGAGACTGATAACTGTGCCAGCGCATTATGGCTTTTTTCGTTCGCCTGGGCGTTGTCGCTGTTTCGTTCGTGGTTGTCCTGTTTTCCACTTCCTGCGAAAAACATCCGCTAGGCCAGATGCCTGAAGTCCAGCGTGAGCAGCCTGATCCGGCAAAAGTCTTGTCGCACACCGACAACACGGACACGAAAGAGTCGTCATCTTCCGCGATGGGTTCGGAATCTCCTTCGGAGACTCGTTAGGCAAAGGAGATCACATGGCCAGATACAAATACGCAACATCGCCCCCAAACGTAAAGGGCATGCCCCCGGGCGTGCCATACATCATCGGCAACGAAGCGGCCGAGCGCTTCTCCTACTACGGCATGAAATCGGTGCTCACCGTTTTCATGGCGCATTACCTTTTGAACCAGTCGGGGGTGCTGGCGCCGATGAATGACAACCAGGCGTATATGTACAGCCACGTTTTCGTGCTAGGCGTATATGCTCTCCCAGTGCTGGGCGCGATCCTCGCCGATGGTTTTTTGGGGAAATATCGGACGATTCTGTCGCTCTCGATTGTTTACTGCTTGGGAAACCTCACGCTCGCCTGCATGGCTACAACGTGGGGAATCGCCATCGGACAACGCACCATGCTCGCGATCGGATTGTTTTTAATTTGTTTGGGAGCCGGCGGCATCAAACCGTGCGTCTCAGCAAACGTCGGCGATCAGTTCGGTGAATCGAACAAGCATTTGCTCTCGAAAATGTTTGGCTGGTTTTATTTCTCTATTAACGCCGGTTCTTTCATCTCTTCCATCCTTTGCCCTTGGCTTCTGGCAAATCCCAAATGGGGACCCGGCTGGGCGTTTGGAATTCCCGGAATAGCGATGTTGATCGCCACTTTGTTCTTCTGGGGCGGTCGCAACAAAATGGTTCATGTGCCGCCGGCGGGACTCGGCTATTTGAAAGAAACTTTTAGCAAGGAAGGTCTGATCACGCTTGGTCGCATTGCGATGGTCTATGTTTTCATTTTGGTTTTTTGGGCGCTTTGGGGAATGAGCAATGGCGTGGAATGGACATTACAGGCAGAGAAAATGGATTTGCACTGGATGGGCATGAATTTGATCGCAGCCCAGGTCCAGACCGCTAACCCCATTCTTATTTTAATTTTCATTCCGATCGTGAATTACGTGATCTACCCGGCGATCGACAAAGTTTTTCCGCTTACACCACTACGGAAGATCGGGATCGGTCTCTTCATCACGGCCTTGTCATTCGTCGTGATCGTTTGGATTCAAGGTCAAATCGACGCTGGAATGAAACCGAGCATCAATTGGCAATTGCTGGCCTATGTCATCCTCACGCTGGGTGAGGCGATGGTGTCGATTACCGGCCTGGAGTTTTCCTACACCCAGGCGCCGAATTCGATGAAGAGTTCGGTGATGGCGCTGTGGCTCCTCACCGTTGCCTCGGGCGAGGGCTTCGTCGCTCTGGTCAACAAATGGATCTTAGGAGGCGGGCATAAACTCAGCGCTTATCAGTACTTTAGCTTTTTCACCTGGTTGATGTTTGGCGCTGCTGTCGTTTTCGTCATCGTATCGTGTTTCTATAAGGGTCGCACCTACCTGCAAACGCAGCTTACCCCGGATGAAATCGCCACAGAGCCGATTCTTCACGGCGGCACGCCGAGCTGAGGTCGGATGAAAGTCGTTATCGCAGCCGGCGTCTTATTGTCGTTATCGGTGTTGAACGCATCGGCCACCAGGCAGGACGACGAGTTTCAAAAAATTGCCGGGGATTACATCGAGCAATATTTGCAGGCCAACCCTGAGGATGCGACCGAGCTCGGTGACCATCGGTTTGATGGCCAGTTAACCGATTACTCGTCTGATGCCCGCGCGAAAGATCTCGCAACCCAACAAGAATTTCGCGGCAAGCTGAACGCCATCGACGGATCGAAGCTAACCGGCGCGAACAGCATCGATTTTCGCATTCTGAAGGAGAACATCGATTATCAAATCTTCCAAGCTGAAGAGTTGAAACAAGCGGAGTGGAATCCGCTCGTTTACATGCAGAGCCTCGCCAACAGCCTTTATCTGTTGGTGGCACGCGATTTCGCGCCGGCAGAAAAACGGATCCCGGCTTTGCGCCAACGCATGGACAAAATTCCGGGCGTGATTGCTCAGGCGAAGGCCAACCTCCAGCATCCGCCGCGCGTTCACACGGAGACAGCGATTGAGCAAACGCAGGGCGCGATCAATCTGGTGCGCGAAGGTCTTGCGCCGCTTCTCGATCAAGCTGGCAAAACGAAGAAGGAATTGGCCCCTTTACAGGAAAAGACGGCCGCGGCTTTAGAGGACTACAAGAAATGGCTACAGAACGATCTGCTCCCCCGCTCTGACGGCAATTTCCGGCTCGGCGCAGCGAAGTTTCGGAAAAAGCTGCATTTCGCGCTCGCGTCGGACTTGTCGATGGAAGAAATCATGAAGCGCGCGCAGGCCGACCTGCAACAGACGCAAACCTCCATCTACGAGACTGCCCTGCCTCTCTACAAAAAATATTTTCCGAACGCTGACGACAAAACGCTTGCGGACAAACATAAGATCACAGCCAGTGTGCTCGACAAACTTGCTGAGCAGCATCCTGACGATGCGACGATTGTTAATTTCGCCAAAACGGTAGTCACGGAGGCTACCGTTTTTGTTAAGCAACATGATCTGGTCACCGTCCCGGATGTGCCACTAGACGTGATTGCGATGCCGGAATTTAAGCGCGGTGTCGCGATTGCCTATTGCGATGCGCCGGGCCCGCTGGAGAAAAACGGCAAAACATTTTTCGCCGTCGCGCCAACGCCCAGGGATTGGTCAAAAGAACGAAAAGAATCGTTCTTTCGCGAATACAATAACTACATGATTCGGGATTTGACGGTGCACGAAGCGATGCCCGGGCATTATTTGCAACTCGCGCACGCCAACGAATTCCGCGCGCCCACTCTGGTTCGTGCAGTTTTTCGAAGCGGACCATTCATCGAGGGCTGGGCCGTCTATTGCGAACAGATGATGGCGGAACAGGGTTACGGCGGACCCGAAGTGAAAATGCAACAGTTGAAAATGCGGCTGCGGGTCATCTGCAACGCCATTCTCGATCAAAGCATTCACGCTGGAAACATGACTGAAAAAGAAGCGATGGATTTGATGACGAAAGAAGGTTACCAGCAGGAGGGCGAAGCGGTGGCGAAATGGAAACGCGCACGGCTGAGTTCTGCGCAGCTCTCGACATACTTCGTCGGCGTTACCGAACATCTCGATCTTCGCTCCGCCGAGCAGAAAAAGCTTGGGAGTGATTTCAATCTCAGGAAATACAACGACCAGGTGATTTCCTACGGCAGCCCGCCGGTGAAATACGTGCGGGAGTTAATGGGATTGTAGGTGGAACGCGTTGTCCTCATAAGTTGACGGCCGTTTTCGTGGCAACCGCTGTATTCCTCGTGAAACGCGCTAAGTGCTTAATTTCGTGCAAACATGCGCGCTAAATCACGTTGTCAGATGCCGGTCTCAACCCGGCAAAGTCAGTATGAGATTGAGTATAAGAATACGTGACTCTGACACGTGAAGCGCGGACTCCGTTGGTTTGCGGCTGCGAGCACGAAACGCGACAGGCGCATGACCGACAAGCTTTGCGCTCGACTCTCGGCAGCAAACTTAAGAGTATCGTCGAGTCGGGCACCTCCACGTAAATCCAGATGGCCGCTGAGCTTAAGACAGAGATCGAGCTCGAGATCGCGCACGTGCTCTTTCTTCACATCGTCGGTTACCTTGCCGCGTCTACGAAAGGCGCATCGCGATGAATGAGTTCTTCCAGCGCCTGAAGCAACGCAAACTGGTGCAATGGGCAATCGCCTATGTCGCTGCGGCCTTCGCGTTGTTGCAAGGAATCGACATCGTGGCGCAACAGTTTGGTTGGCCGGAAGCGGTGCGTCGCGGCATTACCCTGGCGTTGGTGGTCGGCTTCTTGGTGACCCTGGTATTGGCCTGGTATCACGGGGAGCGTGGCGCGCAGAGCGTTACCGGCACGGAGCTTCTTATCATTTCCCTAGTCTTGGCTTTGGGTGGTGGACTGCTCTGGCGTTTCACCCCCGTGCGTGCATCAGAAGATAAGGCTCTCGCTACGCCTATCGAGCACAAGACTGAGTTAGCTGTCACGATCCCCGAGAAGTCGATCGCGGTTCTGCCGTTCGAAAATCTGAGCGAGGATAAAGCCAATGCCTATTTTGCTACGGGGATTCAAAACGAAATCCTGACCTGGCTCGCGAAAATCGGTGCGCTCAAGGTGATCTCGCATACTTCAACGCAGCAATATCCGGCTCGACCAGGTAATCTGGCTGAGATTGCTCGTCAGCTTGCCGTTGCAAATGTCCTCGAAGGCAGCGTGCAGAAAGCGGGTGATCGGGTGCACATCAATGTGCAACTCATTCGCGCAGCAACTGACGAACATCTTTGGGCCGAGAGCTATGATCGCAAACTGGAGGACATTTTCGGTATCGAAGTCGAAGTTGCGGCCTCGGTGGCTGGGTCGTTGAAAGCGACGCTTACAGGCGCAGAACATAGTGCGCTTCAACAACGGCCAACAAACAATCCAGATGCCTACGACGCGTATCTTCGCGGACTGGCTTACAGTCTTCGTCCAGGCGTCTACGAATCTGATATTCTCAACGCTATCAAATATTTCGGCCAAGCGGTGGCGCTCGATCCTAAATTCGCGCTCGCGTGGGGGTGGCTGGCACGCGAAAACGCGCTGGGTTATCAATATGGCATCGGTAATAACGTTCCTGCCTTGCTTGAAGCCGCAAAAGATGCTGTAGGCAAGGTGATCGGGCTTCAGCAGAATCTCGGTGAATCCCATCTGGCAGAAGGATATTTTCACTTTTATTGCGAACACAATTATGACTCGGCGATCGCCTCGTTTGAAAAGGCCCAACAACTTGCGCCTGGAAATAGCCAGATTCTTGAGGCTCTCGCCGGCGTTTGGCGGCGCAAGGGCGACTGGCAGCGAAGTCTGGAATATTTTCAACAGGCGAAGGCGCTCGATCCACGGGATGTCCAACTCCTGTGCTCCCTAGCCACATTCCATCAGGAGTTACGGCAATACCCCGCTGTATTAAACATTTGTGACCAGGTCCTCGAAATAAGTCCGGGCAATTCGGCTGCCTCGGCCATCAAAGCTTACTGTTATCAAAACCAGGGTAATCTTCCCGCAGCCGCTACACTATTGTCGCGGCTACATTTAGAGCCGGACTCGGACGATTTCCCGATACAGGTCGACCAATGGAGATACGAGCGCCACTATGCGGAAGCTGTTGTGGTTTTGAAAGCTGCGATTGAAGGACGCGATCGACCTTTGCGGAACTGGCAAAAAGCGGATTACACTCATGCTCTCGGGCTTTTTCAGCAATTCTCTGGGGATGCTATCGGCGCCCGCGCTACTTGGCAGCGCGTGGAAAACGACTCGGAAGAGTTGAGGAGCTCCACCGACGACCTGTACCCCGCCTATCGTTTAGCGTCTGCATACGCGGCTTTGGGCGATAAGACCAAAGCATTTGCCACTCTCGACCGCTTTGAGGTGGTCAAACGGCCAGTCGACGACTTACTGGTGCTGGCTCTCTTTGTCGAATGTAAGGCGAGAATTGCGGCAATCGCCGGAGACAAAAATTTGGCGCTCGAACAATTATCAATTTCTGCGCAGAAGCCTGCTGGGGTGAGTTACGGCAACCTCAAATTTGATCCGCAATGGGACCAGCTCCGCGGCGATCCGCGCTTCGAAAAAATCGTCGCCTCCCTCGCACCAAAAGAGGCGAGCAAGTAAACGCCGCAATGAAGCGAGCAGTCGAGAGCACCGAAGATTTCAAAGCGCGGATTGCAGCGATCATTGGCGACAAGCCGGAACGCATCACTGGAGCTCGGCGGCCGCATCCATTACTCGTGCGCAGGACACGCACAAGACCGCGGCGCAAACGAGCTAATAAATGAGACTAACAACAAAGCAACGCGCACTCCAAGAGGAAGTGTCGAAGCTGCTCAAGTTCCTTAGGTTTACAACAGATCTGGCCGGAGTTGATTCCAACGTTCGAACATCACGCCTGACATTGACCAAGCGCGAACTGGTAGTCGCCGCTGTTCTCCAACATTACCTCTTGATAGATGAGCATCTCAACAACGAGATGTGTTGGGAGTTTTTTCCAAAGAGAACCTACCCCAAGCTGTGGAAGACTAAGCGATTTCGCGCTTTCAATAACCACATCCTCGACCGCTTAACCTTACTGAATAAATTGGCGTTCGTTCGCACCCGCGTCCGTGTCTCAAAAGCATTCTGTGAGCGCATTGAAAAGCTCAACAGCCTTCGCAATGCTGTCGCGCATTCATTCTTTCCAGAGAACCGCAAAACGAAGCCCAAATGGAAAGGCACCGATATCTTTACTATCAATGGCTACAGTGAGTTTTTTCATGATATGCACGAAGTCTCACAATTCTTCTTTAGACGCCTTCATCGACAGGAACGAGAAAGGCAACGCCAATGACCGAAGTTGATTTTACTAAAGCGCATCGGAACGAAGCGGCGGTTTTTTTGGATACGTTGTGGCAGGGCCTCGAGTATCTATGTGAGCAGGTTGAGCAGGAGGAACGGAAGCGTGTAGCAAAATTTGGCAAGAACTTCGCTGGCACTGATTTTGGCAATCAGCCTGGCGACGCGCTGGTCTGCAATTACTTCCTTTGGTATGCGAGCGCCTTGTATAATTTCATTGGCGTCTTCAAGGAGGCATTTTCGCCTGCCGAGGATTTGAAGCAGGAGCCGGAGCTTGCGAACGTCATCCTATGGCGACAGAAGGTGTCGGCGCACACGTCATGGGTCTGGCCACTCGATGACAATGCTGCGACACAGAGCATGAGCATTGTGCTCTTCCCCGAATTCAACTTTCAAGGTGACGGACATTTTGAGGTTGGAGGGATGCGAGTCTTCCCAGAGAAGGGCGGGTCTTCCCCCGACTGGCGGTGGGCACTCGTCAGCACACATCAGCGGCTGAAGGAGATTGTGAGCAAATATGCGGCTGCCAAATGACGAATAATTCCGGTTGTAAGCCTGCTCGATGCCACCACTGAGCGCGGCGCTGAAATCCGGACACAGTTGTGCGAATTGTTTCAAACATGTTAGCAATATAGTGCGCCTGTGGCGCTAAATTTTGACATCGTCTTCGGAGAAGCCGTTCCACCTTTGACCTTAGCTTTTGGCGCAACGCTTTTTTGCGTCCTTGCGTTTGCGCACTGCAGAAGAAGTCGTCTTTCTCACAGCCGATACCTGCACAAGCTCGTACAGATTAAACACCCGTCGCCGTTTGCTGCCGATTCCTCGAAAATCCACTTCATACCAGCCATTCATGCGAGCGACCTGATAGCGTTTGTGTCCGATGCGCATCGGTTTGCGCGTTGATTCCTCGCTCGTGCGCAGCGTGATCTTCCCCGCCCCGCCGCGGTTCAATGCCACGAAATTGCGCTTCTCGCCCAATGCTACGGCAATGGCCCGAGCTTTGCTTTCAGTAGCCAGTCGCGCTAGTCGGTCGTTTAACCTCCTCGATACATCCTCCCGCGACATGGAAGCGCTCTTTACATGGCCATCGGGAAGTCGCAAATTCGCCGATGCCAAACTTGGCGACGTGGATCCGCCCCAAGGACGCAAAGTGCTTTCGCGCCATTTTCTCAAAGCACCCTGAGATCAAAGTGTGGAATGCTCGAAATCGACCTGTTGGACTCGATAAGATGGACGGGCTTCTGCTCACGGGCGGCTCTGATATTGCGCTGGAATTTTTGCGCCAAGAGGTCGCCGATCCTTCGGTGCTGGACAAGGACACCGATCCGGAACGCGACCGCTGGGAATTTCAGGCGGTGCCGGAAGCGCTCTCGCGCGGGCTGCCGATCCTAGCCATTTGCAAAGGTCTCCAGGTGTTCAACGTCGCCCTTGGCGGCACGCTAAAGCTCGACATCAAAGGACATAATTTGCCCGACCAAAAGCATTGTGATGTTCAGCTGTTGCGCAGTGCGCGGCGCGCCTCGCATCGTTTTGATAAAGTGAACAGCGCCCATCATCAGGCAATCGATGAATTGGGCGAGGACCTAGAAGTAGAAGCTTGGGCGGCGCACGATGGAATTATTGAGCAGGTTCGCTTGCGGAAATATCCGTTCGGCCTCGCGGTTCAGTATCATCCGGAGCGGAGCCGGCTCTACGATTCGCTCTTTGACGATTTCTTCGCGCGATTGGAAACGCCAAAGCGGTAACTCAATGGGGTTGTCATTCTGAGCGAAGCGAAGAATCTCTGATTTGGCTCTTCGAAAATCTCTGCGTTGATAATCCGAGATGTTTCGCTTCGCTCAACATGACATTGGGCGTGGTTAACGCTTCAACCACCCTACCAGCCTGTGCTACCCGCTACGCAGCACCGCAACCCGCCGAAGTCTCAAGGCGAGCAGCGCCGCGACAATTGCGCACGCGGCCAACAGAACGAATGCCGGGACGTCAGTGCCGAACCGATCCTTCATCGCGCCAATTACCGTTGGACCGAGAAAGCCGCCCACGTTCGCAATCGTTACCACCAGCGCAATTCCCGCCGCAGCAGGCGCGCCGGTCAGAAACCGAGTCGGCATAGACCAAAACGGTCCATAAGCCGCGCAGTGACCGATTGGAACGAGCGCCAGAGACAACACGGCCAAAATGGGTTGCCGTAAAAGAGCGCATCCAAAGAATCCGGCGCCCATAATGAGCAACGGAACAGATACGTGCCATGGGCGCTCATCAGTTCGATCAGAATGTGCGCTGTTCAACAGCATCAAGATGATCGTCACTGCGCTGATTAAACCAATGACGATTCCTACCCCCAAGTCGCTACTTCCGGTGAGCGATTTGACGACGAGCGGTGCCCAAAACGAGTAACCATAAAATCCAATCGCAGCCAGGAGAAAGATAATTCCCAGTTGCCAAATGGTCGGGTTTGTTAACGCCGAGACGATGCCGATTGGCTGTGCTGTACCGCGAGAATCACGTTCGGCGGCAAGCCTGCTCACCAACCAGTCTTTTTCTTCCGAACTAAGCCAGTGCGCTGTCTCAGGCCGGTCATTGAGATAAGCGAGCACGATACCTCCGAGCAAAATCGCTGGAACTCCCTCGACCAAAAACAACCACTGCCATCCGGTGAGACCGAGCACTCCATTCAGGCCCAAGAGTGCTCCGGAAAGCGGGCCGCCTACGACGCCGCTCACCGGAACGGCTGTCATAAAAGCGGCGATGGCGCGAGCACGGTGCGCCTCTGGATACCAATAGCTCAAGTAGTAAATCACTCCGGGAAAGAACCCGGCTTCGGCAGCACCAAGTAAAAATCTCAAGATGTAGAAAGGCAGTGTGGTTCGGACAAAGATCATCCCCACGGATATGACGCCCCAACTCATCATGATCCGCGCGATCCAGCGACGGGCTCCGACGCGGTGCAAAATGAGATTGCTAGGCACTTCGCACAGGCAATATCCGAGGAAGAACACACCAGAACCGAATCCAAACGCGGCGGAGCTAAATCCGAGATCGGAATTCATCTGCAGCGCCGCAAATCCGACGTTTACCCGGTCAAGCCATGCCACGATGTAGAGGACAAACAAAAAGGGGAGCAACCGAAGCGTGACTTTGCGCAGAGCTACGCCGGCGGTGTGGGGCAACTCGGCTGACCGCGAGTTCGTCTGTGCTTCGTCACCATGCACGGCGAGGCATCGTATCCGAGAAATAACGAAGCACGAATGGCGAATGCTGTAGTGTGCGCTGTCCGCAGCGCATTTCTTCGGCAGGAGCCAAGCATCACACCGGTGATCCGCTGAGGACAGCGGACGCTACCGTCGCGTTCAACGCTTCAACCGCTTTCGGGCTTTGTAGTCTGTGGCGAAGCCGGATCATTCTTCACCACGACCTCCATTTTGATCTCTTGAAACGCCAGCTGATCATGAATGAGACCGAGTAACTCCAGCGCGCGGCTGTCGGGCATGTGCGCGCAACGCAATTCAACACGCGCCGGTTTGCCGCCAAGCTCCGGATGGGTCTCCGCCATCTCGCCGTCGAGCAGGAATGAAACATAAGCATTAAACCGCTCCTGCAACGCGAGCAATTGTTCATCGGAACCGTCCCACTCGTTAGGTTCATTCATCACGAGAACAACCTCGCTTGTTTTCGGGTCGCGCGCGATGACATCAATCACGCCAATACGATCTTTGATTTCTGAAGTTTGAAGTTTCTCGTCCATCGACCCGATCCGATGTTGGACGTTCGATGTTCGAGCTTCGATGTTCAACACCACAAACGACAAACGATCCAAAAGCCGAACAGATTCGCGCTTTGCTCAAACTCGAGTCTCACGCCGCGTGTGGCTGCTCGCCGAGACGGGGGTTCCACCATTGCCTGAAGATTGCGTGCGGAATGATGTTGTCGGCAGCCTGCGAAAACGCGAGTTGAATGGCGTGCAAGTGACGCGTTAACTTCATCGCCGTGGCAAAGATCAAACCATCGAGGTTGACACTTCTCGGGCGCAGTGAGGCGAAATTCCCTCGTTCGCCGGCCGAAGCGCGTCTCGAAACATTTCCGAATCCGAAACCCAGGCGCCATTACCGGATTCATTTTGAAACGGACGATTTCACTTCTGTTTGTCCGGTGACAGGTCAACCGGATTTCGCGCGGATCGATATTGATTACGTGCCGGATCGTCTCTGCGTCGAGAGCAAATCGCTAAAATTCTATCTCGCCTCGTATCGCAATGAGCGCGCGTTCAATGAAGCCGTCACGAACCGTATTCTGGACGATTTCGTGAAAGCCTGCGCGCCCCGCGAAGCAATCGTCTCGGCGCAATTCTCGGCGCGCGGCGGAATCGCTCTCACTGTGCAGGCCGAGTATCCGGACAGCAAGAACGAGCGTCGCAGGAAATGACTAATTCGTCATACCGAGCGAAGTCGAGGAATCCTGCACCGCTACCGTTAAGTAATTTCACGGGATCGTTCGACTTTCCTCAGGATGACGCGATGGAGCCGGGTTTGTGAGACCGGTAGTCGTCCTCTTGAGCGGCGGAATCGATTCGGCCACCACGTTGGCAATCGCGATTGGGGAAGGCTTTGACGCATATGCGCTCTCATTTGATTATGGCCAACGTCACCAGGTCGAAACAGAAGCCGCTCAGCGTGTTGCTAACTCGTTAGGCGGAAAAGAACATCGCATCGCAAAAATCGACCTGCGCGTCTTCGGTGGCTCGGCGCTCACGGACGAGATCGCCGTGCCGAAGCAACGTTCGCAAACAGAAATCGCGCACGGCATCCCCGTCACGTACGTTCCCGCGCGCAATACCATCTTTCTCGCTTACGCGCTTGCGTGGTCAGAAGTCATTCCCGCCAATGACATTTTTATCGGCGTAAACGCTATCGATTACAGCGGCTACCCCGATTGCCGGCCGAAATTCATCGAGGCGTTTGAGAACGTCGCCAATGTCGGAACCAAAGCCGGTGTCGAAGGCCGACGCTTCCAGATTCACACGCCGCTGATCAAACTTTCCAAAGCCGAAATCATCCGCAAAGCCGTCGAGCTTGGTGTCGATCTTTCGCTCACTCACAGTTGCTACGATCCGTCTCCCGAAGGTTTCGCCTGCGGCGAATGCGATTCCTGTCTGCTGCGACTCAAGGGTTTCCGCGAAGCCGGATTAAAAGATCCGATCCATTACGCGAAGAAATGAAAGGCAACTCACCTTGTCATTCTAAGCGAAGCGAAGAATCTCGGATTATGTGCCGGAAGCCAGAGATGTTTCGCTTCGCTCAACATGACACGCAGCGTATGACATGCACGCCAATGAAATGAAACGCTTGCTCCGGATCTTCGAGCTCTCAAAGAACGAACAGCGCGTCGTGCTCTTCATGATACTCATTCTTATCACGACCGCATTCGTCGAATACGAGCGCCGCGTTCATCATTTTCCAGCTCAGCCAACATCAGAGACAGAGCTGAAACCGTCTCCGAGTCCTGTGGAAATCGAGGATGAACGGTAGCCTTCAACCTTTGCAAGTGCTCTCTAGTCAAACCTGAGGACCGACTCCATTCTCCACTCTCCGATTCCAAGGTTCGAAATTCCATGCTGCGTCTGTTTCTCGTAAGTATTCCCATTTGCAGTGTGGCTGGCGCAGCGATTGGATTTCTATGCCGCGGGCAAACTTTGCTGCAGCTATGCCTTTCCGCGTTGATAAGCGGCGCTTACTTTATGGTTCTGGAGTGGAAAATCGAAAGCCCTGAAGAGTGGTCGGCTGCCTATCCTATCGTCAGCACGATGTACCTATTCGGTCCCTTTTTGATTCTGTTCTTCGCTCCGATGTTCCTCACCTCGCTTGCGACCAGCCGCTGGTCGAGAAATCCTGATGCGCTGGGCATCCGCGCTGAGTCGGAAGAAAAAAGAAGTCCCGTCTTAGCATTCGATTTTTCAATCTTCGCTCAGACCGGGAATTCGTCCGTAGCCAACAAACACAGGAGCGATTTTCGCATCGCCGCTTTTGGGTGGCGGCGGCATTTTGAAATCGAAAACGCTAACGCCCCAACGTTGTTTGCCGTCATAAGTACGGCCGTCGCTTGATCCGACCATCACACGTTTGTTCGTTCGTTTTTCGCGTCCAAGATAAATCATGGTGTGCGTGATCGGCGGATCACGATCGATGTTGTAGGTGCCGCGCCAGAAAAGCAGGTCGCCGGGCTTAAGGTCATTGAATTCGAATGAATCCTCCTCGCGACTCAGGACCGCATAAAAATTTCCCGCTTTGCGTACCCAGACATATTGCTGACTCGAATCGCGCGGCCCGTCGGAGAAGCCGTTTTGTTGAAGGATGTAATAAACGAAACCCGAGCAATCCATTCCACCGTTTTTTGGATCGGCAGAGCCATAGGTGTAGCCGAGATTTTGTTTTGTCAGCGCAAGTCCGGAGTCGAGGATTTGTCGTACTCTTGGCGGATTATTTTTGTAACCTGTGATTTGACCAAGCGACAGACTCACGTTTGGCCAGCCTTTCTTACCTGGAGCGCGCTCCGAGCCTGAAGGCACTGGCGTTTCTGATGGAGTCGCGGATGAACTCTGTTCGGGCTCCGGTATCGGGGCAGGAGTCGTTCTTTTGCGCTTTGATTTACTCTTCGGTGTTGGCGTCGGAGTGGGCGTGGTTTTCTTTGCCGAACTATTACGATGTTTCCGAGCCGGACTCGGCGTTGGAGTAGGCGCGAGAATCTTTTTAATCTTTTCGCCTAACGATTCTTCAGCTGCAGGCGCAGTGAAGGCACCGGACAAAAGCGCAAGAAGCAACAAACAGCGAATTATTGTTTTGATGTCCATCGACGTTGTAGGCCGTTCCCGTGAAACGCCAGTAACAGGCGCCTGACACAGACACCTACAGTTTACGATCTTGAGCGGAGATTCCAGCGCGCGATCACTGATGATATGCGCTGAAAACAGCGCACCCTACGGCAGCCAATTAGCGATTACTGCGCCAGTTCCTGGAGGACGGCTTTGTTGAGACGGATGCCGCCTTCGAAATTCTCGAGAGGAAAATTCTCATTGGGCGAATGCGCGCGGCAATCTGGCAATGCCAGCCCCAAGAGCAGCGTTTCGATGCCCAGAATCTCCCGGAATTGCGAGACAATCGGAATGCTGCCGCCTTCGCGTATTAGCGCGGGCTCGCCATTGAACGCCTTGCGCAATGCACGTTGTGCCGCTTCGCCCATGGCGGAATGCGGGTCGGTGAGATACCACGGGCCACTGTGGCCGGTGGTAACTTCCATCGTGACGCCTTTAGGAAGATTTTTTTTCAAATGCGTTTTCGCCAATTCCAGAATTTCGTCGCCGCTCTGTTCGGGGACGAGACGGAACGTGAGTTTCGCAAACGCATGGCTGGGGATCACGGTTTTTGTCCCCTGCCCCTGATATCCGCCGCCGATTCCGTTGATCTCTGCGGTGGGCCGGGCCCAGATCCGTTCCACTGAATTGTATCCAGTCTCGCCAAAAAGCTCGGGCACGCCTGTTTCCTCGCGAATCAGTTTGTCGCCGTCGACGGGAAGTTTCCGCCACGCTTCGCGCTCCCATTCCTCGAGAGGTTTCACGCGATCGTAGAAACCCGCGATCGCCACGCGGCCCTCGCGATCGTGAAGCGTGGCAAGCAATTGCGCCAGTGCGGTGATCGGATTTGCAACAGCTCCGCCGAACACGCCCGAATGCAAATCCATTTTGGGCCCGGTTACTTTGACCTGGAGAGCGGTGACTCCGCGCAGACCGTAGCTCAACGTCGGCACGCCGCGCGCGATCATGCCGGTATCGGAAACGACTGCCACGTCGCACTTCAGCGCATCGCGATTTTCACTGAGAAAAGGGCCGAGACTCCCGCTGCCGATTTCCTCTTCGCCTTCAATCACAAGATGCAGATTCACCGGCAGCTCACGATGCTCCTCGATCATCTCCTGAATTCCGAGAATGTGCGAAAGAATCTGCCCCTTGTTGTCAGTTGCGCCCCGGGCAAAAACGTAGCCGTTCTTCAACACCGGCTCAAACGGCGGCGAATCCCAAAGCTCCAAAGGATCGGGCGGCTGCACATCGTAATGGCCATAGATTAGAACTGTTCGCCGACCGGGCTGATGTTTATTGCGGGCCCAGACGATGGGGTGACGGCGCGTGGGAACGAGATGCGTCTGCAGGCCGATCCGATTAAGCTTGTTTACAAGCCAGTCTGCGCATTCAACCAGCTTTTGCTTATACTGGTCGTCAGTCGAAACGCTGGGGAATCGTAGGAACGAGTAATACTCCTCAAGATAATTGTCGCGCATGGCCAGAAGCTAATCGGTTTTCGCGCTTTGCCTACGATTTCCGACGAAATCCCCTACGTGTAAAATAGAAAACCGAGGACAGAACGAGTACAATCGCGGTAACGAGGAATTCCCGAGCCGTGGCGTGCATAAGAATCCAGATGATCGCGATAATCGCGAGCGCGGGCACAATTTTCATCCCAGGAAATTTGAACGGCTCGCCATCCGAACGCACGTCGCGTTGCACCAGAATCCAGCAGGCAGCGCAGCAGAGCAGATACATCAGCAACACGGCGACATTCGAGAGCACTGCGAGCCCCTCGAACGTGCCGCTGACTGAAAGCGCAAACGCGAGCGTTGCGTAAGTAATGATCGCGACATCCGGTGATCGATAGCGCGGATGCACGTGCGCAAAAAACCGCGGCAGCGCACCGTCACGGCCGAAAGCGAAAATCATTCGCGGCGAACTCAGGATGTCACTCGTCACAAATCCAAATGCCGAGATGCTGGCCCCGGCCAGAAGAATTAGACGGCCCAGATTGCCAAGAAATTTCGCTCCCGATTCAGCTAGAGGCGCCTCGGGATGATTGCCCAGATCTGCCCCAAGCGTTCCCTGAGCGACGAGTTGGATCATGAGGTAGACGATCGTCGTGATCACGAGTGCGAGATATGCCGAACGCGGAACCGTCCGTGCCGGGTTTTTCACTTCGCCGCTCGGAATCAATGCCACCTCGATTCCGACAAAGGCGAAAATCAGCAGGATCACAGCATCGCCTAATGACTTGCTGGTCGGCCAGCCGCTCCAGGCAAGGTTCGGCGCGTGAATGAAAAATATTCCAACGCAAATGAAGAGCAGCAGAGGCAGAAGCTTTGCCACTGTGATCACCGTCACGGCCCCGGCACCCTGGCGCACGCCGCGGATGTTGATCAATACGAGAACCCCGTAAACACCCAGCATGACCACAATGCGGATGATCGGACCGCCGAGGAAGGGAACGACGAGCGAAACGGAATTGGCGAAAACGTTGACGACGCCAGCGACCGCCCCGAGTGCGGTTAAGAAATAGAGCATCCCGGCGAGAAATCCGACGTAAGGACCGAACGCGACTTCCACATAGGCGTAAAGTCCGCCGGTCAGAGACACGCGGCTGCCGGCAATCGCAAAGCAAGTCACAAACAACACCATCGCAATGGCACAACAAACAAAAGCCAGTGGTGCTGCCGGGCCGAGTCCTTTCGCAACGATGGCTGGAATAACGAAAATACCGGCGCCGATCGTCGAGCTGACGATGTTCGCAGTCAGAGCTGAAATCCCAATACCGCGAACCAATTGATGATCGATACGCTCTTCCTGCTGTATCCACGATGGCGATTCGTCTGCCATTGGCGCATCGTGTGTCATTCAGTTGTCCAAAGCAAGAGGACGACCTAATTTTACCGCTTAAGGGATTATATGTGGGCGGGCGATGATTCACTGCTTTGGGTAACTGCCCCAGCAACGGAGAAAAAGGCGAATGGATCAGACGTTGGTTTCGGAATACAAGATGATGTGGGAGGGCGACTTGGAACCACTTCAAATTGTGTGATTTTATGCTTGTAACCGTATCGAGCCTGCATTATTGAGGCTGCCGAGGCGCGGGGTTTGGCCCAAATGCATTTACAATCGCTTGAGCTATTCGGCTTTAAATCGTTTGCCGATAAAACCGTCTTCACTTTTCACGAAGGCGTCACCGCGATAGTCGGCCCGAACGGTTGCGGGAAATCCAATGTGCTCGATGCCGTACGTTGGGCCCTCGGGGAGCAATCTGCCAAATCGCTTCGCGGCGAAGAGATGGCGGACGTTATTTTTAACGGCGCCGAGACACGCAAACCCGTGGGCTTTGCAGAGGTCTCGCTCACGTTCACCGATTGCGCTGAAGAGCTCGGAATCGAGTGGCATGACGTGCGGGTGACGCGCCGCGTATATCGCGACGGCAATTCCGAGTATTTGCTGAACAAAACGCCCTGCCGCCTTCGCGACATTCAAAGTCTTTTCGCCGACACGGGGATCGCGCGGACCGCTTACTCTATGATGGAGCAGGGCAGAATCGACATGATTTTGAGCTCCCGCCCTGAAGATCGTCGTGCGGTCTTCGAAGAAGCCGCCGGCATCACGAAGTACAAGACGCAAAAACGCGAGGCACTCCGGAAGCTTGAGGCAACCGAGGCGAACCTGTTGCGCATCGGCGACGTCATCAAGGAAGTGAAACGCCAGATCGGCTCGTTGCAGCGGCAGGCGGGGAAAGCGCGCCGTTATCAGGCGTTGCATGCCGACCTTGGCGTGCTCGAGACGCATCATGCTCGCAAAGAACTCGATTCACTCGAGGGCGAATTCGCTGCGTGCCGAGAAGAGATTGACCGCCTCACACAATCCGAACACTCCACGCGCGGAAAAATAGACAACGACGAAAGCGCACTCGGCAACGAACGGCGTGCTCTGGACAAACTCGACGTAGAGATCGCCGATTCACGCGCGCAAGTTCAACGACTGGACGGCGAAATCGCTGCACACCGCAACCGCGTTGAGTTTAACAAACAGCGCGCGGAAGAGCTGGCCGGGTTGATCCAACGTGCGCGGCGGGACATTGCCGAGGCTGAAACGAAACGGAAAAAACACACGGCTGAAATCGAGCAAACCAACAGCTCAATCGCAAAAATTGAGCGGCATTTGAAAGAAAAAAAAGCCGAGCTCACCGAATTGTCCGCTCTGGCCGGAGAAATGCACAAAGACAGGACCGAGCGGGGCACGCGATTGCAAACGTTGCAAATCGGGTTGTCGAAATCAGAGAGCCGACTCTCTGCGCTAAACGAGGAACTTTCCGGAACCAACGCGCGCCGTGAATTGACCACCGCACAAATCGAACAGCTCGCCCGAGAGATTAAGACATCGTACGAAGCCCGCGAGAAACTGGTCGCGCAAATCGCTGTTTCACCAAATCCAAGCCGAAGCGAACGAGCCGATGTTGAGAATAGCCTGCGCGAAAGAGAAAAACTGCTCGCCGAAGCGGAACAGCATCTTGCAGTCCTCGAACGTACTCTCGCCGAAAAACGGTCACGGCTCGATGTACTGCGTCAGCTAAACCAGGAAGGCGAAGGGCTCGCCCAAGGTTCGCAAGCTCTGCTCAAGGGCACCCACAGTTCGATAAAAATTCGCGAGGCCATTGCCGGTTCGCTCGTAGCTCAGCTCGATGTTGATCCCAAATTTATTCAGGCGATTGAAGCCGCGCTGGGCCGAAACCTGCACGCTATCATCCTAAAAGATGCGAAGCTTGCTTCGGAAATCATCGGGAACCTGAAAAAGAACAAACTGGGACAGGCGGCATTGCTCATCCCGGAGCTGACAGGGCCTGCAAGCGAACCAGTCAGAACCGTTCTGCCAAAAGGGGCGCTGGCCTGGGCTATCGACAAACTGACAGCGCCACAACCGCTTGAACCGCTGGTCAGGCAGTTGCTCGGTAATATCGCCGTTTTTCCGGATCTGGAGCATGCGATCGAGTGCAAGCAGGGCGAGCATGCGCTGGCGATGGCCACTCTCGCTGGCGAGTACGTTTCCGCGGAAGGAATCGTGTTCGGAGGCAGCACTGAGGTGCGCGCAGCCTCCTTGCTGGAGCGAAAAGCGAAGATTGCCGACCTCGTGAAAGAAGAGACTGCTCTGCTGAAAGAGCGCGATGCAATGTACGTCAAACGCGATGAAGCCAAAACCGCGGTCGAAATCGCGATGCGACTTCAGCGCGAAGTCAGCGAAGCCGGACGCAAGATCGACAATTTGCAGTCGGAGAAAGCTGCGCTGGAGCGCCAGGTAGCGATGGCCGACGAGCGAATAGCGCATCTGGAGCGCGAGCTTCAGTCAGTGCGCGATCAGCTCGCGAAGGAGAAGACTGAATTCGGCGCGTTCGAAGCGGCGCAAAAACAGACTACCTCCCGCGAAGAAGAGTTGACCGAGGAAGTCAACCAACTGCGGCTCGCCATCGCCACCGACCGTCAGCGTTATGAAAACCTCATCGCGCAACGCGAACCGATGAACGCGCGCGACAACGAACTGGACGAGTTGATCACAGTGGGGAACGCGGACATTGCGATGTACGAACGCAAATTAGCCACGCAGGCCGGAGAATCACGGGAATCCGAAACGCTAATCGAAAGTCAAACGGCGCAACGCGAGGAGGTAGAAGCGAGTGGCGCGAAAATCACCGGCCAGCGCGCCACTCGGCTCGCCGCGATTTCCGATCGCGAAAAAGAACTGCGCCGGCTTCGAGATTCGTTAGGGGAATTACAAGATCGCCGCGCACAGCGGCAGGTCCGCGAATCGCAATTGCAGATGCAGATCGACAACCTCGTTGCGCACATTTCGCGCAGTTACCAGATTGATCTTCGCGGGTTTGCGGGAGATCAGCCCGCGTTTGAAAAAGTTTTGCGTGCGCAGTTCAAGCGTAACGAACAACTCGAGGGAGGAGCTTCTGCGACCCCGGACTCGCCAGAGATCGCCGGTCCAAATCTGGAAAAGCTTGTCACCGAGCTAAGAACCCAGCTGGATAACATGGGCCCGGTGAATTTGGATGCCGTCCACGAGTACGACGAGCTCGAAGAACGTTACAAGTTTCTCGAAGCGCAAAATACCGATCTCACCAATTCACAGCGCGAGCTGCTCGACGTGATCGCGCGAATCAATTTCACCACCAGGAAACTATTTGCCGAAACGTTTGAGCAAGTGCGAACGAATTTCCGCGAAATGTTTGTGGAGCTATTCCGCGGCGGGCGCGCGGACTTGTCGCTGCTGGACGAAAATGATCCACTCAACTGCGGTATCGAGATCACGGCCAAGCCGCCGGGGAAACAACTGCAAAGCGTCTCCCTGTTGAGCGGCGGCGAACGCGCCATGACAGCCGTAGCGCTGCTGTTCGCAATCTACATGGTGCGCCCAAGTCCGTTCTGTATTCTGGACGAAATGGATGCGCCGCTCGACGAAAATAACATTAACTGTTTCATCCAGGTGCTTGATCGATTCGTGCAGCAAAGCCAGTTCATCATCATCACGCACAACAAACGCACGATTGCGAAGGGCGATGTGCTATACGGCGTAACAATGGAGGAACGCGGCGTGAGCAAATTGGTGGGTGTAAAACTCACTGCCCCGGTGCAACCTGTCACTGAAGCAGCTTCAAACGGCCGCGAACAAGCGCCCAAACAGCGGCACCTCGCGCTCGCGATGCGCTAGTATCGCGTACGCGTCACGCGTGCTGGCGATGGGGAACTGCCATCGCAAAGTTCCGTGTCACTGGGAAACACCGGCGCGAGGATGCTTCTGGGTAGCATGTTTCGGCGGGGCGCCGAAATTGGCACGCGGGAACGCGCGAGCTACCAAAAGCAGAAACAGTCGCAAAAAACTTTGCGCGCGGTTACCGATCTCGGCTAAGATCCCTCGATGCTTCAAACGGCGCAGCAGACCGCAAAATTAAAGAGAAAAAAAAGCGCGCCCGCATCGCTGGGTGAAGCTGGCGCGAGGAATACGGCGCCTTCCCATGAGCGGTTTCTGGAGGCGTTTCGCTGGATGTTGCAGACGCGCACGCTGGAGGAGAAGCTCGTTAGTCTGTACCGCGGCGGCCAGATCACAGGCGGCGTGTACATAGGCAAGGGCCAGGAAGCGGTCAGCGTCGCATCCGGTTTATTTTTAGAAAAGGGCGACATCTTTGCGCCATTGATTCGCGACCAGGCCGGACGATCCGCCTTTGGCGAACCGCTGCTCGATGTCACACGCACCTATCTGGGTTCGCGCCTGGGTCCGATGCGCGGGCGTGACGGCAATATTCATCGAGGCCATCCGCGCAACAACGAACTGGCGATGATTAGTCATCTCGGTGCGATGGTTTCAGTCACAGTTGGCACATTGATGGCGAAGCGTTTTAATGGAGAGAAAAATTTCGTTGGCCTTGCATGCATCGGCGAGGGCGGGATGCAAACCGGCTCGTTTCACGAAGGAATGAACATTGCCGCAGTGGAACAAGTGCCGCTTGTGATCGTGGCGACAAACAATCATTACGCCTATTCAACGCCTAACGAGCGCGAATTCGCGTGCGACGATTTAGTCGAGCGGGCGATCGGCTACGGATTCGAAGGGTATGGCCTCGACGGAACCGATCTCGCGGCATGCCTGGATGTAATCGGCGCTGCGGTAAAACGGGCGCGCGCCGGCCGGCCGCCGCAGTTGGTCGTTGCTTCTGTGCTTCGGCTTTCGGGCCATGGCGAACACGACGATGCCACCTACGTGTCCGAAGAGGTGAAGAGTCAGCCCTTCGCGCGTGATTGTCTGAAGGTTGCCGAGCAAGCTATTGTCGACCTTAATCTTGCCTCCCCAGAAACATTGGCCGAGTGGCGGAAAGACGCTGCCGCACGGGTGGACGAGGCAATTGCCACCGCGCAAAAGGAGCCCGTGCCCGAAGCGGACAAAGAAGATTGGTGCGCGTTATCAACACGCGACCTTGTTGATCACGCGGGCGACGGGGAATGACGAAGCACCAATCCGATGAACTGTGATGCCTTACATCGTCACATCCTTACCTCGACATTCCGATTCAACGATTTGGCCGATTAAACCATTCGACGTGGCGGCACCATGAACATCACTTATTTGGAAGCGATTCGAGAAGCGCAAGCGAAGCTGTTGCGCGACAACGACCGCGTTTTCATCTACGGACAGGACGTCGGCGGAACATTTGGCGGCGCGTTTAAAGCAACCAAAGGTTTGGCGAAAGAATTTCCCGGGCGCGTATTGAACACGCCGATCAGTGAGGATGCTATCGCCGGAGCTGCCATTGGCGCCGCCATGCAGGGCATGCGGCCAATTGTTGAAATGCAGTTCGCCGATTTTTCAAGCATCGCGCTCAATCAAATCCTGAACAACGCAGGTACCCATTACTGGCGAACAGGCGTTCCGGTGCCGATCACTGTGCGTCTGCCGTCCGGAGGAACAAAAGGCAGCGGTCCATTTCACAGTCAATCGATGGAATCGCTTTACGCGCATTATCCGGGGCTCATCGTGATGACACCAGCCACGGTGGAAGACGCTTACACCATGTTGATAGACGCTGTGACAATCGATGATCCTGTCGTTTACTGCGAACACAAATATCTTTATTACCATCTTAAAGCCGACAAACTGCCGGACAAAGGTTTGCCGACCGGGCGTGCACGCATTGCGCGCGCGGGGCGCGACCTCACCATCGTGAGCTACAGCGCGATGACACAGGAATCCCTGGCTGCGGCGGAGGAACTCGCGCGTGACGGACTCGATATTGAAGTTGTCGACTTGCGCACAGTGAAACCGCTCGATACTGACACGGTGCTTGCGTCTGTCGCGCGCACCGGACGTTTGCTCTGCGTCGGCGAATCATTTCCCTGGGGCGGTACGACCGCTGAAGTGATCGCACGCGTCACAAATCTCGGTTTCCACCTGCTTGATGCGGCGCCCCAACGTCTCAACGCGAAGGACACACCAATCCCCTATCATCCAAATCTCTGGAGCGCGCATCGGCCGAACGCGAAAAATATCGTCGCAAAAGCCCGCGCGTTGCTTCGAGAATAAGAATCTATGCCGCAAGTCCCGATTATCATGCCGCAGCTTGGCGAATCGATCGCCGAAGCCACCATCGTCGAGATAAAGGTCAAACCGGGCGATGAAGTTGCAGACGATCAAGAAATCATTGAGGTCGAGACGAACAAAGCCGTCATGGGTGTGACCACGCCGTGCAAAGGTCGAATCGACAGGATCGCTGTGCAATCGAAGGAGACCTACCCTGTAGGCGCGGTACTTGGTTACGTGCAAGCGAGCGAGGAAGACGCCGCGCGGTTCGCCAAACACGCGCCGCCCCCTGTGCCACAGAAGGAAGTCGCGGAGGAAATCCCTGCACGCGCCGATGAGGAAGTCGCTCCCGCGCGCGAGAAAAAAATTGCGGCTCGCGATGGCGACGGGGCACGCGCTGCCGGATTACCCGTTCCTGCAATTACGAAGGGAGCAACTTTCCTTTCGCCGCGGGTGCGCGCACGCATGGCTGAATTGCAGTTAACAACTGCGGATCTCGCCGGAATTATGGGAACCGGAGCTGGCAATCGTGTGACGATCAAAGACCTCGAAACTTTTCTTTGCAAGATAGACAACCAAACCGCGCACGAAGCGTCCAAGATCCGCGTCGGAGTGGCCGATGCCATGCGCAGGAGCTGGACACGCCCACTCTCCACCATCGGCTCCTCAGTGAATCTCGGGCCGGTGCTGCAAGATCGGCAAACGCGCGATCCCAAACCCGGTCTCGGGCTTTACACGCTCCGCGCACTCGCGCTTGCGCTGGCGGAAAACCAAGGCGCAGCGGCGAAATTCATAGGAAATCGCGTCGTACAATGCGATTCGATCGACGTCGGCATCGCGGTTGAAGCCGAGGACGGAATCATGGTGCCGGTGATTCGGGGCGCAGATCAAATCTCGCTCGCCGATCTGACGGCAAAATACAAGGAACTGATCGAGCTTGCGCGACAGCGGCGGATTTCTCCGGACATGCAAGCCGGCGGCATCGCCACAGTTTCCAATTTCGGCATTTTCGGAATGGAATGGGGCACGCCGATTCCCCTGCCCGATCAAACGCTGCTGCTCGGTCTCGGCGCCGGCAAAAAAGTTCCTGTATGGGACGAAACGCAAAACGAATTCGTTCCCAAAACGGAGGCGCAAATCACATTAAGCTTCGACCATCGAAGCATCGATGGCGGCGGCGCGAGTCGTTTGCTCAAACGTGTGATCGAACTGCTGCAAGATCCAACAAAGCTCTGATTTTTAGATCCGGCCATCATCTTCCCAACCAACGCCGGACGGAATCACAGATTGTTAAAGTTCTTGCTGAGGAAATAATTCCCGCCCCGGCTAAGTCCACAAATCTGTCTTGCGTTGGTCCTATCTCTATCGCACCGATGGAAGGCGGCCAGGAAATGCTACCTCCGAAAGAATTCAAGTCTGTAGACGTGCTGCAGGGCGAATCACAGCAGTATTAACTATTCGCTTGGATGCGTTGCGGTTCGTCGCGCGACTTTGGTGAAAGGGGTTCGGAAGGTCTCGCAGAAACAGGTAACTGAATCGTTACCATCCCTTAGTGGGAAGCGGTCGCTTCTCGTGCGATGCGTTAACAACAACGAAAGGATATCTATGACAATCATTGGTTTGAAACTTTACTATCGTTTGATTCTTTGCCGCGGAATCGTTACCGCGGGGATCGTGCTGACTTGGTTTTTCAGTCCGCAGCTGGCGCGAGCGGCGGCTGGTGATCTCGATCCGACGTTCGGGACTGGTGGCATGGTGACGACCGATATTAATCACAGCACCGACATCGCCAACGCGGTGGCAGTCCAGGCTGATGGCAAGTTGATCGTCGTCGGACAAACCTATAAAAACAACGATTTCTCCGGCGAAGACTTTGTCGTCACCCGCTACAATACAGATGGTACTCTCGACAACACCTTCGGCTCTGGTGGCAGAGTGCGAACCGATTTTCCCGGCCTGGCGGCGGTACCCTCATCGGTAGTTATACAACCTGACGGGAAAATCGTGGTTGCGGGCGGCGCCTTCCCGCTCTTTACGTTTCTCGGCAATTTCGAACTGGTCCGCTACAACCCGAACGGATCGCTCGATCGTTCCTTTGGCACCGGCGGCATTGTGACCACGACTTTTCCCCAAGGCAGTTACGCGTCCGCCGTGGCCTTGCAGCCTGACGGCAAGATTATTGCCGCCGGGACCGTTTTCGTAGATTTCATTATTGGCGAGTCCTCCAATACCGATTTTGCGCTGGCGCGTTACAACCCGGATGGAACTGCTGACGCCACGTTTGGCAATGGCGGCCAGGTCTCAACTGATTTTGTCGGGATGGAAGACGATGCCTTTTCCGTCTTGATCCAACCCGACGGTAAGATTGTCGCGGTGGGCTCCGCCAATAATCCTGCGACTTATTACGACTTCGCCGCTGTGCGCTACCTCAGTAACGGCACGATCGACACGACATTCGGTGTCGCCGGAAAAGTGAGCACCGACTTCGGCGATCAAAACTTCGATCGGGCGCGCTCGGCCGCGCTTCAACCCGATGGGCGGATTGTCGCTGCTGGATTTGCTATCTCCCAAAACGGAGGAGTCCAGAATTTCGCGGTAGCGCGCTATACCTCAAACGGCGTTCTGGACACCACCTTCAGTGGCGATGGCAAAAACCAAATCGACTTCGGCAGTTGCTGCCAGAGCGCCTACCAAGTCCTTCTGCAAAGCAATGGCAAGATCGTGACCGTCGGTTATGCGAACACCGAATCATCCGATTCCGACTTCTTGTTGGCGCGTTTAAATCCGCGCGGCTCGCTGGATGCCACTTTTGGTGTCGGCGGCAAGGTCCGCACGTCATTTGGCGATCTCAATGGTGGCGCCAACGGGGCCGCTCTTCAGTCCGATGGAAAGATTGTGGCCGTTGGATTTCAAGCCACCTTTAGTAATCAATGGACGAACTTTGCCCTGGCGCGCTATCTAAGCCAGTAATTTCCCCTTCCGCCTCAGATCATGCGACGGTTCAGGATTAAAGCCTAATCGTTGGCATAGGCTAAATGAGTTATGAGAGAGGCAAGAGATCCTAATGCTGAACGCAGACCGGCGATGCCGGCCCGCGCGGCACACGATCCAGCGTCCGAATGTTTCTTCAGATCTTGAAGTAGTAGCTATTCGAAGTCGGTCTCCCTTCTTCGCCATTCTATTTCAGCGTTGCACGGGAAAGTTTATGGCGTCAGGCTTAACCCCGTAGCGTGACGGGACGAATCATAATTCATGCGGGATTTGCAAAGTGCGGAAGCGCAAGCATTCGGACGGCGCTTTTCCAGAATTTCAGGAAACTGCAGAAACATAACGTTTTTGTCCGGAAATGAAGCCTTCAATCTCCTACATCATTACTTCGACGCAGCGCAGCGGTACACATTTGCTTTGCAGCATACTGCGAAGCACAGGCATTGCCGGATCGCCCGACGAATTTTTCTTGTCGAAGCCTGGAGAAACTTGGGAAAAGCTCTGGGGCGCGCCATCGCGCGACGTGTATATCGAACGTGTGTTGCAGGATAATACCGGGGCCAATCGCGTTTTTGGCGCTGTCGTGATGTGGAGTTATTTCGAACGAATGCTCCAAATGCTGCAGGAACTTCGGGAGCACAACAGATTGACCGGAGCGGGATTACTCGCTGAGCTGTTCAACCGGCCAAAATACATCTGGATGCGTCGAAGAAATCGAGTTGAGCAAGCAGTCTCCTGGGCGATGGCATGCCAGACCGGCGTTTGGGCGAAAAGAGTGGGAGGCACGTTGCAACCAGACGCCGCACCGACCTTCGACTTCAAGGTAATTGACGAGTGGTGCAGCCGTGTCACAGCCCACGAGGCAAGCTGGGCAAATTATTTTCGCGAAAACCAAATCGAGCCGCTGGTCCTTTACTACGAAGATGTCATTGCATGCCATCGGGTCGCCGCGGAACGCGTCCTCGAATTTTTGGCATTGCCGCTGCCGCACCGAATGGATATCCCTGCGCCTGCCGTTGAAAAGCAAGCTAACGAAATCTCGGCGCAATGGGCAGCCTCTTACCGCAAGCTCAAAAGTAAGCAGACGAGTAAGCTCAGGCAGATCGCGCGCCGATTCCGACTCTGACCATACCATGCGGCGAGGGAACCGAATGTCACGGTGAGAAGGCAGGCGAAAGCGACGGCGCTTCCCAAAATCAGCCAAGGTGGACGATAGCTTAGTGTGAGCCGTCCCCTTGTGCCAGCGGGCACCTCCACCAACGGGAACAATCCGCGATATGATGTGACGGCAAATTTGTGATTGGCTATACGTGCTTCATATCCACGAAAGTACGGTCGCGAAAAAGCGAGTAACGCGGAGCGATTGCCGTTCGGGACATCGACATCTGCTTGCACCCGATTTCGCGAATCATCAATGTTGGCGACGGTCGCGGAGGCAAATTGTTCGTTAGGCCGCGAATCGATGGATGTGATGGAGCGCACTCTTGCGAACGGCTCGCCTCGCCGATGAAAAACATTGGCCTCGTCAGTTGAAACCACCAGATCCCACTCTGTGGCTGGTTGCGGCGCGAGATTTACTTCTCGTGCGACGACGATTCCGTCCACGCCCAACAAAGCCAGCTCGCCGTCCGGCCCAGCCTGGCGATTTAATAAATTGCTTCCAACTTCAGGATTAATTTCACCGTGAATACTGGTTGCGAATTCGCGGGCCACGCCGGCGGCGCGGATCGGGCTATAACCATTGATGAATCGCAGACCGGCCCACATCGGCGTGCTCCCCGGGCGCAGCGTTTGGCCGACCGGCTGCGGCGTGTTTGCCGTACAATAGCTAAGCTCGGTCCACGGATACACGCCGAGATACAGCCGCTGGGGATCGAGCGGAGTGGGCTTAAGCAGTTCTTGAGAAAAATTGTATCTCGGAACTCCGTAGTTTGTCGGGATGTAGAGATACGTTGCCAGGAGCGCGCAAAATGTAATCGCAACGGGCAGCCACGGTCGAAATTTGGAACGCGGTCCTAGCAATTCCCACGAAAACCAAACGGCGGCCAATCCAAGAAAAATCCAGCCAAGCGGAAGAGTGTAAGAACCAACCGTCTGAAAGATAAACGCTGCGATTCCCGTCAGAACGACCAGGGCAAGCGCGGTCATAGCTGCAATCCTTGACGGCAATCCCATGTGCAGGACCTCCGCCGCGCAGATCGCCAGAATTAGATGAAAGAATGGCAGCCAGCGAAAACTCCAGCGAAACAGTCCGGTCGTTGGAATCATGCAAAGCAAAAGCACCATGAACAGCAGGACCAGCTCCCATTTTATTTGCCTAACGAATAGACGTCCGCGCCAGGCCAATCCAGTAATCAGCGCTGCTGGCGCGACAAGGCCGCAAGCCAATTCCGTCGCGGTGTGCGGCAGGTACCGGTTGGAAAAATCGGCCCAGTTAGCTGTCCAGCACGGCAAGATCAAACCGGGCAATGCCGCGGGCGGAACGAGCCATTGCCAGTGCGCTCTGGCTGGCTGTAATTCGCGCGCCGAACCCTGAACCAGCTCGACGAGCGCCAGCCATGCGGGCGCGGAAAGGCCGAAACCGAGCGCTACCCCGAAGAGCATCGGCAGAATCGACAGAACCTTGCGAGTTTGGACAAGCGACTTGATCGACAACCAAGCGATGAGGAGCAGCAGCATTAAGACGGTGTAGGGAAAGCCACCCGCAACGAGCAAATAAACGAAGGGCGCTGGCCAGAGGAACCGCCATTTCGTTCGTCGCACATCCAAGGCGCGTTCCGCCCCCCACCAGGTCCAGGGCAACCAGGTAAACGCGCCTAGCGCACCGAACCAATCGGTCGCACCCCAGCAAAAGATCCAACCGTTGAGTGAAGCGACTAGCGCAACGAAGATCGATATTGGAATCGCAAAAACGCGATCGCGTGCGAGCAAAAATGCTCCAATCGCCAAAACGGAAAGATGCGCGATCGAAAGTGCAGCGGCCTGTTGTGGAAATGTCAGCGGAAATTTCCAAATCAGAATGACGGCCGCATTCACGAAGAGTGAAAACGTGCCGTACTGAAATTCGCCGGCGAGATTGCCGCAGACCCACGAGTACCGGCTTAGGATGGGCCAATGGCTTTCAGACCAACTGCGCGCCATATCCGCGAACGCAGGCAACACAGACAACTCATAATCATCATTCCAAAAAACCAGCGGATTGTGCCAGAGGAGGACGATACAGAATACGAACAACGAGCAGTCCGGCTGAAAGCGCTCCAACAAGTGTCGAACGCGTAAGGCGCGAACCTAGCATCTAAGGGAGAAAACGCCCAACGTCCAACTTCCAACTTCGAACCCAGAAAAAACGCGCATCATTTGGCGTTTCTTTCAGCCGTTCGGATGCTCGCCACGAAAATCCGGATCAGCTCTTCGACTTCGTTTAGACAACGAGTGAAGTTCGCAGGTGTGCCGATATTCTTTGCTCGGCTTAGAAGACGTAACCAGCGTTTTGTTTCACGCAACTCCTTGAGGCAAATGCGTAATTTGTGAAGGAAATCTCTGCGTGATTCCGCAGCTTCAGCTTCCCCGTGATTGGAAAGCGACGATGTGCCGCAGCGCAACAGCTGGCCAGCAATGTGATTTCCAGCTCGAGTGTTTGGCAACGATTCGGTGAGTTCAACGATATCTGCTGCGAACTTCAGCAGCCTATCTTCAAGATCATAGAGGCGTTTGCTCGTCGACGCGTACTCGCCATCAGAGCCCGCCGCAATACGGTAGCTTCCGAATTCAATGTTCGGCGTTGGGCGTTCGTCGTTCGGAGTTTTCTTCTTCACAACACTACGGGTTTTCCCTCGGTCATCACCAGAACTTGTTTCTCGATGCCGTGAGCGCGGGCGGCCGCAAGCAATCGTTGCGGCGGTTCGTGGAGCGGCTCGAAACCGAGCGGGAAAGTCCCGTAGTGCATCGGGATTAAAGTGTTGGCACGCAGTTCGAGAAAAGCTTTTACCGCCTGTTCAGGATTCATGTGAACTTCGCGGCCGGTAGGCGCGTCGTATGCCCCAATGGGAAGCAACGCCAGCTCGACCTTGAACCGGTCGCCGATTTCTCTGAATCCCGGGAAATAAGCGGTGTCGCCGCAATGAAAAATCGTTCGACCATTCGCACCGACAACGAATCCGCCGAAATCGCGATGTGAATCCGCGAGAAACCGAGCGCCCCAATGGCGACACGGGGTGAGCGAAATTTTGAGCGGGCCAAGCTCGACGGTCTGCCAGTAATCAAGCTCGTGCACGATATGGAACCCAAGATCGTGCACCAGGTTTCCCACGCCCGTTGGGACGACGATGGGTTGGTTGGCAGCGACGCGGCGCAGCGTGCGCCGGTCGAGGTGATCGAAGTGCGCATGCGTCACCAAAACATAATCAATGGATGGCAAATGATGAATTTCGAACCCCGGTTGTCTTAAGCGTTTGATGACCTTGAGCCATTTCGACCAGATCGGGTCGATCAAAATGTTGACCTCATGGGTTTGAATCAGAAATGACGCGTGGCCAATCCAGGTGACGCAGATCTCGCCTTCGCGGATATTCGGAAATTGCGGCGGTGTCTCATCGCCCGATCGCTTCACGAAAAGCGACGGAATCAAAACACTGGTCAGAAAATTACGCTTGTGCCAATCGGGTTGCGGTCGCAGCCGGACACGGGTGGAATGTCGCATAGCACCTTCATCGCGCGGCGATTGGCGGACAATATTTCGCTGGCTTTTCTTTGGAAAACGAATTGGCACGACTGTCGAAAAGATATCGGTGCGCGTCTGCTAAGTAAACCCCTCGCGCGGATTCAAACTTGAATGGACACGTGACTCTGACGTGTGATTGACAGCTGCCCAGCCTTGATTCTTCGACCTGTCACCTTGTAAGTTTCTCGGTTTCGCGTTCAGTTGAGTCTGGTCGTATGCAGAGTTGGAAAGCTTTCATTCCCGTATGTTTCCTTTGCTCGGTCGCAATCGCGTCCGAGTCGCGATTGCCGTTTAGTACCGTCTTCAAGGGACAGGATCAATTCAACCGGCTGGTTGCAAAGGCAAAAGCCGAAAATTGGAAATCATTACCAATCGGCGATCGGACTGCGGCTGTCGGGCAAGCGCTCGTTGGCACCCACTACAAGCATTTCACGCTCGAGATCGACAACCGGATCGAGTCGCCTTCCGTTAATTTCACTGGCATGGATTGCTGGACGTTTTTCGAAACGGCGCTTGGTTTCGCGCGAATGCTAAACGAGCCGGAGTCAAACTGGACGCCCGAGCGCCTGCTCTATTACATCGAAATGGACCGATATCGCGGCGGTCAATGCACCGGCGAATACCTTTCGCGGCTCCATTATCTTGAAGATTGGCTTTATGATAACAACCGCCGCGGTTTGGTGGAAGATCTGACGCGTCAACTCGGTGGGCGCAGCGTCCCCCATTCCGCGCGCGAGATGAGCGTCGGCTGGCGGCATTATCGTTATCTTGCGGCGAACCGTTCATTACTCGGGCCGCTTGCCCACATGGAAGCAAATGTCTCTTCGCGGCCCCTGTACGAAATTCCAAAGAGTCAGGTCTCCAAAATCGAGCCGAAATTGCGCAGCGGCGATGTCATCGGAGTGATCTCACGCGAGCGAAACGGACTTCATTCAACCGCGCATGTCGGTCTGGCCCTGCGCAAGAGTGACGGAGTTCTGCATTTCATGCATGCTTCCTCGCCCAGCAATTATGGCAAAGTTGTCGTAGATGACCAGCTTTCAAAATATCTTTATCGCTACGGCTCCGATAGCGGAATTCTGGTTGCGCGTCCGCTGCGCTAGTTTTGGTCGAACTTGTGCAGGTTTCCGAGCAGTTTTTGTAATTGCTTGACGGCCTCCTCAGCATCTACGCCGTGCGCTTCGAGTGTTGCCGTAGCTCCGCAATCAAGGTTAGCGCGGAGAATGTCGATCAAGCTTGAACCAGAATACCGACCGATAGGTGTCACCAGCCAGATTTCCGATCGAAAACTCCTGACCTGTTTCACGAACTGCGCGGCAGGGCGCGCGTGCAATCCCAGCTTATTCGTGATCCGTACCTCGCACCGGACGGACACTGGCACGCGCTTTTCCCGGAAAATCATGCCTGACTAGTACCCCATCGCCGGTGCAGAAATCTTTCAATCGGTGAGAAGAAAATCTTGTCGGCCAGTAAACCGATTACGACGATGACAATCATGATGCCGATGACCTGTTCCATTGCGCTTAGTTCACGACCGTAATGTAGAAGCTGGCCGAGACCGAAACCGGTCAGGATCGTAACGAAGATCTCGGCAGCCATGAGCGACCGCCAGGCGAATGCCCAGCCTTGTTTCATTCCGCTGACGATGAAGGGAAGAGACGCGGGTAAAATCACTTTGAACCACATGTGCAAGCGTTTGGAGCCCATCGTCAATGCGGCACGGCGATAAATCGGCGGAACATGGCGCACGCCAGTCTCGGTTGCGAGAACCACCGACCATAGCGTTCCCATGACAACAACGAAGAGCATTGCTGCCTCCGTTTGACCGAACCATAGCAGCGCAAGTGGGACCCAGCAGACGCTGGGCAGCGTTTGCAAGCCAAGTGCCATGGTGCCAACCGTATCGCCAAACAATTTCCAGCGCGCAGTTAGGAGACCGAGCGGAAGCCCAACAACGAGTCCAATGAGGTAGCCGACGAGCAACCGGCGCATGGTAATGACGGTCGCCGTCACCAGACTGCCATCCACCGCGGACTGTTCTAAATAGATTGTGACCTGCCATGGCGACGGCAGCAGCACGGGTGACCAAATCTTGGCGCGACACAACGCTTCCCACAGCAGAATGAGAACAAGGAAGAAAACAGCTGCCAAAAGAAATCGTTTCATCTTGTGACTACCGTTTCGGTCTTACCAAAGCTTTTCAGGGCCTTCGTAATTTCTGTAGCATGAGCGGCAAGGTCCACGCTGTTTATGTCGCGGTGTCGCGGCAGGTCCACGGCAAATTCTTTCCGAATACGACCTGGGTGCGGTGAAAAGACGAGAACACGGTCGCCGAGGCATGCCGCTTCACGCACATTATGCGTCACGAAAACGATGGTTTTTCGGCGCGCCGCCCAGATCTCTTGAATATCGCCGTAGAGTTGCTCTCTTGTAAGCGCATCGAGCGCGGCGAATGGTTCGTCCATCAGGAGCACGCGCGGATTAGGCGCAAGTGAACGTGCGAGTGAGACCCGCTGCTTCATTCCACCTGAAAGTTCATGAATATTAGCGCGCTCGAATCGGCTCAGCCCAACAAGTTCCAAATAATACTTGGCAACATCATGCCTGTCTTTGTTTGTCAGATTCGGCTTGAGCTTGAGTGGGAAAAGCACGTTGCCAAAAACATCGAGCCACGGGAAAAGCGCCGGTTCCTGAAACATAACAAGCCGCTCGCGGCCAGGTCCCGTCACCGGTTTGCCATCCGCCAGCACGGTCCCACCGTCCGGCTTTTCGAGACCAGCAATAATGTTGAGCAAGGTGCTCTTGCCACAGCCGCTGGCACCGACCAGACAAACAAATTCACCTTCAGCTACGTTCAGGCTCACCCGATCGAGCGCCAGAACATGGCCTGAAGCACTCCGGAAACTTTTCGACACGTTCTCAATCGAAAGCTTCGAGGGCGCAATGATCTCCAGTTCTTCGGTAGCTGAAGAATGATGACGACGGTGTAGGTGCATTTATGGAATTGCGATCAGCTTCGACGTGTCCGGCGAGCCTTTTAAAAAACCGGCCTCTTTTCCGTCCTGCACCGATTTCGCAATCAAATCGCGCGATACATCGCTGGTGAACTGGATCCGCTTCCACGCTTGTGCGACAGCGTCTGGTGAAAAGTCAGCTCGCGTTTCCGCTTTTAATTCCTCGATCAGTAACTTCTGCGCTTCTGCTTCATTCTGCTGGATCCATTTCGTTAGTTCCACATTCGCGTCCGCGATTTTCTTAGCCAGATCGCGTCGATCACGCAGGAACTTCGCGCTTGAAACAAGCCACGTGGTAATGGTGTCCTTGTCTTCAAAAAAAACGTGCGCCTTCGCGTCGCGCTCGAGACGAGTCACCCACGGCTCAACTGTCCAAACAGCATCAACGGAACCCGTTTGGAAAAGCGGCAGTTGGTCCGGATTTGCCGTTGGGATCACCATGACATCTCCACCTGTCAGCGTGACTTTAAATCCGCGCCCTTTTAACCACGCGCGGCAGGAAATGTCCTGTGTGTTGCCGAGCTGTGGCGTCGCAATTTTTTTCCCACGAAAATCTGCCGGTGTCTTTATCGGCGAATCAGCCTTTACCACCAGCGCGGCGCCAGCATTGGCTGCGCCGGAAATTACACGAATTTCTTCACCATTCGACTTTAAGTACGCGTTAAGAGCTGGTCCCGGGCCCACGTAAGTGACGTCTAGTGATCCGGCAAAGATCGCTTCCATGGCCGACGGTCCTGCATTGTAAGTAAACCACTGAATCTCAACGTTCGGCCCGAGACGTTTCTCAAACCAGCCCTTCCCTTGGCGGGAGAGCGCGTGTGCGATTACACCCTGCGCATGAGTGATGTTTGGAAAATGCCCGAATCGTATCGTGGTCTTCTCTTGTGCAGTCACAAACGATGCACAAAGCAGAAACATTCCAAGAATTGCTGTTATTCGTATTTTCATAGTTGGTTTCAACAGCTAGCCCGGTCAGAACCTGGCAAGAAAGGTCCTCGTCGGACCACTTGAGAGGTTCAATTCAGAATTTAAGACTGAGATCTGCTTGAAATATCTGGTACTGGTCCACCGGGTTGATCGTGAGGTTGCCCGTTCCTCCCGTGCCCAGTTGGTCGTCGATCCGCCAGGCGTAGGCGTAGGTGAGATTAAAGAGCACGGCGTCAGACAGCAGGTACCCGGCCTTCACAGCCACACCCTCCAAGTTTAGCCTGCTGTCGAAAAGATCTGAATCGACAAGATTCGGATCGAGCGCAAACTGGTCTTGGTGTTGCCACCAGGTGCGAAGCTCCCAGTCGTGTTTCTTCTTTAGCTGACCAACGCCAAGTCCGATCTGGTACGCATAACGGTCGCTGCCCTTGCCTGAATGGCCCGCGGCATCAGCTCGGTTGTCAGCGTCGAAGTTGGTCGCAAAATCTCCAAAGATCCGCATGGGAATTTTTCCAATCTTCCAACCGAGTTCCATCGGCATATCAAAAACCAAAAGACTGTTGATACCTGTTTGATTGCCACCAGGATCGCCGGAGAAATGGATGTTAAACGTGTTGCCGTCGCCGGTGTAGTTGTAGAGAGTTGGCGCGAGCTGGAAGTATAGAATGTGAGGAAAATCAAACTTCGCTCCGACCTGCCAGCCGAGCAGAAATGCATTCGCAGTTGGGACCTGCTGAGTCTCACCGCCTATTGGCTGGGTAACTGTCGGTATTGGGCCAATTGGGTTTGACGGGTTGGAATCGTCGTAAACGAATTGTCCAAAGTTTGCAAACACATCGAGTTTAAGAAACGGCTCCGCTGGTGGTCCCGCTACAACAGCTTTGCCATGCTTGCTGTACGATGGAGGAGGCGGTGGCTCTCCTCCAAACAAAAACGTATGTTTCCACTGCTCGGCCAAACCTTCCGGGTTGATGTCGTCGTCCCAAACCAGCAGCGTGGTGACGAAAGGATTCGGCATTCGTCCCCCGGTGAATGTAAAATTAGGGAAGCCTTTGTACCCGCCGTATGCCTGCCCGACGTAGATACCATCGCTGCCCTTTGCGAATGGCCCACCACCCCCGGGTGAGGTAGTCGATGTGTCGTCGCCAAAGGTCACGTTCGTCGAACGCGCGCTGGCGCTCGTCTCTAGACGCAGACCAAAGAACCAGTCATCCAGTAGCGTACCGCGAAGGCCCAACCGGAGGCGATAGCGTTCGCGCTCGAGCTCTTGCCAATCGTTAGGATTATTTGGGTCATTACTGGGAAGTCGGCCACCGCGATATTCGTATCGCAGACGTATATCACCATATAGTTCCAATTCAGTAAGCGCTGGAAACAACTTCCATTTCGAATCGCCCAAATCCGGAACCAGTTTCTCAACGTACTTTTTGCCGTCAGTCGTCGCTACGGTCTTCATTTTACCTGCAGGGGCCGGCGGCGCTCCGAACGCGTTCTGCTGCTTCTTGAGTCCGGAGACCTCGGATTCCAACTGGGCATTGCGTTGTTGTAACGCCTGCACAGCCCGCTCCAGTTTCTCGATCCGATCGGCATCAGATGATGCCTGCGCTTTCAGCGGGTGCGCCGCCAGCGAAACAATCGCAGCCAGGCCCGCGCCCGCTGCGCGTAAAATGAACTTATTTACCAACATAAGTTTCTCCTATTTTGCCGCGCCTTTCGCGCGGCCGTTCTGTGTCTGGCTCCCGTGGGACCCGGAAAAGTGCTTTAATGCCTCCATTCTGCTTTTGGCACGAATTGGCCGCTCGCCCTCTTTGGACAAGATCGATGCGAGCGCGATGGACCGGTGGAGGAAAGGCGGCGTGATTTTGTCGCGCCGATATTTGCGAAGGGTGATCGCGACGATGTCGGCGAGAGAATAGCGATCCAGGATCGTGCTGATGGCATTCCGCACATCGAACATCAAGATTCGCAGACCGCAGTGAACTTCATCCGGACAGGAGCAGCGCGCATAGGATGTTTGGCTAACGCATCGGATCGGCGCCAGTGGACCGTCAATCAGCCGAATGACAGCGCCAAACTTTATCCGGCTCATCGGGCGTGCAAGTGAGTAACCGCCGAACTTTCCGCGTCTGCTTTTCACGTATCCGGCCGTCTTAAGCTGCGTAAAAATCTGCTCGAGGAATTTGATCGGCAGTTTTTCTTTCGTGGCCAACTCGCTTACCTGCAGCATTGGCCATCCCAATTCTGACGCGATGCCGAGGTCGATTAGAGCTCGCAACGCGTACTCGCCACGTTTAGAAATTTTCATGTTCTATTCTTACTCCTCCACTCTTCGAATGTGCCGCCAAACGGCTGAAGTATTTGCTGTTCGACAAAAACCGTGCCTCGCGAAAAAGAATCTAAAATAAATCCGTCCTTCTGGCTGTTTCATCCGCTTCGCTGGTTAATTCTCTACTATTCTACTAGGGTTTATATACCCTACTAAAGTCGTAGGAAATCAAAAGCAACCATTTTTTAAATGTTTTTCGCGGGCCGGTGTTCGATTAACGAATGTCAAAAGGAAGGTCATGCCCAGACAACTGCTGCGGGCCAGGGCGGTAATCACCGTCAAACGCGACGCTCAAAAACTACGGCCAAAGCGTGGATCTAGCTTGGAGCGCCGTATTCGCCCGCGATCGGAAAGTTTCATGGGGTGCTGCCGTACCCTGGTAGCCACCGGTGACGCCGTCGGATATGGAATCCATCAACACGCTCGTTACCCGTACGGCGCGAGATTTACTTCTCGTGCAATGACGGTCCCGTCCATGCCCAGCAAAACCAGCTCGCCCTCTGGCCCAGCCTGGCGGTCTGGTTTTTCGAAATGATGATTATGTGTTGCCTGTGTTTGCCGATGTGCGCTGTACAGCGCGACGGAAAGCGCAGTCAAAGCACCCAAACGAACAAATCCAATCAGTTGTTTCATAATTTGGCCCTCCAATTTCGCTAATGTATACTAAACCAATATGATTTAGAGGATCTCCTACTATTCGAGTAGGGAATAGGAGTCAAGTGTATTTTTTAGAGAAAAAATTTAAACACCGAACTGCCCCCTGGATAGGTGAGCTCGTGGCTAATCACGAACTCCGGGGAGGATTGGTTCGGACCGAATGCAGAAAACAGGTCTGCTGTGCTGTTCGTTAAGGGCGACGTCCTGCTAGAATCGCGAAGCAGGGTGGCAGGCTATCGGCGTCGCAACGCTGCACACAATTTTGGTGCCGATGCTTCAGGAATTGTAGCCGAATCGGCGATCGAGATTCACCAATGCATCCGCCGCATATTTCTGATCCTCAAGCGAAAGGTATTCGCGATATCCCCCTACTTTGCCCCGTCGCACCTTGAACGATTCGGGATCGCGCACATCGCCCGGGTGCAGGATGTTTGAATCAAACGCGCCGGCTGCTTCGAGTTTTTGCATGTTCTCGAAGCGGGAAAACTCGAGAGCGTCCTGAAAGATCGCAGTGTCCGGCTTTGCGTCACCAAGGACCGCGAGCAAATCGCGGAAATGTTCGTCCGGTGAGGCTCGCAGTGCCTCATATCGGACGAGCGAGAAATTTTCGCGTCCGGAGAACTCATTGATCCAATCGTTCATCGCATTGATGATGGCGCGCACACCGAACCTTCCATCGCGCAGCATTTCACTCGCCGTCTTCTGCCTTAGCTTAAATGGCGCGTTTGGATCGCGTCGTGTCAGCTGCAGGTACAGAGAAACGAAACAATCCCGCGGCTCGCGCGCGAGCAGAACGATTTTTGCCCGGTCAAGCTCGCTTCGCGGAACCAGATACTTCCCTCGAAATCTGTCCCACTGATCACCTTTAGTTCGGTGCTCGAATAGATCATGAGAAAAGATTAAGCGAGGAATGCGCTGTTCGTGGTAACGATCCGGCCGCAACGTAAATTCAAGGCCGAAGCGCTTGCAGAAGTACGCACACAGAAACGCGCGTAACCACGTGCGTCCACTCTTCGGAACGGAAAGAATGATCGCCTCCCCGCCTGAAAGTTCACGGGCGCGGCTGCTGAAATTACGCCGCTTCCACAGCGAATTCGCCACGCGAAATCGCCAACGCGACCGAGGCTTGTTTGGAATCGAAAAGCCCGGTAAGGACGTCGACTGGCTATCCTCGTAAGCTGCCGTCGGGTCTGGCTGCGCTCCGGCCAAAGATTCAGATGTGATTTCCATCGCCATTCAAGTCGCTCCGGGACGTTCGGGCTGGTTGCATAACACCGCAAACAGGGGTACTTGTTCAAGCATAAATATTTGGGGGCGTACTGGCTTCGACTCATCGTTGGAAGCGCAGACGGCATGTCGAGGACGGTTCGTTGGCCTCGTTAAAAACCGGACCAAACAAATAAACGCAGACAACGAAGGTCTCGCTCTCGCGGCTTAATTGACCGCGACGTTTTCGCAGTGACGCCTGCTGGCGGCGAAAACGTGGACAGCAGGCTGGCGAATCGGCGGGGCGACCGCGCCGGTTCGTGAATCGATTTCGTGGACGCTCGGGAGTCGGCAATGCGCCGGTGCATGGCTTGGCTTCTCAGAATTTTTCGCCGGATAAACGTGTAGATGTTTGCGCGGATAGCGACGAGGACAGGGGTTCAACTCCCCTCGCCTCCAGTTTGCTGATTTTGAGCTATTTACGCCCTGACATCTGCGGACATAGGAACGCTGATAGGGACATATCCGCAGAATCCCATCGTCAAGGTTTGCCCCCTCCGCATGTACCGGATTTCTATTCTCGCGTTTCGCCTCCTCGCGAGCTGCTCCCCTTGGTGCACGTGCGAACGCTTGCGAACAAAAGCGACCACTTTAGACGCTCGTAACGTCAGCATGGTGTCAACAGCCTCTCGCGCGCGAGACCCTTTCTGGCACGCACGGTCAATGCCAACCGTTGACGTGACGACGATAGATTCTAATTTGCCCATGCGGCCTCCGCACATATGACAGCCAAAATGCATCTCAGCCGGTCGTTGGTTGCCTTCTTTCTCCTGAATGCTGGTTTTGTTTTTGCGGGCGGATTCCAGAGCAAGATCATTACAACTTCACAGCTCACAATCCCAGTCCCTGGAGATCGCCTCCTTAAGATCACAAATTTTACTCAGGAAGGAGGCACCGACCGCGGCGTCATTAGTGTCACCCTGAACGGTAATGCCGGCGGGACCGCGAATGTTCTTACCGCGACTCGAATCGATTTTAGCACGGGCATTAATTCGCAAAATTTCCCGGAAATCAGTAACCCAGTGATCATTGCAGGTCCGGCTGAAGTGACGCTCCCTCCGGTAGCGGGTGCCACGCTTCTTATCACTTATAAAAAAGAACCAAATGAGGCCGGATTCAAGAGCAAGATCATTACAACTTCGCAGCTCACAATCCCAGTCCCTGGAGATCGCTTCCTTAAGATCACAAATTTTACTCAGGAAGGAGGCACCGACCGCGGCGCTGTCCGCGTCCCCTATGCTGGCGGGGCGGCGAATGTTCTTACCGCGACTCGAATCGATTTTAGCACGGGCATTAATTCGCAAAATTTCCCGGAAATCACTAACGCAGTGATCATTGCAGGTCCGGCTGAAGCGAAGATCTCTCCAATAGCAGGTGCCACGCTTCTTATCACTTATAAAAAGGGACCAAATGAGGGGGGCGAAATGAGTTCGATAGGTACAGTTAGTCCTACTCCAGTCGTTAGTCCTACTCCGATAGGTACAGTTAGTCCTACTCCAGTCGTTACTCCTACGCCGACTGCCACTCCATCTATCACATCTACAGGTACGCCCGCTCCGACGAGCACTCCGACGCCTACCCCTTTTTCTACGGTAACACCACGACCACGACCTAGTCTCGGACCCTTAAAATGAACAACACGCCTCGCGCGCGCACACGCGCGACACTATCCCGCACTACAAGCTTTTGTGTCGGTAGCGAGGGTGGTAAAATGTTGCCCGGTTTGTCAATGTAAAAAGCCGCCGCCTCGAATCGCTGATTCTAATTCGACAAAAGCCGTCAGCTTTTCATCCACACGCACAATGAAGCGTTGGCCGTCCCAGCGATGTGCGTCTGCAATCCTGATCGTTCGCCAGTTGGAATCAATCGGGGAGACAACTGCAATCGCCCAAAGGAAGGTTGCCGTTGCCTTTGAGCGTTCCGTTGTTTGTGCAACCGTATCCGCCGATAGCAACATTGCCGGCGACGTTGATCGTTCCCACATTGACGAATCCCTCCTGGGACGTTGTTGTAGATAGTTCCAGCACTCCACTGGAATAAATCCTCCGCGAAGATCCTGCGGGCGGGTTGCTGCTGAAAGCTTGATCAACTTTCCCTGCGACAAAGGTGGTGTTGCCTTGCTCGGTGCCGTTATTGCCGGCGTGAGCGCACCGATATCGATTTTATCGAACAGGAATTGGCGAATATGCAAATCGACTCGCCCGTTGGTGTTGTAGGTGCCAGCGCCGGCAAGGGTTTGCATCGTGGCTTGCGCGCCGCCTATACCATTGAAGTCGACTTCGCCGTAGCAACCAACGCTGCTCACGGCGATTTGTCTCAGGCGCTAACTGGAACTCGAGCTAGCGTCGAGGCACTGGATCAGGCACGACAGGCCTTGTCGATCCTGTAACAATTGTCTGCAGCAGATCCAACGAATGCTGTTTATCATAGTGGTACCGGCCATGCATCAGGATTGTTTCTCCAGTAACCGTGCACCTGCGGAGAAACGGCGTTGTCGCTGCCGCGAACACGAAGTGTCGCAGAGGCGCATTATCCAGCTTCACATTGATGTTGCGGATCAACAGCGGTGAATCTGCGTCGTAGCGGCGAATGCGAAAAGGCTTCTGTCAGACGAACTGACAGCAAAATTCATCAGGTGCACAGGACCCGGTCGTGGGGACCTTCAATTCACACGTTAAGATCGTCGCGCAACAGGACTGCTTGAAGTGGCGGCTTGTTGAATTACTTCCCGCCGGAGTGAACTCGTGGTACGTCCTCGTGCACGCGTCCACCAGAGCACAATCGGGGAGGCGATAAAAATCGACGAATAAGTGCCGACCACCACGCCGATAATGATGGCTAACGAAAAATCGCGTAGCACCGCGCCTCCAAACAAAAACAAACAGAGAATCGGAATAAGTGTAACTGTGCTGGTAAGAATTGTACGGCTGAGCGTTTGGTTAATGCTCGCGTTCATGATCTCCTCGATGGTGCCGCGTCGTCCGCTTGCCAAGCCTTCACGGATCCGGTCGTACACAACGATCGTATCGTTGATCGAATAGCCGGCGATGGTCAGCACCGCGCCAACCATCGTGAGCGTCAGTTCGCGGCCCAGGAGCGCAAAGATCCCCACCGTCATCAGCACATCGTGCAACAGCGCAACGATCGCACCGACGGCAAACGAAAGTTCAAAGCGGAAGGTTACAAACATCAAAATACCGAGAATACCAAGGCCGAGCGCAATGAGCGAACTTTTCGCCAGCTCGCCGCCAACAAGCGCGCCGACGCGTTCCGAACCTTCCACGTGAAATCCAGCACTCGGAAGGGTCTCCATAATTTGCTGCTCCACCCTGTCGCTGGTGTTCAACGGCGTGCGGATCGTGATGTAACTCTTGCCGCTCTGCGCGGATTCCTGAATTGACGCATCGGCAAGGCCGATCGGCTGCAGCGTGTGCCGAACCTGGCCGACATCAATCGTATGGGGCGCGCTCAACGTAACCAGGTCTCCACCGCGAAAATCAACGCCGAAATTTTTCTCGCCCCGAAGATAGAACGCAGTACCTCCGGCGAGCAACAGCGCGAGCGAGCACATGCAGGCAATGAAGCCTTTGCCGAGGAAGTTGATGTTTTGCGCTGAAATGAGATGCAACATCGAGATGCGCTTCACCCTTCTCGTATCGACAAGCCAGCCGAGGCAGTTCCGCCCCACGATCAGAGCCGTGAACAACGACGCCAGGATGCCAAGGCTCAGTGAGATAGCGAACCCTTTCACCGGACCGCTCGCTTTCCAAAACAGAATCGCCGCGGTGATCAGGGTCGTCACGTTCGCGTCGAAAATCGAGCTGAACGCTTTCTCGTAAGCTGTATTCAACGCCACCTTGAGCGACTTTCCGGCAGCCATTTCTTCGCGTAATCGCTCGAAAATCAGCACGTTCGCGTCCACAGACAAGCCGATTGTCAAAATGATGCCCGCAATGCCGGGCAACGTGAGCACGAAGTGAAACATCGTAAGCGCGCCCAGGAGAAGGATGAGGTTGATGATCAGCGCGAGATTCGCAACCAACCCCGGGATTTTGTAGTAAACACCCACGCAAACAATCGTGATGGCCAGTCCGACCAATCCGGCGAGAATACTCGCCCGGATAGAGTCCAGACCGAGAGTCGGGGAGACACTGCGCTCCTCTTCAATACTCACGGGCGTTTGCAGCGGGTTCTGGAGCACGCTGGCCAGGCTTCGCGCTTCCACCTCTGTGAATCTACCTGTGATCTGCGCGTCACCGCCATAAATCGCATCCTGAATCACAGGCGCTGATTGAATGAGGCCATCAAGGACAATGGCGAAACGATGATGAACATTGGCGGCTGTGATCTTGCCGAACTCTTTTGCGCCTTCAGCATCAAACCGTAAATGAACGACCCAGCCATCCTTTTCATAAGACGCGGCTGCGTTCGAAACATGCTCGCCGGAAAGATCGGCCTTCTTTTTTACAAGCAACCGTTCTTCAATTGGTTTCTCGCCCTCACGCTGCATTTTGTAGCTTTCGATGCGGTATTCAGGCGGAATCACGTCCTTACCGTCATCGATAGCTTTCAATTTTTGGCCGTTGTCGGAATAGACCAGGCGGAACTCGAGCTTCGCCACACGTGAGAGCTGATCCCGCGCTTCCTGAATTTTCGCGGTATCCAGCCCCGGAATTTGAACCAGAATCCGATCGCTGCCGACGGGACTGATGATCGGTTCTCCGCCGCCAAAGTAATCGACGCGTTTTCGAATTACCTCTACTGCCTGGTCGAGCATTCCCTTGGTGATCGGCTTGTCGCCCGGTTTCAGCCGGATGAGGAAGGACGTGCCGCCTTGGATATCGAGACCCAGCGCAATCTTCTTCTGCGGAGGCCAGATCGTCGCGATGCTAAACACCACGAGCAAGAGCATCAGCGTCATCGCCAGCAGGCGTTTCCGCGGCCCATGGTCCGTGGCGAAGTACCACCCGAAGAGAACGAGCATGGCCAGGCCGATGAAAAATGTAAGAGCAGGGCTCATTGGAGTTTCGACGTTCGACTTTCGATTTTTGATTCGCTCATCAGTTTATCGCTTTCCTGGCACGCCGCATTTTTTGGCGAAGCCCACAATCGTTAACTTACGGCTCTTTCAGCACGTTGTTAATGGAGGATTTGTCGATCTCGATCTTTACATTGTCAGCTACCTTTAGAAGCACGGTGTTCTCTTTCACGTTCGCAATGAGGCCGTGAATACCGGCGTTTGTCACCACCCGGTCGCCACTCTTCAGGCTGGTGACAAGTTTCTGTTGCTGCTCCTGTCGTTTTTTTTGCGGCCGGATCATCACAAAATACATGATGATAAAAATGAAAATCAGCGGCACGAAAAACGAGCCGATGCCTCCGCCGGGTACGGACGGAGGCGATCCCGTTTGAGCCTGAGCCAAAATCATGCAGAGCATATCGAGAATTGGAGAGCGCAGCTTAAACACGAAAGCGCCCGCTGCAATCCTTCTTTCGCATCACCCCGCGCTTTGGTTGGCATTACGTTTTCCGTGATTTTTTAATGATATGGCCGAAAAGATGTTTCCCCGCAGCGTTTGGCGTCGGACGCAAACCCGGTTAGCCAGATCGCGGCCATCGACTGCTTCGACATCATCGAACACGAACAAAGTCGTGACGGCTGTCAGCTTTGAAGCAAGGGCCGTGTCTTTGGGGTCACCTATCAGAAATTTGATGGAAGGGTGCACCATTAATCCACGTGCTGATGCGACTCGTTCACTATTCGAGCGAATCATATTGCCGTTCTCTAGTAGAAACACGTTCGCCCTTCATGGAACAATCAAAGCTTGCCGCCCGGTACTGAAGCGGCGGCGTGAACACGCGGAGGAACATGGATCCCGGTCCGCAGTTCGGCTCTCTCCGATAATCAGCGGCCCTTAGGCGAGCCAGTGCGGCGCACCGACTTCGGTTTTGCCTCGCCATTTTTGCCGCTGGGAGTAATCGACTCCTTGGCAGGAGCCTTGATGCTTGCCTTAGCGCCAGCGCTCTGCTTCACCGGTCGCGACACTGGTGATCCACCAGGATACCAGACTGTATACGTCGAGCGCCACCGAAGCTCGTTATCAGGTGTTCTGACCTGCACGTGGTGTTCCCACAACTTAATAACAGCAGCTTCGACTTCGGCGTCTTGCACTTTCGTTAGGACGGTGTCGTCGACTTTAAATGGGTTCTTCACGAACCCAGAATTTGAACATCCGTAGAACTCGTTCACTCCAGCGGGGCGCGACAGAGGAAAAAAACCCGACACCGTGCGCTACTTTATCCGAGCTGACCAGCGCGCGGCGGCGCGCACCAAGACTACTTCGGCGCTGATTTCGGCTTGGATGCGAGTGTAGAGTTTTAAATATTCGCTCAGAATGCGCAGCGAATCTTCGCCCATTTCCTTGCCGGCGAAAAGTTCAGGCAGCTCCCTGGCGAAATTCAATCCGAGCTGGAGGGTTCGCGACGGCAGTGCGACGCCCATGTCGTGATTCGTTAGGAGAAGGCGACGTCGCGGATGAGATGTCTGACCGCAGGCATCGAGAAACCAAGTCGGCGAACCGGTAGAGTCGACGTGCAGCAGTTGTAATAGCCTCTTTTCGAGATGCCAGAGATTACGCAGGGATTCCTCCGGCACATTTAGCATCCGCAGAAAAACGATGGTACGCAGGAAGGCGAGATACGCATCCGAGTAGCCCGCCCCTTTGAACACCGGCAATTCGAAGCGCCCCTGCAAGCCGTGAAGATGAACCGGCGAGCGGTTCAAAGATTTGGCGATGTCGCCGAGTGAGTGCATCACAGTTCTCTCACCAGCTTTGGAGAAACACGCCCATGGCCTGGCTGGAATTCAATGCTCCGTCAGATCGAGTAAATCGAAATAATCGCCGAGGCGGTCACCTGGATGCAATTCAATAAAAGCGTTAACTCTAAGTGAGTGCAATTCTACCGGATCGAAGATCAAGATATGTTGTTCGACCTTCCCGTTTGCGCGAATGACGCGGAAACAGGCGCGGGCGCGTGTCTTTGATCGGTTCATTTCGGTTCGTCTTGAGATTCTAGCTTGCCGGTGGGTTGTGTTTAGCTGTTATTTGTTCCTGACCTTGCTAGTATGCACGCCAGCAGTGCCATGTAGCGCAGCGTGACACGTGCCTCGAGTTCGGCCGTCGCTTTGACTGTTCGCAATGTCGCAGCGCTTGGGCGCTTCACACGTCGCCAGACTGATTTCATGACTTCAATGTTGTCGTTCATTGTTGTTGCTTTCCATTGTTGCGAGCGCATTGACCCGCGTTCATTTTGGCGGAGCATGATTGCTCCGATCTGACGCCCACGGGAAATATGCGCGGGCTATTGTAGCCGCCTAATATACGTATTTATGGCGTATGTCAAGAACAGATTGAACGCGGACGCTTTTTAGCGTATAATAGTTTTCAGCCTACGTGATCGGCTATAAAGAACGAGGGGTAAAAAAACGGCGAATGGTAAAATCCAAAAAGAACAAGAACAAAGCGAAGCTCAACCTGACCGTGCGTGATGAGCAGCGAAACAAACTGGAACAAATGGCTTCTTTAGAGAACCGTTCGGTCTCCAATCTTATCGAGGTCATGGCCAATGAACGCTGGGAGCGATTGGTCGAGCAGCAGGGCGTTGCTTACGCCAAAACCGTGGCGGAGGCGATGAACCTTAAACTCGACGCGGACAATCCAGCAGACCGCGAGAAATTGCGCCGAGCAGTTCTCGATCTTGTCGCCGAGAGAAAAATGCGAAAGTAAAAGCGGCATGCTTGCAATTCTCTCTTTCTCCTAGGCGTAACGAGCCCGCTAGAACGCTCGGAATCCCTCAGTCGCCGCGCGTAGCGCCGTCACGCCACTTCTGATAAGTTCGAGGAGGCCGAGAACGAGAGCGATGAGTGACAGGAGTGTCTCGAATCTCAAGCCTATCCAGCAGAGCGGGCACTCTCCGATGAACTTGCCGGGGTAGGCCCTGAACCCCCCCCGGTCAGCATTATCTTTGCGGTCCTCTTTGGCGATCGTTACGAATAAGACCAAGGTCCCATATCGTCCCGACTGGCAGGCCCTTAGAATCATGAGGAAAAGGAGTAAACTAATATGAAGATAAAGATCCATAATATGGCAGTGTTTTTCGTTGTCGCCGCGTCCGCCGTCCTACTGGGGACTGTGGGCAACGCCAGAGCTGACGAGTGGTTTGTGATGGGCGAGCAAGCGCTCAAGTCCGCCGATTCCAGCGCGGAGATTAAGTCCCAAGGGGGTCGATGGAAGAAAGACGTCAAGCAGGTAAGGCTTTCTGTCGAAGGCGCTGACGTACAGATCCTAAAGGTCGTCCTTGGCTGGGACAATCGCCCCGACACGACGCTCAACGCAGTCGGAACGGTAAAGGCAGGAGGACAGACGGCTCCGACGGATGCTCCGGGACGCAAGGGGCGCCTCACATGGACGAAGATCCAATACAAGATCCTCGGTGATAAACCGACGGCCACGGTCAAGATCTTGGGATTTGATTGATCGCGGCGTAACCGCCGACCAGAGCACCAGCGCCATCTCCTAGCGGCGCGGAAAGCGATTAAAGCCTGCGCGGCGAGAATCGTGCCGGATCATTTTTCCGTGGGAGCGGCACTATCTCCAAGTTTTTTTGACAGGGGGCGGGATCGGAAAGATTGCCAATGTTGTTGCGAATCTGTTGCAAAATTGGCTTAGAAACTGTCCTTGCGATAGCAGCGCGTACGGGAGTCGAACCCGTGTACCAGCTTTGTGAGGGCTGTTGTTCCCCTCGTAACGATTCCGTGGTTGCAGGACTGTTGCAAGAATTTGCCACAATCGCCGAGCGCCTTTCTGTGCCGAGCGCGTTTTGCGCGTTTGATGCGGTTCGTGGCTGTCGAGCGTGAATACGAAGCTTGAGCTGCTCGTCGAAAGCGATTAACGCAACACAGGCAAAACTCATGAACACAAGACAACTCGTGGCTGGGCTGCTGATCGTCGCGTCGGCTGCGCTGAGCGCGCAAGCTGACGATCACAAGCGGGAACGCAAAGAGCATCACAACTACATCCTCGAACGGCAGCAGGCGTATCAAGCGCAGGGTGTCCCAACGTCGCGCTTGATAATCGGCAAGCGCGAGATCGACATCTACCCCAACGGACTAATGTTTGAAGGCAACAATGTGGTCGGCGTGCGGCAAGGTCGCTGATCAATTCAGGGCTACGGATGCGATGCAACGTCTGCCTGATGTGACGAGTGCCGACATGCCGAGGCGCTCAATCGCGTGACGCAAGGCGTGATCAAAAGCGCCCCGCTCGACCGTTAGTAGTTTCTCATCCGCCTTTTGTCTGGTAGCACTCGAATGTGTTACCGAACAACATTGAATCTCTGCTGCGCAGCCGCTCTTGGAAATCTCCAGAGCGTCGGCCATGTCGGTGAGGCAATGAGAGGCTTTCATCTGTTCCATCACCGTAAATCGCTCGGTTGCACCTCGGCCGATAAGATGCTGCAGGCTTTTTTAAAAATGTCCCGCTGTCGGCGCAGATAATCATTCTCCTGGCGCAGCCGGCGGATCTCGCGCTGCTCCGGCGTCTCAGAAGAAAGCGTCTTAGGTTCATTCAAAGCCTGACCGCCTTGAGCGGCTCTCAACCATCGACTCAAAGACCAATGCGATACGCCAAGATCGCGCGACACCTCGGTAATGGAGCGACCGCTTTGAAGCAGAGCGACCGCATTCTCTTTAAACTCCCGATCGTAGCGCCGAGAGAATTTGCTGCTGTTGGATTGCATAGGGACTCTTCCTTTCTATTTCGGAAAGCCCCTGACCGCAAAATCGAAGAAACCTCAGGCAACGGCGAATATGACAGCGCGCGCACGCGCAGGATGAGTGCGTTGGCACTCGTAGAGGAAATGCGCGCGAGGCAGCTCAATGGCGACGCGGTTAATCGCGCTCGTGTCGTGTTAGTGATGACGAGTCTGCTGAGCACAATAAAGAATCACGTGCTGGCAATACCCAGTCGCTGCACGCGGCAGCTTGTTGAGCAGCGTGACGCAAATAAGGTGGGGCTAATTTTGGACGCTGCCTGCCGCGACACACTGCGAGAAGCAAGCAAGTTTGGCTCGTATTCCTTCGATGAAACGAATAAGAACGGAGCACATTCCCACGGCAACGATTGATCTAACGGCTTGGCGATGAGCCGCGCCATCTTTTGGCGTCGGTCTCGAAATCGTCCGTGTTGGCCAGTGCGCCGCGAGCTTTCGCCATCAAAGATCAGGCTTGCGCTGAGGGCGCTATGGTCGCTGCAGCCCGGATCCCGCAGGGTGTGAAGATAGACGCACTTTTCGACGTGAAATTCGTCAGACACAAACATGTGGTCGATCCAGCAATTCCGGCCCCGCGACACGTGGGAGACATCCATCTCGCCGTGGCCGTGAGCTTCCCAGTATGCATGCCGTAGCCCGCTCTTCTCGAATATCCATCGAACCGCGGCGTCCCACTCTCGACCGGTGCCGGTGCGTCCGCTGGAGTCCTCCCAGGCCGGCCACAAACTAAAGCCGCCTCTACCGTCCGGCTCCTGCCCCCATGTGAGGATATGGCCGTCCTGCATCTCAAACTGAGGCTCGTTGAAGTCTCCGGTTACGATGCACGGCCTGCCCTTCGCTCGTTGCAAGAGATTCTTGAGCACCAGGAAGGTGTCGATCTTCTCCCAGCCGTAGCTTGCGCCGTTTGGAATATGCGCCGTGATCACGACAATCGAGCGACCATCAACTGTCACCGAAACCTGGGCGAGTGCTTGAGGCCGTGGTAGCTCCTTCTGTGGATATCGCAGCTCAACGGCATCGAGCGGCCAACGGCTGGCGATAATATTACCGTAACGCATTCTCACAACGTCAGGGCGCCCACTGTAGTAAACCTCTTTGAGGCCCATCCCGGCAAGGCGCTCTCGGAACGCGTCCTTCTGCTTGAACGTGACCTCCTGCAACGTGACGATGTCAGGCGCAGCGATCCGGGCCAAGTACTCCAACACAGCGGCGTCCCGGAACTTTACGTTCCAGGTCACAACCTGCATAGTCGGCAGTTGCGCCACGCTGTCATTCACGTTCCACGAAACCGGCCGTAGGGCTTGCCCTGTGTTGCTAGCCTGTGGCCGGGCGTAGAGATCGGCCAATATCTTGTAAGTCTCATCGATCTCCGTCTGGGATCGATAACCCAGAAGACGACCGAATCGATAGCCGAGGTTGTGCCAAGTGAGCCACTGAAGTGTGTTCTCGGCATATTCTTTGCCGCGTACTGTCGCGTCCCCCCAACCCGCTTTGAACTGCCCTCGGCGGCGCTCGTCGGGCGGGTCACGGTCGTCTCGCTCAAAGCGCAACTGTCCGAACAGTTGCTCGACTTCGCTGGTGGTCATCGGTGGCTCCCTCTCGTCGAACGAGATAGAGATAAGCCACGGCAGGGTGTCGTGGCAAGCACGGCAAACTCATTTCGTAATGGGGCGGTTGGCTTCATTACTTGATTAGATTCTCAACCAGGGGACTTGTCTAACGTTCCCATTCTCATCGACTCGAAATGCAAAGACATCCACACTCTTAGCGCCTGTGCTGGTGTACACAAAAACCTCGTACCTCTTTCCGCGCCTCAGGCGCAACGGTCGCCGACTTTCTTTTAGATCAGGATATTTCGCGCCATAGGTAATGTAGCGGAGGCGCTGTCCACCTTCTTGTCCTCCTTCAAGTATCCATGTGGCGCGTGTTGAACCATCTGATTGCTCCTCTAGCACCGTCACGGCCGTGACAGCAAACTCTTGGCGCTGACGAAATGTGTCGCCAAGATAAAACACAACACTCTGTTGAAGACTGCCAACAGGGACGACGTCAATAACAGGTTGGAACACCGAGCATGACGCGAGCAGAACTACGCTCGCTGCGATAGCGCATGTCGAAGCCCACAACACGTAACGAAAATTAGACTGCATCTTGCAATCTATTTTTTGCGCCATAGAGGAAAGTGTCAGCTAAATGGCCGCAGGATGGCAAGCCCGTTTACCACTCTTTGAAATCGCCTGCGTGCTCGCGCGTTTCGATCACATTGCCAGCTTCATCATAAACGCGAATCACACAATGATGTGAACGGCTGTAAAACTGGGCGTAACCGGCTGCGTTACTGATTACAGACGACCGAACGGCAGCGCATCGGAAATCAGATCGACGCCACAATGATGTTTGCGCAGTCTGACTTCGTAAATGTGTTGTGAGCTAGTCATCGCACCGGGCAGCGGTTAGCTGTATGGTTTGGTTAGGCTGCTCGTGCAAACACAACCTCGATAGGCGAATGGTCGCTGAGTCCCGCTCGGCGAAAACCTGCGCAGGTTCACGGCTGCTTTTCCTCGCAGAGTTTTTGGAAACGCGGATCGTCCCGAAGCGGATCGAACATCGGATCGAGCCGAAGCAGCGCCGGAGTGAGCGGCACGTTCGCAGCCAGCGCACCCTGGCACGGTATCGAGAGCAGTTTCTGTAAAGCGGCAATGGCGCGGTCGGGCTCCCCCATGCGCGCCGCCACCCGCGCGAGGATCTCGATCGTAGCGGGACCGTCCAAGGCGTCTTTCTTGATCGGATTCAGGACGATGGCGCGCTCGGCCAGAGTCAATGCTGCCGCCTTGTCGCCGAGACCCATATTGGTCAGCGCGAGATCTCCAATCAGCGCCAAATTTTCTGGCTGTTCTTTGAGGAAAGGTTCCAGTTCGCTGCGCGCCTGTCGCCAGCTTTCTTGGGCGGCCGCATGGTCGCCGGCGACCTCCTGCGCCCAGCCTAACCAAAAGCGTAGTTCGGCATTGATGTAACCCAAGGCTGCATCAGGCTTGGCCAATATCTCCTTTAGCTGAGGGGTGATTTGTGCAGGGCGGCGCTCCAGGAGCGCTTGGTAAACTTGTGTTTCCACGGCCCCGAAGTCGTCGGCGTTCGGATGCAGCGGAGCGAGGAGCGCCGAGGCACGCGGCAGGTCGCCCTCGGCCTGTGCGACAGCCGCCTTTTCCACGAGGGTATCCAGGTCGTCCGGTATAATATCGAGAACCTGATCAAACTTTCGCAGTGCTTCGGGGAAACGCCGGAGACAGAAATAGGAAATCGCGTGCTGACTGAGAACGTTAACGTTGCGCGGGTCGAGCCGCTCGGCTTCGTTGAAGTGCGACTCGCTCTGATCCCATTGGCCTCGCCTGCGCCCGACATAGGCCAACGATTCGGGAATCCGGCTGCTATTCGGCAGGAACTGACGTGCTTGCTCAAAGTAACGCACCGCAGTGTCGTAATCCTTTAGGCAGCCGTAGTAGTAATATCCCTTGGCATACAGCGCCTCGCCGAGATTGGGCTGAAGCGTGAGCGCTGTTTCGGCTGCCTGCCGTGCCTCTTCACGCAGGGCGACGGTTGGTTGAATAGTCGTTGTGAGGTAGCCGCGCGCCTCCACGAATGACAAGAGCGCCCAACTCAGGGCGAACTTCGGATCCAACCGCACCGCTTCTCTGAGATATTTCTGTGCGCCAAGGGCGTTGGCGGGTGTGGCTGCCGTTTTCAGTGTATAAGCCAGGCCGCGCAGGTAGGCATCGTACGCCTCAGAGTTGTCCGTTGGTTTTGCGGCGATGACTTGCTCTTCTTGACCGGTGAGGTGCGCTCGCAACTGGTCGGCGATGGCTTTGGCTACCTCACTCTCGACCGAAAAGATATCGGTCAGTTTACGATCAAAGGTATCGGCCCACAGATGGGAATCATTGGCTGCTTTGATTAGCTGCACGTTCACCCGCACGGCGTCGCCGCTCCTCTGCACGCTTCCCTCCAGGATATGAGCGACGCCAAGTTGCTTGGCGATCTCAGGCAGGTTTTCAGGCGCGCTCTTGTAATGCTGCGTCGAAGTGCGCGAGATTACCTTCAGATCAGCGATCTTGGCTAAGCGGGTCAGAATCTCATCTTGGATACCGTCGGCAAAGTAAGCGTTGTCTGGATCTCGGCTATAATTCTCGAACGGAAGCACGGCGATGCTTTTTTCCGGCGCAGTTAGTGCGGATCGCACGCGATAACGCGAAAACATTACGATACCAGCGGTGATTGCCGCGAGCATGAGCAACGCCGCCGTCATTGCCGCCCAGCGCAGACTCGCCCAGCGTTTCTGCACGAATTTCAGCGGCAGTTTCGCATTGCCGAATTGATCGTCATAGAGGTTCACGACCGAGACACGCACTCCGTGTTTCACTTTGCACGAGCCGAGATCGTGCAAGAGCGGCCGCCACCTCTCATATTCTTCGAGATCTTCGGCGACATGCTTGGAAAGGAGGATGTGCCCCGCGTCGCCGCAATCCATCACCCGTTTGGCCATGTTGATTCCAGCGCCCGCGAGATTGGCCCGTTCATTTACATCCACAACCCCGCTAACTGGCCCGCTGTGGATTCCCATCCGAAGTTGTAGTCGCGGATGTTCCTTGAGCGCGCGGCTGATCTCCGCGGCGCACTGCGCGGGCGCTTCCGGATTCGTGTAAAACACCAGCACCATCCCGTCGCCAGTTGGGATCCTAATCAAACGGTTCGCGGCTTCGCCTCGTTGAAACTGTTCGGACGCGCGAACGATCCGGTTTAGTTCTTCAACCGCTGCGTGCTGGTCGTTAATCGAAAGCTTCGAGTAGCCAACGATGTCGATGAATAGAACATGGGCGATCTCCAGCTGGATCTCCTTCTTGATCTCGGCGGCCATGTCCGATGCGATTCATTCACATTTTACGCTCCCCCGTCGAGGAGATAACGATCGACAATCACACCTCGCGCAAGCGGCGCTGATCATCGCAGACAGCGGAACTGCGGGCCGGAATCCACGTTTCTTCGCGTTTTAATACGCTAGCCTGGATCTTTTCATGGCCGGAACCGCCGGCACGCTACAAGATCGCACTTGCGCCAAATGCTCGATTGGAAGTTCCTTTTATCCGCTTGTCAGGCAGAATACATCCTTTCTCACATCGTTCAGCCCTGACTTTTCTGGACAGAAGTGGACACTCCGAAAATCGTCAGGGGGGCAAAACGGGTGGGCCCACAATTCGGATGCGAATTCTGAATTCCCACGTTAAACTCTGGCGCGCGAAAGAGTTCCGGGGGTATAGCTCAGCTGGTAGAGCGTCTCGTTCGCAATGAGAAGGCCAGGGGTTCGAATCCCCTTACCTCCAGCCTTTTTTTGGGTAAAACGCCTCGATTCTGCTCAAGCAACGGTTGTCTCAACGGTTGAAGAAACGATCCAGAAGACCGAAGTCGATCCCGTAGGCCGAAAAACGGGCGAGAGAAAGCGTCGAAAAGGCCGAAAGCAAGCGCGAGAAAAGGCAGAGATCGGCGAGCAGCGCCCTATTTAACGCGGTAACCTGAGACCTGCCAATGACCGGACTCTTTAGTTAAAGTCACACCCTCATAAGCTTGCGCCTTGTGCTGGAACGAAGTTTTGTACATGAGGAGTTCATAGTAGCCATCTGGAGAGCCGGGAAGCGTTCTTGCGGAGTACGCCTTAAAGAACTGACGTGACAACGTCCGCCCTAGTGGTGTCCTCCTTAAGCGCTGAGAACCGACCCATTGTTTCTCAACTGCATCGCCAGCTGACCTTACACGGGGTGGAAACATTGCATAAGCCTCTGCATAGTGACCAGCGTCGAACACCGATAGCCATTTGCTAGCCACAGCAACCGCTTGTGGATCGGGCTTGACCACCGGATATGACGATGATGCACCGATAGCGCTGCCAACGAGCGCTAATGTAATGATCGCAGCGAAATTGAGCGGGGAAGTTTTCATTAAGACATTCGTTTACTGCGAATCGGCTTTAAAGCGCAAGCCTAATTGGAGGTTCCCCGAAAAACGGGCGAGAGAAAGCGTCGAAAAGGCCGAAAGCAAGCGCCTGCAACGGCCTACATTTTGTTCAAACGTATCGACCGAGGGAAAGGGGAAGGCCGGACTTTTTACCTAGGGAAAGCCCGAAACACACCCTTGCACACGCGAGGATCGCCCTAGAATCGCTCAAATTGCCGCACCTAGGGGAAAGGCGACGCCCTTTTCGGCCTCAATTCAAGATTTTATCCTGAGATTCCGCAAATTGGCGTTCAAACTCCTTAGAGAACGCCTCTTTATCTCCATCGAGCAGCATGAGCATCCAAAGCCTTGGCGTCATATTGATAGTTTGGACGCCGTAAATTTCATGCCGGAAAGTGAAGTATTTAGTGCTGCTGAAAAGAGGGGTTCGAATCCCCTTATCTCCAGCCTTCGCTTGGAGCGCTGCGCAAAGCGATGGCTGCCACGCCGGAGCGAAGCGTAGGCGGGCCACGCTTCCAGAATTTAGCTCCGGCGCTCCAAGCCTACGGCTTGGCAGGCCAGTCTTCTTCGATCATGATCTCGCGCACGATCAAATCGCCGGATGAATGCTTCTACTATGTTTACATACTTGTGAGCGAGATGAACCCCGAGCTGCAATTACACAGGCCGCTCTCGGAATCTCGATGTACGACTCGCCAAGCATAATCAGAGTGGGTGCATTCATACAGAGAAGCACAAACCTTCTAAAATCGAAATGCCCTTCGCCTTCCGGCCCGAAGCTAGAGCTTGCGGGTTTGAGCGCTATCCAAAGACCGGATCGGGATGGGAATTTGCTCGACGTCACTTCTGAAGCTTTCAGAGCTGTCGCGCCGGCCTCGAACCCATCAATGAACCACCCGACCCGGCGACGCACCTAGCCTCTGAAGGTCAGCGGTAGCAAAACTTGTCGAGTGAGCTGTTATTTGCGGCGCCGCCCGCATACGTTTCGTAGTCAAGATCTCGATCAGACGAACAAAACAGTACGCGAATATGACCGGCCAGAGCACCAGCAGAGTAATATCTCGACCGAGGTTGAATGTGAGACCGGCACCAAGCATGAATAGCACCAGGCGCGGAAGCGAATCTCGTTGCTGCCACCAGCGTATGAGTAGAGCGGTCCAAAGGGCCATCATCGCGGCCGCTCCGATTGGCCCAAAGAATGTGCCAAAGTTCAAAACGCCACCTCCGATCATTCCAGTAGAAACCGTGGCGACTACACCGAGCTCAGAGTTCGGGTCGTCCAAGCCGCGCCACTTAGCGTAGTCAATTCCAATGAGCGGCTTTGAAGGCCAAACCACGCGCGGAATTACATTAAGTAACTCATTCAAATATCTCCCACCATACGCGGGAGACGCCGCCCCAGAACCAAGGTAAGCATTCGCGAAGCAAAGCTCTTGAATCATGTTGAGCCCGCTTTGCCGCAAATCCTCATCGACCATCTCGTACGGATGCTCAGCAGCCAGCAAGTCCCTGAATCCGGTGCCGCGAAACGCCGTAACTAATTTGAAGCCCTGGTCCAAACAAAGAAACGCAACTCCCAGAACCGCGACTTTTACAATGAGCGGATGCCGTCCATAAAGCAGATATGCGATGATAAAAGGCAGAATCGCCGCAAGGAAGTGGCTGCGGGCTCCTTCCATGAGGAAGTATGGGAGCGAAATTACGAACATCGCGCCCGCGACGAATCGCCAGAAAGTAGTGCGCTGGAAAAATACCAGGACACCAAGGAACGCTGTGATCGCATTGAACATGTAACCTGCTGATGCAATGAGAAATCCGGCCGCAGAAGTTTCGATTGCACCACGCCCCCACATGGTCGTCCCCGCGCGGGAGTCAATGGGAAACAATGCGCCAGCCACATCACCACCCATACGAACAATGCCAATAAGCAATAGCAGAAACCACAATGCTCCCGCGGCAATTAATACCTGCTCCGGCGCGAAGCGCTGCATCGCGTATAAGCGGGCACCTCGCCGTCGAGCAATCCAACGAACTGCAACTGGCATGGAAAAGCGAAAGGCAACCAAAAAGAGGAAGACCTGCCCGTAGCTTTGACTGATTAAGAACGAAGGAATGTAATCGGTACTGCTCGGAGTTGAGAAAAGGATCGACGAAATACCATGCGAACACCGTGACATAAATGGCCAGCGCAATGGAAAAGCTATCTCGGTTCAGCAGCTTTATGCAGCTTTCCACCGTCAGCACGAGCAACGTGGCGGCAGCGAGATAGAAGGTTAGCTCATTCGTGACCATAACCGAAGGAGACGCGCACCATTATAAAACACAACGCTCAAACTGAAAAGTTCGTTGATGCACTTCGGTGGTTTACAATGTCGCGCCGAGCTCTTGTAGCCGCTGACCAAGCGCGTCGATTGTGAATTCATTTGCGACGCTAGATGCGGCAGCAAATTTTTCCAACCGACTCGGATGCGCGATGCAGTCGCGAATCGCGGCTGCGATGCAGGCGGCGTTCGGTTCCTCAAGAATAATCCCATTGCGACCGTTTTCGACGACTCGCCCACAGAATCTCGACGTGACAATTGGCAAGCCGTACGATTGAGCTTCAAGCTGTGTAATCGCGAAGCCATCCGAAAGCGTCGGAAGGACGAATACGTCAGCTGCTCGGGTACTTTTCGGCAGCCTCGCTCCGCGTCACCGGCCCAAACCAATTCACCCGCGCATCCGACGCGATTGTTCTTGCACTTTTGACCTGAACCGGACCGACGATCCAGAATTCAACAGGTTCGCCGCGCAAAATTCGAGCGGCATCCAACAACCTGGCGATACCCTTGCGCAAGTTCGCCTGACCAAGGAAAAGTACGCGCATCGGCCGCTCGTCTGTAAAGCTATCCGGATACGACCGCGCAGGTCCGACGCCTGACTTCTGATCCCTGACGTCTGACGGCCCGTATGCCAGGGGGATAACTGACAACTTTTCACCCGGAATGCCGCTGCACATCAAACCTTCTCGCGACCATTCTGAATTAATCACAATGTGGTCGGCAAGCTCGCATTCCTGCCGCCATGAATCCCAGTATTCCGGGGGTGCAGGCTTCCAGTCACTAGCCAACTCAGGCACCCGCGCAGCCTCTTGTGCTACAATTCTCTCTTCTTCAGGGCCAGGATCGATCTGCATAAGCACCGTTTTCCATCCCTGCGATTTTGCGAGCCGAAATGGTTGGAGTGCTGTGTAACTGTAGCTCACGAGAATTGGTTGATAGTTGAAAGTTGAGAGTTGAGAGTTGAGAAAGGAAACAACTTTCCGTTGAAACCAGCGGTTGCGCGCAACTATCTTTGTCCATCCACTGAGGCCACGTGCGCGAGCAAGCGTTTCAAACAGGATCAGCGACGAATTGAAGGAGGTCACAGGTGCGCCGCGCAGCTTGTCGTGAAAGCGGTTTGCGAGCCTGGATCCGGATAGTTTCGCCAGGAAGGATGAAGAAGGAACCCACGCGTCGGTCACCAGCCGTTCAAGCAGGCTGAGACGAAACAGCGCGCGAGGAATCGAATAATGTTCCCTCGCACCGAGCTGACAACACGGCCACTTCGTTGTCTGAGAAGCCATTTCAGATGAAATGAGATTCAAGGCAAGCCAAGCCAGCGTTTATAAGCTCCCCACGAAACACGCTTGCGTTTTCGAATAAAATACGGACCGCCCGCCAGTGCCTGGGCCCACCAGCGGGGCTCACGAACGACCCACGACCAACCCCGCCTGCGTGCGTAACGAAATTGTGAGACTGCACGCCATCCAAGCATGCCAAAGACAAAGGGGAAAGGACATCTCATCAGCGTGCTCCAGAACTCGTTGCGCGCGTGACGATGATGAGCGCGAATCTCATCACGCGCCCGATCGGAGTAATGATGACGGATGGTAACCACCGGAGCGAAAAGCACGTCATATCCGGCGGCCACGCATTGCAATGCGTAATCCGGCTCCTCGTACATGTGATAAAACCGCGGTTCAAAGCCAGGTAACTGCAGATAAGCCGATCGGCGCAGTACCGCTCCAGAGTTAGCAAACGAACGAGTCAAACGCTCCTCCGAGCCGAACTTTGTCTGCGCGAGCGTCTCGGGATACTCGTCCGTCCGCTGGGGAAAATGGAGCACCGCCAGTTTAGGCCGATGTTCAAACAACGGTACGATACGCGCTACGCAATCTAACTGTTCCGGATAACTGTCATCGTCCAGGGCCAGGACCAAATCACCGCGCGCCTCGCGCATCATCCGATCACGCGAAGCCACGGAACCGAGTCCAATCGGATTCACGAACACCCGAGCCTGGGGCAACTCCGCGTTCACCGCTTCGACCACATCCGCGGTGGCACCGTCGATCGTGACAAGCACCTCCAGCGGCGGCGGATTTAATTGCCGCAAAACACAGCAGGTCCGCTGCAAATCCACGATTCGGTCTTTGCTGGCGATCATCACAGAAACAGTCATGGGCGATTATGCCACCGACAGTCATACAGCTGACGTCTTCTTGAAAAATAACGTCAGGTGGACCATGTCCGATAGTTCGTATCCAAGATCACTAAGAAAAGCGGTGAGTTCCGGCCGCGTTTCCCTGGTGAAAGCTTCCACGGTTATCAGCTCAGGTGAATACCGGGAAAAATCCAAGCCTTTCAGAACGGCCAAATCCTGTCCCTCGCAATCTATATTCAAGTAATGAAAGTGCTGGCCTCGAAAAACCGACTGTTGGATGATACCGGTCAGCGTCGTCAATCTGATCGGCGTCACCTTCAATGGTGCTTCACCAATGCCAGACAGCGCGTCTTTCTCAGCGGGATCTACTATGCGGTTGGTGAGGCCTTCGGAAGAATATTCCAGGTAAACCATGTCTCGCTGCACGTCGCCCACAGCCGCACAGATGTTTTCATCCTGCGGGCGCAGCTTTTTGAAACGAGCAACTTTCACCGGGTCGCAATCAACGTTGATGCCACGCCATCCCAGTTGGCTGAGCAATATTGTGTTTGAATACTTGAATGGATGAAACGCCCCGACATCAATGAATCGCCCGGTAGAATTGTCGAAATTCTCTGCGAAGTGAGTGCGTACTACCAAGTCCTCGCCGAATTGAGAATAGCTGACGCGCATGGCGCGCAGCTCTTCTAGTGGAGAACGCGTCGATTGCCGGCCGCGCGGCAGATTCTTCAATTTCTTTAGAATTCTTAGCACCTTGTTATATATCAATTTCGGTCGCCTCACTGAGGAACTACTGCCGATCAAGCATGAATTCTTTTCTTAACCTTGGAGTGATAAATCTTGTTCTCCGGATCCTCCCGGCAAGCATTCGCAGACTGTATCTTGGCCGCCAAAACCTTTCGAAACGCGAGCTGCTCTCTGGGTTACCAGTCCGATAAACAACTGCATGAAAGGGAACCTCCGAAAGCTCATGCCCTAAGTAGTTAAATTGGGCTGCATAACGTTGATGGCTGTCATTCAACAAAAGCGTGCTGATCCAGGAGCCAGGCACGAGCGAATAATGATCTGTGGCCGCAAACGTCGAACCTGTCTCGTCAAGAGGCACACCTTCCATCTCGGTCAGAAAAGGTCCGGCTTTATCGGCCAGGTCGGTTCGAATAATAAGACAAGACCCGCATGTTCGATCGAGGTACTCAGTGCGTTCAATGAGACGTGATCCTGAGCGCCAAACCCAGCCATGTCTTATGAGATAACCAGCTTCACGATCTGAATCGTCCAGCCACGCGACCAGCGTCGAGCTAATCAAGTCGTCTGCGTCAAGCTTCATAACATATCTTGGATTCCACGTTGACTTTGCATAGTTCCAAGCGGCCGAAATCTTTGTCAATTTGTCGAGCACTAGGGATACGTGGTAGTTCTGATGCGATGGAATCGGATCGTGAAGTGACAGGAAACGAAACCGTGAATCAAACTCAACATCGAAGCCTGGCGTTTCATTACCAGCTACAACTGCACAATAATTCCGACTGGTTGAGTTCTGTATCGATCTAAGCGTCTGCCGCAGATAGGTACAGGTGGTTCTCCATTTCGACTTAACCTTTCGAGACGCAAATGGGATGAGGAAAACCAGAGTAGGCTGGTTCATATTAGTCGAGCTTACCACGTGATATTAGCGATTAGCCGCTCGATCTCCGAACGAACTCCCAATCCGCCCCTTGACTTTATTGACGAGAACTCGGCGATCTTCGTTCAAGACTCCCAACCAAGCTCTCACTTCGGCGTGGTGCCTCCGGTGGTGCTCCAAGCGGGCAATAGTGAAAGGTTTCGAGTACGCGTGCCGGTCAAATAGGAAAGGCTTGCGCCCGCAAAAGTGCGCAGCGCGTGGCCTGTCGATATTTACGGGAAATCGCCAGCCATTGCCGACACAGTCAAGGTCGAACTCTGCTGTCCCCTGATGCACCGGAATGTGTTGCAAGTCCGACATAGCTGTTTTCAGATCTCCTCGCTGTGCCATCGCGTGGACCAAGTAGTTCAACATTCCCATGTCTCCCTTGCAGCTGTTCAGCCCGAATTCAAACAGACCTCGGACCCGGAGACCCCCCGCCTCGACCTCAACGTAACGCTCAAAAGGTATGGCATTACGCCGGCACGCGAACACTCCCGCGCTAAAATAAGGATGCCCGCGCCAGTCGAAATTGGAATCAAGTTTCCGCAACTTGACTGGGTCAAAATAAAAATGCGGCAGCCATGCCGGGATTTCGGTGGCGTCCGCTGGGATTGAAATCTCGCTCCAAAAAATTTGAAAATCGACGTCCATGCGGACATGGGGAGTAAAGTCACCCCAGACAATCGCGTCTGAATCAAGCCAAACGTAATATTCGAATGGTCCTTCCCACATGGCCGCATGCTTGGCGTGAAACCCTCCCGCGACAAGCTTTCTCATTTCGGCGGACGGCAGATCGCCGATTCGCAGGACGATCAGGTTGTATTCTCCCTCCAAATCCGAAACATCCACGTCGCCATCGACCGTCAAGCATATTGGAACGTCGGGGCAGTAATGCCTCATGCTCGCCAGCGTAGCCTGGACGAAGAACTTGTCTCCGGCATGGCAACCGGTCACAAACCCAAACGGAGCCTGCACTTTCACATCATTAGGGCGGGTGTATCAGCCCGGTTCGTCTGCTTGAGACCAAAACATTCTGTATAAAGCTGGGCAAACTTGCCCGCAAAAAGACTGGCGGCGTTGCGACTGTGCGCCGTTTCTTGGGCAATGTCACCGAGCTTTTCGCGAAGCGCCGGCGACTCGCGCAAATTGGTAATAGCCCCGAGTAACGCCGCACTATCTTGTGGTTCGCACAGGATCGCGGCTTGCCCATCAGGCGCGGCTTCGGGAATTCCGCCGACTCGAAACGCTACAACCGGTGTTCCACAAGCCATCGCCTCGACGAGGGTAAGCCCGTACGTTTCCATCAAGGAGGCTGTGACATAAACATCCGCTGCTGCAAGGAGCCGCGCGAGATCACATCGGTCCGCAATGCGACCTGCAAAGCGCACGTTCAAACCATCTGGTACCGGCACGGCGCCATCGCCGAATGCCAAGACGATCACCTTCTCCAACGCCGGCAAAAGCGATAACTGTTCCAAAAGCCACGGCAGATTTTTATTCTTATCCTTCAGGGACGCGCCCCCTGTAGCAATGACGAATGCGTCTGCTGGCAAGCCGAGTTGTTTTCGGCACAGCTCCCTATCGTGTGGCTTGAAAATTCTCGGATCAATTCCAGGAGGAATTACTCGCACTCCGCCGCACGCTTTGGCTATCGCGCTTCGACTCGCCAGCTCGGCAAGCCAATGGCTATTTGCGACCAGTCGTGCTCCAGAACTACGATACGCGCGCAATTTCCTTGAATACGCAGCGCTTGCCAGTAGTCGATTTGCAGGCCACCTCAGGATCGGACACGAATCACAATGGCCGATATCGCTCGTGTATCGATCGCATCCACGGTAAAGAAAGCAGCCTCCGGTGATGTGCCACATGTCGTGAATACTGATCACGACACCCATTCCACGGGGCAGCGCCTCCAACCAATGAGGAACGTCAAACCAGTCAGCCACTGTGTGAAGGTGCACCACGTCAATTCGATCCAGTTCCTCGGGCGCAGGCGGAGACAATAGCCGCCGCGTTCCATGCCATGGCTCGGTGGACAACGAAACATACGATCGGCGAATAACGCGATCTAAGAGAGGTCTGCCGGCTTTTGTCGGCCGCGAATTTTTACAGAGCACGCGGCTTTCAACCCCCTGCTCTGCAAATGCGGTCGAAAGAAGCGCCGCATATTCATAGCTGCCGCCAGAGGCATGAGTGTTGAGATGCAATACCCTCATGGAACAAGCGATAGACGAACGTCAAACTTCATCCTGTTAATTTCTTTGTTGCGTTGACGATAAAGCCGCCGCCGCCGCGGTGCCTCGCGAACATAATCAAGCCAGTAAGGCGCGAGTTTCTGATAAGCAGCCGATTTGTCGTTCTTGCCAATTAGTCGGTAACACAGCGCCGCAGCTGGAAAAGCAAGCGCTCGCAGTGGGGCGATCGCATTTCGCCAAAGGCCCCGCAACCCAAACGATCGGCCTTTGACTGGCGACCCCGCTTCGGCAGCAAATCGTTCGAACAATACTTGCGCCGGACCCGGCCTTCCGCGGAGCCACGGGGCCGATGTCGTGTAGTGAAGCACGCAATCCAGATCATTGTTCTGTTGCGCGTCAAAGCGCCAGGACGCGTGATTCCAATATTCGGGCAACTCCTCGATCTGGCCCTGGAGAAGAAAGTTGATGGCCGACTGGTCATGAAACCGGTAATTCCCTTTCCACATATTTAGAAACTCGACAGCGCATTCAAAAAAATGCTGCCTTCTTAGTTCGTCCAGATTCATCAGCATTACCCCGGAATTAAAGTAAGTCCCTTCAGCGGGAACTTTGACGGCATCGGCTATCATGCGCGAATCCTCTGCTAGCGATGATGTTTCAGAATCGCGAACTGCCGCAATGACCTTGCCGCGCGCTAATTCGATATCGAAAAGCTCAAAAAGATCGCGGAAGACCAGCACGTCGCAGTCGAGATACATCAAACGTGGAACATCCAGCAAGCGTGGCAGCAAGATCCGGCAATAAGCGATGTGCGACTGTCCTGGTCCGAGCGTCGCCGCGCCAAATAACGATGCATCTGCGATCACAAACTCGAGTCCGACGTCTCCGCCAATCCGGTCAGTCAATCTCGAAAGAGTGTCTCGGGACAACTGCGACAGACCGCCATCGAGCACTTTCACTTCCAATTTCCGCGCCGGGTTCAGATGGCTCAGTGCGCTTGCCACTGCACAATACAGTCCCGGGAAATACCGTTCGTTACTGGCTAAGGCAAGGATCATCGGTTCCATCACATTCCCTTTATGAATAACCGCTCGCGAAGATTGCCCGGCGGATGATGAACAACGCATTCGCCAACGCCATGCGGCAGCGAAATCCCATCCGCTGCCCTACGGGCATACTTTTCAGATTCACAAACAAGACGTCATTAACGTACAGGCCAATTAGCGTTTACAATGCCGTATCCCTCGGAACGCAGACGCCGGCAGACGCGATCAACATCGGATCGTGTAAATGGTGGTCTCTTATCGTGAAATTCCACCGTCAATTGGCCGCAACTGGCCAGATCCGATGCACTGGCGCTTTGTAAAACCCCGATTTCAGCACCCTCTACATCAAGCTTTACCAAGTCAGCTCGACCACCCAATTCGCGAATCACTTTTGAAAATTCAATTCCGGGCACCTCCAGCTGGTCAGCTATTCCATAAGCCGCCGACCATTCCCTGAAAACACTTGAAGACTCAGGCTCGATCGATCGCGTGAACTTGACGGACCCTTGTTTATTTTCTGCGACGATCGCAGCATGAACAATGTCAGCCTCGTCACCAAAGGTTTGTTTCAGCGATTCCGCCAGCGCGGGGTCCGCCTCAATCAGAAGCGCCCGGGAAATTGGATACTCGGACTTCAAGGCGGCAAGGAATTCCCCGCGGTGCGCGCCAAAGTCTGCGACCGCCGCCGGTTGCGCCAGGAGTGTCGCAAAAAACGAATGCTCTCTGAGACGTCGAATGCACAGCCAGTCTAGAAAGCAATGAAATATGCGCTTGAACACGGATCGCACATGCACGCAAAACGCATCACCCTTTCGCATTAGCATTCTTGTTCGATCCGGGACAAAATTTGACCGAGTTCTCGGTTGCGCACTTTCATCCAACGATAGCGGCGACGTACGCCTAACCAGTACAAGAGCGTGCTGGGATAGGTCTTGATCCAAAGTTGGTCGCCGGAGAAAAGCGAACCAACGAACAGCTTTGTGAGACTTCTGAGTCTTGCGCCGAGGCCGCGACGCGTTGGAAACGTAGACCATTGCATGAGCAACAGATTTCTTAGCTCGAGAGTGCTTAAGCTGCCGTTCGAATGATTTGACCAGGTGCCTTGGTGGCGATGCCATACGATACTGTTCGGGTCATAAATGCAACGCCAGCCGCGGCGCCATGCACGAAAACAGAGGTCCACATCTTCGCAGTATGCCGGCGCAAACAGGCGGTTGAAACCGCCCAGTTCAACAAACTTGTTTCGGTCAACAGCCATAAAACCCCCCGAAGTAAATAAGGTGTGAGAGGTCTTCTGACGCTGTGTATCGAATCTCCAGCCGTAAAAGCCGTTCGTGAACTCCAGGCGAGCCGGACCACTGGTAACCTTCGCTCCGTTCCAATCGTAGCTCCGTGCCGAAACGGAAAAAACATCAGGCGATTCGAAATGGTTTATCAATGGAGCGATGAAATCGCGATCCACCTTCAAATCATTGTTCAGAAGCACCAAAATGTCCTCGTTCCTTTTGTGTGCCAGCCAATTATACGAAAACAGAAAATCGTTCTTCGGCGCGACGATTGTCTGGACTGAGGAAAATCCGCGTTCAATCCAAGCCGCATCGTCGTCAGTGCTTTGGTTGTCGAGGACTACAACCACACAGGTGCCGGAAAATTTCTCTGAAGCCGCGCAAGCCGTAGGCAGCAAATGCTCCAAATGCTTTCTGCCGTTGTAATTTAGAACTGCAAGACAAACGGACTTCATTGATTCGCACAAGCTGCCACAAGTTTTTCAATCTCACCGGCGAAAATCGCCTGCAATCGGTCGGGATTAAATAAGGTCTGATGAAGGTGCAGCGCTTCTTTTGAGAGCCTCTCATTCAACGCCGTGTCTGCCGCAATTTCGCGGCAAAGAGATACTACTGCTTCAGAGTCCTCGCCGCTGATAACTGCAGCTCCGCCATACTTTCGAGCAACGCGAACCGGCCCGCAGTACTCGGGTCCCCAAAGAATGACAGGTTTTCCGACTGCGACGTAATCGAGGAACTTGGTGGTGAAACTTGTGCGCATGAAAAGTTCGTGTCCCTTCTCGAAACTCATCACTGATAGCAGCGCGTCGGCGTTGGCTACCACCTCCGCGGCCTTCTCAGGCGCCTTGAATCCGAGGTAGATCCCCGCTGCCCGCGTGCGGTCGAGGAATTGCGTTGGCCAGTCGGCATTCGGTCCAATGACGATAATTTCCAAATCGCTCGTGGCTTCGATCTTTTCGATAAGCGAGCAAAGCATTCGTCCATAAAAATTCTCAACTGAACCGACATACGCTACGCGGAACTTTCCGCTGCGCGGTAACCCCGCCTTTTCCACGGCCACACCAGATCTTCCCGGCATGGGGTAAATTACGTGGCTGTTTGGATGCGGGCCAAGCAGTTCCTGCATCCCGTCGCTGGTGCAAAATGCCAGATCGCACGCGGCGTAAAGTTCCCGGTATCTACGGCTCAGTATTTGCTGCGTCCACTTGTGACCGTAGTGACCTCTCATCACGGGAAACCAATCGAGAAACAGTCCAACCAGAGGCAAACGGTGCCGACGTGCTGTTTTTCGCGCAACGTGAGACAACCCGCATTCTGCCAACGTAAGCATCACGTGCGGTTTGAAATTCTCGACGGCGGCTTCCAATGCCGTGTTAGTCGTCACCGGCCAGACAAAGTTTTCGTAATCGGTGATCCATGCTGCCAATCGCGGACCGAACCGGCTTTTTCTTACCCGATGGATAAAGTACGGTAACCGGAGCTGCGTGTGCACTAAAGCATCGTCAGCAAAGTCAGCCTTGCTGGCGACGTGCAATTCAAACGGAGAACGCTCCACCAGTTGCCGATGCATCACGATGCGCACGCCGCAATCATTGCGCGGCGGCACGACGCTTGTGAGTAACACCCTTAGCTTCTCGTGAGACATCAAAGGCCCTTGAAACGAAGCTTAAGCGCGTCACGGTAAAGCAGGTGCCGCATCCAGTTAACGTAGTGGCGCGAGTAATAGCCCTCATTTCTCGCATGACGGGAGCGGAATCGGTAAGCGTCATCGAAGCCCACCAGGCACAGTTTGTCCGGAAAGAGTTGGCCGCCAAGTTTTACACCCGTAGCGACGATGGTTTGTTCGCACGGGCTGTCCTGAGGCTGCGACAGTGCTTCTTGTACCATCCTGCGCAGAAGGTCAGGCGCCATGAGCTCGCCATGTAAGGCTACGATTCCACTATTAACAAATGGTGGCTCCAGCACCTGCACACAATAATGCATCGCCATATCGAGGCTTTGATGGCAGTTACTTTCTCGCAGCGCTCGAAGTTTGCCCCAAAATGCGGCATCGCCTAAAAGCAACACTGGATCTCTAAACCAAAGAATATCAGCGTCCACAAAAAGCACCGGGTGTTGGATTGCTTGAGTTACAATCGCGGAAAGTTTGAGACCGTACGGACTCACCCGCGCGTACTTCGCCAGTTCTGGAAAGCCAGCGGACAAGGCTGCCTGGGAAACTTCGTCGCGGTGCAACACTGTGATCGGCGCAGGCCACCACGCGAAGACATCCGCAAACTCTTCCGATGTCCAGCTACCGTCAGACACAACAGTAAGCTCTGGCAATAAGCTCGAGGACCGATACAACGACAACAGACTTTCACGCAGCATCAACCAGTTCTCCCGGCCGCACAGTGTGAGATAGCGGAAATTCGCCGTTGGTTTGGGTGATTCAGGAGCCACTGGCCAGCGGGAAAGAACGCTCCGCGCAATCTCGCCTAGTCGCACAGAGAGATTCATTCCGCTGAATGGCCGCAAAAGACCGAGCGCAAATCTTCGCGCGAGGGCTTTTTGCTGTGCGGAGAAAGTTAATTGTGAGTTGTAGCCACGCCCCTGTGGGGCGTTAATCTTATTCGAAGCGATACGTGCGGAACGGTGCACAGCGCCGTGGCTACAGGATTTCGCATTTACGAGATGATTTCGTTTCCTCGGCGTACAGCAAAACCACCGCATCGGCCCCGGCCGCAATTCATCTGCGTATTGCTTTAGATAAGGCAATAACCAGAGTCTTAGCCAGAGAGCCCGCGGTTCATGAAAATCCGAGAATCTCCGCCTTTGTGTATGCACTTCTTCGATGGTATGGCTCGACTCCAGTTGTGACACCACGGTCTGGCCCAGCCGGTCGTCAACAAAGTCGTGAATTTCCACGATGATGTGCGCGTCCACCAACCCGGGAATATTGTCAGGATCCAGCAGCTGCCCTTCTGCGCCTTCTACATCCGCGATGACCAGCGCACGCTGGCCATCAGAGAATACAGACTCGAGCTGTTCCCGTCCGCAATGGCCCATGATCCTTACGCGCGATTGCAACCCATTGAGTTCTACATTGCGGGCGAGGAGTGTTCGTCCCTCTTCGCCGGTTTCAAACGCCGTAATGGTTGCACCCGGCCACAACCTCGCGCACCCAACGGCGTAATATCCTTCCCCTGCTCCGATATTGACGATGTGCTGGAAAGGAATCGCAGACCATTTCAAAAGAAAGGGGGCCAGCTCGCACTCATAAACGCCCAAAACCTTTGGAAGGGCTGCGCCGCAAACCGCCTTACCGTGATAACGCATGCCCTTGAATGGGCCGCCCACGACAGTTCGCAATTCCTTCAATCGCTCGAGAAATTGAGGCGCGATCACCGAGCGCCTGAATCGCCGGGGGACATGGCGTGAGATTACAGTCACGATCTTGGCCTCCCTTCGGTCAATAAGCGCTAAGCAGTTTTCACGGCAGCGGTCATCTCGGCTAGATCAACGAGTCGATCACATTGACCCACAGCACTCAGGCGGTGAGCAGCTACGACTATTGTGAGCTTGCCCGCAAGACTGCGTAACGCGTCGAGTAGCTTGGTTTCTGTCGCCGCATCCAGCGCGCTTGTTGCTTCGTCCAGAATCAACAGTGACGGACGACGGTAGAGCGCGCGGGCGAGGCCGATGCGCTGGCGTTGCCCGCCCGAGAGGCGGATGCCGCGTTCCCCGACACTGGTATCAAAGCCAGCAGGCAAGTCCGCTTCGATGAAGTCGAGGATCTGCGCCATGGCACAAGATTCTCGCAAGCGCGCCGGATCGATCTCATTGTCCGGCAGGCCAAACGCAATGTTGCGCGCGATCGTGTCATCAGTGAGAAAAATATCCTGTGGGACGTAACCGATCGAAGCCTGCCATGAAGGCACACGTGCCGGTGTAAGCGGCTGCCCATCGATGAGGATCTCGCCTGTTGTTGGAAGGTAGAGGCCAAGCAACAAATCGACCAAGGTTGATTTCCCTGAACCGGTTGGACCAATCACACCGACCGAAGCGTGCTTGGGAATGAGGAAAGAAAGCCCCTCAAACACTGGGCGGGATGCGCCAGGATAACGGTAGCCAACGTCGCAGAGAGTAATCGCGTCATTCCAGCGAAAAGGATTCGTCGGCGTGACAGACTCGACGCTTATTACCGGCGGAATTGACCTGTCGGTTTCCGCGGCAACAAACTCGTCGTAGACTTCGTCAACCGCATGACGCATCGAGCTTACCTGTGTTAGCTGAGCGTAAAGCAACTGGAGCGAAGGCAGCAAGCGGTAACCCGCCAGAGCCATGACGCCGAGGTTCGGGAGAATATCAGAAAAATCGCGTCCTCGTGCTGCCAGCAGCAACACAGCCACGACCAGACCGCCGAAAGCGAGCGGTTCTACCAGATACCGGGCGCTGTTGGCAAAAATCGGAATCCGCGCGTACATCTCCGCGAGAACAGCTGAGTGACGAGAGAAGCGGCTGAGAAAATATTCCTCGGCCCGGTGGACCTTAACAGGCTTGATTCCGCCGAGCATTTGTTGCGCTTCGCGATATGAACCGGCAATAGACGTCCTTAGTCCTTCGTCTACTTCTCGACGTTTCCGCGCGAGAAGTCGAAAGATGATGGCGTAATAGGCGCCGAGCACGATTGCAGCCGAGAGAGCGATCACCGGCTGCACTAGAAATAGCGTGACCAGTAGAAGCACTGCGGTGAACGCGCGCGCGACTGTATCCAGCAGGGGCAGCAGCACGCCCGTGGTGTAGTTGTTTACGTCGCCAAGAACTTTCTTGAGCAGATCGCCCGAGTTGCGCTGAAGAAAATAGGTATATGGCTGTGATGCCATTCGGCGCAGCAACCTCACACGCAACCAGTGAGCAAAGTTTTGGGCATAACGAGTGCGCGCATACTCCGAAAGCAGGTTCACTGCGTTTGATAAGAGCAGCGCAACAATGGCGATGACGCCAGCCACCAGAAGCAATTGCCGGTTTTCCATCGGTGGGAACAGGCTGAGGAAACGCGTGCCAAAGTGAGACCGGCGAATGCGGTCGGGATCGGCGGCAATCGCCAGGAAGGGAAAGATCGATGTGATGCCGATGACCTGGAAAAGCGCCTGTGCAAGCGAAAGCGAAAAAATGGCGCCGAGCTTTGCTCTGCCGTATGGCCGCGCGAGAAAGAGAACGCGACGAATCAGGTCGGCAACGTTATGAATAAACCGGGACAAGGCGGTTCCGAGTTACACGTTCAAGAATAAATGGCACATTGCACCTCGCAACGGCGGGACGCCGAATTATCTGCGGGAAAGACTTCGGTGTCAAAGGTTACGCGAACGTTGCAGCGCTTGAGCATGTCTGTTCTGCTAACGAATCCCCTTGCATTTTGAGAAGCGCCACAGGCATGATTGCCGTCATGAAATCTTCCATTCTGTGCTGCGCCATGATCCTAACGCTTGCGCTCGGTGCGCTGAATGCTGTCTGGGCCGACAGCGCCACTTGGAACCTCCACCCGATCAGCAACGACTGGAATACCTCAGCTAACTGGACCCCTGCGACCGTGCCAAACGGACCCACTGATGTAGCAACTTTTGCTAGCTCCAGTATCACGGACGTCACGTTCTCCTCCGAGGCGACCGAGGTGGCTGCAATCGTATTTGATCCGGGCGCCAGCAGCTTCAACATCACTGCTGATCCGGAAGCAGCCCGAATCAATGTTACGTTGACCATTAGCGGAGCCGGTATCACCAACAATTCTGGAGTGACGCAGAATCTGAGCGCCGCTCCCACGGTAACGTACGGTTGCCGCGACGATCGAGTTTTTGAACGCAGCCAGCGCCGGCGATAACACCGTCCTCACGATTTTCGGCTCGACCACGGCAGCCCGTGGCGGCCAAATTAACTTTCACGATACCTCCACTGCCGGCACTTCCAGCATCGTCGCCGAGGGTGCGCTCACCGGCAACGAGGCAATCGGAGGCCAGGTAGTCTTCGACGGCAATTCCACTGCAGGGAATGCCAATGTCACCATCGACGGAGCCCTGCCTGCACCAGGGTTTGCGTATGGCGGCAAGGTGACATTCTCCGAGTTCTCGAGCGCAAGCGACGCAGTCTTTGTCATCAACTCTGGGACCCGGTCGAATGGCGGAGCAGGCACAATGGACTTCTTGGATAATGCCACCGCAGCCAATGGCATTTTCACGCTGAATGGTGCTACAACGAAGTTTGGGGACGGGGGCAACATCACCTTCAACGACGGCGCCACGGCAGCTAATGGCTTATTTACGGTCAACGGCGGTCAGAAACCTGACACTGTTGGCAGCTCCGTCGTTTTAGTCGGATTCGACTTCACAGGACAAATCGTCAGCGCGGGGACGGCAACTATCATTAACAATGGCGGCAACGGTGCCAATTCATATGGAGGGTACACATCTTTTAATGACGCATCGACCGCAGACCAGGCCCGGCTTGTCGCCAATGGCGGCGAGAATGGCGGTCGAGGCGGATTCATTGCGTTTAACTACGGCGCTGATGGCGGCGAGGCTCAGATCGAAGTATTCGGAAACGGTTATCTGGACGTCAGCGTTCGAGATCTTCCCGGAGGGACCATAGGATCACTGGCAGGCGACGGTTTCGCCTACCTCGGCTCGCGTAACCTGACGGTGGGCAGTAATAACCTTAACACGACCTTCTCTGGCATTATTCAGGAATCAGGCGGCATCGGCGGTGGCACAGGTGGTTCAGTGACCAAGATCGGCACTGGCACCCTTACCCTGAGCGGGGCGAGCACGTACATTGGTGGTACGACGGTCTCGAGCGGTATTCTCCTCGTGAGTAATAGCAGCGGCTCGGGTACAGGCGCTGGCGCAGTGAGCGTCGATGCCGGTGCGCTGGGCGGCAGCGGGATTATTGCCGGCGCAGTCACCATCGGCACGGGCAGCGGGCTCGGCGCCTTTCTGGAGTCGTCCAAAAAGCTGCGTCACCCGGCTACACTTACCCTGCAAAGCTCGCTCACCTTCAACGCCGATGCGACATACACTTATACCTTCAGGGCGAACCGGAACAGGGCCGAGACCGACCAGGTGATCGCCAATGGCGTTAGCATCAACAGCGGGGCGATGATTAGGGTGATCGGCCACACCATGGGAGCCTTGACACAGGGAATGGTGTTGACCTTGATCAGTAACACCTCAGCCAACCCCATAAGCGGCACCTTTAGCAACCTGCCCGATGGCAGCATTGTTACAATTAACGGCAACAACTTCCAAGCCAGTTACTCCGGTGGCGACGGCAACGATATGACCTTAACGGTGGTGCCATAGTCATCGCGAATCCGCTTGACTTTTAAAGAGCGCCATAGGCGTAATTGCCGCCATGAAATCTTCCATTCTCTCCTGCGCCATTCTTCTAACGCTTGCACTCTGCGCGCTGAACGCGGTCTACGCCGACAGCGCCACCTGGAGCACGAACCCGATCAGCAACGATTGGAACACCGCTGAGAACTGGACGCCGAACACGGTTCCCAACGGGCCGGACGATGTCGCCACTTTTGGACTTTCGCAACAAACTAAGGTCTTCGTTTCAACCGACACAGAACTCAACGAGCTGATCTTTAGTCCAGGTGCAACCCCTTTTACCATTAACGCAGCTGTCGACCAGGAGTTAACGATCAGCGGCATCGGAATAACAAATGATTCCGGAATAACCCAGAACTTCGTTTTCCCGACTTTTGCAGGTGTTGTTCTGACAAACAATGCGACGGCTGGGGACATGACTTTTTTCACGCTCAAGGGTGGCCATGGGAACAAAAATTCAGGCGGCTTCGCGTCTTTTTCTGGTACCGCGAGCGCCGGTAATGGCACGTTCCTGCTAGAACCTGTTGAGACTCCAGATGCGTACAGGGGCGGATCGGTGTCTTTCGGTGGCAATTCAAGTGCCGGGAACGGCACCTTTACGCTTCAGCCTACCAGCTTTCTTAGTATCGAGGACGATTCGAGCGCCGCTAATGGCACTTTTATCGTCCAGGGTGGTCTTATATTGTTCGGAGGCAATGGGGCCCCCGCACCGACGGCCGGCAACGGCTTATTTATCATCAACAGTGGAGGAGTTACTTTTTACGAAGGCTCTTCAGCCGGCAATGCCACCTTGATCGCCAACCCTGGGTCAAACGGCGGGGAAGGCGGCCGAATCTCTTTTGAGAACCTTGCGGATGATGGCGGTGAAGCCAGAATTGAGCTCTTCGGCAACGGCACCCTGGATATCGAGTTCGGAGGGTCTGTTGTCTCTGTTGGCTCAATCGAAGGAGACGGTATTGTCTTCCTAGGCAAGAAGAGACTTATCACCGGTAGCAATGATCTTAGCACAACGTTTTCGGGCACAATTCAAGATAGCGGGGATCATAGCTTTCCTGGCTCTCTTGAAAAGATTGGCAATGGGACCCTAACGCTCAGGGGCGAGAATACTTACCTCGGTGGAACGACAATTGAAGGCGGGAAGCTTGTCGTAGCCAATCAGAGCGGGTCGGGCACCGGCAGCGGACCGGTGAGCGTTACGAGGGGTAAACTCGGCGGTACCGGGATCATCGCTGGCGCGACAACGATTGGCACCGGCAGCGGAACCGGCGCGTTCCTTGCCCCGGGAGGTGAGACGAGGACTGGACAGGTCCCACTCATCATCCAAAGCGCGCTCACTCTCAACACCGATGCCACCTACACTTGCACCTTCAAGGCGCAGCAGAACGGAGACAGGACTAGGGCCAAGGTCGGCATGGTGATTGCCAACGGAGTCACCATCAACAGCGGTGCCATGATTGAGTTGATCGGCAACATCACGGGAGCCTTAAGCCAGGGATTCGTGCTGACCTTGATCAGTAACACCTCAGCTAATCCCATCAGCGGCACCTTTAGCAACCTGCCCGACGGCAGCATTGTTACAATAAACGGCAACAACTTCCAAGCCAGCTACTCCGGCGGCGATGGAAACGATCTCACGCTAACGGTTGTGCAGTAGCGTTGATCCTTGCTTCGTCTTTACATCGACGGCAGAGTCCGCTACAAGATTTGGCTATGAAAACTCTGTCTTTCACCTCGATCATCGGCTGGCTCTGCCTGAACTCAATCGCACTTTTGCCAACGCTCGCTACGGTTCAGACCGACAGCACGATCGTTTCTCCGCGGGCTAACGCCGCGAACGTTGTTCGCCAAAACTTCCGGGTGGGCTATGGACCGATTGGCCTCGCGTTTGACGGAGCAAACATTTGGGTGGTCAATCAGAATGATCGCACAGTCACCAAATTGCGAGCCAGCGACGGAACAAATCTAGGCACCTTCGGCGTAGGGCAGACCCCGCTGGCGGCCGCTTATGATGGTACCAATATTTGGGTTACAAACTATCTCGACGGCACTGTGACCCAACTCCGCGCCGGCGATGGCACGGTGTTGGGTACCTTCCCCGCCGGAGTATCTCCCACTGGCATCGCCTTCGACGGAATGAGCCTTTGGATAGCCAACCAGTCTGCCAACACCGTGACAAAGCTCCGGGCGAGTAATGGCACCATCGAGGCGACGTACAACGTTGGCTCGAACCCGGTGTTTGTTATCTTTGACGGAACGAACATTTGGACAACGAATTTCTTGTCCAACACTGTCACCAAGCTGCGGCCGAGCGATGGCACGATTCTTGGCACCTTCAACGTCGGCACGGGGCCGCAGGGTATTTGCTTTGACGGAGTTCACATCTGGGTCAGCAACTACACTAGCGATGACTTGACCCAATTACTGGCGAGCGATGGAACCGTGCTCGGCACGTTTCCGGTGGGCAACGGACCCGAAGAGATTGCTTTCGACGGCAATAACATTTGGGTGCCGATGGAATCCGACAATACTGTTTGGCGGCTGCGTGCCGACGACGGTCGGCTTCAGGGCCAGCTAAGAGTCGGCCGTTCTCCCACAGCCATCCTTTACGACGATCAAAGCATGTGGATCGCGGACTTTGATAGCAACAGAGTAACCAAGATCAGCCGCCAACGCTGAGTAGCCGCAAACAAAGTTACGGTCGTTCCCTGAGTGAAGCTGACGGCTGAGCGTTGACCTCCGCTACAATCGTGGCGGCTTCTTATCGTTGGAGTGCGACTCACGATTTGCGCAAAGACGCAGCGACAGCGCTTCAGCTTCTTCCAGCCATTCCAATTTTTCTCGAAACGTAAGTTGCCGGTCCAGCAGCCGATCCAGTTGCCGGCTTCCCTTCGGAGTTGCCCATTTCCAGTCTGGCTTGATAGGTCGAAGGGCTTTCATCGGATTCTCTGTAATTCCTCAATATCAATTAAATCCTGCACCCGGCCAGCGTCGCGCTTCATTTTCAGCAACGTTTCGAGCGAAACTATCGGCGCCAGCACGCCCGAGCAAATTTCAAGCTTCGTCGCGGTGGAGTATTCCTTCACGAAATCAAACGGTTCGTAAACGAAAATATCAACCGGCGTTCGTTGATGCTGATCACTCCAAAGTTTCAGCGTGATCATTCCTTCATTCTGATGCCAATTCTCCCTCATTCCAGGATTTGCGAAATCTTCTGGCCTTGCCGGTATCGACATCTTATAATCGATGTCCAATAAAGCGTTCAAGCCCCTACTGACGTTACCTGGATCGAGCCGAAGCACTAAATCAACATCACGAGTGAGGCGAACAAACCCATGGGCGTTAACCGCAAGCCCGCCCACAATTGGGTATTCCACTCGTGCCGTATTTAATGCGCGAACAATGTCCTCTACGCTGCGGACTTCCATGAGCGAGACGTAGCAGAAACTCTAACGACGCGCCAGATTTCTGATACCTGAAAACTGATCACAGATCACTTATCTCTCACTTTTCCCCTCGCATGGGCGGCAGCCTCTCGCCGTATTTCCAGATCAGCCACGGCAATTCCAATCCGTGGATCAGGCGCGGAACGAAGCGGTGCGGCTGAGTGATCAGTCGCAGAAGCCATCCTAAGTACAATCGATCTGCCCAATCGGGAATCGGAATCTGCTCGCCGGTGACAAAACCGAGCGCGGCGCCGGTGCAATGAATCGCCGACCGATACGACGAATTCTCGCGCAAATAATAACCGAGTTTTTCCTGTGCGCCGCTGCCAATCGCGATGATTACATGCGACGGGCGATTCTGTTCTAGCAGCGAAAGGAGATTCCGGTCTTCGATTTCCAAGCCGTACCGCGGCGCGACATAGCAGTTCTTGCTAGCAATTGGGAACGGTTCTAGGCGCGACCACTGGAATAATTTCTGCCGCGCGCGTTCGCTGGAAAGTACCCAGAAAGTTTCTTCGGCCCTGTCTCCTTTCAATTTGCGCAGCAGATACTTCAGATATTTCAACCCGGAGATGCGGCCAATCTTCTCGCGCCGCAACAAGCGCCACAGCAACACCATCAAACCGCTGTCGGCAATCGCCAGATCAGCCGCAAGCACAGCGCGCCGATACGCCTCGTCTTCGCGCAATCGCGCAAAACAGGTTCCCGAAGGTGCAATCAAAAATCCGCCGCGCCGATCCATTGAAGCCAGCGCTTCGTCGACATCGCCACTGAAGAAATAAATGCCCAGAATCTGACAGGTCGAAACCATTGGAGCGCCAAACGCGCAGAACGCATTTTAGGCATCCTGCCGGATGCGTCGAGCAGCCTTTCAAGCGTGAAGTCTGCGGGCCTGACAGGCAAGATGTCCGGTCGACAGGAACAGCTGATGAATGCTGCGTAACGATTTCGCTTTGCACACAGATTTGGTAAGCTCCTGGCCGGTGCAAGATCTAGCGAGTCCACGCAAGCTCACCGGTGCTTCGCCGCTGGCCGACAGGCATTTTCGGGTTGCTCTGAGCGTTTTGTTTTTAGCTGCCCTGTGGTTTGGACTTTGCAGAGAGCTCAGCGGCGAATGGTCGGTTAACGAGCAATACAACTTCGGCTGGTTCGTTCCGTTTTTCGCTCTTTATCTCTTCTGGCTCCGCTGGCAGGACGCGCCGCGAACCGAAATCCGAAGTCCGAAATCTGAAATCCGAAAGGTCCAAACGATCGCTGTATTACTCGCGATTGCCGCGCTCCTCGTTTTACTGCCGCTCCGGCTTTTTGAAATTGCAAACCCGGAATGGCGATTGCTCGCATGGATCCACGCTGCCGCAGTGGTGGGGTTGACGCTTTTGCTGATCTGGTGGGCAGGCGGCGAAGCGCGGGTTCGCCATTTTGCATTTCCCGTCGCATTTATCTTCGTTGCGGTGCCCTGGCCTACCTCGCTGGAAACTCCAGTGATCCAGGGCTTGATGCGCGTTGTGGCGCGCGTCGCCGCCGAAACGGCGATGCTGCTCGGAACTCCCGCGCAGGTCGAAGGCAATTTAATCCGCGTCAGCACCGGCCTCGTCGGCGTAAACGAAGCGTGCAGCGGCATTCGTTCATTGCAGACGTCGCTAATGATCGGTTTGCTCTTTGGCGAACTGAAACGACTCTCGGTGTTGCGACGCGTGGCCCTCGTCGCGTGCGCCGTTGCCATCGCGTTGTTGGCTAATTTTGTCCGTGCAGTTTTTCTGGTCAGCATTGCCGCGACAGAAGACTTATCCGCGGTCGGTCGCTGGCACGACATAGCCGGCTACAGCATCGTCGCCCTCGTTTTCATGGCCACCGTCGGCTTTGCATACTTGCTCGGCAGGACCAAGCCCGTAGTGGCAGGCGTATCGCCTGCAGAATCCACGCCGCGGCAGCCGACACGGCTGGCTCTACAGTTCCCGGTTTCTTGTCTGGCCGCGGCCATTTGCTGGCTTTTGTTTGTGGAGATTGGAACGGCAACCTGGTATCGCCTCCACGAACGCAACCTCATCAGCGGCATACGCTGGAATGTACGGTGGCCCGAGCAAGCGCCGAACTTTCGTAAACTGAAAATCGACGAAGAAATTCGCGCCGTCCTCAGGTTCGATGACGGCGAGGGAGCAGCCTGGACGGCGACCTCGCGGGTAAATCGCTCGGAGCCCAATACGATCTCCTGTCTCGTGTACGTCTTTCGCTGGAACCCGGGCAAAAACAGCGCACTTCTGGCGAACCTGCACCGGCCCGATGTTTGTTTGCCCGCAAGCGGTTGGACTAAGACGGCCGATGATGGCGTGCGCAGTTATCCGGTGAGCGGTTCGTTCGAATTGCCGTTTCGCCATTTCGAATTTCAGCGCGCCTTCGAAGGCTCCGCACCGCAGATTGCGCACGCGTTTTATTGTTTATCGGAAGATCGCGCTTCGGGCACATCCAAATCACTTGCCCGCCGTAGCCTTGACGAAGGAGGGCGCGCCGGCACAAATACACCTGGCATGTTCGGAAGCCGCTCCGAATGGACGCGCACCGAACGTCTCCGCTCGGTCGTGGAAGGACGCCGTCATTTGGGACAACAAGTAATTGAAGCGATATTCATCAGCGCCGAGCCACTTTCCACAACAGAGGCGGAATCCCATCTGCGCGATTTGGTTCGCGAGCTCGTCGTTTTGCGCGAGCCGGAGAAATCTCTGTAGCAGCGGTGTCGGACCGCCGATTGCCGTTGTAGCGGCAGGTGTACCGTCTGCGAAATCTAACTCGTCGCAGCCCCGAACGCTTTCGGGGCTGCCTCTACAGCTGTGGTGGCACGCGTGTCGCGTGCGAAGTCGCAGCCAACGGCGGATCGTCTTCTCCCCTTGGCTGCCGTAGCCTTAGCGAAGGCGCCGAAGACGATGGGACCAATAGTCGCCGAGGGCGCAAATATCAGGCTGCGAAGCCGCTTTCGTTTGCCTACGCGTTGAGGACAGCGCGTTCCACCTCAGGCGCCACAACCAAGAAGTCTCGCTTCACCGATCGTTCAGGACAGTTTGCGGTGCGGGCTTGCTCACTTCGACTTGAGCGCTCACCTTCTGGATTTTTGCATCCTGCTCTGCCAATCGCTCGTTAACTGCGCGAAGGGCCGCTTCCAGTTTCTCCACTTTGCGGTGCTCTTTGAGGAATTCATTGAGCAACATCGCGTTAACCGCATCGTATCGGACCGTGTACGGTTTTCCTTCTTTATCCGGTAGCACTAGGGCAGGATTCACTTTCGCTACTTCCTCGGCAATCAAACCAAATTGCGGGGCCTCCCTGGCGTCGCTCTTGTAGTGGAAGGTGACTGGTCTCAGTGACAGGATCACTTCACTGGCCTTGTCCATGGTCGCGATGTCCTTCTTGAATCGTTCCGAGGAAACGACCGTGCCAAGCTGCCCGCCATCGGACACCACGACTGGCGCAGTGGTGCCGCTTTGTGTAGTGACGCCATAGACATTGCCGATCCACGTGGTGTCGTCCACGTCTGCACCTAAGGAGCCGATACAAATAACGTCATTAGCCGTGACGACACCCTTGCCCGAGAAATCACCCAATGCGATGTTGTTGTTGCCGGTGGTGTTGGTAAACAGCGCCCCAAAACCCAAGGCTGTATTTCCGGAGCCCGTAGTGTTGGAACCGAGCGCATCCCAACCGACAGCCGTGTTGAAGTCGCCGCCCGTGTTACTACCGAGCGCAGTCCAACCGTTGGCCGTGTTGCCTTGGCCGACGTCATTGTTTTGCAGCGCAGCAAAACCCGTCGCCGCGTTCTGCACGCCTTCGGTGTTGCTAAAGAGTGCAAACGCTCCGTTGGCCGTGTTGTCGCTGCCCTCTGTGTTGCTTAAGAGCGCCCCAGCGCCAGTGGCCGTATTATTGTCTCCAGTATTGGCAAAGAGCGTCTTAGCGCCAACACCGGTGTTGAAGTCGCCGTCGGTGATGTAAAAGAGCGAGTACCAGCCAAGTGCTGTATTGTACTCACCGGTGGTAAGATGGAAAAGGGCGGCTCGCCCCTCCGCCGTGTTGGCTCCCGGATAGTCGCCGTCCGGTGGTGGAACAACTGCTTGCGCAGTGGGTAGAAGCCCAAAGCAAGCAAACGCGATACTGACGAGAAGTGGCAGAATTATTTGTTTGAAACGAGTCAACAGATTCATGGTCCTTTTTCCTTTCCCCGCTTAAGTTATGTTGTGGGGGGACCAGAAAAGGCGAAGAACCCAGCGGGGAAAGATCTCCACCCGATTCGGACCCGGTTGATGAGGCAAAGTCTTGAGAAAATCCTGGCTGCTCGTCAAGCACAATCGGCGCCGCAAACTCGAATCGCGCATGTATCATTCGAGTCGGCATATCGCATTGCGCCAACCCAGTGAAAGCAAATGATCTGTAGCGGCAGGCGTGTCGCCTGCAGAATCTAAACCCACGCAGCCCCGAACGCTTTCGGGGTTGCCTCTACAGCCGTGGCAGCACGCGTGTTGCGTGCAAAGCCGCAGCCGACACGGCTGTCTCTACATAGCCCCCCAAAAAAACCAAGAAATGTCTTGCCATGCCAGCGGGAATTGTTACAAGAGGCATAATTCCTTGAGGGCTTGGGAGGCAACATGCGAACATTTAAGACATGTCGCCCGCGCAGTTTGGCGTTTCGTTTGCTCTTAATTGTGGCGGGCACGGCACTGCTGATGGCCGCTTTCGCCCCGCGCGCGAATGCAACCTTAATAGCTTATTTTAATTTTGAAGGTCCAACGGGGCCACCTTTTCCCGTCAATCTAGGGTCCCAAGTTCCGCCGGGAGCTGTCAACACGATAATAACCACCAATTACAATCCCGATAACATGTCGGCCGCGATCGGGCTACCCGAAAATCGTGCTCCTGGCGACCCGGACCCCAACCTTATTGCGATGGGTCTGAGACGAAGCAATCTCAATGACCCCGCTCAGTTTAATATTGGGCTGTTCTCGGCGCAAGGGATCTATGATGTCACGTCCGTCAGCTTCGTGATCGCTGCCAACGGAAACGGTTTCGCCCGGGCAGCAATTCAGATGAGCACCAATGGAGGAGCGACTTTTACCACGATCTCTGGCCCTCAGTTAGTGCCGAACGGCCCGGGAGTAGTTTTGACTTTCGCAATCGCTCCCGGGACGACCTTAAACGTGCCACTTTTAGTTCTACGACTAAATTTCGCAGGAGGACAATCAAGCGGGAACGATCTCCAGGACATAATCGATAATATCCAGATAAACGGCATAATCGTTCCTGAGCCCACGACGATCGCGGGCGGCCTGCTCGGCGTTCTTGGGCTCTGCTGGTTTCAGCAGCGGCGATGGATTCGCTCCGTGCGCTTCCGGCGTGCCTAACCAGACCATTCTGTAGCGGCAAGCGTGTCGCCTGCGGAATCTAAACATCCTACTGCAGTAGCACGCGTGCCGCGTGCAGATTGCAGCCGGTACGGCTGCCTCTACGGCGCATCACGACGGCGTCACGTTGCGCATGCAACGACGCCATGGCAAACGTCATTTGTCGCTACGCAACGACCCGTTCTCCGCAGCAGAGGCGGAATCGTGTCTGCGCAATGTCGTTCGTGAGGTCGTTTCCGTACAAGGTAGGGGCGATTGACCTCAATCGCCTTAGGGCGGTTCGGGTGAACCGCGCCTACCAAAATGATCACTAAAAAATTTTAAAAAATCTTGCCATTGCAGCGTCAATTGTTACAAGAGGAGGAATTCTTCAAACCTTGGGAGAATAAATGCGAAAATTTAAGCGATTTCCGCCGCGCCGTTTACGATTTCGTTTGCCCTTAATTTTAACGGGCGCGGTGCTGCTGCTGGCTGCTTTAGCCCCCACCGCGAACGCCGACCTGATAGCTTATTTTAATTTTCAACATGCTGTTGATGGTGGCCCGCCAGATTTTACGTCCGTCCTTGCCCCAGGGAATCCCGGCGGCGGAGTGGTGCTTACGATGATCACGACCGATTATGCCACCGGCGAGGTGCTAGCCAATAAACCCGGGACTCTCCTGAATGTATCTCCCGGTGACAACGATCTCTTCCCACGTATCGACGTGGAGCTCACCGACACCCTCAATAATAACAACCGCCATTTCGACTTTAATGTTGTCTCGCCGGGACTCTTATTTTCGGACATGACCTTGAGCTTCGCGTGCAAGACCCTCGTCGGTGGTTTCACTGACGTAACGGTTCAGTTCAGCATTAACGGAGGGGGTACGTGGACCACCTTCGGCACCTCCCCGCTTTCGGTCGGTCAGCGAACAATCGAAAGTTTCGTCGTCCCTTCCGCGGCTAACAACGCTCCAAATCTCGCGTTTCGATTCTTCTTCACTGGGGGAAGGGGAATAACCAACTTTCGATTCACCCAATTCGACAACCTCCAGTTGACTGGCACGATCTCGGTCGTTCCCGAGCCCGCGACGGTCGCGGCCGGCCTGCTCGGCGTTCTTGGGTTCTGCTGGCATCAGCGGCGGCGATTGATTCGCGGGGTGCGCTGGCGGCGCACCTAACCGCTGTGCTGTAGCGGCAGGCGTGTCGCCTGCGCAACGCAGTCAAAATCATTGCAGCCCCGAGCGCTTTCGGGGCTGCCTCTACAGGATTCCCCCCAAAAAACCAAAGAAGTCTTGCCATAACAACGGGAATTGGTACAAACGACGTGATTCTTCGAGCCTTGGGAGGCAACATGCGAGCACGTAAGACATGTCGGCGCGCTTTACCGTGTCGTTTGCTCTTGATTGTGGCGGGCGCGTTGATGCTGATGGCCGCTCTCGCCCCGAGTGCGAATGCCCAATCCCTGATAGCTTATTATAATTTTGAAGACGGTGTCAGGGGTGGGCCACCCGATTATACAGCCGAGCCGATCGCTTTCGTGCAGGCCTCGATGCTCCCTGGCGGCGCGCGTCCTTACGCCTTCCCCGCTGCGAGAGAGGCCCCAGGGCTAACTCAGAATGTTTGGCCCACCGACCCGGACCTCCCCCGTTTTGGGCTCGGCCTTTCAAGAAGCTCAGAGCATAACAACGCTGCTTTCGATATTCCTCTTTTCTCGTCGCAGGGTCTCTTCCAGAACATGACCATCAGCTTCGCCATTAGTGGCCTTCAAAACGACGGCTTCAACAGCGTGAACATAAGGTGGAGCACCGATGGGGGAGCAACATTCGCCACTTTTGCGACACACACAATTTTGCCGGGAGGCCAAGTATTCAGCGACGCGGTCCCTAGCATTGTTAACAACAAGCCATTACTCGTCTTGGAACTGGAATTCAATGGTGGACAGTCAAATGGCAACAACATTCAGAACGTAATCGATAACGTCACCGTAAGCGGCGAGATTGTTGTTCCTGAGCCAACGACTGTCGCGGGTGGACTGTTCGGCGCTCTTGGGCTCTGCTGGCATCAGCGGCGGCGATTGATTCGCTCCGTGCGCTTCCGACGCACGTAAGCTGTAGTGGGCACGCGTGTCGCGCGCAAGTCCGCGGCCGACACGGCTGCCTCTACAGTGCTTTGCATATTCAACAACGCGATAGTACACGTCTGTCGTGGGTAGCCGCTCGTCCAAGCCTCGCGCAATCCGTCGAGACCAGATGGACCTGACTCCGCCGGAAGAAATCCGTGCCCGACGAATTCGGCTGCTCATTTTTCTTGGCGTGCTAACCATTTGTGCGCTGAGTGTCGCGCTCTACTTCGCTGCACCACCGGTCGGCGGAGCAATCAAGGCCTGGCAGTCGCGTCGGCTTGCGGGTCAGGCGTTCGCCTTGATCGAGCAAGGAAAATGGAGCGAAGCAAGTGCGAAAGCACGCGATGCTTACCTGCTGCGACCGACTGAAGCTGAATCTTGGCGTGCAATTGCGCGGCTGGCCTCTCGCACAAACCAATGGGCACCGGCGCTGGAGTGGTGGAAGAAAGTCGATGACGCAGACCGTCTCACGGTCGAGGATCGGCGCGACTATATCGCTGCGGCGCTCGTGGCCGGCGAGGTGACTTCGGCGGCAAAACAAGTGCAATTCCTGATGTCACAACGCGCACCGTCGGCCATCGATCTGGTGTGGGCAGGTCAAGTCGCCAGTCGTCAGAGCGATCCTGTGGTGGCCCTCGATTATGCTCAACGCGCGCTCCAGGACAAACGCGCAAAACCGTATGAAATTCTGGCCGCTGCGACGCTCGTTCTCTCTGTCACCAGTGCCGATTCGCGGCCATACGCCAGCGCGTGGAAACAAATTGAAGATGTCGCGCGTGACCCAAAAAATTCAGGGTCGCTTGGCGCGCTCGTTCTTCTTGCAAACGAGCAGGCTGTGCCGCCGCTGCCCGCAATCGGCGGCAACACATCGCTTTCGCTCGAGAGCACCCCGGCACCATCTCCAACACCTGCGATAGAGAAAGCCGCCCCCGCCGAGGCTACGGCGGCCAAGGCGGCAATCTTCTCGGAGCGCGGTACTCCGCAGCCGGCATTCTCGACAGGCTCGAGCTCTCAACCGACGCCTGCAACACAATCCGGCGATACTGTGACTCTCAATTTGGCTGCCATTTCGCCATCAAATTCAGCCGGACGAACGATGAGCCTGAGGGAAGTGGCGGATGCTCTTGAAAATCATCCTGATGCCCGGCCTTATCACAAGCTCCTCGCGCTGGAAGTTCGTACGCGACAGGATTCAATCCTGATCGATCAATTCGTTGCCGACGCGATACAGCGCTTCGGAAACGGCGACGATGAGACGCTCGCAGCGCTGGCCTCGTGGCTGAACAAAATCGGCCGGCCCGCAAAAACATTGGAAGTGTTGCCGGAGACGCATGCGGTGCAGCGCCAGGACCTTTTCCTTCCATATTTGGATGCCCTTGGGGCCCTCCAACGCTGGGACGCCATCAAAGAGTTGCTGAGCAGTGAACGTTTTCCGATCGATCCAGTGCTCCAACACATGTACCTTGCCGTCGCCCAGACGCACCTCGGGTCGGCAAGTGGAGCAACAAACGAATGGCAACGCGCTCTGGAAGCCGCGAATACTTCCGAGAAAGCGTCGGCTCTCGCAAATTACGCCGAGCAAAACTCTGCCAATGACATCGCCGACGCCGCCTATTCCGTTGTTATCAAAATCGAGCCCAGAAATCGTCAGGCGTACGCGGGCCGTTTGCGTCTCGCATTGGCAGCAGGAGAAACTGCTCAAGCGCAGACAATCGCCGCGCAGATTTCTCAGGTCTGGCCGGAGGACGCGAATGCCCGCATACAGGATGTTTATCTGCAATTGTTGCTCGGCGCCTCCCCTGACGTAGCGAAAGCAGCGGAGCGCGACGCCGAGCTGCTTGTCGCAAAGGAACCGCGGAATTGGTTAGCCCGGGCAACACTGGGACTTGCGCGCCTTCGCCAGAGTCGGCCAAACGAGGCGCTGGCGGCAATCCGCGAGCCGCCGGTAACGGGCGCCGAGCCACCGGGTGCACTCGCCGTGCGCGCAGCCATTCTGGCAGCTAACGGTTACGGAGACGGCGCACGAAATGATGCGCGCCTCGTCAGCGCCAAACCACTTTTGCCCGAAGAACGCACTCTCATCGCTCCGCTCCTGGTCGAACGAAAGGAATGACGCGGGAAGCGCGATCTCCGCTCAACGATTGTAATTGCTCTCGGCGCGCACTTTCTGCCATTCTCCGCGATTATGCGACTGCTAGTTGAAATTTTGATTGTTGCCACCGTGATTTACTTTGGCTGGGACAAGCCTTACAAAGAATACGTAGCCCGAGCGAACAAAACCATAACGGCTAAAATCGATGGTCTCGGCGGGACATTACAAAAGCACGAGGATCCCTCTGTAAAAAGATACTAGGCCTGGGTGTCGCCTGGTCCGCTTTAAAGCGGATCAACCATCGACAACGGAGGATCGACCGCCGTTGACCTTCGCCATTCGGAGGTTTGTCGTTGTGGTGGCTTACTTCTGAAGAAAAACGAGCGTGAGGTTCTGCCGAACGTGGCTGGGAGCCGGCGGCAGCTCGGAATTTGTTGAGCAAAAAGGAACTCGATTCCCGTGTCTCACGCCGTCTCCCTTAGGGGGGATCGCACCTTCTACCTAAGGGGATTTTTAGCGAAAAATCAGGGGCGCTCCCCTGTTAAATTTTATTTGCATTAAACAAATGAATCCTTTAAAACACGCGACTTAATTCATTTGTAATAAACAAAATGATCAGTTAAAACGCGAATCCAGAAATGAAAAACAAAGTTCCCCCCAGAACAAAAATCACTCTGACAGTTGCAGGATTACTGTCGTTGGCAGGAATTTTTTACGCTGCCAATCCAACTCCCTTTACCACTGTCAATACCCCAGTAGGCGTGGCCGCTTCGCGTGATAAGCTGATCGTGACCGAATACTGCGGCCACAATGTCGATACCATCGACTGCCAGGGCAACGTCACCCTGCTGGCAACCCTTCCGGGCGTCTTTGACTGCAGAGAGGAATACATCTCTATCGCTCCATCCCAGGCCGAAAGTGCCGGGTTCACCCCGCGCGACATTTTCGTCACACAAGGTTCGACGGTCTATAATGTCACCGACGGTAACGTCACGCCCTTTGCGACGATCCCAGACTGCGGAGAAGACCACACCGGGATTACCTTCGACCACGTAGGCACATTTGGCTACAACATGATTGTGACCTGTGAGACCGGCCCGGTCTGGCACGTTGACGGGACCGGAACTCCCACCTTCATCGCCGACGCCGCCACCCATCTTGAAGGACCAGCCATACCGCCGCTAAGCTTCGGACCCTATGGCGGCCAAATCCTGGTAGCCGACGAGGACAGTGGTAGCGTCCACGCAATCGATAACGCTGGCAACATCACTTATGATCTTTTCAGCAACTACGGCGCCGAAGGCGTTCTGGTCATTCCATCATCAAATCCGTGCACCTTCTGCGACGGCGGCGGCGCCCAGTTCCAGGCGATAGAGAACTTTCAAACAAATAATATCTATCAGTATCCCCCAACCGACTTCACGGGGTTGGGCGGCAATATTCTCGTTACCAGCGAGTTCGGCGCAGGCACACTCCTCGTAACCTTCGATGGAGTGAACTATAACACGGCTCTTTTCGATAACATTCCCGGGGGCGAATTCGAGGGCGCTTCTTTCGCTGATTGCGACGTTCCTCCGCCTACCCCTACGCCTACGCCTACGGCCGAACCGACCTCTACGCCTTCAGCGACACCAACGGCCACGGCTACAGCGACATTTAATCCTACGGCTACTGCTACGGCGACGGCAACAGCTACCTTTACTCCAACCCCCACCGCGACAGCCACCTTCACGCCGACGCCGACCCCGGAAGAAAGTCCCACGCCCACGGCCACAGCAACGTTTACGCCGACTGCTACCGCTACCTCGACGGCAACGGCTACCTATACTCCAACCCCCACCGCGACAGCCACATTCACGCCGACCCCAACCCCAGAGGAGAGTCCAACGCCGACGGCGACAGCAACGGCGACTTTTACTCCAACTCCCACCGCGACAGCCACCTTCACGCCGACGCCGACCCCGGAAGAAAGTCCAACGCCCACACCTACGGCAACGTTTACGCCCACTGCTACCGCCACGGCCACGGCAACAGCTACCTTTACTCCAACCCCCACCGCGACAGCCACGTTCACGCCAACCCCCACAGCTACGGCAACGTTTACTCCAACACCAACGGCTACCTATACCCCAACGCCAACACCTGCAGCTTGCGCCGGGCTTACCATAAGTCAAATAGGCGGCACTATCGTCCCAGGTGATACGGACACCGGCAATCACGGCGAAGATCTCGTGACCAACGTCGCGCTTCCCTTTTCCTATATGGCCTGCGGAACGGCTCACACCAGCATCAATTTGTCCGCCAACGGCAATGCACAATTCACGACCAGCGATGTGGACTATCTGAGTAACACGTGTCTCCCATGGTCCGGTCACGACTGTACTATTTTCCCTTACTGGGATGATCTGCGCACCGATGACAACAGCGGCTGCACTGGTTACCCCGGGGACACCTGCGGCATTTATACTTCAGTGTCCGGCACCGCTCCCAATCGTATCTTCAACATTGAGTGGCGCGCCGTTTATATGGATCAGCCGGACGAGAAGGCCAACTTCGAGTTGAGGTTATATGAAGGGGAGAACAAGTTCGACGTAATTTACGGCACACTGGAGGAGGGTAACAGCGGCGCCACGGCGGGAGTGCAGAGCAGCGATACCTGCTTTGCCGAGTACTTCTGCAACGGCTTAGGCGGCTCGCCGGCTGGCGGCTGGACCGGAGCTGGCCCAGAAGGCACACCTAGTCCGACGCCGACGCCTACAGCTACGGCGACCGCAACAGCTACCTTTACTCCAACTCCTACCGCCACAGCTACGTTCACGCCAACGCCAACACCTACGCCTACGGCTAGTCCGACCGCAACAGCTCCCCACACGCCAACCCCAACACCTACACCCACACGTACACCTACACCCACGCCCACTCCCACACCGACGCCGACACCTCAGGCCGGGAGCTTTGTTATTGGCGACCTCGACGCGGTCGTCGGCGCGAAAGTAACCTTCTGGGGCGCCCAGTGGGCGAAGGCAAACGATCTCAGCGGCGGTTCAGCCCCCTCAAGTTTCAAGGGTTTTGCTAACGTATTGACCCCGAACCCGCCATCGTGCGGGGGCACCTGGCTGAGCGACCCAGGCAATAGCTGCAACCCGCCAGACAGCGTTCCGGACTACATTTCTGTAATTGCCGCAAGCTCGATCACCAAGTCTGGCCCAGTCATAAGTGGCAACGGTCCTAAGATGGTCATCATCAAAACCAACCCAGGCTACGGGCCAGCTCCCGGCCACACGGGCACAGGAACCGTTACGGCTGTGATCTGCACCCAGTAGAAGCTATAACCGGTCGTGGCCGCCATCAGCGATTCCAGCCTTATCAGTCAAAAGGAGAAACTCCAGAAGTAAAAAACAAAGTTCCCCCCAGAAGAAAAAAGCGCCGGGAAGGTAAATCCTCCCGGCGCGTCCTTTTTCGACTCGATATAATCCACAGACTCAGATAGGCTCGGAAAGAAGGTCTGCGTACATGTGTAGATCCGTCGATCTTTGTCACCTCCGTGTTCTCTGTGGCGAGTTTGTCGTAAGATTCGTGTCGATTCGCCTGTCGTGGCCGGTGTCTGCCGCGGAAAACCTGTTCCACAAATCAGCGCGCGTCTGCGCTAGCACGTCGAAATCGCTGGGTTGAACCTGACCGCGATCGCGCCGCGGCTTACTCCTTCACTACTTCTATCTGCCTGTCGATAACCTGGCCGGTAAAACGGTCGATGGCGACATGAACCCAGTCGTGCTCTTCGCCTTCGACAATGAAATCGTTTTGCAGGCTGTTAGCATTTGGCTTGAAGTGCCCGGTCTGCGCGATTACGTCAATCAATAAGTTCCACACGCGTGTTTGCGATACCGATGAAATCGCGCGCGCAACCACTTCGCGCCGAGCTTTGATAGATTGGTTGTCGTTTAATGCCGCTGGGAGGATCGTCGCCGGCAAGTTGGCACGAGTTATCAGTTCTGACCTGTTCTGCATCGGCGCCGCCGATGTTGCGTTGACGAGTCTGTTCGTCATCACCTGCGCAGTTTGATCCCCTGAACCGGTGGCCACAACGGTTGAGGGAGGGGATGCTATCTCGTCCCAGATAGCCCCAGCCAGAATGGGCTGCGCTACAGGAGGGATCGATGGCGTTGGCGTCGGCGAAGATAGAAGACCATTCGGATCGAGATAAAGGCTGTTCAGATTTACTCTGCCGGCAACCATCGTAGGTACAAAGTTACCAAGATTATTGCCGCTATACGATATGGTGGACTGAGGACCATCGTGAATGCAAAATATGTCCAGGAGCCCCGCATCTGCGCTCTTGTCAGTGAAAAAATCGAGCGTTTTCCAAGGCAGATCACGAAAAACATAGCCTAGCTCGGCCACATTCCGGAATGGGCGGTTTAACATGATCGGACGATAACTCGTAATGTTGTAAGGCGTTGACTCACCAGTATGGCTCGCTGCACCCGGGTAAATACCGTCAGCTGGCCGCAGTACGCCATCGTTATCAGCGTAGGTCGTGGTGGCAGTATCACGCCCATCAGTCGAGGAGCTATTGATAAAGAATGTAGCCGGGTAATAAGGTGTGTTGGCGAAACGATTAGGCGCATGCTCGACTGGCCCGCCCGGGTCGACCACGTTGCCGCCATAGCCATTGGGCAAGGGCAATGACGCCCATGGCCAAAGCGAATCTATGATACGGGAGTTACCTGTCGGATTTGTATCCATTTGGAAGACACCAAAGCGTGTCGAACGCGGATCCGCTTTCATGTACACCGCAGGAGCCGGCGTTTCCATCGCCAATTGATCAGCGCTAAAAGCAGGCGGTGATGGGTATGGCATAGGAGCAGGCGAAGAATTTGGCAACTCACGGACAAGCAGCGGCGCGTTTGTGATCCAGCCATCCTTCACAGCATAGCTGGGGTCGGTTATGCCAACGAAGTGATTGTAAGGCACCCATGTCGTGCCGTTGCCGCTTGCATCAACTTCAAGCGTCACATTGAATGGATGAGCTGTGCCGCCCTGCGTTGCGCCTACCTGAAGCCATAGCTGCATGTTATGCATGGCGGGAGCGGGTGTGGGCGTGGAAGTACCTGGAAAATCCGGCAAGCGAAATCCAACAAACAGAGTCGCTGGTACTGACGCTGTCGGCGTTGGCGTGGGGGTAGGAGTGGCCGTCGGGGTGGAAGTGGTAATTGGCGTCGGCGTGGGAATCGACGGGGCCGACAGCGTGCCGAACGTTCCTGGCGTTGGAGAGGTCGTGGCAGTCGTGTTCTGATTGCTTAAGGGTGCCGGAGCAGAAAACGAAGAGCCGAAACTCATTGTGACAGACTGCGCGTTGGCATTGACAAAGTCCGCGCTTCCAGTGTTCCATGTCTCGCCGTTGCCGCTTGCGAAGATCCCAACTCCTCCATCAACTCGCAACCGGACCGACACCGGCAAAATGGAAGGGTTCGCCTGCGGATTCCAGAGTTGGAAAAGCAGATAGGTTGACCATTTCGTCGGGTCGTCGGAACTCTGCCCGGCAATCGGGTACATTTGGGTGATGTAGGGAAGATTTTCCACGCCATAGGCGATCCAGGTATTGCCGTTTGTTCCGATAAATTGGATACGTGTTGGAATCGAGTCAGGATCTGCCTGGTCAATGATAGATGCGCCTATAGTGAGAAGGTGCTGCATCGTACTGCCCATGTGAACGTCCGGGAACACGTTCCCGCCTGTTGTTCCGCCTCCTGAGGTACCAGGCGGCGGCGCCGTGCTCTGGCCAAGTGATCCGCTCAGAATTCCCGCCTGTAATAACTCGAAAAAATCTGGCTCACGCCCAGCGGCAGCCACTTCGTCCAGGCGCAGAATCCGATTAGCTGCCCCGTGAGAGTATGTCCATGGAGCGCCGACGGTACCCCCAAACGTTAATCCGAAACAGGTTTGGATGTTTGCCGCGGTTCCAGCTTGAATCGCTGCAATATTCACACCAGCGCCTGTAAGGGCAACTATCACCGGGTCGTTCGAGTTTGCCGCATATACTGCCGCACTAGGACCCTTGTAGGTGATCCAGGCTAATCGGCTGAGTGGAAACCGAGTTTTCATGAGGGGATCGCCGACCACGGCACTCGTGCCGTCAAAGCGAATAAAGGCAGTCGTCACGCGGCGAAACAAAAAGTTCGCGTTAACAGCCGTCGCCGTGTTGGCTAATGCTGCGTAATCGATAGGTACTGCCCTGAGGCGTCGAGGGTGAAAAGGAGGGCGCGTTAGTTTCTCTTGAGAAAGTGCTGAGATACTGCAACGCATTTGAAGAAACACCGGTACTGGCTCGAAACGCCACCGACTCCTGGCGCTGAACGAACAATTGATCTGTCGCGTTGTTCCACGTCGCAGTGCTGGGGCTGAGAAAACCATTAGTATTGCTGATTATCCAGGTGAAATATGCTGCCGCCCGCGTAGGATCAGTTTGGAAATTCGATGCAAAATTACTGGCGGGAAAGAGATTAGTTGGTTGTGTGGTTGCGTAATTGCGCCAGCCGACAAGTTTGTCCACCTGGTAAGCGCCACCCGATCCGTTAGGAATCGGATAATTGCCGAGTGCAGTGAGGTCTGCATAGGCAAGCGACCCCTTGCGGCCGGACTGAGTTACCGTCGTGTTTGTCGGGTAACCAGCGACATTCATATCCAATAAGCCGCCTTCGTCGTAAATAGCATAAGCGTAGCGACCGACCACCGAGCTATTCGGCACAGTGATGACCGTAGGGCCCTGGTCGGTAACAAAGACCCAGTCTGGCGGAGTAAAAGCAGCGATGGGCTCAGTGCTGTCATTCCCCGTGTTAAGCTTGGGAACCAGGTAGTGTTCGTTCCAGCGGGCCCTTGTTACGTCACCCCGCTTAGGGTTGTTGGGATCTAGCGTTGCGGAATTCACCGCAGAGGCCCGGCTCCCGATGCCTGGCGTTGGCATCGGGTCGGAACGGACGCTGCGTCGGATCAGGTTTGGTGCAGCAGCCACGTTCCCGCTTCGCTGCGGAACCATGTACGCTGGAAGCGACGGCGTATATACAGTGCTCCCATTTACAGATGTCGCGGTTGAGCCATTAAAGATTTCCCGTTTAAAATCGTTGACTATAATATCAAGCGCGGTGCGTGCGGCCAAATCCGCCACCGTGTCATTGTAACTCGAGTGGGCAAGTTGCCTTTCGCTGGTGGTGCGTGAGAAGTAAGTCAGGGTGATGCCTGTCAAAAGCACAACGAAGGCGAGAACTATGATCAGCGCCGATGCCTTGTCAGATGATCGCCTGGGGAATTGAGAAGCGGGCATACGGGCCTCACTGATTAAGGTAAAAGTAACGTTCGTACAGGCGGATACCGGCAATGGCCGGTCGCGGCAAGCGTTGAGTTCTAGTAATCGAATTGAGATTATTCTGCCATGCGTTAATCAACTGACCCGGCCGGTTCTTGTCCTGGCTCCAATCGGTCAGGAAGCTGGTGTTGGTACCAGTTAGATTGACGTTAAGAGTTGCTATCTGTTGATCAGTCAGTAACGCCTTGCTCCTGGGATCGATCACCGCGAGGTCCACCACAATCGCCGTAACGTCGTGCCAGGCGTTTAGCGTGGTGCAATTGTTTGCGCTAAGGCATGGAGAGTCCGATAACGCGCCATTTGTTTGCAAATAGTAGTATTCGAACCGGAAAACGTCCGGGCCGATCACCTCATAGTTCGGGTCCGGCGTGCCAGTACAGGTGGCGCTAGGGGTTCCGCTGATTGTCGCCTGGCACCACGTATTGCTAATCGTAAGAGGCAGGAAAACCACTGCTGTGTCACTTGTGGAGGCGCCATTCCAAACGAGACCTTTGCCTAACCGCTCCAGCTTATTATATGATGAGGAGGCAGGGTTGGAATTTACTCGGTAAGCCGCAAGGGAGACCGGGCTTTGGGCGCCGCTGGATGGATTAAAGCCCGGCACAGCACTGTAAAAGGCTATCTGATCGTTTTGTCGTTGCTGCTGGGTAGCAAGCTTCACGTAATAATCGACGTCAGCCCGTTTCATCATCTGCGCGAAATCGACCGCCATACGGTCAAGGACTTGTCGCGCTTCCGAATCGGCGTCCATTCGTTTGTGACCGAGAATGGCAACAGTTGTGGCGCTGTTGATGAGCTGCGTCGCCAGAAAAACCAGTAGCACGAGCACGCCCATGCTAACGAGCAGTTCGGCTAACGTGAAGCCCGCTGCGCCACGGCACTGTAGCGGCAGGCTCGCCACGGCGAGTCCGTCCTCAGGCGGACGTGTGGCCTGCGCCTGGCCAAGTATCGCAACTGGCACGGCTGCCTCAACAGATGCAGGATTTCGATCGTCACACATCGCGCTAGTTTCTACTTAACGCTGCAAACGTTTGTACCGAGCCGCCTGGCGTAGTCGCGCACGGATCGATTGCAGCCGGCCACGTCACCTTTACGTTCACGTACGTCGCGCCGCTCGTAGGCGTGGCAGTCGTGTTCTTCACAAAGGTCACAATCAGTCGGTAAAGCGATGTCGAGCTAAACGACGAACTAGATTGTCCCTGGCCATCGAAGTAGCGGATCTGGCTGGTACTGGACGTGTGGCCACCGGAGCACGGCACAACGTCCGGGGGAACGAATTGCGGTGGACTCGTTGGATCAGTCGGAATGGGACTAATCCCAAGCATCGGCGAGGCCGTTTTCGCCGCACGCAAATCGGCGACAGCCAACGCGGCTATGTTTGTCGCGGTGGTTTGAGAAGTGGCGTTGCGATTTGTTAGCACGGCGACAGGCATCAAAGCGAAGACGGTAATCAAACAAAGAGCGGCGATACCGAGAGCGAGAGTCAACTCGACCAGCGAAAAGGCGCCTGCAGCGGGTAGCTTTTTCATCGCCGGTAGATCCTAACGTTGCCGCCAAAGCCGCTTATCTGAATTGCAACGAGGTTCCCTGACGCTGGATTGATTGTGACGGCAAGCGTTGTGCCACGAGTGGGCAGAAGCCCGACCTCTGCATACTGGGTGATCTGTGTTGCTCCTCCCTTGACTACCGCTTCACCACGCGGGCTAAACCGAATCCAGCGGTCGAACTGCGTTCCCTGCTCAGTAAAATAGTAATCGGAATCGTACCGGGTGCCTGACGCCCCAATCCTATAGTTGATATTCACCGACGCCCTCGTTTCGAACTCGGGCGCGGGCGAAGGTAAGGGCTGAGGCGTCCCGGTATCTCCGATGTGCGCGTTCTCTAATTTCATCACTTTGCCAACAGGTGTGACGCCTGTCGTGATATCAACCCGGGTTCCAACCTGGTTCACGCTGGTTCCAAGGTCGGTTCCATCTTTTGAAGCTACGACGGAAAGTGCGACGTTTCCTGTAACGGTTGATCCAATAGACCCTGCAAATCCAACCCACGCGTACGTGTTGTTTGCCTTCGCGTACGTGCGCGCCGTGTCCAGCACGCCTTTGATAGTGTACGCGGCGCTGGTGACGTCGCTCCCGCCTTTGATGGTTGTGAACGCCGGGGCTATTAACACCAGCAGGAGGCCGATGATGCCGACGACGATGATCAACTCGAGAAGGGAGAATCCTGCTCGAGATTGAAGTGCCGAAGTGTTGAGAGCGCTGCGAATGGCGATCGGTGATTCGCCGCCGCCAAGCCTTTGGAGAACAAGTTCGTGATCAATGCTGCGCGCGCGCGCCGGGTGCACGCCAACTGGGCCAGAGATGCCGGGGGGGAACATCGCTATTATTATTGCTTCCTCTTTTTTATTAAGAAGGGCTCGTATCATAATGAGGCTTTGGCTGGTTGCAAGTGCTGAATTTGAGGAGCAAAGACCAGGGCGGCAAGGGCAGGAAAATCCGACGTGAGTGGCCAGAAATCGCCGGCCAAAGCCACTATCCGGTCCTCGGCCTAATCTGCCGTCTGAGGAAGGGCCTCAAGACGCTCCAAGAAAGGACTTCACAAGAACCAAAACGCACACTATAAATGCGACCATGAACATCCGACCCCGCCGTATTTTGCTCGTCGCACCGGTTGCTCTCGCCGCGCTGAGTTGGCTGCCAAACCAGGCGACTGCCTCCGATTTCGACCACGCGCAAGTCACGCAAGTTGTGCAGGATGTTAAAGTGCTCCCTTCAGGGGCTTCGGCACGTCCGGCTACGGTTAATGAGACTGTTCATCAAGGTTCGGCTGTGCAAACCGGTGCGCAATCGCGAAGTGAGCTGACGTTTCAGGATAAGTCGATCACGCGTCTGGGCGAGAAAACAATTTTTACCGTAGGAAAAGGTGGGCGAACGATCGATCTGGGCAGCGGACAGTTTCTGCTTTATGTGCCAAAGAATTCCGGTGGCGCAAAGATCAAGATGGGCTCAGTGACGGCGGCGATCACCGGCACAACCGTGCTGGGAGATGTCAAACCGAACGGGATCGTCGAATTTACGGTGCTTGAGGGGACTGCGAACGTCCGGCTGGACAGCGTCGGCCAGTGTTTGCGGATACACGCCGGGCAAAAAGTGACTTACGACCCGATTTCCGGCAGGTTGGGCAATCCGGTGGACGTCAACATCCAGCAGCAACTGAGCTCTCCGCTGGTGGCTGATTTTGGCAAGCTGCCGAGCGCGACGTTGATTGATCAGGAGGTTCAGCTCCGTGGGAGAGCCAATGCCGATTTGGCGCGCGCGCTCAGCGCATCAGGGGCTACCATCGGGACAGCAACGCCCGAGCAATTTCTGGCTGCGTTCGATTCGCTCGTTGTCCGTGAAAGCGCGCGCGACGTGTGCGCGCTCGTCGGGAGGGCGTCGCTGGCACGGCCCGATCTGGCCGCCAGGATCGCCGTAGCAGCTTTAACTGCGAGTCGACCGGTCCGTGCTGGCAAGGAAATTTCCTGCGAAGGGGCGGAATGTATTATTGAAGCAGCGATCGCAGGGAATCCGGGGGCGGCCGGTGAAATTCGTGACGCGACGCTATTGGGGGCACCCATGATGCGTGACTGCATTGTGGCCGCAACAAGCGAGCCATGCTCTTTCCAGAACGCGTTCTTCCAGCCGTCCACAACCAGTCCGCTTAACCCCCACGACGTTGTTCCGGTTTCGCCCGAACAGCCGCCATTGACGCCGGTGCATCCGCGGTAGCTGAGACTGGGAACGACAAGCACCCTTAGCAGCGGCGAGAGAGAAGAAAAGCGGAAGTATCGCTTTGTGTAGTCTTGCGTTCGAATTGACAACCGAAATGGAACCATTTCGGTTTCGATCTGGCGACGATCACTGTAAACGGATCGCCAAATTCTGGAGACGTTTCCACAGGTTGCCGTTTCGTTGGAGAAATTCGTCCAAAGGTAACGCTGCTCGCGGCGTCTGCCGACCGCACGTTACAGCTTTAGATCACAAGTGATATAAGAGCGAAATGGACAGCCTGGGTTCACACGTTCACCTGCTTCGGCGCAAGACTGTTGCTGCCAGCAGCCTTGCCGCTACAGTTGCCGCCTATGCCTTATAAAAATGTTGCTTCGCCCGCAGGCGAAAAAATTACCAGAACCGACAGATTGAACGTGCCGGATCAACCGATTATTCCGTTCATTCGCGGAGACGGCACGGGGCCGGATATCTGGGCGGCCAGTGTGCGCGTATTCGATGCCGCTGTGAAAAAGGCATACGGGGGAAAGAAGAAAATCGCGTGGTTTGAAGTTTTCGCCGGTCAAGCAGCGAAGGACAAATTTGATGAGTGGCTCCCTGACGACACGGTGGAAGCTTTCCGCGAATATTTGGTCGGAATCAAAGGCCCGCTGACCACGCCGGTGGGGGGCGGCATTCGGTCGCTGAATGTCGCGCTGCGGCAGTTGCTTGATCTGTTCGTGTGCCTCCGGCCGATACAGTACTTCAAAGGAGTCCCCTCGCCTGTTAAGCATCCGGAGAAAGTGAACATGGTGATCTTCCGGGAAAATACCGAAGACATCTACGCCGGGATCGAGTACGCGGCGGGCACATCTGAGACGCAAAAGATTCTCAACTTTCTTCAAAAGGAATTTCCAAAGCAGTTCGACAAAGTTCGTTTCGGGACAAAGGAGAAAGCGCGCAGCTTTTGGAAGATGGTCGGCGCGCCGGAAAGCGACGAGGTTTGTGTAGGGATCGGTATCAAGCCAGTCAGTTACTCCGGCAGTGTACGCCTGATTCACAGCGCGATTTCGTACGCGATCCAAAATCGCCGCAGGAGCGTGACGCTCGTGCACAAGGGCAACATCATGAAATTTACGGAGGGGGCTTTCCGCGATTGGGGTTTTGAAGTTGCAAAGAAATATTTCGGCGCGGAAGAATTTGACGGCGGGCCCTGGTGCAGGATTCCCATGGGCAAGCCCGGCGGAGGAATTGTGATCAAGGACGCGATTGCTGATATCACGCTCCAGCAAGTGTTGACGCGGCCGGAAGATTTCGATGTTATCGCCACGCTGAATTTGAATGGCGATTACCTCAGTGACGCGCTCGCGGCGCAGGTGGGCGGAATCGGCATAGCGCCAGGGGGCAACATCAATTACATCACTGGCCACGCCGTTTTCGAAGCGACCCATGGCACCGCGCCGAAGTACGCGAATCAGGACAAGGTCAATCCCGGATCCGTAATTCTTTCGGGCGAAATGATGTTCCGCTACATGGGCTGGAGCGAGGCTGCCGATCTGGTTCTCAAAGGGTTGAGCGGTGCTATCGCGAGCAAACGCGTCACGTACGATTTCGCGCGGTTAATGGAAGGCGCGACCGAGATCAAGTGTTCGCAGTTCGGCGACAATGTGATCGAGCACATGTGAACCCGACCGGTCCGCGACCGTGAAATGACGAAAACCGAATATCGAATGCCGAAACAATTTCCGAACGATGAAATGAAAAAACGTTCTCACTATTTACTGTCGGGCTTCGTGCTTCGTCATTCGTGCTTCGTCATTCTTCTGGCTCTGAGCATCGGTACGGCGCCAGCCCAAAAGCGGCCCATCACTGAAAAAAATCTGTGGGATTTTGTGTGGATCGGTGATCCGCAGGTTTCGCCGGATGGTTCGCGCGTTGCATTTGTGCGAGTCACCGTTAATGAGAAAAAGGAAGGCTATAACACTTCCATTTGGTCCGTGCCGGTCGCAGGCAGCGAAGCGCCGCGTCAACTGACAAAAGGCGAGCACGACACTGCGCCGCGCTGGTCGCCGGATGGAAAGTTTTTGGTATTCCTGCGTTCGACCGAAAAGGATGGCAAACCCGAGCCGCCGCAGCTTGCAATTCTGCCGATGGATGGCGGCGATTCCTTCGTGTTCACCGATCTGCCAAAAGGCGCCGGTAGTCCGGTCTGGGCACCGGACGGAAAAAATATCGCGTTTACAAGCGAGACGAACCTCGAGGACCTGGCGAAACAGGAAAAGAAAAAACACGAGGAAAAACCCGCTTCGACGAACCCGGTTGCTGATGAGCACGAGAGCGATGTACGCGTGATCACGCGAGCGGAATATCGGCAGGACAATGAAGGTTACATTGATCCCAAGCATCCGACGCACATCTGGACCGTGAGCTTACCTCGGACTGCTGGAGAAAAGGTAAAACCGCGCCAGCTTACGACCGGTCGTTTTGACGAAGAGAATGCGACTTGGTCGAAGGATGGTTCGCAAATTTATTTCACCTCGAACCGGATTGACGAGCCATATTACGAACCGCCCAGGACAGATCTTTACTCGGTGTCGGCAGCCGGCGGTAAACCCGTAAAGATCACAACGATTGACCTCAACACGCAGTTCGGGCCTGGCGGCGGCGCGTTGGCTCTTAGTCCAGACGGCAAACAGGTCGCGTTCGTCGCCGCCACGAACCAGCCGATCAACTCATACACGGAACCAGACTTGTGGGTGCTCGACCTCTCTCCGAACGCGAAACCACGGAATCTCACCGTCGACTTTGATTTCGACATCGATGGATTCATTATCGGCGACAGCGCGCCGCCGCGGGCCGGTGGACTGAACAAGCCAATCTGGACACCTGACGGAAAAGGGCTCATCGAAGTTTTTTCAAAAGAAGGAAAAAGAAATCTCGCGCTTTTCGACGTGCCTGTAGCCGGGGTCGGTGACCGCGGGAAAAGCAGCCCAGTGCAAGAACTCACTTCCGGAAACCAGGGCGTAATGACTTTTCGCGCCACCCCCGATGGTTCGAGACTGGTCTATGTCATTTCTACGCCGACTCGCATCAACGATCTTTTCGCGCTCGATCGCGCCACACCAGGCGCGTCACCAAAGCAGTTAACGAAGATCAACGACGAGCTGTTTTCGAAACTCAATCTCACCGAACCGGAAGAGATTTGGTACAACAGTTTCGACGGCAAACGTATCCAGACCTGGGTGCAAAAACCGCCCGGTTTCGATCCGCATAAAAAGTATCCCCTGATTCTGAACATTCATGGCGGACCGCACGTCGCCTACGGTTTCATTTTCGATCACGAATTTCAGTGGATGGCAGCGAAGGGATACGTGGTGCTTTACCCAAATCCGCGTGGAAGTATCAGCTACGGCCAGGAATTTGGGAACGTGATTCAGTATCATTATCCGGGAGACGATTACAAAGATCTCATGGCCGGCGTGGATGAAGAGATCAAACGCGGTTACGTCGATGATAAAAAACTAGGCGTGACCGGCGGAAGCGGCGGGGGGTTGTTGACGAACTGGGTCGTTGGACAAACGGGCCGCTTTGCTGCAGCAGTGTCGCAGCGCGACATCGCCGATTGGGCAAACTGGTGGTATACGGGGGACTTCACACTTTTCCAGCCGAACTGGTTTCGAGCGCCGCCATTTGAAGATCTTGATGACTACCGCGCGCGATCACCCATCAGTTACATCGCCAACGTGAAGACGCCGATGATGTTTATCCTTGGGGAAGCAGACTATCGCACGCCCCCTGCCGCAGGAGGCGAGCAAATGTTTCGCGCGTTGAAGTTCCGCAAGATTCCAACAGTGATGGTGCGTTTCCCTAACGAGTCACACGAGCTTTCCCGGTCGGGTCAGCCGTGGCACCGGGTCGAACGGTTGCAGCATATCGTCGGCTGGTTTGACCACTGGCTGATGGAAGAGCCGAAACCGGAATACGAAGTTGTGCCGGCGCAAGAGGTGCCGGTCAAGTCGCAGCAGGTCGCGAAACCTACAAAGGAACGGAAGTGAGTTAATGAAAATCGTGCGACTCACTTCCGACGAGTGATTCGTGAACGAGCGGTTTAATCTCGCGCGCTTTGATCAAAACAACGCCGTCTGAATTCTGCACCTGGCCTTGAATGAGAAGAAACGCTTCTTCGGTGATCAGGAGTCGGAAGCGTTCGAACAAGTCGGGATCGACAATTGCGTTGGAAACGCCGGTCTCATCTTCCAGACTGATAAAAACAAATCCTTTTGCCGTTCCGGGACGCTGACGGCAAATCACATTGCCTGCGATTTGTATCGTTGAACCGTCTCGCGCGTGAATGAGGTCGGTCGCGCGCCAAATGTTCGGGAGATTTTTACGCAATAATTTCATCGGATGCGGTCCGGTGGTCAGATTCATGGCTTCGTAATCCGCACGCACGCGCTCGGGTAATGTCATCGGGGCGAGTGGAGATGTGAGATTCTGAAGAGCAGACGCCGCTGGCGTGCTGGTTTCGGCGGCTCGCCAAAACAATCTTTTCATCCTGCCCGTGCGAACATCTTTAGGAGCGCCCGGCAAGCTGCCGGACGCGATAGGCTGGCAGCCTGTGCTCCCCGGAGTTACGCGATTGAGCAAATCATTGTGTAGCGTTTCTTCTACCTGCCACATTGCCGCGCGGCGATGTTCAGCCAAACAATTCAATGCGCCGAGCTCCGCCAATACGCGCAGTTCGTCTTTGGAGAGCGCTACACGCCGCTTGAAATCATCCAGCGATTTAAAGGACTGATCCTGCCGTTGCTTGGCGAGTTTTTCAGCGTGTTCCTGGCGCAATCCGCTTACGACGCAAAATCCAAGGCGTACCGTCTTGTCATCGACAACCGTGCAGCGCCAATCTGATTGCGATATGCAAACTGGTTTCATCTTGAGTCCGTGCCGCTGCGCATCTTTCACGATCGTCGCCGGAGTGTAAAAGCCCATGGGCTGATTGTTCAGAAGGCTGGCGTAAAATGAAAGCTTTCGCTTCAGCTTCTCCGATAAAGCAGCTCGCAAGCTCCAAATGCGATCAACATCTTCCTCCATTCCACGAAAGAGTTTCGCGATCCACTTCGCAGGCGGATATCCTGTGAGACCCTCCGCATTGGACTGCTGGGTCGTATCGTTGTAGACCCGTTTCGGGTAACGAGCATATGCCCAGTTTCGAGCTTTATCGGCTCGATCAGGTGGGAAGTAATAACGGCGAACAATTCGTTCGATCAGATCAAGAAATGTCAGCGATGCGGCGTCCTCTGCGAATTTAGGGATCTTTCGAACGTCACTGATGATCTTGATCGGATCGTACCCGAGACCTTGCGGGCCTAATTTCGTCAAATACTTTTCGCGCGTGTCGCGGTCGATATAAGAAGAATACGTCAATCTGCGACAGTCCTCGAACTGACATAGCCACATTCCTTTGACAAAAACCTCCGTCGCCATTTGGAAAACGGCGTAAGGCAGATAGCTACTAATTTCAGCTCCTTCAATTCCACCGGCGAGTTGGCTACGCCCCATGACTCTCCTTGTTCTCGACGACTTCGACGCCCCGCGATAGCCAGCGGAGAGGTTGCAGCTCAATATCGACTTCAAACCCGTCTTCGGGTTGAAGCTTCAGATCCAGCGGCTGACAAAGAAGATCCTCATGCCAGTCCTTAAATGCCTTCTCTTCCTCTGCCTCGTTCTGCCACCGCATCAGGCGTAGCAAATCTTCCTGCAAGTTGTTAACCATGACGAATTATAGACCACGGGCTAATGAAAATCGTG
>CAWHFD010000017.1:0-293648 GCA_963828355.1 uncultured Verrucomicrobiae bacterium | reverse complement strand
GCGGCGGAGCGATAACGCGCACTTGGTTCGCGCTCCAGACATTTTGCACAAATGGTTTCCAGATCGCGGTCGAGCGTTGTCGTGAGAGGCGCAGTTTCGGCGCCGGCTTTTCGGCGGCTTGTTGAATCACAGCAAGCGCGTGCTCGCCCAGGAATGGCGCCCGACCGATCAGGAGATTAAACAAGATTGCGCCGAGACTGTAAATATCTGCCGTCGGCGTGAGGTTCGCTGCCGATCCCTTTGCTTGTTCGGGCGCGATATAACCGGGTGTACCGAAAATCGTCAGCGTGTGCGTAAGATCGCTCGTCGTATCCAGCCATTTGGCCAATCCGAAATCACTCACCAACGGTTCGCCGTGCCCGTCGAGTAAAATGTTTCCTGGTTTTAGATCACGATGAAGGATGCCTTGTGCGTGCGCGTATTCGACAGCGCGAGCGACCTTTGCCATCAGCCTCACAATTCGGCGCGGGTCCTTGCGCAGATCAGGCGCGGCGTCCGCGAGACTGCCACCTGCCGCAAATTTCATGCTGAAGGACGGAAGACCGTCCTCATTCTCGCCGACTTCATAAATGGGCAGAATGTTTGGGTGATCAAGCTTCGCTGCAGCTTCGGCTTCACGGCGGAAACGCACCAGTGTCTCCTGTGAATCGGCGTGATAAGTCAAAATACGTTTGACCGCGACGATGCGGCGTGAATGCCGTTGCCGGGCGCGATAAATAACGCCCATCCCGCCTCGTCCGATCTCTTCGAGAATTTGATAATTGCCCAGACGCCAATCGGCCTCGGGCACATTGATTCCAGCGAGCTCCGCCTCGAGCGTTTCATCGTTGCACGTATCAGCATCCAGACCTTGATACAGCAGACACGTCAAACAGAGACCGCGACCGACTCGCGACATCGATCCACATTCTGGACACACGGCCGGTCCTTTCAGGAGCCGCACTGAAGTAGAAGGGCCGTTCATGGGGAAATATTGAAAAACTACACCCGTTGCTGAATTACAAAACGGTAATGACTCTCAATCATAAATCGTGAGTCGTCAATCACTAAATCGTTAGATCACTTCGCGACAGTCAACGCCGAAAACAGATACCGGAGTTCGTCGTCGATTTCGTCAGGTTTCTCGACGGTCCGGGCAACTTCTTCCCGCAGCAGCGCGCGATAGCGCCCGCGCAACCGATGCACGAGGCTTTTCAGCGCCATTTCCGACAGGCCGAGGATTTTTGAGAATTTCGTATAAGAAACTTCTTCTCGACCCTCGGTGAGACAAACACTCAACACATCAAAGACACGCCGACGCCCACGCCTTTCGCATTCATCGCCCAATCGCCGCAACGCGCGCTCGACCACCGTTGCCGCCCAACGCACATCAAAAATCCGCTCGGGCGACCAGTTCTCCGCTTCCTGGATTGGAATCGACAACCGTGACGGGGCCTCCGCCATCCATTCGTCCCAAGAAACAATTTGCACGTCGCGACCACGTTTCCGCGTGTGACGCTTCTCGGCGGCATCACACAAGAAATCCTGCAACGCCCTGAGCATGAGCGAACGGAATCGTCCGCGATTCCGATCAGCACGCTGAAGGAGGTGACCTTTAAGCATCACAAGAAAAAAATCCTGCGTCAGGTCCTGAGCATCGGGCACGGAATGCCCTTTGTGGCAGATGAAAGCGAAAACCGGCCGCCAATAAATTTTGCAAAGCTCGGCGAGTGCTTTACGCGCCTTCTCCTCACCCCCTTCCGAATTCACACAGGAAATAATGACGCTCCATCGCGTCGTCATGAAGCGGTCGCGGCGCTGACCGGCAATGGGAGATACCTGAATCCAGAAGCGCGGATCATAATAGTTAGGTAGTTATTAAGCAAACTTAAAATCTTCACAGAATCTCATCTCTCGCCCGTGGCCGCGATCGGGAACGACGGGTCGAGGGTTCGAAAGAAATTCGAAGATTTTTTGGAAGAGATTGATTTCGGTCGCTCACGGTCGCGCAGCTTCGCTTACCAGATTTCTCGATTTGTGCGCGGAAAACCCGCGTGATCCGCCGTTCTAAACTTGGCGGACTCGATGCGGCGACCTTCTCACTGACCTCGGCAATCAAAAAGACGAGGCTCGAGACAGCGCATCCAGGAAAGAAGCCTCGATTTTGATCGCGATTACTTAAGCCGCCTTTGCCCGGTATCCGGCAACGACGCGTTGCAGCTCGCGCCGAACGAAGCTTGAACGACTGCGATCTTGCCCGGCCGCGAGCTCATCGATCGTATCCAAAAGATCGGTGGGAACGTTGCTGATCGTCAGTATCTGAACAAGCGGCGTCCTAGCCCGTGGATTAACCGTTCGCGCGAACCGACCACCTCTCACCCTCAAATTAGGCTTACCGCGCCGTTCACGGCCATTAGCGCCGCGAGCGTTGTGATTGTTTTGGTCATATTTATTCATTTTGTCCATATTTCTCATCTCTTTCTCCGGGAACGGCGGCGTGAGGTTTCGAAAAAAGTTTAAAAACTTTCGGCAACATAGACTTGAACCGTCTCGGACAAGCCTGCGTCCACAAAAACTTCGAGAGGGATAGCTCATTCGAGCGAGAGAGCCCGAAGCGAACAGTTAAACGCCCAAACGATTATAAACCGCGTAATATCAGCTGCTATTACAGAGCATCACACGCGATCGCCGAATATGTGTGGCGATCTTTGAAGGTGAGCTCGGCGATGCCGGATTTGTCGAGTTCGCCGAGACCTTCGGCGATCATGCGGTCATATTGTTCCCTAGTCGCTCGCGCGAGCGGCAAATCGAGGCCGAGATTGCGGGCGAGTTCGAGAGCGATCCCGCTGTCTTTGGCGGCGTGAATGGCGGAAAAAAAGCAGCTGTGCTCGCGGTTCTGCATGTCTTCGCCGTCGGTCTCGAGCACGCGCGAGTTCGCGCCGGTCTGGGAAAAAACTTCGCGAAGCATGTTCAGATCAAGACCTAGCGCCGCGCCGAGGGCGAGTCCTTCGGCCAGACCTGCGGTGTTGATGTTCATGACCATGTTGACCAGCGCTTTCACCTTGGCGGCTTCACCCGCCTTGCCAACGAACCGGATCTGCGCGGCAAGCTCTTTGAGGATAGGCGCCACTTTTTGGAATACTTCCTCGGTTCCACCGCACATCAGGTACAGCTTGCCTTCGCGCGCTTGCGTGATGCTCGAGGCCATGCACGCCTCGAGCGATTGCGCGCCAGCTTTCCCGGCAAGTCTTTCGATCTCGACGTGCACCTGTGGCGAGATTGTCGCACAGTTGACGAACAATTTGCCGCGCGCGTTGACCAGCAGGTTGTCACCGTTGCCCACAAAGATTTGCCGCATCGCGTCGTCGTCCGTCACAACAGTGAAGATGACATCGGACTTTGCCGTTAGTTCCGACAAATCTTGTGCGGCAGCGCAGCCAAGCTCCGAAGCGAGCGCCGTGGCGGCTGCGCGGTTCGTGTCGCAGACCGCAGTGACTTGAAAACCACGGTCCTTTAATCGCCGCGCCATGTTGGCGCCCATCCGGCCGACTCCAACAAAACCAATGTTCATGCTCTCAAGATTAGCCACGGACAAAGACAGATGAAACACGAATACAAATGTTTCCCGATAATCTGTGATATTCCGTGTTCATCTGCGGCGAAATTCAACCTTAAGTCTTTCTGGCGAAAAACGGGTTGTGTTCCGTCTCCTCCCCGACCGTGGTCATCGGGCCGTGTCCCGGACAGATTATGGTTTCGTCGGACAAGGTCAGAATTTTCTCGAGATTGTTTTTTAATGCGTCGCGGTATGAGACGTTGCCGCCGCCCATTGATCCGGCAAAAAGCGAATCGCCCACAATCGCGATCGGGCGTGCAAGCCCGGTCACCACGTACGTGATCCCGCCCGGGGAATGGCCACAGGTCAGTCGCGTATCGATTTGGAGATTTCCAAGCCGAAATTTCTTTCCCTCCTCCACCGGCTCCGCGCCCGGAACGGGTTCGCGAGCTGGAGTAAAAACATCTGCGCCGGTTTCTTCGCGCAGCCGCGGCAGGTCCGCAACATGATCGGGGTGAGCGTGGGTAAGGAGAATCAGTTGCACGTTTAGTTTGTGGCGCTTCGCGAAGCGGACCATGTCACTGCAATCAGCGCCGGTATCGAAGGCCGCCGCGACATGACCCGCCGGGTCCCACACAAGATAAGAGTTAACGGCCATGCCGTGATAGTCCGTATTGAATTGCGCAAGACCATTCAACTCTTCAGAGTTTTCCGGGCGCCATTCACCCTTGGCAAGTTCGCAAAGGGCGCGCCTGTCCAATCCAAGGATGGGCGCAACACCCAACATCGCCGATTCATCGAAATCGCCTTCGCGCAGGTTCCGGATTCTTTGCGGGCTGACGCCCGATTTTTCGGCCAATTCAGAATCAGAAATGCCAAGGCCGCGTTGCGCTTTTCCGATGATGTCGGCGGCGTTATCTTCCAGCGGAATCATTCGCTAAGCGTCTATCACTTGCGTCTCCAGCGCAACGCGCAAACTGTCCATTCGATGCAACGCCAATTTCTCAACGCCTCTCGCAACATCGGCCAGCGGGAACGCCTTCCCGGTTTCCTTTTCCATCGAGGTCATTGCAACATTACTGATGCCGCAGGGGACAATGTGATCAAAAGGCGAAAGATCACCAGACACATTCAAGGCAAATCCGTGCATCGTGATCCAATGCCGTACACCTACTCCGATCGAAGCGATCTTGCGATCTTCGACCCAAACGCCCGTGAGCGACCCGCGCTGGTTCGTGGCGATTCCATACTCAGACAGAAGTTCAATGAGCAACCGCTCAAGCCACCGTAAATATTTGTGCAGATCCTGACCGCACCGACGCAGATCGATGATCGGATAACCTATTAACTGACCGGGCCCGTGATACGTCGCCTGACCTCCGCGATTGATCGAAAAAAGGGGATGGAGCAAATGTGTAGCACCGAGCAAACTGGACCGATCAGGAGTCCGTCCGATGGTATACACCGGTTCGTGCTCGAGAAGAAGCAACTGGTCGTCCGAACAAGGATCATACCGCTTCCTCGCCACGATTTCTTCCTGCAAAGCGAGCGCATCTGCGAATTGCATTCGCCCAAGCCAGCGGGCGCTGAGGGAATTCATAGCTGTCGAAGCGTGTACCGGCCAACTTATGATCAACAAACGTCTGTTCAACGCAATCGTGTCGTCAGCCCATCACTTTGAATTTACTCCCCCGTTCCTCTCTCGACAAATGCCTACTGTCCTGCGCATCGTTCGTTTCGATTTCATTCGTGTCGGAACACTCGAAGCAGAATACAAATTTGGAATCGAGCCGGTAATTAGGAGTGCGTGAAACGCCGAACCGAATGGTTGGAAATGACCGGTTCACCTGAGTCGGTCGCCGTGCCCAATTTCGCCGCCGTAGCGCCAGCGAATGGCGCAAATCGAAACCTTCGCAACATCACTGTTGAAGAGTCGCGAGAAATCCTTCCCTGTGCATCATCAACCCACACATGCGATTCGAGTGACAGTGGCGGAAACATATTTTGCATCCGACAGAGGAAATTTCCGCACTTCGATCGTCACTTTCTGTATCGGAAAGGCTTTCAGCAAATGTAGTGCGAGACTATCGGCCAGCGTTTCGATGAGATTCAGTGACCGATCGCGAACAAAATTCTGTGTTTCCTCGGCCACCGCTGAATAGTTCACGGTCTGTTCGATGTTGTCGGCCAGATCGCCTGTCTTTTCGTACGGCCACAGCGAAATGCTCACAGTCAACTTCTGTGGATTCGCGCGCTCTTCCTCCGGAACTCCGATTCGAGTTAAAACTTCAAGTTGCTCGATATGAATTTCGTCCGGGACCTGGTATAATTTGCTGGGCATTAAGCAACATTACCGCCGTGCTGCGTCGAGCAACACACGTTTGAACCAGACTACTTAGAACTAATTCGGTGCGAGCGAAGCGACGATTTTCTCAAAGCGCGGGTCTCCACGCAGCGGATCCCAGTTCGGGTGCAAACGCAGTTCACCATAACTTAAAAAACCCGGAATTTTCGCCGCAACGCTTAACTGTTCCAAGGCCAGATCCTTCTCGCCGATCCACGCATACATGAGCGCCAAATTTTTCAGCAACATTGCGCCCATGATGGAATCCTTTGTTACGGGTAAAAGCTCGACCGCGCGGCGGCCTTCGCGAATTGCGTCCTCTTTGTGGCCGAGGGCCGCGTCAGCCATTCCCAGCACGCAGAGCCCCTCGGGATAATCAGGCTGGTCCGCAACCAGTTTGGTGGCTTCAGTTCGGGCGCCGGTAAAAGCGGCGTGCGCAGTCGCGTTATCACCCCGCAGCCGAGCGACAACGCCTTCGCACCAAGCCCGCGGAAATGGAATCCGGTCATCGTGACATCCGGCGATTGGCAGAGCAACCAAGGCGCGAGTCGCGCCATCGACGTCGCGTTCGCACAGCGATTCTTCAAGCCAAAGTTGCGCTATGTTTTTGCCTTCGCGCGGATTTTCAGCCACGATCGTTTCTATCGTCGAACGCAGTGGGCGCGGGTTAGCGTGCCAGTAGAGCTCCATTGCCGCGCGAAACGCTCGGGTGTTTGAGTCTTTGGGGGCGACCGCGATTGCGCGATCCAGAATGCGCTCGGCATCTGCATACCGACGCACCAAGAGGTAACTATTAGCGAGTTGCTGAAGCACGTCGGCGTTTCTCGGGTCCAGCTCGGCAGCGCGTTCAAGATTGTTGGCCGATTCAGTCCAGCGCCCCTGACGCCGATCGATATAACCAGCTAAAACAAAAACGATCGACTCGTTAGGCAAGCTCTTCTGTGCCAGACTAAGTTCCCTGCGGGCGCGGTCGTAATCGAGATAGCCCCAATACAAATGCCTGGCCAGCGCGAGATGTGCTTCGCCTGAATTTGGGCGCAGGCGGGTGAGTGATTTGATCGCCGCGTCGGCGAGGCCCAACCGCGCAGGGGTGTGATCAATGCCGCCGAAATAGAGTTGATCATGTGCCAAGGCGAGTTGGTAATAGGCAAGCGCAAAGTTTGCATCGCGTTCGATTGCCTCGTTCAGCAGGCGCACGGCCTCCGACAGACTCTCCAGTTGAGGCGTACTAAAGCCCGAGGCGGTGATGAGCGTTTTGGCATGAATGTACAAATCGTACGCTGCCAGATCAGCCGTTGGTTTTTGCCCAATTGCCGCTTTTTCGCTTGGAGAGATCTCGGCTTGAAGCTGCGCGACGATTTTTCCAGCCACTTCACTTTCGATTGCGAACACGTCCGCAATATCGCGGTCGTACCGTTCGGCCCAAATTTGGCTGTCGGTACGCGCATCGATCAACTGCGCGTTGACGCGCACCCGCCCACCAGCACGTTGGACGGTGCCTTCCAACACATGCGCGACGCCGAGCGCCTTTGCGATCTCGCGCAGGTTACGCGAGGCACTGCTCTTGTACTGCAATGTCGAAGTGCGACTAATGACCTTCAGATCAGCAACTTTGGCCAATCCCGTGAGGATTTCGTCCTGAACCCCGTCGGCGAAGTAAATGTTTTCCTTTTGATCGCTCAGATTCTCGAATGGAAGAACAGCGATACTCTTTTCGGGAATGGCGGCCCAAGCGCCGGTTTTCGCCCACTTAGCAGGCGATATAATGTCCCATAGCAGGGCTCGATCCGAAAGCAGCAGCGAACCGATGAGCAGAGCTACCGCCGACCCGATCAACCCGACAACCAGCGCCATCCTTGGCCGGCGCCTCGGGATAACCGGGCGGACGACGTCGGACGTTTGCTTCGGTCTTCGGCTCTGCAGTTTCTCGGGGACCTGTGGATTCCCGAGACCATCCTTGTAAAGATTAAACACGTGGAGACGCAGCCCATGTTTCACTTCGCACTCGCCCAAGTCGTGCAGATAAGCCCGCCAGTGGCCAACTTCAGCCAAATCTTCGGCAATATGAGCCGACAAAAGAATGTGTCCCGCATCGCCGCAATCAAGAACCCGCTGCGCGACATTGATTCCCGAACCGGCGATATTGGTTTTCTCGTTAACATCGACGATTCGACTGACCGGGCCGCTGTGAATTCCCATCCGTAATTGAACCTGCGGATGACTTTGCAAGGCTCTGCTGATTTCGAGCGCACACCGCGCCGGTTCTTCCGGACTTGAGAAGAAAGCCAACGCCATTCCATCGCCTGTTGGAACTCGGATGAGTTTGCCGTTTCGTGCCGCATTGCGGAAACATTCCGTCGCACGCACGATTTCGGTCAATTCTTTGACCAGTTGAACCTGTTCCTCCACGAGCAGTTTTGAATAGCCAACAACGTCGAGTAAGAGCAGGTGCGCGATCTCAAGCTGGAGATCAGGTCTCAGTTCTGCGGACGTGTTTGCGGCATTCACGCGTTGGCCTAATGATAATGACAGCCTCGGTCGCAGGCAACGGCGGCCTTACAACGTTACGACACAACAACCTGAGGCTGTAACGCGATCTCTTCGCCCTTTGTGCGAAACAGCCCCGGCCCGAAGGCTGCCACGTTGAGGACAATCATCACCAGCGAGAAAAGGTACATTCCCATTGTAACTGCGATCGCGACGTGCATCGCGCACACGCCAAAGAGCCAAACCTTTCGTGTTCTGGTGTTCCAGATAAAGAACGGATACCCGACTTCCAACAGGCAAATAAAAATTCCCGCCAGCGGGAACAGGTATTTCCATCTCACCAGGATCTCGGGATCGATCACGTTGAACGGCGGCCGGATCAGCGCGCGCCACACATTTGAGCCATCCCACCAGCCGCTACCAAGGCATTTGGTCAAGCCGCTAAAAAAATAGATGATGCACAGGTGAAGCTGAAGGACCCGCTGCCAGAATCCCAGGAAGTGTGGATCTTTCGGTTTCAAATCCCGAAGGCGGCAGTCGAGTGAGAAACGGTCCGGCAACGGCGACAACATCAAGTAGAACAGACCAATCGTCAGGAAATTGTCCATCCCATAGGAGACGAAGCCTCCGCTTTTCGCAGCGCACAGGTGTAAGAACCAAGCCGCAATTGCAGAGAAGCGGCAGGCCGCTCCAACAACAAGTCCGCAGCCGGCAACAAGCAAACAAGCCCAGGCTAGAAACAGCAATGTCTTTTCTTCTAGGTCAACCTGCGCCCCCAGACTAACGAACCACCCGAGTCTTGGGACCAAATGGCTTTCGAGAGAAAGCAGTGCTTCCGCCAATTTGCGCGCCGTTCCAGAAAGTAAATAGGTCCAACCGTTTTGAAGAGAGAGGGAGTAAAGCGTTACCTCCAGACCAAGGCCGATCCGTAATACAGTCAGCCAAATATCCGTGTCGGCTGGAAACAAGAATTCGAGCAGTCGGGTCTTAACGGGTTGCATTTGGCTTACTGATTGTTCGTTTTGACAGGCGCGTTCTCGAGACTGAAATCGTACGCATACAGGAACTCATACGATTCTCGTTTTCCCTCCGTGAATTCGTGTGCGGTCGGCAACCTGATCGATCCAACTATGGCGCGAACACTCTGAACGTCAGGATGCTCGCGCCAGACGGATTGCGCCAGCGTCTTCACCAAAATTTCCCGCAAAGCATCGTAAGGGGTGCGCCCGATGCTATCCAACAAGCCAGCTAGACGTAATCCGGCGGCTGCGCTGTTGACCGATGGCAATTCGTATTCCACTCGTCCGTCGGGGTAACGTAATTCGAAAACGAGCTTGTAACTGCCTGGCACGTTCGGCGCAAAGTAACCGTAACCCGTTTCAATCCCGGCGACGTGTTCATAAGTAGTGAGCGCCTCGCGCAGCAGATTTGACACCGACAACTGTTGGCCGAGGGCAATCGAAACAATCCCCTCGGCTTTCTTTGAGAATTCCTTAAGCCCAGAGGGAAGAATCGTCGGTCCCTCGGCTACGGCTTGCAGTGTGCCGAGACAGGAAACCCAAACGATTAGCAGAAAGTGCAGGGTCAGCCACGCCGCGTAAACATACTTTAACCGAAGACCCATCTAGTTTTCAGAAGCGATCTAGATAATGGCGCTGCTCATTTTTTGAGCGCGTCGAGAACCTTGATTATGTCACCTGGATCAGGAGATTGAACCCTGTGCGAAACATTTGGATCGTTAGCAATAGACTCTCCAGCCGTTATGTTTTCCGCGGCTTTGGATTTGGTGACCTTAACAGTCCTAATATTTCTCGGACGGCAATCGCTACAGTTAGAAGGTTGGTACGGATGGATGGGGTCGACGTCATCCATTTTAACATAGATGCAATAAGTTCCGTGATGGTCACAGACCTGTTTCAACGCTTTGTCGAACTCGCCTTGGTTCTTCCACTCAACGTATGTTCTTTTTGGTATCTTAGCTCGCAGCTGATGTCCAAGCTCGACATAGGATCCAGTACCCGTGATCACGGATGTTGTGTCCCTGATCAATGGAACAATGCAGCAGCCGACGATCGCAACCAGCACGATTACGCCCAATACAATAAACCGGAATGTTCCAGATAGCGTCTTCATAGCGACAGCTGGTTTGACTCCGTGGCGTGCAATTATCAAGCCTAAAGTTTCCCATCGCGGCGGCCAATGGCGCGATTGCCTTGACCTGAAGACGTGCGCGATGAGGTTGAATACCCCAATGAAAACGGTCTGGCGCGTTTTTGCTTATTTGAAGCGGTACCCGTGGCTGGCTGCGGGCACGCTTGCGTGCGCGATCCTGGGCACGTTGATGGTGATCGTGTTTCCAAGCGTCACGAAATGGATCATCGATGACGTCGTGCGCGCCAATCGGCCCGATAGATTGCTGCCATTGATCCTGATCGCAGCTGGAGCATTCCTGGTTCAACACGTTTTTAATTCGCTGCGGATAATTCTGAACAACACGTTCGAGCAAAAGGTCATCTTCGATCTGCGCAGCGATTTGTACTCCCACATTCAACTGCTGCCGTTGCGGTGGTTCGATAATCGCGCCACGGGCGATTTGATGACGCGTGTGATCGAGGACGTGAACTCAGTCGAACGGGTGTTGATCGATGGAATCGAGCAAGGCGTGGTGGCGGTCCTGCAAATCGTGATCGTGCTGACGGTGATGTTTTGTTGGAACACGAAACTCGCGTTGCTTGTGCTTGTCCCGTTTCCACTGCTCATCGGGGGCGCGCTTGCATACACACTCACCGCACATCGACGTTATCGACTACAGCGGCGCGCCGCATCGAATATCAATGCGCTGTTGCACGATAATCTTGCTGGAATTCGTCAGATCAAAAGTTTCGCGCGCGAACGTGAGGAACACGCCCGTTTCAATCGGGCGAGCGATCAACTGCGGCATGCCACCCTGGTGGTAATGCGGACATGGGCGATTTACTCGCCGGCGATGTCGATGTTTGAAGCAATCGGCGCCGTTCTGGTGCTGGGATTTGGCAGTCACGCCGTTTTGACAGGTACGATGCAGATCGGCGATCTGGTCGCGTTTCTCATGCTGACGGCCTTTCTGTACGATCCGATCAGTCGACTGCATCAGCTCAATCAACTGGTGCAGGCTGGCCGCGCGGCAGGCGAACGCGTCTTTGGCATTCTGGACGAAGAACCGGAGCCAGGTTTTGCAGCCGGGGTAGGTGACTCCGGTGCCGCGATTACCGATCGCGGCTACAGCGCGCGCATTCTGGGCGATATCCGCTATGAAAACGTCAGGTTCAGTTATCTGGAAGGACTGCCTGCGCTCAGGCACGTTTCATTCGATGCACCGCCGGGCACGACCGTGGCCTTGGTTGGCGCGACTGGCGCGGGAAAATCGACCATGGTGAACTTGTTAGTGCGCTTTTACGAGTTCAGCTCCGGTCAGATTTACATCGACGGCAAACCTATTCGCGAGTACGACCTGCATACGTTGCGCGAAGCGATCGGCGTTGTGACGCAGGAAAGTTTTCTGTTCAATGGATCCATTCGCGAAAACCTTTTGATCGGCAGACCCGATGCAACTGACGCGGAATTGTGGCGCGCCGTGGATGCGGCGAATGCGCGGCAGTTCATTGAGCGTTTGCCTGAGGGTCTACAGAGCGCCGTTGGCGAGCGCGGCGTAAAGTTGAGCGTGGGCGAAAAGCAACGGCTTTCAATTGCACGGGCCCTCCTGAAGGACCCGCCTATTTTGATTCTTGATGAAGCAACTGCCAGCGTGGACACGGCAACGGAACGATTGATTCAACAGGCGCTGGAACATCTTATGGCGAATCGCACATCGATTGTGATTGCGCACCGGCTTTCAACGATCGTACATGCGGACCAAATTCTGGTCCTCGATCACGGCCGAATTATCGAACGCGGCACACACGAGGAATTGCTCGCGCTCGATCGCAGATATGCGCAGCTATGCCGGCAGAGTTTGCTGGAGTCCTCACCTCAGCCAGAAATAAAACCCCGCGGGGAAAGTGTGACCTCAGAAGTCCCGGAAGTGGTGGAGGAGCGATTGCGGGTCTAACAGGTCACCTACGATGTCGACCGGGCGTGCTGCCGCCCAGCACGCGATTTGATCGAACTGCACCGGTTCGAGGGTGTTTTCGTTTTCATGTTTATGGAGAAACCACGTTTGATTCACCAAGCTGTAACTGCCAGTCAGGGCGACGGCGAACCGGAAGCGGCAGGCGACGGTGTCGGAATAATGATTGTCTGTCCTGCCTGCAATTTACGGCCGTCTTCTATGTGGTTGGCTTGTTGTAACTCGTCCACGGTCACTTTGTACATCTTTGCGATTGATGTGAGCGTCTCCCCGCGCGTCACAGTATGCGTGTTGCCTGCGCTGGCGAAATGCGATGTAGATCCGGCCGGCGCAGCAGCGGCGGAACCAGAAGCGTTTGCCGATGCGGATCCACCTTCTCCGATCATCACGCCGGGACGAATATGCGACAGTTGCTGCTCCAATTTCAGGATTTCCTGAGAAAGCGCGTCGATTTTAGCGTTTTGTTGGTCGATCTTTTTTTCCAGAGCTTCCAGTTGAGCGGCCTCACTTGATTGCGCCTTATCCGGAGACGGGCTCTGCGCAGAAGCAGCACAGAACGAAAATGAGCTGATCATCCAGACAATAGCCGAAACCTTCATCCGAACAAAACCTTGCCACTTGCAATTTTATCTGACAAGCAGCTTCGCTGCGTTGAACCATTAAAGTGATTGAACCGTTCAACTGGAATCCATGTAGCCGTGTAACGATTCAACGCTTCAACAGCGGACGGCGCAGCTTGCGTTTCCAACTTTTGCTCGTACGTTTTTTTATGCCTGAGCGCATCCAAAAGCCGCTGGAACCGGCTCCGTGGGGCCCCAAACAAGGCGATGGCGGTGGGCCGCGTTCGCCGGACATTTCGCGACCGGACACGAAGGACCTGTTAAAAAAAATGCGCAAGGTGGATCCCAACCAATCGAAGCGCTATCGGCAGCGCACGGGTCAGTAATGGACCGTTCACCGTTGGGATTTGACCAGGACTTTTCTGGTGCAGCGGACGACTTTCCTTCGCTACTGCGACGCAAAGGTCTGTTAGGCCCGGCTGCCATCGGTGCCGTATCGCAAAAGGAGAGCCGACAACAAATGTGGCAACCAACCGAGGCGACCACCATTCTGGCATTCAAATTTTCCGGCGGCGTTCTGGTAGCAGGCGATCGTCGGGCGACGGCTGGCAACACCGTCGTTTACGATCGCGCGGATAAAGTGTTGGAGATCGATCGACACTCGATTATGGCCATCGCCGGTGTGCCTGCGACGGCTTGGGAAATGGCGCGCGTGCTCGAACATTCACTCCAGTATTTTCGGAGAACTCAACTGCAGGAAATGAGTGTCGATGGAAAAGTTCGAGCGCTCTCGAAACTGTTGCGTGACAATTTTGGATTCGTAATGCAGGGCATCGGTGTGGTAGTGCCGATTTTCGCGACTTACGACGGAAATTCAAAGCCGGAAGCGCGCCTCTATTTCTACGACGCGATGGGCGCGCAATTTGAAGCCACGGATTACGCGGCGACCGGATCGGGCTCGCCGGCAGTACGCGGCATTCTTTATTACGAAAACAACTGGGGTCCGAAACGACTCCACGAATTGAACCAAGAGGAAGCGATATCATTGGCACTGCGCGCGCTCGACACGGCCGCTGAATCGGATACGGCGACGGCGGGCGTGGACCGCACCGGAAAGATTTATCCCGTGATAAAGATTGTGTCGCACGAAGGCATCACCATTCTGCCGGAGAACAAAATCGCCGCCGTGTTCAAACAAATGGTTGCATGATTGAAGAGCCGTATCGTTGGGTCGAGGCGATTTCCAACCGCCGGGAGTACATCGAAGGGCAACTCGCCTCCGGTAGCCCCATCGCGGCGCTCGGATACCGCGATGGGATTCTGTTTCTTACGCTCGGTCAGACGCGCCAGAAACTTTTCGAGATCTACGATCGGATCGCCATGGGGGCGATTGGTCATCCCGGCGACATCGAACGGTTGCGAATGGCGGCGATTGAACTGGCCAGCACGGAGGGTTTCACCCGCTCGGGGGCGGATGTTTCATTGCGGCGGCTTGTGCATTATTCGCTGAGTCCTGTCATGAAAAATGCATTCGAACAGGTCTACGGTCCGCCATATCTGGCGCGGATGCTTTTTGCCGAGGTAGGCATACGTCCGGAGAACGATCTGCTTTTACGCGTGGAATATGACGGCGAGATCGCGACGAACGGCGCCACCTATGCGCGAGCGCGGCAGGATTTTGCCGTGCTTGGCGGCACGCGAGAATCCGGCGAACTGATGGAAGCGTTCCTGAAAACCGAACATAAACCGAATAGTAGCTTTGAGGCGGCGGTGAAGTCCGCGCTAGATGCATGGAGCGTCGGACACATGTTGTTGCAGGGTAGTGACGGAAAACAACTGCCTGGGCGCGACGCCATCACGCAACATCGCCGGGAACAACTCGCCATAGCCGCAATCGAAGCGGCAGTGCTGGAGCGCGGCGGCAGCACGGCGATTCGTTACCGTTCGTTGGAAGATAAGGAATTGCGCTCCCTCATTAGTGAATAAGTTATGAAGACAACTCTTATCGCGGAGATCACAAATGAAACAAGCCCTCCGGAATGTGCTGGCGGTCGCGGGCTTATTATTGATCATGGCGTCGCTTGTCTGGATTTCGTTTCATGAAGAGAAGCGACCTATCATCAAAGGAGAATCGAAGGCGACTCGGCCAGGGACGTCCAAACCATTCACAGTAGTCGTTCTTGATCCAGGACACGGTGGTCAAGACTCCGGCGCAATGTGTGGCGGCGTCATGGAAAAGGATCTGACGCTGGACGTGGCTTGCCGCGTCGATCGCCTGCTGAACTCGGCAGGGGTCGACACACTGATGACCCGCCTCGGCGACACCTATGTCTCACTGGCGGACCGCGCGGCGTTCGGGAATCGCGTCAGAGACAGCATCTTTGTCAGCATTCATTTCAACGAAGGCAACAAACCGGTTGCGAGCGGCGTCGAAACCTACTACGCCGCGCACCAGATCGCTGTTGGCTCTGTTCTCTCTTCCTGGCTGCCGTTTTTGTCGCGGCCGCCATCGGAATCGCCGATGCCGGAAAGCCAAAGTCTCGCCGGTTTCATTCAGCAAGCATTGGTATCGCGGACCCGCTCCGCCGACCGCGGCACGCAAGCCAAACAATTCTTTGTGATCGCAAACGTGACTTCTCCCGCGGTGTTGATTGAAGGGGGATTTCTTACCAACAAGGACGATGTCTCCAAGCTGGGGAGCGAAGATTATCGCAACCAACTTGCGGGAGCTGTGGTCAACGGGATTTTGCAGTATCGCGAAACCGTGAGTCAGCGAAAATCAGAATTGGCGGCTACAGACCGGAAGGGCGCTGAATAGCCGGCAGAGCCTGGCCGTCGAATGACACCGAAATGAAAATCAAAGTCGCCGCCCTGATCTTCATTGGATCCGTTGTACTGGTGCGGGCAGACCAAGTGATTGAAAGCGTGCAGCAGGCCTTGAAGGACCAGGGGTTCTACTACGGCGAAATCAGCGGCGAAATGAATGCGACTCTGACAGCAGCCATCCGCCGGTATCAAATTCGCAATGGGCTTCAGGTCACGGGTGAGCTCAACGACGAAACGCTGCAATCGATCAGAGTTAAGTCTTCCGCCTCTGGCCGACAAACGATCGAATCTGGGTCCCCCACTCCTGGCACGGCTGCCAGACCGAGCGAGTCGCCGCCCGGCGAAGCTGAAGGCGGAACTCCCGCACCACCGGTTCAAAATTTTGGCAGCGCCCCGCAAGACCAACAGCTTTATCCATCAATGCCGACCAATCCGGCGACCGCGCCGGGAGTAGTTTTTGCCGGCACCCCATTTGAGACCGCTCCTCCCGCGGTGCAACGCAATGTAGTCGTCTCCGCGCAAATAGCGCTCGCGCGATATGGATTATATCGGCAACAGATTGACGGAATCTACGGACCAGCAATGCAACTTTCCCTGCGCGCGTATCAAGCGCGAACGAGACTTTCGGTAAGCGGCCAACTCGATTTGGAAACGCTCGCGGCGCTGCGCTTGTTGCCCGGACCTCGCCAACCGTTTTACAATCCGTACCGGCGGCATATGCGGCCTCCGCCTGGGCCACCGGTGCGTGGTCAATGGGTTCCTGACTAGGCTGTGACGCAGGCAATCGCGCTTGCGAAATTCACTCACCCCCATCAAAGGCCATTGGACTGATCGTGTCGCGCACTGGAATGTCTGCGCCATGAGCTACTGTTTTGGAGCATTGAAACGCACGGATTGCAGTTCGGTAAAAACTGTGCCCACGAACACCTGCGCCTCGATGCGAAGTATGATCCGCTCGGCGTCGTCGGACACCCAGACGGTGGCGCGACGAAACTTCCGATGCGGTTCCAATTCCAGATTCTTGCCGATCCGTTTCAGGTGCAAATCGAGCTTGATCGCGTTGTAACTGCCGGCGCGCACTGAGACTTTTTCCCGCCCCAGTACGGTGACAGTGGCGAGATAAGCATTGGTCGCCGGATAAACTGCCAGGCGATAAACGCTCCCTTGTTTAAGCGGCTGACTGCGCAAGTAAAGCGCCGCCGAATGCAGATCGAACAGGTTAGGGAAGACAAACTGCTTTGTCTTTGTCTCGGCAGCGCCGCCTTGACTTTCTGTTCGTGCTCGAGTCACTCCGGTGTTGGTAAAGGTCAGATGGGTAACGATTCGCTTTGATCGATAATCCTCCGTTTGTTGGGTTTCGATCGGGTTCAGCGTCTCGGCATTTGCCACCGCGCGATAGTTCACATCCATTTTCCATAATGCTCGAACCAGGCCGATGGTTCGCCCCGTTCCATCAAGCTGGAACCTGTCGTTCGTCGGCTTAATAAAATGAACCTCACCGATGGCTGCGGTAAGCCCGGACCACCCGAAGCGATAAGAGACACGCAAAGGGCGCAGCTCCGGAAAATTCCCGGCCGGTTCTTTGCTGAGCGTCGCCTGCCAATTCGCCGAGAGCGATCCAGTGCAAAAGGCGAGCAGGATCGCGAGCGCGCATTGGGTTATTCGAAATCTGGTTGGAACAGGCATTCTTCGCGCTTTCACACGCGGCTCACAAATCGGTATGCGAGTGTTTCATTTCGCGTGTACGCAAAAATACACGCGAGTTGAGCCCGCGTGTATTTTTGAAAGTTCGGGCCGAACCTCAGGGCTTCGCCGCTCTTGCTGCCGGGGAAACCGAAGCGCTTGCCCCAGTCTTTTTACTCGAAGCTGCAGAAGCGGTAGCGCGACCGGGTTTGTTCAGCGTTTCGATGATCTCGGCCGTGAAATCAACGTTGTCCGGCGCATACAGCACGAGAGGGACGCCATTTATGCTGACGCCTGATTTATCGAGAACAAAATCAAGGCTCTTGGCTTTGACCTTCTCCATGACAACATCGGTAATCTCCTTGACGATTCCCTCTCGCATTCGCATCAACTGCTCCTGCAACTGCCGTTCCCGGGTCTGGCGGAAATCACTGATCTCTCGTTCCATGCTTTTGATGTTGGCGATTTTATCATCGCGCTCCTTGGCCATGCCCGTTTTCTTGTCGGCGCTCAAGGCCGGAGACTCAAGCTGCTTGTTAAGATTATTGATTTCGTCGAGAGCCTTTTTGTAAGCCTCCGCCCGGTCATCGTATTCCTTTTTAGCGGCGTTCTTGGCGTCGTTGATTTTTACCTCCGCTTCCTTGGTTTTGTTATAATCCTTAAACGCCCGTTGCATATCAACCGTTCCAATTTTGACTGTGCCCTGTGCGAAGACCGCAATGGGAGCGACCAACGTCAGCAAAGCGAGTATGGACAGAGACTTTTTCATAAAAACAGAGGATACGGTTGCCGGAATCGCGTTAGACTGCAACCACATATATTCGTTCAAAATTGATAACCGACATTGAAATTGAAATGGCCGCCTCCGTTATACCCGTCGCGCATTATCGGGTATCCATAATCGAGGCGTAGTGGACCGATTGGCAAATCAAGCCGGAGTCCGACTCCGACGTCGGAAGCCATATGATTGAAGCCGAAAGACCACGCGCTGGCATTGACGAAACCGGTGTCGTAAAACACTGCGCCCCGCGCTTTTTCTATAATCGGGAAAGTCCATTCAAGCGTCGCCCGCGCCATTGATTGGCCACCGACCGGTTCGCCGTTCTGCTGTGGGCCGACTTCGCGAAACGGAAAGCCGCGGAGGTTGTTCGAGCCGCCGAGAAAGAGCCGCTCGAAAATCGGCACCTCGCTCCCGGTTCCCCATTGACTCACCGTCGCAATTTCGCCGTTAAGCAGCAGGATAGTGTCCTTTGGCAGGTGAAAATACTGAGACCCTTCCAGGTCCCACGCATAAATCTGGGTGTCGCCTCCAAGAAAACCACCGGCAATAGAAGGCGAAAACGTAATGCGTTGTCCGCGGTGCGAGAGCAAAGGATTGTCGCGCGAATCAAACACCAGGCTGCTAAGCAGTTTGCTTTCGGTAAACGTGCCGGCTTGTGACAGAATAAACTCAGGCGAGGAGGCCGCGACATTAAAAATCTCAATATTCTGCAGTGTGTATCCCAGCGTACCGTACATGTAAGCGTTGATTGGCTTGCGGAGTTCGAACAGGAACCCGTAGTTCCGCTGGTCGTAGTCGGCGCTCAAATAATTCGACTCGGTGAAAAAGGCCTGACCGCTGAGGGAAAGGCGCCGATCGAGAAAATAAGGTTCCGTAATCGTAAGTATGAAATCTTTTCGCTGCGTGCCGTACTGGAGACGTAGACGGAACTTTTGGCCACCACCCGTAAAGGAGGGCCAGTTGAACAGATCGAAATTGCCTTGCGTGAGTTCCGCAAATCCTACCAGTTTATCGACCGTGCTGAAGCCGCCTCCGAAACTGAGTGAACCGGTGCGTTTTTCCTGCACGAGAATGGTCAGATCCTTGCGGCCGGGTATGTCTGTCTCTTCGGGATACGTCTCGACCTTTGCGAAGTAACCCAGGTTCTCTAAACGCTTCTTGGTTGTGTCGACGCGAACAGTATTAAAAACGTCTCCTGGAGCGACGAGCACTTCGCGCCGGATCACCTTGTCCTTGGTGCGCGTGTTGCCCGAAATATTCACCCGGTTCACAAAGGAGCGCGTGCCCTCCTCGATGTTGTAATGCACGTCGATCAGTGCCGGGCCGGCCGGGGTGCCTTCAGGTGTAATTACCAAGTCGACGTATCCGCCGCTGCCGTATGCGTCGGCCACAGCCTTGGCATCATCCCGGAGTTGCTTAGGCGAATAGACGCTGCCCTCTTTCATTTTTAAGAGGATGCGAATTTTCTGTTCGTTGGTCGCTTGATAGCCCGAGATGGTCAGCTTGCGTACGTGATACTGTGGGCCTTCCGCGATCACGATCGTGATGATCATCGGGCCTTTCGCAGTGCGTTCCTTGCGTACGTCTTTTACTTCGACGTCGATAAACCCGTGGTCTTGATAGTACTCGCGGATTTTGTCGAGGTCCTGTTCCAACTGGACTTCATCAAGGCGGCCCGTTTTATCCACGAAATAAATGAATGTTCTGCCTTTAGTTTTCATCTGTTTGCGCAGTACCCGTTGGCTGACGTGCTCATTTCCCTCGAAGCGTATCTGGCTCACCGCTCCTTTGGCGCCTTCGTTCACTGTGAACACGACGCGCGCCGTGCCACGTTTCTCATCTAGCGGATCAATTCGGAATTGAACGCTGACGTCGGTAAATCCCTTACCCTGGTAGGTGTCTATGATTTTCTGGCGCGCGTCTTCCAGTTGCTGTTCGTCAACGGCCTGGTTGAGCCTCACTTTGATTTCCTTTCGCAGCCTTTTCGGGCTGACATGTTCAGCGCCTGTGATTTCGATCTCGCGGATGATCGCACGCGTCTGCACAGCGACGATGACCTTCACGCCGTCGCCTTCAGGCTGAGCAAAGATGCGAACGTTTCGAACGTAACCGGTCTTGTAAAGCGCCTTGATGTCCTCCTGTACAGATCTCGTTCGAATATGGCTCGCCGACCTTTGTGCGCATCTGCGCCAGAATCCGCTCCTTGCTTATCGTTGCAGGCCCCGTGTACTGAACCTCCAGGGAACGAATGATGGGGGGTCCCGTGGGCGCTTGAGGAGCTTGTGCCCGGGCAAGTACAGCGCCAAAGAGTGCGCATACGGAGGCTATCCAAAACGCAAACGGCAGGGGGCGCATCCATCCACAAAAACGTTCCATAGGTCAAGAAGCGCAGCCCCACGCAAAACGAACCCACGCAGGACAGGCGGCTATATCGGAAATAAGATGGCAATCGTCAAGGCGAGATTTTTCCACGAGGTCAGGCGCTGCAACTGTTCCGCAATGCATTTGGCTGCGGCAGATGAGATGCGCTGCATGCGCATCTCTCTCTTCCTGCGAAAGGGAAAAATGAAACACCGAGCATTCCACCGCTGTCTTCGTTTTTGTCAATGAGGCTTCCTCTTTAATTTAATCGTTAATCCCTGAACTGCTGCCACCTCGGCTTCTTCGCCTTTTTCAATCGGAGCATCGCTGATGGCGTTCCAGTATTCGCCCTCAACGAATATCCTGCCATTGCGCGAATCGATTGGAGTCAACGCTGTTACCGTTCTTCCAATGAGCGTTTCCTTTCCTACCTTCACTGGCAACAACTGCGCGCGCAGGCCTTTTCCGATGACAAAAACAAAAAACGCGGCGGTGACAAGCGTGGCGGGAATAATGAAACCCAACGACAAGCGAAAGAGTGGATCGGCGCGATTAAAGAGCATGAGCGAACCGATTAGGAACGCCGCGATTCCTCCGACGGTGAGCACGCCATGCGTCGGCGTGTAAACATCAAAAATGAAAAGCACAAAAGCGAGCGCGATCAGGACAAGTCCAGCCACGTTGACCGGCAGAACCGCCGCCAGATAAAGCGCGAGAATCAACGCGATCGCCCCTACAACGCCGGGAAGAATCGCACCGGGGGAACTCAGTTCGCCAATGATTCCGTAAATCGCTATGAGCATCAAGATGAACATCACCTCAGGTCGCCACAGTTTTTGAAAAACGCGTTCAGCGGGCGACATCCGGATTTCGCTCACCTCCGCGCCAGTAGTTTTCAGCGGTTTGCCGTCCACGACACGACCGTTCAATTTTTGTAACAGATCGGGCATGTCAGTCGCGATCAAATCGATCACCCTTAATTGCAACGCTTTCTCCGCGGTGATCGACGCGCTCTCTTTTACGGCTGACTTGGCCCATTCAATATTACGCTGGCGCTTGCTGGCAATCATCTCGATGTAACTGACAGAAAAATTCTCGAGTTTCTGTTTCATGGTCTCATCCGGCTTTTCTTCGCCGCCACTGGGAAAACCGCCGATCGAGACCGGGTGGGCCGCGCCGACGGTAGTAGCGGGCGCCATTGCCGCGACATTGGCCGCAAGCGTAATGAAACAGCCGGCGCTGGTCGCCGTCGCGCCGGTCGGAGCAACGTAAACGACGACAGGGACTGGAGAGCCTAGGAAGCTTTGCACAATTTTTTGCGTCGAATCGAGGAGGCCACCCGGCGTGTTTAGTTGGACAATGAGGCATTGCGCATTTTGCTTCCGGACTTCTTCGATGCTTCGGGAAATGTAGCTGGCTGTGGCAGGCCCGATAGCTCCGTCGATCTTGATCAGGCCCACTTTCTCAGCGGCGAAAGTTATCGGCGCTGTTGCGCACCCGAACCAAAGGACCACGATGGCGAACACAATCTTCATCGGCGCGATTGAAATGGCTGCGGCGCCATTTTGTAACCTCAAGCTCCTTTCATCGGCTGAAGCTTGATGGCAAGATCTTCTACCTTTGGCTGCACGATCCTCTCGTAATCGCGATAACTCATTATGATCGCGTCGGTGTGCGTGCCGGCCTCGAACACGATGTAATCCTGTTCCGCCAGATGTTTATCCACATAGGTCGTTAGGCCATAAAGATTCCCAAACGGCGGCATCGCCCCAGTCATTGATCCGGGAAAGAGTGACTTGAAGTCTTCTTCCTTATCAAGCGAGACAGCTTGGCCGATTACTTTCTCGACCTTGTCCAAATCGATCCGGTGATCTGCCGGCAACACCATCATGAAATGTTGATCTCCGGATTTTATCATGACTACTTTTGCCTGATGCCGCCCCTTGATGTGCTCGGCCTGAGCGATCCGTTGCGCCGTTACCGCCTCAGCGTGGTGCAGGATCTCGTACTCCACTTTGTTTTCATTTAAACAATCGATCAGTCGTTTCGGTGCTCCCATAATCGCCTCCGCTGGAAAGAGTATCACTTTCCGGCGCTATCTCTACTGTTCCGCGGAGGGACTACTCCTTATCCTCGTGTCCAAGGATTAACGTAACGACCAGGCCGAGGAGACTGACCGCGGACACAATTCCGAGAACGCTTGGAACACCGAATTTCCCTTTCACGACTGGCAGGAGAAAAACGCCGAAGGTTGCCCCAAGCTTGGCGACGCCGGCCGCGAATCCGGCGGCTGTTGCGCGCAACTGCGTCGGAAACACAATTGGCGCGAGCGTAAATGTGGTCGAGTTAGGACCGGCGTTCATCAGCAGGTTGAAGAGGATGAATCCGGCAAACACCAGCGGAATGTGCAAACTCGGATTCGAGACGCCAACAGCCGCCAGCAACAGCAACATGCCCACAGTCATGCCAGCGAAGCCTGTGATCTGCATACGGATCCGCCCGAACCGTGGAACCATCCATATTCCAAGCAGGAACCCGAATAGCAGAAACAAATCGATTACGCCCGTTCCCTTTGCGGCAGCAAGGTCGTGTCTGACGAGGCCAGATGCTCCACCTGAAATTTCAATGGATCCCAAAATAACCGGAGTAAAAAGTCCGACTCCGTAGGTGGCGATGTCCATCAGAAACCACGGTATTGCCACCAGCGCTGTGCGCCCCCGGTAGCCGGGCGAAAACAAGATCGCGATTCCGGCGTTTATTTTCGGAATCGAAGCTGCAAGCTTCTTGTGGTCGGCTGTAAGTTGGAATATTTCCTCTTTCTGCTCGGGGATAATGCGGATAAAAGCGCGCGCCGCCTCTGCGAATTTACCGCGAGCCATCAACCAGTGCGGACTGTCGGGCGCCGAGAGACGTAAAACAAAAAACAGCAAAGCAATCACGCCTTCCGTCGCGAGAAAAAGCCGCCAACTCTGCGCGCTTCCCTTTTTCAGTAAAAGCAACGTAATTGCTGCCGCCAGCAGCATGCCGATTGATTGGCACGCAATGGTGGCCACCATCATTCGGGCACGATCGCGTTTGGGTGAAACTTCCGAGATGTAGCTACTGCTCACTGGAAAATCGATGCCGACTCCAACACCAACAAGGAGTTGACTGATAAAAAGCATTGCTGGTCCATTTGCGAGTGCGCTGCCGGCGGCGCCTGCGGCAATGATGACCATGTCGGCAAGCATCAATCGCCTTCGGCCCAGACGATCGGCCAATCGGCCCCCGATTCCCGCCCCAAAAACAGCACCAAGCACCAAGGCCGAGCCGATCAGACCCACCGTCTCGGGCGTGATATGGAACTCAGGGATAATAAGCGGTATCGCGACGCCGAGGGCAAAAAGAGCAAATCCGTCGAGCAACGTGCCACCGGTCGAGAGTACCCAAAGCCAGCGTTGGACGCCTTTCAAGGGCGAGTCATCCAGAAGCAACGTCAGACGTTGCAATGGCGAGAGCTCATTCACTGTTCTTTATTGAGGCGCAGCGCTCCGTGACTGCAACGAATCGCCTAATGTCACTTGCTTCGGCCCGATTTGCCCTTGTCCTCTGCCTGATGATACTCCCGGCGAATCTTCTCCAGATCCGCCGTTGGCTTTGGCATTTGCATCTTCATTTCTTCCATCGACCGCGCAATGATTTGCGACACAGCCAAATCGCGAAACCATTTGTGATTTGAAGGAATCACGAACCATGGCGCGTGTTCGGTACTCGTCCTAGTGAGCACATCTTCGAACGCTTCGGTGTAATCATTCCAATATTCGCGCTCCTTGTAATCGGATTCGCTGATCTTCCAATGGCGCGCCGGATCGTCGAGTCGCTTCGCGAACCGGGCGAGCTGTTCTTGCTTGGAAATGTGGAGAAAGAATTTGAGGATCGTGGTGTTGTTCTGGGCAGCGATTAGTTTCTCGAAATCGTTTATCTCGTCGTAGCGTTTCGACCAGACTTTTTCCGGCACCAGGCCGTGGACTCTTACCACCAGCACATCTTCATAGTGAGAGCGGTTGAAGATTGCGACTGAACCCTTGGCTGGTGCATGCGGATGCACGCGCCAGAGAAAATCATGCGCAAGCTCCTTCGCTGTGGGTTGCTTGAAATTGGATGCAACACAACCAGAGGGATTCATCCCGGTCAAAACGTGGCGAACCACGCCATCTTTGCCCGCCGCGTCGAGTCCCTGTAAAACGATAAGAAGAGAATGTTTATTCTCTGCGTACATCAGATACTGCTTTTGCTCTATTTTCTGCAGATTCTTCTGAATCTCCGGCAAAGCTGATTTGTGTGATTCGTGCTTCCCGTGATAATTCGGGTCGAACTCTTTCAGCCGAACCTTGGAACCTGGCTCCACTATCAATTTCTTCAGGTAATTCGACATCGTTACTCCTTTCCAGCAGGTTTACCGCGCTGCCTCTGGACGAACGCGCAGCGGCTGGAAGAAAGATCTCCTCCATGAACGGTCAGGATCGAGAATTCCATAAAGTCCAAGCTTTACCAGATCCTGCACTATCATCCACACCAGGTTATACGCCCAGACAAAGCCGATAATTCCCCACGAGAGAGACGGTACCAGCCAACCCTGGCTGCACATGAATACCGCTGCGATTTGAGTGGCGACGATAGCGACGAAAAGCCTTGAGCTCGGATACGGCGGTTTCCAAAAAGTGCCCCTTGTCCGCGTCACAAATAACATCAGATGACCGCCTGCCACGAGTTGTAGAAACATCATTGTTTGCAGCTGTGGATGATCCAGGTGACGAACCGTATCACCGAGGTAAAGCAGACCGAAGCTTTGAATGACGCCGAGCAATCCCAGCACTGATGAAATCACCAACACTTTGTCCAATTCCCATTTCACCGGCTGGGTCGGTACGGTAGCGTTGTCGAACGCGATGGTCATGATCGGCACGTCGTCCAGAAGCGCGAGCGCAATCAGCATGATCGCAGTGAGCGGAAAGAAGTGGTAATAGATCGAGGCCAGCACGACAAACACCATGATGGCGATAGTCATGGCGATTCGATACAACACGTAACTCGTCATCCGCTCAAAGATCCGCCTGGCCTCGGCAATCCCCTCGATGATCACTGATAAGCCAGGTGCGGTCAGCACCACCGCCGCCGCTGCCCGCGCGGCTTCCGTCGCGCCGGAGACGGCAATCCCCACGTCGGCCTGTTTAAGCGCCGGTGCGTCGTTAACACCGTCGCCCGTCATGCCGACAATGTGTCCGTTCTGCTGCAATATTTTTACAATGGCGTATTTGTGTTCGGGAAAAACCTGGGCAAAACCATCCGCTGCGTCGATCTTTTCCGCAGCATTCAAGGGGATTTGCCCTTTCGTTACGTCGCCGGGGAAAAGTTCCGTTGCCGGCTGGATGTTTGTGCCCATGTCCAGTTCCGCTGCAATTTGCCGGGCGATAGCCACATTGTCGCCGGTAACCATTTTTACTTTCACCCCGTAAGCGCGAGCCCGTGCGATGGTGCTCTTTGAGTCTGGTCGCGGCGGATCCAGCAGCGGCAGAATTCCCAGGAAACTCCAATCGTCATCGCCGCGGGCGATAGCGACACCGATGGTGCGGTAACCGCGGCCGGCGAGACTGTCCACTGTCTGCTGCGCTTTTTCCAAATCGGCGCCGGAAAGCTTCGTCAACACCAGAATTACTTGTGGCGCGCCTTTGCTAACGCGAAAGACTTGCCCCGATCCATCCTTGATTGTTGCTTCCGTGCGTTTGCGCACCGGATCGAAGGGAACATACGCTTCCTGCTGGTAACTCTTGAGAAGCGAACGGTCTTTAAGTCCAGCCAATATGGCCAGATCGATCGGATCGTTATCGGCTGCGCGCGAAGCCAGCGACGCCATCAAAATCAATGTATCCGGACTGGTCCCTGGCCAGGGTTGTGCTTCGCCCAGGGTCAGCTTGTTCTCAGTCAATGTGCCGGTCTTATCGGAACAGAGCACATCGACCCCCGCCAGTTCCTCGATCGATTCCAATCGCGAGACGATTGCCTTGCTTTTTGCGAGCATTCGCGCGCCGAGGGCCATGGTCACCGATAAAACTGCAGGCATCGCTACAGGCACGGAAGCCACTAGAAGAATCAGAACGATTTCGGCCAGTCGTAACAAAACAACGCGATCGTAATGGCCGCGCATGTCGAAGAGACGAGCAGCGACCAGAATCACCACCAGCACCAGCGCTAGGATGATCAGAAAGTTGCCGATCCTCATCACTGCTCGCTGGAAATGCGAAACACTGCCGGCGCTTGCGACCAGCTTCGCCGTGCGTCCGAAAAACGTGTTCGCGCCAGTGGCAGTAACTACCGCGGTCATTTCCCCCTGTTTCACGACCGAGCCCGAGTACGCTTCTTCGCCCGATTTCTTGCTGACCGGCAGCGATTCCCCCGTGAGCGCAGATTGATCGATGCTGATGTAATCGCCCTTGATTAGCTTGCAATCCGCGGGAACAACGTCACCGAGATACAGCCGTACAATATCGCCGGGCACCAGTGTACGCGCATCGATCTCCTGCCATTTTCCGTCGCGGAGTGCGCGCGCCTTTAGCGCCAGCGAACTCTTCAACGCGTCAAGCGCATTGGAAGCTTCATGTTCCTCCCAGAACCCCAGCACCGCATTGAACAACAGCAGCGAAGTGATGATCGCGAAATCACCCCAGTCGCCCACGACAAAGGCCATCAATGCTGCCGCCTCGATCATCCACGGGATCGGCCCCCAAAAATAGGCCAGCAACGCGGCAAACGCGCTTTTCTGTTTTTCAACGAGCGCGTTTGGCCCGCACTTCTTCAAACGCGCCTGGACCTCAGCGTCAGCTAAACCGGTTTTGGGATCGGCTGCCAAATCCGCCGACGTTCCGGCGATATTTTCGTTTGCGGTCCGATTAGCATCTGACGTTTGCATGAACAACTTCTTTCACCTGGCAGAGTGCACAGTGAAAACCTTTGTACTGGGTGCTGGGATCAAGACCAGAAGAATTTCGGCGCGAGCTATGATTCTGAGGCTGGGCGAGCAAAAGCACTGCCTACATGCGAAGTTTCGCGAGAACCCGGCTTTGATGCGGCTGGACTAACCCGGGGTTGCGAAATACAGATAAGAACCATGAACACGTTTCGAGCTTCGTTAATCGGCCTGATCTTTTTGTCGTTAGCAGGTTTAATCGCGCTGGCGCAAACACCGGCGGCGAAATCCTCAACATCAGCGAAAGCGATTGCGGTACTTCACCCCACCGCAGCCAATAAAGTCGCCGGCACCGTTACATTCACAGCAGTCGCCGATGGCGTGCAGGTCCACGCAGACATCACGGAACTGACGCCCGGTAAGCACGGCTTTCACGTGCATGAATTTGGCGATTGCAGCGTAGCCGATGCCAGTTCCGCAGGCCCGCATTTCAATCCCACCAACCAACCGCATGCCGGGCCGGACGCAGCCGCGCGACACGAGGGCGACATGGGAAATGTGGAAGCAGACGCTTCCGGCAACGCGAAATTGGATTACATCGACCATCAGATTTCCCTCAGGGATGACGCAAAGTCGGCGATCGGCCGCTCGGTCGTGGTGCACGCAAAGCCCGACGATCTGAAGACGCAACCGTCCGGCGACTCAGGCGCGCGCATCGCGTGTGGTGTCATCGGTTGGGCAAAAACCCAAGAGCCCTGATAGAACCTCCAGAGCGCTGCCGCACTCCAAAACGCCGAGCGCGGAATGTGCCTCGAAGATGCAGACACGTTTTGGACTGCGGCGCTGCCGCGCCCCTTTCTTCGTCGTGCAGATGGCATTCGGTCTTTCAACCGATGCTGCGGTTGGCAATCTTGTGAAGTCTGGCAAAATCTCTTTGCTCGACAGAGCAGATTTCATCTGATCAAATTACTGAAAACCATCGCCCTGCACGCTTATGCCACGATTATCTAAAATTGAATTGTCACCCGATAACGGGTGCGTCATCGACATGAAATGGAGCCTCGGCCCGTTGAGCTATCGCGCTTCTGCGCTCGGCAAGGTCGAAGTTGAACCGACCAAGGAAATCACCCGGCTGCCTGAGCTGATTCTTTACGATCACATCGGCTTTAAAGGTTCCTACGCCCGCAGCAACCTGAGTTTCCATTATGTCGGCGATTACTGGAACGACCGGATGAGCTGCGTGATCGTGGTGAGCGGCATCTGGCGATTTTATCGCGACGATTATTACAAGGGCCCGTACTGGGACCTCGGCCCCGGCTATTACGAAAGTTTTTTTGCCGAAAAAGGCCCGGACGACGTCGTCAGCTCATTTCAGTGCATCGCGCTGACGTAATTGAGGCAGATTAAGCGGAAAATTTTGCCTAATTTTCGGTAGGCCAATGCACATTTGGTCTAAAGCAAGCGTTGCGGTTTTGTATTCGTGCGACTTACCCTGCTACTGTTAGCGGATCCGAATTGTGCTCGGCCTGCCAAACGCTCGGCACGAGCGCCGCTAGAACGTGGCGATGTCGAGAACTTCTCGCGCGCAGCCCCAGGACAGGGTGAACCCGGCGCCACCGTGGCCGTAGTTGTGAATGACGGTGCGGCCGTCGCGCAGTCGATCACGCTCAACGCGCACACCCGATTTTCGGAAGGGGCGCAAACCGACTCGCGCAGCGAGAACAGGCGGTTTCTCAATCTTCAGCACCCGGCTGCATTCCGCGACAATTTGCTGTGTCGTCGCGGGATCAGGCGCGAGATTGTCACTGACTTCATTCGTTCCGCCGAAAACGCAATCATTCGTGCGCGGGATCGCATACATGAGCGGTGCGTCATCGCACACAATTGCGCAGGAAAGACCATCGATTTTCGGCACGATTGCGACCTGACCGCGGTGCGGCTCGAGATCGGCATCGCGCGCAAGTTCGCGCGCGCCGATGCCTGCGCAATCGACTACGAGGTCGAATTCTGGATCGACCTCTTCCAGGTTTTCGAACCGGACATTTGCGTGGATTTTGCCGCCAGCCTTGAGAAAACGCGCGGCCAGATAGTCGAGATAAATCATGGTGTCCGTTAGCGGGACGCGCAGCGAGAAACCGCTTTTAAATGATTCCAGAGATCCCTCTCCTTCGCTCGGGATGACAGAAGCGCCGAGTGGGATCGCCCAATCTGGAATTTGAATTTCACCGGCGCGCAAGAATTGCCGCGTCTCGGTCATGGAAACCCCGGTTCCGGGAACGCGAGCGAGATCGGCAAGCACATCGAACGTTCGCAGGGCCCATGGGATCACTTTCTCAGCTGGTTCGGCGTCGTACGGAAACCAAACCGCCGCGGCTGCACCGGACGTTGTTTGCCGTCCCGTCTCTTTCGCCAAAATCGTTGTGCGATATCCGCGCTCGGCGAAAATCACACCGCATGTGAGTCCTGAGACGCCCGCTCCAACGATCGCGATCCGCTCCGCCATATCACCATGGTGTAAGCGCAGCGAGAAAAAACAAGGCGTGGCGATTGCCCGATCGGCGCGACGCGTTGCGCGAATTGTGCGGCATCTCCGTGAGACGCCGATCACCGGCGTTTGACACAAATGCCTAGTTGGTACGTGCCAAATTGACGAGCAGCGTCTAAGATTAGCTCGCAATGGTTTCGCTAAATCGAGATGCGCTGACGGACAAAATCCTCGCGGACGCGCGGATTTCGGCAGATGACGCGCTGGAATTGTATCGCTGGCCGCTGGAAGAATTGGCCGCCCTTGCGAATGCGCGGCGTGATTTGGCAAAAGCGAAAAGTTACGAAGGCCGCGGCCGCGAGATCGTGACCTACATCGTCGACCGCAACATCAATTACACGAACGTCTGCAATGTTTACTGTAAATTCTGCGCGTTTTATCGAACCGAACGCGATGAAGATCATTACGTGCTGAGTTTCGAGCAGCTTGATCAAAAGCTGGATGAACTTACCGCCGCAGGCGGGGTGCAAATCCTGATGCAGGGCGGGCATCATCCAAAGTTGTCGTTCCAATGGTACATCGATCTTTTGCAGCACATCCGCGAAAAATATCCACACATCAATATTCACGGATTCAGTCCGCCGGAGTTTCAGCATTTCGCGGAGACATTCCAGATGCCGCTGCGAGATGTGATTTCGGAATTCAAAAGCGCCGGCCTCGGCTCAATCCCGGGCGGGGGCGGCGAAATCCTCGTGGACCGGGTACGGAAGAGGATTTCGCCTTTAAAAATCAACAGCGACGAATGGCTGGAGGTGATGCAGGTGGCGCACGAGCTCGGATTGAAATCGAGCGCTACGATGATGTTTGGCCATGTCGAGACGATTGAAGAGCGCGTCGAACATTTGCAGCGGATCCGCGATCAACAGGATCGCAGCGCCGGATTCACCGCATTTATCTGCTGGACGTTTCAGCCGCAGCACACGGTCCTAAAAGTGAAGCGCCCCACCGGCGTCTCCGAATATCTGCGAATGCAGGCGCTCGCACGGATCTTTCTGGACAACATCGACAACATCCAAAGCTCCTGGGTAACGCAAGGCCCGGACATCGGCCAGATCGCGCTGAGATACGGCGCAAACGACTTCGGCTCGGTTATGATGGAAGAAAATGTTGTCAGCAGCGCCGGGACAACCTTTCGGCTTGATGCCGCCCAAATCGAATCACTCATCCGCGATGCAGGGTACGAACCGCGTCGGCGAAATAATTGGTACGAACTATTGAATTAAACGTCGATTATCGTTCTGGAATAGCACGTGATTTCGGTTCAGACTGATTTCGAAAAGGAGACAGCTATGGAACTAATTGAAATGTTTCCGCGATTGCTCACTTGGGCCGTGCCCATCATCATTCTCGCCGTAATTATCCTGCCGCAGGCGGTCCGGATCCTGCGCGAATACGAGCGTGGCGTTATTTTTCGCCTCGGGAAATTACTTACCGCGAAGGGTCCGGGGGTGATTTTCCTTATCCCAATCGTCGATCGCATGGTGCGAATGGATTTGCGCGTGGTGACCATCAACGTCGAGCGCCAGGAAATGATGACGCGCGATAACGTGCCGGTGAGCGTGGATGCGGTGGTTTATTTCCGGGTGGTCGATCCGCAGGCGGCGGTAGTGAAAGTCGAAAACTTTCTCAAAGCGACGTCGCTTATCGCCCAAACCACGTTGCGCAGCGTAATCGGGCAGGCGCCGCTGGATGATTTGCTTTCCCAGCGCGAGTCGATCAATCTGAAGTTGCAGGAGATCATCGACAAACAAACCGAGCCGTGGGGCGTAAAAGTCACGGCGGTCGAGGTAAAGGATGTGGCGCTGCCCGACACGATGAAACGCGCCATGGCCAAGCAGGCCGAAGCCGAGCGTGAGCGGCGCGCCAAGATCGTCAACGCCGAAGGCGAATTTCAGGCGGCCGAAAAGATGGTGCAGGCAGCCGCGATGATGAGCAAGGAGCCGATCGCACTGCAACTGCGTTTCCTGCAAACCATGCGCGAAATTTCCAGCGAGCGCAATACAACGACGTTTCTTCCCATCCCGATCGACATCTTCACGCCATTAATCAAAAAGAGCGAGCCACCTAAGTCGTAGGCGTTCTCCGTTCGCTGAGCTGACACCGTCGAAAGGTTATTGCAATCCGAGCGGCACCTGGAGTATGCGTCGCACTCCAATGAAACTGCGAGCCTGGCATGGGAGACGAATTCGGAATACTGCAGCTTTTTGGCAGGAACATACTCGGAATGTTTCACTTCGGGACTTGTGAATTGGTAACGCGCTCCGGGAGGCAACCTTGTGTCGCCGCGATTAAACCTCAACTTTTGCGATTAGTAAAAACCGAAAAGCACGTTCTGTAGTTGGATCGGGCTTCCATGGTGGCGATTTGCTGGCGAAACATCTTGGCACCGCCGAACGCTGGATGGCGAACGCAGTGCGCATTGAAACCAAGTTGCTCAAGCTGCGCGCCGGCGATTTTTCCCAGCGCGACTATTTGCTCGCAGGGAAATAATTCGAGGAAAACCTTCAGCACAGAGCGACCGTAAAATTGCTCCGACTTGTTAGGCATACGATTGCTCAACAGTCCGCGGCGAGGATCGAATGAATGCCACGGGAACGCATTCCACAGCACGAATTCGTTTGGCTTTAGACCGAGTCGCAACAGCGCGCCCCATACGATTGTCGCCGTCGGTTCCGAAAAACCGTTCGGACAAACACTCGGTTTGCTGGTGCGGCGGGGTTGGATACCCGTAATGATTTGTAGCGGCGGTCTGTGACCGCCGTCACGAACCCTCCCAGAGAGATTTCGGCGCTCATAGAGCGCCGCTGCAACGTTCTTTCCTAGCAGCATGCGCTCCGAAGTCATTGGGATTCCGCTAAAATGACCGCCGCGATAACCGAGCGCTTCGCCGACGATCGCCAGCCGCGCCTTGCCGAGCCGTTCGCGAAAATAGAGCGTTAAATGTTTTTTGCGAATCGCTCTGGAGTGTGGACCAATGTCGTTTTCCTCATCGATTTGCCACCACGGATTGAACACCGCGCCGGAAGGCGAGGCTTTTAACAGTCGCAGAAACTTATCGAGCTGCTCGCGGGACATCGTCTGAACTAAGTGCAAACGTAAGCGCCATGCCAGAGCTGCCGGAGGTCGAAACGTTTAAACGATGCCTGGACAGCACGTCATTGCACCAACGGATCACCAATGTCGACGTGCAGGACGCGTATGTTTTGAAATGCGTTTCCGCGCGTCAGTTAGCACGGCGACTGAAAGGGCGCCGCTTCGAAAACAGTCACCGGCACGGCAAACATTTGTTCGTCCGCGCGGGTGATGAGCTCTGGTTGCGACTGCATTTCGGCATGACCGGCTCGCTTGAATACCTCGATCACGACGAAGTAGCGCCGAAAACTGCGCGGGTGATTTTTTGTTTCGCGGATAACTGCCGGTTAGCGTTTGACGATCAACGGAAATTTGGCGAGATCGAGTTGATAAAGGACATCAATGAATTTCTACAAACACGCGGCATTGGCCCAGACGCGCTCGACATCAGTTTTTCACAATTCAAATCGACATTACGAATGCACCGCGGCGCCGTGAAAGCGATCTTGCTCAACCAGAAGTTGATCGCCGGGATCGGCAACCTTTACGCCGACGAAATCCTTTTCCGCGCACGAATGCACCCGGCCACGGAAGCCAGGCGAATGAACGACCGGGCTTTGACCAGCTTATTCCGCGCAACGCGCCATGTGCTGGAGAAAGCGATTGCGTTGAAAACCGATTTCAATCGTTTGCCGAAATCCTGGCTGCTGACACATCGTGGAAAACGCGGCAGATGTCCGCGCTGCGGTCGCGCATTGAAATCAGCAACGATCGGTGGCCGCACTTCATGGTTTTGCGCGCATTGCCAGAAGCGAAGGTAACTTAGGCCTCAGGCCTGACTCGCGGCAGCCGCGAAAGGTTTTGCGTCGCTGAACTCCCTTTGCCTCGAAGCGCCTAAACTTTTTCCAGCGACACAAAAACAGGTAGGATGTCTGTCTTACACCATCGGGCGGAAACGGCCGACGACTTCCTGCAAGCGCCCGGTGATCTGGCCTAACGAACATACTTCGGCCGCTTCGAGCAGGGCGGGGAAAATATTTTTACCGCGATCGGCTGTTGCAACAAGTTCGTCCAACGCGCGCTTGGCTTTGTCGGCGTTTTTCTTTTTGAATTTGCGGAGCCGATCGACTTGCAACTGCTGTTTCGCCCGCGGCGTACGCGCTAGTTTGACCTCAGGAGATTCGTCATCGCCGTCACGGTAGCGGTTCAATCCAATGACTGGACGAACTCCATCGTAAATCTGTTGTTCATACCGATGCGCGGCGTTTTGGATCTGGCTCCGTTGATAGCGCTCTTCCACCGCAGCCAGCACGCCACCGAGCCGTTCAATCTCACGAAACTCATTGAGAATCGCCGCTTCCACGGCGCGTTCGACCGCTTTCATCCCGGGCGAACCGCTCAACATGTTCATGGTGTGTTTGAAAATGCCTGATTCCTCCAGCAGGATGGCCTGCCCGTGCGCAGCAAGCCGGATCCATTCCTCGCTCGGCGTCGTGAATGGTTCGTCCGCGCTATTGGAGTGACACGAATTTGTGGCGTTCATGTAAGACAGGATCAATTCCGTGGCTGTCCGAGTGAGATTATTTTTGAACTCGGCGGCGATTAGCGAGCGTCCGCTGGTTTGCGTGTGCAATTTGAACAGCTGCGCTCTCGGACCCGCGCCGAACACGTCGCGCATTCCGATCCCCCAGACGCGGCGCGACACGCGCGATAGCGCGATATATTCCGCGTCGAGTCCGCAATCGAGAAAGAACGAAAGACGCGGCCCGAATTGATCGACCGGGATTCCGCGCGCAGCGAACATTTCCGCGTATGCAAAGCCGTTTGAGAGCGTGTAAGCAGCCTGTTGGACCGGCGTCGAGCCGGCCTCGCCGATGTGATAACCGCTGATCGAGATCGGATACCAGCGCGGCATTTCGCGCGTAGTGAATTCCACCATGTCGGTAAGAAAACGCAGCGACGGCTCGATCGGAAAAATGGTTTCGTTCTGTGCCTGGACCTCCTTGAAAATGTCGGCCTGAACCGTGCCGCGCAATTTCGGAACGACCTTCGGACCGAATCGCCGTTTGGCCGCGGCGATGTACATTGCCATGATCATCGGCGCGGGGCCGCTGATGGTCATTGAGGCGGAGAAATTCGGCGAGCTGAGATCGAACCCATCGTAAAGCCGCACCATGTCTTCGACCGTGTCGATCGCTACACCGCCCTCCCCAATTTTTCCGAAAACGCCGTCGGCGTCGCTATCGAGTCCGTAAAGTGTTGGTCCGTCGAATGCGGTGCTGAGGCGGTGTGTGCGCTGGTGTCGAGTCAGATAATGAAAACGCTGATTGGTGTCTTCAGCCAACATTAAACCGGAGAACAAACGCGTAGGTTCTTCGACCTGCGGAATCTTCTTGCCCGTTTTTTCGCCGTTCTTCTCAAAGCTCTCGATTTCGCGGACCGGTTCGAGATACATCTCGCGATAGGCGCCGTTGAGATAAGGAAATTCGCCCGGCAAACCTTCGCCAAAAAAGTATCGCGCGATCTCCCCCGGCTCGTCGATCTCCGGCAAGGCAAGGCGCGGCAGCGGCAGCCCGGTCGGTGTGGGTGTGACCGGGATTTTCGCTTTGACATCGTTCCAGCGTCCGAGCAGATCGCGCCCGAATTTTTCGTCGGTGCGCGCACGCTTCACCTGATTGAGGACGAATTTGTTATAATTTTCGACCGATTCGACAACGTGCCCGAGTTTGCTCATCTTTTTCTCCGTTCTTGTTGGTAAGGTCGCCGCGCGGCGGCGACCGGAAGACGCAGTGCGCCGTCCCTACCGCCGCAGACTAACGCAAACAACCGGTCCACGCCAGGGTCACGATGCCGTTTTGCAACGGTATCGACGAGCTGCTGGCTTCGCCGGTTTTGCTCGAGACGTTGCTCGATTTCAGTGTGCGCGGTGCGTGCGCGCTGGAGATCGCTCTTGTTGACCACGACGATATCGGCGAGATCGAGCATGACGATCTTTTGCAACTGCAACCGGCTGCCGTAATCGGGATTCATCACCAGCACGGTCGAATCGACAATTCCATTTTTTTGGAATGGCATCGCCTCCTGGCCGGTGCCCACGGTCTCGATGATGACGTAATCGAAATTTGACTGCGCCAGCAGCGCAAGACAGTCATGCGTCGCAGGTGAGAGCCCGCCGGCCTCTCCGCGCGTGGCCATGCTGCGCATGAACACGCGATCATCCTGCGAGTTGATCATGGTGGCCCGATCGCCCAACAGCGCGCCTTCGCCTACTACGCTGGGGTCATGGGACAAGATCGCAATCCGCCCATTCGGATTTTTGTTGAGAAACCGTAGGACAAGCTCGTCAATCAGCGTGGTCTTCCCCGCGCCGCCCGGGCCAGTAAAACCAATCACTTTCGGTGTTCGATGTTCGATGCTCGATGCTTGTCGCGCCGCAGCTCGGCGAAGGCGGGTTCGATGCTTTTTAGATTTTTTCGCTGTATCCTCAATCTTCGTCAGCTTGTGCGCGAGTTCCTGGTCGAGCGATTTCGTGCGCGGCCGTCGTGTCCGCGGTTTGCCGTAGCGCTGATGAACAAATCGCACCATGTCGTCAAGCGATGTGCCGGCAAAGAAAATTTCGTCGACACCTTTGCGTCTCATGGCTGTGGCATCGTCATGCGTGATAGTGCCGCCGCCGCCGCCGAAAACCTTAATGTCGTCTGCGCCTTTCTTGCGCAAAAGATCGACCACGGCTGCAAAAAACTCGATATGGCCGCCGTTATAACTGGAAATTCCAATCGCGCGCACATCTTCCTGGATAGCGGCGCGGACGATATCGCGGACTGATCGGTGATACCCGAGATAGACCACTTCGATGCCGTGCCGGATGAATTCCAGGTTGATCGTGTTGATCGCGCTGTCGTGTCCGTCGCAAATCGGGACAGCCGTCAGGATTCGGATGGGTGAAGCCATTTGTCCAAAGAGATAACAACAAATCTGGAACGCAGGAAAACAGGAAAACTAATCGGAATCTAATTTCTTGGCTTTCGGGTTTCCTGGTTAAAATTCCGCGACATGCCCGATCCATTGGACTGCGCCGGCAAAAGGAGCGAAGCCGCATGAAAAACTCCCGACCCCTTCGCGCAATCGCCACCACTGGTCTGGTCGTTGGCGCTTTGGATATCTCATCGGCGTTTGTGATTTGGTGGCAACGTGGCGTTGCACTACAGCACGGATTGCAGGGAATCGCTGCTGGGTTACTCGACACCAAATCGTACACTGGCGGAATTGCAACGGCGGCCCTGGGTCTGGCGCTCCATTTTTTCGTGGCGTTCGTGGTGGTATCGATCTTTTATCTGGCCAGCCGCAAGCTACGGTTTTTGACGAAAAGGCCGTTCGTTTCCGGCGTTTGTTACGGGATCGGCGTTTACATTGTCATGTACTGGATTGTGTTACCGACGGCATTTCCAACATTTCGACACCGGCTCGCGAACGAATTGCTCGAGCTTGCCATTCACATCTGCTTGATCGGCTTGCCGACCGCATTCATCGTGCGCCGTTATTCTGAAGTGACGGACCGATCGTCATGAGCGACCCACTCGATTTCACCGGGAAAATTGTGCTCGTCACCGGCAGTTCGCGAGGGATTGGCGCGGAGATGATCAGCGCGTTCGGGCACCGCGGTGCGCGATGCGTGGTGAATTACGTCACAGATGCGCAGGGCCGGAATAAAGCCGACGCGATTAAAGTTGCCGGCGAATTGCAGCAACCGCTGGTGATCGAGTGCGATGTCACCCAACCACAGCAGGTCGAAGCGATGATGCATCAGATACAGGATGAGTGCGGCGGCCTCGATATCCTGGTGAACAATTCCGGGATCATTGGTGATCGCACCATCAAAAAATTGGCCTTGGAAGACTTCGAGAACGTGATTCGGATCAATCTTATCGGCACATTCGTCGTCACGCAAAAAGCCGCTGCGATCCTGCGCGGAGGCGGCCGGATCATCAACATGTCGTCGGTGAGCGGTCAGATGGGATTATTCGGGCAAGCGAATTATTCGTCGAGCAAGGCCGGGATCATTGCGTTAACCAAAGTATCGGCGCGCGAGTTTGCGCGGCAGAACATCACCGTTAACGCCATCGCGCCCGGGTTCATCGACATCGGGATGAGCAAAGGTGTGCCAGAGGAGACGATACAAAGCTTCATCAAACAAATCCCGCTGAGTCGCCTGGGTGACGTGGGTGAGATTGTCAACGCGGCGCTCTTCTTAGCTTCCCAGATGGCAAGTTACATCACCGGTCACGTGCTCAATGTGAACGGCGGATTTTACATGGGTTAAATAAAGCCTTCCTCACACCGTAGCTGCGGCGAAGGCGGATCAGTCCAGTTTCTGCACGAGCAACCAGACCAAAGCAGAAAACATCGCCGCGAAGCTTGATAACACGAGCGTCACGCGCTTGGTCTGGCGTATTTTGAATGCCGGCTTGGGAATGTCGTCGTGAATTTGACTGGCCTCGAACAGCTTCATCATGGCGAAAGCAACGACGAAGCCGACGGCAGCCCATTTGAGGCATCCCAAAAACATGTCGAGCATCCCGTGTAAACCCTAGCGCAGACAGGCAGGACGCTCAAGCGGCGTTGCTCAAATCGGGATCACTGCACTGGCTGCGAAACCGCACAGTGACTGGAGTCCCCTTTCTGCGTGGCGCTCCCGAATTGGATTGGCTGTGGATCCACATTCGTCGCCACAGTTTGCAGCGCATCGGCGAGGGTTTCGAATGTCGCAATTTTTATTTCAGGCCCATAATGGAATTGCGACAGGATATTGAAACCAATGTCCTTGTGCGGATCGGACATGACGCGGGTCACCGAGGCGACCGCTTTTTCCGCAAGCGCTTCCATGATTTCGGCAACGTGATGCGCCGCTGCCGAATCCATTGAATCCAGCCAGCGGAAATCAGCCAGAACCCGAAGCCCTGGTGCAATATCCTGCAGAAGCTCGCGTACGCGTTGTGCGGCCAGCTTCGCCTCGTTCGCCGTGACTCTTTGCACGGCGCTGATCACCAGCAGGCGCTTCGATTGATCGATCTCAACTGCGTACATGTTTCGTCATCACATAATCTGGATACTGCCGCCAATTCGATGAGTTGATCGGCAATTCGCCAGGCACATCGCCAAGGCTGCGGTCAGAGAGGCCTGCTACAACGCGGTTTGAAAGAAAGCGTTTTCGAAAGTCGGCTGAAAAGCGCCGGACTCGGTGTCGCCGATTCGAAATTGTGGACTAATTTCGAATTGGGTGGCGCAATAAATTTCGACGTCCGTCCTGCCGCATTTCTCCAGTGATACGCGAACCGTGCTTAAAGCGAGGGCGGGTGTATTGCAATCCCGGCTCAGATGTCCGAGCACGACACGCTCGATTTTTCCGGGTAACAACTCCGCGATCACACCGGCGGCAGCCGTGTTCGACAAATGCCCGTGCCGGGACTGGATTCGCTGTTTTACCGGCCACGGCCGATGCGTGTCGTTCTGCAAAAGTTTTTCATCGTGATTGGTCTCGACCACCAGCGTTTGAACCTGGCGCAAACGTTCGATGATCATTTTTGTCACGTAACCGAGGTCGGTGATAAAGCCGAGGCCACCTGAGCCGGCCTGAAACACGAACCCGAGCGGATCCACTGCGTCGTGCGGCACGGGAAACGTTTGGACAGTGACGTCGCAGATCGAAAACTCACCGCCAGTCGCGAACAGTCGCCAATTTCGACAGCGATCCGCCAGACCACTGGACCGAAGCGCTTCGGCCGTGAGTCGATTGCAATAAATCGGCAGATCAAATTTGTGGCAGAGAACTTCAAGGCCGCAGATGTGATCAGTGTGCTCATGTGTCAGAACGACGCCGTCGAGCTGCTCGGGCGTCACGCCGCATTGCTCCAGACGCAGCACGACTTGTCGCGCGCTCAGTCCGCCATCAACGAGAATCTTGCAGTGATCGGTTGCGACCAGTGCGCTGTTTCCCGCGCTTCCGCTGCCGAGCATGGTCAAGCTGAACACGGGTCCCATGATAGCCGACTGCTTTTGTGGTGCGCAAACGGAAATATGACGGGAAGCGGAATATCGCCCGTATGCGTGACCATGGCCGGTATCGGTGATGCCGACAGATTGGAATCATCGCCTCGGGCTATAGGGCTTCAGCCGTTAGCGCGACGACAAATTCCCGCGCTGTCCCTGCGTTGAGCAACTTCGAACGGATCGTCTCATCCATGACCAGGCGCGCCAATGTGCCGACACAAATCAGATAGTCGCTGACCAGGCGTTCGGGCACGCCGATCATGAAAATCAACCGTGCGCGCGGTTGATTTTCGCCGAATGGAATCCCGGCGCGGCTACGCCCGATGCCAACCACGATTTCGTCAACCAAATCGGTGCGCGCATGGGGAAAGGCGACACCGTTTTCTACGACACTTGTGTGCATCCGTTCACGCGCGAGCACCTGTTCGAGAAAAGCCTCGGGCTTGGCGATCTTCCCCGTACGTGACAGCATCTGCACGATCTCGCGAATCGCATTCGCCGGTTTTCGTGAGCGTAACCCGAGGATCACATGTCTTTCGTCAAGGAGATCTGACAGCGCGATAGGCATGGGGCGGAGAGATTTATTGGATTATGGGGCAAACCCAGTTATCCAGTAATTGTAGGGCAAGCGCCCCGCTTGCCGCACGTAAAAATCGTGGCAACTCAAGACGCAGCTGTAGCGCCGAAAGAGGAACGGACAGTTTCCTTTCAACGGAGCATTTACGATCCGGGTTATGTCAACGCCATGTCGCATTTTTACCGGGGCGAGATGAGCCGGATCATGGTGTGGCGCCAACGGCTGGACGTGACCACGAACTGGGCCATCACCAGCAGCACCGCCATTATCACCATTGCATTTTCCACGCGCGAAGTGCCGCATATAATTTTCTTTTTTAATCTTGCCGTTGTCTGGGTGCTGCTCTGGATTGAGGCGCGCCGATACCGTTTCTACGACGCGTTCCGCGCGCGTGTCCGGATGCTCGAAGCGCATTTTCTCGTCCCGATGGTGATGGAAAACCGCGAGCTGCTTCAGGGCGAATGGAAAAAACTCGTCTGCGAAGATTTAATTTTGCCGTGCTTCAAGATCACGAAGCTCGAGGCGATTGGGCGGCGCCTGAAACGGAATTACGTGTTCATTTTTATTCTGATCCTGATCGCATGGCTGATGAAGATCTTTTTGCACGCCAAGGCGCCGATTACCGATCTGGAATCTTTTTATCAGGCGCTGCGCATCGGGAATATCCCGTCCTGGTTCGTGGCGCTGATTCTTGCGAGCACATTTGTGAGTGTGATTTCCATCACCATTTACGTTAGCAAACGCTCTTCCGGAGAAATCTCCGAGTTCGGCACGCACCGTTCACTCTGGCGCATCTAGGGTGCGCGGATGCGAAGCTATGCGTAGTAGAATAAATTCTGACGGCAGAACCGTCGCTAACATTGTTCAGGGTCGCCGTTACGACCACTGCATTCCTACTTGCGCAGGCATCTCCTGACGGTTTCGGCCATGCCAACGACGTGGTCGCCCGCCAAGATGGCGAAACCAGGGCTTTGAGAAGCGTTATTTAATTTTCGCCAGAATCCCTTCCATCTCGTTCCGGCGGACTCCCTTTTAGTATGAACGCGCTCATCGTCTACTGGCATGCCGGCGAAGGTTATACTGGTTCGGTGTCATGAAGTCGATTGTAATCAACGGTGAGGCGACCGCCGCCATGCTCGGTGTAGATTTCGACAAAGCGGTGGCCGAATTGAATATCGCGCCAGCTGTAGTCCTTTTGCGTTTGAACCGATGCTGTGAGGACCGGATCGATTCCAACCACTGATACTAAAAACAGCGCACGACTGGCTTCGAGAGACTCGACAGTCGCACCAAAAAGCGGACTCTTGTCGTCGATTGTATGCCGCAGACTCAGCGCCGCTGGGAAAACCGTCAGCCGATCGAAATGGAGTTTGAGAACATAGAAGTAGCGGAAATCTCCGCCCTCGACTAACGGTTCGTCGCGCGAGAACATGATCCGGAATTCGGCCTCGACCATGCTGTGATGATTTTCGTTGCCGATTCGCACCATCAGCGTCGGCTTTCCATTTAACGGCGCAATGACCATGGAATTGCTGAACAGAATGCGCGCGATCGGGCGCGAAAAGCGCACGAAAATGAGGCCGGTCATCGCCGCGAGTAAAAATATGCCCGTCATAATTTCGACGGTGCTGATGATGTGACCGTAAAGCGTTTTCGGATACATGTGGCCATAGCCAACCGTGGCCAGCGTTTGCACACTGAAAAAGAAGCAATCAAAAAACCGATGGCCACCGGTGCTGCCGGCGATACTGTTTTGCTGGAGATAGTAGAGCGCGGCGAAAAAAAGGTTTAGCCCAACGTAAAGACTGCCGACAAACGCCGCGAACTGCGGCCACCGTAAACCGAGAAGCCAGCGATAAACATCGCGCCACCGCCAGGCGTCTGTCCCGACTTTCACGAATTCGACCTGGCCAGAGCGGATGGAAACGTGACTCGGCTTCCGCAGCCGCTTCTTCGTCCTCTTTTCGCTCATCTCGATCTAATCTGCGGAGATTGGCAATTGGTCAACAAACCCAGTGATTGCTGTGAGAATCTGGTGATCGACATGTTCCTGCGTCTCACCCGTTGCATGGAGTTGGCGCTTCGGCACGCGCAGGGAATGATCGCCGCCTTCGACAACATGCAAAAAGTTTGGGGATTTCATCCCGGCTCGAACCTGTTCCATGAGATCCAGCGGGCACAGCGCGTCGCGCGTGCCTTGCACAAACAGAATGGGCGTCGTCAGCGCGCGCAAAACCTCGTCCCGAAGTTTTGTGCGATCACCCATGGCGCAAAGCGGATAACCAAGACAAACCAGGCCTGCCACTTTTTCCTCAAGCGACACGTGACACCCAAGCCGGCCGCCCATGCTTTTGCCGATCAGCAATGTCGAGTCCGGTTGATATTTCTCGCGGGCCGCTTGCAACGCTTGTCGATGCGCTGTGATCAATCGCGGCAATGGATCAGGCCGTTTTCGCCCTTCACGCATGTAATCGTAGTCGAACGTTTCGACGGCGCCGATTTCCGACAAACGCTGTCTCCAATTTTGCATCCAGGCATGCGACGAAGGCGCGCCTGCGCCCGGGGCAAAAAGAATTAACCGTTTCAAGCTCTCGTCCTTTTTAGCCGAAGCGACGGCGGTGGATCATCTAACGAAAAGCCAGGCATAAGGTCGGTCCACGGTTGGCTGCTTAGCCTCGTTAGGATAATAGTCTTCTCCTTAGCGGATTTTGAAAACGCCAAGGGGTCTAGCTTCGGGATGGCGGAGCGAACGGCTCTCGTGTTCCTCTTGATTTGAAATCCAACGTAGAATAGCGAAATCACGACAGCAATCGCGCCAATCACTTGCGCGAAGTTACTCCAGTCCTGAAGCGTCATAGGCCTAGCGACCGTTAGAGCGCTCCCGCGTCGCGTGCGACCTGGAGCGTGTCGAGGTATTGCTGGAACTTGACGGCCCGGCCCTCGCGGATCGTCCAGACGTGGGCAACCTGTGCTTTGCGTTCCTCAGCTTGGCCGTGAAATCTGAAGTAATAGTAGCCGAGAGCCACAACTCTCTCGCCGGCGTTGCACTCAAATATCTCGTCCGCGTCAAAGACGAGTTTGTCGAAACCCGTCGTTAAGCGTTCGAAAATGCCTGAGCGCACCTCAGCTATTCCGCGATAAGGGCTACGGTCTGCCAGAGGCGAATTGTCAGCCACGATCCAGACAATGTCGTCAGCCAAATACGACATCACTGCTTCGTAGTCGCGTTCGCCTAAACGCGCGTAGAGTGTTTCAATGCCTGCAATGGTATTCATGCTCGATAGCATAACTTGGATAAAGTTTTCGCGCGAACGGAGAGCGATGGCCGGGTTCGCTGCAGCAGATGGTTAGGCATATCGGCAAAATGTCTCATCCGGCTTCTCCAATAACTGAACCTCGGAATCCAGACAAATCCCATTGCCGCCGCCCAAGGGACGATAGCCAATGTAAGGCTTATCGCCTGCGCGCTCCGACTGGCAGCGGGCCGTAGCGGAGCGCAAGCTCGGCTTTGGTCTGGCCGACTTGGGCGGGAGACGCCGAAGCTGCGGCGAACAGAACTACCGATGCAAGCAGCGCTCCAATATGCCTAACGAAAGAGAGATAAGCCACGACAGGGTGTGGTGGCAAACACACTGAACTTGCTTCGCAATGGGGCCGTTGGCTGCATCGATTGGTTGGAGCCATCACTTCATCCATTTCTCTCGGCTCCCATCCTGATAACGGACCTCAAGAAATGTGTGATCAGAGTAAGGCTCGAAGCGCAGCACTGTAATGATCTCCTCGTCTGACTTCTTCGGATCGTACCTGACCACGATCTTATCCCGGCCACGCAGAAACCACTTGCCGTCTGAGATGCTATCGAAGCACCACATTCTGTAATCCCCGTTGGCGCTGAGCAAATGCTGACCGTCTCTGCAGTCCCCACGCACTGTGACCCACATACCGACGAGATCGTTGAGTGTGACGCGAGCAGGCGGCGGAGTCGGTGTTGCCGCCAATAAAATGATCGAAGCAACTATGGCAACCATTGGTCTAGCGAATAGCTCAGCCACAGCCAAGTGAGCCAGACTTTCGAAACTCTGAATGTGATCGATGAATCAGTCATGCCTCTGACAGCCACGGCATCGGCTGTTGGCTGCAGCGAAGGGTTAGGTGGCGTCCACGTCACACAAACTCGATCCCATGTTTTGGCCCCGCGCCTACCATGCGGGCAATCAACGCCTCCGTAACCGGTGGTATAGCAGCGGAGCGATTTTGAACCGGCTCCAATACGTCCTCAAAATACTTATCCATCCCGGCGGGTGAGAAAAAGAGCAGCATCCTGGCGACCGTGCTTCCGGCGTTGCGAAATGCGTGGACTGTTCCGCGAGGGATTTGCACGAAGCCCCCGGTCGTGGCCTTGAGTGTTTTCTCACCCAGCGTGATGTCGAGAGTGCCTTCGAGCAGGTAAAAGCTTTCTTCCTCGCGGTGGTGAATGTGCGGTGGCGGGCCGCCTCCGGGAGGTATGATGGCTTCCATAATGAAATAGCCACCGTTGTTTTGGGAGCCGGTGACCAGGAAGGTGTATCGGTCGCCCGGTCCACAGTAAGACGGACCAGTATCGGCCGGTAGATGAAATGCAATGTTTTGATTTGTCATATTGTTGTTTTCTTGCTTGCTGGCTTCCAAATCAAATCATCTAACGAAAACAAGATGAGCGACGGCGGAGGAGAATACCGCAGTGTGGGAACGCTCGGGATAGACGGCCAAGCGGCGCAGGGTAGCGGTGACTGAGTCGGGAAAGGAAGGAATCAACGCGCATCACTCGGAGTGGAAGTGTGGAAGTCATCTCAAAAGCGGAGCGTACAGCGGCCCGCCGTTCGCTCCATCGCTTGGCTAGGTCTTTGTGGGTTTATTGGCGGCCGCGGCGCAACGATCTGAGCGCAATTCCATAACAAGTTCTTCGCCATCATTGCCAGCGCACATATCCTCTCGTGCAAGTTGGAATCCGCATTTTTGTAAGACACGTATCGAAGCGACATTGTGCTTTGCCACATGCGCGTAAACCGGCCGCGCCTCTATCTTGGTCAAGAATTGGGCCAGGGCCGCACTAGCAATCCCCTTCCCCCAATGTGTCTTCCCAAGCCAGTAGCCGATGTTCGGCTCCCCCGCCGCTTCCCAATAGACGACGTTGCCAGAGCCACGGTGTCGTCCGCGAGGATGGTGTTTAGGATTCCGGTCTCGTTACTCATGATTCTGGTCGGCGTAGAGGCTATTCGTAATGAGGGCGTGCCATGCGGCAGGCTGAATAGTTTGTTTCACTGCGGCTTGCAGTCGGGACGCAACGTTAAGGGGGCGCCCAATAAACTCGTTGCTCTCGCTCATGACGAACTGGACGAGCGTCCCTCTGTCTATGCCAAAGGCAATGCCAGTCGGACCTGGGCGACAAGAGAGAACGGGTTCTATTATCTCAGAAAATAGCTCGTCATAGCGCTTGCAGTATTGCTCAAGAAATCTGAAAAGTGCTCTAGGGCGAATATCCGTATCAAAAAGCAAAATCCACCCGTCGCCGACAAACTTATATGGCACGAGCGGCAACTGATCTGCGGCGCGGAGCAAGAATTCTTTAAGGCCAATAAGGAGATTACGCCAGCGAGCCTGTGATTCTGACCGAAGTAGATCCTCGAGAATGGCAGTAGATGAGCAGATGTCTGACGCAACGACGATGTTCGTCTCTCGGACCACGTTGTCGTTCGGTTTCGTCATGATATAGCGAGGAGAAGGTCGAAATGTGGCGGAGCCAGCTAAGGCCTAACGAGAATTCGGCCCCAAAAATCTGTAATTAATTGCAGATAAAATCTGTATAATCCGGTTGCCTTTGGCGGGGGTCCTCGCTAAAAGCGAACTCATGACGTTAACGTCTGTACCGCCAGCTAATCCGCGGAGCAAGCCCTAAAAGCTGCTGGACCAGCGCGTAAAAGCTCTGCTTACGCGCCAGGGTGACACTCAGTTGATGCATTACGTCTATGACTTCGGTCGGTACACGTTCATGGGTTTTACATTGGCTACGCGTCGAATCTGCAAACATGCTTCTGACAGCACTCGGAGGGAGATTCATTCGCGAGCTCATACTGCGGTCATTGGAAGCTCATTCATTATGAAGCTAATTTGGAACCGCCCGACGCAGTCTGCCGCGAGAGGTACCTCAAGAGCGGCGTTGGTCGGCGTTTCCTTCAATCGCCGCTGAATAAAACCTCAGAAAACTTCCCTCGAAAGAACCCGCGTGAGCTCGCATTTACGCGGATTTATACGCACGTGCTCAATCGGCCGGGCATCGCTGTAAAGAGTCCGCTGGATTGAAACTGCGTTAACGCGTCGCGTCAGGAAAACAATGCTGGCAGAACGTTGGCGACGAAATCGACCAGGCCGTGACCGATCATGTTCGCCGCGAGATCGCGACGCCACAAATAGAACCCAGTCAGGATTAAGCCTGCCGCGAATGCGATGAGGATGTTGGCTGCGCCACCCGACCAATGGCCAAACGAAAAAATAACCAACGGAATCGCAACCGACCAGAACCGGCCCAGACCGACCAGACGCAACCGTTCAATTGCGTAACCGCGATAAAATAATTCTTCTACTACTCCGGCACGGAGAACGATCAGCGCAATCAACCAGAGCGGCAGTTTTTCAAAGGCGGCAGAGCCCGGGCCGTGTCCGTAGCCAGTGGCATAAGCCAGCGCGCCGACGGCCACGGCCGATACGATCGCGATGATCAACCCCCATAAGATGGATTTCCACCAGCGCGCGGTTCCGAGCCCGATGGAGCGCATGGGCAAACGTTCGCCACGCCGGATAATCACAAGAAGCGTAACGGCGCTCAACCAGATCAGCGCTTCTCTTAATACTGCCGAGCCGAACGTAATCTCAGGCGCGAAAAACAGGAGCACCTGACAAATCACAAGCATCGCAAAAAGCGAGATGGCGAGCCCAGCCCAGGTGGCGCGGGAAACTTTTCAACGAACGCATGTCTGCTCGGGTGTGAGAGCGAACAGTGCCCCGACATTATCTGTTTGCATGATTTTCCATTAAGATGCGGCGACGCCCTGTTTGGATTCAAGAAAAGAGGAAACGGTTACAGGCGGCGACATTGTTCGCGGGCGTTAACAGCGAATCTCAACCGCGTCCCGCTGGCAGGCGAGGCGCCTGCCCTACAACCAGACAAAATGCAAAGAGAAATTGACCGCCTGCCCGCCTACTGCACGGTCACAACTGTGCCGACTGGAATTTCAGAGAAGAATTTGCGTGCGGCATCCTCGGGCAACCGGATGCAGCCGTGTGATACTGGATGATCCGCCACGTAGCCAGCGTGCATTCCGAAATCCAGGCAACTCAATCGCATGAAATACGGCATCTCGACGTGATAGATGGTGGAACGATGGTTCCGCTCTTTGTTGGTAACCACAAATTCGCCCCGCTTCGTCGAATAACCTGCACGCCCGGTCGAGCACCTCGCGCGATACACCGGCACGCCGTCCCTGACCAGAGCGACCCTTTGCATCGCCAGAGAAATTTCGATCCGCAGTTTGTCCGGCGCAGGCCCGCCACCGAGAAGAATTTGGGTACTTCGCCAGTGCCCGGTCTCCGCGGCAATATCCAGCGCCGACATTTTGTTCCGAGTCGTTAGGCGAGTTCGACTGGCCCGGGCATCGACGAGAGCGTGCAGATAATCCACCTGGCCAAGACCGGCGGCGAGCATGAGAACGGTTACGCTGCGGTCGTCTTCGATGTAACTGCGCAGGCCTTTCGGAAGAAGCGCCAGAAAATCTTTATCGCAATGAGACGGCAGCGCCGTATTGGGATCTGCTCCGCAAGTGAGCAGCGTAGTGAAAAGGACAGAATTGCTGCTCGCGACGGCGTACGCGAGAAACGGCACGTTCTTGCCCTCAGGCGTCGGCGGCGTGGCGTGTTTGCTGAGCAGCAACCGGATCTCGTCATTGTTCCCGGCTTGAAGCGCTCTGGATAAAGCGCGGCGTGTGCTGGTCGTCCATTCCTGTGCCGGCGGCAGGCGCTGGAGCACGGTTTTGATGATCTCCGGGTTCCCGCCATCGAGAGCAAAGCTCAGAAGATCCTGTCCGTCCAAACATGGACTTTCCGGATGAAGATTGGTTGAGCGCGCCAGAAACAACTGAAACATTTTAACATCTCCGTGCATCGCTGCGGCCATTAACGGCGTGAAACCGTTCTTGTCGGCAAGATCTACAGCTGCTCCGGCATCAAGCAGCCGGCGCGCGGTTTTCCAATTCTGTTGCGAGGTGGCGATCAACAGCGGTGTGCGCCCTTGCGCGTCGCGTCCGTTTGGATCGACGCCCTCAACCAAACATAAGTCGATGAGCGAATCGCGTTGAATTGTGACAGCCCGCACGAGCTCGTCCGGCGAAATGATGATGCGCGCGGGGGGCTCGGGACCAACAGCGATTACCCACAGAAAAATCAGGACTGAGGCCGCAACGCCGGCTTGTAAGACAAATCGCCTATGGAACGTGCGCATTTTGATGGTTCGGCTCGCAATTGTAAGCCTTCCCTTAATGAATCTGGCATGGCTGCGAGCCAACTGCGAGTGCGTCTTTGGATAACTCCGCCATAAGACAGATTCGCCATGGGAGGCCGGAATTGGACGCATTGCGTTGAACGTTGCATGTTGGGTGGTGTCAAAATTCCAACCTATGCGCTTGTCCTTTTTCGCTCTGTGCCTTGCGCTGAGTACTTCGTTTGCAGCGCCTCCGGAGGCCGTCCCCTCCTCTACGGTTCCGGTGAATCCGTCCGCGGCTGAGGCCGGCAAAGACGTCGTGCATCAGTTGAACAACGCGTTCGCGAAAGTGTTCGAAACTGTCGCGCCGGGCGTCGTTATCATTGAGACTTCGAAGAAAAGCGAAGTCAGCGAGAGCTCGCCACTCGATGATCTGTTCTTTCAAGGGCCGCCCGATGAAAACAATCCGCGCCGAAATCCAGGCACACCGCGGCCGGTCCAAAGCGAAGGTTCCGGGTTCATTGTGCGGCCGGATGGTTACATCTTCACTAACGTGCACGTCATCGAAGACGCGGACAAAATCGACGTAAAATTACAGGATGGCCGCGAGTATCCGGGGCGAGTGGTAGGCGCCGACGAAAAGACGGACATCGCCGTCGTCAAAATTGACGCGAAAAATTTACCGGTCGTCCAACTCGGCGATAGCGACGCAGTGCGCGTGGGCCAATTTGCGTTTGCTATCGGTGCGCCATTCAAGCTCGATTACACATTCACCTACGGCGTAATCAGCGGCAAAGGCCGTAATAAACTGCTTCAGACGGGCAGTTACTCCATCTCGGATTATTTGCAGACCGATGCCTCGATTAATCCGGGGAACAGCGGCGGTCCGCTGTGCGACATTGATGGGAAAGTGATCGGAATGAACACGCTCATTAATGGGATGAACCGCGGACTCGGTTTTGCCATTCCGATCAACATGGTCAAAGACATCGGCGGCGAACTCATCGCCGGGCACAAAATCGTGCGGCCATGGTTGGGCATTCGCATCGAAACACTCGGCGACGATCCGAGCATCCGTGAGTTGTTCAAAGGCGCGGACAACGGCGTCGTCGTCCGCACAATCGAAGCGGACGCGCCGGCATCGAGGAGCAATCTGCGTCCGTTCGACGTGATCACGCACGTCGACGGGACCCCGATCACGTCCGACTCGCAGTTGCAGCATGAAATCTTGAAAAAGAAAGTCGGTCAGAGCGTGGAGCTGACTGTCTGGCGCAAAGGCCAGTCAATAAAGGTGCCCGTCAAGACCGGTGAACTACCTAACGAGATCACTCGCGCATCAAATCAGCCGGTTCAGCCGAGCGAACCGAAACCGCAGGATGTCGGCAAATTTGGATTGCAGGTGCAGGAACTCACAAAGGAGGTTGCCGAGCGGCTGCATCTGTCCGCGCAGCAAGGAGTGATTGTGACGGATGTCGAAGACAACAGCATCGCTGCGGGGCAGGACATTCAACGCGAAGACGTCATTACCGAGGTGGACGGCAAACCCGTGACGAATGTGCAATCGTTCCGCGAAGCGCTGAATAAGGCCGATCCAAAACGCGGCGTGCTTGTTTACCTCGACCGAAAAGGCAGCAAAACCTTCGCCGTGCTAAAGGCAGGCGGCTAGCCTCGCTGCAGCTACGGCCCCGCGGCTGGCCTACGTCTTCCGGCCGCCGACGAGCACCAGCACGATTCCGCCGACCAAACAGATCCCGCCCAAGACGGGCGGAAACGGGATGGTCTTTTGCTTTTCCGCTGTAGCCTGAATCGGGCCGAGATCGAGCACTTTCTCGCGTTTCGTGTACGTGATCCCGCCATACACCAACGCAAGAATGCCGATAACGATCAGAATTATGCCGATGATGCCGACTGGTTTCATCCTTGGATGTTACAACGCCCGGCGACCTGAGATCAATTGGATAATCAGCACCACGATCGCGATCACGAGCAGGATGTGAATGAACCCGCCGAGCGTGTACGAACTGACCAGTCCAACCAGCCACAGCACCAGCAGAATAACAAATATAGTCCAGAGCATACGATTGTTCCTTTCGGTTAAGTTGTACGTATCTTCGCACCAGCCACTTCCGTTGCGCTTATGCGGAACGCAAAATTTCTATAATTTCTCTAGCGCTGTGCGCAAGTTCCATTCGTTCGCTTCCAGCAAATCACGGGCGGATTGATAATCGCGTTGGGTCAACTCGGCCAAAACCCGCACAGCGCGATCGCGTAATTTCGTGCTGGTGGTATGCAGATCGATCATGAGATTACCGCGCGCTTTGCCGAGCCCGATCATCGCGCCGGTGCTGATAATATTGAGGGCAACCTTCGTCGCAGTTCCTGCTTTCAGTCTGGTTGATCCAGTCAGGATTTCGGGTCCGACCGCGAGAGTAATCACGAGATCCACATTCGGGTGTTCTGTGGAGACAGCCGCGACGGACGCGGCCTTTTGTTCAGCAGGCGACACGCCCGCCGCTACAGTTGGGTTGCACGTAAGCAAGACCGCTTTTGCGCCTAACGAGTCGGCTCGGACAAGCGCGCCCAGCACAAAAGGTGTCCGGCCGCTGGCTGTAAGCCCGATCACCACATCGACAGCCGTTACACCGCGTTCCTCCACCGCCAATGCCCCGGCGCTCTCCTCATCTTCCGCGCCTTCCACGCTCCGATGCAGCGCCGTGGCCCCACCGGCAATGATTCCCTGCACCAGGTCGGTTGGCGCGCCGAAGGTGGGCGGGATTTCGCTCGCGTCCAGCACGCCGATGCGCCCGCTGCTCCCGGCGCCGACGTAAAACAACCGGCCACCGTTTCGTAGCGATTCAATAACCATTTCAATTGCACGAGCAAGATCCGCCGCGGCAGTACGCAATGCTTCCTGAACGAATTTCTCCTCTTCGACAAAGACATGAACCAGTTTATGCGCACTCATTTTTTCAAGGTTTTCCGAGCGCGGATTGCGCTGTTCCGTTAACGCAACAGCCAAACTGTCGATTTCAGTTTGTAGCGGTCTCACGTGAAATGAGGCGTGATCGTGCGCCTCTGCTGCAATCCACGCGGCGCCGAGCTGAGGCGATCGCTCGGCACTTGCTACACGGGCATCGGGAAGATTTTTCCTCAACTGCCGGCGGAAGGCGTGTGTGTAAATTGAATCACGATGAAAAAGGCCGCCCATCAACACTATCTTCGGTGCGAGCAAGTGAAGGCGCGCGGCGACCGCCTCGGCGTAGTCACAGAGGACGTGGGCGCCTTCTTCGATGATTTCCATCATGCGCGCATCACGGCTGGCTGCCGCTTCAAACACAACCGGTGCGAGCGTGGCGATTTCCATCTTATCCGCCGTTTGCGCCCAGCGGACGAGTTCATCAAAGTTGTTCAATGACAGCGCGGCCAGGATTTTCGCAGTGAAACCCATCTCGGCGCGATGCAGATCGTGTTCGCGTAAAATCAGGCGGAGCGCCTGAATGGAAAGAAAATAACCGCCGCCGGCGTCGCCCAAAATATGTCCCCATCCGCCCGCTCTCTCGATCCGATCGCCGCGCCGTCCAGTGACCGAAGAACCACTTCCCGCGTTGACCACAATGCCGTCACCATGATCCAGCGCCGCAGCCAAGCCGGAATCACGGTCGCTGCCTGTCACAACTTTCGCGTCTGGCCAGACCTCGAGACAGATTTGCTTGAGCGCGCGGCGGTCTTCCCCAGTGACGCAACCGGCCAGGAAAACCCCCGCGCGATCGATTTGCTTCGGAAGCCTTGCAAGAATCGCGCGCAGACGCTCGGGCGCGGTGAGTCGAAAATTCGATGGCGGCAGTTTTCCGTGATCCAGAATGCGCGCTTCCCAACCGGGATCGCCGATCCCGGCTATAGTTTCCACCAGGACCCAGGCGGTTTTCGTTCCACCGCCTTCAACCCCGAGGATGCGCTCACCGGGTTTCACGATTCGTTATGCTTAGCTGTTCTTGCAGATTTTGAAAGCTTCGACACCGCAGCGGTCATCCTAAAGCGGAGTGATCCGGAATCGAGGACCCTGCGAAATTACGTTGCGTTTTGCCACGGGATTCCTCGACTTCACTCCGAATGACAACGTCGATCATTGCTCAGATTTCGTGTGTTCGTATCGTGCTCTACAGTAATGGACCGAAAGGAAGCCGGTAAAAAAATCGATCACCTGCGAGAGGAAGTCCGCAAGCACGATCGGCTCTATTACGACGAAGCCGCGTCGATCATCAGCGATCGCGAATACGACCGTCTCTACAAGGAATTGGTCGATTTAGAGAGGCAATTTCCTGATCTTGTCACGCCGGATTCGCCTACCCAGCGGGTAAGCGGAAAACCACTCGAAGCATTCGCGCAGATCCAGCACATCGCGCCAATGCTTAGTCTAGACAACACTTATTCCGAGGAAGAGGTCGCGAATTTTTACAAGCGAATCACCCGGTTGTTGCCGGACGAGAAAATTCCGGTGGTGATTGAGCCGAAAGTGGATGGCGTTGCAGTGTCGCTGATGTATGAAAAGGGCCGGCTGAAATATGCCGCGACTCGCGGCGACGGCTTTGTCGGGGACGATATCACGCAAAACATCAAAACGATTCGATCGGTGCCGCACCAGTTGCGCGGTGATTCGCCAGACGTTTTCGAGGTTCGCGGCGAAGCTTATCTGGACAAAGCTGGATTTGAGAAACTGAATAAGGAACGTAAAGCCGCAGGTCTTCCGCTCTTTGCCAATCCACGCAATGCTGCTGCCGGTTCTCTGAAGCATCTCGATCCAAGAGCCGTGGCACAACGCCCACTCGGAGTCGTTTTTTATGGAACCGGCGCAGTCGAAAGTGTGGCGATTGGTCTTCACTCAAAAATCTTTCAGCTCTTTAAAAAACTCGGTCTGCCAACGCACGAAGATTGGTGGCTCGCCGATTCGGTGGACGAAATCCTCAAGGCGATCCGCAATCTTGACGAGATCCGGCGTGATTTTCCGTACGAAACGGACGGCGCTGTAATTAAAGTAGACGCGCTCGCGCAGCGAGAGCGGCTCGGGTTCACCGCAAAATCGCCACGCTGGGCGATCGCTTACAAATATGCAGCGGAACGCGTGGAGACTCGTTTGAACGACATCATCATTCAGGTGGGACGCACCGGGATTTTAACGCCGGTCGCGGCCCTCGAGCCGGTGTTTGTGAGTGGCAGCACGGTGGCGCGCGCGACATTGCACAACGAGGACGAAATCAAACGCAAAGACGTTCGCATCGGCGACACAGTCGTGATTGAGAAAGCCGGCGAGGTCATTCCAGCCGTCGTTGAAGTTGTGAAATCGAAACGACCGCGCGAGGCCAAGCCGTTCGATTTCGCCAGACATATTCACGGCAAATGTCCCGTGTGCAGTGCTCCGATCCGACGCGACCCGGAATTCGTCGCCTGGCGTTGTGAAAACCTGCATTGCCCCGCCCAAACCACACGACGTGTTGAATTTTTAGCGGCCCGCGGCGCGCTCGATATCGAAAGTATCGGCGGAATTGTCGCCGACAAACTGGTTGAGAGGGGTTTGGTACGCGAGCCTCTGGATTTGTTTGAGATCAAAGTCGAGCAGCTGGCCAAACTGAATCTCGGCACGGACGAAGCGCCACGCGTTTTTGGCGAGAAAAACGCGACCAAAGCCATCAACGCCATCGGACGGGCCAGGACACTGCCCCTCTCGCGATGGCTGTTCGCCCTGGCTATTCCCGATGTGGGAAAAACTACAGCAATGGACCTCGCCCGCTTTCACAGGACAATTGAGGACGTTGCGAATTCGCAATTGCTGCGAGACGTCTTGGGTTATCACGAGAAACAAAAGAATGAGCGTGGAGAAATTGCTGAACGGCTCATCAAAGCCGGCTTTGCTGAACCTTCGAAAAGCAAAGGTCACCAGGACGGCATCGTCACCGAAGTCGGACCAGTCGTCGCACAGAGCGTCCTCGGCTTCTTTGCCTCGGCGACAGGAAAGAGGATTCTGCGACGAATGCAGGAACTTGGGATTCGGCCAAAGAACGAAAAGGTTTCCGCAAAGAAAGCAGCCGAATTGCCACTGGCGGGAAAGACGTTTGTGCTCACAGGGACGCTGCCCTCAATGACGCGCGAGGAAGCGACAGAAAAAATCGAAGCGCTCGGTGGTCACGTCACAGCCAGCGTAAGCAAAAAGACCGACTACGTTCTCGCCGGCGCGGAGCCAGGCAGCAAATTCGATAAGGCAAAAGAACTCGGCGTTGCAATTATCGACGAAGCACAGTTTCGAAAAATGCTCTGACCGCAAGTGCGCGTCGCATCGAATCGCCAGGCCTTTTTTGTAAGCGCCGTGATATTTTCAGCCCGGGCACAGCCTGCACGCTCTACGGGGCGTGAGGGGTGTCTTCGTCGTCGAGTGACATGGGCATCACCCCGGGGATTGCGCCCGGAGAGGCGAGCAGCACACCGGTGCGACTGGCGGGATGCATCACAGCTTGCACGTGGAAGGTAATCTTCTGATTTCCACGCACGACGATGATCGGGACGACGTCTCCAGCTGTAATGTAGAACGAAGCGTCGAAGATATCCTCGGGGTCCGTAATTTTTTTCTTACCCAGCTGCAGCAGCACGTCGCCCTCCTTGATTCCGCTGCGCGCTGCCGGCGTGTCGTCCGCAACCTGTGTTACCATCGCTCGGGAGCCGTCCACTTCGTGGGCCGCGGGGGATACGTTGTTGACGCCGATCCAGCCGTGTCGCGCTTCACCGAAACGGACAAAGTCGCTGCGAATTTTTTCGGCAGCCTCGATGGGCACAGCGTAACAGGCAGAATTATTTTCCAGACCGCTGACGACGATTCCAACCACTTCCCCTTTCATGTTCAACAGCGGCGCGCCAGCCTCGCCGCGTTGAGTCGGAATGTTCACGCGCAAATGGATGGTGGAAAAATACCGGCCGAGACATTTCCGGTCGAAACCCGCGATCATCCCGAAGTTTGGTGTCTGCGGTAAATCCAATGGATATCCGATCGACACGACAGGCGTTGCGACTTGCAGTTCGTCTGATTTGCCGATCGGCAGGGTCGGTGTGGTTTCATCCACTTTCAGGATGGCCGTCCCGCTGCGGATGTCTGCCAAAAGCTGGCGCGCCGGATATCTCTTGCCGCCGAATTCGACTGTGAAATTGCCCGCTTCACCTCCGACTGTGTATGCCGTATAAAGTGTCCCCGTGGGGTCGATGAAAAATCCAGTGCCGCAAATCTCGCTGTGTTCATCGGCGCCGTGAATCTTGACCACTGCTTTGGAGGCGCGCTCGAAAACTTCTCTGACCTGCTGGCTGATCGTTGCGGCGGATTGCTCCTGGGCAAAGAGCAAACCTGTGCCGGAGTAACAGACCGACGCAAACGCGATTGCGCCGTGCTTAAAACTTGAAAGTGGGCTCATAACTCACGGGGACGCTATCGAGCACGTAGCGTGGCGGGGCGGCTCGGTGAGTCTGGCTTTCATGAAAACTGCGAACCGGTTGCATCCCGAAAGTCTGCTGGGCGACCGGAGACGCCAGATCCCATTCTGCTTCAGTATTCAATGGCGCCGATAAGGGCGGCGGGCTCTGAATAGCGACGCGCGCCGTCTCGGGTTGCTGATAAAGCTTTAACGAAATTAATGCTGCGCAGACGAGCACTGCGGCGACAGCAGTAGGATACGAGGCAAGCGATCGAACGTCCAACTGCAACATGAAATTGTGCACGCGTTCAAGGCAGATCCGCCAAAGCGGCTGGCGCAGCAATTCATCGCGTTGCCGGCGATGGAATTCATGCAGGAAATTCTCAAAGTAACCCGGCGGTGGTTGCTCGTGTCGCTTCAACCGAAGAAGTCTCGCGATTTCGTTATCGTTAAATTCGTCCATTTTTCTACGCCCTCACGAGACAGGATTTTTCCGAAATTCGTCCAGGTAATTTTGCAACTGCCGATTCGCGTAAAAGAGCCTCGAACGTACCGTTCCTTCCGAAACGCGCAAGATTTTGCTGATTTCCGCGTGAGGCATGCCCTGGATATGGAACATGGTGACAACTGCTCTGTGGTCATCAGACAATTTCATCATAGCCTCGTTCAATCTTCGCTGAAGCTCCGAGAGATCGGCTTCCCGCACCGGGCTGCTGCTGGCCGTGGCTTCTATGAATTCCTTATCGTTTTGGATGCTTGCGTCCACATCATCCAGGCTCAATTGAAATCGGCGCCCGCGTTTTTTTAGGAAATTCAAGGTCATGTTGACGGAGATGGAATGAATCCAGGTGTAAAACGAGGATTTGCCGCGGAATCCACGGATAGCCTTGTAAGCCTTAGCGAAAATGTCTTGTAGAAGATCGTTGGTATCCTCATGGTTGGAGGTCATGTTGTAGACCAGTCCATAGAGGCGCGGCGTGTATTTGACCACGAGATCGTCGAACGCGCTGGCATCGCCGGCCTGCGTGCGCTTTACCAACTCCTGATCCGGGTCGCTTCTTGGCTGATCCATCGCCTGGCGCTTAGACTTAGCACGCGCCTCCACGCCCGACGACAACAAATCGGTAATCCGGCGAGCAGGCAAAGTGAGCACTTGATCCATTTTTATATCGCCAGGTCGATCACCGCCGGTCGCGGAGCGACATCAGCCAGAGCAAATTGCCCAGTGCGGCAATGAATGCCGCAATGTAAGTGAGCGCGGCGGCGTTCAGCACATTGTTTACACCGGCCGCTTCCTGGCCCGGCTGTATGATCCCCATTTCCCGCAAAATGATTTTTGCGCGTCGGGACGCGTCGAACTCCACGGGCAACGTGATCAATTGGAAGACCAACAGAATCAAATAGCACCATATGCCGAGCGTAATCAGACCGGTAATCCCAAAGAACAAGCCGCCGATGATGATGAATGGCAGCATCTGCGACGCGATCATGGTCACCGGCACGATTGCCATTCGCGCCTTTAGGGGGGCGTACGCGCGAGCGTGTTGAATCGCATGCCCGGTCTCATGCGCCGCGATCCCCAATGCTGCTACGGAAGGCGTGTTATAAACGTTGCTCGACAAATGCAGCTGTTTCTTTGTCGGATCGTAATGGTCGCCGAGAAAATCGTTCGTCTCCACGACATTCACGTCATGGATCTGCGCCGCCTGCAGGATTTCCCGAGCGCACTCGGCGCCTGTGATGTTCGCGGTCGCGCGCACCTTGCTCCACCGGCCAAACGCGCTGGTCACCCGAATCTGTGCCCAAATTCCAACGATTAACGGGACCCCGATGTAGAGCAGCCAGTTAGATCCCAGCCCAAAGCCAAATGCGCTGCCGATATACAGCGGCCAGCTAGAACCCAAAACAAAACCCGTCAGATGATACATGTGCGTATTAGTTTAGCGCGGTAAGGGGAGTTGTCACTTCGCGGGGTAGGAAATTTAGACGCCAAAAGGGGTTGCCCGTTCATTCGGCTCCTCAGGGAGCGGCGGCTTCACGGACGCCGATAGAGAGACAACAGTCGCCCAGACCGCCGCTCCTTGAAATCCTCGTCAAATTTCCAATTGCTTTGGAAACCGCGAGAGAATTCTGCAACCAGTTTTCGTAACCGCCACGACGTCTTCCTGACGCGCGCCGCCCAAGCCTGGATAATACAGACCCGGCTCGACGGTAAGCACCTGGCGATCTTTCAGAACCCCTTTTTGCAGGCGCGGATGCTCGTGGATTTCCAAGCCAAGTCCGTGACCGGTTCCATGGAAAAATCCAACCCGGCGCCCGTTCCGTTCTTCGGTCGGGAAACCGCGACCAGCGAAGAAGTGCTGGATCGCTTTATGAATTGTCATGCCGTCAACGCCAGCCTTAATTCTTTTTAGCGCGAGTGCCTGGCCGGCTTTGACTGTTTCCCAAAGTTTTCGCTGTTCTTCGCTGGCGCGGCCCCGCAAGACCGTGCGGGTCATATCGCCAAAATATCCCGTCTTCGCGTCGCGCGGGAAAACGTCGAGGATGATCAGGGAATTCGCGTAGAGCGGTCCGTGGCCGCGCTCGTGCGGGTCGCAGGCTTGGTCGCCACCGGCGACAATCGTTCCAGTCGGAACACCGCCAGCCCGCAGCACGGACGAATCAATTTCCGCACGCAGTATTTCGGAGGTAAGTGTCTTCCCGTTCCAGCGCAATCGTTTCCCCGAACCCGGCTTCGACGCTTTCAAAACTTCGACCCCGCGTTTCAGCCCGACCTCTGTGATCCGCAGCGCTCGTCCAATCATTTCGATTTCCTTTTCTGACTTGGCTTCACGTGCCGGCCAAAAGAGTCCAACAATTGCGCGAACACGGATTTTGTTTGCGGCGAGCTCCTCCGCGTATCCGAGCGGGAAATTTGCCGGCACAACCGCCGATCTTACGCCGCGCTTTTTCAGGAAATGGGCCAGCACTTTCTCGTACGGTGGCGCCTTTTTCGATTTTCCCTGCGCCTCGCGCTCGAGCGCGCTAAACATCACAAATTCGTCAGCGTCAGCTTGCGTGCGGCCGCGATCGATTTCCAGGTCGCTCAAGACAAGCGTGCGTTTGCCGTTGCGCTGTAGAAAAACGAATGGATCAGGCGCCCAAAATTTCGTCGCGTAAAGCATGTCCGGATCTTGCTCACTCGCAGCGACGATAAGCCGTACGGATTTGGTTTTTGTCTTCCTCATTGTGGCCCTTACTCTTTTCCGATCATGTCACTGTAGCAACTTCTCATTGATACGCTGCGTAAGCTGGATGTTAACGGCGCGAAGTAACTTCCGAAACTGCTTTAGCAGTTTTCCGGAATGGAGACAAAACCGCTAAAGCGGTTTTGAGCTCATCACACGCGACGCCACCGCACTGAAGCGCGGTGTTCACTAGAGTGCTGCCAGCTTCGTCGGACTTTCAGTTGTTTTCGCAAAATCCAATGGAGCACGACAAGCAATCCCAGTGTGGACACGATCAGAACCAACGTATCGAAAGTAAACACGCCGAATTCTATTCCGAAGTAACGCTTCTCCAGACCAAAGAACACGTTCGGCTTGCTGCCCCGGCGATAATCGTTCTGCTCCATCTCGGCCCTTGAGATCAGGTCGGACACTTTCTGGTTCACGTAAAGTTGGTCGGCTGTGACCGGGCCCTTCGCATCCTTGAATAGTGACCGATCGAGCCGCCGCTTCCCTGCGATTATCGGGTCGACCAGCTTCAGATATCGGTCGATCGCCCGCGGAGAACGGCCTTCCAATCCCGAGAGTAATGCCAGCACATCTTTCAAATCGTTGAGGTGCGCGCGCTGCTGAGGCGTGTCCGCTTTGGGCGCGAGCCTTTGGATTTCGTCATGAGCGCGGTCCTGTCGCTTCGTGAGCGGATTGAGTTTCGCCTGCGCGACAATCACTTCCTCGTACGACCAGCGCATGGCGATGAACTGGCAGACAAGTGGCACCTGCAGCTTGCTCTCCGTTTTTCTCGTCTTTTCCGAGTTCGGATGTTCGGAAAACCAATGTGAAAAAGAGTAGAGCAGACCGAGGTTCCGGTTCATGTCCTCGTATTTGATGAGTGCGCCGCCCATGATGATCTGCGGAATCAAAACCAGCGGGACGATGTTGGCTGCAGTCTTCGGGTCGGCTACCAGCGACGAGATGACCAGACCCAGCGCCACGCCGCTCATCGCCGTCAGAAACATGATCACCATGTCGATCCAGAACATGCCCCGGATTTGCAGGACGAAATTGCCAATTAGCACGAAGAGAATGCATTGAACGAGCGCAAACACCCCGAGCGTGATTGTCTTCGAAATCACGTAATACGAGAGGCGCACCTTTATGTTGCGTTCGCGTTGCAGCACAGGCCCGTCCCGGATGATGTCATCCGCGCTGTTGGTCAGCCCGAGAAACATCGCGACGATCAAACCGAGAAACAGGAAAGTCGGAATGTGATAAGCCGACGCAAAATCGTATGTGCCGGTCTCCGAGTAGCGCAGGAGGATGGCAATCAACAGCGCCAGCACAGGTGAAACACCGATCGTGATGACGAGATTCGCGCGGTTGCGCAGTTTGCTGATGAATGCACGCCGCAGCAGCGTCCGAAATTGCGTCCACTCGTCGTGCCACCGCAGTGGAATGCGCTTTTTTTGAACCGGGGCGACTGGCAACGGAGCCGCCTCCTCCTGTTGCAGCGAGACTTGTTTGACGTCCTGGATCAGTCGGAACGCCTCATATTTGTCGCGCCAGAAATCCGGCGAGTAACGGCGCGCCGGCACGAGCTGTCCACGACTGTTTTCCTCGTAAATGACGTCACCGCTTAAATCGCGCAGCGGCGTTTCGAGCACATCGAAAATGAATTCCGGCCGGGTCGTTCCGCACGAAGGACACGCGCCCAACTCCGCGCCGAACTGGTGTTGATGTTCCGCTTCCGCGAAATAGCGCAGCGCGTCCGAAGGCGTGCCGAAAAAGACAAGGCGGCCGCCCTTGTCAAGCAGGATTACCTTGTGAAACATCTGGAAAATTTTCGAGCTCGGCTGGTGAATCGTAACGATGACAATTTTGTTGTGCGCCATGCTCCGAATGATTTCGATCACGTGCTCGGAGTCTTTCGATGACAGACCGGAAGTTGGTTCGTCAAAAAGATACACGTCCGACATCCCGATCATATCCAGCCCGATGTTGAGCCGTTTCCGCTCGCCGCCGCTCAGCGTCTTTTTCTCGGGACTGCCGACGACCGCGTCGCGGCGTTCACTTAGGCCCAGCTCGATTAACTTTGCGTCCAACCGGCGGACCCGGTCGCGTCGCGAGAGGTGCGGTGCGCGAATCGCCGCTGCGAATTGCAAATTCTCTCCGATGGTGAGGTGCTCGTCGAATGCGTCCTGCTGCGGCATGTAGCTGACGTACTGCTTCAGAACGTCGAGGTTCCCGTAAAGCGATTGTCCGTTGAGCAACACCTCGCCGCTGCTTGGTTGGAACTGCCCGGCAAGCACTCTCATCAGCGTGCTTTTTCCCGCACCGCTTGCGCCCATCACGCAAACAAGCTCCCCTCGCGTGATGCTGAAGGAAATTCCATCAAGCCCAATCTGGCCCTTACCAAAACGATGAGTGACTTCGTTTAATTCAAGCGTGCGAATGATGTTGCGCTCCTCCTCGATGATTCGCTCCAGAAAATTGCACCGGAGGACCTGTCCAACATCGATTCGGATGATGTCGCCATCTTTGAGTTGTGCGGTTGTGCGGACCGGATTGTCGCCTACCATGATGGGACGGTCCGCCTGGATGACTTCGAGTGTGCCGACTCGCTGATCGTAATCGCAAAAAATCTTCAACACCATGTCACCCGCAGTGCCTGGAGAAAGCAGGATATCGTCGGCCTGAAGGCGGCTCGGATCATTCGAGACCAGGTATTCCGATTTGGACGCCTTTAGTTGGAACCGTCCGCCCAATGCGCGCGCACGCCGGCGCAGATCGTTCAAATCCAGCTCCGTGTCGTTGTGGAAAACGACCTTGTCTTCGAGCGTCGCGTCCACCTGAGTCCCGGCCTTCAGTCGCACTCCGTTGAGCTCCGCGTCAATGTCGCGCAACGCCTTCACGCGCACTTTCAATCCGAACGTGACGTGAAGCGTGCTCTCGCGCGTTCGGGAACGCTCCAATTGCACTTGTTCGGCATCTTTACTTACGCGGATGAAAATTTCCGGGAGCGAGACGTTCTTCTTCGCATTAAAATATTGAGCCAGCTCCTGATAACTGAGCACCTGGTCACCGATCAAAATGCGTTGACCAGGATAAATCCGACAGAACCCGCCACGTGCTAACGGCCTTCCACGCACTGAGACATTCTGACCACTGTAGTTTTTCAAAAGGATGAGATCGTGGTAGCGAAAAGCCATCAGCCGATCTGTTTCGGCGACGTTCTTGAGGATGATGTCGGACTTGCTTTTTGACCCGAACGAGAGCGACTCCAGCGGCGACGCGCCATGTTGGTAAATCGACGGGTCGGACTCCTCTGACGCGTTGAGCTGATAAACGATATCGATCGCCTGCGCCGCCATGCCCATCTGCGACATGAACGAGTAGAACGCGACTACCTGTTCCTGCTTCAAGCCGGCTTGCGAGATCAGGTCATAGAGTTGAACCCCGAGCATGATCTTGCGTTCGGTACTCAGTTGCACACCGAGTTTTTGTGCCATGACAGCGAGGTCCTGCTGTTCATAAAGCGCTTGTCGGAACAACTGTCGCAGCTCGGAGTAAACCGCCTCTGGATAATCGTAACGCAGAAACCCAAGGCTTGAGTCGATCTCTTCCTCCATAATGATGCCGTCGGCCTTGGTGAAACTCGCCAGGACCTGGATCAACAAGGGCAGTAGGTTTGGTCCCTCGGAGACGCTGCGGGGTTTGCGCAACGCGCGACGCACCAGACGCCGGCCAGTTCGTCGCACGCGATACGCAAGCGGGATGACCCGTTGCACGGTGCGGTCGATCTTGTCGGCCATCGATGAAACCAGCTCGGTCATCTTTCTTTTCGGATGCGAATGTTACGCGAAACCGCAAATCGGCGCAATGCAATGCGCAACAGCGAATCGCGTGCGCTGCCGCGAATCATCGTGTCGATCATCCGTTGAGGAGAGCGGAAGCTGCGGCACCTGTTGTCGGCAGGCTGGAAGCTTGCTCGATGCGACAGGCAAGGATGTCTGCATTACAAAACCTGGTCCCATTTGCTCTGGTCTTTGAGCATGATTTCCCGGAGGAGACGAATGGGCGGCATGCCGTGGCTGAGCAGCTCGTTATGGAACTTTTGCAATGAGAAATCGTCGCCCTCCTGTGCTTTGTAGTCGTCGCGCAATTTCAGGATCTGCAGTTTGCCCAGTGTGTAATTCAGATAACCCGGGTCGAACGTCGCGCGCATAGCTTCCTGTCGCGCCGGTTTCTGTTCGTAGTAACAGTTCTCGTGGAAAAATTTCGTCGCCTCATCAATTGACATGTTTTGCGTGTGCACTTTGATGGACACGCATAACCGGCACAAGCGCAGCAGCGCTTCATCAGCCTGCGCCATGCGATACTTTGCCGCGCGTTTCACATCCTCTTCGGTTGGAGTCGAGCTTGCCGCAGCTGCCGAAGCCTTCGTCGATCATCATTTTTTCGCAGTAATGCGCCCAGCCTTCGATGAACGCGTAGCTGCCGAACATTTTTTCTACTTTGCTCGCAGGTGACTGCGTTCAGATGCATGAATTGCACGTAATGTCCCGGATAAACTTCATGAATCGAGACGATATCGGATGTGTAATAATTAAACGCAGTGAGCCATTCCTCTTTTTCTTTCTCTGGCCAGTCCTCCTCTGTAGGCGTAACGTAGTAATACGCCTCGGTGGCGCGTTTCTCGAACGGACCTGGCGTATCCATGGAGGCGAAGGAAGTGGCGCGCAGATATTGCGGTGTCTCCTTTACTTTTGCGCGGACCTCGGATGGAATGCCGACCAGATGACGGTTCACAACGTACTTCCGGAGCTTGTCCAGGTCTTTGGCAATATCTGGGATCAATTTGTCCGGAGTCGGATGCTCGCTCTGTATTTGCTTGAAAACCTCAATCGGAGACTTGTTCGGGTCGATCTTTTTCGCGGCCTCGGCGAACGCTGCCTGTTCAGCTTTCAATTGCGCCATCCCAATCTCGAGAATTTTTTGCGGCGGAAGATCGACCAGCTCCGTCTGCGCCAAAAAACGGCGGAATTTTTCTTCGCCCAAAGCGAAGTCCAGTGAAGCTTTCGGAAGCTTCTCCCGTTCCAACCAGGTGGCATAATCATTCAGCGCGGTTGCGGCTTTGCGATTAGATGCCTGAAAGGCGACGCGGAGCTGTTCGTCCTTCAGCCCACTTACAGCAGCAACGAGATCTTTTTTTAAGAAATCGGCAGAACCTCCGGCGATCTGAATCGCAAGCTCGACGAATGGTCTTGGGAGCTTTTCGTCAAGGTTTGTTCGGGCCGCGATCAGAATATTTGGAATCTGCGATTCGATGGCGATCAGGCTGCGAACGCGGTCCTCAAGCGGCGCGAAGTTCCGTTTGATGTAGACGTTCACGTCGCCCGCGCGGGCATAGACCATCGGGTTCTGTTCGAATATCGACATGTCCTGCATTTCGAACAGGTCCCGTTTCACCGCTGCCTGGAGAATTCGAAGGTCGATAGATTGACGAAGACTCAGTTTCGCTGGATCGAACTTGGACAGGCGATCATCGAATCGTCGGAGCCGGGAAAGTTCGGCGTCGAGCGCGAGCCGGCTATAATCGCTGATTTTGCCATCATACTCGTGAAGACCGAGAGCGGTTCCCTGGAGCGGGTGAGCGGCGAGATATGTTTTGACGTATTCCTCGGCGACGGCTTCGTATTCAGCGTCCTGCGTTTGCTCAGCGAAAGCCGTGCTGGCAAGCGAGAGTGTCAGCAGGAGAACCGCAAACGAGAGAGTCTTCCGCACCGCTGTTTCATTGACACCGGCCTTCAGTCCGATGGAACGATAGAAAGGAGAGCGAAACCGCTTTAACGGTTTCGTCGCGACGAAGCCGCTGGAAAAAGCCTGCGCGTGCTTCGCGGCGTTGTGCAGCCGGCTGAAGCCAAGTGATAATCAGATTACAGAGGCGCTCTCTCATCCTCGCGAAATTGTAGCTACAGACAATGGCTTGCCTTGGACGTTGCCAAAATTTCGTCATGAGCGATTATCGGATTGTTCTGCGATTGTAGGTAAGGATATGAGGCGCTTGGTAATCATCTCGTTGCTGGCTTGTCTCCTATTCGGCGCTTTGCCAGCTGTTTTCGCGCAAGAAGTGCAGCCGCCAAAGAGCGAAGAGGATAACGGCTACTCGCAGATTGCCATTTTCGCAAAAGCGCTGGAATTGATCCGGCAGGATTACGTCGATCAGAACAAGACGAGCTATCACGATCTCGTTACCGCCGCAATGAAGGGAATGCTGTCATCGCTGGACCCACACAGCCAGTTCATGGACCCGAATGACTTCCGAGACATGCAGGACGACACGCGCAGTCGTTTCAATGGTCTCGGCATTGAAGTCTCGATGAAAAACGGGCTGCCTACCGTAGTCACGGCCATGGAAGACACGCCTGCCGCCAGAGCTGGAATTCTTTCCGGTGACCAGATTTTGCGAATCAATGGCATGTCCACGGAGAGAATGGATCTTCAGGACGCAATCAATGTCCTACGCGGGCCGGCAGGGGCAAAAGTTAGTCTGACGCTGTTGCGGCCATCGACAAAGGAAATCAAGGAATACGCGCTCCAGCGGGCAGAGATAAAAATCCAAAGTGTTAAGGGAGAAAGGTTGCTGGCCCCCGAACTGACCGGCACATTCAGGATTGGTTATGTTCGGCTGATCCAGTTCAACGAACCGACAGCCGAGGAATTATCAAAGGCGCTCGACAATTTGCAGAAGCAAGGGATGCAGGCGCTCATCCTTGATCTGCGGAATAATCCCGGCGGGTTATTGAACAGCGCCGTGGATGTGTGCGGTCAATTTTTGCCGCCGAACACAAAAGTCGTTTCGACGCAGGGACGCGTTCCTTCGCAGCAACATGATTATTCGACTTCCGCCGCAAGCAAGCCGCGTCCGAATTTTCCGATGGTGTTGCTGATCAACGAAGGGAGTGCAAGCGGCGCGGAGATTGTAGCCGGCGCGCTCAAGGATCTGCATCGGGCCGTGCTTGTCGGTGAAACGACGTTTGGGAAAGGTTCCGTGCAGAATGTGTTGCAATTGCCGGACGGTTCGGCGGTGCGTTTTACCACGGCCAAGTATTACACGCCCAGCAGACAAGTCATTCAAGGTAACGGCGTGACGCCGAATATTCGCGTGGGCATGACCGCCGAGCAGGAGCGGGCTCTTTATGCGCTGCGTAACGCGGGGAATGTTAAGCCCGACGACGAAACCAGCATCATCAAGACCAAGGATCCACAGATGTTGCGGGCGATCGATGCGTTGAAAGGCGTTATGATCTACGCGCAGCAAAGCGCGCCAAAAGCCCAAGCGGTAAAGAAATAATTGTTATCATTCCGAGCGAAGTCGAGGAATCCCTCGGAATTGTCATTCTGTCTTGCAACGAGATGTCTCGACTTCGCTCGACATGACAGTATTAGCTCTCGAAACCTCCTGCGATGAGACCGCAGTAGCGATTTTGCGCGGCGATGATTCCGGCCACCAGTTGCTGGCGAGCGAAGTGGCATCGCAGGTCGCCGCCCACGAAAAATATGGCGGGGTGGTGCCGGAGATTGCGTCGCGCAGTCATCTGATCTACGCGCCGCGCCTGATCGATCGCGCCATAAGCGCAGCGAAAATTGGTTTATCAGAAGTTGATGCATTCGCGGCAACTAGCGGACCGGGTCTGGCGAGTTCACTGATGATCGGCGCATCGATCGCGAAAGGATTGGCAGTCGGTTTCGCCAAACGGTATCTGGCCGTCAATCATCTTGAAGGCCATTTGCTTTCGCCTTTTTTTGGGAAAAACGGTAAGAGCGAAATCAGACCAAATGTGTCACTGATCGTAAGCGGTGGACACACGACGCTGATTCGTGTTCGTGGCCTGACGAACTATCAACTTGTCGGCCGCACGGTGGACGATGCTGCAGGTGAGGCCTTCGATAAGGTGGCAAAGATGTTCGGTCTCGGTTATCCCGGCGGCCCTGAAATTGAAAAGTACGCGCGCGGCGGCGATCCGCGGCGTTTTGATTTTCCCCGAAGCATGCTCGACTCGGAAAATTTCAGCTTTAGCGGATTAAAAACTGCGGTGCGGTATTTGTTGCCGAAGATCGGGGTCATCCCGAGCCAAGGGAAGCGGAATCGACGGACCCCGTTGAATGATAGTGCTACTGATGCCGCGGGATCCATCGACTCCGCTCGGGATGACGTGCTGCGCGATCTTTGCGCATCTTTTCAGCAGGCAGTAATCGACGTGCTTGTCACGAAGACGATCGCGGTGGTGGAGAAATATCGTATGGATCTCGTCACAATCAGCGGCGGCGTCAGTTGCAACCAGGAATTACGCCAGCAAATGCGCGAAGCTTGCACGCGAAAAGGAATTGAATTGAAAAGCGCCGAGCCATGGCTGTGCACCGATAATGCCGCGATGATCGCATTTGCGGCGTTATTGCGGTTGCAGGCTGGGTTTGAATCGCAAGTGACCGAGGAAATTGATCCTAATCTGGCACTGGTATCAGGTTAAGGCGCGCCGGACCAAACACGCCGCGGACCGCTCGGCTGCCGGTCCCATCAATCAATACTCGCGCTCCAGAAGATAATTTGCCAGCGCATGTAGCGGCTCCGCATCGCGGCCACCGAAGACCGACAAAGCGTTGTGCGCCTCACGCGTGAGTCGCTTCGCTTCGGCACGGGATTTTTCCAAGCCGATAACTGCAGGATAAGTCGCTTTATGTGCTGCCACATCTTTGCCGGCGCTCTTGCCCAACACTTCCGAGGTCTGTGTTACATCGAGAATGTCGTCGATGATTTGGAAAGCTAAACCCAGCCGTTGCACCGAATCGTGTGATCGCAGAAAGTTTTCTCGGCGTCCGCGTTGGCGCTCATCGCACCCAGTCGGACCGAACTTTTCAAAATCGCTGCGGTCTTGTTCCCGTGAATGAACTGCAACTCGCGGCGGTTGACATTTTTGCCTTCAGCTTCGAGATCGGCCACCTGGCCGGCGATGAGCTTTCGGCTTCCCGCCGCGACTGCAATCTCCCGCAACAGCGTCGAAATATTGTACCGCGGCCTCGGCTTTGCGCGTGAAACGATTTCGAAGGCGATGGTCAACAGAGCATCGCCCGCGAGCACCGCAACGCCTTCGCCGAAAACTTTGTGGCAGGTGGGACGACCGCGCCGGAAATCATCGTTGTCCATGCTGGGAAGATCATCGTGCACCAGCGAATAGGTGTGGATGCATTCAAGCGCGCACGCGAACGGCAGCGCGTCGTCGATCTTGCCCCGACAAGATTCCCCCGCGGCGAGACAAAGAATCGGTCGCAAACGTTTGCCGCCGGCAAACAAACTATAGCGCATCGCCCGGTGCAACGTCGCAGGTTTTGTATTCGCTTTCGGCAAATACCGGTCAAGCGCGCGATCGATCAACTTCTGGCGAGTGAGTAGATAGGTTTTGAGGTTCACGTTAAACAACAGCTGCTGATATTCGATAATGCAATTCCGCGCGGACTGTCCAGCAGCAAGGCTATGGCGGACAAATCTGCTTCAAATATTCTCAGCGCTTTCCGCGGTGGCGATAGGCTTCGTGCGCATCGCCAGGAATGCGCCGGCCAGCAGGATGGCGGCGCTCCAAATCTGCGCTTGTGTGAGCCGCTCGCCATAGACCCAGGCGGAAAGCGCCATCGCGATTGCCGGACAAAGGAGTTGGAGACTTTGCGAGAGTGCAACTCCGATTTCGTTTATTGCTACGTAATAGAGAACGTGGGCTAGCGTGATACAGGTGATTGCCGATACGATCAAAACCAGGTTTGCGTGCGCGCCGGCCTGAAGCGGCGTGCCGATCTTGCCGAACGCCAGAGTCAGAGGCAACAGCAGCGCGGAAGTAATGAAGCTAACAAGACCGAAGCTGCGAATCGACCCGAGCTCAGCTGACGGGCGCTTGATCAGAACTCCGTAAAGCGCCCAGCAAAAGGTTGCCGTAAACGCAATGAATAATCCAGGCAGGGCGACGTGCTGTTCGTGCGAGCCCGCATTCGCCTGAAACCAGATTACCCCGAATGCGCCGATTAATCCGAGCAACGTGCCAACTTGGAATTGCCATTGCCGGATAACGACGCGTTCCTCCGGAAAGAATGCCAGAGCCAGAAGTGCTGTGAAGATGACTGACGCCCGGGTGAAAATTGTATAGACGCCGGGCCCGATGTAGTAAAGCGCCATCACCTGCGTGACCTGGTGGACGACGTTCGGCAGACACGGCAGCAAACAGAGCTTCACCGCGTGCATATCGATGCGTGGGCCGCCGCGGCGGATCCGATAAAGCACTAACGGTGCAATGGCGATGCAGGCGACCGAATATCGATAGAAGTTTTGCGCCCAAGGGTCGTAATACCGATTCAAGTAATACATGAAAAGCGAAGGCAGCGACCAGATGAAGACGGTGGCAAAAACCGCGGAATATCCCTTCGAGCGATTGGCACTCCGGCGCTGGGCCTTATCGAAAGGCGGGGACGACATATCGGGGTTCATATGAAGATTCATCCGGTATACTCAACGGCTGTAGCGTGTGCGGTCCTCAGCGCACCGGGTGTTGGCCGGCTGCGGGGAGATCGCCGGTCCGTTGAAACTGCGGATTCTACAACATGTCGGATTCGCACACCCAAATTTTCATCCGCCCTTGCATTAAATTTTCTCGCCTGTAGGCGGTAAATCGCGCAAAAGTAGGTGATAAGGAGAAACGAATATGTTGAATAAACACCCAATCATCGCTGGAATGGTATCGCTTCTTTGTTGTGTAGCCGTTCAGGTTGGCGATGCCAAACCGTCCAAAACCAAGGGTGGCGGCGGAAACCACATGCAACGCGGCATCGAGCTCGCCCAGCAAAAGCATTTTGATGCCGCCGCTGAGGAATTCGGCAAGGCGATCGAACAAAATCCGAAGGATCCGCGCGGATATGCAAATCGCGGCACCGCCTCTCGCCAGGGAGCGCGAACTGCGGTGGCAGCCGGAGATCAGGAAGGGGCATCAGCCAGATATCAATCTGCCCTGGCCGATTTTTCAAAAGCTATCGAGCTGTCCCCAAAGGATGCCTCCCTTTATCAGGAACGCGCTGAAACCGAAATCGAACTTAAAGAGTACGACGCGGCGCTTGCCGATCTGAACAAGGCCTTGGAACTGAAGCCGGACGACCTCAATGCAATAAAATTTCGTGGATTCGCCGAGATCGGCCTTAACCAATGGGACAAAGCGGTCGCCGATTTCTCCGCTGTGATCCAAAAGAAAACGGACGATCTGCAGAGTTATGACCGACGCGCATTGGCCTATCGTAGTTTAAAAAACTACGACGCCTCCATCGCCGATTACACATTCTTAATCACCAAAAACCCGAACGATCTGGAAGCGTTAACCAAGCGCGGGTACACCTACAGTCTGGCGCAGCAGTACGAAAACGCGATTGCGGATTACCAGGCGGTGTTAAAAGTCAATCAGCAGGACAACGACACGTTCCAGCGTCTGCAATATGCGCAGTCAATGCTGGCGGCAAAGAACGCGACGCCTTCTCCCACGCCTCCCATTGCCAGCCCAACCCCTGAAGAAGAAAAGAGGCTGATGGACAAAATCAGCCCGCTGTACATCGGAATCGGCGTCGTCGCGCTGCTCATACTTGCTGCAATCGTGCGTCTGCTCACGCGCGGAAAGGCCGATCCTACCAGCCACCGGATTCGTTAGGCGAAAACCACTATAGTGTGCGCTGTCCATAGCGGACACGCTTTGTCGCCGGCGGCTCAATGTGGTTGGCACGGCGCGCCCTCAGCGCGCCCGTCTCGCAGCCAAAATTTCTTTGACACCACGATGGGCGTGGTTAGTTTGCGGACGCTTTTTGCCAGAGCGAGGAGATCCCATGGTCGTTCAAATGCGAATTTGACGCGACTCTGGGATTTTTAACTCTCTGGTTGAAGGCGGGGCCGGTTCGCCGCCCGGGTTTCCGAGGGAGGCGCTGGGTTGGCGACAAGCAGCCCATGTAGCTCAGTTGGCAGAGCACGTCCTTGGTAAGGACGAGGTCACCGGTTCGATCCCGGTCATGGGCTCAGTAAGCTTGCGACCGGCGACGAAAATCTAAATTATAGAGTTAAACGAGAAAACGATATGGCTAAGGAAGCTTTTAAACGCGACAAGCCGCACGTGAACGTCGGCACGATCGGTCACGTTGACCACGGCAAGACTACGCTCACGGCAGCAATCACAAAGGTGCTCAATAAAAAAGGCATGGCCGAAGTGCGCGAATACGACTCGATCGATAACGCGCCGGAGGAAAAGGAGCGCGGGATCACCATCAACACGGCGCATGTGGAGTACTCGAGCGACAAACGGCACTATGCCCACGTCGATTGCCCGGGTCATGCCGACTACGTGAAAAATATGATCACTGGCGCGGCGCAAATGGACGGCGCCATCCTCGTTGTTTCCGCCGCCGATGGCCCGATGCCGCAGACGCGTGAGCACATCCTGCTGGCGCGACAGGTTGGTGTGCCTTCGATCGTCGTTTTTCTGAACAAGGTGGACATGGTCGATGATCCCGAGCTTCTCGACCTCGTCGAAATGGAAGTGCGCGATCTGCTTACCCAGTACGAATTTCCGGGCGACAAAATCCCGATTGTCAAAGGCAGCGCGCTGAAGGCGCTCAATGGCGACGCGGACGCAGAGAAGCAGGTACTCGCGCTCGTGGAGGCAGTGGACGATTATGTCCCTGTGCCCGATCGGCCTATCGATCAGCCGTTCCTGATGCCGATCGAGGACGTGTTCAATATTGAAGGCCGGGGCACCGTCGCAACCGGTCGCGTAGAAAGAGGCATCCTCAAGAAAATGGGGGAAGTCGAGCTCGTCGGCATTCGTCCAACGGCAAAGACGGTGGCGACCGACATCGAGATGTTCCGGAAACTCCTGGATGAAGCCCGCGCGGGCGACAACGTAGGCGTGCTGTTGCGCGGTTTGAAGAAAGAGGAGGTCGAGCGCGGCCAGGTCATCGCAAAACCTGGCTCCATTACGCCTCACAAGAAATTTAAGGCGGAAGTTTACGTGCTAAGTAAGGAGGAAGGCGGACGTCACACTCCCTTTTTCACCAATTACAGGCCGCAGTTTTATTTCCGCACGACCGATGTTACTGGCACGGTGAAACTGCCTGATGGCGTGGAAATGGTTATGCCCGGAGACAATATCTCGATCGAAGTTGAGTTGATCACGCCGATCGCCATGGAGAAGACCATTCGCTTCGCCATTCGCGAGGGAGGGAAAACCGTCGGCGCGGGTCGCGTGGGTGACATTCTGGATTAAACTCTTCCTCTGCCTCTTTCTCTTAGGCTGCGAATGTTGAGCGGATCTGTTGGGAAGAGGAGATCAAGAGTAAGTGGAAGAGGAAGATTAAATACGCCAGTAGCTCAATTGGTAGAGTAGCGGTCTCCAAAACCGTCGGTTGGGGGTTCGAGTCCCTCCTGGCGTGTGGCCAATGAATCACGTCGCGAAGCAATGATCACCAAAATCAAAAACTTCTTTAGCGAAGTTAAAGTCGAGCTGCAGAAAGCCTCGTGGCCGTGGGACCCGAAGGAAAGAGGTTTCCGCCGTTACAAGGAACTGGTGGACTCGACAATCGTGGTTGTAATCGCGATGCTTTTACTTGGTGGCTATGTGGCGCTGTTCGATTTTATTTTGGTGAACGTTGTGCATTTCTTCACCAGATTGCATTGATTTATGGCACAAACACTCGCAGCGAAAGATCAATGGTACGTCGTGCATGTGCTTTCCGGTCAGGAGAACAAGGTGCGCGAGAACATCTTGAAACGCGTCAACACCGAGGAGATGAGCGACGTGGTTTACGATGTGCTTCTTCCGACTGAACGCGTCTCGGAAATCAAGAAGGGCAAAAAGACTGAAACCACGCGGAAATTTTTTCCCGGATATCTGATCGTTAACATGCATCTACTCGATGAGAACAATCAGCTGATCGGGCGCACGTGGTATTTCATTCGCAACACGCCCGGCGTGATCGGGTTTGCGGGGACCAAGGACAAACCCATTCCGATGCGACAATCTGAGGTGGAAAGCATGCTCGCGCAGATGAAGGAGCGCGAAGAAAAGGTGAAACCGAAAGTCAGCTTCGAGGTAGGCGAAACGGTCAAGGTTGCCGATGGGCCGTTCCAGAATCAGACCGGTGTAGTTGAGGAAATCGATCCCGAGCGCGGGAAACTGCGCGTCTCCGTCACCATTTTCGGTCGCGCAACGCCGGTGGAATTGGAATACTGGCAAGTGGAACGCGGCTAAGATCCCTCAACACTCAACTCTCAACCAGGAACTTTCCGAAATGGCCAAAGAAATCGTAGCCCATATCAAACTCCAAATTCCCGCAGGGCAAGCTAACCCCGCGCCGCCGGTCGGTACTGCTCTCGGTCCGCGCGGCGTCAACATCATGTCATTCTGCAAGGAATTTAACGCCGCGACGCAAAAACAAGCCGGCGACATTCTCCCGGTGGTGATCACCGTTTTCAAAGACAAATCGTTCACGTTCATCACCAAGAGTCCGCCCGCTGCGGTGCTTTTGAAGAAAGCGGCCAACATTGCTGCCGGCTCCAAAGAGCCTAACAAGACCAAAGTTGGCAAAGTCACGCGCAAACAAGTCATGGACATCGTCAACACCAAGCGCAAAGACCTGAACGCGCGCAACGACGAAGCCGCCTTCCGCATCATCGCCGGCACTGCCCGCCAAATGGGGCTCGAGGTCGTCGAGTAATTGCACTCAGTCAGCCTGCCTGACTCGGTAGGCTGCCCGTTCAATTATTTATCCGGCATGCAAGCTGCATGTCCGCGGAGACGCGCTGGCAGCCTATCTTCCACCGAGATATTCCAATTCTTGCAGTGCGATAGGCACGTTGCCGTTTTTCCAGACAAAATCGTGGAAGGCGCGGAGATTGAATTTGTCGCCTTGCTGCATGCGCGCGTTGGAGAGGAATTTCACGATCTGCAATTTGCCGATCTGATACGTGATTGCCTGGCCAGGGCCGGTGCAAAACGCGATCGCTTCCTGGCGCGCAGTCTGTTCGTCCATCGGGACTTTCTCATGTAGATATTTGGCAGCTTGTTCGAGGGTAAACTGGCCTATCGCGAGTTTTACGTCTACTTCTACGCGGAGCGCGCGAAGCCGCATAAAATTGTAAATGATCTCGCGCGTGTGCGGGCTGTCATCGAAGAGACCGGCCTGCAACATCATTTCTTCAGCGTAAAAGCCGATGCCCTCGTTCGCGCCTGAATCGTAGTAATGTCGCCGGATCGGGTCCTCGTTTTTCCACGAGAGACAAAGCTGAAAGTAATGGCCGGGAATTCCTTCGTGAACTGTAATCGGCCGCGGGTCCATCGCTGTCGCGCGCCAGAAGTAGCCGAGTCTCTCCGACGGCTCAGGCACGTAACGGATGCAATTCTCATTTAATCGCGACGGCGACGTGAAATCGTCATGCTCAGTAAACCCAAGGGCGACCAAATATTCGGGTGTTGGCCGAAGCGTGTAACGCTGGACCCACCGCGGCACAGTGAGAATGCCGCGGTCCTCGAGGAATTTCCGGATTTGAAGTTCTTTTTCAGCCGCATCTTTGATCCATGTATTAATGTCCGTCGCGATCTTGAGGGGCGGCACATCTTTATTGCGGTTCTTCTCAAACGTCTCGAACGCGACCGAGCGGTTCCATTCCTGTTTGCCCATGGCCAAAAGTTCTTCGGGTGTGACGGGCATCAGCGCCACGTTCTGCAAAAACCAGACGTAAGCGTCGCGACCAAGAGCAGTTTGTTGAGAAAGATTCGGCAGCTTTCGCTTCAGTTGCTGCTGAAATTTTTCGAGTGCATCTGAGGCGCGATCAGTCGTGGGATCTAATTGATCCTGCTTTATCGTCGTAGATCCAACGAGTGCACTGGCCATTTTGCGCAGACGCTCACGAATGCCATCGAGATTCTGGACCGTAACGCTTGCGAACGGCGCAGGCGGATTCTCGAGGTTCTCCGAGCCTTGCTGCAAAATCGATGGGATATTTTCGATGCGAATGAGAATTTCTCGGCTACGCGCCTCGTCGTACGGCGCCGGCACCGTGAGCGCTTCTGCCAGCGCGGTGAGTGTCTGTTCAATGTAAAAGTTCGGGTCGCGTTTCCAGCGTGGATTAACGTCCAGTTCCCAGCGAACGCGCGACAATGCCGAGCCGATCAACTTGTAATCGACTTGCTTTGGGATCGGCCATTGTGCGGGATTTAACTTCTTCCAGCGCACTTCAAAGCCCGCCAAATCTTTACCTCGCTGATCGATGCTCGCCCGCGACCAATCGCGCGGCCCGCCGGGCCGCTCCATTCGGTTCACATCGTCGCCGGTGAACGGCGCGTATTTCGCGCGCCATTTCCAAAAATCATTGCCCAGTGTTTCGATCGAGTCCGCCTCCGCGCGGGCAATCGAAAGTATCGCGAGCGAACCCAGAAGAAAGCCGATGCCAAATCTTTCGCTCCGAGTCATGTCCGATCGGTTTTCAATCGTTGCTCGCGCTGAAATCTTTCAAGTGCGAGCTGGATTAGTCTATCGATTAGTTCGCTATAAGAGACGCCTGTCGCTTCCCAAAGCTTTGGATACATGCTTATTCGGGTGAATCCAGGAATGGTGTTGATTTCGTTAACGATGATTTCCTCACCATTTCTCAGGAAGAAATCGACCCGCGCCATGCCCTCGCAGCAGAGCACGGTAAACGTTTTAATTGCCAACTGGCGGATACGCTCCGTCGTTTCCGCGGGAAGTTTCGCCGGCATTTCCAGCGCAGCGCCGTCTTCATCGAGATACTTGGCTTTGTACGAATAAAATTCGTGGCGAGGCAAAATCTCGCCTGGAACTGAAGCGATGGGATTATCATTGCCGAGGACAGAACATTCTATCTCGCGCCCCCTGATACACTCCTCGATCAAGATCTTGTGATCGTAATGGAATGCCTCGCGGACTGCGCATTCGAATTCTTCGCGGTCTTTGACTCTAGAAATGCCGACGGATGACCCGAGGTTTGCAGGCTTAACGAAAAGCGGCAAACCAAGCCGCGCCCGGATCTCGTCGAACCCGATTTGCTTCGAGGAATATCTATTGGCCGCGATAAATCGGGCAACGGGAATGCCGGCATCCCTTAGTAATCGTTTCATCACATCCTTATCCATGCCGACCGCTGAGCCAAGAACGCCGGCACCGACGAACGCGATATTAGCGAGTTTCAACAGGCCTTGGACGGTGCCGTCTTCGCCGAACGGACCATGCAGAACAGGGAAAATCACATCCAGAGGACCCAACCTCTGCTGCCCGGAAAGCGCCACTAACTGCTCGTCTTCCTTCCCTGGAACAAGTGCGAGATTTTCGCCCTTTTCTGGCAACGCGGGTAATCCGGATTCAACCGCTGGAAGCAGGAATCGACGCTGTTCGTTGAGGTGCCATTGCCCTTTTCTATCGATGCCGATCAGAACGACGTCGTATTTATTCGTGTCGATAGCGTCGATGATATTCTTCGCTGATTGCAGCGAGACTTCATGCTCCGCAGAACGGCCGCCAAACAATATTCCGACGCGAATTTTCTTGGCCATGGTGCGCGCGCTCTATCGTTGTAACGTGGCGGGCTCGCTGAGTGGCAACTGAATCACGCTACCCATATTTTCTCCGTGAAACTCTAGTCTGAACTTTGGCGCAGTGTAATGACCACCGGCGTAAGGCCAGGCCGATACATTGACATGCCGTAACAGATCGCGGCGGATTTTTCGCGCGCATAACGAATGTGGTTCAGCTTGTCGTCCCAGCGCTCGATGTTAGAGCAGTTCGCCGTTTTCTTGCTACCCGCAACAGGTACGTAACGATTCTCGCTGAACGTGAGAAATGCGGCTTCGCCCGGGACGGAAATCGGTATGGCCCAGTTCTGTGAAAGCCTGACAAATCGCGGCCCATTGAAATCAAGCGCGAACACCGTGTCGCCATCAGTGCTGTTCAGGTGCAAATCGAAAAACGCGAGTCGCAACAGACCATCGAAGAGAAAACGCCGATTTTCATTCTCGTTGTCGTGAAGGAGCGCGAATGCGCCGTAAAATCCGGGAATCTTGCAGAAGTCAGTGTTCGTCCCAGTTTTCAAATCCCGCAGTACAAAATATTTTCCATGACCCGGACCGTCGATCTGGTCATCCTCGTTGTTGGGATCTTCCCGCAGAATCAATTCGAACAAACCATCTGGCGATTTGTAAGTCGCAACTGGGGTTGCAGTCGGTGAAGCAGACTCCGCTGGCGAAGCTGTCGCGCTTGCTGAAGCGGATTCCTCGGGCTCGATGTTTGTGAAATATGGCGAGCTTTTGGTTTGTGTGTACCAATCGGGCGCAGTGTCGAGCTTCTTCAAATCCGTGCCACGTGGCTTAACATTCCAAAATTCGCGAACATTGTTTGGTTTTTCCCGTGTGAAAACAATCGTGATCTTTCTTCGAAAACGTGGACAGGGCTTTTGTAGTTTATTCAGTTGTTAGTTCCAGTGAAGTTGTTTTCGAATTCCAGTGGGGATTGGTACTGCAGGGCACTGTGCAGGCGTGACCGGTTGTAGAAGGTTTCGATGTAATCGAATAAGATCAATTTGGCCTCACGGCGACTTTTTGGAATGTGGTTTTGGAAGCATTCGGTTTTAAGAGTGGCAAAGAAGCTTTCCATTATGGCGTTGTCGTAAGGATTTGCTTTGCGGCTCATGGAAGAGCCTGCGCCGCAAGAGTGCAGAAGATTTTGAAAAGAGCTGCTGGCATACTGGACGCCGCGGTCTGAATGGTGAAGCAGCCCTGGTTTGAGCGGTTGGTTCTTGCTGGCTTTTTCCCAAGCTCTGCTCACCAGCGAAGTCTCCAGGGAATCATCGGCGTGCCAGCCGACACAACGTCGTGAGCAATTGTCTAGGATACCGGAAAGATAAAGCCAACCCTCCTGCGTCTGGATATAGGTGATATCGCCCAGCCAGACCTGGCCAGGACGGTCCGGCTTTGGGATCTTGGCCAACCAGTTTGGCGCCACCGGCAGTTTATGGTCGCTCTGAGTTGTTTTGGGTCTGAATCGACGTTTTTGTCTGGCGCGCAGGCCGCGTGAGCGCATGAGCCGGGCGATGCGGTTTTTGCCACAGCGCCATCCGCTTCTGCGCAGCGCATGCATGATGCGTGGACTGCCGTAGGTTTTGCGGCTGGCCACAAAGATCGGTTCGATCGCCTTCGATAATTGGTTGTCCTGTTGAGCTCGAGGACGCTCCCCTTTGCGTTGATGGGCAAAAAAACCGCTCTTGGAAATCTCCAGAGCGTCGGCCATGTCGGTGAGGCAATGAGAGGCTTTCATCTGTTCCATCACCGTAAATCGCTCGGTTGCACCTCGGCCGACAAGATGCTGCAGGCTTTTTTTAAAATGTCCCGCTGTCGGCGCAGATAATCATTCTCCTGGCGCAGCCGGCGAATCTCGCGCTGCTCCGGCGTCTCAGAAGAAAGCGTCTTGGGTTCATTCAAAGCCTGACCGCCTTGAGCGGCTCTCAACCATCGACTCAAAGACCAATGCGATACGCCAAGATCGCGCGACACCTCGGTAATGGAGCGACCGCTTTGAAGCAGAGCGACCGCATTCTCTTTAAACTCCCGATCGTAGCGCCGAGAGAATTTGCTGCTGTTGGATTGCATAGGGACTCTTCCTTTCTATTTCGGAAAGCCCCTGACCGCAAAATCGAAGAAACCTCGAAGCGATAGTGGCTTTAATGCCTTGAGCAGCGCAGAGCTGTATGATCCGGCAACTGGAACCTGGACGGCGACCGGCAGCCTGGGCACCGCACGCTTCATTCACACGGCGACGCTGCTACCCAATGGCAAGGTGCTGGTGGCGGGCCGAAGCAATTTCGGTAGTGCCTTGAGCAGCGCGGAGCTGTATGATCCGGGTCTCGGCTTTGATCCCAACTGGCAACCTTTGCTCACTATGGTCTCACCCTCAATCCTGCCGGATGGTAGCGAGCTGACGGCTTCCGGCTCACGCTTCCAAGGCATCTCCGAAGCTTCCGGCGGCAACGGTGTCCAGAACTCTTCGTCCAACTATCCGCTGGTCCAATTGCTGAGCCTCGCCAACGAACAAACGCTTTTCCTGCCGGTGGATGCGATGACAGGCTGGTCTGACACCTCTTTCACTTCCACGCCGGTCACTCTGATGACCACCAGTTCGAGCGGGTTCCCGATTGGCTACGCGCTGGTGACTGTCTTTACCAACGGTATCCCCAGCCAATCGCAGTTCGTATTGGCCGCAACGTCAACGCCAAGTCCCACTCCCACGCCCACGGCGAGTCCCAGCGCGACTGCGACTGCAACGCCAACAGCAACGGCGACGTTCACACCCACCGCGACACCAACGCCAACAGCGACAGCGACGTTTACGCCTACACCGACGCCGACGGTGACGCCTACCGCGACTCCTAAGGCTACAGCTACAGCGACGGCAACTGCCACACCGACTGCGACTCAGCCTCCTTCACCTACTCCAACGGCGACAGCAATAGCAACACCAACGGCTACGGCGACGCCTACTGCTACAGCAACGGCGACACCTACAGCTACGCCCAGATTAGCGCCTACACCGAGGCCTCGTCCGACTCCGGTGCCTCGCCCGTAGGCCCAATCGGCGTGGAGAGACTGCCCGCCCTACCGATGGCGCGTCGTGGTAGGGCGCGTTTACTCCTGTGCGCGCCGCCGGCTCTCACAACGCCAGCTTCATTCCGTCATGGGCGATGCACAGTTCGACCTCTCGCTCAGCAGCGATGGCGCGGAGCTTGGCGGAGATTTTGCATTCGTCGCTAGCGTAACGGCAATTGAATGGCACTCGCATGTTCAGCATCGTGATAGACCTGCACGTGGCAGGTGCGCGCGTCCCTTGCGGTTTCATCGGCAACGACCCCATCTGAAGAATAATTCTTTTGCCACAAAATTGAATTCACGGCGGTCACAACCAGGCGCAGTCTGCTGCCTTTCATCAATCGGCGCGCCACGAACAAACCGGGATTGAAATCGCACCTTACAATCTCGCCAGGTTTAACGAGCTTTGGCTCGCGCAGCGACTCGCGGTAGCGCAGCCGTTGCAGGTCGCTCCAGAGGGCAATACTTGTGCCGTCGGGCTGGATCTCGTAGAGATCAGCGGAGAGATCGACGTCCGGCGTGTCAACCGACACCCATAGAGTCAACGCGGGACAACCAATCATTGGCGTCTCGTTCGGTAACGATTCGGTGTGATAAACCAATCCGTCCTTGGCAATGCTCAGCGCGAACGTCTGATCGATCGCGGCGGTTTTTTCTTTCGGATCAGTTCCCTCGACATTTTCGCCACGCTGTATATCCATCGGATTGTAAAGAAAAACGTCCGCGCTTGGAGCCGCGGTGCCCTCACCGCGCTGCTGTTGAGAACGCGACGATGACGTCGCGGCTACAAGCGCGCCCGAATGAAAGACGCCGTTCGCATCGCCGTTTTTTGAGTCGAGGTAAAAGGTTTTTGGGTTCGCAACCAGGCTTTCAAAGCTGTCGGCGGATTTCCATTCGCCGTTCGCGCCGGAGTTGCCGGGCGGGAGCAAGTAATACGCGACCTGATTTTTGAGGAATGCCGGTTTCGATCTGCCTTTCATCGTCCAGTCGTACCACTGTCGCTCCAGATCGTTCAGGTCGAGAATTGCACCTCGGCCGAACTTTACACCTGCCACTTCATCCGTCGGCGTGCGCGTGCCGGCATGGTCCCATGGACCGATGACTAGAAAATGTTTCGCGCGCGCTTCGGGCGAGGCATTTGCGAGATGATCGCGGTAATAGGTCAGCGCACCCAGCTCGTCGCCGTCGTATTGACCGGTGATCGTGAGAATTGGCAGCGCGATTTTTTTAAACTCGTCCCGCGTCGGCAGCATCGCGTCGTAGTAGGCGTCGGCCGTTGGATGTTTGAGGATACGCTGGAAATTGACGGACGGATTTCCGACGAATGAATCGAGCGATTTAAAAGCCAGGTGCTTCTTGTAGGCGTCCAAAAATTTTGTGCGCCAGAATTTTTGGTCACCGAAGAGATTGTCCTGCGCCGTGTGACCGCTTGTGAGCGTGAACCATTGCACGTCGTAAGTCATCCCGATGTTATTATAGGAGGGATAATCGAGTCCGGGATGCGCGGCTGCTGCCGGAACGATCGTTGCCAAATGCGGCGGAAATTCCTTCGCGGTGGCCCATTGGTCGAATCCCGCATACGACCCGCCCCACATCGCGACCTTGCCGTCGCAGAATGGTTGTTTCGCCAGCCACTCAACTACGTCGTGTCCGTCACGCGGTTCATTCGCAAACGGCTCGAAATCGCCGCCGGAATTGCCGCGGCCGCGGACATCGACGAGAGCAAACGCATAACCATGGGAGGCGAAGTAGGCACCGCGGGCGTGGTAGGTGTCGGAAATGTACGGAGTAAGGGTGAAGATCACTGGTGTTTTTGGTGGCGAGCCATCAAGCGTCTTGGGCAAATACAACGTGGCGTTCAGTTCGACCTTGTCGCGCATTGGAATTTTGATGCCCCAGTGCAGATCGTAATCCGCGGGCAGTTGTGCGGGAGACGGCGCCGGAGTGGGAGATTGAGCAGCGAGGCTGGTGCCCAAGCCCAGGCACAACATCCACACGCAGATAGATACCTTCATATTTTGGGTATTGAAGATTAAGCACACGGACCAAACAAGGGTTCTTTGTTGCAGCAAAAGCGACGCGCAGACTCGGGTTGCTTTCATTGTTTGCAGGAAAGGCAGTTTGCGAGACGATAGCCCATGGCTCCGAGACTCTCGAAGCGTGCGCAGCCTCAAGGACAGATGGCTCGGGAGGTGCACTCCGTTCACGAGGCGAGTGCATCGAGAACGGAACTGCTCTGCGCCGGGGCGGTCTTTGTTGTGGCGATGCTGCTATACACAGTGACGCTCGCGCCGACAGTTACGCTCGTCGACAGCGGCGAATTGATCCTGGCAGCTTCAGGGCTGGGAGTCGCGCATCCACCGGGGTTCCCTCTCTGGGTCATGCTCGCTCATCTCGCATCGCTACTGCCGTTTGGGAATATTGCGGCGCGGATCAATTTTTCCTCCGCGCTGTTCGCAGCGCTCGCGTGCGCGATGCTTACTCTTGTTGTGGCAGAGTTGCTGATCACGGCTTCCTTTTTTGCCACACCTAAAGGAACGAGCAAAGCTGCGCAGCAGAGCAGAAAACGTGTGGATCTAACCGGCAGCGGGTTCTTGATATTCGCGCCGGCAGTGGGCGCGGGACTGTTGATGGCATTTTCCCGGACGCTTTGGTTCTATGCGACAATTACTGAGGTCTACGCTCTCAACGCGCTATTAATTCTTGTTGTGTTCTTTCTGGTGCTTCGCTGGCGGCGAAGAATCGTTGAAGCACGAAGAGATGCCAGCGCGACGGTAACGGCAGACGACGTGTGGATTTATGCAGCCGCGTTTGTATTTGGCCTTGCGCTGGGAGTTCATCACGTGACGGTGGCGCTAACGCTTCCAGCGATCGCGGTCGTCGTTTACAGAACGCAGGGTCTACGGTTTTTTACCAGCCGACGACTTTTTCATGCTGCGCTGATTTCAATCGGTGGCTTGATCGCCGTTTACAGCTATTTGCCGTGGTCAGCGTCCCGCTCGCCCGTGATGAACTGGGGGGATCCACGTTCGCTCCAGGAAATATGGTGGCACATCACCGGCCGGCAATATCGCGTGTTCTTTTCGTTTTCGCCGACCACAGTGGGAGCGCAGTTTGTTGAATTTTGCCGAATGGCGTCACGTGAATTTGGTTTTCCATGGCTGCCTGTCACTCCGTTCCTCGCATTAGCGGGTTTCGTTAGCGCGTATAAACGCGAGCGGACGGCTTTTTGGTTCCTCCTTCTGATCGTGATTGCCGACCTCGCCTACTGCCTGAGCTACGAGATCGCCGAGGACAAGGACGCATATTATCTGCCCGCATTTATTTCTATCGCTATCGCCGCGGGGTTCGGCGTCCATTGGTTAATCCGGGTTGCCAGAAACAGAAGCGCGCCTGCGGCGAAACCGTATCTTGTGGGTGCGATTGCCATAGCGCTGACAGCAGCGACAGCGTTCGCCGCGAATTGGCCGTTCAACAATCGAAGAAATTACTTCATTGCGGAGGACTACGTTGAGAACCTCTTCAGCACGATCGCGCCCGATGGACTATTGCTGACACAAGACTGGCAGGTCGTGTCCCCAATGTTCTATGCACAAGAAATAGAGCAACGCCGGCCTGACGTGAAAGTCGTGGACATAAATCTGCTGCGCCGTTCATGGTATTTCGATTATCTGCAACATGCGCATCCTGGTTTAATTGATCGATCGCGCGAGAAAATCGATCCATACGTCGAGCTCCTTAAACAATGGGAGCGCGATCCTGGATCTTTTGCCAGGAACCAGGAGCTTACTCAGAGGATTAGTATGGCTTTCCTGGAGATGATTCAGTCAATGGTCAGGAATGAAATCAAGGTTGCGCCAGTTTACATAACCAATGATGTGTTGTCGGCCGACAAAACGAACGGCTACTTGACCCGATGGATCCCGCAGACCTATCAACTTGTCCCGCAAGGCCTGGTGTTCGATCTCGCCACAGATCAAAGCTTTCACGATTCCCCTGACCCGCACCTCCACACACGTGGGTTAGCTGATGGAACAGTGCGATTTGCCAGCGATGATGTCGTTGTGCTCAAGGTCTTGCCGGCCTACACGAGGATGCTGATCAATCGTGGGCGATACCTGGCCATGTTCAATCAACACGAGCGCGCCATTCTCGCCTTTAAGGAGGCGCTAGCGCTAGATCCGAATCTGACCGCAGCGCAACAGGGACTCGCGGAGAGTACGGCAAAACTCCGAAATCCGTAGCACTGCTTCACGTTTTCGCATTCCTCTTGCCAGGCTCGCAGCTTGCCTCTAAACGGACGGCATGAAAATCATGCGTTGTGCGGTTGTGGCTTTCTGCTGTGTGGCAGTGTCGGCGCTCGCGGCTGACGAATTGATAGCACTGAAGGCTGCGCGAATGTTCGACGGCAAATCGAACGCCCTCGTGCGGAACGGCGTGGTCGTGGTGCAGGGCGATAAAATTCTTGACGCAGGAAGCAACCTGCCAATCCCAAGCGCTGCGCACGTGATCGACCTTGGCGACGCGACCCTTTGCCCGGGATTTATGGATGCCCACACGCACCTGACTCTCGATTTCTCCGGCGACTACAATCAGCGTCGGCTGAAAGAAGTCGACCTTAATGTCTCGGAACAGGCAATTATTGCCACCACCTATGGCCGGGCCACCATTGAAGCAGGGTTCACGACTGTGCGCGACTTGGGCAGCCGTTTTGTCGGCAGCCGCGAGTTTGTCGATGTCGCGCTCCGGAATTCGATCAACAAAGGAGTCATCGTCGGGCCGCGAATGTTGGTAGCAACGAAAGGGATTGGAGCCACGGGAGGACACTTTGATCCCACGAGTGGGTTTCGGGATTTTCTGTTTGGACGCGAACCGGATTACACGGACGGCATTGCTGATAGCCCTGATGAAATCCGAAAAGCGGTGCGGTTTGAGGTTAAGAACGGCGCCGATGTGATCAAAGCCGCAGTCTCCGGCGGCGTACTGTCACTGGCCGATGAGGTCGACACGCCGCAATTAACGCCGGCTGAAATGGCGGCACTCGTTGATGAATCCCATCGGTTGCGCAAGAAAGTCGCTGTGCATTGCCACGGTGATCAGGCCGCGCGTGAAGCCATTGAAGCGGGCGTCGATTCGATCGAGCACGGCTCTTTTATGAAACCGGAAACGCTGACGATGATGAAAAGGAAGGGAACGTTTCTTACGCCCACGCTGATGGCGGCCGAATGGATCATGAGCAAAATCGACAATTATCCGCCGGCGCTGCAGGCGAAAGCTAAAGCGGCTGCAGCCGCCCGGTCCGATATGTTTCGGAACGCGGTGAAAATGGGCGTCAGAATTTCATTCGGGACGGACGCCGCGGTGTTTCCGCACGGACAAAACGCAAAGGAGTTCAAGCTGATGGTGGATCTGGGCATGAACCCGATCGAGGCATTGAAATCAGCTACCGGAAACGACGCCGAGCTTCTAGGCATCGCTCAAAAGGTGGGCACGCTGGAAAAAGGAAAACTGGCTGATGTGATTGCCGTGCCAGGCGATCCAACTGCGGATATCACGGCAACAGAGCGTGTTTCATTCGTGATGAAGGAAGGCAAAATCATTCGACAGAGTCCGGCCGGAGAGCAAAAAGCCGAAAACACGGCTTCACCGGATCTCGGCGCTCCGGCCGATTGATACACCTTGCCGTTTGTTCATGTGAGACTTTGACAAACCAAAGATCGCCGCTACGTTCCGTGTCCCGCTCCCTGAATGGAGTGGCATATTTTAAGCAGGAGCCTGGCTCTAAAAACACCGAGGGCGTTTGAACTGCACTGAGCAATGCAAAAAAATCGAAGCAAACGTTATCGCGCCGCGGCGCAGCACTTGGATCAAACCAAGAGTTACGTTCTCGCCGATTCTGTTGCCACGCTGAAGAAATTTCCGCCGACAAAATTTGATCAAACGGTGACGCTGTCATTTCGCCTGGGAGTCGATCCGAAGCAATCCGACCAGATGGTACGCGGGACGTGCCCGCTTCCACACGGCAGCGGAAAACAGGTGCGAGTGCTTGTCTTCGCAGAAGGTGAAGCGGCAAGAGCGGCGACGGAATCCGGCGCCGAATTTGTCGGTATGAAGGATCTGATCCAAAAATGCCAGGAAGGTTTTCAGGACTTTGACGTGGCGATCGCGACGCCGGCAGCAATGTCGGAGGTGCGCAAGCTCGGAAAGGTTCTCGGACCCCGCGGGCTCATGCCTAATCCGAGGACGGGGACAGTGACCGATGACACCGCCAAGGCAGTGCGGGAAGTAAAGGCCGGTCGTGTGGAGTTCAAACTCGACAAGAATGGCAACGTCGCGGTGCCGGTTGGAAAATTTTCTTTTAATGAAAGCGCGCTGGTGGAAAATGCGAGTGCAGTGATCGACGCCGTTGTGCTAGCTCGTCCACCAACGGCAAAAGGCCGCTACCTTGAAGGCTTGACAATCAGTGCGACCATGTCGCCCGGCGTGCGTGTCGATCCGGCGCCGTTTTTGAGCAGCATCTAACATCCACAATAATTCGTTGGACGATTATGCGACCTGAAAAAAACAACATTGTTTCAGAGTTGTCGGAAACGCTGAACCGCTCGCCTTTTGTGCTCGTCACGGGGTATCGCGGGATGAAGGTGTCCGATTTCAGCGAACTGCGTAGCAGGCTGGCGCCCGCGGGTGCGGAAGTGCACGTCGTGAAGAATAATTTTCTCAAGCGTGCGATGGCGGACTCCGGCTTTCCAGATGTTGGTGATCAGTTCGCAGGGCAAACCGCGGTTGTTACGGGGGAAGCGGATGTGGCGCCGGTGGCCAAGATTTTCAAGACGTTCGCGAGCGAGTTTAAACTCGCGGCACTGAAGCTTGGCTTTGTCGATCGCGCAGTCCTTTCCACGGCGGAGTTGGAAATATTGGCGGAATTGCCGTCGCGGGAAGTTTTGCAGGCGCAATTGCTAGGACTGCTGTTGTCCCCTGCAACGCGTCTGGTGCGTCTGTTGAACGAGCCAGCCTCAGCCTTGGCGCGACTATTGAAAGCGAAAGCCGAAAAGGAGGGCGCACCCGTATAAACATTTTGTAGGGCAGGCGCATCGCCTGAGGTAATGGTAACCGGAGCGATTGCCCTACAGATAAAAAACAAACGAAATTGTCCGAGCCGGTGGCTATCGGCTTTAATTCTCCGAAAGCTTTCGGAGGCGGCAACTGGAGGAAAAAACTAAAATGGCAGATACAGAAAAATTAGTGGAGCAACTCAGCGACCTGTCGGTGCTCGAGATTACTGGGTTGGTCAAACAGCTTGAGGAAAAATGGGGTGTGAGCGCCGCAGCGCCAGTAGCAGTCGCTGCGGGTCCCGCAGCTGGTGGCTCTGCTGGAGCAGCAGCTCCAGCAGCCGAGGAAAAGACCACTTTTGATGTGGTGCTGACAGAAATGGGGACGAACAAGATTGCCGTCATCAAAGAAGTCCGCAGCGCAGTCCCAGGGCTCGGCCTAGCGGAGGCGAAAGCGCTGGTCGAAGGCGCACCCAAAACAATCAAGGAAGGTGTGACCAAGCAGGAGGCGGAGGAGATCAAGAAAAAGGTCGAGGCCGCTGGCGCAAAGGTCGACATCAAATAATTCGAATTTTGCGCAGTGCCGTAGCAGACATTTGTTGCGCAGCGCGAGATTCCGAATAAACTTAAATCTGGATACCGCAACGCCAGACGTATTTTTAACCCGGCGCTAACAAGGCAAATCATATTACCGGCTACGAGACGGACGTCGTCAATTTGACAGGTCACCGTTTTGGTGGCATTTTTGCGCCCTTCGCCCATCCCAGAACCGGTAAATCTTGCCCGCGTCGGCCCCGATTTGGTCTGGTCGATGTGAGGTTTAGCTCGTGAGCTTAGGCACTATGTCGGAACGCATTTACTTTGGAAGTATCAAGGAAGCGATCGAACCGCCGAATCTGATCGAGGTTCAGGCTAATTCATACGTCGATTTTCTACAGAAAGACGCAACGTATTCAAAGCGGAAGAATCAGGGGCTGCAGGCTGTTTTCAAGGAAGTTTTCCCGATCGAAAGCTACGACGAGAAGGCAGTTCTCGATTTTAGCCATTACGATATCGGTGAGCCAAAACTGACGCCGCTCGAAGCGCAGCGGGAAGGACAAACCTACAGCGCGCCACTGCACGTTACATTTCAGTTGCGCGAAGAAAAAGGCACCAAAGAAGAGAAAGTGTACATGGGCGAGATCCCGCTGATGACACCACAGGGCACATTCGTCATCAACGGCGCCGAGCGCGTGGTAGTGAGTCAGTTGCATCGATCTCCCGGGATCGCCTTCGAATCCACCATCCACGTGAACGGGAAGGTGCTCTATAGCTTCCGAATTATCCCGGACCGTGGTTCCTGGATCGAAGTACAGTTCGATACGGCTGACCTTCTTTACATTTACCTCGATCGACGTAAGCGCCGCAGAAAGTTTTTAGCCACTACATTCCTTCGTGCACTCGGCTACGGCTCTGACGAGGAGGTTATTAAACTTTTTTATACCATCGAGGACCTGAAGCTGAGCGATAAACTCGACGAAGAACAATTTGCCAACAAAGTGCTTACCGCAGACATCCGCGATGGTGAGGCGACTGTCGCCCGCGCATTTGAGCCGCTGACTCTGGCGACCGTCCGCCAAATCATGGCGCTCAATATTCACGAGGTCAAAGTCATCGACATTTCGAACGATGACACAATTGTCAAAGCCTTGAGAAAGGATCCGGCGCACGACCAGGAAGAAGCACTCAAAGACATTTACCGCCGTCTTCGCCCTGGCGATCCGCCAACGGTGGCCAACGCTCGTGCTTTACTGAAGCGCCTCTTTTTCGATCCAAAGAAGTACGATCTGGGCCGGGTCGGTCGTTACAAGATAAATCAGAAGCTTGGTATTAACGTCGATCCTTCCGAGCGTATCCTGACTGACAAAGACTTTATAGCGGCTATCAAGTATTTGATCAATCTGCGGCGCGGTGAAGGCACACTCGATGACATTGATCACCTTGGCAGCCGTCGCGTGCGTACCGTCGGCGAATTACTGGCGAACCAGTGCCGGGTCGGTCTTGCTCGCACCGAGCGTCTGGTGAAGGAGCGGATGACTCTGTTCGACATCAACGTGGACGGGATGACGCCGCAAAAGCTGATCAATCCGAAAGCGTTAAGCGCGGTGATCAGGGACTTCTTTGGCCGATCGCAGCTATCGCAGTTCATGGACCAAACGAATCCGCTCGCAGAATTGACACATAAGCGGCGTTTGTCCGCTCTTGGACCAGGTGGTCTCAGCCGCGAGCGCGCCGGCTTCGAAGTGCGCGACGTTCATCCGTCGCACTACGGTCGTATTTGCCCGATCGAGACGCCGGAGGGGCCAAACATCGGGCTGATCAGTTCGATGAGCACCTTTGCGCGGATAAATGAGTTTGGGTTCATTGAAACGCCGTATCGGAAGGTGGTGAACGGTCGAGTCACCGACGAGATCGATTATCTGACTGCTGATCGCGAGGAGAACTTCCTTGTTGCGCAGGCGAATGCCCCGATTGACGGCCGCGGCCATTTCACCGGCGAAAAAGTTTCCGTGCGTTACCGCGGTGATTTCCTCGAAGTCGACCCGTCGAAGGTGAATTACATGGACGTTTCGCCAAAGCAGCTCGTTTCGGTAGCGGCGGGTCTCATCCCTTTTCTGGAACACGACGACGCGAACCGCGCGCTGATGGGTTCCAATATGCAACGCCAGGGCGTGCCGCTGATTGTTTCCGAGATGCCGCTGGTCGGTACCGGTCTTGAGGGAAAAGTGGCTCGCGACTCGCATGCAGTCGTACTTGCGGTTGAGGGTGGCAAAATCGCTTCGGTTACCGCTGATCAGATCATCGTCACGAAGGACGGGCATTTGCCCGAGAGCAAAAGGAAACTGAAAACCGATCCGGAGGCGGGCATTTACGTTTACGAGCTCCGCAAATTCATGCGCTCCAACGCTGGCACTTGTGTGAATCAGAAGCCCATCGTTCGCAAAGGTCAGCACGTGAAGCGCGGGCAGGTCATCGCCGATGGACCGAACACGGATTATGGCGAGCTGGCGCTGGGTCGTAATGTGCTCGTCGCGTTCATGCCGTGGAACGGCTACAACTTCGAAGACGCGATCATGATTTCGGAGAAAGTCGTGAAGGAAGACATTTACACTTCCATTCACATCGATGAATTCGAGATCGGCGCGCGGGATACGAAGCTTGGACCGGAGGAAATTACGCGCGACATTCCCAACGTAAGCGAAGAAGCTTTACGCAATCTGGGTCCGGACGGCGTGGTGCGGGTTGGCGCAGAGGTGAAGCCCGGCGATATTCTGGTTGGAAAAATTACACCAAAGAGTGAGACGGAACTGGCGCCGGAAGAGCGCCTGCTTCGCGCGATCTTTGGGGAGAAAGCCGCGGACGTAAAAGACACGTCACTAACCGTACCATCCGGCACCTACGGAATCGTGATGGACGTGAAGGTGTCATCTCGCCGCGAAATCGCACGGGAGAAACTTACTCCTGCAGAAACCAAACGGCAGCTTAGGACAATTGGCGAAGAACATAAGCGCAAGAAAGAGGGGCTCATTGAGCAGTTGACCGATTCGCTATCCAACGTTCTGCTGGGCGAAAAAATTCCGCTGGATGTGGTAAATGCCAAGACCGGCGAGATCATCATTCCGGCCAATCGCAAAATCACGAAAACGCTCTTGCGGAAATTGGCCACGGCGTATGATCACATCGAGATAGATCCAAGCCCGATTCGGAACAGGATTCGTGAAATCATCAGCGGATACGAGCATAAGTTCGCTGAGTTGGAGCTGGAACGGGATCGTGCGACCGACCGCGTGGAAAGCGGTGAGGAGATCGAACCGGGAATCATCAAGCAAGTCAAGGTTTATATCGCAAGCAAGCGCAAGCTGAGCGTCGGCGACAAGATGGCGGGCCGTCACGGCAACAAAGGCGTCGTTGCGCGCATTGTGCCGGAGGAAGACATGCCGTTCCTGGCAGACGGAACACCAGTCGACATCGTGCTTAATCCCTTAGGCGTTCCCAGCCGGATGAACGTGGGACAGGTTTTGGAGACGCATCTTGGGGTTGCCGCGAAAGCACTCGGGTTCAAAGTGGCGACTCCAGTGTTCGACGGCATCAAGGAAAAGCAGATTCGCGATTATTTGCGTGACGCGAAAAAGAAGGAGGGCTTCAACTGGGTGCAGGAAAATGGCAAGGCGCGTCTCTTCGATGGACGCACCGGTGATCCTTTCGATCAGGAAGTAGTGGTTGGCTATATCTATATGATGAAGCTTGGCCATCTTGTCGCGGACAAAATCCACGCGCGTGCCGTGGGACCGTATTCGCTGGTCACTCAACAGCCACTCGGCGGCAAAGCGCAATACGGCGGACAACGCTTCGGCGAGATGGAGGTCTGGGCACTGGAGGCCTATGGCGCTGCCTACACTCTGCAGGAACTGCTGACAGTTAAATCGGACGACGTGCAGGGCCGCACCCGGATTTACGAGTCGATCGTCAAAGGCGACAACTCGCTCGAAGCCGGAACGCCCGAATCATTTAATGTTTTAATCAAGGAAATGCAAAGCCTCGGTCTCGACATAAAGGTCGGCAGTCAGGCGCCCACGTTCATGGAGAGCGTGGTATAATTCTTTTGGGTTCACGCAAGCAATTACAACATTGAGATAACAACAGATGAACGAACATTCCTGGCGTGAGTTAGTGGGCGAAGAACGGCCCGTGGGTTTTGATCAAGTAGCAATTGGCATTGCCTCGAGCGACACGATGCGTTCGTGGAGCAAAGGCGAAGTCAAAAACCCGGAGACAATCAATTACCGCACGTTCAAGCCGGAGAAGGGCGGACTTTTCTGCGAACGTATTTTTGGGCCGACGCGCGATTGGGAATGCTCGTGCGGAAAATACAAGCGCATCAAGCATAAGGGCGTCATCTGCGACCGCTGCGGTGTGGAAGTCACACTGGCGCGCGTCCGGCGCGAGCGCATGGGTCACATCGAACTGGCGGTTCCAGTTTCGCACATCTGGTTTTACAAGTGCATGCCCTCGCGCATCGGGCTTATGCTGGACATGAGCGCGCGTCAGCTTGAGCGCGTGATTTACTACGAGGATTATATCGTCATTGATCCCGGCAAAACGCCGTTGCAGAGAGCACAACTGCTGAACGAAATTGAATACCGCGAAGCGCAGGAACAATACGGCGAAGATTTCGTCGCCGGCATGGGTGCGGAGGCCATCAAGAAGCTGCTGTCCGAGATCGACCTGAGCAAGCTGAACAAAGAGCTGGAGAAGGCGATGGGTGCGACGAAGAGCAAGCAGATTCGCAAGAAGCTGGCGAAACGTCTCAAACTTGTTCAAGGCTTCCAAAGTTCTCGCGCCCGCCCCGAGTGGATGATCCTGGAAGTGCTGCCGGTGATTCCGCCGGATTTGCGTCCCTTGGTTCCCTTGGAAGGCGGCCGATTCGCGACATCCGATCTAAACGATCTTTATCGTCGCGTGATCAATCGCAACAACCGGCTCAAGAATCTGCTTATGCTCAAGACGCCGGACGTAATCATCCGGAATGAGAAGCGGATGTTGCAGGAAGCCGTGGACGCTTTGTTCGACAATGGCAGACACGGACGCGCTGTGACCGGCGCAGGCAATCGTCCATTGAAATCCCTGAGCGACATGCTCAAAGGGAAAGGCGGCCGCTTCCGTCAGAACTTGTTAGGAAAACGCGTCGATTATTCGGGTCGCTCGGTAATTGTTATCGGTCCAGAGCTGAAGCTCAATCAGTGCGGTCTGCCGAAGAAGATGGCGTTGGTTCTTTTCGAGCCATTCATCATTCGCCGTCTGAAAGACCTCGGCTATGTGCACACGGTGCGCAGCGCAAAGAAGATGATCGAGCGCCAGACACCGGAAGTCTGGGACATTCTCGACGAAGTGACGAAAGGCCATCCAGTTCTGCTGAACCGCGCGCCTACACTGCACCGACTCTCCATTCAAGCTTTCGAACCGCAATTGATCGAGGGCGAAGCGATTCGCATTCACCCATTGGTTTGCACCGCTTACAACGCCGACTTTGACGGTGACCAGATGGCGGTGCACGTCCCGCTGTCAGTCGAGGCACAGCTGGAAGCGCGAATGCTGATGCTCGCCCCGAACAATATTTTCTCTCCGTCGAGCGGTAAACCAATCACCACGCCCAGTCAGGACATCACCCTTGGTTGCTATTACATCACCCAAAATCCGCGACTGCCGAAGAAGGATGGGCGTCATCTCCCACTATTTGCGGATGCGTTCGAAGTGGAATTCGCAATGGTGGAAGGCACGATAAAAACGCATGACCGAATCTTCTTCAAGAACCCGGATCGCGGCCGGCAAACCAGCCTTGGAAACCCCGACGCCAGAGTCATCGAAACAACCGCAGGTCGCGTCATTTTCAACCAGATCTGGCCGAAAGAGCTCGGGTTCTTTAACAAAGCGGCCGGCAAGAAACAGCTCAGCGACATCATCTGGCGCTGCTATCAGATCGCCGGTCCGGCAGTCACAGTCACCACTCTCGATAAACTCAAAGAGCTCGGGTTCAAGGAAGCCACCCGCGCCGGTATCTCGATTGGCATCGAGGACATGATCATTCCAAAACGGAAAGAGTCCGAGCTCGAGAACGCTTACAAGCAGGTCAAGCAGGTGGATCAGCAATACCGTCGCGGCATCATCACCGACGGCGAGCGATACAACAAGATCATCGATATCTGGACACATGCCGGCGATCAGATTTCGAACGTCATGTTCCGTGAGATCGAGGAAAACCAGGATCGCAAGGAGTATAATCCGATCCATTTGATGGTCGATTCTGGCGCGCGCGGCAATCGGCAGCAGGTGCGCCAGCTCGCGGGCATGCGCGGTTTGATGGCCAAGCCGAGCGGCGAAATCATCGAGCGGCCGATCACATCAAATTTCCGCGAAGGCTTGACCGTGCTCGAGTACTTCATTTCTACTCACGGCGCCCGCAAAGGTCTTGCCGATACGGCGCTAAAGACTGCAGACTCCGGTTATCTCACCCGCAAACTTGTGGATGCGGCGCAGGACGTGATCATCACCAACGACGATTGCGGCACGGTCAACGGGATTCTCGTGCGGTCGATTTATGAAGGCGACGAGGAAGTGGTCGATCTTGGTCAGCGCATAATTGGGCGCGTGAGTTGCGAAACGATCGGCGACCCAGTGGATAAAAAGAAAAAGATCGTCAAAGCAAACCAGTACATCGACGAGAAGATCGCTGCCGAGTTGCAGCGCATCGGGGTCGAGCAACTGAAGATTCGCTCCGTCCTCACATGTGAGTGCGGCCGCGGCGTATGTGCGATGTGTTACGGTCGCAATCTTGCCACCGGTGAGTTTGTCAAACTCGGTGAAGCCGTCGGCATCATCGCTGCGCAATCCATCGGCGAACCGGGCACACAGTTGACGATGCGAACCTTCCACATCGGCGGCACGGCAAGTCAGACATTCAAGCAACCGATCATCAAGGCAAAGAACGACGGCACAGTGCAGTTCAATGATTTGCGAACCGTCCAGGCGCTCGACGGCAGCTGGATCGTGCTAAACAAGAACGGCTCTATCAGTGTGCACAATGAAGAAGGCCGCGAACTGGAGCGCTACAACATCGTCATCGGCTCAGTGATTTCCAGAGAGGACGGCGCGGCTGTGAAGAAAGGCGAGACCTTTGTGCAATGGGATCCGTACAATGTGCCGATCCTCACCGACAAAGGCGGGAAGGTCGAGTTTCGCGACATGATTGCTGGAGTGACAATCAAACGCGAAGTCGATGAAGCGACCGGTCTCATGGGCACAATGGTCATTGAGCACAAGGAAGACCTGCATCCGCAAGTCGTGATCGTGGACGACAAGAAGGAAGTGCTAGCCAGCTATTCAATTCCCGCTGGCGCTCACGTCATCGTCGAGGAACGCCAGAAAGTGCGCGCAGGCGCGTTGCTGGCAAAAACACCGCGGAAAGTTGCAAAGACAAAGGATATCACCGGAGGTCTGCCACGTGTTGCAGAATTGTTCGAAGCTCGCCGTCCGAAGGACGCGGCTGAGATCGCCAAGATCGACGGAATTGTTGAGTTCGGCGGAACCGTGCGCGGCAAACGAAGTTTGGTTCTGAAGGATCCCGATACGGGCGCTGAGGAAGAGCATCTGATCTCGCTCACGAAGCACATAATCGTGTTCAAAGGTGATTACGTGAAGAAAGGTCAGCAACTCACTGAAGGCCCGATTGTGCCGCATGAGATTCTGGAAGTCTGTGGTCCGCAGGAGTTGCAGGAGCATCTGGTAAACGAGGTCCAGGAAGTCTATCGACTGCAGGGTGTGGAGATCAACGACAAGCACATCGAGATCATCGTACGCCAAATGTTGCGCAAGGTGAAGATCACCGATCCCGGCGATACATCGCTGCTCTGGGGCGATCAGGTGGACAAACTCGACTTCGAGGAAGAGAACAAGAAAGTTGTCGAAAAAGGTGGCAAACCAGCGGAAGCGGTTCCCGTGCTGCTCGGCATCACCAAGGCTTCACTGGAAACCGACAGCTTCATTTCCGCAGCTTCATTCCAAGACACGACGCGTGTTTTGACTGAAGCGGCGACCCTTGGCAAAATCGACCGACTCCGTGGCTTCAAAGAAAACGTAATCATGGGTCACTTAATCCCCGCAGGAACCGGTTTCCCGGAGCATCGGCAGCTCAAACTAGTCGAAAAAGGTGAGCCAGTTGGCGCGCCGGTGATGGAAGAAGCCGAAGCGCAGCCGGCCATCGGGTAAGCCCGCAGATGCCATTTTAACGGATTGGTGGTTCATAGAAACGCCCTAGAATTTGCGTTCGTGTCGATCGTAACCAAAACCGGCGACCAGGGAGAAACCTCGCTAATGTACGGTCGGCGCCTCTCAAAAGGCGATCCACGTGTCGATGCCTACGGGGGCGTCGATGAGCTGACCGCCGCGCTCGGACTCGCCCGTTCCATTTCCCCAGATAAATTCGTTTCAGATCAAATTTTTGCGGTACAAAAGGATTTGATCGTTATCATGGGCGAACTGGCAATGGCGCCAGCTGATCGGGAACGTTACCTCAAAGACGGTTTTCAGCTCACGACAACAGAGATGGTGGACCGGATCACCGCCGTCATTTTCGATCTTGAGAAAGACAAGTCGCTTTATCCCAAAAACTGGGTAATCCCTGGCGAGACAGTCGTTTCTTCCGCTCTCGATTTCGCTCGCGCAACGTGCCGTCGTGCAGAGCGGCATATCGTAACATTCAGCGCGAGAGAGAAAGATTTTAACCCCGAGGTCTTGCGTTACCTCAATCGGGTTTCCGACCTTTGCTGGGTGCTCGCGAGATACGTCGAGAAACGGTTACAAATGTCCGCTTAGCGGCGCATTGCTGTCAGCCGCCCTGGATTGCGCTGCAATCTGGCATCAAACATTCGGCTTATTTTATCGGACCGACAATTCATTATGGCGGCGAACGCTGGTGGGCCACTCTCGGATTCCTTCGTCAGTTACCAATCGGTCAGGCGTTCAGTCAGGATAACAAGGAGTTTGCCGCGCACGACGGTTACATTTTTGGCGATGAACACGAGAAATACTGACGTACGCGTGCGGATCGGTTTCAATTTCTGACCGGGCAATTCGTCGTCAAAAAATAGCAACGCTCCGACAGCGGACATCCAGCGAAGGTGTTACAGATCGGAGCGATGAGAATTCGGATTCTTTTGGCGCTTTTTCTTCTGCTCCCGATTATTTCGTTGCGCGCAGACGAGCAATTATTCGGCTTTGTACGGGGAGCCGAGACTCTTCCGGCCCAGCGTTCAGAGATTTACCAATTCGTGACACTACACGAAGGCAAGAGCGAGGGGACGTATGTTTCCACCGATTTCGAGACGGAATACGAGTACGGCTTCACCGATCACTTCCAGGCCAGCCTGTCGCTTGAGCAGCATTACTTTTACAATCAAGGCGTGGACGGAGAGCGCGACGCACTGGACGACAAAAACAATTATCGCTTCGGCGGCGTGGAAGGATCCGCGAAATACCGTATCCTTAGTCCATTCAAGGATCCGCTGGGATTGGCTGTCCGACTCGAGGCCTGCTATTTAATTAACGACGAAGTGGACGGCCTGCGCCAGCACGATCGTTATCTCAAGCCTGAGATCGATCTGCAAAAAGACTTTTTGGATGACCGGCTGATCTGCAATGTTGACTTTGGTGCGGAGTGGGCCTGGGGCAAACAGCCGGCTGAACAATATCCGCGAGAGCTCGCGCTCGAAGGAGCCGCCGGGATAGCGTATCGCTTCGCCCGAAATTGGTTTGCAGGTGTTGAAATTCATACTCGCTGGGAATATCCGTTGTTCGATTTCGACAATTTCGAACACCGCGTTTTCTATGCCGGCCCGAGCATTCATTACTCCCAGCAGAATTGGTGGGTGACGCTCACCTGGAATTGCCAGGTTTACGGCAAGGGGGTCGACGAGCCAGCGGACGGGCAAACGTTTGCCGAAGAAACACGGCAACTCGTTAGGCTAAAACTTGGATTTAACTTCTAGTCGGATGAAATCCGGATTGGTCTTCGTAGCGTTTCCAATCTCTGCAATTGTCGCGCCATCCGCATTTGCCGTTCAATATCTCAGCGTCGATCAGGCCCAAAAGGCGATCTTTCCCGGTAAATCCTTCACAGCCGCGCCGGTTAAACTGACCGCGGCGCAACGCAAAGCCATTGAACAGGCGAGCGGTGTTCGCGTGTTGAAAGATGAGCAACCCGTCTGGCGGGTCGGAGCCGGCGGGTGGTTTATTGTCGATGAAGTAGTCGGGAAACATGAATTCATTACATATGCGGTCGGCTTGAACTCGGATGGATCGGTCAAGCAGATTGAAATCATGGACTATCGCGAAACCTATGGCGGCCAGATTCGAGATCAAAAGTGGCGTGCCCAATTTGTCGGGAAGACCGGCAGATCGAAGCTCAAACTCGATAGCGATATCAAAAACATCAGTGGAGCGACTTTGAGTTGTCGGCACATCACTGACGGGGTAAAACGCCTCTTGGCATTTTATGAGATCGCGCTCAAGCATTGAAGTGCGGCGGTGTCGTCCGCTGCTGGGCACATTTGTCGAAATCACGGCGCGTGGACGTGATGAAAAATTACTCGCTCGTGGAATCGAAGCTGGATTCGCTGCGATTGCGACGGTGCATCGCCTAATGAGTTTTCACGATCGCTTAAGTGATGTCTCGCGAATGAATCGCGACGCATTTCCAAAAGGTGTGAAGGTGCACCAGTGGACCTGGCAGGTCATGAAGGCGTCAAAGCGGTTTGCCGAAGAGAGCGACGGCACGTTCGATATTACGGTCGCTCCGTGGCTCACCAAATGGAACTATCTTCCTCGTCGCGGTTATCAGTCTAGTCCAGACGCCAGCTGGCGTGACATTTTTCTTCGACGAAACCACAAGGTCTTTTTCCGCCGGGACTTGATTGTAGATCTTGGAGGGATCGCAAAGGGTTTTGCAGTCGATCGTGCAGTCGATGCATTGAAGGCGAATGGAATTGAGAGCGGAATCGTAAATGCCGGCGGCGACCTAAGAACATTTGGGCTGGAATCGCAGCTTATTCATCTGCGACATCCCACAGATCCGACGCGCGTTGCCGGAGCGGTGCGCCTGCGCGAGCGTGCCATGGCAACTTCGGGAATTTATTTCGAGCGCCGGCGATATCACGGTGAGTACGTTACCCCGTTGCTTGACGGGCGCACCCGTCAATCTGGGCGCGAACTACTCAGTGTGAGCGTGGCGGCTGCCGAATGCATGGCCGCGGATGCCCTCACCAAAATCGTTTTTGTACTGCGTGAGAAAGCTGCGGGTTTACTATCGCAGTATCATGCGGACGCATTGTTGCTGGAGCGCAATGGTGCGCCGTCCTGGATGTTTCACTCGCTATGCGACACCTCCGACCAGACTCGATTCGATTGAAGCGTTTGCAGAGATATTTTCTCTACACCGTGTTAGCGCTGCTTTTTTTGAGCGGCGCAGCGTGGGCATATTGGAATTATCTTGTGGTTTCGCCTGGCGATTTTGAGATCGGCGCTAAACCCTGGGCAATGAAAATCCATGGCGCTGCCGCGATGGCGATTTTGGTATTGATTGGCATGCTCCTAAACGGACATGTGAAATTCGCATGGCGCGCGCATCGCAATCGAACAAACGGCTCGATTTTTCTGAGTGCGTTGGCCGTTTTGATTATCACCGGTTATGCCCTCTATTACGCGGGCGGCGAGAGAATCCGTGCGGGTACGAGTTGGATTCATCTCGCTGTCGGCCTGGCTTTGCCGATTTTGCTGGTGATCCACATCTTTCTGGGAAGGAGGACACGCCATTCGGCGCAACTTCAACCTGGCTTGCGCTCTGCGCTTCAAGGTGCCGGGAATCGACGTCTAAAATCCCATTCTACCAGTCCCAACGTGGAGCGTACTGAAGGCGGGGATAGGGCTGAATTTCAGGTTGCACATCGACGGGGGCTGTAGCATCTTCACTGTCCCGCTTCGGAGTTCCCACTCGCGGCTTTTCTCCTATGGCAGATACCACAGAATTAGTGCCTGAATTGTTGGAAGCTGGTGTTCATTTCGGACACCAGACGAAACGTTGGAATCCAAAGATGAAGCCCTTCATCTTTGAGCAGCGCAATCAAATTTACATCATCAATCTTGATGAAACGGTGAAACAGCTCCAGCGGGCAACGGAGTTTCTTCAGGAGGTCACGCGGCGCGCCGGGCGAATTTTGTTCGTTGGCTGCAAGAAGCAGGCGCAGGAAGCGATAAAAGAAGCGGCTCTGGCGTGCGGCCAATTCTATGTAAACCAACGCTGGCTGGGCGGCACGCTGACGAATCTCGCTACCATTCGGAAGAGCATCGGCAGATTGAAATACATCGAGCAGATCGAGCAGTCGCCCGAATACAAGAAAATGGGAAAACAGGAACTGGCAGCGTTGAATCGGGAGGCTGCAAAGCTCCGACGGAACCTGGAGGGAATCATTGACATGTCCGAATTGCCGGATGCCTTGGTACTCATCGATGCCATCCGGGAGCAAAACGCCGTCAACGAGGCGCGGCGGCTCGGGATTCCGGTGGTTGCCATTGTGGATACGAATGCAGATCCGGACCTTATCGAATATCCCATTGCCGGTAATGACGACGCAATCCGCGCTATTCGCGTGATTTTGCAGAAGCTGGTTGATGCGATCGTTTCGGCAAGCAGCGAAGCGCGTATCCGCGAGCGGGTCGAAATGGCGGGCGTCTCCGCGTGAGATTAGCTGCTACTGGATCGTTCTGGTTGGTACCAGCCCGAGGGCCCTCTTCAACCTGTTAATGCTTCAACAGTTTAACTACACAATGAACACGACAACTGAAATCGACCCAAAACTCGTTAAGCGACTCCGCGAGAAGACCAGTGCCGGATTCATGGATTGCAAGCGTGCTCTCGTCGAAAGTGGCGGCGACCTCGAAAAAGCCGAAACGATTTTGCGCACTAAAGGCATCGCCAGCGCTGCGAAAAAAGCTACGCGCGCAACGAAGGAGGGCATCGTGGCGTCCTACATTCATCTGCAGGGAAAAGTCGGTGTGCTTGTCGAGGTGAACTGCGAGACTGATTTCGTCGCAAGAAATGAGAATTTCCGCGAGTTCGTCAAAGACATCACCCTGCACATCGCAGCGGCGCATCCACTCTACATTAGCCGGGCCGACGTCCCCGGAAATCTTGTAGAAGCCGAACGCGAAATTTACAAGGCGCAGGTGCAAGGAAAGCCGGCGAACGTTGCGGACAAGATCGTTGAAGGCAAACTCGAGAAATTCTACAGCACCGTTTGCCTGCTTGAGCAGGGCTTTATCAAAAATCCCGACGTGACCATTGGCGATTTCCTTAGCGCCAGGATTGCCGAGCTCGGCGAAAACATTGTCATCCGCCGGTTCGTCCGCTACCTCGTAGGGGAGCCGCTGCCAAGCGAAGTGTAGGTGAAACGCTTTGTTCCCTGGTCGCCACAGCGAGTGACCAGGGGCGGCTCAACGCGTCGTGTAAATGTCTGCGCCTTGCCGGTCTGACATCTGCGCCTTCGGCAATGAGTCGACCACCGTCTTCGGGAGAATTCGATCCGAAATCCGTGATATCCGCGTGATCCGTGGTTAATTTTGACAGAATGGGACTAGCCGAATACAAACGGAAACGCGACTTCAAGAAAACCACGGAGCCGGCGGCCAAACCGCTACCCCAAAAAGTCAAAGGGGCGTCGCATTTCGTCATTCAGAAACATGCCGCACGCCGGTTGCATTACGATTTCCGACTGGAGATGGAAGGTGTCCTGAAATCCTGGGCGCTCCCGAAGGGACTGCCTTGGAAACGAGGCGAAAAACATCTTGCCGTCGAAGTCGAAGATCACCCGATTGAATACGAGAGCTTCGAAGGGGTCATTCCAGAGGGCCAATATGGCGGCGGCACAGTCATGGTCTGGGACCGCGGTAACTACTACGTTTACGGCGAGGAACCGCCGAAATCGCTGCAGGAAGGAAAGCTTCACCTCGTTCTCGACGGAAAAAAAGCGATAGGTGAATGGACGCTTGTGCGAATTCGGGGACGGGACGGCGAAAAGAATCAGTGGCTGATCTTGAAGACAGGTGCCGACACAAAGGCAATTTCAAAAAAACTCGACGACCAATCGGTGAAGACCGGCCGCACGATGAAGCAAATCGCCGAGGCCCGGGATGCGGAATGGGAGTCCAATCGCGAAGTGGATGAGAGCCCGACGTTCAAAGCACGAATTCGCAAGGCGATTAAAAAAAAAGAGAAGAATGAAACTGTCGAGCAGATACACTCGCCCGCCGCTGCCTCGGTGAAGGCGGGTCGCCTGCCGGACGCAAATACGGGCAACCGAAGCGGTCGCCCTAAAATCGCGGCATTGCCAGGTCTGCCGTCTGCGAAACCGCGTTTCGTCGAACCCATGAAAGCGAAGCTGGTCACGAAACCGCCAGCCACCGGCGATTGGATTTATGAACTCAAATTCGATGGCATTCGCCTCATTGAGATCAAGGCGCGCGAAAAAGTTTCGTTGCTGTCGCGAAACGACAACGATTTAACCGGGCGTTTTCCGGAGATCGCCGAGGCTGTAAAAAGTTTGCTAGCAGACGAATGCGTGCTCGATGGCGAAGTGGTTGCGCTCGACGAGGACGGCCGTTCATCGTTTCAGCTTTTGCAAGCGCGCGAAATGGAAGCGCGAAAGACACCCGTTTATTTTTATGCGTTCGACCTTCTTCAGCTCGACGGCAAAAGCTTAATCGGGCTGCCACTGGAGACCCGAAAGAACGTGCTTGAGAAGCTCTGCGCGACCTCAAGCGATCCGATCCGCTACTCTGGCGCGATCGGCAAGGATCCAAAACGGCTTTTGGAAGAAGTGCAGCGGCGTGGGCTGGAAGGAATCATTGGCAAACAGCGCCAATCCGTTTACGACCCCGGCCGGAGAAGCGGCGCATGGATCAAGCTCAAATGTGTCAAGGAACAGGAATTCGTCATCGGCGGCTACACGCCGCCACAGGGCGCGCGCAAGCATTTTGGTGCAATTCTGGTTGGGTACTACAAAAACAAAAAGCTCGTGTTCGCCGGCAAGGTTGGCACGGGATTTACGAGCAAATCACTGGCCGTGTTGCACAAGAAATTCCAAGACCACCAACGCGACGACTGCCCATTTGTTGATCTGCCCTCAAAGCAAAGCGGGCAATGGGTGTTGGGCATCACGCCTTCAATGATGAAAACGATGCACTGGATCGACCCTAAGTTCGTCGCCGAAATCAAATTCGCCGAGTGGACTCGTGACGGAAAGTTGCGTGCACCGGTGTTCCTCGGTTTACGCGACGATAAAAACCCGACTGAAGTTGTTCGAGAAACACCGCCAGGGTGATAGCTTCGTTCTTCGTGGCGGCTTGAAACCAGCAGCGTCCGAAAGAAGAAAGAAGCGCGCGCGTGCGCTTTCGCTGCCTTATGTGAAGATAAAAAACTCGAGTGGATCGATCGTTATGGGGACTCAGATGCCGACGGTATTTTGCGGTTTCCTACGGCGTCCAGGTGAGTCGCCCACACTCTATCCGGTGGCCTGCGCCGCAGGCGTGGGCGTCCGGCGCTGTGTTTCTTTGGGTCGAAGCTGCCCTCGGCCTTCGGATGGTGGCGCTGGAAAACAAACTAATCTTTTCGAAGCCGTTCCCGCCCCGTTTCTTCCACAAGTGAGCATTCGTGATCTGAAAGTCGGAGACGCAACCGTTGATCTTCTGCGCACAAGGCACGACGAAGGAGATGTAGGCGTGAATGTTCTCCAACGTAACGGCTCCCTCGACGTTATCGTTTTAAAGTAAATGGCGGGGATTGCACTTGTCGCTGCAGATCGCCGCAAATATTGTGCGGTGATGAATGCGAAAGTCATTGTGATGCCGAAGGCAGCGGTCCTCGACCCACAGGGAAATGCGGTGCGTGACGCGATGCGACACCTTGGAATGCCTGAGGTGCGCAGCGTGCGAATCGGCAAATACATGGAAATCGACATCGAAGGGCAAAACGGTGAGCTTGAATCGCGTCTGCATCAGCTTTGTCGCGATTTATTGTCGAATCCGGTGATCGAAGATTACGAACTGGACAGCGATCGATCAGGAAAGCAGGGAGAAAAGAAGACAAACGTGAAGCGGAATATCCAGAGGAAGAGTGTGTAGTGAAAGCGCTGCGGTATTTTTTCTGTGTCGTTTTTCCGCCGCTGGCCGTTCTCATGACCGGGCGTATCGCGAGTTTCTTCCTCAGCCTTATTTTGACGTTGCTCGGCTGGATTCCGGGCGTTATTCACGCGTGTCTCGTTGTGAACGATTATCACGCGGAGCGACGTGTCGCTGCAGTCGGGCGTTAACGCCATGAGATTTGCCGTGATTCAGTTTCCTGGCTCCAACTGCGACCAGGATTGTGTTGCGGCGATCAACGGACTAGACGGATTGCGCGCGGAATACGTGTGGCACAAGGAAACTTCACTCGAGGATTTCGATGCGATTGTGTTGCCGGGCGGATTTGCATATGGCGATTATCTCCGCTGTGGCGCCATTGCGCGGTTTTCACCGATCATGAAAACGGTGATTAGCGACGCGCGCGCTGGCAAGCTCGTGCTGGGGACATGCAACGGTTTCCAGGTCTTGTGTGAAGCCGGTCTTTTGCCAGGCGCGCTGGTGCGAAACCGGTCGCTGCGGTTCGTGTGCGATATGGTCACTACGCGCGTGGAAATCGATGATTCGCCGTTCACGCACTGCTGTCCGAAAGGCACGCTCCTGCGCCTGCCGGTCGCACATGGCGAAGGCTGTTTTTTCGCTGACTCGGAAACGTTGCGCGAGCTTAATGCCAATGAACAAGTGATTTTGCGTTACGCTGACAACGAAGGCCGGATCGTTGCAGGAGCGAATCCCAACGGCTCAGTCGAAAACATCGCCGGGATTTGCAACCGCGAACGGAATGTCTTCGGTCTCATGCCGCATCCTGATCGTGCTTCGGATGCACGCCTCGGCAGCGCAGACGGCGCGAAGATTTTCCTGTCGATGATGGAAACGATTCGCGCGAGTGGCTCGAGAAGCGCTCCCGAGCGCGTGAAACAGGTCGCCCGAGTCGTTCGGCTCAACGCCTAGGGCGAAATCTGATCAAACGGCACGAGGACGCTGGCGTGGGGTCAACCGGATCGCACAAAAAACCGTGTCGAGCCAATACAACATTGTTAAAAAAACGAACACGATCCCAGCAGTCCATGCTTGGGTTCACCTTGGGAAAAGACCTGGCATTGGTATTGCTCATGTAGAGCTCCGAAACTACTGAACTTTTATGCTCCTACAGAAAACCTTACACATGAGCCAACCGTTGGCGGAGTGCAAAGCACGTCTGGCCAGTATTCAATCGTACCGACGACAGTTCCTGATGGTGACACGCGCAACCGTGACATCATCCAAGACGGTCGATTTCAGCTTTCGCGGCCCATTTGGCTTCGAGGCACGCACTGTCCTGTTATCGGTGGACAGCGATTCGCCAAACGAGTATGCGTTCGAATCCGTGGGCGGAAACATTTCCATAACGGGCATCGTCGATTTCGCTGAGATCCGGCCGCATTGCACCGAAGTGACTGTCGCGATCCACTACGAAATTAAAAACAAATTTTTCACTTGGTTGGACCGACGGCTGCAGTTTGTGGACGGGTTCGTAACTGACGAGCTGCGCAGCATCCGCGCGCATTTCGAAGGGATCCGGTCGAGCTACCTGGAATGTCCGCGCGTTATGCCCGTGCTTCAGGCAGCCCACGCCTGATTAAACGGTGCAGTCGCAACCGGCAAATCTGCGCCGACGAGTTGGCTGCTCGAGCTAGTCTATCCGCACGGCGTGTTTTCGGTCGAGCCGGAGGATTTGGCTTGGGCGAAGGGTTATCTTTACCTTGGGATCCAGGATTTTTGTTCCGTCGATTTCCAGGCTTCCCTGCTTAATCAACCGTGAGATTTCGCTATGCGATCTTCTGAGGCCGAATGCTTCCCTGTAAACATTGGATACGAGCGCCACAACCGGGAGGTTCTCTCGATCCACTGGTGAAAAGACAGGGAGATCGGCGCGCGCCAGGTCGCGTTTGCTGAAGCGGGTGTTCCATTCGTCCAGCGTTCTTTTGGCGGCGTCCCGCGGATGATAAGTCTGCACCACTTCGAACGCGAGCTGCTTCTTCGCCTCGAGCGGATGCGTGCCAACCGGAGGCTTCCGGCCCAGCAGCAGTTCATAATAGCGCGCCATCAACTCGTCGGAAATACTCATCAATTTCCCGAACATCTCTGAGGCCGGCTCGTTAACCGCCACGTAGTTACCGAGGCTTTTGCTCATCTTTTTGGAGCCATCCAAGCCTTCGAGAATCGGAAGCAGAAACACGACCTGCTGCGGCATGCCCTCTTCTCTTTGAAAATCGCGCCCAACCAGAATATTAAAGAGCTGGTCGGTCCCTCCTAGTTCCACGTCAGCTTTCACCATCACCGAATCCCACCCCTGCATGATGGGATATTGGATCTCGTGTGCGCGGATGGATTGCTGCTTGTCGACGCGCGTTTTGAAATCTTCCCGCTGCAACATCTGCTGCAGCGTCACCCGGCTGTTTAGGCGAATAACGTCTTCGAAGAACATGGCGCGGAACCAGTCACCGTTGCACACCGTCTCAGTTTTCGCAGGATCGAGGATTTTGAACGCTTGCTCGCGATACGTTCCCGCGTTTGAGAGTACCTCCTTATGCGTCAGGTGTGGCCGTGTAACGGAACGTCCGCTCGGGTCACCGATCATCCCGGTGAAATCGCCAATGATGAGAACTGCCTGGTGCCCGAGGTCCTGAAATTGTCTCAGTTTGCGCAAAACAATCGTATGGCCCAGGTGGATATCCGATGTCGTCGGATCGACGCCAAGTTTGATGCGCAAAGGTCGGCCGAGCGCCAGTTTATCGCGCAGTTCATTTTCATTAATGATCTGCGCCGCACCCCGCCTTAACAGTGCGAGAGCTTCGTCCGGTTGCATGATTCGGTCACAGAATAGCGCACCCGCCTCGGCCGGACGAGTGCTACTTGTTTTTGTTCAACAACTCGCGCACTTGGTCAATCGTGAGCGGTGCGTTCTGTCTATTGAGCGATTTTTGACTCTTCCCCTCATCGAGGAATGGCCGGCTGCCCGAGTACGCGCGAGAGGCAACCTTTTTTCCAGATTGAGGCGCGTCGCGCACGCCGGAGGCGCTCTGATTTGCGTAAGCAGACTGGGAATTCGTCACCGTCCGCTGTGATGAAACCTCGTACGCGCCGTGTCCGCCGTGGTAAGTCTGAGAATTGAATTGGGTAGTGGAGAAGTTTCGGGTTCCGGAGAAATTCTTCGAGTGCGGCTTCGGGTGAACGTAAAATGTTCCCACCGTAGCGCGTTTGCTAATCGGCGATGATCCGTCGGCGACGAATTTTTTGTTTTGCGCATCGTTTTGCAGGGTCATGTCCGGCTTGAGGAGCCGATCCATGAGCGTGCGTTCCTGATCTTGCGCGCACAGGCAGGAGAGACCAGATAGCAGGAATATCCAGACCGGGACCGATGTTCGCACAAGTCCAGGCTGCCGGAACCAGCATGGGTTTGTAAAGCGAATTTGAAGGTCCGGGAGAGACGCCAAGTCGGCATAGTGCACCGGCCCTGCCCTCGCTGAGGGTTTTTATTGTGTTCGCGGTTTCTCCAGCAGACAATCCGGCCATGGCTGAACACGTTTACAAGAAGATTGAAATAGTTGGCTCGTCGCCAAGCGGATTTGAGGAAGCAGTCCAGAATGCGCTGGTGCGAGCGAGCAAAACCATTCGCAACATGCGATGGTTCGAGGTAGCCGAAAGCCGTGGATACATCGAGGACGGCAAAATCAGCCATTGGCAGGTGACGTTAAAGATCGGGTTCACCTTGGAAGACTAATCCTTCAAGCTTGACCCGCTTCGCCGCCTCTGTGCTTTATTGTTTAACGTTGACGCTGCAAAGGATCCCGTTCCTGGGCCATCTGGTACAGTTTGGCGACGCCATAAAACAACACCGCGGGCTTCAGCGCCATGATGAGCAGGCGTAGAAATCCCCCGACGACTCGGCCCAGCGGCAGACGATTCAAGACGTAACCGGCCGCAAACGCATAGAGGAGGGATTGTGTCGGCTTTTCGCGAACGTACTCCCCCGTTTCGTTGACGACCAACTCGACTTGGTCTTTTAACCATTGCATCCCGCGTTCCGGAAGCTCAGCAGCGATGTCAGCAGATAATCGATCCATGTCGCTTATTGATTCGCATCCTAATCTGGTCTTGCGCGCATCGAACTGTCAACGCAAAGCAAGCCAGATCGAACTTGCTCCCGCGCCGGATGGAAAATCGGGCAGTGCGAACCGCCGATGAATCGTCGCTGAACGTCGCGCCGCTTTCAGGCAATAGCGGGCCATGATTTCCAAGGCACGCTCGCCCAATGCAGAACAATTCGTCGACACCAATATGTGTCCGTCACGCTCTGCAAGCGAAAGAGCGTTAACAAGCAAAGCCTCGAAATCATGTTGGGCTTGGAACGTTGTTCCTCCCGGAGAACGCGAAAACGTCGGCGGGTCGAGGATAATCATATCGAATTTTTCACCTTTCCGGGCGAGCCGCGGCAGTACCGAGTTCACATCGTCCGCGATGAAACGATGATCCATGGTCGGGAGGTGGTTCCGTGCGAAATTCTCACCGCCCTTTGCCAGATACCTTTTGGAAAGATCAACATTGAAGGTGATCGCTCCGCTACATGCCGCGTACACGGAAAAAGAGCAAGTGTAGGCAAAACAGTTCAGCAGCCGCTTCGGCGCGATATGACGGACGTACCGACGATTCTCCCTCTGGTCCAGGAACAGACCCGGCGAATAGCCTGTGCCGAAGTCAATCCCAAACCTCAAATACCGTTCGGTGGCAACAGCCTGTAAAGATTCGCTGGGATCGCCAACTATTAAACACGGCGGTTTGCGCTGTTCATTTTTTCGGGGAATGAATCGCGCAAACCCCCGTCGAAAGTGGAAGCCGACAGAATCCGCCCAGGATTGCAGTTCCCCGACCAGCCGTTCGCGGATCGGCACTCTCTTGAACGATATGAGAACGTCGCCGCCGAAACGTTCTACCCATCCATCGTCAATCGTGCATAGCCGGTGTGCGTCGGTACCCTCCGCCTGGAAATCGCGGAGCAAATCTGGATCAATCCATCCAAAATTCATTTTCTTCTTGCGCTTTAACGGCATACGTCGAAATCGATCTGACGCAATGGATGGGTTGCCGCCTGCGCCTGCGTTGCTACACTGGCGCTGCCGGTATCAACGAGCGGGCATTCGTTGGAAAAACGGCCTGCAGGGCCGTGGCTACAACGGGCACGCGACTGGCCAAAGGCGACTGCTCACCTATGCAAGAAATTACTGTTCGCGTTCCGGCGAGCACCTCCAATCTTGGCCCGGGCTTCGACTGTCTGGGGGTTGCACTGAGCATTCATGGCACCTTCACGTTTCGTCGATCTTCTGTGAGGCGGTCTGTTCATCCGGGAATTATGTCCGAGGCAGCAGAGCAATTTTTCAAGCAGGCACGGCGGCGCGTTTTCTCGTTTTCCTGTTCGGTTGCGGAACAGGTTCCACGCTCACGGGGGCTCGGCAGCAGCGCAACGGTTCGCCTCGGCACCTTGCTTGCGCTTAATCGGCTCAGCGGTGATCCGCTCGACCGACTAATCGTTTTCCGAATATGCGCAAAACTGGAAGGACATCCTGATAACGTCGCGCCGGCAATGTTCGGCGGTTTTACTGTCACAAGGGGTGACAGCTTCTCAGCTGTCTTGTTTCGACGCCTGTCCAAGCCGTCGCTCGTTAGTCCTACCGTTCAACGTTTCGGAGTTTCGCCGCGTCTGTACTTTGTACTTCTCATTCCTGAACTCGAAATTCAAACCGCGAACGCACGACGAATTCTACCCGCAAGAATTTCACACACCGCAGCGGTAGAGAATTGTGCAAACGCCTGCACACTCACCGCGGCTTTCGCTTCACAGGATTACGAAAAACTACGCGGTGCGTTTACTGATCATCTTCACCAACCATTTCGCTCGAAACTGGTCCCGTTTCTTCCGTCCGTGATCGCAGCCGCAGAACGGGCTGGCGCGCTCGGCGCCTTCCTCAGCGGAAGCGGATCCACAATCGCAGCTGTTACACTGCAGGCGCCGAAAAAAGTCGCGGCGGCGATGGCGCGCGCTGCAAACGCGCCGGCGTATACCATCATTACGCACGCGAACAATCTTGGTGCGCAGCTCGTGCCAAGCCGCAATCCGCAATCCGCAATTCGCACTTGAGATGGGCCGCCGCCTTGAAAGCCTGGAAGAATTTGGAATTGACGTTGTTCTCGGACGGCGTCATGGCCTGCGCGCTTCCGCTCTACGCGGGATTCTTTACGGACTCTCGTTTCTCTACGATCGACTCGTGCAACTGCGGCTCTATCTGTATCGGAAAAGAGTTTTACGCGAACGTGCGCTGGGTTGTCTCGTGATCAGCATTGGCAATCTTACCGTCGGCGGAACGGGTAAGACGCCGATTGTTGAAAAGTTTGCCCGTGCATTGCAGGCGGGCGGACGGCGCGTGGCAATCCTCAGCCGCGGTTACAAAAGCATCCCGCGCAAACGAGATTGGCGCAGGTGGTTCGGCCGAGATTCCGAGCCTCCGCGGGTCGTGTCCGATGGAAAGTCCCTGCTGCTCGATTCAGCGACGGCCGGCGACGAGCCGTACATGCTCGCCCACAACTTGAAGAATGTAGTCGTGCTGGTGGACAAAGACCGGGTAAAAAGTGGCCGGTTCGCCATCGACAAATGGCACGCCGATACACTGCTGCTCGACGACGGATTTCAATATCTCCATCTAAAACATCGGCTGGACATGGTGCTGGTAGATCGGCAGGCGCCTTTCGGAAACGAATTCCTGCTGCCCCGGGGGACGTTGCGCGAAAGACCGCGTAATCTGCGCCGCGCGAGCTACATCTTCATAACAAAGAACACCGGCGACTCCAATTTCGAGCTAATGCGAAGGATTCGCCGTTACAATCGGACCGCCGAAGTCATCGAATGCGCGCACAAACCCCTTTATCTTCAGAATGTTTTCACGGGCGAACGTCTGCCGCTCGACATTCTGCGCGGCGCCTTCATCGGTTCGCTGTGCGCGATCGCCGCGCCGGAAAGCTTCGAAAATGCCCTCACCAAACTCGGTGCGCACGTCGATCTCGCAAAGCGTTACATCGATCATCATTATTACACCGAGGCGGAACTGATCAGCTTTGTCAATCGTTGCATCCGGCGCGACCTTGCAATGGTCGTGACCACCGAAAAAGATTCGGTGCGCATGCCGCGTCTGTCGGAAACGGAACTGAAGGTGCCGATTTATTTCATGCGGGTGGAAATCGAGATCTTGAGCGGGCACGAGAGCTGGGAGCATTGCGTCGCCCGAATTTGCAAACCTAAGCCAATCCTCCCGCCCGAGCGCTTTTTCGCCTGATCAGGCGTGGCACGAAGAGCACAAAGCGTCAGCGAGAGAAACAGAAAACTAGAAACTTTGCGTCCGGTGCGGACGTTGTGCGAGGTTTAGAATCCATGTCGGAAAAAGCGCAGCTCGTCGTCGAAGGGAAGAAGCTTTCGGTATCGAACCTGAGCAAAGTGCTTTATCCGAAGGCCGGTTTCACCAAAGGACAGGTTATTGACTATTACATCCGCATAGCCCCTGTACTTTTGCCGCACTTAAAAAACCGGCCACTAACGATGAAGCGCTATCCTGATGGGGTGGAAGGCGAGTTTTTCTACGAAAAAAACTGTCCGTCGCATCGGCCGGAATGGGTTAAAACGGCAAAGGTCTGGAGCGAAGGCAATCAGCGGACCATGGACTACTGCCTTGCCAACGATCTTCCTACGCTCGTATGGGCGGCGAACCTGGCCGACCTCGAGCTGCACGCATCGCTCTCGCGCAAGAACAACATTGAACGCCCGACGATGATGGTGTTCGATCTCGACCCGGGCGCCCCTGCGGACATCGTGCAATGTTGTCAGGTCGGGCTCTGGCTTCGCGAGCTGCTGACCAGGATGAAATTGAAAAGCTGGGCGAAAACCAGCGGTTCAAAAGGTTTGCAGGTGTATGTACCGCTCAACGGCGCGGCGAGCTACGAGGCCACGAAAGGCTTGTCGCGCTCTTTAGCGCAACATCTCGAGCGCGAGCATCCCAACCTCGTCACATCGAACATGTCCAAGGCCATGCGGAAAGGCAGGGTGTTCGTCGATTGGAGCCAGAACGATGAACATAAAACTACCATCTGCGTTTACTCACTGCGCGCAAAAGAAGAACCGACTGTTTCCACTCCGGTCACTTGGAACGAAGTGGAGAATTGTTTGAAAAGGAAAAACGCCGATGTGCTGAAATTTCGTTCGGACCAAGTGCTCGCGCGCGTAAAGAAAATGGGTGACCTCTTCGACCCAGTCGAAAAACTGAAACAAAAGCTGCCGAAGAAATGAGATGTAAGATGTGATCGACCACCACCAGGACCAAAGATGTATGAACAATCAGTTTTGGTTTGATGCGGTTGGATGGATTGGAGCGGCAGCTCTGCTTGTCGCTTATGCCATGGTATCCTCACGAAAATTGGAAGGACATTCCCCTGCTTTTCAGTTCCTCAACATCGGCGGCAGCCTTCTTTTGGCCGCGAACACGATTTTTTACGGATCGTATCCGTCCACATTTGTGAATCTCATCTGGGCAGCCATAGCCGTTTTCGCCATCGCAACCAGAAAGCGACTTTCGTCTCGTTAGACTAGTAACCGAATCAACACCGGCGGACTTTTGCATATGCGTAAGGTGAATCTCAAAGACGTTCCTGAGCAGGAGCGAAAATCGCCAAAGGGGAAATTTGGGCGGGTGTCGAAGAATATTTCCATCGCGCTTGGGCGAGAGCCGGAGTCGCTTGATCTGTCGAAGCGGCATCCCTTCGATGTTGCGCTTGTGCGGATTCCGAAAGGCAAATCGCTGTGTCCATATCACGCGCATGCAGCTGAATCGGAGCTTTACCTTGTCGTTTCTGGACGGGGGAATGTGCGCGACAAAGACGGAATAACTGAGGTTGAACCGGGCGAGGCCTTCTTCTTTCAACCCGGCGAGGCACATCAGCTTACCAATGCCGGTGATGAGGATTTTGTTTATTACGTGATCGCTGATAATCCGCGCAGCGGTGGGACAACGGGTGATTCCTGTTACTATCCGGACAGCGGCAAATGGGCCGTGGTAAGAGATGGGCCCGAAGAATTGATCGTGAAAGGAATTGAGACCGATTACTTCGATGGCGAGGAATGATCCGTTGTCATGTCGAGCCAAGTCGAAACATCGCTCGATGATCTTTCGACTTCAAAATGGTCCAGAGATTCCTCGACTTCTCTGGGAATGACAAACAATGCGTAAGGTAAACATCAACACCATCAAAGAAGAGCCATGGCAATCCCCAAGTGGAAAATACGCCGTGTCTTTCAAGGGAATTTCTGAAGCGCTGGGCCGGGAGCCCGCCTCGCTCGATTTATCCAAGCGGCATCCGTTCGACATGGAATGGAACCGAGTGCCACGAGGAAAATGCAATTTCCCTTACCACGCGCACTCAGCCCAGTGGGAATTGTATTTGGTGATTTCCGGAAAAGGCGCTGTTCGGCACAAGGATGGCAAAACCGAGGTTCTCCCTGGCGACGCGTTCGTCTTCGGGCCCGACGAACCGCATCAAATTATCAACTCTGGTGATGAAGACTTCATTTATTATGTCGTCGCCGACAACCCGATTGGAGAGTCAGGCTATTATCCCGACAGCGGGAAATGGAAAGTGAACAAGTCGTCAGCAGCGGATCGCGTCGTCATGAAGGGGCAGGAAACGGATTATTTCGATGGTGAAGAATAGCCTTCTCCACCAGTGAGGACGCAAAGATCGCCGAGGCAAAATTTCTCCTGGTTTTCTCCGCGACCTCGCCGGCCTCTACGGTTAGATTTGTTGCATGGATTCGCGACCGAGCCCCGACCAATTTCTTTACAAGACTTACCTTAACATTCTGCACGGGCCGCTTGAAGTGATTGATGTACAGAAACTGGCTGATGCCTGCACAGACGAATGGTACAACCAGACGCTTTGCAAGGTGAACGATTCGGTCATCAGGATGGCGGTAGTTCAGGGTGAATATCACTGGCATGAACATAAAGAGGTCGATGAATTCTTTTTCGTGCTCGATGGGCGGTTCCTGATCGATCTTGACGATCGGGTGATTGATCTTGCGCCACGGCAGGGTTTCGTCGTGCCGAACGGTGTGCGCCATCGCACACGCGCTCCCGAACGCACGGTCATCCTGATGGTCGAGCGCGCAGATATTATTCCAACCGGCGACTGAATGCCTCACCAGCTCTTTGTTGTCATTCCGAGTGAAGCGAGGAATCTCTGATGATTTCGCCCAGTTAGCGCAAGTAGCTAGAGATGTTTCGTTCCGCTCAACGGCGGCAGCGGCAGCATACGAGGGTAAAAACGCCGAACAGATCACACCAGTTACTACAGCGAAAGCTTTGAAGATAATTTCCGGCGGACAAACAGGCGTTGATCGCGCGGCGATCGATGTCGCGCTCAAGCACGGAATCGAATGCGGCGGGTGGTGTCCCGCCGGAAGGCTTGACGAATTCGGCCGGATTTCGGATCAGTATCCGCTTCAGGAATTGAAGACCGGTGGTTTCACAGAACGCACTTCGCAGAACGTGAAAGATTCTGACGGAACTCTCGTTATTTACACCGGCAGGCTTGGTGGCGGCACTGAGCAAACAGTCTGCTTCTGCGTTGAGCTAAAGCGGCCGCATCAAGTTATCGATGCTGCACAACTCTCGCCCGAAGACGGCGCTAAATTCATTGCCGACTTTGTCCGCAACAACAACATCGTCATCCTTAACATTGCCGGCCCGCGCCAGAGCGAGTGGCCCGAAGGGTACGATTACGCGTCTCGTGCGCTCGAAAGTTTTCTCACAGATTGCGCCGCTCATCGTTGACTCCGAGCGCGCATTGCCCGCGCATGTTCACTCGTAACGTAGTGCTTTCACTGGTTCGAGGCGGGCGGCGAAGTAAGCTGGAATCAGCGCAGCAAACGAACAGATCAGAAAAGCGCTAATGCAAATGATGGCGACATCACGCGGAATGACTTCGGCCGGAATGGATGAAAATTGATAGACTTCGCGCGGAAAAATCTCGATGTGCAACGTCGATGCGAGCCAGTGACTGAATTCATTCCGGTAACGGATCAACGTCATCCCAAGGCCCAAGCCTGTCACCGTCCCGAAAAGGCCGACGATTGTGCCCTGGCCAAGGAAGATCCAGATGATTTGCGCGATGTTGGCACCGAGCGCCTTCACGATTCCGATCTCGCGGCGCTTTTGTACGGTTACGGTGATCAGCGTGCTCATTATCCCAAACGCCGCTACGATCACGATGAAGAACAGGAGGAAAAACATTACCGTGCGCTCAAGCCGCACAGCTTCGAAATACTGGCGATTCATGTCGATCCAGGTCTGCGCGTATTCCGGCGGCTTGAGGAATAGCTCGATTTTTTCTTTCACGCGTTCGGCGTCGTAAGGGTTGTCCGTTTTGACCGTGATGCCATGTAGAGCGTCGCCCAGACCGTATAATTCTTGCCCGATGTAAACCGGGACGAGCAGAAATTCTGAATCATGCAGGTAGTGCCCAGTCTCGAAAATGCCTGTAACGATGAGTTCCTTCGGGAGGATCACATCGCGCAATTCGTCGATGGCTTTCTTCTCTTCTTCGCCCTGCGCGTTTTCCAGTTTTTTAATGCTATCCAGCACCTGGCCAAGATTGCCAGGGGAATAAATTGTTACCTTGTCACCTACCGCTACTCCGAGTTTTCGCGCCAACTCAATCCCCAACACGGTGGATTCGCCTTCGAGATCCAGCTTCCCGGATTTGATGAATTTTCGCAGCGGAATCACTTTCTCTTCCTGTTCGACATCAATCCCGCGAATCAGGGGCGCGAGTCGCCGATCGTGAAATTCTACAATCACGGGTCCTTGAATGTACGGGGCGGTTGCCACTACACCCGGCGTTTGGTCGATTTTGGCTTTGAGTGTGCGCCAATCGCGCAAAACGTCCTCGGAGCTCACGAGAACATGCGCGTCAAAGTCGATGACCTTCTGGCGCAGTTCCCGGTCAAAGCCAGTCATCACCGAGATCACAAGAATCAATACCGTGACGCCAAGCATCACTCCAATGACCGAGATCAATGTGATGATCGACAGAAATGTGCGCTTTGGTTTCAAATACCGAAGCGCCAGGAATAGACTAAACGGCAGTTTCAATCTGCTCTTAGCGTGGCGGCAAATTCGATCGGATTCAACCGCGACCGGTTTCCGGACTGTGCAACGCCTACGTGAGCGCGTATGCCTTTAGTTCTTCCAGCGTGACGAATTCGAGCGCAGAAGCATGAGTCGCTTCGAGATCCACAGGCGCCGCGCGATTGTGATCGAGGGCGCTTTTCCAGCGTGTCACGCATACGCACCACTTGTCGCCGGGATTCAGTCCGGGAAAACCCCACTCGGGATGGGGCGTGATCAAATCGTTACCGTCGAGCACGGAGAAATCCAAAAACTCCTGTGTGACTTTCACGCAGACAGTGTGCTGCCCCACATCCTCCGGTCCCGTTCGACAATAGCCGTCACGATAAAATCCGGTCATCGGATCGCGGCAACAACATTTCAATTCTGTTCCCAGAACATTCGTCGGCATAAACAAGTTCGTGTTACTATCAACCGGAACCTTACTGAAGGAAAAGCGAATGCCAATCCGCGCGAGATACGTGCACACCAACCTGATCGCCAGAGATTGGAAGAGACTCGTGCAATTCTATTGCGAAGTGTTCGGATGCGAACCCAGAGGACCGGAACGCGATTTGTCCGACGCGTGGCTGGAGCGTGTGAACGCAGTCCAAAATGCGCACCTTCGCGGCGTTCATCTACGCTTGCCTGGATATGATCATGATGGGCCGACGCTCGAGATCTTCAGCTACGATCAGTTGATCGAACGCGGGTTGCCCAGGGCAAACGAGTGCGGTTTCGCGCACATTGCCTTTGCCGTGGATGATGTGGATCAAGCGCTGCAGGCAGTGATCGCGGCGGGCGGCGGCGCAGCTGGAGAAATTGCTACCGCAGAAGTGGATGGTGTTGGCCTGCTTCGTGTAGTCTATGCGCGCGATCCCGAGGCTAATATCGTAGAATTGCAGAAGTGGAGCTGAACCGGAAATTACTGGTTTGTGGTTAGGCGAACCGTCATCGCGTTCTGGCTTATACCAGCCGAGCCGGCGCACAGCTTGTTTCAGGGAATCATCAACGATCTCGCCCGCAAATACGACGCGCCTGTTTTCGAGCCGCACGTGACAGTTCATGTCGGAGCCGATCGCGCCGATTTGGCTGGGACAGCCCTCGAGCACGCAGCGCGCGAATGCACAGGAATCAGGCTGACGCCTGTTGGAATTGATCAATCAGAGAAGTTCGTCAAAACGCTCTTTGTGCAATTCGCGCTGAGCGCAGAGCTTCGGCAAATGAATGAGAATATTCGCAAGGAGGCGCACAATGCCCCTCCATACAAACTAAACCCGCACTTGAGTTTGGTCTACAACAAGATGGAACCTGCGACCCGACGACAGTTGGTCGCCTCGATGAAGATATCCTTTTCCGAGATCACGTTCGATGCAATCAAAGCCGTGCGCGGCATTTCACCTACGCGATCGCGCGCCGATATTGAAGCATGGCGCATTGTTTCAGAGGTGTCTTTGTCGGACTGAATTTTGGCGTCTGATAGAGAGTTTCTACAGTTCGACTGAGAAAGACATCGCGCCTTGGACAGATGCAATCGCGGAAAAAGAGTGATCGGCGCGCCGGCTGCAGCGCGGCCTGGAATTCCTAAATCCGCTGAGGACAGCGGACTTGCGGTAGCGGGCATTTTCACTCGGCGCCCCTGCCGCACCGGAGTTGCGGACGCAACGATCAATTTCGTTTTCGCTTCCTCAAGCAACTTCCTTTCTTCCGGAAAAAGCTTGCCGTTTTCCGCAGCAACGAGGTACTCCTTCGCTGACTCGAATTGGCCCCCCTCGATCAGAATCGACGCGACGTAAACCGCTGCATGCGGATCATGCAACTGATCTGGCGGCAAACTTCCAATGATGCCAAGAGCCTCTAAGTTCCTGCCAAGTCGATATAGCGAAAATGCGTACGTCACGGCGCAATTGGTCGCGTTCGGAGCGCGATCGTAGGCTTCTTTTGCAAGTTGATGTGAGCGTTCAGCATTTTGATCAATGGTCAGACCAAGCCGCGCGAGGTCGGCCGTGATCGACGCCTCGTTAGGCGAAGTTTCATGAAGCCGTTCGAGAATTTGGTATAGCTGGGTAGTTTCATTATTCGCCCGATACAGCTGGCGAAGACTGTCGAGAGCCTCACGGCGCATTGGCAGATTGTCTTCAAGCCCTAACCAGAGTTCTTCGGCTTGACTCTCTAGTCGCCATTTCGTGGCGAGTCGGGCAAGCGTAAGCTCGCGTTCCGGCTCCTCCTTCGACCATTCGCTGGCACTCCGCCAGAGCGTTTCGAAATCTGAGTTCGCGGTTGTTCCGTTGCCGGATCGCAGGTGCCGGACGGCAATCGCCTGGAATGCCAGTCTCAGGTATTCGGCGTCGCCCCAGGTTCCTGTCAGTGTCCATCGTCTCAGCCGCGACCAATTTTTTGCTGTCGCATACGCGTCCGCCACGGCGACGGACGCAGACGGCGAATTCAGTTGTGCTGCCGGCAGTTTGTCGATCCACTTCACAACGTCTGCCGCAACTCCATTTTGATTCATCCACTCGATGAGCGCCGCGAGATCGGAGGCATTTCGTGCCGCAAACGGTTTCACTTTTTCGAGGAGCAGCCGGATTTTTTTCTCGTCAAGCTTGCGGTAAAAATTCAGACAAAGCAGATAATCGCCGAACGTGATATCCGGCGACATTTGGAGCTGTTGCGCGAAGCCATCCGCGGCGGTGAGGTCATTGCGTTCCACGGCATCGTGGAGCAAGGCGCGCAGTGCGCCCGTCCGGTAAGGGGCTACTTTGCTAAGCCGTTGAAGGGCATCCCTCGCGTTATTGCTCTTTTCAGCCTCTTTGGAACGAATTTGCAGTGCGGCGAGATTAAACTGATAGAGGTCGTTGTTCGGTTCTTTCTTTATCGCAGCTGCAAATTGTTCTTCCTGCTCGGCAAAATTGCCTTCCGCGCGCGCCAGCCAGCCTGCAACCACATGAAAGGCTGCGCTGTCACGATCTCTCGCCGAAACTCGATTGAGCGCTTCCCGCACAAGATCGAGCTTCCCAAACCGCAGCGCAGCGGAAGCGTAGTTGAGCTGGCTCTCGCCATCATTTGGTCGCAATCGTGCTATGCGCTCACGCCACGAAACGGCGTCTTCAAGATTTTGCCTTTCCGCTGTGTCCGCGAGGATCGACAGCGTTTGCAGAGAATCCGGATTCCGAGCCAAAAGCTCTCGCGCCATTTGCGCTGCCTTGCTGAGTTTTCCTTCCTCTAGTAGTGCGGTTGCCTGAGCCAACAAACGGTTTTCGCACCAGTTCTGATACAGTTTTGAACCGTAGCTTACGAGCAAGGCGCCCAAAAAAAAGACGGTTGCCAATGCGGCAACTGCAAATGCAACACGGGCTGGCCGGAGCTGCCGCAGCAACAACGATTCCGTGGCGCTAAACGATTGCCGACCTTTTCGGCACTCGCGGTGTTTGACTTGCTCCGACCGTACCTGCGTTGTCTCGATGCCAGTCGATCCATTTCTCCCTTTCATGCACGGTGGTGATTGCGCTAACGATGAGTTGACAGTTCGATTCGTTCAGATGCGAGAGCCGTTTTGTTCGGCAGAGGCTGTTCCCGCAATTGCCTGCCCCAAACGTACCGCCCAAAAAGTACCTTCAGGGTGGCCGTAAGCGGCACAGCAAGCAGCGGCCCGATGACTCCACCGATGATCAAGCCCCAGACAAAAATCGACACGATCACGGTCATCGGATGTAAGCCCACGGAGTTCCCTACGATCCGCGGGGCATAGAAAAAGCCTTCCAGATTCTGTATAAAGACGAAAATACCGGTCACGATGATTGGATGCATCCAATCGCCCCATTGAAATGCCGCGATGAGAACGGCCGGCACCCAGCAAATAATGATTCCGATGTACGGAATCATCGTGAGCACAACCACCATCGCGCCGATCACCGCTGCGAAGTTCAGTCCGAATATTGCCAGCGCCGCGCCAATGAGAATGCCATCAACCAGGCAGACAAGCAGTTGACCCCGGAAATACGCCACAACATACGCGTTGATTTGCAACAGCACCTGCGCCACCTCGCCCTTCAGCGGCGATGCGCGTAACGGCAGGTAGTCTGTCCATCTCTGTTCAATTCGCGGCTTTTCTTTCAGCAGAAAAAACAAATAGACCGGGACAAGAATGAGACTCAGCAGGAAACCGGTCGCACCGAGAAATCCGCCGATACTTTTCTTCAAAATGTCCCACAGTTTTCCCAGTAAAGTGGGGAGCGCGTCCTGCAACTTCGGCATTTGTTGTTCGACGTAGGCTTGAATGCGTTGGCGTTCAGCGGTGCTCAGCTTCGGTTGGCTTGGTGCAATTACTTCACTGGCAGGCCCAGTGGCTTGCGGCGAGGCGACAGGACTTGCTGCGGATTGCCGGTGGGGAGAAGCAGACGGACCCGGTCCGATCAGCAGGTTTGTGAGATTTTTGGAGGCAGATTTCGCGTGTCCTGCGCCGAGTAAGCCGAATGTTTGGTCAAACCGATAAATAAAATCCACGATGTAATCTCGCGCCTGTTCGGTATAGGAGGGGATTTGCCTGGCAAAGTTTGCGCTTTGAACCGAGATCGTCGGAACAAGCCAGGCTGCCAATCCACCCAATGCAAAAAGCGCAATGGCGAAAAGCAGCGCGATTGCCTTGGCGCGAGTAAGCGTTCCGCGCGACATTTTCGTCACCAACGGATCGAGCAGATAAGTAAGAATCAGGGCGATCGCCACCGGGATGAGAATCGGCTGCAGGAAACTGATGATGTTTACCCCAGCCCAGATAACTGCGACAAGGATGACCACGAGAACCACCACGAAAAAGGCAGTCAACGCCGCCCACATCATCTTGCGTTGCCAAGGCGTGGGGTATTGCTTCATTTCAGGCCTCAACATCCAACGTTGACGTACTCGTTAGGTCGGATTGGTCTTTACCGGTAAGTCTTTTCCGATCGCCTTTTTAGTAGTTTGGATCTTGTCCGCGAGATTTTTATTCTTTGGATCGAGCGCCAACGCCTTTTGCCAGGCTTCCAACGCTTCCTGGCTCCGATTCAATTTTAAATAAGTGTCGCCAATATGTTCGAACACCACCGGGTCCTCGTGCTCTGCAGTCTTCGCCGCGCGGAGCAGGTCGCTCAGGGCTTGATCAAACTTACCCTTTCGAAATTCGACCCAGCCGAGGCTATCTAAGTACGACGCATTGTTGGGTTCGCTTTCCAAGGAGCGTCTGATCATCAACTCAGCTTCGTCCAGATTCATGTTGTGATCGGCCCACATATAGCCCAAGTAATTACAGGACTCCGCCGAGTTCTCGGGATCGAGCGCAATTGATTTACGAAGCAAATCAGCCGCTTTGTCGTACAAGCCGGCCTGTTCGGCAGCCGCTCCATAATTAAAGTAAAACTTCGCGTTCACGAAGTCATCGTCTTCGTCCAGTTGCGCTTCGTGCAGCGCTTCCTCAAAAGTGGCCACGGCTTGCTGGCTTTGCTTCGCTTCGCGTTGGGCGATCGCCAGGTAGTAGACAACCTCGGCCGCGCCGGGAAATCGGCGCCGCGCTTCAGCCAGCAATTTCACCGCGCGGTCGGCATCCTTTAACGGACCGAGAAGCAACTCCGCCAGACGCACATATGTCCCTGCGTGGTTTGGATTAATCAAGAGGCTTTGCTCATAATTCGCAGCTACCTTCGCGAACTTCATTTTCGCTTCCTCGATGTGGTTCGCACGCTCCAGCGATCGCGCTTCTTCGTCGAGCACCTGAGCAAGTAAATCGTACGGCTGATATTTTTCGGGATGCTCCTTGATGATTTGCTCGAGCATTTCAACCGCTTTGTCTCTCTGATTTGTCAGGACAAAACCGGTCGCCAGTTTCTCTCGCGCGTTCGCGTCGTCCGGCTGCAGTTCAAGAACGCGAAGATAAAGCGGGATCGCTTCCTTGAGTTGCTGCGAAGCCGCGTAGTAGTCAGCTACTTCCTTAAGGAGGTCCGGGTCATCACTGGCGTTTTCGGCCGCTTTTTTGAAAATTTCATTGGTCTTTTTTAGTTCGTCTGGCTTCGGCTGTGAATCGGACTTGAAAACAATGGCCACATAAAGTTTTCCAAGGCGTAGCCAGAAATTCGGATCGCTACTGTGAACCTTGAGGGCTCGATCCAGAGCCTCCAGAGCCTTTCTCTCTTGTCCCGCTGCGAGTTCGATTTCGACGAGCCGCTGGTAACCTTCCACGTCTGCGGGATTCAGAGCGATGGCGCGATTGGCGTAATCAATGGCCTCGTCCGTTCTCTTCAGATACCTCGTGTAGATGAAAGCGAGTTGCTGATATGGCTCGGAGTTACTCGGGTTTGCCTTGATTGCGTCTTTCAGCACGTCGATTGCCTGCGGAAAATCATCCTGCTGTATCAGCAAACCGGCCACCCGCGAGGCGAGCTCCGCCTGGCCCGGATCGACATTGAGTACTTTGCGATACGCTTCCAGTGCACGCTCCATCTCGCCGTTTTCCTCGAACCCCATTCCTTCAACGAAATGCGTGAGCGCGTCCGCTTTGTGCGCGTCCTGCGAGCGCAACGCGAGGTCTGAAGCTGGCTTCGAGGTAACCGAATCATCCTGGCGCACGGCCGGTTTTGCAGGGCGGGCACGAGCGACTTTAGCAGGTAAACCTTTCGGCATCTCGCCGTCTGCAACGACCGCCGCAATTAAAAAGCTAATCCAGACAATGACCTTGCGGCAGGCGCAACCAAGCCAGAACCTTTTCTGCTCCCTCACGCTTAATCTTATCTTTCTGGTGCGTATTCGGCAAACCGGTAGGCCGCTGCGATCGCGTGATGGAGTCCCTACCCGTCGTCGATTCTTCAGCGAGTCCAACACTTCATTACTCCGGCACTAAGCCGCGGATGTTCAATAGAAAATGCACCCGCCTTTTGGCGGCTTGCCCTAGAGCTTGTAGCGCAGACGCTTCTTATGCCGGTGCGCCTTCATGCGTTTGCGGCGCTTGTGTTTGGCAATTTTTGCTTTCCTTCTTTTTTTAAGCGAGCCCATTCAGATTTTGAGAACTGCGAGTGCTGATTCAACCATCTAATTCGCCGCAGTGCAAGTCGCTGGCGATCATCTCATTCACGTTCGTCCCATCGCCGACCTGTCATCGAGCTTGCCGTGGTGTTCCGGCAGGAGCTTTCTTCTTGTCCTGCGTGCCAATGCCGATTTTCTTTAGAAACGGATCGACCGATTGTTTGCGGCCCAGGAATTTTTCGATTGACTCATTGACATCGCGCGAATCGCCGGGTTCGTAAATCTCGCGGCGCAATTTCATGCCGGCTTGTTTATCGAGGTAGCCGTCCTTTGCCTTTTCGAAAACAGTTGCCATATCGGCGGCAATCGCGTCTGCCCAGGCGTAGCCATAGTAACCGGCATCATATCCGTTCAGGTGTCCAAAATAGGAAACGAACGTTGTGCTCGGATCGATTGGCAGGAAAACTTTCTCCAAGATCGGGTTCGATATCGCGACGGAATCATACGGCATGTCTTCAGGATGCGGATCGTGCAGAGCAAGATCCAGCGAGGCAAACGCGAATTGGCGCCGATAAAAAACGCCGGCTGTTGCGACCTTGGCGTCGTTCAGCTTTTTGACAATATCTGCTGGAATCTTTTTCGCTGGATCGCGGTAATCAGCGGCGAAGGTGTCGAGCACCTTCTTGTTCCACACCCAATTCTGCAGCATCTGCGACGGCGCTTCGACAAAATCACCCGGGACATGCGTTCCCGCGAAACGGCCGTACTTGGCCCGAGTGACAATGGAATGCAGAGCATGCCCGAATTCGTGGAACAAAATCTCCACGTCCTGGTGCGTCATTAGTGAGGGTGCATCGCCGACAGGGGGAGGAAAATTGCAAAGCAAAGCGACGGTTGGTCGCTGATATTTTCCGTTCGGCAACAGTTTGCCGCTGATGATGTCGAATTGCGCAAAGTGATTGAACTTCCCTTCGCGCGGAAACATATCGAGATAAAACATCCCGAGCGGCTCGCCCGTGGCGGAATCGGTGACGAGATAAAGCTGGAGATCGTCAACCCATTTGTAAGGCGCCGCGATCTTTTCGAATTTCAGCCCGAAAATACTCTGGTAAATGTTGAACATACCGTCGAGCACCTTTTGGAACGGGAAATACACGCGCAGCGCTTCCTTATCGACGTCGTATTTTTGTTTGTTTAGCTGATTGCTGTAATAGCGCCAGTCCCATACCTCGACTTTGGTGTTAGGATCGTTCGTATCCGCGGCTTTCAACTTTTGCAGTTCCGCTATTTCGCTGTCGAACTTCGGTTGAATTCCACTCACCAAGTCGTTGATATATTTTTCGGCGTTGGCGCCGGTCTTGGCCATTTTGACTTCCGTCTGGTAATCATCCCACGACTTGTAGCCCAGCCGCAGCGCGATTTTGTTCCGCAGGGTCAGCATTTGGTTCAGAACGGAGACATTGTCTTTGGCCAGCGTTTCGCGAACGAGATAAAGTTGTTTGCGCGTACGTTCGCTCTTCGCGTTCTCCTCGACGGTATTGAACTGCCACGTGACGTTCGCCATGACTGTGTAAACGTCGTCGCCGGTCTTGATGCCGGGGGAGGCGAAGAAACTTTCCGGAAGGCCGTCGAGATCCGCCTTCGTGAACATAACCGGAGCGACGGCCTTAACGATGTTGGTATCGAAGTCTGTCCCCAGCTTTGACAATTCCTTGCGCAGTTGTTCGACTTCCTTTCGCTGCTCAGGCGCCAGGTCCAAACCGGCGCGGCGATAATCGCGCAATGTCTCCTTGAGGAGTTTTTCGTCTTCGCCGGTGAGCTTTGGATGCGTATCGGCAAAGGCTTTAACGGCCTTGTAAACGTCTTCGCGGTAGTCAACGCCGACTGCCCAGTCCTGGAACGCTTTCACGGCGTTCTCCGCGGCAGTGCGCATCGCGGGATTTCTGTTCGTTTCCTTGATGATCGTAGCCTTGTTTGCCGCGACATTCGCCTGATAAGTAACATCATCGAGCGCGACCACGGTGCTCTTAAAAGTGACCTTACCCAAATCTTGAGCGCCGATTTGATCCAGCGCGGCGTCCGCCTTCGCGATCGCCTTTTTCATTGAAGCCTCGACCGCTTCCGGCGTTTGCTCCCAATCCGGAATGGTCAGCACGGCATTCTCTTTCGCCGCGGCGCCACGAAAATCATTCACGGTTTTCAATTCGGCGGCGGAAAAACCTGAATTCGAAGCCGCGAAAAACAGTAACGGACAGAGGAATAGAGTTTTCTTCAAAATGTTTGACATAAAGAGTGAAAGACCTGAATCGGACAGAGATTTACACGAATTCTGAGACACCGCAGAAGGAATTTTGATGAATCTGTGTTCCATCTGTGTTCATCTGTGGCGAGTAAGCGCGATTTCGGGGCAACGCTTAGAAGCATGGTCCACAAATTTTTCGTAGCCTTTATTCCGATTTTTGTTGCAATCGATCCTATTGGGCTGGTGGCAATGTTTATGGGTCTGGCCGGGAACGCTTCGCGCGAACAGCGGCACCGCGAAGGTTCCATCGGGATCTTCACGGCGCTCTGCATCTCGGTTGGTTTTGTATTTCTCGGGAAAGTTATTTTTACCGCGCTCGGAATTACCGTGGCGGATTTTCAGGTCGCGGGTGGTCTGATTTTATTGGCGCTGGCGGGACGGGAATTGCTCAATCTCGCGCCAGCCGATCGTGAACCCAGTGATGACTTCGGCGTTGTCCCGCTCGGGATGCCTTTGATAGCCGGTCCTGCGCTACTGACGGCGTTGCTAATTCTGGTCGATACGGTGGGCTTGGTGTTCACGCTGATCTCGCTTCTGTTCAATCTGGCTCTGGTTGCGATCGCCTTCTGGAATGCCGATCTGGTAGCGCGCTGGATGGGCAGACAGGGATTGCGTGGCGTATCAAAAATAGTCGCGCTCCTTCTGGCCGCCATCGCAGTGAGCCTGATCCGACGGGGGTGGCACGGCGTGTGAAGCAACGCGAGCGGCGCCAAGTTTAGACATACTTGACGCTCCGGCCTTCACCCGGCACGTGGCGCCGAAAGGTTGGCTCCGCGTTACATGCCAGTGTCAAAACGACCGCCGCTGGCAATGTGCCGGCGCGCGCTGGGCCAGAATTCTTTCAATTCGGCGGTTTTGTCACCATTCTGATAACGCCAGTTCAATTCAACTTCGATCGCCTTGATCTCATCTTGCGCGGGCATTGGTTGCCCGTGATAAATGTATGCAGGGACCCCCTCGCGACTCTGGGTTAACGGAGTCATCCCATAGAGCTCGAGGCGGCGCTGCTGCAATCGGGCCGTCGTCCAATCGCGATATCTGGGGCTGCGATAGCCCCATACGTCCGCGGTAGTAGCGTAGCGGGAATAGGTGTACCCCGTCGTCACTGCCGGTGGAGCGTACTGTTCTGCGCAGCCCATAAGACCAGTGGCAAATACTGCTAACAATAATCGGTTCATACTCTGAGACCTTCTAATGGTTTGTCTTTAGAGACTAACTTGTGTTCTATTTAACCATGGAAATTGCTCGCAGTCGCAGGTTTATTTGCCGTTAGTTGCAAATGCCGTAAGGTCTTCGCGTAAATCCAAACGTCTACTGCAGGCCGATTCACAGTAACAAACGGGGCAGGTTCATTGACACCCAAAGCCCCTCTCGTTAAACTCCTCGCTTTTATGAGATTTCCTCTTCCGCTCACAGCGAAAATCGCTGCCTACGTGATTGGACACAAGCTGCGGGGCACGAAGAAATTTGCCACCGTGCTTCAGCTCGAGCCGTTGCATACGTGTAACCTGACGTGCACGGGTTGCGGCCGGATTCGCGAATACTCCACATCGCTCAAGGACATGATGAGCCTGGAGGATTGTCTCGCGGCGGCGGAAGAGTGCAACGCGCCGATGATCTCTATTTGCGGTGGCGAACCGCTGATCTATCCGCACATCGAGGCGCTGGTCGAAGGATTACTGACGCAGAAGCGGATCGTCTACATCTGCACCAATGCCATGTTCATGCGGAAAAAAATGCGCGAATGGCTCACCAAAGAATTGCGCAGTGCGGATCGGCGATCACGGAATGAATTAGAGAACAGGCTTCGCGTTCTGCTGGCAAACGGATTAGTAAGCGAAAAAGAGGCGGCAACAATCCGTAATCCGCAATCTGCAATCCGCGATCATGTCATCGCGCCAAGCAAATGGATGTACTGGAACGTGCATCTCGATGGGTTGGAGCGAACGCACGACCTGATTGTTGAGCGCGAGGGCGTTTTCAAGGAATGCATTCTGGCGATCAAAATGGCGAAGGCGCTGGGGTATCAGGTCGCGACGAATACAACGATCTATAAAGAGACCGATATGCAGGAGATCGAGCGGATGTTCGATTATCTCTCCGATCTCGGCGTTGACGGACACACCATCACTCCGGGCTACGATTACGACGCAGCCAAGCGGGACATGACCGAACGACTGAATCTGAGGCCGGAAGATTTCTTCCTCACCCGCTCCATGACTGTCGAGAAATTCCAAAGAATCGAGAGATGGATGAATCAATACGCTTTTTTCGGGACGCCGATTTATTTTGAATTTCTCGCGGGCAAACGGGACCTCACGTGTTCCGCCTGGGCAATTCCAACTCGAAACATTCGTGGTTGGAAGGCTCCGTGCTATCTGATGACCGACGGCCATTATTCGAGCTACACGGAGCTGCTGGAACGGACCGACTGGGATCGTTACGGAGTCGTCAATGGCGTTGCGCGCGATAGCCGCTGCGAAAATTGCATGGTGCACTGCGGCTATGAACCCACTGCAACGCTTGGTTTACAGGCTCAACGCGGCGACACCTGGAAAACGATCAAATTCAATTTCGGTCGGAAGCCCACGCCCGCTGGTCGCGGCAGTGAGGTTCTCGCCTATAACGGTGTCAGTTCTGGAAACGGCCATCTCACCGGGAAATGCGCAGAACCAACCGCGCAAGCTTCCTGAAGGATTGAGATGCCGGAATATTCGAACCAACTGATCGTACTGCCAAGCGCACCGGAGACATTCGAATCCTACACGGCGGCCGACGAGGAAATTGCGCGTGCGATTGCGCTGGCCCAGGAAAATCTTTTACGGCAGCAAAAACCCGACGGGCATTGGTGCGGCGAGCTGCTCGTCGATAGCACCCTGTGTTCCGATTACGTCGTGTTCATGCACTGGTGCGGCGAAGTAGAGGCGCAACTACAGCGTCGTTGTGTCCGTCATATTCTCAAGCGCCAATTGCCGGAAGGCGGCTGGAACATCTATCACGGTGGGCCGAGCGAGATTAACGCGTCCGTAAAGGCCTATTTCGCGCTGAAACTTGCCGGTTGTTCTGTCGACGCGCCGTTTATGCAGGAGGCGCGCGCAACTATCATGCGCCTCGGTGGCATTCCACAGATGAACACGTTCAGCAAGCTTTACCTCGCGCTGCTTGGTGTGTTCCCGTGGAAGTATTTACCGGCCATTCCACTGGAGATGGTACTTCTGCCAAGCTGGGCCCCATTTCACATATACAAAATGTCGTCGTGGAGTCGCGCAATGCTCCTGCCGCTGTCCATTATCAACCATTTCAAACCGACACGGGTTCTGCCTGGCGAAAAACAATTGCATGAGCTCTATCCTCTGGGCACTGAGCAAGCCGATTTGCGACTCCCACGCAGCGAGAAGTTCTGGACCTGGCGCAATTTTTTCCTCCGCCTCGATGATACGTTGAAATTTCTGCAGCCGCTTCGTCTTGGACTACTGCGGCGGCGGGCGTTGGAAGCAGCGGAGCGTTGGATGCTCGAACGCATCGGCGAGGGCAGCGATGGTCTTGCTGCGGTTTATCCCGCGATGTTGAATTGTCTGATTGCGCTGCGCGCGCTTGGCTATTCGAAAGGAAATCCCGTCTACGCCAAGGCGGAAAAAGATTTTGCCGGATTGTTCGTTGACGATCCTGAAGATTTTCGCATTCAGCCCTGTCTGTCTCCGGTTTGGGACACTGCGATCACGATCATTTCGCTCGCAGATTCCGGGGTTCCGCCCGACCATCCCGCCCTGCAAAAAGCGGCTGACTGGCTCGTTAATAAGGAAGTGCGCATCCGCGGGGATTGGGCGGTCAATAATTCGCACCCCGAAGCCAGTGGCTGGGCATTCGAGTACAACAATGTGTATTACCCGGATGTTGATGACACCGCCATGGTGTTGATGGCATTAAGGTTGGTGCAACCGAAATATCCACAGTTGCTCAACCAACTTTTTCGGCGCGCCCTGGAGTGGCAGCTCAGTTTCCAATGTCACGACGGTGGCTGGGCAGCGTTCGACAAAGACGTGACAACGCCGTGGTTGGAAGACATGCCGTTTGCGGACCATAATGCAATTCTCGATCCGACCTGCAGCGATCTCACCGCGCGCACTCTGGAACTGCTTGGCTACATTGGTTTTGATCGCAATACCGAATGCGTCCGAGACGCGATCAAATATTTGATTGCCACCCAGGATCACGATGGATCGTGGTACGGACGGTGGGGCGTAAACTATATTTATGGCACGTGGCAGGTGCTGCGTGGATTGTCGGCAATCGGCGAAGACATGACGCAGGACTGGGTCTTGCGCGGGCGGGATTGGCTCGAGAGCTGCCAAAACAGCGACGGCGGCTGGGGCGAGACCTGCGGCACATACGAAAATCCGTCCACCAAAGGCATAGGCCCGAGCACCGCATCGCAAACAGCCTGGGCGATCATGGGCATCTGCGCCTGCGGAGATCTTGATCGACCGAGCATTCAACGTGGCGTGGGTTACTTACTGCGTTCGCAAAAGCCGGACGGCTCGTGGGACGAAGAGCAAATCACCGGTACCGGTTTTCCGCGCACGTTCTATTTGAAGTACGACATGTACCGCCAGAATTTCCCATTGCTGGCTTTGGCGACGTACGTGAATTATCGCACCGGGTTAGATCACCATCCCGGCTTTTATCGCTGCAGCTAAGCTTGTAACCACGGGCCTTTGGCCCGTCTGTTCTTGAAAGCGTTACCCGCACGGGTCGATAGCCACCGCGCTTTATTTCCGCACAAAATAAAACCTGTCCTTCAGCGTAATTCGATCTAACAGTAAATACTATGGCTTACGAACTACCCAAATTACCTTACGCATATGATGCCTTGGAGCCGCACATCGATGCGCGCACGATGGAAATCCATCACACCAAGCATCACCAGGCTTACGTTGATAACCTGAACAAGGCGATCAAGGGGACCGCTCTCGAAAACAAAACGGTGGAAGACTTGATCAGCGACCTCAATGCCGTCCCGCAAGACGTTCGCACAGCGGTGCGCAACAACGGCGGCGGTCACGCTAATCACTCATTCTTTTGGAAAATCATGGGGCCGAACGCTGGTGGCGAACCCCGGGGCAAACTCGCCGATGACATCAAATCCGCGTTTGGCAGCTTCGATCAGTTCAAGGAAAAACTCGCTGCCGCCGGTGTTGGCCGTTTTGGCAGCGGCTGGGCGTGGCTGATCCCGAGTAAGAATGGAAGTCTCGAAATCATTTCCACACCAAATCAAGACAATCCTCTGATGGACGGCAATACGCCCATCCTCGGGGTGGATGTGTGGGAGCACGCGTATTATCTAAAATATCAGAACCGCCGGGCCGACTACCTCAAAGCGTGGTGGAACGTCGTGAACTGGGACGCGGTTGCGAAAAACTATTGAGAATCGCCGTCGCTGGGATTTGGTAGGGACGGCGCAGCGTGCCGTCCCTACTACGATGGCTTACCTGAACGAAAACTATCTAAAGCTTCGGGCTGGCTACCTTTTTCCAGAGGTGGCGCAGCGCGTGCGGGAATTCTGCGAGGCCAATCCTCGAGCAGCGAACCGACTGATCCGCTGCGGAATCGGCGATGTTACCGAGCCGCTTCCACGCGCGGCAATTGAAGCCATGAAACGTGCCATCGATGAACTCGGGCATCGCGAAACCTTTCGGGGCTACGGCCCGGAACAGGGTTATGAATTTCTCCGATCGACCATCGCCCATTGCGACTACCGAAGTCGCGGCATCGAGATCACCGACGACGAGATTTTTGTCTCTGACGGTTCAAAATGTGATTGCGGTTATATTCTTGATATCCTCGGCGACCAAAACAAGGCCGCGGTCCCGGATCCGGTGTATCCGGTGTACGTGGACACAAACGTGATGGCCGGCCGCACAGGCTCGGTGCGAAAAGACGGTAGCTACGAGGGCATCACTTATTTGCCTTGCACCGACGAGAATAATTTCGTGCCGGAGCCGCCAAAGGAACATGTCGATCTCGTTTACCTTTGTTTTCCGAACAATCCGACCGGCGCCGTTGCGTTACGTGCGCAACTCTCGCAGTGGGTCGATTACGCACACGAACAGGGGGCGCTTTTGGTATTCGATGCGGCGTACGAGGCGTACATTTCCGATCCCGAGATCCCGCATTCGATTTTCGAAATTCCTGGCGCGCGCGAGTGCGCTATCGAACTGCGCAGCTTTTCAAAGAACGGGGGGTTCACCGGCGTACGCTGCGGGTTTACGGTGATGCCGAAATCGGTGCTCGCCCGCACCAGCGAGGGCCGGCGCTTTCCGCTACATCCTCTGTGGCAGCGTCGTTGGAGCACCAAATCGAACAGCGTGGCTTACCCGGTGCAGCGCGGTGCCGAAGCGTTGTATTCGGCAGAGGGCCGTAAACAAGTGCGCGCGCTGATCGATCACTACATGACGAACGCCAAACTTCTGCGCGCTGCTGCAGCCGATGCCGCTCTCGAGGTTTTCGGTGGAATCAATGCGCCGTACATCTGGGTCAAAACGCCGCGTGGCCTCACGAGTTGGGAGATGTTCGATAGAATGCTACGCGAGCTCAACGTGGTCGTTACGCCGGGCGCTGGTTTCGGGGCGCAAGGAGAAGGCTATTTCCGTCTCTCTGCGTTCAACAGCCGCGATAACGCCGAGGAAGTGGCGCGGCGTTTGAAAACCCTGCAAAGCTCATGAACGCGTTTTCACTCGCAGGCACAATTGCCTGTATCGGCGGGTGCGGGTAAAGTGCGCGAAGTTTTTCGGGGACTATCAGGCGTGCCGGATCGAAAACAAAATCTGCCGCAGCTTTATCGCTTTTGTTTCTTGATGCTGGGCGACCCACGCAAAGCGCACGAAATTTTTCACGCTACGTTGCGCGAGGCAGCCAATCGAGCAGCGCACGGCGAACTGCCAAACGAACCGTTCTGGCTTTTCCGCGACGCGCGCTGGCGCTGTCTGGAAGCGACGAAAACCGACTTGCAACCGGAGTCGTTTGATCTTGACGAGCGTGAAGTCGGCCCCAAAGGGGCATCACAGATTGAGCGACTCGATCCGATGCAGCTTGCGATTTGGATTTCCGGCGCACCAGATCCGCAGCGGAGCGCGATGGCACTTTTTTATCTCGACGAGTTCGATTACCACGAAATCCTTGATCTAGTCGAACTGAAGCTAAGCGAGCTATCGCGCTACCTCGCGAAGGGCCGCAGGCAACTGCAGGCTTGGCTCGACGCGAAATTTCCTCAACCGGGCGACCCATGAAATTGCTGTCGTTGATGCGCCGCCAACGTTCTCTTTTGAATTGCGCACCGATCAGCGCGAATCAGTCGGGCGACCGTTCCATGCGCTCGGCAATATCTCGTGCAGACAGCTCGATTGAATTTGCCAATCAACAGAAGTTCGATCGCGCCGTTGCCGACTTGGTTCGTCTCATTCCCATTCCAGCTGAGTCCGCCGAATGGTTCTCCGAAAAAGATCTCGTGCCCGTCTCAAAGTGGACTTGGAAAAGGATGGTCCGCAACCCTGCCGTCCTCGCGATCAGCATCGCGGTTGCGGTGATCGCGGGAGTGTTTGTGTTCAATTTCCTCAGCCATCTAAATGATTTTCCGGGCTCGGCGACAGCTCGCAGACTGTTGAGCGTTGCTGCTTCGACGCGACCGGTGATGCTGGACCCGGTAAACGCTGAGGCGGGAACATTAGGCGATTTATTTTTTATGAAACACGGCCTGGAACATTACGATGTTCCGGAGGAGTTCGCCGAGTTAGGCACCCTCGGATGCCGCGTTTTCGAGGACGACGAGTCACGGCGTATCGCTCAGATCTGGGTCCCTGAGAAACGGATGCAGTTCTTTCTCTTTCCGGCCGAGAGGGACAGCAAAACGGGAGCAGTAATGCGGTTCCCGGGCTGGCGCTATCTTCATCAGGAAGGCTGGACCGGTGCGGTGACTGAACACAGTGGCGTCTGTTTCATGGCCGCGATCCGCGGTCGCGACAAGGATTTAGCGCCGTACATCGCAAAACCGAAGAAGTAAGGGAGTGCCAGGGGGGAGATTCGAACTCCCGACCAACCCCGAATGCTTTCGGGGCTGCTCTACTGCTTTAGATGATAGATCGCCAGCAGGGGATTTTTCTTCCGTTTCAACGCTCGTTCGATTCGCCGCGCGTCTTCCAAGGAACGCACTTTTTTTTTGGCGACGATCTCAAGTTTCTCTCCCAAACGTTTGGTTGTCGCTGTATGGCCGCGGAGATGCTGCGCGAATCGCGCGTCCAGATCGACGCACGATCCAATGTAATGACGACCTGATGATCCGCGAAGAATGTAAATCCAAGCCATTTTTAGCGAAAATGCCAGGGGGGAGATTCGAACTCCCGACCAAGGGCTTATGAGTCCCCTGCTCTACCACTGAGCTACCCTGGCTGAAGGCAGGAAAACTGAATCTCATCACACTCAGTGTCAACGCGCGCGAACACGCGACTAGCTTTGATATGAATATACGTTGAGCGTTGAAGCTCGGTTCACCTGCTGGTAAGCAGAATTCCAAGGATGACGAAGAGCGGAAACATTCTCCAAAGAGTGTTCACAGCTGGGAATTCCTATTGGCTGACGCGGTTTGTCATTTTGCGACTGCTTGGATTTGTCTATGCAGTCGCATTCTTGGTAGCGGCAAACCAAGTAGTCCCGTTGATTGGCGAGAATGGGCTAACCCCAGCCACGCATTTTCTAAACTTGGTTCAAACGCAACTCGGTTCGCGAAGCGCCGGCATGGTACGGGTTCCGACACTGTTCTGGTTCGGAATCTCCGACCATGCATTATCAACCTTCTCGTGGCTTGGATTCGCGCTGTCGCTTGTTGTCCTGGGCGGGTATGCGAACGCAATCCTACTCACGCTTCTCTGGGCGATGTACATGTCGATAGTACACATCGGGCAGATCTGGTATGGCTACGGCTGGGAGATTCAACTGCTCGAAACCGGTTTCCTGTCCATCTTTCTTTGTCCGCTGCTCGATTGCCGGCCGTTTCCAAAGAGCAGGCCGCCGATCCTGGTTATCTGGCTTTTTCGTTGGCTCGGGTTTCGCATCATGATCGGCGCAGGCTTGATCAAATTGCGCGGCGATCCCTGCTGGCGCGATCTCACCTGTCTCTACTATCATTACGAGACGCAGCCGATCCCCAGTCCGATCAGTCGCTATCTGCATTTTTCACCGCATTGGCTGCTCAAGTTCGAAACGGCTTGGAACCATTTCGTTGAACTGGTCGTGCCATGGTTTTCGTTTGGTCCGCGAATGGCACGACACATCGCGGGTGTGTTGCTCGTTACATTTCAGATCTTTCTCATCATCAGCGGTAACCTTTCGTTCCTCAATTATCTCACTATTATTCCGTTTCTCGCGTGCTTTGATGATAGTTTTCTTGGGCGTTTTCTGCCGCAATCAATCGTGAGACGCGCACAACGCGCGGCTCAGAATTCGCAGTTGTCGCGCGTCAACAACGGTATTGCTGTTGCGTTAACGATTATAGTGATCTGGCTGAGCACACCGGCGGTGCTCAATCTCGCTTCCGGCCGGCAATTGATGAATTACTCCTATGATCCGCTCGATCTCGTGAACACTTACGGCGCGTTCGGCACAGTGGGCCGCGAACGCGACGAAATCATTTTCGAAGGCACAGACGACACGCTGATAACGGGCGACACGAAATGGAAGGAATACGAGTTTAAGGCCAAACCGGGTGATCCGAATCGTCCCCCACCATTCGTCGCGCCGTATCAGCCACGAATCGACTGGCAAATCTGGTTCGCAGCGATGGCTTCGCCCGCGGAGTATCCGTGGACGCTGCATTTTGTCTGGAAGCTTCTGCACAATGACCGTGGCACCCTGTCACTGCTTGCGAATAATCCGTTTCCTGACGCGCCACCGCGTTACATTCGAGCGCGACTCTTTCGTTATCGGTTTGCGCCAATTGGCGATAAGGCATGGTGGAAACGTGAACCGATTGGCGAATGGCTCCCTGCGCTCTCCACGAATGATCCGCAGTTTCGCCGGTTACTGGAGGCAATGAATTGGCTTGAGTGAGTAACACAGTCATGTTGGCTGTCTCGCCGCGAAACGCGATCTGCACCATTTGTCAGCCCGAATTGGAAGACTTGAATCGTAAAATCGTCCGGCCGGCCCGAGCACATCCAGTTGCGATATTCCGATGCGCTGGCGACCACGGACCAGTTCTGGCGGATGCGGCGTTCAGTGATTTGAAGCCAAGCTTGGACCTCCTTGAAATCAGGTGACTCAAGGAGAGGGCGTTTCCGATCTGCACTTTATCCGGCGGACTCGACACCGCCGCTCCTTGGCAACAAATCGCCGCGTTGTTTCAGGTGCGCGATTGTTTCCCGCATCATCCGGTAGCCGAAATGTCCTTGTCGAACACGTAACAGTTTCGAGCCGTGCCATGTCTCGTGGATCGCTTCGATTTCTGCCGGTGGAGCAATCGAATCGAATTCCCCGGCGACGAAGAGAATCCGTTTGGGATCGCACACCGGCCGGCCATGTAAAGGCGAACTCAGGTGAAAATGCCGCGCAACCATAGCGCGCTCGATGTTTGCCCGGACCAGTTCGCGTCGAACACGACGAGCTGCCGGACTGCGCCAGATGGCGTGCTCGACATTTACGATCGGCGACATTAACGCCACAAACCGGAAATCGCTCTCGACGAGCGTGAGCAGGGCGCCAACCCATCCGCCGTAACTCGTGGCCAGCACCCCAAACTCATGGCAGCCCTGTTCCCGCAATGATTCCATTATTTGCCGCACCTCGATGACGCCCTGGCGTAGTCCTTCCGCGTTGCGAATCAAATCCGGCGTAATCGCCAGTTCACCATTCCAGTAACCAGCCGGGACACGCGAAAAGTGGTAGGGCAAATGAACAAAACACGCGTTCCAGCCGAGTTCATTGAACCTCTCTGCCCAGCGGTAATAGCCGGTCGGACTGGATGACATCAGTGCGTGCAGCAAAAACACTGTCGGCGCTCTGGTCCAACTGCGTGCATCGCTTCGGAAAAAGTCCACACGCGCGGTATTGTTTGCTGCAAAAGCTGTTTCGATCGGGCTTCGCCACAACAGAGTTGCCATAACTGAATCGCGCATGCCATTCACAGCCGGCTTTGACTCGGAGCCACCGTTGCTGCCAATCACTTGCGGCGGGACATAATATTCCTGCGGCGAGAGCCGCTCGCACACGGTAAGGTAACGCTCCATCTCTTCTCGACTGTGCCCATTCAGTGGGTGGCGCCGATGAAGCCAATTGATCGACGCGCAGAGAAGCGAATCGACCGGTGTCGTTCTTACGCGGTGAACTTTGGAGCGCACAGAGGTATCGGCAGTTTGCAAAGCTGCGGCATCGTGCGGCACTCCAGAGCGTTCTCGGGCCGACTGCGGCAGATCATCCGTGGTGAGGCGAAATTTTTCGCGCAATTCAGCGTAAAGATTTTTGAAAGCTGCGGCCAGTTCGGATTCAATTCGTTCGCGCGCCTGAGATTTCTGCAACTCTGGAAAACATGAAATTGGCTTTCCAAACACGATCCACACCGGCGTACGCCGGAACGGCAGCCACTGTTTTTTGGCATAAAAGCGATCCGTACCGAGAATTATGCACGGGACGACAGGAACATCGGCAATCTGCGCGAATGTGGCAACGCCCGGCCGGAGCGCGGCGCCTTCGAGCAGCGAGCGCGCTCCATTGCGAATGCCGCCCTCTGGGAACATGCCGACGACGCGCCCGTTTCTTAGCCGTTCAATTGCGGTACGGATTGTTTTCAGGTCAGCGCGGTCCCGCTCTGCCGGGAACGCGTCAATCGAATGCAGGAACACCCCTACTGGAGGCGGGCGAAAGAATTCGGCCATAGTCATCCAATCGATCTTTCGCCGGACTACCAGTGAGATCAGAAACGGATCGAAATGACTGATGTGATTCGCTGCCAGCAAAAATCCATCGGTACGGTTGGGATGCTCGCGTCCGATCACGTGAATGCGCGCGACACAGCCAAACACTAATCTCACCAGCTGCTTACCAGCGCGATAAAACGCTGTTTTCATTTTTGCTTTTCGAGTATTTCTCAGTCTCCGCGTGATCCGGAAAGTTATTTCTTCAGGCTGATTGATTTTTTGAACGTGATATTGTGTTGATGGTTCCAATTCAATTGTCGGTCAGAGTCTATGAAACCGAGGAGTCCTCCCACGGGCGGCAAGGGACGCTTTCCGCAGACGGATTATTTTTTTCATTCCGGATTCGGTAAATGGCACGGCCATTTCTGGTCTTACGACGGAGAAGATGGATCGGAGCTTAGGAAGTTTTATAATTTGGGACGCGAATACCGTCTTGAAGCAGCGCGCGAACGAGCCAAGGAAATGGCGGCGTTCGCGGTGATCGTTCTCACCTCGGCCTGGCCGGTGCTTTACATGATCATCACCGTTGTGAAGTTGCTCAGTAAGACGCGGCCGCTGAATTGATCATGCGGCTGTTCCGTGCGGTTATTACCGCGGTTTGGGCCAGAGAAATTCGTCGCGATACTCAGAACGACTGTTCCGGAGCGAAACCGTGCCGGCTGGTATTTTCGGTCACTACGCGTGGGACAAGAAAGTTGAGAAGATAATCTTCGCCACCCGCCTTGGTGCCGCTGCCGCTCATCTTGAATCCGCCAAACGGATGCCGCCCAACAATCGCGCCCGTACACGAGCGATTGATGTAAACGTTGCCGGCTTCCAGTCGCGCTTTGACGCGGTCGATGTTATCGGGGCTGCGCGAGAAAAAGCCGCCGGTCAATGCGTAGTCAGTTCCATTCGCGACTTCGAGCGCTGCATCGAGATCGCGCACTTTTAAAACGCTCAGCACCGGGCCGAAAATTTCTTCGCGTGCGATGCGCATATTCGGTTTTACGTCGGTGAAAATCGTCGGCGGAATAAAATATCCATGCGGCGGAACTTCTTTTGCCTGATACGCGAGTGTGGCCTCTTTTTTCCCTGTCTCGATGAATTCTAAAATGCGGCGGTGCGCAGCCTCATCGATGACCGGGCCGACCATGATGCCTGGTTGCTCCGGATTGCCGATTCGCAAACTGGCTGCGGCCGGAATTAAACGTTCCATCACGCGATCGTAATTTTCCTCGAGCAGAATCAAGCGCGACAGCGCCGAACACTTTTGCCCCTGAAAACCGAATGCGGAATAAATTGAATACATGATCGTCTCATCAATATCCGCGTCCGCATCAACGATCATCGCGTTTTTGCCGCCCATCTCACAAATCACCCGCTTCAGCTCGCGTTGACCAGGGCGGGTGATCCCAGCCGATTCCCAAATTTTCAATCCGACCTCGCGTGACCCGGTGAACGCAATTAAATCGACATCTTTGTGATCGACCAAATGCGCTCCGATCACGGATCCGTGCCCCGACAAAAAATTCAACACGCCCGGCGGAACGCCTGCTTCCTCGAAAACCTGCATGAGCATGACGCCGCAGACAATCGACTGCTCGGACGGTTTCATGATCACGGCGTTTCCAGTAACAACTCCAGCCGACGCCATGCCGCACAGAATCGCGATCGGAAAATTCCACGGCGCGATTACGAAGGCGACGCCACGCGGCCAATAATGATAATAACTCTCTTCGCCCGGCACCTGTTGCGTGAGTTTTGGGCGCCCCAGTCGTCGCATTTGCTGCGCGTAGAACCTGCAAAAATCGATCGCCTCGCGGATATCGCCGTCGGCCTCAGACCATGCCTTGCCGACTTCGAAAACTTCTATTGCCGAGAGCTCGTAGCGCCTGCGTTCCAGGATGTCCGCCGCGCGCTCCAGCAACTGCGCCCGCTCCTCGAATGGCGTCCATCTCCATTTTTCGAACGCCGCGCGCGCAGCTTTAACGGCACGCTCGGCTTCGTCGACCCCGGCTTCGGTTCCGTAACCGACAATCTCCGTCGGCTCGGCTGGATTAACCGAAGGCGTCAAATTATCGGTCCAAATCTTTTCTCCTCCGATGTACAAGGGATATTTTTCGCCCAAGCGCTTTCGCGCTTCGCGCAATGCGCTCTGCATTTTGTCCTGGCTGTCTTTGTAAATAAAACTCACAAGCGGTGCGTTTCGGAAACTATCGCCAGCTGTTGAGTGAAGTGAAGCACCATTTTTTGAATTCGATCCACTGGACCCGCCGCGGTCATCGATCACGGCCACAGCGGGCTCAATCAGCTCTCTCGGATTGCGCAGCAATTCTTTCGCCGGCACGTTCTCGGCAAATTTTGCCCGCAAAAATCCTTCGTTCGACGTGTTCTCGAGGAGCCGCCTAACGAGATATGCCATGCCCGGCAGCAATTCGCCAATCGGACAGTATTCCCGGACCCGATATCCCATCTCCACCAGCGCGCGCTTGATCGGGCCGGCCATGCCGTAAAGCAGTTGGAACTCGAACCTGCTGCGATCAATGCCGAGCTCCTCCGCGACCGCTTGCGCGTGCGCGATGCTGCGGACGTTATGCGACCCAAACGCTGGCGTAACAATGGAGTTATTTTCAAAGAGCACGCGCGTAAGCTTTTCGAAATTCGCGTCGCTCTCGGGCTTCTGAAGAAAGACCGGAGGATTCGATCCGTTCTGGCCCGATTTCGTTGTCTCGTAATCCCAATATGCGCCTTTCACCAGCCGGACTGCCAAGCGAGTGCCGCGTGTACGGCCCAACTCGATCAGGTCCCCCAAGTCGCCCTCTGAATCTCGTAAATAAGCCTGGATGACAATCCCGACATGCGGCCAGTCTTTGAACTCCGCCTCGGTTAAGATGGTTTTGAACAGCTCCAGAGTCGTATTTTTGAGCGCGTAACTCTCCATGTCGAAATTGATAAATGCGCCTAGTTCCCGCGCGCGGCGAAGAAGCGGCCGGAGCTTGGTGCCGAGATGGGCGATCGCATCCGCCGGAGCAGCCGGACTCATTTGCGAATACAGAGCAGAGATTTTGACCGACATATTTACAACCGGAAAAAGCTCCGCGTTTTTTCCGAGTGAGTCGGGCCAGTCTCTTGTTTCGAGCGCCAGTTTCTCCAGTAAATCCGCGTAACGCGCCGCATATTTGTCCGCCTCGGCTTCGCTCACGACAGCCTCGCCTAAAACATCCACTGTGAAGCCGATTTTTTGTGCCTGCCGCTTGCGCAATGTCGCTATGACTTCATCCGGATTTCGTCCGGCAATAAACTGGCGGGCCGTTTCGGAAATATTCCATCGCAGGAGCGGAGCGCTTATCCACGGGATCAGGCACGCCACCCGAACCCCCACAGCAACGAACGGGTGGAAGCCATCGTTGCCATCGCTGAAATATTCTTTGAGATGCTGAATAATCTCACTTGACTGGCGGAGTGACGGCAGAACGGCGACAAAGCGGAACAGTTGCGTCTTGAACCGCTCGTCGTGCATCGAGAGCGCCATTAGACGCTGATAAAATCCGGCCTTGCTGAAAAGTCGCTCGGGATGTTTATCGACCAGCTCAAAAATACGCGTGCCGCGTTGCACGACGTCGCTCTCGAGCGATCTCATTGGCGAAGGTTAGTCCGCACGTGCGCGTTAGGCAAAGTGCGACAAAAATCGATCATCCAGTGTAAAAATTCATCAAGGAACACGCTCATCCAGCGTGCTCTGTCCGAAGTACAAAATGAACCGCTATTACGCACTTCGAGGAGCAAGTAGAAGAGGGATTTGCCTGACAGACTCGGAGGCCCAGGGCTCCGCTGTCAGGCAACCTCTTTTGTGCTATGGTTGGTCTGGCACATCCATTGCTGGCCGAAGCGATGAAAGGGGAAATGAACTCTGGTTGGGATTTGTCGCGTCTAAATGATTGAACAGATCACAATGAGGATACATCTAGAAAGACAGTGAAAACATTGGAACGAGCTTTATTATTTCTGGCCGTGTTATTCGCCGGATGCGGAACCACGCGTCACGTGGCGGTCAGTTCTTATCATGTTACGCGCGACGTTGCTGTCGGTTCCTACCGTGTTGCGACCGCACCCGTGCATTATGCTATGCGAGGTCACAGCAACGAACCGACCATGGTGGGCACGACGGATGCAATCGAATCCGATGTCGCGGAGCCGGGTCACCCCGCTGCATCAACGCAGGTAGTATCGGCGCCGCAAGGCCGACCAGACACCGGCACGGGCACAACTCAAAAGCCGGTCGGAACATCTCCGCGGGTCGCTCAGACGAAAAAATGGGCCAAAGCCATCGCCGCCGTCGCAAGCGTCCTCCGCCTCGACGGCGTTCCCAACCGCCGCAGCGGTGCCAGGCAAGCCCGGATACGTGTTCAGTCCATTTGATTCCAGCGGCAGATACGTTGACGTGAGCGGCTACACACCCGGGACAAAGGTAAAGGATCCCTGGACCGACAAGATTTTTGTCGTCCCGTAGATCACGCGCCTCTGTAGTTGTCGCCCCCATGGACCAGGTGGCTCCCAAAGCAAAGGGGTTACAAGCGACGCATTGCTGTACAAATCGTCCGAATGTTATCTGATCATATGAGACTTGCCTCAAGGCTTGCTGTGCTTTCGCCGCTCTGTTGGCTGATGTTTGCGATTGCCTCGAATGGTCACGCCCAGACGTACCAGGGAAAGCAGCTCGTTAGGGCAGAGCTTCTTGCCGACACAAACGCGGTTGTACCTGGGAAACCGTTCACCGTGGGTCTGCTATTGCGAATGGCTCCCGGTTGGCACACCTACTGGAAATTTTCCGGCGACGCAGGGCTGCCCACGGAACTGAAATGGACCCTGCCGCCCAGCTGGAAGGTCGGCGACATCCAATGGCCAATTCCGCTGAAAACGACCGATCCCGGAGACATCGAAACCTACGGCTACGAAAATGACGTCCTGTTGATGCAGGAAATCACGCCACCGCCGAACGTAGACGCCTCGTCGGTGAAACTCATCGCTGAAGCGAATTGGCTCGTGTGCGAAAAAATCTGCGTCCCGGGCAGCGCAACATTGCAGTTGGATTCGCCGATAGCACCGACTGGTCAGCCGGAGAACATGGACATTTTCGCGCGTTACCGCCGTTTGCTTCCGCAAAACTGGCCGGGCGCTAATGTGGCCAATGCCGAATGGAGCCGGGTTGGATCCGATGTTCGCTTGAAGATCAAAAGCGACATTTTGGCCGGATATCCGGCAGTCGATTTCTTTCCGCTGCCGGAGCAAGAGACGATTGTTGGTCATCCTGCGATTCAATCGCGGAACAGCAATGAAATTGACTTTCACATTCCTCTTGAGTCAGCACCGAAGAATCAGTCGTCAATACCCGGGCTCATCGTGTTTTCGCAGCAGCCGAACGGGGACGATCGCGCAGCGTGGCAGATTACGAGTGCGCCGCCGATTGTTTCGGCTGCTCGTCCGCCGCACGCGCGCGGAATTTTCACATTTCTGCTGTTCGGTTTTCTCGGTGGGCTGATTTTGAATTTGATGCCGTGCGTCTTGCCGGTGATCTCGCTGAAGATCTTCGGCTTTATACAACAGGCCGGCCAGAGCCGGCGAGCCATTCTGCGGAGCGGGATTGCGTTCACGGTGGGGATCTTTGCTTGGTTTATCGCGCTGGCGGTGCTGCTAATTGCACTGAAAGGCACGGGGCGCGATGTGACTTGGGGCGGATTTCAATTCACAAATCCTTACTTCGTTCTGGCGCTGACTGTGATCGTGCTGGTGTTCGCCCTGAATCTGTTTGGGGTGTTCGAAATTTCGTTGCCGCAATCTGTGACGCGCAATTTGCTTTCAACGAGCGAGCGTCAGGACTTGCTTGGCTCATTCTTCCAAGGTGTGTTCGCGACTGTGCTGGCCACACCATGTACCGCGCCGTTTCTCGGCACGGCGCTGGGGTTCGCCTTCACTCAGTCAGCCGCGGTCATCCTGGCGATGTTCGTCGCCATCGCCGCTGGGATGAGCGCGCCTTACCTGCTGTTGAGTGCACAACCCGCCTGGCTGCGCTTTCTACCGAGGCCCGGCGCGTGGATGCTGCACTTGAAACAGTTCATGGGCTTTCTGCTGCTCGCGACGCTGTTGTTTCTTCTGTATGTACTGGGCGCCCAGCGCGGCTTGGAAGGAGCAATCTGGGCAAGCTGTTTCCTGCTGGTGATCAGTGTCGCCTGTTGGATGAAAGGCGCCTTCGCTGTCCCAACCGCGTCGGCTTCCAAACGAGGTGTCGTGCTCGTGCTCATCCTCCTGCTCGTGCTCGCGAGCGGCGTTTATTTTATCGGCGACAAATTTCAGTCTACGAAAGTGGCTTCTGGCGATTTACAACTTCGAGGCGGCTGGCAGGCGTTCACGCCCGAGCGGTTGCAAACGGAACTGGAACAGGGCCGCAGCGTCTTTGTCGATTTCACAGCCGCATGGTGTCTTACGTGCAAATTCAATGAAGCCAATGTCCTGGAAGCTCAGGATGTGCGGGAGGCGTTCCAGCGCCACGGGATTGTGAAATTGAAAGCCGATTGGACCAACGGCGATCCCGTGATCACAAAACTATTGCAGCACTTTGGCCGCCCGGGAGTTCCACTCTACGTGCTTTATCCCGCGAAGAACGAAGAGCCAATTGTTTTTCCGGAACTGCTCACCAAAAGCATGATCCTGGACAAGCTTGAAACCGTTGCGCGCCGCGTCGCCTCGCAATAATTATGGCGCCGGGAATCGAGTCACTCCACGTTGAAATTTTCCCGGCCATGACGATTGTTTTACTCGAAGAACTTTAAACGTATCAGCAACTCGGTTTTCTAATAACTCATATGAAGATGAAACTACTCTTAACCGCCGTTGCATCATTGATCGGAACCGCAGTCTTTGCCGCCGATGCGCCGCCTGTTGGAAGCGCCGCGCCAGATTTTTCGCTCACGGACGCGAAAGGCAAGACGCATTCGCTTTCGCAATACAAGGGCAAATACGTCGTGCTTGAATGGTTTAATCCGGAGTGCCCGTTCGTGAAAAAGCATTACGGCAGCAGCAACATGCAAAACCTGCAGAAAGAGTTCACTGAGAAAGGCGTTGTCTGGCTGACTATCGATTCCAATGCGCCGGGCACAGAAGGAAATCTGACGCCGGAAGAGGCGCAGAAGATCGTGACTTCGTGGAAGACGCATGAGACCGCGCTGCTACTGGATCCCGAAGGCAACGCAGGCCGCGCTTACGGCGCAAAGAACACGCCGAACATGGTGATCATCAATCCAGAAGGGAAAGTCATTTACCGCGGCGCAATTGACAGCAAAGCAACCCCAAACCCGTCCGACATCCCGAGTTCTACGAATTACGTGAAGGCGGCGCTGGATCAATCGTTGTCAGGCAAATCCGTTAGCACGCCCGAGACGAAGCCGTACGGTTGCTCGGTTAAATACAAATCCTCGTAGAATTCCTGCTCTGGCAGGATGCGAAAGTTTCAGAGCGGCGGTCCGAATGCGACCGCCGCTTTTCTTTTGTTTTGGAGTGCGGCGCTGCTGCGCCGCTTTTAATCTTGCAGCAACTGCTATGGCGTCTGGTGAATCGAAAACGTTCGTTGCTGCGAAGGAACGAGTTCTCATCTTGCTGCTTTGCGCCGCCGCTGCACTCCGTGTTTTCATTTTCTCAGCAGCATTCCCATTCTTCAGCAACATTGATGAAGACCTGCACTTGGATCTGATCACGCAGTATTCGCATCGGCACGTCCCGCGCAGTTTCGACCGGATCAACGAAGAAACATTGAACTGGATTGTTCCCTACGCGTCGCCGGAATTTCTATTCCCATCAGAGCGATTTTCCGGCGGGAAATTTCCGTCCCCGCTATGGAAAGAACCCTGGGCCAAAGCTGAACCGGAGATTGCGGTGACGAGAGCGGCTTGGAGCAGTGAAATCAATTTTGAATCATCACAGCCGCCACTGTATTACGCGTTGGCAAGTGCCTGGTGGTGGATCGGCAAGCACATCGGATTGAGCGGGATTCAATCGTTATATTGGATTCGGTTCCTGAATGTGCCTCTGATCGCGATAATCGTTTGGCTGGGATACATGGCCGCACGCACAATTGCCCCGAAACAGATTGAACTGCGCATCGGCGTGCCGCTGCTACTCGTCTTCCTTCCTCAGAATGTGTTCTACGCAATGAATAACGATGTGCTGTCGCCTCTCTGTTTCGGCGCGTTATTTCTTTGCGTTTTGCAATGGTTGCGAACGAACGCGCCGACCTTTTTATTGGGAACACTCACAGGTCTGGCGGTCGCAGCTACGTGCCTGACCAAGCTGTCCAACTTGCCGCTGGTGGCAGTCGCGCTCGCGGTGATCCTTGCGAGATCCATTGCGATCATTTTACGAACACCTCGCGCGGGGCTGATCGCGCTTACCGCGCTGATTTCGTGCGCCGCAATTCCGGTCGGCGCTTGGATCCTGTGGACAAAATTTCATTTTGGCGATCTCACCGGATCGACAGCGAAAATTAGTTTGCTCGGTTGGACGCGAAAACCGTTCGGAGATTGGTGGCAGCATCCGGTTTTTACGCCGCACGGTTTCTGGATTTTTTGGTTCGATTTGATCGCGAGCTTCTGGCGCGGCGAACTCAGCTGGCATGGTCGGCCATTGTGTTGGCGCTGGGCCGATGGATTTTACGCGGTCTCGTCGTTGGTCCTTCTAGTCGCGGCTGCTGCCGGGCTGCGAAAACAGGCTGGGCTTTCCACGTTCCAGCGACAGGCAATTGGCAGCGCAATTTTGATTTTTCTGGCAGGCGTTGCGTTTCTGGCGCTGCTCTCGATTCAATTCGATTTCGGTAACTGCATCAACCCATCACGGGAACATCCTTATTTCACATCTGGCCGATTGCTAAGCGGCGCGTTGATTCCGTTCGCTTTAGCCTATGTGTATGGCATTTCCTGGATGTGTCGTCGGATCAACACCGCTTTCCCTCTCATTGTGTTAGGATTAATCGTCGCATTCGTGACAACCTCGGAGATTCTCGTCAACCGGATCGTGTTCGTGAGCGAGCACAACTGGTTTCACCTTTAACATTTCTGCATTCGATCGAGTTCGATTTGAGACTATACGACGCCGCGTTTCCTCGGTGACATCCGTGCCACCCATCGCAAGACGGGCAGTGGCATTAATCGAGCGAGAAGCATCAACAGCTTCATCGCGAACCCCGGAATTACTAGCGGCCGGTCTGCTTCGAGTGTTGCGAGCCCGTCGCGCACGACCTGTTCGACTGTAACAACGAGGAACTTCGGACCGATGTCCGGCTGCACTCCCTCCCGCTTGGCAACTTGCTGGAATTCCGTTACCACAGGACCGGGGCAAAGCGCGCATACGCTCACACCTGTTCCGCGAAGTTCGGCTCGAAGCGCTTCGGAAAGGCTTGTCACGTACGCCTTTGTAGCGGCGTAAACGGCGGAGCCGGGAATTGGGAGAAAGCCAGCCGATGAACTGACGTTGAGAATTCCGCCCCGGCGCTTGGCGATCATTTGCGGAAGTAAATGGCGCGTCAGTGAAGTTAGCGCCGTGACATTCACGAGCGTCATTTCGTTGTTGCGAACGGGATCGCTCTTCGCGAAAGGGCCGCTATCGCCCAAGCCCGCGTTGTTGACTAAAAGATCAACATCAAGTTTTTCGCGATCAAGCCACTCCAGCAGATCCTGCAACTGCACAAAATCACTCAGATCAGCTTTGCGAACATGAATCCGGAGCTTTGGCTGCTGCCGCTGCAGTTCATCAGCTAGCTCAATCAGCCTCTCATCACGCCGCGCCACCAAAATGATGGACCGCGCACGCCCAGCAAGTTGGCGCGCAAATTCGCGGCCAATCCCAGCCGAGGCGCCCGTTATGAGCGCATTGCAACCTTCGAGTTTCATCGTGGAGGGCGGAACTCCTGCGAGGCCAGGCGTGGGGCTCGCAGGAGCTCACTTCTCCAAAGCGCTTAGCTCATGTTTTGTCAACGCCCGCCAATGTCCGCGCGGCAAATCGCCAAGCCGAAGATTGCCAATTCGAACCCGGACAAGATGTTTCACGTGATATCCAACCGCTTCGAACATCCGGCGAACCTGCCGATTGATTCCCTGTCGCAACACCACGCGCAAACGCGTCGGCGAGACGGAGTACAGCCGTGCAATCCTTGCTCGCCGACCATCAAGAACAATTCCATGCAGCAATTTCGGCGCAAGCGCGGGATCCCACGGCCGATCCAATCTTACCGTATATTCCTTCTCGATTTTGTAACGTGGATGCGCAAGCCGCTGTGCGAGATCGCCATCATTTGTGAGGACGAGCAGACCTTCAGTCTGGGCGTCTAGACGTCCGACATTGAACAGGCGCGATAATTTCGCCGGAACCAAATCAAACACAGTATCGGATACGTGCGGATCCCTTCGGGTCGACACGAATCCAGCGGGCTTATGCAACATGATCGTGAGCCGCGTGCCAACGCGGACAGGTTTGCCATCCACCTTGACGTGATCGCCCGCCTGCGGTTGCGCACTGAAATCCGTGCAGACCGTGCCGTTGATCGAGATTCGACCCGCCGCGATCAATTCATCGCAATGCCGACGCGATCCAAGACCCGCGGCAGCGAGGAAGCGGTTGAGGCGCACTTAAGCTTCTTTTGGCCCGACCGTCATCCCGAGCAGTCAAGCGATCCCGTTTGGCGTTAGCTCAAAGTAATTTTACGGGCTCCTTCGACTCGGCTTCGCTCCGCTCAGGATGACCTTGAGCGCTAAACGTCTGGTTTCGTCTTCGGCAAGCCGATGACTTTCTGGCCGTCCTTCCACTGACCGCGTTTCTTCAGAAGCTCGACGCGCTCGAAGCGTTTCAGGACATTGCGCTTGGCTGCAATGGTGCTGGCGCCTTTTAGACTGCGATGTTGCGACATAAATTCGTTGAACCTTAGAGGGATTGAAGCGGAAGTGAGCCCGCACATTAGCCTGAGACGATCGTTTTTCAAGAATGACACACCAAAACCAATCGATTTTTATCTAGAGTTGATTACTAAGCACCACGTATGTGCCCGATGTTGTGACCTGATGATAAACATGAAACCGGTTGGTGACCCGTTCTCTCCAGTAGTCGGCCCGGCCCTGATCTACAATAAGATAAATCGGATCGGCTTGTCCCCATTTGTCGAGGACGGCTTCTTCGTTCAAGAAGATGTCGCGCGAGGGTGTGCCGATCGGCGCTTCCTTCCGGGGATTTTGATTAACAAAAAAGAATTTGCGGTTCAGATAAAAAAACAGGCTGCTGCTATCGTCGAGTGGCCCTTCGAAAATCGCGTGGCCGCCCGCCTCTAAACGCGGATTTAAGAAACGGGCGACATCGGCGAGCGAGAAATACGGCGCAGTTTTCGCGACGCTTACTACCATGCTGAGCCCGGCCGGGATCATTGAGATGGCTAGCGCGATGGCAGCGAGTTTTTCGCGTTGTTTGAAAATGAGGTAGAGCGCTACCAATGAGAAAAACACGAGCGACACGGCCGTAATGACAATTAAAGGCCGTAGAGTTATCCATGCGGAAACAGGCATGTCGTGCAACGCTCTCCACGCGGTCCAGCGCGCGTCCATTGTTCCCCAATTTCCGTTTAGAGCGTGCGAGGCGCGTACAATAAACAGCGCTCCGGCCGCGATTATCACACCGGCGAGAACCACCGTGATCGCGCCCGCGGCGCGCAACGACTGCGGAGTCCGATCCCAAGCCGCGGATACCCAGAGCGCAAAGGCGCTCCACATGCTCATGGAATAATAATCCTGTCGCTGACCTAAAAAGAGCAGAGGAACGAACACCACGCCCATCCAACAAAGCAGTAATCCATCGGCAAAACTGATGTTGCGCGGACGCACCACGCGACGCCAGGCAAACGTCACCCCGGGCAGCAGCGCGATGGACCATGGAAACCACCAAGCCACATGCAAGATCACAAATTGATAGGCAGGCACTCCGAGGAAATCGTGCGTCTCATCAGTGAGCCCGCGCAGGTGTCCCAGCCATTCGGACCTGACCAAGTAACGAAAGTAGTGCGGGAAATGCCATTGAACCCAGATGTGCCAGGGCGCCAGGATCAAAAGAAAAATTAACGCATATTCCCACCGCAGAAGCGCGCGAAACCGTATCCTCGCTTCGCGATAAAAAATCGAGAGCAAAACAAAAACCACAGCGGGGTAAACGAGGCCGAGCAGGCCTTTCGTCAGGCAAGCTAGCGCAGCGAAAATCCAAACACCGGCGAACCACATGCGCCGATGGCGCCTCCGCTCATAGCCGCATATTCCGCAGAACATCGCGCCGGCAATGAATGCAGTGACCACCGGTTCGGGCATAACAATGCGCGCCAGCAGAAACGTTCCGCCGAAGCTGAGATAAATCAGACCGGCAATGAAGCCGCGCCAGTAATCTGAAAGCTTTTCGCCAATCAAAAAAATAAGTGCAACCGTGGCCACAACGGCAAGTGCAACGGGGAGCCGCGCGGCCGCCTCATTTACCCCGAGGATCTTGTACGAAACAATGATGAGCCAATACAGCAGTGGCGGTTTTTGCAGGCGCAGTATGCCGTTGTTCGTTGGGAGCAACCATTGATGGCTCGACACCATCTCGCGCGCAGCTCCAGCGTATTGGCCTTCGGTTTCGCTGTAGAGATCGCCGGTCCCAATGGTCACGATGTGCAACAGCGCTGCCAGCGCAATAAGAATCACCAGCAAAGCGTGCCGCGTAGGCGGCGGCGGCAGCGCTGGCGGCTCCAGCAGCGTCTCTTCAAGGCTTAAGGTGCGGGCGCCTGCGGTCATTCTTCACATTCTTCACCGAAAACTGTTCCGGTTCGAGATTGGCGTTCGGGATCTTTAGTCGAATCCGCTTTGGCGTATGTTTTCCAATGCTCAGGTAACCGCCGCAGTTTTCCTGTCGGCATCTCGATGAGGGCGAGCATCTGGCGACAATCAGCGATCAGCGAGTCGTCTTTCGGGCGCGTGATGCGGAATGCGCACCAGAACCGCGCGCGCTCGACTTGATCCAGCCACCCCTCAATCACGAGGCGATCCCCTAGCCTGGCGGCGCGGCGATAATCAATTTCGGTACGCACGACGACGGGATATGTTTGCTTTTCGGCCATCTCTGCTAGCGCGAGCCCGAGCTCCTCGGTGAGGTGAGTGCGTGCGACCTCAATAAGACGTAAATACGCGATATTCGATACGACGCCTCCGCAATCGGTATCGAAAAACATCACTTGTACTTCTGTGCGAACACGAGGGGGCATAGTCAATTTCGGATTTCTAGCTAAATTAGATTTGAGATTTCCGTTGCGCACGTTTTTTGGTCAGAAATACGAAACAGTAACCCATGGCTTCGCAACACCTCTGCGCTAAATCGAGGCAACTGCTTTCGCTCGCCGGGCTGATTCTCGTAATGCATGCTGGCTCGACAGTAGCAGCCGGAGAGTCACTCAAGTTCGCCGGAATCGCCTTTTCTCCGGGTTCAACGGTTAAGGCTAATGTCGCGTTGAGCGCGCAGGGAAAATCACTTGCCGGGCAGGGCGGAAATGTGGTTCCACCGAATGCAGTCGCCGTACTGGCGACACCTGCAAATTTCGACCCGCGAAAGAGGTGGCCCGTATTGATACCCTGTTCCACGAGCGATTTTAAACGGCAGAATCGAGATGATCTCGTCCAGTTTTATCGCACAGTCGGACTCACGGAAGGCTGGGTGCTTCTGGCCGGAGACGGGCCGCAGCATCCGCGCAACGATACCGCTTCATGGCGCGGCGCAATGACGCTCGCGGCGGTCGAAGCGCTGCACCGCAGCTTTCCCGGATCGGACAGTTGGCCGGTTGCATGTGCAGGGTTCTCCGGAGGAGGAAAAGGCGTTGGCTACGTTGCGCCGCTGCTCGCGAGGAATGGCTGTCGCGTCGCCGGCATCTATATAACCGGTGCAAACGAAGACCACCTGAGCGATGGATACGCCCGAATCCATCCTGGCGCGAATTTTCTTGATACGCCAATCTACATCAGCGCCGGTCACGATGACCGAATCGCGACGGTCGAGCAGCAATACACCGTCGCGGGTTCAATCAAGCGAACCGGGTTCAATCGAATGCGAATAGGGACTTTCCATGGCGGGCACGAAGTAAATGATGGCCAAACTTCGGTCGCGTTGCGTTGGTTCCGCGAACTGGCGAAATAGACTCATTTCCCAGTAATCCCAAAGCACCGGACGACAGGCGCAGTGCAAAATTCAAAAGGGATTGACGCTTCCAAGTTACGGCCACGTTTTGGGGTGCGGCGCTGCCGCCCGCTTATCGTATGCGGATGCTGTCAGCTTTGCTCGTCGACCAAACGCCGAATTGCAGCCACCAGTCCGTGAGTATCATCCGTCCCTAACGCAAATTTTCGGCCCTCACGCAATGTGATCGCTACAGCGTCCAAACCGGAAACGTTATAAAGCCAACCGTACCGTGTGAGATGAATTCCCCATCCGTACCACCATCTAATCCGAATTGGATCGCACCGTGTTATCGCAGCCAGCTGGACTTTCTTGAAGGCTGTTCCCATTGCGAAGGAAGCCTGCAAAAGTCTCGCCATCGATCTTGATTGTCAGTTTGCTGAACGCAACCGCGCAAAAGAGAAGGATTACTTCGATTGTCACGGCAAACAGGAGAACGCGTTGATCTGCTGGTCCAACGATTACTGTGAGCGCAAGGAAAACGGCTGCGGCAAATAGTACGGCCATCGTGAGATAACCAGTTTGCGTGTGTTCGTATCGCATCACAGAAGTTTGCCGTTTGCGGCTGGCGTTTTTGGGTCGGGGCAGACTGCTGAAATTTCTCCAGCGACTTCACGAGATTTCCGGGCAACGGCCAGACGCGATCAAAAACGCGAGGCGCCAGTGGTTTGGCAGTGGTGTAACCGGCAGCGAACATTTCCAGACGCGCATCCAGATTGTCGATGTAGTGAAGCGCCATTGCCTCGGGCGTTTTCGGCGCTACAGGCGAACCGAACTCCGGCTCGCCGTGATGCGCGCCGATCAGATGCAGCAGGTGCATCCGAACATCTTCCGATACCGGGGAAAGATTCTTCCACGCCTCGGCGTTTTCGACGCTTAACCTTCTCCACAACGCATTCACCAACTCGAGGCCGATGGAGATGTGTCCCATCAACTCACCGAGCTCGTCATAATTCATCACGAACCCGTTTTCCGGCAGCGCGTTCTCCCAAAGTTTTCCGGAATCGTGGAAGAGAATTCCCGCGAGCAACAGATCGAGGTTCAACTCGGGGTAAAGCGGCGCGATTTCTTTCGCCACACGCATCATCTGTGCAGTATGCTCGACCAGTCCGCCCCGGCGGGCGTGATGATTTTTCCGCGCGGCTGCCGCGCGGCGGAACCGGTCGCCCCATTCGTTAAGAAAGGCTTCGCCCAACGCGCGCAAGCGTGGATCGGCAATCCCCGCGACAGTTTCCTTCACGAATCCAAAATCGGACGCCTGCTTAGTGCGTAAATCTCCGGGACCTTGCAATAACTCGTTCTTCTCCTGCTCGGTCAACGGTCGCACCGTCCACTTGCGCGCATCGAGTCCGTATTGCGATTGATAGAACTCCGCCGTGAGTTCGACAAAATCCTGACTGGTTAACGCGCAGCAGGTTTTATATGCCGGGTGATCGCTCCAGACACGCAACGTCATCCGGGCGCACGCGTCGGCGAGCGTGAGCTCGCAGTATGGTTGCTGTTCGCGCGTAAGCTTGGGCGATGCGCTCTCCACCTGCACATGCACGCGGGCCGCAACTGCGCCGTTCTGCGCTGCCCGGCGGATTTCTGTCAGTGTCCGCAAATCCATGATTGTAAATATATCACGAGCTGCAAGCCCTGCGTTGCGTGCGGTGGCATCAGCGCAGACATTTTTGCCCGCACCAGAAAAGTCTGCTGAGGACAGCAAACGCTACAGCATTTACGCTCTCGTTACGCCAATGTTTCTGAAGCATCTCGAATGCAGCATCTGCAGCCTTGAGCACGACTGGTCGCACCTCCAAAATCTTTGTCGCTCCTGCCAGAAACCGCTGTTTGCAATCGTTGATCTCGATAAGGCGCGACAAACGCTGACGCGCGAGAATCTGGCGAAGCGCGAGAAATCGTTGTGGCGATACCGTGAAGTGCTGCCATTGCCCGGTGATGTAGAACCGGTTTCGTTAGGCGAAGGCGGAACACCGTCGTTGCGCGCACAAAGGTTCGGTAACGACATCGATCTTTGGATCAAAGACGAATCGCTCAATCCGACGCAAAGTTTCAAGGCCCGCGGCATGAGTGTGGCCGTGTCCATGGCAAAATATTTAGGAGCAACGAAGCTCGCCGTCCCGAGTGCGGGCAATGCCGGCGGCGCACTCGCTGCCTATGCAGCTCGGGCCGGTCTGGAAGCGCACGTCTTCATGCCGCGCGACACGCCGCGCGCGAACATCATTGAGTGCCGCGAACTGGGCGCTCACGTCACGTTGGTCGACGGACTGATTACCGATTGCGCTGCTGAAATCGCCAGGCAAAAAGGGAAGGAAAGCTGGTTCGATATGTCCACGCTCAAGGAACCCTATCGTGTCGAAGGGAAAAAGACCCTCGGCTATGAATTGGCCGAGCAATTGAATTGGGAACTGCCCGATGTCATTCTTTATCCAACCGGTGGCGGCACCGGACTGCTTGGAATGTGGAAAGCGTTTGGCGAAATGGAAGCCCTCGGTTGGATCGGGAAAAAACGTCCACGCATGTTCGCGGTCCAAGCGGCCGGTTGCGCGCCCATCGTTCGGGCGTTCGAAGCTGGAGAAACGACCGCCGCGGAATTTCCCAATGCGTACACGATCGCCTCGGGCTTGCGTGTTCCAAGGGCCATTGGCGATTTCCTGATCCTGAAGATACTTCGCGAATCCAGTGGCGGCGCCGTCGCTGTCGAGGATGAAGAAATGATCCGCGTCGCGCGTGAGATCGGCGAAAACGAAGGCCTTTTCGTTTGTCCGGAATGCGCAGCGTGTTTCACGGCTTTTAAGTTGCTTCGCCGCGATAAAAAAATCGTTTCCGGCGAACGCGTGGTAATTTTCAACACAGGCTCCGGAATCAAATATCTTGAAGCGTACTGATCGGGCATTACACCGATGCAACGGATTTGGCGCCTCAGCGCCTGTTTTACGCCTGCTTGGGGACGAAGATCGAAATGCGTTTTGCGAAAGCTTTCGCAGGCTCCGCGTAGAAACGCCGTCCAAGTTCCAGTGCGTCACGATGCAATCGCCTGCAACGTTTGCCGATTGGCTTCTGGAGCCGCGCCAGTTCGTCGGCCAGCGTCGCATCGCCGCTTTCCTTCTGCAGACGCGCTAAAAGAAAATCGAGATCGTGCTCGCGACCGAGCAATTCGCCCAGCACCTCTGCGTCATGAGCGATTTGTTCCAAAACCACCCGGTTAAGCGGCTGCAAAATGCGTAATTGATACCAAATGTCCTTAACCCGTTTGCGCCAAGCGTGGAAATTTTCCGGCGCTGGGTCAGCAATTGTTTCGGCAAGTCCCCGTTGCCCGCCTTTATAAATCTTGGCGACAGCCCCGCAAATCTGTTTCCAGCTGAGCCCCTCCAGCCGCCAATTCATGAGATGGGAGTTCACGTGTTCCAGCCGCGGGATTGCCTGAGTTTGCCAACCGGTGAACGCTGCGGAAAAACTCTCGCGTTCGAGCAACAACAATTCCTCCGTTCGGGGAAACAGTTGTTCTTCCGAATGTTTCACCGCCTGATCACGCAAATCCATAAATGTTTGCAATCGCACCTGCGCATCGCGCAAGTCGGATACCAGTCGTCCAATCTTGCGCACGCAACGATCCTCGCGGGCGTGGCAATTCTTGCCGACCTCGCCTGCCGCGAGCCGCATCGCCGCGCGCAATTTCTTCAGGTGCTTCCGCACTTCGTGCACAGTGACACCACGCTGTTTGGAGGGGTTTTCGCACAGGTGAAGAGCCGACTCGATTTGTTCGCGAAAAACTCGCTTCAGTCCGTCGGGCAGGGGTTCGCGCAGTTTCAAACGGAAGCCCATAGATTCTCTGTCTACCCGTTAGCCAGCCGCACGTTGCTATAAGGCTTTTCGCCGGTCACTTCCCGCCCAAACCATGAGGGCGGCTTGAATTTGCGACAGCTTGCGCGGTCTGGAAATTCCACCTCTGCTACTACCAGACCGGAGTGCCTGCCACGATAAATATCGATCTCGATAAGTAGATTTCTCCAGGGAATTTCGTAGCGCACTTTTCGTAATCTTCTCCCCGCCGTACCCGGCCAGAGCACTGCGAACTGCTTCGGGCTCAACTTGATCTCGCGTTCTTCCCGATGACTGCTCCGGCCAACTTTGAACGTGAGCGAAGTACCGCTGCCAGTCTTGCGAATGCGGACCTGTCTACCGGCCGATTCGGTTGCTAGATAACCTTGCTCGATAACCAGGCATCGGGACTCCGTGAGGCTGTCGGGGAGCCGCTTGACCAAGAATTTTCGCTCAATTTCGCGATTGTTTCGCGTCGGGTCAGTCGCTCGCACAGGATGAACATCCTAAACGCCATGAACTTGCTGTCGAGATTTTCGCGCTCAGTCGGTTTATCCCGGCACGACTAATCGAGGAAACCGCTCAAGCGGTTGCGGACGTGCGGATTGGTTTCTAACGCCCAACTAAAGCAGGCCGTTAATGAGAGGGACATTGCGCGCAAGATGTTTCCATTTCTTAGCCTGGCGCGCTTTGGAGGAATTCATGCAGTGCGCCAACGGCCATAATTACTGGCCACGCTGAGATTGCGACGATTATGGCAAAAAGCAGCGCTTCGACCGCGAACTCCAGGCTCCGTTCGCTGGCGAAATAACATCGGGCCAGCTCGCGAAAGGACCGGCGCGTCGCCGACCTTTGTGCACGCGTTCGTCTGACTATTGCTTGCTTCACTGTAATCACACTCATAGCTGCACGTTTTATAAACCGGAAGCGCGCCGCGTCAGGTTACGAATTGTTAAAAAGCGATGACGACAGGGTGGCGCGGGGGCCAGACTCTGGGTGATCAGTTGAAGGGTTGAAACGTTAACCGGTAGCTGTCGCGCCGTGCCAACCATTTAACATTTCAACCAGCTACCATCCTTTGCTTTGGCCGCGCCAAATCGTCTGCCGAAATTACCGCGCGCCCGCTCGCTGAAAGCGGATGGTAATTCACCAACGAGATCATGCCATCGTCGCCCTCGACCAGAGCCGTGCAGCTCTCGACCCAGTCACCGCAGTTGTAATATGTGATCCGGCCGAATTCGCGGACCGCTGCGCTATGGATGTGGCCGCACAGCACGGCGTCCACGTGATGGCGCTCCGAATAATGCGCCACGGCGGCTTCGAACCTGCCGATAAAGCTCACCGCATCTTTGACCCGTCGCTTGGCGTATGCGCTGAGTGACCAATAGCCCAGGCCAAATCGTCGCCTGACGAAATTGATGAGCGGATTGAGCGAGAGCAGAAACTGATAGCCAAGGTCGCCGGCGAACGCCAGCCACTTCACATTCTGCACCACAGTATCGAGTTCGTGGCCGTGAATAATTAAGATGCGCTCACCGGAAGCAGTTACATGGATTGCGCTTTGCTTGATCTCAATATTGCCATAAGCGCCGCAGAAGCTCGTTACGAGTTCGTCGTGATTGCCGGGGATGTAAATCACTCGCGTTCCCTTGCGCGCTTTGCGCAAAATCTTTTGAATCACGTCGTTGTGCTCTTGCGGCCAATAGATTCCACGGCGTAACGACCAAATGTCGATCAGGTCCCCCACGATGTAGAGCGTGTCGAAGTCGGTCTCCCGCAAAAAATCGAGTAACGCAATAGCGTTGCAACCGCGCGTCCCCAGGTGCGCGTCGGAGATCCATGCCGCGCGATACCGCTTCGATGCAAGCGAGCCTTCAGCGGACTTGCCAAATGAAAATCGCTGTTGAGTTGCGAAGAGTCGCGGCGAACTCGTTCGAGGGGAAGTGAACGCGTGCATTTTGCTCAGACACAAACGTAAGAAATAGACCGATGCGCTGGCAAAAAAAATATCGTTACATTTCTGTGGCAAACTAAATCACGTTCGTGGACAGAACGCGCACTCAAGCGTATGAATCAATCATGAGCCGTCACTCGTGCAGCGCTCTCTGCTTGCTGGCGGCTGTGAATTTGGTCTGCGCGGCTTCATGGGACGACGATTCGCATTACGTCTCGTTAGGCCCGAGAAACGGCTATTACATTGTCCAACCCGATTCGCGCTTGTTTTACCAACTCGGCCTTTATGAAGCGCCTGTAATCGATACCGCTGACCCGCTACGCCATGGGTACGGGGCGGATGCGCTTGCGTTTCGGTTCAATCGGAATGGCGTGTTGATTGCGCCTCCCGCTTACGTCGCACAAGCGTTGCCGTACGATTTTTACATGCGCCGAATCGGTGCGTTGACCCTCGGCCGCGCGACCGTGGGCGATGTCGAAACGCTCTTTGGTCGCGGTCACAGCCGCGTTGATCGACCGGATGGTTTTATGTGGTACTACGCGTTGCCGGTTTATAATCCGTTTGAAGAGCGGGGCGGCCGTCGTTAGGGCACACATTCGACGGGAAGGCGCCCCATCTATAGATTCGCAGTATGCGACTCGCGATTTTTCTGGCGGCCATTTTGACTACAAGCGCTTCAGCAATCGCTGGCGCAATTGCTATCACGAGTCCCCACCATCCACAGACGTTTGCCTACGGCGAAATGACCTGGCATCAGTTTTACGTACCCTATGTGAACGGCGAACTCGTGGCGCGGATCACGTTTAGCAATTCACCTTATGCCAGCGGTGACGAGCCGCGCAGAGAGGAATCGTTCGATTTTCGTTTTCCGGGTGTTCAATTCGATTCGGCGCAACGCACCTTCTTTGCGAGGAGCGGTCACGGTGAACTGATTCCTGTCGCCCGGTTTCGAAATAATATTTTCTTGGATGCAATTGATCTGGCTCCGGGCGCGAAGATCTACCTGGTAAAAGAGAGCGGCCGCGTCACTGTCACTTTGACGGCTACCAACTATCCGCGCGACGGCGCACGCTGGGTCCAGATGGACAACAATTTTTCACTCCAGAATATTTTGATCGCGCTGTTCGGAGAGTTCTTTCCGCCGGACAGTTGAGATTGGGCTCCGGCGCTATCCGCATTTCACTGGATCGTGCTTGCGCTTGTCTGCAAGTCGGCCGCAACCAGGCACGCGTCATCCATCAAGACGGTGGAATCGAGCAGAGACTCCGTGGGCTGATCAAGATTGAATCGAACGCTTTCGCTCAAACCCTCAATGCCAAACTGGCTGCCGTTGCTCGCTTCGACCTTGGTGATGCCATCGATGTAGACAGCAGGCAATCGCTCGGCGGGCGCAACTTTCGTTTCTGCGGTCTTAAACTGCGCGTTCGGAATGCCTTTACTCCCGCGCGTCGATCCGGATCGTTTTCTTTCTGCGTTTGGCTGTTGAACAGAAATCCTTCCACTGACCTGAACTAAGCAGTCTCGGTAAACGAAGTCACGAGCCGGCGCTCAATTTTTGTGTCCCATTGTCGAAGCCAAGTCCACGATCAGCGAGTCGATTTTCCGCAGGTCTTTGCGGCGGCCTTTTTCCGGTTTCAACTTGCGATTTCGAACAATGATCGTCAGATCGCGGATTTCCTGGAGCAGCTCCCGAGGAAGCCGTTCGATCGGCCCATACGACCTCAGCGCGGCAACGCAGACGAGTAAATCATTTTCGAGACGGCTGACGTACACCTTGGCGACTTTGCGCAAATCGTGGTGCAGCGCGCGAAGTTCGGATTCCAGCATCGTCAGCGGAGACGATTCCTGCAATATGCGGCGACGTGCTCGCTTCGGCTTCGCCTTTGTTTTCATGCATTGTTAGGGATTGGGCGTAGCGACAAGCCCGCCGGGAGGGCTGTCCCGGCGGGCTTTCCTTTAACCTAACCACGCTAGAATTTAAAGCTTAGATCGGCCTGGAACAATTGATACTGATCCAGCGGATTGATATTGATGTCACCATTGCCACCGGTCCCAAGTGCATCATCGAGGCGCCAGCCATAGGAATAGGTGAGGTTGAAAACTACTGCATCAGCCAGCATGTACCCGGCTTTCACAGCCACGCCATTCAGGTTTAGTTGACTGTTGAAGATGTCTGAATCGATCAGATTCGGATCCAGCGCAAACTGATCCTGGTGTTGCCACCAGGCATCGATCTGCCAATCGTGCTTTTTCTTTAGCTGACCAATACCGAGACCGATCTCATATGCGTAACGGTCGCCACCCTTGTCGGGATGCCCCGCAGCCGTGGCGCGAGCGTCAGCCTCGAAGTTGGTCGCAAAATCCCCAAAGATCCGCATTGGTATCTTCCCGACTTTCCACCCGATCTCAGCCGGTATATCGAAAACCAAAAGACTGTTGATACCGGTTTGATTGCCACCTGGATCGCCTGAGAAATGGATGTTAAACGTGTTGCCGTCGCCGGTGTAGTTGTAGAGGGTTGGCGCAAGCTGAAAGTACGCGATGTGAGGAAAATCAAACTTCGCTCCTATCTGCCAGCCGAGCATGAATGCATTGGCCGTCGGGACCTGCTGAGTCTCACCGCCTATTGGCTGCGTAACTGTCGGAATTGGGCCAATTGGATTTGACGGGTTGGAATCGTCGTAAACAAATTGTCCAAAGTTTGCGAACAAATCGAGTTTGAGGAATGGCGCCGCTGGTGGTCCCGCTACAACTGCTTTGCCATCCTTGCTGAATGAAGTCGGCGGCGGGGGCTCTCCTCCGAACACAAACGAGTGTTTCCATTGCTCCGCCAAGCCTTCCGGGTTGATGTCATCGTCCCACACCATTCTCGTGTTCACGAACGGGTTCGGCATTCGGCCGCCGATAAACGTAAAGCCGGGGAAACCTTTGTAACCGCCATATGCCTGGCCGACATAAATGCCGTCGTCCCCTTTTGCGAATGGTCCGCCGCCACCGGGCGAGCTAGTCGATGTGTCGCCGCCGAACGTGACATTTGTCGAACGCCCGCTCGCGCTCGTCTCTAACCGAAGGCCAAAGAACCAATCATCCAGCACCGTTCCACGGAGACCGATGCGAAGACGATACCGCTCACGTTCGCGCTCCTGCCAGTCGTTGGGGTGATCTGGATCATCACTGGGAAGTCTGCCACCGCGATATTCGTATCGCAGACGGATATCGCCGTAGAGCTCCAATTCAGTGAGCGCCGGGAACAATTTCCATTTTTCAGCGCCCCAATCCGGAACGAGTTTCTCCACGTAGTTTTTGCCGTCATTCGTCACCACCGTCTTCATTTTGCCTTCGGGAGGCGGCGGCCCGGCGAACGCGTTGTGCGTCTTCTTGAGTCCGGAGACCTCCGATTCCAACTGGGCATTGCGTTGTTGCAACGCCTGGACGGCGCGCTCGAGTTTCTCGATCCGGTCGGAATCGGATGACGCCTGGGCTTTCAGCGGCTGTGCCGCTAGCGAAACAATGGCAGCCAGACCCAGGCCTGCTGTTCGCAAAATCAATTTATTCAACATAAGTTTCTCCTTGGGTATTGTGGTTAGGTGCTCTGCGGGGCTTCCTTTCCTGCATGTGCGACGCAGGCTAGAGGCCGTTTGTTACAACCGTATGACGAAATCGTGACGATTCGGAAAACTTTGCGGTTGCTCCGGGCGTGAAGCGATCAAGCCGTGTAGAAACGATTGAAATTTATCGCGCGGCTGAGTTGAATTTACTTTTTATGGACACCGGCTCCGGCAGAAGAATCCTGGTCATCGAAGACGAGAGCGACGTTGCGGATCTTCTCGAGATGGCCTTGCGCAAGGGAGGGTTTAAGGTTTCGACCGCTGCAGATGGCGCTGCCGGTTTGCAGAAGGCACGCGATGACCGGCCCGATTTCATCGTTCTTGATTTGATGTTGCCAAAAATGTCCGGGCTCGATGTTTGCAGAATTTTGAAAAGCGACACGGCGACTTCTCACATTCCGATTCTGATGTTAACGGCGAAGGCGGAAGAGGTTGATCGCATCGTCGGCTTGGAATTCGGCGCAGACGATTACGTGACCAAGCCGTTCAGCCCGCGCGAAGTCGGGTTGCGGATCCGGGCAATTCTGCGGCGCGGCGAAAAACCAGAGGAAAGGATCAAGGCCGGCCCGATCTCAATCGATCCTGCGCGCCACGAAGTTCGCGTTGACGGAAAGCGTGTGAATCTTACCAGTCTCGAATTCAAATTACTGCGGACGTTAATGCAACGTCGAGGCCGTGTGCAGGATCGCGATAAATTGCTTAATGAAGTCTGGGGCTACGAAGCCGTGATCGACACCCGCACCGTGGACACGCATGTACGGCGCCTGCGCGAAAAACTCGGGAAAGCAGGCGACGGGATCGAGACCGTGCGCGGCTTCGGTTATCGCCTCCGTGAAGACTGACGTCTGCGTGCGCAGTTATCGTAGAGATTGCGATGGCTTACGGAAAAACCTCATGCGCATGCGGCTCGTTAGACTTGACTGTCTAAAGCAGTCGAATTTGCGCATCCTCCCCGGAGTGAAAGATTTCTACAGAAGGCGGTATTGCCTGCGTGTATTGTTTCAAGGCGATGCCAGGACAGTCCGCACTCCCAGGGTGCTTCGTGCGAAACGCCAGACCGCTGGCGTCCTTCTCGCGCCAGTCTTGGAGTGCGACGTGTCATTTTCGTTCCGGCTTTCCCGGCATCGCTTTGCCAGGCGACTCATTTAAGTGAGATTGGAAACTCCGTGTCCTGGCTGATTGTTGTCCTAATCTGCACTGCGTTGGGCGCTATTGGATGGTTCCTTTGGTGGAAGTGGATCGCGCCGTGGCGGCAAATTGAAGAGGTCGTTACACAGATCGAGCGCGGTGCGCGGCCCCGGACATTTTTAATCGAAGGCAACCCGCCAGCGCAGCGGATCGGGCTTCAGTTGGAAAAGATTGTTAGCAACTTGGAGCAGCTCAACAATCAGGTCGCTAAACGCGAATCGGGGCTGCAGACGATTTTTTCTGCGATGCAAGGCGCGTTGCTGCTCGTTAATTCCGACCGGCAAGTGATCTTGACTAACGAGACGTTTCGAAAACTGTTCGGCGTCGCCGAAGTTTCAGTGGCGATGCCGCTACTGGAGATTGTGCGCAATCCCACGCTTGAGGGCGTGCTTACCGATGCCTTTCACAGCAAAGGGGCGGTTCGCAGCGAGTTGGCAATTGACGATTCACAAATCGAGCTGCATGCCGTCGCGACGAAGAATGAGGCGGGAGAGGTCAGCGGTGCGTTCGTTTTGTTTCACGACATCACCGAGCTCAAGAAGATCGACCAGATCAGGCGAGATTTTGTGGCGAACGTTTCGCACGAATTGCGAACGCCATTATCCATTTTGCGCGGCTACATCGAGACCCTGCTCGACGGCCCGGAAACATCGCGTGAGGAACTTTCTCGAATTCTTAGGGTGATGGAGCGTCACTCAAAACGGCTCGACTTACTGGTGGAAGATTTACTCACGCTTGCGCAGCTGGAATCGGCGAACCCGAATCTGCAATTGTGCGATGTCGATCCGGCGAGCTTCTTTGCAGAAGTGGTTCGCGACTGGGGAAAGAGGCTTGCAATCAAACGGCTTAACCTGATGGTCGATCTTCCGCCGGACTTGCCAGCAATTCGTGCGGACAGCGCACGGCTGCAGGAAGCGCTCTACAATTTACTCGATAACGCCGTGAAGTATTCGCGCGAGGATAGCGACATCCAGCTGAGCGCCCGCCGCCGCGACGGCGAAATCGAGCTAAGCGTGAGCGACAACGGCATCGGCATTGGCAAAGAGGATTTGCCCCGCATTTTCGAGCGCTTCTACCGGGTAGATAAAGCGCGCAGCCCCGACAAAGTTCGAGGCACCGGGCTCGGTCTGGCGATCGTGAAACACATCGCGCAACTGCACGGCGGCCGGGTCGAGGCGGAGAGCGAACTGGGAAGAGGAACGGCGATACGGATCACGCTGCCGCTAAGAACTGACGAATGACGAGATCCGAATGATGAGCTTCGTCACGGACGCCGGACTTCGTTCGTTATTCATCAGTCATGCTTCACCATTTCCGCTTTGTCACACAAACGTAACAGTAAAGGCTTTGACCATCTGAATTGCCCTGGGGCAATTTCGTCGTATGACGAAACTAGCAAGAATTCTTGGGCTAACCATCGCGTTGGGATTAAGCGCGAGCGCTTCTGCGCAAATGATGATCAACGGCGCGGGCGCGACTTTTCCGTATCCGATTTACTCGAAGTGGTTCGACGAATATGCGAAGGTCGATCCGTCCGTCCGGTTTAATTATCAATCGATCGGTTCCGGAGGCGGGCAAAAGCAAATCCTGGCGCAAACGGTCGACTTCGGCGCATCCGACGGGCCGATGAGCGATGATAACTTGGCCAAGGCGCCCGGGAAAATCCTGCACATCCCGACCGTCGCAGGGGCAGTGGTCATGGTCTCCAATCTCCCAGGCAATCCGGCTCTAAAATTCGATGGAGACACAATCGTCGGAATTTATCTCGGTCAGATCAAAAAGTGGAACGATCCCAAACTAACAGCGTTGAATCCGGGCGTAACGTTGCCCGATCGGGACATCGTGGTCGTGCATCGATCCGATGGTAGCGGAACGACATTTATCTTTACCGATTACCTCAGTAAAGTGAGCTCGGAATGGAAGAGTAAAGTTGGCAATAATACGTCGGTCAACTGGCCGGTAGGTATCGGCGGCAAGGGCAACGAAGGCGTATCGGGGCAGGTGAAGCAAACGCCCGGGGCGATCGGTTACGTAGAACTAATCTATGCGATCCAAAACAAAATGCCGTATGCCGACGTCAAGAACGCAGCTGGCGAATTTGTGAAACCGACGCTGGAATCAGTTACCGCTGCGCTGGCAACGGCGGATATTCCAGACGATTTCCGTTTCTCGATGACGAACGCGCCGGGAAAAGACGCCTACCCGATTTGCGGTGCGACATGGTTGCTCGTTTACCAGCAACAGAAAGATGCGGCCAAAGGAAAGAAGCTCGTGGAGTTTCTAAAATGGGCTGAGAAAGACGGTGAAAAGATGGCTAAAGACCTCGATTACGCTCCTTTGCCGGACAACGTGCAAGAGCGTGTTTTGAAGCGAATCGACGAGATCAAATATTAATAAACTTGGGCGAGCGATGCGCTTGCCCCTGCTACGTTTAGCTTGTTGTAATGTGAACAGCCGTTGTAGGGAAGACGCTCTACCTCGCAACCCATCACAATGGCGGTAGCTGCTTCAGTTTCAATCGCAGAAAGCCCCGCTCGCGAACGCATGGCGCCGCCGTCGCGGTTTGGCGATCGGGCGTTCGAGTGGCTGACACTGGCGATGGCGTCCATGGTAGTCGTGCTGGTGATCCTGATCGGGTGGGAGTTGTGGCATGGATCTTCGCTCGCCATCAAAAAATTCGGCGTTCACTTCCTCGTCACGTCCACCTGGGACCCGGTGGCGGAGCAATTCGGCGCGCTGCCGTTCATTTACGGAACGCTGGTTTCGTCTCTCATCGCGTTGCTGATTGCGGTTCCGCTGGGTATCGCAACCGCGGCATACCTGACAGAACTCGCGCCGTTATGGATTCGGCAGCCGCTCATTTCGCTGATCGAAATGCTGGCGGCGATTCCGAGCGTCATCCTTGGTCTTTGGGGCATCTTCGTCATGGTCCCGTGGCTCCGGGATTATCCCTTTCCATTTCTCGAACGCTACTTCGGTTGGATACCACTTTTTACAGGACCGATCTACGGTCCGTGCATGTTTGCGGGCGGAATCATCATCGCCGTTATGATTCTGCCCATCATCACATCGATCTCCCGTGAAATTTTGCGCAGCGTTCCGGACTTACAGCGCGAAGCGGCCTACGCGCTCGGCGCCACGCGGTGGGAAGCGACTCGCATTGCAGTGCTGAGTTATGCGAAGAAAGGATTGTTCGGCGCAGTGATTCTCGGTTTGGGGCGAGCGCTTGGTGAAACGATGGCGGTCACGATGGTGATCGGCAACACGCCGCAGATTGCTGCGTCACTTTTCAAGCCCGGGTACACACTGGCCAGCGTGATCGCCAATGAATTCACGGAAGCCACGACCGACATGTACCTCGAGGCGCTGTTTGAGATTGGGCTGGTGCTTTTTGGAATAACCATCCTGGTGAACCTCCTCGCGCAACTGCTGCTGAGAACCATCACCACGGCATCAGCAACACGGGCGGTGCAATAGTCATGCGTTCCAAAAGAACAGACAACCACACCTGGCGCAAAATCAAGAGCGCGCTGGCATCGGCGAGCGCCTTTCTTGCCGCCATTCTCGTGATCGCACCATTGGGTCTGGTGTTTTTTTATCTTCTGATTAACGGGATCAGCTCGGTTAACTGGGATTTCTTCACCAAGTTGCCGACGCCCGTCGGGGAGAAAGGTGGTGGCATGGCGAACGCAATCGTTGGCTCGCTCGAGTTGCTCGCCCTTGCCGGCGCGATTGGGGTTCCAGTTGGCGTTTTGGGAGGAGTTTATCTGGCCGAATATGGCTCCGCACGAATCAATTCCATCCTGCGATTTTTGGCTGACGTCCTCAATGGAATCCCATCAATTACCTGGGGCGTTGTTGTTTACGGTCTGGTCGTTTTGCGCTTCAAAAGCTTCTCTGCCTATGCTGGCGGACTAGCGCTGGCACTGATAATGATTCCACTCATCCTGCGGACGACAGAAGAGGTCGTTTTGCTGGTTCCGAATGGTTATCGGGAAGCTTCACTCGCCTTGGGTGTCAGCCGGTGGAAAACGATTGTCCACATCGTAATGAAGACTGCATCCAAGGGGATCATTACTGGCATTTTGCTGGCGTTGGCACGGATCGGCGGCGAGACCGCCCCGCTTCTTTTCACTGCTTTTGGAAACCGGTTTTGGAATCACAGCCTACACGAGCCCATCGCCGCGCTCCCGTTGCAAATTTTCACTTACGCAATTTCTCCCTATGACGACTGGCATCGTCAGGCTTGGGCTGGCGCGCTCGTGCTCGTCACGGGGATCTTTTGCGTTAACATACTGGTGAGATTCCTGACTCGCGGGCAGGGGGCATCGGCTGTTTAGAAATTCACAAATGGATAATTTAGTTATGGCAACACCCGAACGAAGCGTTACAGAGCGAGTGACGCACGCTGCCCAGCCGCCACCCAGTAGCGAGCCATCACCAAAGTTAACTTTTGAAGCGAAGAATGTATCGATCTGGTACGGGGAAAAGCGGGCCATCGAGGACGTGAGCCTCAACATCATTTCCAATGCCGTTACGGCGATCATTGGGCCAAGCGGTTGCGGAAAATCAACCTTCCTTCGGGCGCTCAATCGCATGCACGAGCTGACGCCAAAGACGCGCATGGACGGCACGGTCCTGCTACACGGTGAGGATCTCTATTCAAAAACCGTTGATCCCGCAATCGTTCGCCGCCGAGTGGGTATGGTTTTCCAAAAGTCGAACCCATTTCCGACGATGACGATCGGCGAAAACGTCGTCGTCGGCTTGCGATTGAACGGAGTGCGCAACCAAAAATTCCTGAATGAGCGTTTGGAGAAATCGCTACGCATGGCCGCTCTCTGGGACGAAGTGAAAGATGATTTGCACAAACCTGGAACAAGCCTTTCCGGCGGCCAACAACAGAGGCTTTGCATCGCGCGTGCGCTGGCTGTGGAGCCGGAAGTGATTTTGATGGATGAACCCTGCTCGGCACTTGATCCGATCGCTACGGCGAAGATTGAAGAATTGATCTACGAACTCAAGGCCCAATACACGATTGTGACTGTGACGCACAACATGCAACAAGCCGGCCGCATCTCGGATTTCACCGCTTTCTTTTACCTTGGACGGCTCATCGAGTTTGGCCCAACGACTAAAATCTTCACAAATCCGAGCGAAAAGCAGACGGAAGATTATATCACCGGTCGATTTGGTTAATAGAGCATCAACATACTTATTATGATCGCCCCTAAACACATCCTGGGAACATTCGACGAGGCCCTCGCTTCTTTGCGCAATAATGTGCTGATGATGGCGGGACTGGCCCAGCGCAGCCTCGAACAGGCGATGAAAGGGTTGTTCGAGCGGAATGACAATCTTTGTCTAAGCGCGATCGCCGATGATGAGGAAATCGACCAACTCGAAAAACAGATGGACAAGGATGGCGTAGACATCTTATTGCGATTTCAGCCTGTCGCTTCCGATCTGCGCCGCGTCGTATCGGCTATGAAACTCTCAACGAACCTCGAACGGTTGGCCGATCAGGCCACATCGATTGCGCGGCGCGCACGCAAGCTAAATCGGCATTCGCCGCTGGCTGAAGTTGAATTGATCAAGCCGATGCACGAGCAGGCGATATCCATGTTCAAGGAAAGCATGGACGCGTTCGTTCAAGAAAATGTCGATCTTGCCTGCGGCGTAATTCAGCGCGACGAAGGCCTGGACGAACTGAACGGCGATGTCAACCGCAAGCTGATCGAACGCATGGCGAAGGACTCGGAGCAATTGCGGGGCTACTTGAACCTAATTTTTGTTGCACGTGCTCTTGAGCGTGTGGGCGATTATGCGACTAACATTGCCGAGGACGCCGTTTACGCCGCTGCAGCCGAAGACATCAGGCATCAGACTCTCCCGGCCTCCGTTTGAGGCTGGCGCGTTGCGTATGCGCAGTTGATCGCCGACGTTTGAGAGATGCCGGAAGCTGAGGCCACTGCTCGACCCGAAGAGGAACGCAGCGCGGTCGTAGCTCGAGAGGTCGTGCCAGCAGCATATGAGCGTTTTGGCGACCCGAAAAATTTCATTAATCGCGAGTCGAGCTGGCTCGAGTTTAACCGGCGGGTACTCGAGGAAGCGCAGGATCCCACGCAACCACTCATCGAACGGGTTAAATTCGTCACTATTTGTGCTTCAAATCTGGATGAATTTTTCGAAATTCGCGTTGCCGGCATCAAGCAGCAGATACAGAGTGAGACAAGCGATGTCGGTCCAGACGGCTTAAGCCCGACTGAGATATTTAATCGGATCCAGAAGACAGTGCGCGAACTGGTGGCGACGCAATACGCGCTTTGGAAAAACGAATTGCAGCCGGAGCTGGCAAAGAACAGCATTTACGTGCGCGAGATCAGCGAACTCTCGCCGAAACGGGCAGCGTGGGCGCACCGTTATTTTCAGCACGAAGTTCTTCCGATGCTTACGCCGCTCGCCGTGGACGCGAGCCATCCTTTCCCGCATCTGTTAAACCGCAGTCACAACCTGCTCGTGCGAGCGAAAACGCGCCGCCGCGGCGAACCGCTGCACGCCATTGTGCAGGTGCCGCGAGTCGTGCCGCGGCTGATCCTGCTACAGCGCGGCTCCGGCGCAAACGAACCGTGGGAATACGTTTATCTGGCGTCGCTGATTAAGGAACATATTGGCGAACTATTCCCCGGTTTAATTCTGGATGGCGCGCACGCGTTCCGCGTCACCCGGAACAGCGATCTCTACATTGACGATGAGGAAGCGGAGAACCTTTTGCGAACAATTGAGCAGGAGCTGCGGCGCTCCAGTCGCGGCAATGCGGTCCGGCTGGAAGTGGAAGCTGATTGTCCGAAGGATTTCCTGGAACTGCTTCTCGACTTTTTCAACCTGTCCGAACCGGACGCCTACAAACTCGATGGGCCGTTGTCGATGACGCATCTGACCCCGCTCGTTGCGAACGATGCGTTTGCAAAACTAAGGGACCGTCCGTTTCAGCCGGCGCGGGACCCGGCGTTGCCGCCGCATGTGGATTTCTTTGAAGTGTTGCGGCGTCAGGACGTGCTGCTGCATCATCCCTACGATAGTTACGATCAGATCGTCGAGTTGGCCGAGACAGCGGCAAAAGATCCGCAGGTCCTCGCAATTAAAATCACCCTGTATCGCACGAGCGGAGATTCGCCCATCGTCGGGGCGCTCATCGACGCGGCCAACGCAGGAAAACAAGTCACCGCAATCGTCGAGCTTCGAGCCCGTTTCGACGAGGCCAGCAACATTCAGTGGGCGCGGCGACTGGAGGAAGCCGGCGCGCACGTGATCTATGGCGTGGTGGGTCTCAAAACACATTGCAAGGCGCTGTTGATCGTTCGGCGGGATGCCGACGAACTTAGGCGCTACGTCCATCTTGCCACCGGAAATTATCATCCGCGCACGGCGCGCATTTACACTGACTTCAGCCTGCTAACCAGTGAACCGCAGCTGAGCGAAGAAGTGGCAACTGTTTTCAACACGCTTACCGGGCTGGCCGGTTATCCTGGTTTGAAAAAATTGATGGTCGCGCCGTTCGACATGCACAGCCGCCTGATCAAATTGATCGAGCGCGAACGCGACAATGCTCTGGCAGGCAAGCCGGCGCGCATCGTTGCGAAGATGAACGCGCTAGTCGACCAGGAGATCATTCAGAAGCTCTATGAAGCATCCTGCGCTGATGTGACCATTGATCTGGTCGTGCGCGGAATCTGTTGCTTGCGTCCGAAAGTTCCAGGTCTCAGCGACAACATTCGTGTCATCAGCATCGTAGGCCGGTTTCTCGAGCACAGCCGGATTTTTTATTTCGAAAATGCCGGTCAGCCGCGGGTTTTTCTTTCCAGCGCGGACTGGATGCCGCGCAATTTTTATCGGCGAATTGAGCTGGCTTTCCCAGTCGAGACACCGGCGTTGCGTGATCAAATCATCAATGACGTGATTCCAGCGTTTCTGCACGATCGCGTAAAGGCGCGCGAATTGCAGCCGGATGGCACGTACCGGCGCTTAAAACCCGAAGGCACGGAACCGCGCCGGCAGGCGCAGTGGCAATTTCGCGAAGTATCGCGCGAGCGTACGAAAAAACTCAGTGGCTCGACGAAAAAGGCGCGTGCGGACCGACTAGTGCCGATCGCGGTTGTGCACGACGGCGCGACGACCGGACCGACAAAATCGGAGACGCAGTGAAGAAACGAATCCTCGTCATCGACATTGGCGGATCGAACGTCAAATTGATGATTTCGCGGGTGCAACGGCGGAAATTCAAATCCGGTCCAGACCTGACGCCGCGCGAGTTGGTGGCTCAGATCAAACCGCTGGTAGAGGATTGGAGATTCGACGCCATTTCGATCGGATTCCCGGCACCAGTACGCAACGGCAGCATCACGAGCGAGCCGAAGCATCTCGGGCCGGGATGGGCACGATTCAATTTCGAAAAATCGTTAGGCAAACCAGTTCGCATCATCAATGATGCCGCCATGCAAGCGCTGGGCAGTTTCCGCGGCGGGCGGATGCTATTTCTGGGGCTAGGCACAGGACTGGGATCGACATTAATTTGGGAAACGAACGTGTTGCCCCTCGAACTGGGGGACCTGCCTTACGGCAATGGCCACATCATCGAGGATTGCCTCGGCAAAGTGGGAATGAAACGTTTGGGCGAAAAACAATGGAAACGTGAAGTCCTTCGCGCCGTCGCTTTGTTGAAGAAGTCGCTTATTGCCGATTACGTCGTTCTTGGCGGCGGGAGCGCAAAAAAATTGGAGGACCTGCCGGGCGAAGTCGAGCCGGGACATAACCGAAACGCTTTTCTCGGCGGCGTTCGCCTTTGGCAAACCGACCCGCGCACGCGCAGGCTAAAATGGCAAATCCTATGAAAAAGCCCTCACGCAAAGAGCACAAGGAATACGAACGGCATTTTGAATAGTTGACGTTATCTCCTTCGTGGATGTCGTGCGAGCTCTGATGATGCAACTTTATTTCCTTAGACACGGCGAGGCTGATTGGCCGAATTGGACAAAGGCTGATGATGAGCGGCCGCTCACCGATTCCGGCAAAAAAGAGGTGCGCCAGGTGGCGAAATTTCTCGACCGTCTCAAGGTTCGACCGGATTTAATCGTTAGCAGTCCGTTGCCGCGCGCATCGCAGACGGCGAAAATCGCCGCGGAATGTTTTAAGGTGAAACTGCGCGAGGACGAATCGCTCGCGCCTGGATTTGGGATGAGCGGGCTGCGAACACTTCTAACGCGGCATCATTCGAAAGTCGTGATGCTGGTCGGGCACGAACCGGATTTTACAACTGTCATTTCGGGGCTGACTGGTGCTTCGCTTAAACTTTCCAAAGCCGGCGTGGCGCTGCTCGACGTCGATCCTGACTCAGAGGAAGGAAGACTTCTGTGGCTGTTCCCGCCGAAATTCGCGCGCAAAGCGAAGTCCTGACGCGGCGAATGGCTGATCCTACGGCTTCACCGTAGCTGCCGGTGAACTGGCTGGCGGTACGCTGGCGCCAGAACTCGGCGCGGCGGAGCCGCCCGGCGATGTCTGAGCCGGCGTGATCGCCGGAGATGAGACCGGCGATGATTTTGCTGCAGCAGGCGCAGGTGAAGTTTGCGACGCAGCTTGCTGTTTCATCAGCTCACGCCGGAAAGCGCTGCCAGCCGTGCTCCGGTGGGCATAGAGGACTGATAAACCAAACGTGAGAACGAAAAATATGCCAGCGAGCCAGGTAGTGAATTTCACCAGCACGTTGGTGGTTTGGGCACCAAAAATGTTCTCCGTGACGCCTCCGCCAAAGGCTGCTCCCAAGCCTTCGCTCTTTGGCCGCTGCATCAGGATGACGAACACCATCAGCGTAGCCACCAGTACCGAAAATGCCCAGGCAAAAATTGATCAAGAGGGTCATAGGGAGGCGAAATATGAACGCTAAATCACGAATGACAAATAGCTTTGCCAAGTTAGATCGTAACTCGTGAATCGTTGAATCGGAGATCCCGACGTAAGAATTTAACGATTTAATCAATCACGTTGGCGTTCTTGATCCGGTTCCAGATTTCGTCCATCTCCGCGAGCTCGACATCGCCCAGTTTCACGCCGCGTGTTTTCAACTCGTCTTCCAGACGGTTGAAGCGCGTGACGAATTTGTCCGTGGCAAATTGCAACGCGCTTTCCGCGTCGATGTTGCATTTTCGCGCCAGGTTCACCCCTGCGAACAGCAGATCACCCACCTCCTCCGCGATCGATTTGAGCTGTTGTGACTCGATCGCCTCTTTCGTTTCGCGCAGCTCTTCTTCGACCTTCGCGATTACGTCATTGAGTTCGGCCCAGTCGAAATTCACCCGGGCCGCTTTGGATTGGGCTTTTTGCGCGCGCACAAGCGCAGGCAACGCTTTCGGCAAACTGGCCAGATAGTGAGAGTCACTTTCTTTTTCTTCGCGCTTGATTGCTTCCCATTGTTTGAGCACGGCCCTGGAGTCGCGAGCCTCGCCCGTGCCGAACACATGCGGATGCCGTCGAACGAGTTTATCCGACACTTTGCCAATCACCTCGTCGATGTTGAAGCGACCTGCTTCGCGCGCGATCTCGGCGTGCATAACGATCAGCAGCAAAACATCGCCAAGTTCCTCGCAAAAATGCGTATCGTCGTCTGCGCGTGCGGCCTCGCCGACTTCGTATGCCTCCTCGATCAATGCCGGCAGTAACGACTGATTCGTCTGCTCACGATCCCATGGGCAACCGTCGGGACTGCGTAGCTTGGCGACAATGTCGCAGAGCTTCGCGAACTGATCGGTAATCTGTGATCGGGGATCAGACATTCGGGCAATGCAGTTGTGATATACAACTCTTCACTGAGCACGGATCGCAAAGGAATCCAATGCCACTCGCAACAATCGCAGTTTGTTCTTTCCGCCCAGAATGCGCGTCAACAGCCGCACTCTGTGTCACCGATCAGCACCGATCTGTGGGCGTCACCTAGCCCCCGAACTGGGTTTGCAGGGCCTCGCGGATTGTCTGTTGCCGAATCGCCTGGAGTTTTTGGTACTGCTCGGGCGAAAGAATCGCCTTCATTTGAGGATCGGTCTTGTGATGAATGGCTTTGATTTGTTGTATTTTCTGAACTTTCGAGAGCGAATTATCGTTCTTGATTGCCTGCACTTTTGGTCCTTCGTCGATGAGAATCGGCAGCACCTTCTCCTTCTGTGGTGGCGTGAGGTTAAGTTGTTGTGCTATCGCTTGAGCCTTTGACGTCGCCGTCCCCTTTTGAGCAAACGTAATCTGTGGCAGGATCGCAACCAGGCCGACGCATAGACCCGAAATAACGAGATGATTGTAATTCTTCATATTTTTCGCTTTGCTTGGGCGGGCCATCGTGGTGACGACGCTGGATTGAGTCAAGTTTATTCGCAGCGGGGCGGATCCTTCACTATTCCCATTCTGCGTCTGCATCCCAAACGCAAACTCGAGGCTCAAGACCAGACGTACGTTCGCCTCGTTTTCCCTTCGGATTAGATCACAAGGACGACCGATAAATGTTCAAGCCGGTTTTGCGCTACAAAACGAGCCACTTCAGCTCGCGCGAATTTCTTTTTGCTTCCCACAAACGGCGTCCGCCGAGAAATGCATTTTCGTTTTGGCCGCGCAGGATTCCGTGTGGTAACTGGCCGAACCGATGCACTAATCCACCGCCAAGAACGACGTAATCGGCAATGAATGCTCGCTTTAATTGGCTGACTGCGTAAGACACTTCGCGTTTCCACCTCTTCTTGCCTAGCGTCGCCAGGCCGGGGATACCGAGATTGTTCTCAATGATCCTTCCGTTTGGATATGGGAGATCGCCCAACTCGAGTGACATAAGAATCTTGTCCCAGACCAGCGCCGATCCGAGTCCCGTTCCCAGGCCAAGAAACAGCATCCGCCCGCCGAGATAGCTGCCTAGCGCTTGCATGGCTGCATCGTTGACGATGCACACGGGTATTCCGAGTGCCCGCGCAAAATTGAAATTAACCCAGTCTTTGCCCAGATGCTTCGGGTTCCGCAGAACACACCCTTTGCGCACGGGCGCCGGAAAACCAATCGACGCGACATCAAATTTCCAGCCGCGCACGGTCTCTTTTAGTCTGGCGACGAACTGTTTTGGAGTCATTCGTGGACCGGAAGGAAATTCGCGTTCGACCCGCTTCGACATGAGCAGTTTGACAAACGTCCCGCCGATATCCACGACGAGGATTCTTCTCCTCATGGGCGCGCGACGTCGGGAATGCACGAGGTCATCGACCGCGCCCGAACAATCGCCCGAAACCACCCTTCGGTTCGGATTTTGCAACCGTGGCGCCAGGCCAGCACTCTACTATTTCAAGGGCAACGAATCGGAAGAGCAGTTGCCGGGCAGATTTGAGATCGAGTCGCAGATTTTTTGCGATCTGTTGCACAGACCGGGCGCCATTGAAGTGCGAGGCGAACTGCGCCTCATCCGAAGTCAGCTTCAACTTCTGCACACGATCGAACCCTTCTCTTGTGAAAGCCGGAATGGACGCCGGATCGAACCTTGCAGGTTGGTCCAAGTCTTGGACCAGTCGCAACGTTTCCAGTGACCAGTCGTCCACATCCGGATCACCCGTGACATCGCCGAATCCGCTCAACAGGTCGGCATCCTTTTCAAACATGATCCACACATTTGGGGCAGACCACAATTGAGAGAAGACCCTTTGGCCATAATGCCGCATCAAATCGAACGCCGGCTGCCGCTCGATCGATTCGTTCCGGGCAAGAGTGAGCAGAAAGGGAGTTCCGTTTTCTTTCTGCTGGTCGCGAGCATTAGCAATCGCCTCCGGATCCACGCTGGCGAGAATAGCCGGAGTGTCCGGACAATAAAGATCAGGATCCCGGATTGTGGATAAAACGATCTCGCCGTCCCGCGCGAGAACATCGACAGGCTCCCGATCCCAGGACGCTCGCAGCAAGCCGGTCAGGTTTTCTTTTCCAATTGCTCGTATTGCAAGGTTCAACGGAAATAGATTCGTGCGTCCGCAAAAATAGACATCAGCCGTTCTCGAATCTCCCGCCCGCGCGACTCCAGTAGTCGCAACATCGGCAATCGGTTCAGCCCAATCCGAGGCAGGCGGCGACGCGCGCCACCAATCGTCGGGCTGGAAAGCTTCAGGGTTCGTGTTCGGCTCCCCCACAGATTCCTCTTCCTGCCGAACGGGTGGCCGATCGATCTGATCGCGATCTTCGCTGTTGGAAGGTTCCATTTGGGCTTCTATTACCTTGGGTTTTCCGGCTGCTATCGACGTAATTCTTCTGTCGTCGTACCAAACGCCATATCAAGGCTGAATCAAGAACCCAATGTTCGCAACGGGGAAGTCTCACCCCGTCGGGAGAATCGTCGTGCCAGCCCGCGTCTGCTTATCTTGCCGCGCTCGTTGATCGGAAGTGAGTCGACGATGAAGATTCGCTTCGGCACTTGCCAGGGGCTTAAAGCCGTGCGGCAAAATCGTAAAAGATCGTTTTGGGTTACTTGCGACGACGCGACCACACATGCTGCCACTTCTTCGTTTCGTAATCCTCCGCCTGTAGGACAACCAAACACGACCGCTTGGCGAACACCCTCAAAACGCAGCAAATGCGCTTCGATTTCCGCCGGATTCACTTTTTTTCCGGCGATGTTAATCACATCGGAAACCCGGCCCACGATCCTGAGCGCCGAATTATGCCGCGTCAGCAGATCATCGGGAATGAAAATTCCATTTCCCAGCTTTTCCTCCTCCGGCTCGGGAAAATAGCCGTCACTCACTGCTTCGCTGCGAACGCTGATCTGGCTTGCGGACGCCGTTGGGTCGACAAGCTCAATTTCAACGCCCTCCATTGGCTGGCCCACCAGCCCGTCTTCGAAGGTCGTGCCGTCGCGGTCGTAGCAGATTCCGCCGCACTCCGACGCGCCGTAAAACGAATGGATCGGTTTCTTAAATTTCTCGAAAAACTTTCTGGCGACCCCGCCGGCAAGCGGTGCGCCGGCCGAAATGCACAGTCGAAGTTTTGGTAGCGGAGGGATATCATCCATGTCGCAAAACGCCTGGTAGAAAACTGGAGTGCCAGGAAAAACCGTCGCGCCGGTACTCCCAAGATCAGCAAGAACCGCTCGCGGTGTTCTGTCCCGGCTCACCACGCTCGGCACACCGCGCGCGATCAATGGCGTAAGCAAATTGGTAAAACCATAGGAGTGGGGAATCGGGATCACGCCAAAATTTAGATCGCCATCTGAAATGCCCATTGTTTCGCAAATCTGATTGCAATCGGTCAAAAGCTGATCACTGCGAAATCGAATCGCGCGGGGTGCGGCTGTTGTGCCGGACGTAAGTTTCAGAACCGCGGGCGCATTTGGACCCCAATCTGTTGTAGCGTCGGCTGCTTGTCCGCGATCTTTCGGAGTCTTCAGCCGAACAATCTCGAGAGAATTACCGCCAAAGACGGCGGAGATTACAGCGCTCGCTCCGCAAATCTTCATCGCAGCGTCGCGCTGTTGGTCCCTGATGGATTGGTCGAGAGGGAGAACAACGAGCTGCTTGCGCACGCATGCGATGAAGACGGATGGCCAATCCTCGTGATTTCCAATTTGCACCGCAATGACCGCGCCCGCAGACAACGTATTGATTTTCGCTTCGAAAGCGCGCGCGCGCTCTTCAATGTCACGGAAGCTGCGCACGATTTTGCCGTTCGGATCGAAAACCGCAGCGCGATTATCTTTGCGTGACAACGTCGTCTGCCACGCGATCAGCAGTGGATCGTTCGATTTCATCGCTTGCAGCAATCGCCGTGCGCGGATACATTTCGCGCTCCATTAAAAAGATGAAAGCAGGCATTCATCCAGAATACTACGAGACTGATATGGTGTGCGCATGCGGCACGGTGTATCACACCCGTTCCACGCATCGCGATATTAAGATCGGCATTTGCGCCGCTTGTCATCCCTTTTTCACCGGCGAACAAAAGTTTGTCGATACGGCGGGGCGCGTCGAGAAATTTGCCCGGCGCTACGGCAGCACCAAAGCCGCTCGCGCCGGGAAGAAAGCTTAGCTGAATTATAGCCGGCGGCGGCGACCCCCGGCTGTACCGAGGTGCGATCGGCGATCGCAAGACAGTGATGGACTTAAATTCTCTTATCCAACGCAAACGCGAACGGTTCGAACAACTTGAGAGTGAGATCGCGGATCCGCGGCTATTCGATAATCGGAAGCGCGCCGAGGAAATCATGCGCGAACGCTCGAATCTGAAGGATTTGCTCGAAAAATGGGGCGCACTCGAGACAGCCCGTAGGCACTTGGACGACAACCGCGAGCTGGCGACGTCGCGTGATGTTGAGATCGCGGCCATGGCTGACGATGAGATTCCGGAACTCGAAAAACGCGTGGCCGATCTTGAACGCGATGTTCAGATCGCCCTGCTGCCAGTGGACGAAACGGAAGAGCGCGACGCGATTGTAGAAATCCGCGCTGGAACAGGCGGCAACGAAGCAGCCATCTTCGCCGCTGATCTTTACCGAATGTACCATCGCTATGCGGAGTCTGCGCGACTGAAAACTGAGGACCTCGAGTCAAGTCCTTCAGAGTTTGGCGGATTTAAAGAAGCAATCTTCCGAATTTCGGGCGAATCGGTTTTTCGAAAGCTTCGTTACGAGAGCGGCGTGCACCGCGTGCAGCGCGTGCCCGCAACCGAGGCACAGGGCCGGATTCATACATCCACGGCGACCGTAGCGGTCTTGCCCGAGGCAGAAGATGTCGATGTTGAATTGAGACCGGAAGATTTACGCATCGAAGTCTCGCGCGCGGGCGGTCCCGGCGGACAAGGTGTGAATACGACCGATTCGGCGGTGCAAGTGATGCATATGCCCACCGGCATGATTGTTCGCTGCCAGGACGGTCGTAGCCAGATCAAAAACAAGGAACGCGCGTTATCAATCTTGCGCGCGCGCTTGCTGGAGCGCCGGCAGCGCGAGGAAGCGGAGAAATACAGTGCGCAACGCCGCGGTCAGATTGGCACAGGCGGACGGGAAGAAAAAATTCGCACCTACAATTTTCCGCAGAACCGCGTCACGGACCATCGCATCGGTTTGACCCTTTACAATCTCGACCGGGTAATGGACGGCGACCTCGATGAATTGATTCAGTCATTACATGCGGCAGATATGGCCGAGCGATTGAAGCAATCAGCTGTGCTGGCATAGATCCGATCAAGGTCCCGGATGCGGGTGTGAGCAAATTGTTTTAGTTAAGACACTCCGCGTACGTTCCATTGAACCATCCTTGACGTAACGATGCCACTTTGTTGTACTGCGCTTCTCGACGCCGTCGCGTCAATCCTATGGCTGCATCTGATCGGCAGGAGAAAGGTGGAATAAAGCGGTTTGATCCGCGGATTCTCGATCGCAGCGTTATTGCGATTCCGCTGCTTGAGGAAATCAGGAAAGACGAGAATGAAGTTCATGCCGTCATAATCGATCCGAATCTTGATTACCAAGCGGGGCGTGACGCGGGGCGAAACTGGATTCGGGATGCTATCAAAAGCGCGGTCGCGATGGTTGCACCTGCGGACGAAAAGCAAGGGGTCCGAGAGAAGAAGTCGGACTTAACTAACCAATACATTTTCGCCCATCTCAGCGGAAAAGTAATTCGCGAAGTCGTCCGACTCGATGTAGAGCGCGACGGCAAAGAAGCGAAGGCGGCGAAAAGAACCCGCAAACCGAAGAAACGCGGAAGAGCGTTGGCGCAGACGGATACGGCAACACCGTATCGTTTTCGTGCCATCTACCGTATCTGGCCCGATTTCCAGATCTCACCGTGCATTACAAAATCGCTCGCCACCGTGAAAGCGGATGCGGCGCAAACCTCGTTCTGCGCGCACGGGGTTAATATTACTTGGGCGATAATGGACTCCGGCATCGATGCTAACCATCCACACTTTGCGCGGCACAGGAACGTGGACCCTGCTTCACCGCTCCACGCAGATTTTACTGATTCGCCCAATGTCCCGAAAGGCCGTAACGCTGCGTTAATTGACCGCTTTGGGCACGGCACACACGTGGCGGGAATTGTGGCAGGAGAGCAACAAGCCGATGGCACCCGGGCGCAGGCGCAAAAGATGCGCGCCATAACACGCTCGGTTAAAGGTTATGAAACGGGAGATTCGGCGACGGTAGAGACTCATGAGGTTGCGCTCAATTCGATTCGCGGGATGGCGCCACGTTGCCGCCTCGTTAGTCTGAAGGTGCTTGACGATGAAGGTAACGGTGAGGTCAGCAATTTGATTGCTGCAATCGCGCATGTGCAGGAAACGAACGGCCACGGGCGTCTGAATTTGATCCACGGAGTTAACATCAGCCTCGGATATGATTTCGATCCGGAGTGGTTTGCCTGTGGCCAGAGTCCTCTGTGCGTTGAGATCAATCGCCTTGTGCGATCGGGCGTGGTGGTTGTAGTGGCCGCGGGCAATACCGGCTATGGCGCGCTGGCAGCCCAGCAGCGGACGACGAATGCGGGGATGCAAGTTACAATTAACGATCCTGGCAACGCGCAGCTCGCCATCACGGTGGGCTCGACGCACCGCGAGATGCCGCATGTTTATGGGGTTTCGTATTTTTCCTCAAAAGGCCCCACAGGCGATGGAAGAATGAAGCCTGACGTTGTCGCTCCAGGTGAGAAAATCCTCTCTGCCGCCACAGGAAAGTTGTTAATGGATCGGGCAGAGGGAAAACATTGTGAATACGTGGAGAACAGCGGAACTAGCATGGCGGCACCGCATGTCAGCGGGGTTATTGCAGCATTCCTTTCCGTCCGGCGGGAATTCGTCGGCGAACCGGAACGAGTAAAGGAGATTTTTCTTGGCGCAGCGACCGACTTGAAACGGGAGCGCTCTTTTCAAGGAGCGGGATTGGTTGATCTCATGCGCGCCATCCAGTCTGTGTGAATACGTATGGAATGGAACTTATGAATAACATCGTCGGCATACCATATCTGGCTGCATGCTTCGATAAAAACGGTGCTGCCTTAAACAAACAAGAAGTCACGCCGCCCGCAGGAACAACGGATCTTATCGTCGCGTCGCACGGATGGAATAACACCGAGGAACAGGCAGAGCGGCTTTATATGGATTTGTTCAGCAACTTTGCAGACGTCGCATCGGATCAGCTTCAGAACAAGAAGGTCGCAATTTTGGGGGTCATTTGGCCCTCGAAGAAATTCACTGATGTCGTCGAGGCCGCTGTAGTGGAACAAGCCCGAGGCGCCGGAGCGGGATTTGGGACGAGCTCCGCCGCAGCGGACGAAACAATCAGGGCCAAGCTCGATCTCATCGCAGCAATGTTCGATAAAAAAGCGGCGAAAAAGATCACAGCCGCGAAGAAACAAATCGGCAAGCTGGAGAGTGATCTGGCTGCACGGCGCAAATTCGTGGACGATCTGCGGAGTTTGCTCGATCAGAGTGCCGCGAATGAGGAAGACAATTCCGCGCTCTTTTTCAAGCTCGATGGTTCGGTGATGCTGGAGAAATTAAAAATGCCGACGCCGTTGGTCTCTTCGGGGACGGGAGGTGGCGGCGGCGGCGCATCGATTACCGCTCATCCGACAATTACGCCAGCGGGGGGCGCAGCGGGATTGGGTGACATTTTTTCTGGAATCAAAGCCGGCGCGATTCGGTTCCTAAATTATATGGCCTATTACGAAATGAAAAAGCGCGCTGGAACAGTGGGGCAAAAAGGCGTTGGACCATTGCTCGATCGGCTGGCAGCCAGGGTTCAGCGGATTCATCTGGTAGGCCATAGCTTTGGCGGTCGTGTCGCGACTGCGGCAGCAGCGGCATCCACGACAGATAAGTTACAAAGCATGTCGCTCTTGCAGACCGCTTTCTCACACAACGGCTTCTCGAAATCTATGAACGGGTTTTTTCGCAGCGTAGTGGATAATCACCGCATTAAGGGTCCGATCCTTGTTACTTACACCCCAAATGATCGTGCTGTAGGCATCGCTTATCCGGTTGCTTCGCGGTTGTCCGGCGCGGTGGCGTCGGCTTTTGGCGACGCGAATGATAAATTCGGCGGACTAGGGCGAAATGGGGCGCAGAAGATGGAGCCGGGCGAAGTTGTTCCGGGCGTTGACCGGTTGCTGCCGGTCGGCGGCGGTTATACCTGGCAGTTCGGACGTTTTCACAATTTGGAAAGCAGCAAATACATCATCGACCCAAACGGCGGCGACGCGCACGGCTTTGTTACGGGGAAAGAAGTTGCCTGGGCCATCAGCCGCGCCATGGCGTAGCCGTAATATTCGAACTATACCTAAAGGCCAATTCTCTTCGTTGAGTTTTCTTCAGGAAGGCATTGGCAATGGTACGCGGCACCTAAGAGCAATTTTACTCCGACAGGGGCGTCGCGATTTGCCGCCGGCGGCCGACTACAGTTTAAACCGCGCGGCGAGTTGCTCGCACTGTTTGTGCAACTCTGCAGGGACAATGCCGCCTAACGAATCGAAAAACTCCTTATGCGCGGCGATCTCCTTCTGCCATTCTTGGTGATCGAGCCCGAGGAGTTCGTCAACGGCGTTGTGATCGATGTCGAGCTGTGCAAGATCGAGATCATGGGGACTGGGCAGCCAGCCTATGGGTGATTTGACCGCGCCGCCGTTCGCCTCGCATCGATCGATGATCCACTTGAGCACGCGCATGTTTTCGCCAAATCCCGGCCAGAGAAATCTTCCGTCCACGCCTTTGCGAAACCAATTCGCATTGAAGATGAGCGGCGGATCGGCGAGGCGCTTTCCTATGTCGAGCCAGTGCTCAAAATAATCGCCGATGTTGTATCCGCAGAACGGCAGCATTGCCATGGGATCGCGTCGCACTCGTCCCACGGCACCCGCGGCTGCTGCGGTTGTTTCCGAAGCCATTGTGGCGCCTAAATAAACGCCATGATTCCAATCAAACGCCTGATAAACCAGCGGCACAGTATCACTGCGGCGGCCCCCGAAAATGATCGCGCTGATCGGCACGCCTTCGCCTTTCTCGAAGTCGGCGTCGAGTGCGGGGTTGTTGCGCATCGGCGTGGTGAAGCGGCTATTGGGGTGCGCCGCTTTTTCTCTTGATCCCGGCGTCCAATCGTCTCCATGCCAGTCGAACGCATGCGCCGGCGGCGGGTAATCTTTACCCTCCCACCACACGTCACCGTCGTCGGTGAGCGCCACGTTTGTGTAAATTGTGTCATGCGCGATCGATCGCATCGCGTTGGGATTCGATTTGTAGCTCGTACCGGGCACAACGCCGAAGTAACCGTTTTCGGGATTGACCGCGTACAACCGTCCGTCGCGAATGCGCATCCAGCCGATGTCGTCGCCCACCGTCGTTATTTTCCAGCCCTTGAAATGCGGAGGCGGAATGAGCATCGCGAAATTAGTCTTACCGCACGCGCTGGGGAACGCGGCCGCTACGTAATGTTTGCGCCCTTCAGGCGATTCCACGCCGAGAATCAGCATGTGTTCAGCCATCCAGCCTTGCGTGCGCGCCAGATACGAACCGATGCGCAAGGCGAGACATTTTTTGCTTAACAAAACGTTGCCGCCGTAACCGGAGCCGACCGAAATAATCGTATTGTCCTGCGGAAAATGACAGATGAACCGGCGCTTAGGATTGACGTCCAGTAACGAATGTACGCCGCGGTTCCATTCCGCGTGCGAATCGTTGCCGAGGCGTTTAAGCGCGATTTCGCCCATTCGCGTCATTATTCTCATGCTGAGAACGACGTATTTGGAATCGGTGATCTCGAAGCCGATCTTGCTTAGCGGTGAATCCGCCGGGCCCATCATATAGGGAATGACGAACATCGTGCGCCCGCGCATGGCGCCCTTGAGTAGCCCCCGGAGTTTCGCATACGTCTCTGCCGGCTCAGACCAGTTATTGGTCGGTCCGGCTTCCTCTTTTGTTGGCGTGCAGACAAACGTGAATTGCTCCACGCGGGCGACATCGTTCGGATTGGAGCGATGCAGATAAGAGCGAGGAACTTTATTTTTGTTCAGCTCAATCAGCACGTTTTGCTTAAGCGACTCAACGATCAAAAATTCATTCTCGCGGTCCGAGCCGTCGCACCAGAAAATGTTTTCAGGTTCGGTCAGCGTCGCGGTCTCCTGTACCCAATCGAGCACGGCTGCGTTGCGAGGCTTTGCATCACCGACCCCTCTGGGCGGGAAGATGGCGGACGCGAGATTTTTCATCGAACGAAACTGTCCACTTTAACTAGGAACGCTGGTTTCGCCACGTTGAATCGTTGAACCATTGGCTGCGATGTAAGGAATCACGCTTGCGCAACGACAAGGCGCGGCATTAATTAAAACTATGTTCGGGGTCACCACCTCCGATGACTATCGGCCGGTTGCGTGGATGGGTCGCTATCCCGTCGATGTGACCACGATGCTCGTGGGGCTGCATGTCGCAGCCGCGATTCTAACAGCTATTCTAGTCGCGATCGGAGCGCATTCCATTTTAGCCTATTTACTATTCGATAGTGCGGGGGTCTGGTCTGGCCAGGTGTGGCGTCTTTTCACGTATGCATTCGTGCACGGGCCAAACGCGCTCCTGTGGTTCGCGGTCGAAATGTACATGCTGTTCGTGTTTGGTCGGGAAGTCGAGCGATTTATTGGGCGGCGTGCTTACATTGCGCTTTATGTGTTTTGCTGATCACGCCGACCGTCGTTGCTTACGATCTGGGGAATCTGGCAACGTTCAGTGCTGTCTCTTCCGTTCCGGTTGCATCAGCCTTGCACTTTGGCATTTTCGTTGCGTTCGCCACTATTTATCCGCGAGTCGAACTGTTGCTGCGGATCCAAGGCCAAGTGGGTCGCATTGATCCTCGCTGCCGTTTATACGCTTCAATTGCTTGCCTATCACGCGTGGAACGATTTGGTCGTGGTCTGGACGAGCATTGGCGCCGCGTTCCTTTTTGTTGAATTAAATGGCGCTGGTCCGGAGCTCGCCTGGTGGAACGCCGTGAAGGAGCGGTTTGCTCCGCGGCCGAAATACCATGTCCTTCCCAAGCCGCGACCGCGTGCCGGCAATGGCCGCACGGAACCGGATGACGTGTGTGGGTCGATTGATCCGATCCTTGACAAGATTTCCAAGTTCGGAATTGGAAGCCTGACGGCGAGTGAGCGGCAGCAGTTGAATCGAGAGCGGGAACGCTTGCTAAAAAAATCGCAGTGAACAAGGGACGACGACTTGGGCAGCCGCCCACCTAAAACGGCTACAAAGCCGTCAGTCGTTGATCCGCTCTTCGATTATCTCGCACAGCACGTGAATCAATAGCTGGTGCCCTTCCTGGATCCTGGCTGTTGAGTTCTCTTTGACCAAAAGATCGATATCTGAGATGCCTTTTGTCGATCCGCCATCGCGCCCGAGGAACGCGATCGTTTTTAGTTTACGCGCTTTCGCTTCTTCCAAGGCGAGAAGCACATTTTTGGAGTTGCCGGAAGTCGTGAAGCAAATAAGCACATCGCCCGCCTGGCCGAACGCCGCCACCTGGCGCGCAAAAATTCTATCGAATCCATAATCGTTTCCGGCGGCGGTGAGAATTCCGCTATCGCTTGCGAGACAAATCGCTGGAAGAGCGCGCCGGTCTTTGGTAAAACGCACCACAAGCTCCGTTGCAAAATGCGACGCGTCGGCCGCGCTGCCGCCGTTGCCGCACATCAGCAATTTGTTTCCGGTGCGGAAACATTCCCCGATTAAATCTCCGGCTCTGCTGACTTGCGGCTCAACGTCCTTCAGCGATTCCAGCATCCGGACTGACTCATCAATCGCCCTGTTGAGATTTGAAGAGATGTGATTCATCGTAAATAGCTGGTGCGCGATAGAGGGTTCGAACCTCTAACCCTACCGTGTCAAGATGATCCGAGCCTCCGGACGCGCAACATTGCCTAGGTAAGTAGCTCCATATGGCTCCATACCGATCCATGCAAATTAGCAAATTGCTACAGTGAAATGCTACAGTCGGCGAGCCGGAACATCACGGCTTCTTGGAGACCCGGTTCACAATTGCGCTGCGTGGGGAGCCGGTGAGCAGCCGCGTGTGCGGAGAATGCATGCGTGCTCAAAGGCAGAATTCGCGGGATCAGCTGCTCGCGTTTTTCCCCCGTCTCGTGCGATTGCAATCGCCATAGCAGGCTCGCACCGGAAAAACTCTCAGTAATCGAATCCACGCCGAAACCAACGAGCGCGATGCTGCCAGGTATGAGACCCGCACCCATACCAACAACTGCTTCGGTGAGGTTCCAACCACGCGTGAAATACTCTAGTCGGCGACCCTGGCGCGTATAGCTCTCACGCAGATCAACGTTCGCAGGAATCGTTGGTGACATACTGGCCGGATCCATTTGCCATCCGGCAATCAAAGCGATTCTGGCGCGAACCTGTGAGGCTGGCAAGGCCGTTGGCATTTTGAACCGTTCGTCCGCCCACACTCCTAAGAAAAGGAACGGACGGACAAGCGGCTGTCCGCTATTTGCGGTGCCCCGAGGGGAACACCGTGCTTATTCATTGACACCGGCTGGGTAAAGTCCCCGTCCAATTTCTAGCTCTCGCGGTCGTTGTTAGGGCCGGAGGGAAGCGCTGTGGCGAAATTTGCGTATCAGCCGTTGATTCCAACGGCGAACGATCCCGATTTTTGACGCACTTCGCGGCGACGGAAAGCGTTTCATTGCGGTGTTTGGGCACACGACACCTTCGGTGTTCCGCAAAATCCGCGGTAAAATTTTGCGGTTTCGGCATAACCTTTGCCGAAATTTCGTTTTGTACACGTTTGGAAAATTCAATTAAGGAGACAATAAACATCATGAAACCAAAACAGATATTTATCAGCATTCTGGCAGTTCTATTCGTGTTCCCATTGATGGGGACCTTCGCTCAGCAAGCAGCGAACTCGGGCTCTATCGAAGTGGTCACGACTTTTGATTATCCCGGGACCGGAGTTGTGACCACCTCGCCGCAAAAGATTAACGAAAGAGGCGACATCGTTGGCGAGTTCATCGATTCGAGCGGGGTGGTGCGCGGTTTTGTCCGGTTCAGCGATGGTAGCTTTAGCGCGCCGATCGTCGACCCTAACGATACCGTGGGTTTTACCGAAGGACGAGGCATCAATAACTCAGGCACTGTAGTCGGTGACTACGCCATCAGCGATGGCAACCTTCACTCGTTTTTCCTGTCGGGCGGCACCTTCACAGAATACGATGTTCCCGGCGCGGCCACCACCCTTGTGCTTGGGATAAACGATCCCGGCGACTTTGCCGGCGGTGATGACAGCAGCGGGACCTTGCAGGCGTTCATCAGCGTTCACGGAACCTTAACGTCGTTTGGCGTCCCGGGAGCTTTCCAGACCCTTGCTTACGACATCAATAATAACAAAAAGTTGGTGGTGGGATACTATATAGACACCTCAGGAATCCCTCACGGCTACTACCGGGACAAAAATGGGGCGCTGCACTTCCCGATCGATCCTCCGGGTTCCGTTGGGACAATCCTGTTTGGAGATAACAATAAAGACTGGGTGGTGGGCAGATATGCGGACAGCTCAGGCGTGACTCATGGACTCTTCTTTACCGCGCCAAACAATTTCTTCACTTTCGATGTTCCCGGGTCAACCTTTACATCGCTTAACGGAATCAGTTCGCAGGGGAATATCACTGGTCGTTACGCCGATCCTTCAATGCCGGGCATTGCCCACGGATTCATAGCTCGCGTCAGAGGCACACCGCCGACAAAAGCGGCGGGCACGGAAATGAAGGCGCACAATTCCCGGGCGGCGCGCTGAGTTGAGCATCGCGGGGCCCGCGCCGTCAGCGCTTTGTGACGACGCGGGCCTGGATGCGTAGCCGACGCCGGGGGGTTGCTCCAAATATACGTTAGATGGAACGGAGGATAGCTGGCCCGTTGTCTAGTGGAAAAAAATCAGCTACTCTAGGTTTTAGGTCCAATGCACAGCAAACTTTTGGCAATCTCTCCCTCCATCGAGACTTTTGCCAAGAGACCAATCAGGCAGCTTTCCCAAACCGGGCAAAACGGCGCTGCATTTGTCACCACGCATTGGAGCCTCGTGCTAACTGCCCGAGGCGAATCATCAGAGGCCCACGAAGCGCTCGAAAAGCTGTGTCGCAACTATTGGTGGCCGATTTATGGCTTTGTGCGGCGCCAAGGCCATACCCCAGAGGAAGCACAGGATCTTACCCAAAGTTTTTTTGCATTCCTGCTTGAGCGAAAAGGCTTGGATACAGTCGGGCCGGAGAAAGGACGTTTACGTTCGTTCTTTTTGGCATCGGTAAGGAATTTCCTCGCAAACGCGCACCGTAGCGCAATGGCTGGCAAACGCGGACACGGCCGTCCGGCACTGAGTTTGGAAGAGTTGGTCGGACGGGAGCATGCCCATCTTGAGCCGCTAGACACTTTGACCGCCGATCGAATTTATGAGCGCGAATGGGCTCTGACACTGCTCGATCAGGTGCTTGGCCAACTCGCGGAAGAATATCGCATGGCGGCTAGCGCAGCGTTATTCGACCGATTGAAACAACTTCTTGTCGGTGAACCGGACCGGCCTTCGCAGGCCAAAATCGCCCAGGAGTTGGGGATGACCGAAAACGCCGTAAAACAAGCGTTTCACCGTCTCCGTCATCGATATGGCGCTCTGTTGCGCGACGAGATTGCCGAGACGGTCGCCAAACCTGCCGAGATTGAAGATGAGTTGCGGCATTTTATCGCTGTATTGCAAAACAATAGCTGACGAAATGAGGAGAGCCGAGACAACGAATGCCCGAGTCTGCGGTAAATGCGGGAACACGATCTTTGACACCGCACCGCAGGGACTTTGCAGTGTTTGCCTTTTTGATACAGGCCTAAGCATTCTGACGGAGTCCGCAGGCGGCCCCAACGCGAAGGATTTTGGAGCTGATAACGACTCCACCTCCACCCCCGACGCCGCAGAACTGTTCAGTGCGTCCGATGATTATGAGCTACTGGAGGAGATTGGCCGCGGTGGACAGGGTGTTGTGTATCGTGCCAGACAGAAGAGTCTGAACCGCACTGTTGCAATAAAGATCATCGGAATCAGTAATGGGAGGACCAAAGCACATCTCAAACGGTTTCGTCTTGAGGCAGAAGCTGCTGCCAGATTGAACCACCCCTTCGTGGTCCCAATCCACGAAATCGGGCAACGAAAGGGCCGCTGCTATTTTAGCATGGGATTAGTCGAAGGAGGTCGACTCGATCAAATTGCTACACGCGAACCGATGTCGCCCCGCCAGGCTACCGAAGTGATCGCGAAGCTGGCGCGGACGGTTCATTATGCTCACCAACACGGCATCATTCATAGAGACATCAAGCCAGGGAATATTTTGCTCGATACCAAAGGCGAACCGCATTTGACCGATTTCGGTGTGGCGCGGCTCCTTGAGACGGAAAACGATGCAACCTGTACAATCGAGGTTTCAGGTACGCCGAGCTACATGGCGCCAGAACAAGCCCATGCAAATAATGGGCATCTCAGCAGCGCAACTGATGTTTACGGCCTAGGCGCGGTACTGTATCAGCTGCTCGCGGGGCAACCGCCTTTCATCGGCGGCACGCCTTTTGAAACAGTCCGCTTATTGTTGGAGGCGGAGCCGCGACAACCGCGCCTCTTAAATCCGAAAGTGGATCGTGACCTTTCCACGATCTGTTTGAAGTGTCTCGAGAAAGATCCAGAGCGTCGCTATTCTTCTGCACTCGCGCTGGCGGAAGACCTTGAACACTGGCTAAGACACGAACCGATCCGCGCACGCCGCACGGGCGTTCTCGCTCGCGGGAGAAAATGGATACGCCGCAATCCAGCTGCTGCTGCCTTGGTGGTGATGTCCGTTCTCCTAGCGTCAGCAGTAGGCGTGATCGTCTGGAAAGTCGGCGCGGTGGGCCGCCAACCATCAACGGGAATCGCCGTATTGCCATTTGAGAATTTGAGCAATGACAGAGAGGACGCCTACCTTGCCGAGGGAATGCAGGATGAAATTCTGGCCCGCCTGTCCAAGATCGCGGACCTGAAGGTCATCTCACGCACTTCCACGCAGAAGTACAAAAGCGCGCCGGACAATCTGCGCGAGATTGCCAAGCAACTTGGGGTGGCAAATGTTCTCGAAGGTAGCGTCCAAAAATCGGCCGATCAGGTGCGGGTTAATGTACAGCTGATCAACGCGCTGAACGACACCCATCTCTGGGGAGACATTTACAAGCGCAAGCTTACTGACATTTTTGCGGTTGAAAGCGACATCGCGACAACGGTCGCTGACACGCTGCAGGCGAAATTAAGCGGCGCGGAGAAGCAACTGATAACGGCCCAACCGACGACCGACTTGACCGCCTACGAGTTTTATCTCAAAGGCCGATCGCTTTGGGGCAAACGCAGTGGGGACAACATCCCGAAGGCAATCGCATTTTATGAGCAGGCGATTGCGCGCGATCCAAAGTATGCCCTGGCTTATGCTGGTCTGGCGGAGGCTTACGCTATCCTCCCAGCGTATACCGCGACAGCACCACAGGATGCCTACCCGAAAGCGAAGGCTGCCGCAGTAAAGGCTCTTCAACTGGATGACAAGCTGGCGGAGGCGCATACTGCGTTGGCATTGATATTGAGCATCGGTGACCTCGATATGGCTGGTTCAATATCGGAATTTCAGCGGGCGATCGCACTAAACCCCAACTACGCAACAGCGCACCATTGGTATGGAAACGGTCCACTCCTCGCCCTGGGCCGATTCGAGGAAGCGATCGCCGAGGGCAAACGCGCCGTTGAGCTTGATCCGTTCTCGCCCATTATCAATGCAGACCTGGGACAGAATCTGTTTTGTGCGCATCGATACGATGAGGCGATCGCGCAGTTGCGAAAGACGCTGGAGATTGATCCGACGTTTTATTACGCACATTATAATCTGGGCATGGCGCTCCAGCTAAACGGCGACTTGCCTGCCGCGATTGCTGAATACACACAGGCACAGCAGTTGAGCGACGATCTGTATGTTCGAGTGCTGCTCGCATCTGCTAAAGCCAGGTCAGGGGATAAGGATGCGGCCGTGCGACTACTGGCTGAACTGGAAGAACTCAGCCAGCATCGACACGTGCCCTCATACTTCCGTGCTTTCCTCTACCTCAGTCTGGGAAATCGCGACGAAGCAGTTCGTTGGTTAGAGCAAGTTATCGTCGACCATGACGGCCTAAGCATCAGCCTGATTAAAGTTGACCCTTGGCTCGATCCACTCCGTGGGGATCCGCGATTTGAGGCGTTAGTCCAAAAAGTGGTTGGTCCCAAGCAGAAATAACAAACGTTCTTTGCCAAGCAAAGGTAAACTGGCGAGACGAGAAGACATGGCCCAACTGACCAGAGAGGAAATGGTAATCGCATGCGGCTCACCGTACCACAAGCCGCCAAACGGCAGCACATCGGAAATTAGATCGACGCCGCGATCATCTTTGCGGAAACGGACTTCGTAGACGTGGTTCGAGCGCCGCAAGAAACCTCAACTCACACTGTTTATGACCGAAACTCAATTGAAGAAACTAGTAAACGAAGCCGTATCGCTTCATCGCGCCCTCACCACCTACGGCGAACGCCTAAAAGCGCTGAAGGCAGATCTGATTCGTGAAGCTCAACGTCACAAGGAAGACTTCACGATTACTGACGGAGGCGGTGCGCGCTGGACCGCTTGCGGGGACTGACGGTTGCATCGCGCGTGTCGATTTCCCGGCGCCCGCCCTCGTGTCGCTTGTCAACACGGAGGACGAGACCTTCGAGTCGCGCCATTACTTGAAACCCGTCCCGGATTTTCGCGACGAAGTAGCGGCTGCACTGCCGAGACGCGCAGCGACTCAACTCATCGAACTTTGTCAGGTCGAATGCTCGCCACGCGTGAGCTCTGACTGCGGAGACGAAAACCAAAGAGCGCTAACGAGGAGACCTAATGCGCTACAAAAACAATATCGGCCCTCAAGTACGGCGCCGGCGCTACGCTCTCGGGCTGGTCACAGTCGATTCTCGCGGCGAAATTGCAGATCGCCGGTTTCGACATCAGCCGAAGCGGTGTCTCGAAAATCGAGGCGCGTCTTTCGTATGTGGATGACAAGGCACTTCTCTACTTAGCGGAAGCGCTAAGAGTACAGGTACAAGAACTCTTTCCGACCCGACCACATTGCAATCGAATCTATGATTTCATCGAGAAACTTGAGACGACCCGATTCTGATATGCAACTTTCCGTAACTGCCTACGCAACGTCGCGTAAGCGCTGCTCCCATTTCTTCACCGCCGATCTCCCCAAAATGCTACATTGCGATCAGGCGCTCATCGGTGATTCGCCGCAAGTCCCTCGTATATCGGGGACTTGTGCTCGTGCGCGATAGAGGGTTCGAACCTCTGACCCCTACCGTGTCAAGGTAGTGCTCTACCACTGAGCTAACCGCGCATGGAAGTCATAAATGATCAGCGATCAGGGGTCAGTCAAGGGCAGCGAAGGCTGATCAGGTGACTGATTACAGATAGATCGACACTAGACAATTGGAACGCCTGAGGCGAACGTTTCGACTCCCGTGAGCAAATTATTTTTTAAACGTTTCCTGAAAAGTCCATTCCAGATCGCGTCGATTGTTCCAAGTTCCAAGGCGCTGGTGGAACGAGTCGCGCGCAAAATGGATTTTACCAAACCGCGCGTGATCGCGGAATACGGCCCGGGCGAAGGCGTCCACTCTCGTGAGATCGCGCGGAGGATGACACCAGATTCGCATCTGCTCTTGTTTGAGCTCGACGCGGCGCTCGCGCGCACGCTGGAACGGCAATTTGCCGATGATCCGCGCGTCCATGTGATCCATGGTGATGCAGCCTCCCTCCCGTACGAGCTGAAACGCCACGGTTTCAGTTCGTGCGATTACATTCTCTCCGGCATCCCGTTCAGCATTCTCAAGATCGATAAGAAGCGCGCGCTGCTGCGAAAGACGTACGACGCGCTAATGCAGGGAGGCAAGTTCATCATTTACCAGGTCACCAATGAATTGAGGCAGCACGCCACGGTTTTCCAGAGCGCCGAATCGGAATACTTCCTGCAGAATATCCCGCCAATGTTCATCACGGTTTTTCACAAAACATCTTCAGAGCGAGTCGGCGGGCGCATGTCCACGCAACGGAAAAGCCGTTCCCGATTGGCCGGCGTTGGCGCAGAACGTTCGGCATGACGGAAAAACCGACGCGAATCGAAAAAGATTCGATGGGCGAGATGACCGTGCCCTCGGATGCGCTTCACGGCGCTTCCACACACCGCGCGGTTCTAAATTTTCCAGTGAGCGGTTATCGATTTTCGCGACCATTCATTCGCGCGCTGGGTTTAATAAAGTGGGCCGCTGCGCAGGCGAACCACGATCTCGGTTTGCTCGATGCTGAGCGCTCGGCGCTGATCGCGCAAGCGGCCGAAGAAGTCGCTGAAGGTAAGCTCGACGAACATTTTCCCCTCGATATTTTTCAGACTGGTTCGGGCACAAGCACCAACACGAACGCAAATGAAGTAATCGCGAACCGGTCCGCTCAACTTGCGGGCAAAACGATAGGATCGCATCACCCGGTGCATCCGAACGATCACGTCAACATGGGACAGTCGAGCAACGACGTCATTCCTTCAGCGATTCACGTCAGCGCCGCCGAACAATTAAAGAACCACTTGGTCCCGGCTCTGCAAAAATTACATGCCGCGCTCGAAGCAAAAGCGAAGGAATTCTGGCATGTCATGAAGATTGGCCGGACGCACTTGATGGACGCGACACCGGTTCGGCTCGGCCAGGAATTCTCTGGCTACGCCCAGCAGGTTGCGTACGCGAAGGCGCGCGCGGAGAAAGCGATCGAAGCGTTGCGCGAAGTTGCGCTGGGCGGCACAGCAGTCGGCACCGGCCTGAATCGCCATGTCGATTTTCCGAAGAAGGCGCTGCACCATATCGAGCAGCGCACGGGGATCGCATTTTATGAGGCGAAAAATCATTTTGAAGCCCAGGGCGGCAAGGACGCCGTTGTTGAAGCGAGCGGGCAGCTAAAAACTATCGCTGTAACTCTCTTCAAAATCGCCAACGACATTCGCTGGCTCGGTAGTGGGCCGCGCTGCGGCATAGGCGAAATTCGATTGCCCGCCACGCAACCTGGCAGTTCGATTATGCCCGGGAAGGTCAACCCGGTGATGAGCGAATCCGTCATGATGGTTTGCGCGGAAGTGATCGGCAATGACCTGACTATCACTTGGGCCGGCGCGAATGGAAACTTCGAGCTAAACGTGATGATGCCGGTAATGGCGCACGATCTGTTGGAATCCATCCGGTTGCTGGCCAACGCAGTCGATATTTTCTGCGAGAAATGCGTGCGCGGCATCGTGGCAAACGAGGAGCGTTGCCGGGAGTTGGTGGAGCTTTCGATGGCGATGGTCACGTCCCTCTCGCCAAAGATTGGTTACGATCGCGCGGCCGAAATTGCCAAGGAAAGCGCCAAGACGGGACGAACAGTTCGCGAGATTGCGCGGGAGAAAAAAATCTTGCCCGAAGACGAACTCGAGCGGGCGCTGGATCCGATCAAAATGACGGAGCCGGGCGGAACCGACGGAGAGTGACGCCAGGTGGTTGCCAAACTCGAAGGGCCGCAGTTTTCAGGCGGCGCGAACATTGCCATCAAGTGTCCAAGCCATACGTACGAACAGACGGTTGCCTTTTATCGCGACACGTTGGGGCTGCCTCTGATCGAGGAGGAAAAGGACGGCTGCATTTTCCAATTCGGCCCAAATCGGCTTTGGATCGACAGCGTGCCGAACCTGAGTCACCCCGACATCTGGCTGGAACTGGAAACGAACGACACCGAGGCAGCGGCGTCTTTTCTGAAAGTGCACGGCCTCGCGCGACGGGATGAAGTCGAACAACTGCGGGAAGATTTCAACGGTTTCTTCATCTCTGCGCCTAGCGGCGTGATCCATCTCGTAGTTGGCCCGGAAGAAGTGTAACGAGCAAATCGAGAACAATCCCCACAACCGAATCGGTTCGGCGGGATTCTTCGCTGTGCTCGAAATGACAGAAAAAGGTCGAAGGCTTCAACCTCTCAACGCTTCAACCCCTGGAGGGCGTCCGCACCAGCGGCCTACCCAGGTGCTCCAACCGTAAAACCCGAGCGGCCCTAACAAACCGGCCGCCACTAATGCGTCCACGTCGGCACGGCTGGGTGTGATCTTTGCGTTGGAATCAGCGCCGTAGTAATCGTCGATGACCATCCAACATTCGTCGGTGAATTTGTCGCGGTAGGAATCAATATCTCGGCGTTTGGCTCCATCGGCGTCAAGGATCACCAGGCCGATCTGATCCGGACCGAGCGCCTGGCGGACTGCGGAGATCGTTTCTGGCTTAAACGAGTGTCCTTTAATTAAAGTCACGAAGTTCGCCACATGCTCCTTGGCAAGATTGCGTTGCAAGTCACGCAAAACATCGCGCGTGCCGAGCCGCTTGTGTTTCACGCTTCCGCCGGGTTCGATTGTAAGCAGTTTCTTCTTCTGTCCTGAATCGCGGATACCGAATGCTGCGGCAATCGTTGCGCCGCCAACAAACGCGCCAATCTCGAGAATGGCGCCGGAGGAAATTTTTGCGAAGTGATAAACGAGAATGAGCGCATCGAGATGGAGCATGGAATACTTGTCGCGGATTTTTAGCAGCTCTGAATGAATAGATTGGTGACGATATTCCATCAACGTGTGCATCAGATGCAGGCACTCGTTGTAGCGAGGTGCTCGCGTAGTCGGCTTAACAGGATTCACGGCTTGTGTCTGCTGTGAGGATTTCGGGGTGCCGCAGGCGAACGCTCGGTGGCGGAGGTCGAGCCAGCCGATGCGGTTGCAACGGGGCTGGAAAGACCGAACGCAAACGTCGCGGCCGGTGATGGAAAAGGCGTGGGCGATCCCGCTACTGAAGGAGACGGCGCCGGGCTCGCTGACGGTGTAGCGCTGGGAGTTGGGCTGGGAGTCGGCGAAGGCGGAATAATATTTTCCCACTTGTGCAAGGGCACGCTCGCGCCGCCGATCTCTCTAACCAGCGTTTCGCAGCGAGACTGGATTTTGTCCAAATCAGGCGGACCAAAAGGCTTTTCAGCCGTTCCGGGGAAAATGATGTAAGTCACCTTCAAGTCGCTCACGGGACGGTTGTAGGCGGTTGAAAGCGCGTTGAGCTCTTTAGCGATGCGCAGCGACGCTTCGCCAACTTTGTCGTTGGGCCCGACATCTCCGACGATTACCGGGTAAATCGCGTCGCCAAAAACCACGAGCGCGTAATCGCCCGGTTTAATTCCGTCTTGGCCATGCGTAAATGCGCCTGGAACTACGATGAACGGATCGGTCGCGCCGATCAGGAAACTGAACTTTTTCAGTGTGCCAACTTCTGCTCGCAATTCTGCGATTGCGTTGCGCAGCTCGCGTTTGCGCGCGGGTGTGGTGGTCGCAAGCGCATAGTCGTCTTCCGCGCGTTTCAATCGCTCTTCAGTCGAACCGAGGTACGGGTTGGGCGCGTCCGTTTTCTTTTGCCAACGATAGCTGGTGTCCGGCTTAAAATTCGTCGGCGCGCCGGTACCGGCTGGCAGCCGGTCCGCATCCGAGCCGTCGGCGTCCACATCCATGTCCGCCTGAAACAGAAGCGCTTTTCGATGGCTTTGGGGATGCTGAAGTTGCAGAACGGTTTGGCAATCGAAAAAGTTATGCCGGGACAAGAGCAAATCGAGACGGCCAAGGTTTTCGCGCAGCATTCGCACTTTTGTGTCGTAAAGCTGCGCAAACAGCGGCGAAACGGGGTCGGCGGGCAGCATCGACGCCAAACCCGGCAACAACGTTGGCAATTGCGGGCTGATTTTCGCCAGTTCTTCTATGGATTTATTCGGGGAAGGGACGCGCGCCAGCAGCTTCAGGTCGAGCACGTAACTCTCCGGCAGGGAGCGTTCCGTTGCGGCATCCGCTCCGGGAGTCGTCTCCACTGTGGAGTGAAGTGTGATTCCGTTGAACAGTTTTACCGTATCCAATTTTCCCGTGATCACCGGCGGACGGGTGGCTGTTGGTTCCGGCGTAGGGGTGCCGGATATCTCCGTGGGTACGACGCGTTGCAGTCGCTCGAGCGAGATCCAGCGATAAACAATTGCGGCAAAAAGCACGCCAAATAGAACAAGCACCAACCGCCGCCACGTCCGAAGGCGAATTTTTCCCACGCGACTACCTTTTTACCCAGGCGACGATGGCTGCAATAATTCCAATTATGCTCAGCGCCGACATCATGCCTGCAGGCATGACTGCGCCTGTGCTCAAATATTTGCGGATGAAATATGCCGCCAGCAAAAGCGAGACGACCAGCGCAGTCGCTAATCCCGTAACACGGTGTTCGGGCATAATAAATGCCGCTACGAGCAGCAAAACGCCCGTGATTGAGCCGGCAATGATCGAGGCCACACTGCCTGCTTTGACGTAGCCGACAACGCCACCGGCGATCGTCAGAAGGCCAAAAATAATGAAATAAATCTTCGCCGCTTCCATTTGTGGGACGCGCCAGCATTGGTAAGCCAAGTGAGCGCCGCTGTCCAGCTAGACTGTAGCCGGCTATGCCCCGCGTAGGCTTGCGTCATTATAAAATTCGATTTGCCGCCCTCCGAGACGGCGGATAATGCACCAACCACGACTCCTTGCAAAATCGCGGACCTCTTCTCCTGACATTTCGCGAAGAACTCGCAGCTCAGCAGGTTGGGTGACGACATACTCGGACCGGTTTGAAAGTGCTTCGCTGATCTTGGCCGCGAGAGCGGGTAAATCGTTGCGCATATTTCCGGTTCTAACAATTACCTGTGCGATCCGGGCCCGGCGTTTTCTTCTTCGACGGTAGTGGCGGCGGTGCCTTGGGCTTGCGATTCAATCTGGGCCCGAGCACATGAACAGCCTTGCGGCCGGGGGAAGGTCCATGTGCGGTTGGTTTCTCCATGTCAATATCTTCGTGTTGAACAGGCGTTTATGTCAAAACACCTGTCTATCAGATTCGGCTTCTGGCACAAGCATGACTCTAACGGGGTTGGTTTACTGGCGCGGTGCTCTTCCTTGGCTAAATTTTGGGGATGTTTTCAGAGACGATCGAGCTACGCGGTCATATCATCGATTCGCTGATCCTGCCGAAAGTGCTCGATCAAATCTTGACCCATGGCGCGAATTTCAAGATTGGCGAGATCAAAATCGGACAAAAGCGTGCCGACCAAAGCTTTGCGCGCATCGAGGTCTCGGCGGAGACAAGCGAAGCGCTCGACGAATTGATTCTTCGACTGCGACAGCACGGAGCCGAAGTGGCGGAACGCGCAGATGCGCAACTCGCTTCGGCGCCGGCAGACGGCGTTTTCCCGCCGGAGTTCTACGTAATGACGAACCAGCAAACGTTCGTCCGCGTTGCCGGTAAAGAGATCGAAGTGCGCCCTACGATGATGGACACGGCCATCGCGGTTGACCGGAAAAAACGCGCCGCGCGTGCCGTCAAATTCTTCGACGTTCACAAAAGCGACGAGATTGTCGTCGGCCACCAGGGTGTGCGTGTGGTCCCCGTGCAGCGCGCCACGTCTCGCACGGATGTTTTTCAGTTCATCAACACGATCATCGATGCTGATGAGCCAAAATCGGCCATCATTCGTGAATTGGCGGACGAACTGCGGCATGTACGCAAGGCGAAGCGCAAAATCGCAGTTGTCGCCGGCCCTGCGATTGTGCGGACTGGCGCCGGCCAGCATTTGGTTCGCCTCATTGAAACCGGATATGTCGCTCGGCTTTTCGCCGGGAATCCATTTGCTGGTTACGACGTGGAACGGGCGTTGTTCGGCACCTCGTTGGGCATCAGTCTTGATTTGGCGTTCGCGCGCGGTGGACGCGAGAATCTCATGCGCGCTGTGAATGCCATTCGCGAAGCCGGCAGCATTGCAGCAGCTGTTGAGAAAAATGTTCTGACCAGCGGCATACTGCACGCCTGTGTTCGTAACAATGTAGATCTCGTCCTCATTGGCTCGATTCGCGACGAGGGATCGATTCCCGGCGCAGCAACGGACACGATCGAGGCCCAGAAAATGATGCGTGAAAAGCTTGCCGACGTGACGCACGCTTTGCTGTTGGCGACTATTCGGCATTCGCTCGCGGTGGTGAGCATGCTTGGGCCCAGTGTAAAAATCGTGTGCGTAGATATCGATGCCTCGGCGGTCGAGCGAGTCGTCGAACAACAGCCGTTACAATCAATCGGCATGATCACGGACGTGGAACCATTTCTCCGGGAACTTGTCGATTGCCTGACTGATTCCCGCGGTCGGGAATAGTTTGAAAATCGTATGCGAGAGCTGCTCCTTTGTCCGCCCGATTACTACGGGATCGAGTACGAGATTAATCCGTGGATGAGCGTAGCTCGCGCGGCCGACACGCCGATTGCTCAAGAGCAGTGGAAACAATTGTACGCCATGCTTTCAAAATTGAATTGCAAGGTTCATCTAATTACACCGCAGCCGCGGCTGCCCGACATGGTTTTCACTGCCAATGCCGGGCTGACTGTTGGTCGCAAATTCATACCCAGTAATTTTTGTCACAAAGAACGCGCCGGCGAACAGCCGCTCTTTGCGAAATGGATGCAGCAGCACGGCTATGTGGTGGATTGGCTGCCGGAGAAGCTCAACTTCGAAGGCGAAGGTGACGCGCTTTTTGGCAGCGATGTGCTGTTTTGCGGCTACAAATTTCGCTCTGACATTCAATCGCACCGGGCCATCGCAGAAATGCTTGGTTGTCTTGCTATCTCTCTGGAACTCGTCGATCCCCGGTTTTATCACCTCGATACGTGCTTTTGCCCGCTACCCGACGGCGGTGCGTTCTGGTTTCCAGATGCTTTCGACGACTACGGGCAGCGCGCGATCCGGGAGCACGTGACTGATTTAATCGATGTCGCACCGGAAGAAGCGGTCCACTTTTCTTGCAATGCGGTGGTTCTCGAGCGGGACATCGTTTTGCCTGAGGGCGCGCCGCAGCTTGTGGGCAAGCTGCAAGAGCGCGGCTACCGTTGCCACGCGTTGTCGATGAGCGAATTCATCAAGGCCGGCGGCGCCTGCAAATGCCTCACCATGTTTATGCCGCAACGGGAGAAAGTGGGAACATAGGCTTCCAGCCTGCGCGGCCCGCTGTCGTCCGCGCCTGCGTGTTCCGGGCAGCGGCAGCGTTGCGGTGCGCTCGGCGATCGCGCCCTATCGTTCGCGTTTCGCGCGCAGCGCGTTCTCGATTTTGCCCGGTGGCAAACAATTCACTACGTCCTCTTTGGTGAGCCAGCCTTTGCGCGCGATGCCGATGCCAAACCACAGATCCTGTAAACGTTCGGTGCGATGGGCGTCTGGATTGATTACACATTTGACGCCTTTTTGTTTCGCTAGTGGCCACCAGCGCCAGTCGAGATCGAGTCGCTTTGGCGCCGCGTTGAGTTCGATCCATGTGCCGGTGCGTGCCGCCACCTCGAGCACTGCCTGGATATCAATCTCGTACGGATCGCGCTTCAAGAGCAAGCGGCCGGTCGGATGCGCGAGGATGGTGACGAATCGATTTTCCAGCGCACGGATCACGCGCTGCGTCATTTCCGATCCGCTCAAATTGAAAACGGAATGAACTGACGCCACGACATAGTCAAGCTGCGACAAAATTTCATCAGGAAAATCGAGCGAGCCGTCGCGCAGAATGTCGCATTCAATTCCAGCAAACAGTCGAAATCCGTCGAACTCCTGGTTCAGCTTTCGAATCGCGGTGACCTGCTCGAGTAACTTTTCCGCATCGATGCCGTGGGCTTGAACGGAACTACGGCTGTGATCGGCGATGCCCAGATATTCGAGGCCGAGTTCCTGCGCGGCTTCCGCCATTTCTTCGAGCGTATTGTGTCCGTCGCTCGCAATTGTGTGGCAATGAAACGTGCCGCGAAGATTTTCCTTCTCGATCAATTTTGGTAGCGAGTGTTGTTCGGCCGCTTCAAACTCGCCACAGTTCTCTCGCAGCTCCGGCGGAATGAAATCGAGATCGACCGCGCCATACAAATCGGCTTCATCGCGCACGTTTGGAATTTTCTTCGCCGGTCTTTTCTTTCTCGATTTGGGATCTACTGGAACCAGAGTGAGCCGGTATTCGTTGAGCGTCCAACCATGTTGCAACGCGCGGCTACGCATCTCTATATTGTGTTCCTTGTTCCCCGTGAAATAAGCGAGCGCAAACGGGTATTCTGACGTTGTAACCACTCGCAGATCACATTGCACGCCAGAACGCAGCCGGACGCTCGATTTAGTCGGACCTTGCGCGATGATGGACTCAACCAGCGGATGGGAAACGAAAAATTTCGTAATCCGTTCCGGCTCGCTAGTGGCCACCAGCAAATCGAGATCGTGTACAATTTCTTTTCGTCGCCGATAACTCCCGGCAACATCAACCTGCAATGCCGACTCGTGCGCCGCGAGATCGGCACGCATCGATTCCGCGTCGGCTGCGACCTGGCCGAACTGAAATGAACCGGTGTGCGCCGCGCGTCGCGCGATAACGTCGCAAAGTTTTTGCTGCGTTGCTTCCCCAAAGCCCGGCAATTCAGCGACGCGTCCCTGTTCGCACGCCTTTTGCAACTGCTTGATCGAGCTGATCCCGAGTTTGTCATGGAGCGCCTTGATCTTTTTCGCCCCGAGCCCCGGCAACGAAAACAATTCCAGAATTCCCGGCGGAAATTCTGCGCTTAATTCCTGGAAATACTCAAGCGAGCCGGTTTCGGTGAGCTCCTTGATTTTCAGCGCGATGCTCTTTCCAATCCCGGGAATTTTCGCCACCGCTTCTGCGTCCTGAAAGCTGGATACGTTTGCGCCGAACGTTTCGATCGCACGCGCGGCGTTGGTATAGGCGCGGACCTTGAACGGATTTTCGTTCTTGAGCTCGAGCAGCGTTGCGATTTTCTCCAGAACACTGGCGATCTCTTCCTTCGTCATCACCTAAACGGTTAGCGCAGATTGCGCTGCCGTCGATGCCGCCGTCGTGACTTCGTTTCTGATTGGTTGAATCTCTCTGACAGCGATTGCGAGGGCGCGTGCGCTCACCGGAAAATTCGTGTCAGGGTGCGACGACCAAGCTCCATCCAGCTGGTACGGTCAGGCCTAAGGCAGCGTTGACCACGATAGTGTTAGTGAGGTACGCGATCGCCGTTTGACCACTGCCAGGGTTGTAGAGCACGTAATCCGGATATCCGTCTCCATCAAAATCGGCTGTAGCCACTAACGGCCATGTGAGGGGAAGCGTCGGTCCGAATGCAGCTCCAATCACTGTTGGTCCTGACATGTAGGCGATTATCGTTTGGCCAGTGCCGGGATTAAACAACGCATAATCCGGATGACCATCTCTATCGAAATCCGCAACGTCTATCAAGTTCCAGCCAGGGGGAAGAGTCGGGCCGTAGACAGCGCCGACGACCACTGTGTTGTTCATATAGGCTATCGCCGTTTCGCCCGGTACTGGCGTTGTAAAGCACATAGTCCGGGTAAGCGTCGCCGTTAAAGTCTTTCGCCGTCACCAGCTCCCAGCCAAGAGGCACCGTCGGACCGTAAGCGGCGTTAATGACCGTCAGGCCTGACAAATACGCGATCACCGTTTCTCCGGTCGCGGGAATGAACAAGGCGTAATCGGTATTCCCGTCACCATCAAAATCAGCCGCACCTGCTAAATGCCACCCAGCGGGAAGGGTCGGGCCGAAGCCGGCGTCAATGACAACGGTGTTGTTAAGGTACGCTACGACGGTTTCATGCAGGCTCGTTTGCTGAAGCACAAGGTCCGGAAAGCCATCTCCATTAAAGTCGGCCACCACAGCCCTGGCCGCTGGCGTGGTAAAACTCCTGTCGGCGCCGTAGCTCGTTCCAGCAGCATTGCTGGCTACGATTCGAAAATGATACGTCGCACCGGCAGTCAAGCTGCTGAGGTTCGCCGTGACGTTCTGCGTCGTGCCGCCTTGGTAATTCTGAGTTGCCGTGCTGAAGCCATAGTTGGCGCTACTTCCATACTCGAAATGGACAGCGCTAATCAGTCCGTTTGGATTGACCGTGCCATTGAGCGTAGCTGAAAAACTGGCCACGTTCGTTGCCGGATTAGTCGCGACAATCGGAGGGACACCCGGTGTAGGCGTGGGCGACGGTGTAGGCGTAGGCGGCGGGTTGCCCAGCAAATCGTAACCAATGACATCCAGATCAATCCCTTCTGGCGATGTGGCAGTGACATCGGAATATTGTCCGGTGCAGGCAAACGCGTTTTGCACGTACGGATGCATCTGCGGGCAGTCCTCGCTGAGCCAATCACCGAAATCCCCCTGCATATCCTGATTGAAATTGACGATATCAGTGACACCGCCGTTAATCGAAAAATAGCGGGTGCCGGAAGAAGTGGTGTTCCTAAGACCGCTGGATGACCAGCTGAACAAGTCCTGCGGTCGAAGATCGTTGCCAGTGAGATTCAAATGCGAGCCCAGGCCCATGACCTCGTCCATTTCATGTTCGAACGAGCGCTGCCCATCGTAGTTACCGCCGGTCGGAGGCCGGGTGAACTGATAATGCGATGAGGAATTAAGCGTAACGATGCCGTCGTACGGCCCGCCGGTCCCGACGGTCCCGTCTGCAAACATCGCCGGCGGCGTATCCAAACCCACAGCCCGCCCGGCCGCACTGGCCGGCCGGATATTCGTAGATAACGCTGACCCTGGCAGGCTCGCATTCGCGATATTGTCGTTCCCCGTTCTTGCGTCCGCCCGTAATGCATCGATGTACGTGTTCCAGGCAACCGTGTAATAAACGTAGTTACTTTGCGCAACGCGACCCGCCGGCAGCGGGTCGCCGTTCGGTTCAGTAGTCGAATAGCGAAACCGAATCTCGATCGTGACCAGATCAGTGAACAACGATTCGCAAATCGAGATGGCTTGATTAATCGCCGCTTCGATGGCCGCCGAGTTGGAGTTGCCGGTAATCGAGCTGTCGAACGTTGCGTGAATGATCAACCCGGTAGTTGCCTCTGTCGTAGCTACCATAGTCTCTGAATAGCGGTCAGGCCCCATCTGATCGTAAGGACGCACCCGATAGTAGTAGGTAGTGCCCCGGCTTAATCCGGTCACCACTCGTCCGGTTACGTCACCAACGTCGAGGTCGTGATATCCATCCACAAAACTGCTGAATGAACTGCTCGTGGAGACATCCAGTAGGTACTCGCTCGCGCCAGTTACGCCCGGCCACGTCGCCATAAAGCTGCTGCGGGTCGGCGGCGGCAAAAACACTTCACTATCCGGCACGACTTCGCGCCCGTTTGGAAGCTGGACTGAGCTCTGGTATTGAGCATGCGTCTCGTGCGTGCCTGCTCCCGGTTCGAACGGAGATAGGTGAATGGCGTCGGTTTGCGCTGACACCTTCAGATCACCTCTAAGGCCCGCCAGTCCTAACACGACATAAACAAGCGCAGAAGTTTTGCTGGGAAAACGGCGTCGCATTTTGCCACTAAAGCTGGGAACCTAGATGTGTATTCTTACTGCACAACCCGGAAAACGGAACCAGCGGGTCTGATCGTACGCGATTGCCGTTGCCTCATTACATCTGCCCGCGGCGCTGATAAAAGCTGTAACGATCAACGATTGATTCGATGTAGTTGCGCGTCGCGGGGAAATCGATGTTTTGAAGGAACTGTCGCTCCGAAATCTCAGCGACGCCGTTTCTACCGCTCCAACGCTGGGCGCGACTGGCTCCGGCGTTGTACTCTGCGAGAGCGAAAGGGATTGGATCGGACTGATGGTTCCAGTGTTCGATTGCGCGATGCAAATACCAGGCGCCAGCTTCCAGATTGGTCTTTGGCTCGAAGAGTTGGTCGAGACGAAAACCGGCGACCTTGTTTTCGCGTGCCCATTCGTTGGCCGCTCGTTCGGTTACCTGCATCAACCCGTGCTCGCCATGGCTACCACGTTTTTTTGGATCGAACCGGCTCTCACGCCAAACGACAGCTTTCACCAGCAAAGGGTCGAGATGATATTGTAACGCTACGCCGCGAATGAGTCGGTCATATTGATGGAATCGGGCCGGGCTCATCCATTCGTAGAAGGTGTAAAGCGGGTCCCCCGATTTGACTGCGAGATAAGCAAACGCTGCCGCGATTGCCAGCAATCCGCAGAGAATCAGTTTGAAGAGGATTTGTACCATTCAACCCGTGTTACAATAGCCGATTATAAACCACGAGCACGAGCATGAATCATAAGCATGGGGTGCGGTACGTTCGCGTCGTCGTTGATCGGGCAATCCATCGCGAGCTCGATTATTCCGTGCCGGAAGGTTTGGCCGGACGCGTCGGCATCGGTTCGCGCGTGCGCGTGCCCTTCCGCGAAAGGTCGTCTCTGGCAACAGTGGTTGCCATGCCCGAGCAAAGCGGAGCCAAAGGCATCCGGCCAATCGAAGCCATCATCGGTGAAGCGCCGATCTTGAGCGAGCACTTGCTCGAACTGGCGAGGTGGATCGGCACGTACTATTGCTGCCCTATCGAATCGGTAATGCGCAGCGTGCTGCCGCAAGTGATCCGACACGCGAAAGTCGGATGGAAAAAGCAATTGTTCGTGCAGCCTGGGCACAAGATCGACCAACACGAAATTGAAAAGTTGCGGAAACGCGCGCCACGACAGGCGGAATTGTTAGAAGCGATCTCGAAACTGGAAAGGCCCATACGCGCGGCGGAACTACTTCGGCAAACGTCGCTCGATAACCAGACCTTGCGCGCCCTGGTAAAGCGCGGTCTCGCTGAATTGCGCGAGGAAGCTGTCGTTCGCGATCCGCACGGCGACGAGCAGTTCATCGCAACGTCCAATCTTGTCTTGAACGAGGAGCAAACACGTGCGCTGAAGGAAATCACCCAGGCGCTCGACGCGTCTGATAAAGCGCGCCCGATTTTACTCCATGGCGTTACTGGCTCGGGCAAGACGGAAATTTACTTGCAGGCGATCCGCGCCGCGATCGACCGCGGACGCACGGCAATTGTTCTCGTTCCCGAGATTTCCCTCACGCCGCAAACGGTCGAACGGTTCAAAGGCCGTTTCGCCGAGGTGCAGGACGCAGTTGCGGTTCTGCACAGTCATTTATCCGAGGGCGAGCGTCACGACGAATGGCACAAGATTCATTCCGGCCGGGCGCAGATTGTGATCGGCGCGCGTAGCGCAGTGTTTGCGCCGCTTAAAGATCTTGGCCTCATCGTAGTCGACGAAGAACACGAAACGACATACAAACAGGAGGAAGCGCCACGGTATCATGCACGCGACGTCGCGATTGTGCGCGCGAAGATCGAAAACTGCGTAGTAGTTTTAGGCAGCGCCACACCCTCGCTCGAGAGTTATCACAACTCGGCGACCGGCAAATACTGTCTCATCACGCTCACCCAACGCGTGGATCAAAAGGAAATGCCGCTTATGCGTGTTGTCGATCTGCGGCAGGAACGGCGGAAGGAAAAGAAAGCCGCCATTTTGTCAGAGAAATTGTCGCAAGCTGTTGCCGCTCGCCTGGAGAAACGCGAGCAAACAATTTTGTTTCTGAACCGGCGCGGGTTTTCCACTTCCCTGTTGTGCAGCAATTGCGGCGAAGCGCGCAACTGTCCAAATTGCAGCGTCTCGCTCACATTTCACCGGCAGCCGGCAGTCGCCGGACGATTGAGCTGTCACTTGTGCGGGCACACCGCCGCCGTTCCAAAAAAGTGCCCGGCCTGCGGACAGGACGCGCTAATTTATCACGGCTTCGGAACAGAGAAGGTGGAATCAACGGTCGCGCAGATTTTTCCGGAAGCAGTGGTCCGACGCATGGACGCTGATTCGATGACGCGTAAGGACGCGTATCGCGAAACTTTGCGGAATTTTCGGAGCGGGAAGATCGACATTTTGGTCGGCACACAAATGATCGCCAAAGGCCTGCATTTCCCGAATGTGACGCTGGTCGGCATCATTAATGCCGATCTCGCGCTGCATCTGCCCGATTTCCGCGCCGGTGAACGCACATTCCAGCTTCTCACCCAAGTCGCCGGCCGTGCCGGGCGAGGCGACACGCCGGGCGAAGTTTTTGTGCAAACCTACACGCCGTTCAGTCCTTCGATTCAGTTCGCGCGCCACCACGATTTCGCTGGCTATTTTCATCAGGAACTCGAGTTTCGTAAACGCTGCGATTTCCCGCCGTTTACACACGCGATCCTGATCACTGTGCGTTCTGCTCACGAAGGACGCGCCAAACTTTCGGCGGAAACGTTAAAACGACGTTTGAAAGAAGCACTGCCAGGGGAATTCATCCTGGGCGACGCAACACCCGCGCCGCTTGAAAAGCTACAAGGCCAATTTCGTTTTCACATCCTGATCCGCGGCGAAGCCATCATGCGTCTAAGCCGCCTCGTCCGCGAAACCCTCGACAAACTCCCTTTCCCCGAAGACGTCACCGTTACCGTCGACGTCGACCCTTATCAGTTGCTGTGATTCTGGGTAGAACTTGACCGGGTCCGGGTGCGACCGCCCTCGGATAAGTTTCGTGATCTCAGGCGAAAGCAATCCGGATTTTTTGCCTCTTCGTCATGCAGCCACGGACAACTTCGGTTCGCTCAAGTCGGGTTCGCGTTATCGTTTCCCGCTTTTCCTCTGTTAAAGCATCTCCGAGCAATACGCCAATAAGGTCGAATAAGCTCGAATAACTATCAGGGTTTTCGGCCTGGCGCTCAGTTGTCGGTGCGCTCCACAGATGTTATCAACAAGTCTTTCCAGGCTTGGATTTGCTAGGGATCGCTAGCGCATGATACGCGTGTTATTCGCACTAATTAAGAAGAAGAAACTCTCTAAAAGGAAACTCAAATCCTATTCTTCTATGTGAAAAACTTTTTCCGTCACCGGATGAAACAATTTAGTATTCTAGACCCTACACTTCCGATGCTCCAGGGGTTGCGCGGTTTTTGTGCTTTGGCTGTCATGACTAAAGCGCCACGTGCCGGACGAGTGAAAACGCGATTGGTCCCTCCACTCACACCGGAGGAAGCTGCGGAACTCAACAAATGTTTTCTACGCGACACAGTTGCTGCGATTTTGAATGCGTGTAGCCATCGTCCCGTGGGCGATGTGGGTAAAACACAATCAGCATGTAAGCCGCACGCTTCGCACAGCGCAGTGGATACAGCGCGTGCTTGCGGGATCGCAGTTTATACGCCTGTGGGTGCCGAGTCAGCATACGCGGGTATTTTGCCGCCCGATTTCACTCTGCTGCCGCAACGCGGAGATAAATTTGGCGAGCGTCTGTGCTTCGCCATCGAAGATTTGTTCAAATGCGGTTTTGAAGCGGTGTGTTTGATCGACTCTGATAGCCCGACTGTTCCGGCGGAAAACTTCGAACGAGCTGTTGAATTGCTGAGCACGAGCGAGGATCGCGTTGTGCTCGGTCCGAGCGACGACGGCGGGTATTACTTGATAGGGGTGAAGAAACCGCACCGGCACTTGTTCGAGCAAATTGATTGGAGCACAGAACGCGTGCTCAACCAGACGACGCAGCGCGCAATTGAGATCGGAATCGAAGTCAAACTTCTACCGACTGGGTATGATGTTGATGACGACGCGAGCTTGCGCCGTTTGTGCAACGAATTACTGGCCGATACGACGTCGGCAGATGTTGCGCCGTACACTCGGGAATTGTTAGCCAAACTTATCGCGCAGAAAGAGCTGTAGCGACGCTGTCCGAGCGCCGCCCTGATATTTGCGACGGTCAGAGACCGCCGCTACAGAAAAGGATGACGAAGCGCGCACTCGTCACTGGCGCCGCGGGTCTGATTGGCTCGCACGTTGTCGATCTTCTCGTGCGCGAAGGTTGGCAGGTGCGCGCGCTGGACAATCTCGAGCCGCGAACGCACCGCCGCGGAAAGCCGGCTTGGGTAAATCCCAAGGCCGAATTCATCCTGGGCGACATGCGGAATCGCGATGCGATTACTGCCGCGCTCGATGGGATCGAGGTTGTTTTTCACCAGGCCGCGTACGGCGGGTACATGCCGGAGATTGTGAAATTCGTGCATGTGAATTCGCTCGGCACAGCACAGATGCTTGAAGTCATTCGCGAGAAAAATCTCCCGATCAAAAAGATCGTGGTCGCCAGCTCGCAGGCCGTTTACAGCGAAGGCGCGGGCGAATGTCCGAAGCACGGATTGGTCTTTCCAAGCGTCCGCCCTATAGAGCAATTGCGTCGCGGCGATTGGCAGGTGCCCTGCCCGATTTGCGGAGCGATCACAAAAAGTGTTCCCACGCCGGAGAACTCGCCGGTCGGTGGCGAAACCGTTTACGGGCTCACGAAAGTTGACCAGGAGCGACTCGTGCTGCTCTGGGGAAAGCAAATCGGCATTCCCACAGTCGCCCTCCGTTATTCCTGCACGTATGGACCGCGCCAATCCATCTTTAATCCATACACTGGCGTGATTGCAATTTTTTGCACACGTTTACTCAACAATTTGCCGCCGGTGCTTTACGAAGACGGCGAGCAAACGCGCGATTTTTCGTTCGTCGAAGACATCGCGCGCGCCAACTTGCTTGCTGCCGAAACCGACAAGCTTGATGGGCTGCCCGTAAACATCGGCAGCGCATGCGGCACACCAATCCGCAAAATCGCGGAACAACTTGGCGCCATTCTGAGGATCGACATCGCGCCTGAGATTAACGGCGACTTTCGCCCCGGCGAAATGCGTCATCTCACGAGCGACACCACCCTTGCGGGGTCCGCCGGTTACAAACCAACCGTCAATCTCAACGAAGGCATCTCGCGTTACATCGATTGGATCAGAAAGCAGTCGGACATTCGCGATTACTTCAGCGAAGCGAGCGACATCTTGAAGAACAAAGGCATTGTTCATCGCGTGGCGAAATGATGACTCGTGTTTCCAAGTAAAGATGTTGACAATAACTGTCAACAAACTATTCTAGGGATCATGAATAATCACTACACAGAAATAGCCTTCATTCTCGACCGTTCTGGATCAATGCAGAGCTGCAAAGAGGCTGCGATCGAAGGCTTCAATCGTTTTCTCCACGACCAACAAAAAGTCGAAGGTGTAGCCAAACTTACTCTCGTGCTTTTTGATGACGAGTATCTGGTGCCGTGCCGTTCGGTGCCGGTCCAGGAAATTCTCCCGCTGGATGGCGATACGTTTGTGCCTCGCAATACCACGGCTCTTCTTGACGCCATCGGCCAGACGATTGACGAGCTGGGGCAGGACCTGAGGCAGCTGCGTGAAAAAGATCGTCCGGCACAGGTGATCGTCGCCATTCTCACGGATGGCCTCGAAAATGCGTCGCGACGCTATAGTTGGAGTGACATAGGCGATCGGATCAAATTCCAGAGTGAGACCTACAAATGGACTTTTCTCTTCCTCGGTGCCAATCAGGACGCGATCGCCACTGCGGCGCAGCTTAGTATTTCTGCTGCGAATGCTGCCAGCTACGTGTCTGATGCCGCCGGCATGCACGCATCACATGTCGCCTTCTCGCGCCGAACTTCTGCACTGCGCCGAAAGAGCATGGGCCGCGCGACGGCGGAGGATGTGATGGATATCGCCGCTCCGATGTCTCAGATCGTGCAAGAGGAAGACCGGAAAGAGCGCGAACAATAAAAATCTTGCGATGCGAACACTTCGGACAAACGTTGACAAGGAATGTCAACGGAAAAGTCCAAGAGTAGCTTTGGCGAATGGTTGCGCTTCTCGCGCGAGGCGCGCTCGCTTGCATTGCGAGACGTCGCCAGCCGCATTGGCCTCGACTTTACTCTGCTGAGCCGTTTCGAAACCGGTGAACGCCTGCCGACGGAAAAACAAGCCGATTCGCTTGCGGAATTTTTCCGTGCCGATCCTGAGCAAGCGCACGCACTGAGAATTGCGGCGCAATTTCGACGCAAATTCGCGGGTCACCCCGCTGCGCGTACGGCGATTCTGCGGCTGGCGGAAGAAGAAGGCGTTTACCAGGCGAAAAAGAAAGGCGCGCGGTGACGCGGAGAGTGGCAGAAACGGTTAAACGAGTTGCTAACCGCAAACTGACAATCCCGCTTCACTTCTAAAGCTCTCGTTTCCGGTCGAGAGCAATGTGCAAACTTGCGCCACAATTCAGCGATGAACATCGCCAGCATTCCGGATTTTAATGCGCCGGTCCTCGATCATGCGCGGAAGGATTTTCCGCTACTGGACGCGGAGATGGCGGTTGGCGAAGCGCTGGAGCGGATCCGGCGCGAGGGCGTGGGCGAGCGCGTAATTTACTTTTATGCGATCGATGAAGAGAAGCGACTCGTGGGCGTCGTGCCGACCCGGCGCCTGCTGACCGCGCCACTGGAAACCGCGCTGCGCGAAGTGATGGTGCGGCGCGTCGTGGCTGTCCCGGCGAAGGCAACGGTGCTCGACGCGTGCGAGTTCTTCGTGCTTTACAAATTTCTCGCCTTCCCGGTCGTGGACGAACAACGCCGCGTGGTTGGAATCATCGATGCGAACTTGTTTGCCGAGGAAATTTTGGAAGCAGGAGATACTCAGGATCGATCCCGCCGTCGCGAGACCGTGCCGGTGGGTATGGAGTTTTTTGAGGCGCTCGGTTTTCGCCTCGAACAAATCCGTGATGCATCGGCGTGGCGCGCTTTTCGATTCCGCTTCCCGTGGCTGCTCGTCACGGTAGCAGGCGGAACTGTCTCGGCCATTCTGGCGGGCTTTTTCGAGGCAACACTGGCCGGCAGTCTGATCATAGCGTTTTTTCTGACAATGGTGTTGGGATTAAATGAAAGCGTGAGTATGCAATCGATGAGCGTGACGATTCATGCGTTGCGCTCAGTCAACGTGACCTGGGATTGGCTGGCGCCTGCGTTCCGTCGCGAACTGGCGACCGCAGTGCTTCTCGGCGTTTCTTGCGGGTTCGTAGTCTGCGTCATCGCCTTGGCGTGGCGCCACGATCTCCGTGGGGCTGCTGTTATCGGCGGAAGCATCGCGCTTTCGCTGGTGACGGCATGCGCGTTTGGCCTCGCTGTGCCTTCGCTTCTGCATCGATTGAAGCTCGACCCAAAAATTGCCGCGGGTCCTGTCACGCTCGTGTTAGCCGACTTCGTAGCGCTGGCGATTTACTTCACAAGCGCGTGGCTCGTTTTGCGATGAGCAAGGTGGCCGTTATCATCCCCGCGCTAAACGAGGAGGAACCGATCCCCGGCGTGGTTCGTGAATGCCTCGCGACCGGCGTGCCAAGCGAAGTGATTGTCGTTGATAACGGCAGCACTGATCGCACAGCCGAGCGTGCGCGGGAAGCGGGCGCGCGCGTCATAACTGCGCCGCGCGGTTACGGGCGAGCGTGCGCGGCAGGTGCTCGGGCGGTTTCGGTTCCGCCGTCGCGGGATGACATCGTAGTGTTTCTCGATGGCGATGGCAGCGACATTCCAGCGTTCATACCGCAGCTTGTCGAGCCGATCACAAGAGGGACGCACGATTTCGTAATCGGCTCTCGCACGCGCGGGCAGCGCGAAACCGGCAGCATGAATTTCCAGCAGATTTTATCCGGTCGAATTGCCGGATGGATTCTCCGCTTACTTTACGGCGTTCGTTACACAGACATGTGCCCGTTCCGCGCCATCCGGCGTGATGCGCTGGCACAACTTGATATGCGCGAGGAAACTTACGGCTGGAATTTAGAGATGCAGATGAAAGCCGCTCGCGCTGGGCTGCGCATCCTCGAAGTGCCGGTGAATCACCGTCGCCGCACGGGTGGCGAATCGAAAGTCTCAGGCACGGTGCGTGGCACGTTCGTCGCCGGCACTCGCATCATCGCGACGCTCTTCCGCGTGGCAGCCAGTCGGTCCCTGGTGTAACGTCGCCCCATGGTTTCAATGCTCGATTTGGAAAGGTTCCGCGCCACGCCGCTTACCCGCGAGCCGTTCGAATTCTTGATTGTTCCGGAATTTGTGAAGGCCGATGCGCGCTCGGCGATACACAACGATTATCCCGAAGTAGACCGGCCCGGTAGTTTTCCTCTGGGTGAAGTCAGTTACGGATCAGCCTTTGCAAAGCTTGTTGAGCAAATGCGAAGCGAAGAGTTTCGTAGCGCGTTTGAGGAAAAGTTCAGCATCGATCTGACGAATCGGCCCGACATGATCACCGTGCGCGGTCGTTGCAGCGAAAAAGATGGCAAGATTCACACTGACTCGGAGACGAAAATCATCACGATCCTGATTTATATGAATGCGGGGTGGGAGTCCGCTGGCGGTCGGCTTCGGTTGCTGCGTTCCGAAAACAATCTCGACGACATAATTCTCGAAGTCCCGCCGACGGAAGGCACGCTGCTGGCATTCCGTCGCAGCAACAATTCGTGGCACGGCCACAAACCATTCTCAGGTTCGCGTCGAGTGATTCAGTTTAACTGGGTCACCAGCGAGGCTGTGGTGCGGCGCGAGCAAAATCGCCATCGGTTTTCGGCGTGGATGAAAAAAATCCGCGGCGCCTTCGCGGGTGAAAAGAAGGCCGCGTAACGCATCAAGTGCGGGTCGCTTCTCACGAAGAGAGCTGGAGACGCGACGCCCTCGTCGTGTATGAAACCAGCATGGCTTCGCCCCGCAGGGGAACGTGGCCCGCAGGCGGGCCGTCACCAGGCAATCTTCCCTCTTTATTGAAACAGACAGCCCAAAGCGAACAGGAAGCCACGGTCGCTTCTTGTGACGCTTCGCAATTTTACCAGCGGTATCACTCGTGCTGACTTATCTTTCACAAATTGAACAGGCAGATTGAGAATACACACATTAAGAACAGGGACAGGTCCGGGCTGCAATCCGCCGAGTTTTCGCGCATCTTACTGATCAAACCTTCGGCGCTGGGCGACGTAGTGCACACAATCCCGGTGTTGGTGAAGCTGCGCGCGCGGTATCCACACGCGCGAATCGATTGGCTCATCACGCCAGAGAACGCCGATGTCGTTCGTCATCATCCCGCCCTCTCGAATGTGGTTCTCTTTGCACGTCGCGATTTCTCGAAGCACGGACAGAAATGGCGCGCAATATTGGGATTTTTCGATCTGCTGAAGCAAATCCGTCGCGCGAGATACGATCTCGTCGTTGATATGCATGGCCAGGTCCGTTCGGCTTTCTTCGCGCTTATCAGCGGCGCGCGTGTACGCATCGGATTTGATCGGCCGATCAAGTTTTCGCGCACAATTTCTGGCGAGCACGATCTCAGGAACATCCCGAACCGCGGCTGGCGCGGCGCGCGCGAGGGTTCGTGGATTGCGTATACGCACCGCATTCCGATTCGGACGCTCGACGTTCACGCGATTGATCGTTACCTATGGGTCGGATCGTTGCTTGGTTTCGATGATGAACCGCCGGATCTGGCGATCCACCTCTCACCGGAAACAGTGCAGAACGTACAGAAATTACTAGAGCAGCACGGCGTGCCGGCGTCCAAACCGCTTGTTGTTCTCGTGCCCGGGACAATTTGGGAAACGAAGCACTGGACCATCGACGGATTTGCCGGCGTCGCACGGCACTTTCTACGCGAAGGATTTGCTGTTGCTCTCGCGGGTACAAAACGCGATGAGGCGCGCTGCCAGCAAATCGCAGCCGCCGCGCCGGGAACATGCGATTTTTGCGGTAAAACCACTCCGGCAGATTTGGCCGCGCTGATTCAACGCGCTGAGGTAGCGGTGACAAACGACTCAGGCTCGATGCATGTCGCCGCGGCCCTAGATAAACCGATGGTCAGCGTATTTGGTCCAACGAATCCGGTTCACATCGGGCCGTACCAAAGGCCCAAATCGGTTGTGCGCGTAGATTTGCCGTGCTCACCATGCAATTACCGTCGCTTAAACCAATGCCCGTTCGGTCACGCCTGCATGAAACAGGTCACCTCTGCGATGGTGGTGGAGTGCGCGCGGAAAATTCTTGAGAGCGCAAGTGCGGCGGCTGAGAACTAGAACGACTGCGTTCCTCACCTGACTAAAGCAGCCTCGTAACGAGTTCGGGACGCGAATGCTGAATCCAAAGTGCCGGAGCCCGGCGCAGTCCAAAACGCAAGCGCGAATTGAAGCCTCGGAATTGCGGCCACGTTTTGGAGTGCGGCGCTGTTGCCCCGCTTTTCTTCACGAACCGAATTTATTCGGCTCAAGCATGTGAAATTTGATTCCGTTCGGGGTTCAAGCCCGTAAGATCAGCAAATAGTGTGAGTAGAAACAAAGCGATTTCTGCTGGATTGCTCGCCGGATTGGTCGCCGGGATCGTCATGACCACGACGATGTTGCTGCTTGCGACGCTTGGCGTGGCGACACCGCTCTTCATCATTGGCGATCGGCTGTCGGTTTTCATCCCGCCGGGTCCATTTCTCTCGCTCATGGGCAAAGTGGGCGGCTACAATCATCTGAAGCAGCTTGGAGTTGGATCGACAATTGCCGGCCAACTGCTCGTCGGCGCGAGCGGTGGAGCAATTTTCGCGTTGTTCGCGCGGCGAACCCGCGCTCGTATCGCGACGATTTGGACGATGCTGATCTTTGTTGTGTTGCCGATTGTTATATTTGCGATCGCACTGTGGCCGGTGCTAGGCACAAGCTACGTCGGCCTGCCAATCGAGGTAGCGCGACTCGTCACTCTCGTCGGGTTTGCGCTATGCGTTTTCGCGTTTGAGCGAACGCTGGTCGCTGGCTTTCGGTTTCTCACAACTCAAAAGGTAGGAGAACAGGATTTCGAATTCACTCCGGCGATTGGGCGGCGCGCATTCGTGGTGGGCACAATTGGCCTCGCGGCGGCTGGTGGCGGAGTCGCGTTGGCGCGAAAATTGTATCGCGCCGCAGCATTCAGCTATGATGGTACGCAATACAAAGGCAGCATCGTTCAGCCGATTACGCCTAACGAGTTGTTCTACTGCGTGACGAAGAACGTGGTCGATCCCAAGGTCAACGTCGATCTGTGGCACCTTGAAATCGGCGGGCTCGTGCAAAACGCGGCGACGTGGCGATTCCAGGATCTCGCAGGATTCAAACCGACCACACAGGAGACCACCCTAATGTGCATCAGCAACGGTTTGGACGCGGGCCTGATCAGCAATGCTGTTTGGAAAGGTCTTCCGCTCCGCGATTTGCTTGATCAGGCGGGCGTGCTTTCCGGCGCCGCGCGGGTGCGCTTGCAAGGTGTCGATAATTACACCGACACGATCCCGCTGGAAAAAGCGATGGAACCGACCACGCTGCTCGCCTACGAAATGAACGGTGCGCCTTTGCCGGATCGGCATGGTTATCCGTTCCGTGTGATTGTACCGGGCTACTTCGGCGAGAAAAATGTGAAATGGCTCACCCGGATCGAAGTTACCGACGCGGACGCGAAGGGATTTTACGAAAAACAAGGATGGGGGCCGGATTTCATTGTGCCCACGCGATCGAGAATCGATGTGCCCGACGATTGGGCGTTCCTGTCGTTAGGCAAACTGACCGCTCCGATCGAAGTGAAAGGCATCGCTTTCGGAGGCGACCGCGGCATCTCCCGCGTCGAGCTCAGTTTCGATGATGGGCAGACTTGGAGTGACGCGGAAATTTATTACTCTGGCGGCAATCTAGCGTGGTCACTTTGGAAAGCACAGTGGACCCCTGCCGCCGTGGGTGATTACTCTCTCGTCGTCCGTGCCACAGATGGCGAGGATGACGTGCAGGAATGGGAAGAAGATCGCGGCCGGTTCTCCGGCGTGAGCGGGCTTCACAAAATTAACGTGCGCGTGACGGCGTGAGTTCTGTTTCTTAGGAGCAGAGGCCGCTGGCCTGCAGGTCTCGGCAGCTTGCCGAAACCAGGAACCAGTATCCTCTGAGAATTGCGGGTGCAAAGATGTTGCCGGCAACTGCAGGCTGGCAGCCCGCGCTCCCCAGGGCCTGTGCAACTTGCGCCGTGTGCTAAATTTATCGATGGAGAAAATGATCATTGTTGGAAGCGGTTGCGCCGGATTGACCGCTGCGATTTACGCGGCGCGGGCGAACGTGAGCCCACTGGTACTGGAAGGGCGGCATCCGGGCGGGCAACTCTCTACGACCACCCTGGTCGAAAATTATCCCGGGTTTCCAGATGGAATCGATGGCCCGGAGTTGATTCTGAACATGCACAGACAAGCCGAGAAATTCGGAGCCCGGTTCTCATACGCGGAGCTCACCGACTTCGACGCGAGCAACAAGCATATCCGGATCAAAGCCGATGATGAATGGCTGGAAACGCGCACGCTCATCATCGCCAGCGGCGCCTCGGCCCGCTACCTGGGACTAGAAAACGAAAAGAAATTGGTTGGTCACGGCCTCACGAGTTGTGCGACGTGCGATGGCGCGTTCTACAAAAACGTGCCGGTCTGCGTCGTAGGCGGCGGCGATTCCGCCGCGGAAGAATCGCTCTTCCTCACCCGGTTCGCTTCAAAGGTCTATTTGATTCATCGCCGCGACAAAATGCGTGCTTCGAAGATCATGCAGGAGCGCGTGTTCGCGAATAGTAAGATTGTGCCGATCTGGGACACGGTGGTGACACAATACATTACCGATGACAAAGGGGAGATGCGCGCCGTGCGTTTGCACAACGTCAAGACGAAGGAGGAACGCGAACTAGAAGTGGCGTGCGTTTTTGTCGCCATCGGGCATGATCCCAACACAAAGGCCTATCGCGGCAAACTCGACATGGATGCCGAGGGCTATCTTCTCCCGAAGAACTTGGTCGAGAGCGAATGTCCCGGCGTATTCATCGCCGGCGACGTCGCCGATCGCGTTTACAAACAGGCGGTTACCGCTGCGGGAATAGGTTGCGCTGCGGCACTACAAGCGGAGAAGTATTTGAGCGAGGCCGAGGGCCGCTAATTTGCAATTTGCGAGTAGCAAATTGCGATTGATCAATGACTGAGTGCCAGGCAAACGAGATCGCTTGCCATCGCTGGCATTTTTGAAGCAAACCGCGAGCAAGATCGCAAATCGCAAATTAGCAACGTCGATGAAGATCTGCGATCTCACTCAATTCTATTCGCCGGTGAGCGGGGGCGTGAAGCGATATCTTCATGAGAAGATCAATTACATCGACAGGCACGCATCGCGGGACGAACATGTTCTGATTGTTCCTGGCGCGAAAACAAATGCTGAAAGCAAATGGCGCTCGCGTGTCTACACGGTTCGCTCTCCTATTGTTTCGCGGACGGCGCAATACCGCGCGCTGTTGAATTTGCGCGCAGTGGAAGAAATTTTGGAACAGGAACAGCCGGACGTGATCGAGTCCGCCGATCCTTACCAGCTTGGCTGGAAGAGCCTTGAAGGTTGGGCGCGCGCTGCGCGTGCCGGTGATCGGTTTTTATCACTCGCATTTCCCAGAAGCGTACGTGCGGAAGAGCGCAAGGCTTCTTGGGAAAACGGCGACAAACCGTGTGATGAAGCTTTCCCGCGCATACGTTCGCAAACTGTACAATCAGCACGCCGCCACGCTTGTTGCATCAGAAGCGCTGGGCCGCGTGCTGCATGAGTGGGGTGTACAGCAACGTGCGTGTGCTGAGACTGGGTGTTAATACGGAAATCTTCCGGCCGCACTGGACCCGGAACCGAAGCAATACGCCGCTCACTTGGCGTTAATCCAAGCAAAAAGCTCCTTCTTTATGTCGGCCGATTGGCGAAAGAAAAGAACACAACGACTCTGCTTCGTGCGTTCAGAAGTTTGCAACGACGCCGGCCGAACGAATTTCATTTGCTCGTGATCGGCGATGGGCCCGATCAAATTCATCTCCGAAAGACGCAATTGGCGACTAAGAATCTTTCATGGATTCGCTACTGCGCCGATCCTCGCGAACTCGCCGGCTTTTATCGTGCGGCCGATCTCTTCGTTCATCCCGGTGTTCAGGAAACATTTGGCCTTGCAGCGTCTGGAATGCCAGGCGTGCGGGACGCCGGTCGTTGGAATTCGCGGTAGCTACATGGATAACGTGATTTGCCATGATCAGGAATCCTGGGCGGTCGAAAACAGCCCGGCCGCGCTGGCGAATGCGATAGAAGAATGCAGCGACAGGAAACTATCCGTCATGGGCAGGAACGCTGCCCGCGTTGCGCGGAGTCTGTATAACTGGCCGCGCGTATTTGACGAACTGTTTTGCATTTATGGCGAGCTTCGCTCAAAATACCGGCGATCTTAAATGATGAACGATAACCATCAGCCGTTCCTCATTCGTGGCTATCGCAGATCAGACCGGAAGACAGTAAGAAATCTCTGCTGCGATACCGGATTTCTCGGCGACCCGATCGATCCGGTGTACGAAGACCGCGAATTGTTCGCCGATTTTCTAACCACCTATTACACCGATCACGAGCCGGAATCCTGTTTTCTTTTGGAAGTGGACGGCCAAATTTCCGGATACCTGCTCGGTTCGCGCAAGCCGCTGCAAAACCAGCTCTACGCGCTCTATCAAAACGTCTGGCTATTCTTTCGCGCGCTGACGCGCTACTTCCGGTACAACCAACGCTCGCGTCGTTTCATTCGCTGGATACTTATGTACGGCTGGCGCGAAGTTCCCGCTCAGCCGCGGCGCGTCCCGCATTTTCACATCAACCTCCTCCCGGAGGCGCGAAAAGTTTCGACCACCCGCGCGCTGATGAGCGCGTATCTGAGTTACCTCTATCGGTCCGGCGAAAAACGCGTCTGCGGCCAGATCATCACGTTCGAAAGCCGTCGGGGCGAAAAAATGTTCGAACGTTACGGGTTTAAGGTCCTGAATCGTGCCGAGATCACAAAATACAAAGCGTTCTATCCCGAATCGGTGTACCTCAGTACCGTCATCAAAAATCTCGAAACTGCGGACCCGCTTTCCGCGTATTCGCGCGCTCGCGAATAGTCAGAATTCGGACCATCCAAACGCCTGACTACACCGGCCTCCTCACAGAGTGCTACCTGTAAAGCCTCGGCAGCTCACTCAGTTCAAGCTGTACGCTCACTTTCTGGAAGCCCGCGATATGATTTGCGGAAACCGAATCTTCGCGTGCTCGCGACCTCCGTTGGAGTCGAACATTGATCAGGTCGCCACGGTTTCGCCGACGCGCGTTCGGCGCCGGCGTGAGCCGAGAATCCGCGCGGCACTAGATTTTGCTTTTCCTTTGGAACTTTGGCCGTCGCAGGCCGTAGTCAGAATATGTGACGCAGTCTACTACTGCGCTCGCGCTGCTGGACGGGCCGGTGTGGTTCTGTCTCCGAGCCGAGCCCAAACGAGAACACTTGGCCGCGATTTCGCTGCGACGGCAGTTTGGAATCGAGTGTCTATCACCCCGGTTGCGATTCCGGCGGCTAACGCAGAGAGGTCCGGTGTGGTTTGTCGAGGCGATGTTTCCTGGTTATTTGTTCGCGAGGTTCAGCTATCCAACGCAGCACCGAGCAGTTGAAAGCGCTCACGGAATTCGAGCAATCCTACGTTTCGGAGATCACCTGGCAACGCTCCCCGAGGATGCCATTGTCGCGCTCCAGTCACACGCCGGCATGGACGAGGTCGTCACCGTCGATTCCTCCCTCAAAATCGGGCAACTCGTGCACGTCATCGAGGGTCCTTTTCGCGGACTCGAGGCGGTGATTACCCAGGTGTTGCCTGCCAGAGAACGCATTCGAGTGCTAATGGATTTTCTTGGCCGATCGCTTGAGATGGAGATCCTCGAGGCAAAAGTGCTTCCTGCGTGATCTCCTGCGTGTCGAGATAACACCCGATTACTCCGCTACAAATTTGTGGCAGCGCGGCACTTGTAAAGTTTACCGCCGATTTTCCAGGTCAGGCCTCCAATTCGGCTATTGAAGAGCGAAAGAAAGCCGGGCAAGCATGTCCTGTCCGGCGAAAAGCTGGCTTCACCCAACGCTGGCGTAAGCGCGCATTTAGGGGCGTTACCGAGAAAAATCAGTCAAACATTACTGAGTCGGCGAAGCCAGTTGCCCCTTTTATGCTTGTCATTTCGCCTTCTTGCGTGGAGATGGGTACTGCTGACAAGGTCAGCGGTAAATACAAAGTGACCGTCCAGAGGAACGGCCACTTTGCTGCCAGCTTCGCGAGGACCGGGACGCTTTGCTGGCTAACTCTTTAAATGACGTCGAACCACACCCAGGGCGACCAGCGCCGCGCCTAGTAACATCATCGTGGCGCCGCCGTCGGGAATACTTTCGGCTGTGGCAAAAAGTGTCCATCCGGAAAGCGCATTCCCATTGGTTTTCGATGGAATCGTGATAATGCCGCTCAAGTTTCCCACGTACCAAACCTCAGACGCATTATTTGGGGTGTTGTAGGTGGCAAACAGATATGAATATAAGCCGCCCGAGCCAAGATTTATGGTTGTGCCAGTACCGTTTACAAGACCAGCCAACCCAGCTTGACTCGGCGAGCCAAAGGCATTGTTCGAGCGAGCGTATTTCTGTCCATTGGCTTGTTCACTCGCGCCAAGGGCCATGCCAACCAAATGGTTTACATAAGCAAGTTTGTCAGAGTCGCCGGATGACCAGCCGTTCACCACAGAGCCAAACTCGTGGGAGTCACCGATAGTAAGGGCAAGGGCGCGGGCATCGTGGCTGAAGGCCAGCATTGCAGCGCAAAAGGCCGTGCAGACTATGCTTGTTTTCATGCTTGCCCAACTATCAAGCAGACCTCGTGCCAACACACCAGCCAGGTTTTAGTATCGTCATAAGTTCTTGTTTTACAGTCTGTTATTGCCAGGAGACATCCTTGGTATTACGATCCGTGCATGCGGAAGATCGTAAAGTATTCCGACAAGCATTCGGCAGGCCACGGGGCGTTGCACGCAACCCGCTCGAATGCTTGATGTTGTACCGCCGTTTCGGCGCGCGTAAGGATTTCCGACGGTCGGTGATCCATCTGAAAATTCATGTCACTTTAACGTCTCTTGGTTTTCCGACGCCCACTCGAAACAGGCCACCTCTATTAGCTATCGGGCCTTTTGTTTTGACTAAAATGATAAGTCTGTGTGATTTCCGAGCCATGTAGAGATCACGGGACTGCCCCGAGCAACCTCGACGAAAAAGGCCTGGCAGGCTTTACACTGGCGGGTGAATTTATTCCAACTTCTTTGCGGAGATCTTGGCCAAGCTACGTTCTTAGGAAGCGCCGCGCCGTACCTAACGCACCGAGGCCAACCCCGAGTAAAATCGCCGTGGTACCGCCATCTGGAACCCCTGGAACGCCTGGGCCAAAGAGTATCCACCCTGAAAGACCGTGCCCCAGCGGGCCGTCGGCAGGAATGGAGATCGTTCCACTTAAGTTACCGACGTACCAGACTTGCGAGTAATCATTCTGGCCGTCGTACTTTGCAAACAGGTATGAATATACGCCACCGGCGGCGAGATTTATCGTCGTCGTGCTGCCCTGCGCAATTATATTTGCGTTGGCATTGGGCAAGTTTGCGAAAACATTGCTTGATCGCGTAAAGATCATGCCCGAGAACGGACCTGAACCTCCCGGGGCCAAGGTGATCATGTAATTGACATAGGTTGCCACACTATTCGGATCCGCGGGGTTTCCGGGCGTGAATTTGAAAGAGCCAACGATGTACTGATCACCGAATGTCAGATTGGTAATCGCGTCGGCTTTGGGAATGAACGCAAGCACCCCAGCGCAAGCGGCCACACAAGTAAGGGCAAGTTTCGGGAATAGGCGTTGTCTGTTTATCTTCATAGCAATTCTCAATTTGGTTAAAGAAGAAGCAAGGTTCGTGCCAAAAGAAAGAGCGGCGTTAGAAACAGTGTAAGACGCTACATCTCAGTTAGTTAGCAATATGGCGCAGTGATACGGATTTGTGGGCGTCTGCGCCAGACCGTAAGCTGTTCCGACAACCTTAGGTTCATCGCGAAGAGAGATGACTTGGACAATGGTCTGCCGACAGGTTTATTAGGATTGCAGTCGACGCCTTGATTATCTTGGGTTAGGTGAAAGCGCTCCAACCATCGACTCTCCCTCCCAACCTCCAATCCCCAGCTTCGCGAGTCTGGGCGGACTTTACGTTTACTCCCGCTGTGTGTCTGCCAAGGCTTGTTTTGCCTCGGTAGCAAGAGGTTCTTGAAGGCCGGCGAGCAAGGCCTGATTAAGAGTTCCTCTTGCCTCCGCCTTTTGTCGGCTCTGGAGCTGGGACATCCCAAGACAGAAGAGAGAATCGGCGTTGAGTGGGCGTTTTTGAGCGCTCTCTTGCAATAACTGGATGGCGCGCGGATATTGTCTTTTCTCGTAACTCAATCGTCCAAGAAGTTGGGCCAACTCTGGGTCGTCCGGCAATGTCTTGTGCGCCTTCGCTGCCAGATCGTAAGCCGCAGCGGTGGTGGATGGTTCTTGAGCGTATAGCATGGCAAGGCGCTTCTGCGCAGGCGCGAAATCCGGGAGCTGACGTAGAATACCGGTATATATCTCTGTGGCTGGATTTCTTTGGCCGCGCTGTTGATCGAGCGCAGCTTCGGCCATGAGGGCTGGCAGATATTCGGGACTGGTTTGTAGTTGCTTTTGGATCTCGTTCGCGGCGGCGTCGCTCTCTTTCGGATTTTCCTCGAACGCAATCAATGATAGAAATTGTTTTGCGTCAGCAACCTCCGGAAAGTGGGGGTCGATTGCCATGGCTTTCTGCATAAATTCCCGAGCCTCATTCACTCTTCCCAGGCTGTAAGCGGCCCAGGCCAAATGGTGCAGGATCGACGGATCGTGATCGCGCTGCCGAGCGGCCTCCTGCAGAAGGCTGTAAGACCAGCTGAAATTGCCATTTTGGTACGCAACCTCTCCAAGAAGCCCCGTGACCTGAGGGTCACCTGGAGTGAGCTCACGCGCTTGCTTTGCGTAAATGAGAGCTTTCTGTTTGTCGTGGAGCGGTCCGGCGTAGAGTTGTGCCAGCTTGGTTACAGCCGGGGCCAATCTAGGATTCAGCTTCAACGCTTGCTGGAAAGCCGCAGCCGCCTTGTCCGCGGCACCTTGTTGCATATAAGCCTCTGCCAGGCGCATCTGGGAGAGAACATCATTAGGTTGCGCTTTCGTCATTGCTTCGAGTTCTCCGAGCGACAACTCCTTCAAGGGAGCGGAGCCATTCTTCAACAGGGCGAGACGATGCATGCTTTCTTCCTTGCCCGGGAAATCCCTGGCTGCGTTCGCCGCTTTTTGGAGCGCGACTCTGGCCAAATCCGTCTGCCCCATCATGTAGGCCGTCATACCAAGGTGAAATTGAACTTCGGGAGTGTCAGTCAACTTTGCAGCGCTCTCCTGCAGAATCGGCAGTGCTTGCTGATAGTCGCCCCGTTTGTAAAGGACCCAACCTAAGGTGTCACCGACTGCCGGGTCCTGGCCTTCCAAATCGCGAGCCTTGCGAGCCAAACCGTACGCCTTATCTACATCATTCAGCCGATCAGCATAGATACAAGCCAGGTTATTTAACGCGGGAACGAACTTGGGATTGATGGAGAGAACCTTCTCGTAAGCCTCACGCGCCTTTGAGTAATCCTGCATCCGCTCGTATAAAGTTGCCAGTCTCGTCAGTGCGGCCGAATCGTTGGGCCGCTTGGAGAGCTCTGCCTTTAGTTCGCTAACAGCCTCGGGGAGTTTGCCGGTCGCAACATATACCTGCACCAGCAAATCGTAAGCCCCGGGAAAGTTTTGATCGATTTGGAGCGCCTTTTGAAGCTCTGTCTTCGCTGAATCCCATTTTTCTTCGGCCGCCAGAATCTTGCCTTCAAAAAAGTGAGCACCTGCCGAATCAGGCACATCTTGGAAGTGACGCTGTATTGTCTGCCGGGCAGCATCGAAATGTTTGCTGAGCAAATCCAACTCGATGAGTTGATTGACCACTGTCAGGTCGTTCGGCGCGAGCTGGCTGGCTTTTTCAAAAGCCTTGCGTGCATCGTCATATCTTTTGGCCTGACGAAGAGTCAGCCCAAGCGCCACTTGGGGCTGCGGGTCCTGTGGCGCCAGCTTGGCTTGTTCTTCAAGAACTGTTGCGGCATCGTCGAATCGATCAAGTGAACCATAGGCAGCTGCCAAAAACGTCGCAGCGGTCCTGAGATCAGGCAGCATTTTTAGCAGGCGGGTCATCGGTTCGACTACCATGTCACTATGGCCGGTCGTAAGATTAATCTCGGCAAGGAGCAGGATGGCATCGGCATAATTCGGATTGGTCGAAATAGCTTCATCCAACACCACTTTCGCCTGGTTCATGTTATTGTCCTTGAGATACGCTTGTGCTAATTGATATTTGATGAGCGACGTGTCCGGATAGGTTTGGTCCAGTCGCTCCAGGATTTCGACCGCTTTTTTCGTATCGCCCTTTGCCAACAGCACTTCGCTTTCTAGTCGGTGGCCATCCAGGTTCTGCGGATCGCGGCTAAAGACGTTTTGCAGAAGTGACAGCGCTTCGTCATATTTCTTCTCCTTAAATGCAACCTCACCCAGCAGGCACCAACCGGGAAGGTAGTCAGGGGCCTTCCTAGTCATCTCGGCGGAAACTTTTCTCACTTCCTCAGTATCACCGGTATCTGACTTGAACGCGGCGTATTTCAAGCGCTCGATTGAACGAATGGGTGCAAGATCTGCCGCTTTCCTAAATTCCTCGCCAGCCTGATTCGGATCTTTCCGGATAAGATGCAGATCTCCCATTGCTGTATGCGCGGCGGCCGATTTAGGATCGACAATGAGCGCCTGTCGAAGTGCGTTTTCAGCTGCAGATAAATCGCCCTGACGAAGAAACAGATTCGCTGAAGCGAGGTAGAAAGAAACGTCAGCTTTCCTGGGAAATTTCTGTAGCTGTTGCGCAGCCTCCTCGAGGTCCTCTTTACTTTGGGCAGCTTCTGTTAGCGTGACAATACCCTCGCCATTGTCGGGGAACATCTCGAGGACCTTAAGTGCTTGCTTTTTTGCCTCGGCAAGCCTTCCCAAACCCAGATAAGAACGGGCAAGCCGTATATGATATTCAGCGTTGTTCGGGTCAACTTCGCTTGCCTTGGCTAGAAACGGCACCGCACGAAGGGGCGCTCCATCCTCGAGCCACATTGCTCCTATTCTTTCGAAGGCAAGCGCGTTTCGCGGATCCAGTCGAACCACGTTGAGATAGCTCACCTTTGCTTTGTCGTAATCGCCTCTCTCAAAATAATTGTTCGCCTCGGCGAGAAAGCGTGTCCTCCTGGCTTCCTCGGAGCACCCGACGATGAGAGTAACCGCAAGAGCAAGAGTTATGATGCGAAGTAAGGTTTTCGACGTTTGCATTTGGAGGACGATCTTGAGTTAATTGTTGTCTCTATTTGCGCGGTCCTTGGAAATACCAAGCTTTTCCATCAGTTCGTAAAGCGTTGGTCGGCTAATGCCGAGGTCGACAGCCGCGGAAGTGATCTTACCGGAGTTCCTCTTAAGCGCTTGCTCAATCAGTTCACGTTCGACGTGTTCACGTCCTTGTTTGAGCGTCGTTGCAGACGAGGCTCCCAAATTCTTTCCTTGATCCAACTCAAGGTCCTTTGCGCTCACTCGCGTTCCGCTCGCCATAATAACGCCACGTTTTACGCGGTTTTGGAGTTCGCGGACGTTTCCAGGCCACGTGTAATGGGTCATCGCGCGCAACGCGTCCGGCGCAAAGACCATCTTGGTTTGGCCGTTTTCGTTCGCATCTCTTTGCAGGAACTCGCGTGCCAAGAATACAATATCTTCCCCGCGCTCTCGAAGCGGCAGGAGTCGAATAGTGATAACCGCAAGACGAAAATACAGGTCTTCGCGAAATTTCCCGGCAATGATCAACTGTTTTAGATCGGCGTGTGTCGCGGCGACAAGCCTGGTATCAACTTGTATCTCTTGTCTTCCCCCCACTCGCTGCAACCGCTGTTCCTGAAGAAACCGGAGAAGCTTTACTTGGATAGCCGGCGGAAGCTCGCCAATCTCGTCCAGAAAGAGTGTGCCGCCACTGGCGCTTTCCAACAGCCCTTTGCGCTGAACGTGCGCACCAGTAAAAGCGCCTTTTTCGTGGCCGAACAGCTCACTCTCCAGAAGATTTTCGGGAATGGCGTTGCAATTGATGGCGACAAAAGGGCCGCCTTTACGCACGCTGCGACGATGAATTGCCGCTGCCGCCATTTCCTTGCCAGTGCCGCTTTCTCCCAGGAACAGCACTGGAGCATTGGTCGCAGCCACCTTACGAATGGAAGCAAACACAGCCTGCATTTTTGGACTGGTTCCCAGCATGTCTTCAAAGACGTCACATCGCCGGCTTTCCTGTAACTTGTGGTATTCCTTCTCAAGTTCCACCACGTGAGTACATCGCCGAAGGAGCAATCTTAGTTCTTCCATTTCCACAGGCTTGCACAAGAAGTCGTAAGCCCCGGCGCCAACCGCATCGATGGCATTTCGTTTTTCGCTCTGCCCGGAAATAATGATAACCTTGGCCGTGTTATCTATGGCAAGTATGTCAGATAACACGCCCAACCCTTCGTCGCATTCGTTGGGACGAGGTGGCAGACCCAGATCAAGCAATGTTGCCGCCGGTGAGTTAGCCTCAAACGCTTCAGCTGCCGCCTTGCGATCTTCGGCAAAATAAACTTCGTAATGCTCACTCAGGGCCCATTTCATTTGCGTCCGAATGGCCTCGTCGTCATCCACAATAAGTATTCTCGGTTTCATGTTTGACACTTCAAAGGCAACATCACGCGGAAGGTTGTACCAACGCCGAGCTCGCTTTCGACGTTAATCTTTCCGTGATGCGCTTCGACAATCGTTTTGGATTGAAACATGCCGATGCCCAATCCCTTCTTCTTTGTGGAGCGGAAAGGACGGAAAAGAGAGTTCTTGATAAACGGCTCAGTCATTCCGCATCCGTTGTCACTTACAGACAAGGCTACCCAGTCACCCTGTCGGGTTGTTTCCACTGTGATCCGGCCATTCATGCCGACCGCGTCGCGCGCGTTAAGAAGGAGGTTCGTAAACACGCTTTGCAGTTGTTGCCGATCAGCCAATATCGGTGGGATCTGATCGAACTTGGTTACCAGATTGGTGTCGAGTGTTCCATTTAAGTTCGCGAGAGTTTCCTTGATGACGAGATTGAAATCCAACTCGGCTGCGTTGAGGCGCAATTCATGGCGCAACGCGTTCATGCGGTTGATAAGATCATTGATCCCGGTAGCCGCACTCCCGATTCCGCGCAGCGCGTCCTCGCGGAAAGCAGGGCTTTCGAAATGTTTTGGTAAGTTCTCCAACATCAGGCCAAGGGTGGAGGCTGCGTTCTTCAGATCATGTATCAAAAATGCCGACATGGTTTGAAACGCTTCCAGCTCCTTTCTTCCCATGATCTCTGCTGTAAGTCGCAATTGCAGCAGGCTCGCCGCCACCTGCTCGGCGATGCATTTTAACAGGTCCATCTCTTCCGCCGAGTAGCCAAGGCCCCTGACGCGGTCTGCGAGGACAATCGCTCCGAGCCAGTGCTCTCCAGCAACAAGGGGAACACAAATGGGACTGCCTCCTCCAGGGAATTGGCCGTTGCTTTTTTCCATGAGTTTTCGCGCCCACTTCTCTTTTGCCCTGCCAAGATCGAAAGGCGCTAACGGCTTGATTAGCTCTCGCGAGTTTAGCTCCTTTCCAGTGATCGAGCTTGTAAAATCGTCGCTGCCTGCCTCGTCCGCATCGGACGTCGAGCTTACCCGGATCAGTCGCTCTCCTTGTTCGTCGAACAGCCAGGTCGAGACCGACAGCGCGCCAAACGCTTCTGAAATCAGCCGTGCGGCGATGGTGCCCAGCGCGGTCTCATCCAGAGCTACCGAAAGACTTCGAGTGAACCGCGCCCAGATTTGACGAAAATCATGCCGCGGCCTTTTAAATTGGCGGCTAACAAAGAGTTGCAAACTTTGTCGAACCCGTTCAGAAAGCAGCAGCACGGCCAGGACGACGACGCCAAGCAGAACAACAAAGGCCGCGATCGGAAAACCGGCGGCTCCGCCAAAGTGGGCAACGATTTGAGCCAATACTCCGACAACAAAAAGATATGCTCCGGTCAGTAATACGGTGACCGACGTGTGTAAAACCGCACGTGACGGATAGACATCAATTTCGCTGAATCCAGTCCGGACGTAAGCGACGGCGATCAGGGCGCATCCGATAAGAAGAGCCATTGCTTCGACAGTGAGTTGACTCGGACTGTATTCCGAGAAAAGGAGGGCCTGACTTCGAGTGTAGATGCGGGCACCGAAGATCACCCCAAGTCCCAGAACCAGGAACTTGATTCGCCAGCGCATCGTCCCAACGGCGGCCCGGAACGTCCGCTCGATATTCATCAGAATCAGTACCGTCGAGATGAGAAGTAGAACATCTAGAATCTTTGCCGGTTCACCAAGCCTGAGTACCCATCCGTCAATAGGTGTGTCGTAAGCGACCACGTCGAACAAAGAGCTGTAAAGAGCCGCCAGCGCCAACGCTGGAACAAGCAAGGCTCCGATAAGCAGCCACCGCGATCGGACGAGAAAATCGCGGTAGTTTGCCCTGGAATATGTCAGGCTAAAAGTCAGCCAAATGGCTGGGAGAAATGATTTTGCCACAAGGACAAGCGTTTCCCAGAAGGCTGCCCTCTCCGGAAGCAGCACACCGCTTTCTATCGCGCCAAACAGACTTTCCAAAGCGAAAATCAGCATTCCAGCCGCGAAACACCACGTTGCAAGCGAACGCTGCCTTCGAAAGGCTGCGACAACGGCCAGGCCGGCACTGAATGAGGCAGCCGCCAAAGCTAGGATGGCGTTCACACTCACAATTGGCTCCAAGCTGACAGGATGAATGGCATTGTAATTCTGGCTAGGGGTACGGACCCTGGGCGCGAGCCGTAGCGAAGGCGGATCAAGGCTTACGTAGCAAGCGCAACAGAATCGAACTTTCTACAATAGTTCTTCGGAAAAGGGAGGAGTAAGTTCCCCAAAAATGCGTAAAATTTTAAAATTGGACCCAGTCAACGAGGAGGGAGATTGCGAGAAGTCGGCGGGGTTTGCGCCGGCTATGAAGCTCGGCATGACTGTACTAACCGGGTTCGGGTCTCCCCATTACGCAGCCACCACACCAACAGCAGGAATGGAATCAGCGAAAGCAGGAAAAAGGCAGGTCCGCCACGGCGGTGGATCAAGCTGTGAATCATTTGCGGGCCTGCCTTTGTGCAGAGCAGGCCGATCACAAAGATGCGAAAGCCATTCCGCAAAATACCCAGCGGAATGACGAATGCGACAAATACAAGACGCCGCCACCGTGTTTTCAAAAATAAATGCGCGGCCAGGATACTGGTCATAAAAAGCACCCAGCTTGATCGAATACCACTGCATTCCTGGGCTACTTGGATCTCGATATTGGGCAGTTGGAAAAAGAGGCCTGCACGGAGAAAAGGCGTGCCACTAAGATGAAAAAAAACATTTGCTACCTCTGCTGAGGCATATTTCGAGGCCGTCTCAAGCGCATCTGCCATTGCGTCCGGCATCGGAACCAGGAAAATGAGATAGGCCAGCGGAAAAGCTGCTGCTCGCATCCAGTGGCGCCCGAGAAAGAAAAAACCGCCCGCGGCAAGACAGCAAAGAAACGAGAGAGCCAGCAGCGTCAAGTGGTAATTATCGGCAGGCACGTGTCCCACGAAGTTGGGCCAGCGAGTGAACAGGAAAAGACCGAGACCACACGCCAACACTATGATCCCGAGCGAAAAATCGGCGGCGTATTTTTTTGGCAGTTGATCGCGTCGTAGGTAAAGCAGATAAGCGGAAACAAATGGTATCAGTAAAATGTAAGAATGCAGCGAACTGTGGGCTGCGTAATCTGCCAAAGCCAGGAGGGGCTGGCCAAATGCGGCCAGCAGCAAAATTACGTAACACGCGCCTCTCCAAAACCGCCAGATCATCTTACGGCCCGGTGTGATAGATGCAGAGAGGTTCCCCAGTCGCGCGGGAACAATTGTTTCGCTAGCAACAGTTCTGTTTGGTGGATGCAGCATTTCCAAGGTGTTTCTAAAGCCGGCACCAGAGAGCAATTGGCGATGTTTGTGGTTGAGCTTCGTGCGAGCCAGGCTGTCTCGTCTCAGTAGGTATAGGTCAATCCGGCGTAATAGCGATTGCGTGAGTAACCCGGTGTCGATCCTAGCGAACTGGTCGAGTTGTGCTCGTAGTTAACGTGCAAGGCGAAGCGCTTGTTAATCGTATAACGGAGGCCGAGATTGAGATCGAAAGAATCCTGCGTTCCTGTCGAGCCAGCGCTGCCTTGATTTTCATCGTGATGATAATAAACGTCAGTGGTTGAACTGAGCCGCGAAGTTAGATCGTAATTCAGGTTCAGACCCGTGCGCCACGTCTTGGTGGTGGTCGCGCCTGCTGCCGTGGGCGATTCGTATCCATAGCTGCTCGTCCAGTTCAGCGAGTGATTGCTTCTCACGTAACCAAGCGTGCCTTCAAAGTAAGGACTGGCCATATTCCCCTCGTCTTCGAGGGAACGAAACGATTCACCCCCACGTATATGAACCATTAAGTGCTCGGTTAAGTTGTGATTGACGCCGGCGAGGATGAAGTTGGTCGTGGAATTGAGAGGGGCCGTATCGTAAGCCATCGCTTCAAAACGATATTCGCCCACAAGAACCGTTCGACTGGTGAGGCTAAATTGAAACTCTTCGCTAAACGTGTTCTGAACACGGTTCTGGGCAGACGTGTTCTGAACACTGTTCTGAGAATTTCCGTTGGACGAGGAAAAGTACTGAACGCGCTCGAACGTGTAGCTCGTTACCGTGCTAAATCGCAAAAGCCAGTGGTAAGTAAGCGCAAAAATATCCACTGTGTCGAAGAACGGGGTGCGCACGTTTTGCGGGCCGATATTGGATGTGAAACTTGGTTCGTTCTGGTAAGTGCCGAAAACGCTGGCGTAAAAGGAAAGCCGGCTCGAGAAGTTATGCGTGAGAGACAAAGTGACGTTTCCGGCAGTCTCGTTCTGGCCCGACACATCGAAGTACTGATTAAAGTGTCCGACACCCACCACGAAAAATTGTGTCTGTTCCCCAGGGCGAGCGTAAGTGAGGACGACGTTTTCTCCCATGAACGCTGAACCTTGGCCGCTGGCGCTCAGAGCAACGTTGTCGTCGTAGCCGGCGTCCAAGCCGGCATTGATCTGAATTGGAATAGCTGGCAGCCAGCCCAAGCCGGCTTGTTCGAACGTCGAACCCACCATGTCTTGACTCCAACTACGTCCTGGTTGCAAGACGAGAAAAAAAGCAGCGAACAGAAGCGCGAGGCGAAGCGAACCAGGCTGGCTACAGGGCTGGTGAATTCGACATGGCAAAATCATGTGGTCGCGCCCTGCCGACACATCAAATCAAAACAAGCTGCGTGAGATGTAGATCACGTCCCCGTCCTGGACATACTTTGGTTGTGTAGGCTGGCCGTGAATGCTCGGCCGAAGATTAATGGTCTCCGTCTGCTGTACTCCGTTGATTATGCGAGTGAGATGAATGTTGCTGAGGCTTCCGTAATCACTTACTCCGCCGGCTTCCATGATCGCCTGGTATACGGTTGTCGGGCGATCAAAAACAACTTTGCCCGGTCTACTGGCAAATCCAGAAATAATCACGGTTGCCGCACCGTTCTCCACTGTGACCAGCACCTCGGGGTTATCAAGATGCTCGTCGAAGCGGCTTGTAAGCTCATGCTGGAGATCGATAACTCTCTTTCCGGCGGCCGTCACTTCGCCAAGGTACGGAAGACTTATCCTGCCATCCCTTCGAATTCTCTGCGCTTGATCCAGATCCGTGTCGTCGGCAAAGGAAAGCTTGATCACGTCTCCCGGAGAGAGCCGCACCGCTGTTTTAGGACCGGGCGGATTCGGTAAAGGCGGCAGCGGGCTCTGGCACGCGCCGCACATGAGCACACACACCACAAAACCGAAAAGGCGAGAAGACGGGCTCGACGCACGTTTGCGGCGAGCCGTGGCAGTGCCCGGCAATTGTCGATGGTTCGACATCTTTCTGCGGTCCTGTGTCATGCAAGGTCGTTTACCCCACAAACTTGTCGATTGGCAAGATAAATGCGACGAGGCCGGCGAGCCGACGTCACCTTGGGAAGTTGATTGGCAATAAAGCGCCCGATTTCAAGTGAGGCCGTCGCTGCCGGTGAGGGCGCGTTGCACACATGAATTGAATTTTTCCCGTTCACGATGAGGAAGTCGTCCACCAGTTTCCCGTCGGGCATCAAGGCTTGCGCCCGGACTCCGGACTGCGTGGGGACCAAGTCATCTTCCGTCACTTCGGGGACGAGTTGTTGAAGACCCTTTACGAATGTCCGTTTGCTCACGGAGCGCATCATCTCCATCATGCCGTCTCGGTAATGCTCCCGCGCCAGCTTCCAGAAACCCGGGAACGTAAGGGTCTCAAACAAATCGGCACAGTTGATGTCCGTTCTGCGATACCCTTCCCGCTTAAAGGCGAGCACGGCGTTGGGTCCGGCGTGGACGGAGTCATCGATCATGCGCGTAAAATGAACCCCAAGGAATGGAAAACAGGGATTGGGCACTGGGTAAACCAAACTCTTTACGAGATACCGCCTTTCAGGCACCAACTCGTAGTACTCGCCACGGAAGGGGACGATTTTCGCGCCCGGATCCAGGCCACCCAAGCGGGCCACGCGATCGCTAAATAGACCGGCGCAGTTGATGATGAATCCGGCCTGAAACTCTCCATGAGACGTTTCGATGACTTGAGTCCCATTCACCTCGCGCAAACGGTCAACGCGCGTGCCGGTTTGCACCGATCCACCCTGTAATCTAATCAGTTCAACATATTTCGCGGAAACCTCCCGGTAGTTGACGATTCCCGTCGACGGAACCTTGACGCCGGCAAGGCAGCGCACGTGCGGCTCAATTTCATGCACTTGTTCGGGCGCGAGCCGCGCAACGGCGATCCCGTGATCGAGGCCGCGTTGAAACAAGTTGTCGAGGAGCGGAAGTTCCGATGTTTTGGTGGCAACGATCACCTTTCCGCAGACTTCATGTTTAATGCCGTGCTCGCGGCAAAACTCGATCATTGAACGGTTGCCTTCCCGGGCAAACCTGGCTTTGAGACTTCCAGGCTGGTAATAAATGCCTGAATGGATGACACCGCTGTTTCGGCCACTCTGGTGTTGCGCAAGAGCCTGCTCTTTTTCCAGGACGAGGATGCTCGCCTTGGGATGCTTATTGCCCACAGCCATGGCCGTCGCCAGTCCCACGATTCCACCTCCGATGATTACATAGTCGTGCATGAATAGAATCCGGCTGGCGAATTTACCGCAGGCCTGCCACGCGGCTCAATTCGAAGTCGCGAGGAGCACTTTCCGGCAATAAAACGCTTCCGCATGGCCGCTAGGTGCGTTGCATTCCATTCCCCGCAGGCGCATCAGGGAGAAGAACGTGTCTTCTTGAAACCAACGTTTACAGCGCTGCGACTGAAAAGCCTCCATGAGGTAACTAACTTTCTTTTTGCTCGCCTCCGCGTTAAGATGCACAAATACGTTGGGCTGTCCCATATCGCCGTCGTATTTTGGGATCTCGTATTCCAGTATCAAATGATCGCGGAAGGTATTCCAGGTTAACTCGGCGATCTGGCGATGGTCCTGATGAGCATCCTTTCTGCTATGGGTAAGAATCACATCGGGTGACATTTTCTTTAGCTCATCTTCAAACACCGTTTTGATGTTTTTCCCATCGAAAGGAAAGAAACCGTCGCGGAAATCTCTGATCATTACCTCTTTTTTCTTCGCCTGTTCCAGAAACAATTCCGCGCTTGCCCGGGCTTCCTTCTCCCGTTCGTTTCCTCCGGAACTGAAAACCACCCAAACAATTTCCACATCCTTATGAGAAGAAAGCCATTGCAAGATTGTTCCACCACAACCAATCTCGATGTCGTCTGAATGGCACCCGATGCAAAGGACTTTGAACGGGGATGTTCCGTTCTGTGGCAAATTTAGAGTCAGCATAGATGTTGGTTAAGCTATACGCCGCCGTTGTTTTTCCATACTTCCCACGGGGCGAGACCGCTACTGGCCAGACTTTCAAGATGTTGGCGGTCCTTGAACGTATCCATGCTCTCCCAAAACCCGTCGTACGCATAGCCGATTAGTTGCTTCTCTTTCAGCAACCGGTGGAACGGTTCGATGACCAGTTCCTCCTTCTCACGAATGTAGTCGAAGATTTGCTTTTTGAAGATGAAAAAGCCGCCATTGATACGCAGGTCACCGTTATTAATAGGATGAATGTCGCGGACCAAGCTGCCATTCCCCTGGGCAATGGACACCGTGTGATAACTCAGATTAGGACGGACACACAAGAAGCTGGCAATCTTGTTCTGCTGATGAAAATGGTCGATCTGTTCGTCAAGCCGCAGGTCGCTGAGACCGTCGCTATAGTTCGCGAGAAATTCTTCTTCGCCTTCAAGGTACTTTTGCACAGCCTTCAGCCTCATGCCGATATTGGAGGCGATTCCGGTATCGGCAAAAGTAATTCGCCAATCATGAATGTCGCTGTTGACGAGCTCCAGATTCTTGCCGCCGTCCGATAAGACGAAATCATTCGAAGTGCATTCGTTGTAATTCAGGAAATAATTCTTGATTGCTTCCGCTTTGTAACCCAGGCACAACACAAAATCCTTGTGGCCGTAGTGAGCGTAGTATTTCATCACGTGCCAAAGGATTGGCCGCTGGCCGATATGCACCATTGGCTTCGGAATGTCTTCGGAATCGCGGATGCGCATTCCCAAACCACCGCAGAATAAAACGACCTTCATAATCTGTTCTCTTTAGTCACGTTGATGTTTTTTACTTTTCGCTGCGATTAGTACGACTTCACGCAGGGCCGCATACTGACCTCTGTAACCTCGGCAGTTCGAGGCAGCGTCAGGGCATTAGTGACAACTGCTGCTACATCCTCCGGCTGCATTAGTAGTTCGGGAGTATACTTCCTGTGCTCCATTTCGTGGACGCTGGCCTGCATTGGACTGGCGGTCCGCCCCAGGAACAGGCTCAGTACGCGCATGCCGGCCGCGTTTACTTCTTCGCGCAAGCTATCAGCTACTGCCTTCAAGGCATGTTTGGTTAACGCATATTGGCTGGTGTTCGCTCCGGCACGAAGACCGGCGGTTGAGTTCACGAACACGATCTGACCTTGCCGCGCTTTGATAATCGGCAGCAGAGCCTGAGTCAGAAGATAGGGCGCGCGCACATTCACTTTGTAATGCCAATCGAGCTGGTCCGGTGTGGCGCATTCAAAGGAAGACAACCGAATCACTCCGGCGCTGTGAACCAGGATGTCGATGCCCTTAAAGTCCCGCTTGAGGTTCGCGACCAGCGCGGCGATGTCCGAATCGAGCCCGAGATCCGCCTGATAGCACACGGAACCATTCGAGGCTTGCTCGGCGACTGCTTGCAAGGCCTCCATTCTTCGTCCGACAAGGCAAACCTTCGCGCCGTTCGCAGCCAGGGCGAAAGCGATCGCCTTCCCGATTCCGCTATTTGCGCCCGTAACCACGGCCACTTGATTGGCGAGATGCATCATAGGCTGGAGATCACCGTTGTGTCGGAACTTCCTTCAACAATCCATGGCGCAGCAGCGCGCTGGCAGCGTTATGAACGGTGTCGAAAGCTAACTCGGACCGTTCGGCAATATCCAGCAGACTATGGTCGCCATCCGACTGGTTTAGCACCCACAACATCGCGGTTTCCTGGAGCTTTTCGTCGCGATTTCCACCCATTGCGCGGTATAGCCCTCGACGGCCTAGCTGCGGTTCGCATTTTGGGTTCTGATTGCAATACCAGCGATTGTTCTCCAAAACGGAAAAGACGGACAAACACGTCATTAGTGAATGGGCAAGGCTGGCAGGATCCATTAACTCCAGATTGTCGGCAGAGCTGTGATATTCGCGAAATTTTCCATGCGGTGTCCGCATAAAGCATCCGACAGGCAAGTTGAATCCTGGCGAGCAATACTGGCGCTCGTCGTAGCCATACGGTGCGAAATCTTCAATATCATACCTGCGACCCGAATGTTTGAGGACGTGCGCCACAGCGCGATCGATCTCCGCATTTCCCCGGCGACTCTTCTTATAAGTGATATGTCCCCGGTCTCCGACGCACGTTAGGACCAAACCATGTTGTATTGCCTTTACGTGGTCTTCATTCTGGCTCAACCACGTAATAGCTCCGATCGTCCCGGGAATGAATAGAAAGCGGTACCAGTACCGCAGCTGCGACTTCGCCTAGATACTTCGCGAGAAAAGTCGCCACCGCAACACTTGAGAGGTTGTCATTGCAGAGCGAAGGATGACAGGCATGGCACGAGATCAGAACCTCCGCCGGGCTCTCGCCCGGAAGGTAGCACTCCCCGTAGGTCAAAGATCCATTTTCAAGTGCGGAATCGATGCATACCTCGTACTCATCCTCGCTCATGGTTTGCAATTGGTTATGAGACAAACAGAATCCCCAGTTCTCCTTGTAGTAGGACGTGCGGTAAGGGATCCAGTCCGGGTGGTCAGGCAATGTATGAAGATGTGCGCGCAATTCCGCGAGTGACATTTTGCGGTGAACTGGAACGCTGTAATTGACTACGTGTAGATTGTGCCTTCTGAAGTCGATGATCCGTTCCCCGCGGGTGTTCTTCACGTAGGCGTCGCGGATGTTCCACTCCTTTGGCACAGTCCAATCAAATACTTGGGTCCCGCTGGGAACTTCATGCACTTCCAGAGGGATTTCTTTGCTTATGTGGGCAATCGTTTCCCGGAATCCTGCGCCCGTAATACTGCGGCAGATAGGATAAAGCTCGCGGATCAGCGAATAGAGTTCCTCCCCGAGCGAAGAGCTCTCGAGCATCGAGCAAAGGCTGGCGAGATCCTTGGTTTCAGAGCGCATTACTACTCTTTGAAGTCCTCATAGTTGCGATCGCGATCGGAAATCACCGTCGCATCAATCGGCCAATTGATCCCGAACGCGGGGTCGTTGTAGCGCAGGCCGCGCTGATGCTCAGGCGAATAGAACTCCGATATTTGATAAAACACTTCGCTGTTGTCCTCGAGTGTCTGAAAACCGTGCGCAAATCCTTCGGGAACGAACAGCGCCTTGTAATTGTCACTGCTCAACACTTCAGAGACATGTTCCTTGAAGGTTGCCGATTCACGACGAAGGTCGATGATCACATCGTAGATTGCGCCTCGTGTACAGCGCACGAGTTTTGCTTCGGCGCAGGGAGCAACCTGGTAATGCATGCCGCGAAGCGTGCCCTTCACCTTATTGAACGATACGTTGCACTGTACCGTTCGCGGATCCAGACCGTGCGCCTCGAACTCCTTTCGACACCAGGAGCGCGCAAAGAAGCCCCGCTCATCTTCGTGCTTTTGCAACTCGATGATGAAAGCTCCTGGCAACTTTGTCTCCCGAAAAAGCACTAGTAGATCTCCACCTCCGGAATCGGCACCACCAGCTTGCCGCCCCACTCGCGAACATAGGACAACTGCTCGCTGATTTCCTTTTTCAAATTCCAAGGCAGAATCAGCACGTAATCGGGCTTGGTTTCACGAATCTTGCCCGTGTCGAATACCGGAATGTGCGTTCCGGCCAGGAATTTTCCGTGCTTGTACGGGTTTCGGTCGACTGTGTAATCAAGAAAGTCGCTGCGAACGCCGCAGTAATTGAGGAGTGTATTTCCCTTGCCGGGCGCCCCATAACCAGCGACCGATTTCCCTTCCCGCTTCACCCGAATCAGAAAATCCAAAATCTTGCGCTTGGTTTCCTTAACCTTTTCTTCAAACGAAAAGTACATTTCCAGCCGGGTAAAACCAGCCTTCTCTTCTCGTTCCGCCAGTTCCTGGGCGCGCAGGGTCACCGGACGAGAATAATCCTGCTCATGCCGCGCATAAATTCGCAAGGAGCCGCCATGCACCGGCAGTTCTTCAACATCAAAGACAGTCAAGCCGAATTCAGCAAGAATCCTCTCCACAGTTAGGAAGGAAAAATAGGAGAAGTGTTCGTGGTAAATAGTGTCGAACTGATTCTCCTCGATTAATCGCATCAGATGAGGAAACTCCAGCGTGATTACTCCATGCGGCTTCAACAGGGTCTTCATGCCCTTTACGAAACTGCGAAGATCAGGCACTTGTGCGAGCACATTGTTGCCGAGCAAGAGATCAGCTTGCGTGCCGTCGCGCACCAGTTCCTCAGCCAGCTCAGCGCTAAAAAATTTCACCAGCGTGGGAACGCCTTTGCCTGTTGCGACCTTGGCAACGTTCGCGGCTGGCTCAATGCCCAGGACCGGAATACCAGCCTCTACGAAGTACTGAAGCAGATAACCATCATTGCTGGCCAGTTCCACGATTTGGCTTTGGGCGTTCAGCTTGAAGCGCTCAATCATCAGCTTCGTATACGCCTGCGCGTGCGCCAACCAGCTGTCCGAGTAGGAAGAGAAGTACACGTGTACTCGGTGAATATGTCTTCAGGCGTCACATATTCCTGTAGCTGCACCAGGAAGCATTGATCACAGACGAACACGTGCAGCGGATAAAAGGCTTCCATCTGGTTCAGTTGTGAGCGGTCCAGAATGGCCTCGCAAGGTGGAGACATACCGAGGTCCACAAACGTGTGCCGCAGGCCGGCGCCGCAGAAACGGCACGCCGCGAGATTTTCTGAAGTGTTTGGTTGCACGCTCACTTGCTCGGGCATGTTACTGATAGTTTGACTTCGTTCGACCAAGTTATACGACATATCTCGTAAGCGAACGCTTAGCGATGATTTGCCCGTCGTCCGCCGGGGTTAGCTTCCAGTTGGGATTATCCGGTCGTTATCGTGATCTGCGAGGATTGATTGTGGGTGAAGCTGTTGTCACGCTCACCACCCCTGAATACTCGTTCAGCCTTCCCCTCGCATCCCTCACCAGGACCCGATAACTGTAGCTGCTTCCCGTGACTAATCCAGTGTCGTTGTAGCTAGTTCCTGTGGTCGTCCCCACGCGCACAAACCGCGTGCTTCCGGGGTCCTGCCGCTCTACTTCATACTTTCTCAGACGGGCGTTGCCCGGTGCCGCTGCCCAGGTCAGCTTTATCTGGCTCACACCCAATGCGGTCGCCACAAGATTCCCGGGCACCTTTGGCGTCTGGGTGTCCAGCCCCATAGGTCCCAGAGTTCCCAGGCTACCACCCTCCCAGTTGTCGATTGCGAGATGGTCCCCGGATGGCGAATAGATCCCAATCCCAGGGCTGCCTCCAACCAAGTTCTGTGTCGAGTCCGTGTAAGTCAAAACTGGATTCCCGTTCCGGAGCAGCGTCAGTTGCGCCGGGTTCAAGCCAGCCACGTCCAACCCGATAATATCGCCAGACACCCAGGTCTCCGTACTGCCCGTACTCAGAGAATAGTAAAGCCCGTCTTTTCGCAGGTAGATGCGGTAGTCGTTGGGTCCAAATACAAAGGCCATATAGAATCGGTCGATTCCGGGCTGCGCTCGGGCAATCACCCCGTTCCAGGGCCCCACATTGCTGATCTGCACCTGGGAATACTGGTCCTGGCCGAACGTGCTACCGATCCAATATGCGTAGCAGTGGTTGTTCTCGATGTCGGGGGTCACTTGATTGCTGACGATCACCAAGGTCTGTTCCGACGCCGGAACCGGCTTGGCCCAGTTCACACCCAGCGCCCCATCGACGCGATTGAAATTATCGGTGGCTACTGGCCCCGCTTGCGTGGTCACGCTCGCCACCCCCGAATACTGGCTCAGGTTCTGTGCCGCATCAGTTGCCCTGACCCGATAACTGTAGCTGCTCCCCGCTGCCAGTCCGGTGTCATTGTAGCTCGTCCCGGTGCTCGTCCCCACTTGCACAAAACTCCCGTTTCCGGGATCCTGTCGCTCCACGAGATAGCCCGTCACCCCGACGTTGTCTGTTGACGCCGTCCAACTCAGGTGGACCTGGCTCACACCTAATGCCGTCGCCATAAGATTCCCCGGCGCACTTGGCGGCACCGTGTCCGGCGGTCCTGCACCGAGCGCGGTGTTCATGTCGCTCTGGATCTCAGCGACGCTCAGCCCCCGGTTGTAAATCCTGACCTCGTCAATGCGACCGGCAAAATACTGGCCGTAAAGGCTGTCCCCACCGATCTGCAAAGGATTGGTCGAGGTGGCGATGGCGCCGGTCTGCGCGTGGCTGGCTACCTGCACCCCGTTCACATACAACTGCATCGTGGCCCCGTTATAAGTCACCGCCAGATGCGCCCAGGTGTTCGCTGTCAGTGCAGCAGTCCCATAAACTTCTCCGTAAACGCCTCCTAAAATGGCGCCTGCCGCCGGGCGACTTGAATTACTCGAAGTTCCTTCCAGATAGTAGTTGTCGTTGCCCTTGTAGATCACGTCCCGCCAGGCGCTGCTCACCGTAGTTGGATATACCCACGCCTCCAATGTCATGGCGCTGGTCAATTGCAGCGACGCCGCATTGTTAACGGTCACCAAGGCATTGGTCCCGTTGAAGCTCAAGGCATTGCCATACTTGCCCGAGGTCGTCCATGTCGCCCCGCTGATGGTTCCGTTGTTCGCGTTGCCCGACAGATCGGTCAACAACGTCCCGCTCCCCTCGTTGAATCCATACGCCGCCACCAAACCAGGCGTAGAGGTCGGCGTTGGAGTCGCAGTAGGTGTTGGCGTAGCCGTTGCCGTAGGCGTAGGTGTCGGAGTCGGTGTTGGGGTTGGTGGTGGCAATGTTGGTGTTGCCGTTGGTGTTGGTGGTGGCGGGGTTGGTGTTGCCGTAGCTGTAGCCGTAGCGGTAGGAGTAGCGGTGGCCGTTGCAGTCGCGGTCGGTGTAGGTGTAAACGTTGCTGTCGCGGTAGGAGTCGGAGTTGCTGTGGCGGTTGCGGTAGCTGTAGCTATAGGTGTTGCGGTAGGCGTAGCCGTGGCAGTCGCGGTCGGTGTGGGAGTGAACGTTGCTGTCGCGGTAGGCGTCGGCGTAAATGTAGCTGTGGCGGTCGGAGTCGCGGTAGCCGTCGGTGTCGGTGTAGGTGTTGGGCTTCCGACTGGCGTGTTCATATCGGCTTGAATTTCCGCCTGGCTCAGCCCTCGGTTGTAAATCCTGACCTCATCGATGCGCCCTGTAAAATACTGGCCGTAAAGGCTGTCCCCACCGATCTGCAAAGGATTGGTCGAGGTGGCGATGGCGCCGGTCTGCGCGTGGCTGGCTACCTGCACCCCGTTCACATACAACTGCATCGTGGCCCCGTTATAAGTCACCGCCAGATGCGCCCAGGTGTTCGCTGTCAGTGCAGCAGTCCCATAAACTTCTCCGTAAACGCCTCCTAAAATGGCGCCTGCCGCTGGGCGACTTGAATTACTCGAAGTTCCTTCCAGATAGTAGTTGTCGTTGCCCTTGTAGATCACGTCCCGCCAGGTGTTGCTCACCGTAGTTGGATATACCCACGCCTCCAATGTCATGGCGCTGGTCAATTGCAGCGACGGCGCATTGTTAACGGTCACCAAGGCATTGGTCCCGTTGAAGCTCAAGGCATTGCCATACTTGCCCGAGGTCGTCCATGTCGCCCCGCTGATGGTTCCGTTGTTCGCGTTGCCCGACAGATCGGTCAACAACGTCCCGCTCCCCTCGTTGAATCCATACGCCGCCACCAAACCAGGCGTAGGGGTCGGCGTTGGAGTCGCAGTAGGTGTTGGCGTAGCCGTTGCCGTAGGCGTAGGTGTTGCCGTGGCAGTGGGTGTCGGAGTCGGCGTTGGGGTTGGTGGTGGCGGAGTTGGTGTCGGTGTTGGTGTTGCGGTAGCGGTAGCGGTAGCTGTGGCAGTTGCAGTCGCGGTCGGTGTGGGAGTAAACGTTGCTGTCGCGGTAGGAGTCGGAGTTGCTGTTGCGGTAGGTGTGTAGCTTGGGTAGCTATGGGTGTTGCGGTAGGCGTAGCCGTGGCGTAGCGGTAGCGGTGGCAGTTGCAGTCGCGGTCGGCGTGGGAGTAAACGTTGCTGTCGCGGTAGGAGTCGGCGTAAATGTAGCTGTGGCGCTCGGAGTCGCCGTTGGTGTTGAAGTTGATGTAGGCGTCGCCGTTGGTGTAGGTGTCGGAGTCGCTGTGGCTGTTACAGGAGTGTTCATGTCGCTCTGGACTTCAGCGACGCTCAGTGCTCGGTTGTAAATCCTGACCTCGTCGATGCGCCCTGCAAAATACTGGCCGTAAAGGCTGTCCCCACCGATCTGCAAAGGATTGGTCGAGGTGGCGATGGCGCCGGTCTGCGCGTGGCTGGCTACCTGCACCCCGTTCACATACAACTGCATCGTGGCCCCGTTATAAGTCACCGCCAGATGCGCCCAGGTGTTCGCTGTCAGTGCAGCAGTCCCATAAACTTCTCCGTAAACGCCTCCTAAAATGGCGCCTGCCGCCGGGCGACTTGAATTACTCGAAGTTCCTTCCAGATAGTAGTTGTCGTTGCCCTTGTAGATCACGTCCCGCCAGGTGTTGCTCACCGTAGTTGGATATACCCACGCCTCCAATGTCATGGCGCTGGTCAATTGCAGCGACGGCGCATTGTTAACGGTCACCAAGGCATTGGTCCCGTTGAAGCTCAAGGCATTGCCATACTTGCCCGAGGTCGTCCATGTCGCCCCGCTGATGGTTCCGTTGTTCGCGTTGCCCGACAGATCGGTCAACAACGTCCCGCTCCCCTCATTGAAATTATAAGCTGCTACTAAACCACCGGTAGGTGTTGCAGTAGGCGTAGGCGTAGGCGTTGGTGTTGGTGTAGCCGTTCCTGGATTCACCGTGACCAGGAAGCTCGTGCTGGTGTTGTTGGGCCCGTCATTCACCGTCACAGTGATAGTTGCAGTTCCCGTTTGTCCGGTCGCCGGCGTTACGGTAACCGTGCGGTCGGTGCCGTACCCTCCAAACACAATATTCCCAACTGGTATCAGCCCAGGATTGGATGACGCCGCGCTCAATTGCAGGTTCGCTGCTGCCACCTCCGCGTCGCCCACTGTGAACGGAATCGGACCCGTGGAAGTACCTTGAAGAATGGTTTGATCGGGGATGCTGGAAATCGTCGGCGGCGTGTTTGGCCCACAATCCGGAAAGAGCCGCACTTCCTTCGTCGTAGCCAGCCCGGCTGGATCGGTCACCGTCAAAAGAACCCGGTAATAGTAGATGTTGATCCCGTCGCAGCCGGTCGGCTCAATCACCGCCGTAGTCGTATGATTGGTATCGACCGGACTACCATGGTTATGATCGTTATGATGCAGGAGCACCTGCCATTGATAAGATAATTGGGCGTCGTTCGACTCGGCGTCGCTGACCGTCGCCGTCAGGTTGACCGTGGTTTGGTTGAACGGCGAATAAAGTGTGCGATCCACCGGGCTGGTGATCGTCACGTTCGGCGGCGTGTTGTTTACCGACACGATCAACGTCGCTTGCGCTGATAAATTACCGCTATCTGTAACCGTCAGCGTCACTATATATTCCGTGGGCACGCCGGGCGGTGCGGTGAAGGTGTGCGCGGGGTTGGCCTGCGTGCTTACCGGGGAACCGTCCCCAAAGTTCCATGAATAGGTGATCGGCGGCCCATCCGGATCGTATGAACCACTGCTACTGAACTGCACCGCCAGGGGCGTGGGAGCCATAATATCGGTCAGCGGAAGCAACGGCGACCGGCGTCCGATTGCCTGTATAAGTAAGTTGAACGATCTGCGCTCCGGTAAAATTATAGGTGATGTAGTAAAGGCTGCCGTCGATAGGATGTTGAGCGATATTCACAATGGCGCCCGCATTGCTCGCAAAATCACCCAATGCGACCGGCTTGTCGTTGGCGTCAAAGGTGAGGGTCTTGATAAATCCCTGAGCCCAATCGGCGAAATAATATCGGTTTTGATAGGCCGCCGGAAAGTTCGTGCCCGTGTACCAGGTACCGCCGATACCACAAGTTCCTGCGAACGGCGTTCCGGACACCGGCGAGCCAGGAGCTCCCACGTTGGCTGTCTGCGCCTGACCGGAGCCGTTGTAAATTGGCGTTCGTGTAATTGCACTGGCGTGATTCCAATCCAGCACCGGTCTGGTGTGGAGAAACTGCGGGATGGAACTCGGTATCGTCTGCGAAGCGCCGCACGGATTGGTGAACGGAGGCTGCCCGGCCGGATCCAGCGTGTCTTCGTGAAGCAATTGTCTGAAAGAAAAATACTGGCTGCATCCCGCGCCGGGATACAACGGGTTTGGAGCGTCCTGATTAGCGACATTCCCATCATAACCATCACTACCCAGGCCATCCAATCCCTCAAACAGCGGCCAGCCAAAATTCTGCCTGGGTGCCGTTATCACCTCCAACGATTCCCAAATATTCCAACCAAGATTCCCAACGTAAAGGACTCCGGGGTTGCCGTCGGGGGGAAAATGACTGCCCGTATTGGGTCTTAGCGACATCCGATATGGATTTCGCAAGCCCAATGCCCAAACCCGTGAGCGTGCCGACCTTGGATTGGCTGGGTCATAGTAGGGGTTGCTGGGCAGGCCATCACCCGTCGCTGGATCAATTCGCACCACTTTCCCATTGAGGGAATCCACTAATTGCGAACGCAAAGCTCCGATATTCTCCTTGGCTCGGATGATGCCATCGCTCAACGCTTGAGGGGCATAGCTACCGGAGACATTGCCGCCTTGATCAACCGTATCGGCCGTAGCCCCGTCGCCAGCCGAAACCAGCAGCGTCCCGTCCTCTCCGAAAACCAGGCTCCCAACTCCATGCGTGTAGGAGCAGATTGGGAACCCCGTCTGCTTCGTTTCGCCGATCAAAATCAGCCGGCTGGCCGGGTCCACTGACCGAAAGCCATCCGATGACCGGCACGTGTACCGCGTCACTCGCCCGATCGTCGCCGCATTGTATTCATTCGCAGCGGGGTCATAATCGGGGTCCCCGAAATGGAAAAGATAGTACCGATCCACGACGTACAACACGTAGATGTAGCCATTGGTTCGAAAGTTAGGATCCAGCGCAAAGCCAAGCATCCCGTGGTCCTCCCATGCGCCGACTTCCTCGCTAATGTCGAGGAGCAGGGAAGGCGAGGGATCGGTGGTGTCTTTAAACCACACTTTGCCAGTCCGCTCCCACACCCACATGCGCCCGGTGTTTTCGAAAGTGATTCCCACGGCGTCCGGCCACGGTCCCGAGATAACGTTTTCAGTAAATCCAGGAGGCACGTTCGCTGCAAAGAGATTCCCCCCCAAGATCAGCCCCAATGCCGCAGCCGCGAAGCACGCGATCGCGGTGAGCCGTCTCATTCGTGGAATGCAGCCTGCCGCCGACCCGATGAGGTAGCTCGCGCAGATTACAAGAGGATTAAGGTCTTTCCTCAGCATGAACGATATTCGTTGTGAGCTTTCGTCGCCTTGGCAGCCGCCAAGCTACAAAGAATCCACCACCGGCGACGGTCGTCTCCTCAGTTGCTACGCTAACTGCGAGGCGAAGTTCCCGAAAATGTAAGGCTAGCCGACCGTTTTCTGTGTGATTATAAATTTTCCGCTAATAGATCGTTACGCCCCAGCACCATTTGTCCAGAAAAACTGAGGATCGATCTGCTGCGTCCGTATCAAGTATTCCAACTGTTTCAGGCGCGTAAACGTCCGGTATTCAAAGACCTCTTTCGTCATGTCAATCCACTTGAAGAGATCATAGAGTTGTTTTGCTCCCCGTCGGGCGTCCCAAGCGCATTTGAAACCGGGCAAATGCTTGTGAATCTTCTCGAAGGACACGCGGTAGCTCCGATTATCCTGGCCGGGAGCCCCAAAACTTACACGACAGCCAGGAAACACCTCGCCCACTACCTCTGCAATCTCGCGCACGCGATAGTTGTGGGAAGTATCGCCAACATTGAATACTTCATTGTGAATCGCTTCGACGGGCGCCTGCAACACCGCGATAATCGCGCGCGCGATGTCCAACCCATGGACCAACGGCCGCCAGGGTGTCCCGTCGCTGGTCATCTTGATCTCATTGGTCGTCCATGCCAACCCAGCCAGGTTGTTCAGGACGATGTCGAATCTCATTCGCGGCGAAGCGCCATAGGCAGTGGCATTGCGCATGAACGTGGGTGAGAATTTCTTCGTCGCGAGTGGTTTCACGTCACGCTCGACCAGGGTCTTGCATATTGCATAAGCGGTCTGCGGATCAACGCACGACTCCTCAGTTACATCGTCCCCTTCGGAGACGCCATATACACTGCAGGACGACATATAAATGAAGCGCTTTACTCCCGCCTTACGGGCAAGCTCGGCTAGATGAACCGATCCCTTGTGGTTGATTTCGTAAGTAATTGCCGGCGCCAGTTGCCCAGCCGGATCATTGGAGAGTTCCGCCATGTGAACGACGGCGTCCACACCCTTCAGGTCCTCCACCGCGACGTGACGAAGGTCCTTGGCGAGCGTCAGCGGCGTCGTTGCGCCGTCCCGATAGAACGTACGTTCTTTGTAAAAGCCGGTATCCAGGCCAATGACTTCATAGCCTTGCCGGATCAACTCCGGCGCTAACAACGACCCAAGATAGCCTTCCGTTCCAGTTACAAGAATACGTGCAATGATATTCATACTAGCAGGTCTTTTCGAGACTTTGACCAGCGGCTGAATCCGAAAAGTATGTCAATAGGCCTTTGCTCATTATGGGCGTGGCGCGGGACTGGGACGCGGCCTTGCTGTTGGCCCAGACCTGGGTGTGGGCGTCGGTCGCGGTGTTGCCGTCGGCGTTGCGGTTGCGATGGGACTTGCTGTCGGCGTCGCAGTTGCCGTAGCAGTTGGAGTTGGGGGTGGGTGTTGCGGTTAGCTGTAGGCGTAGGGCTGGCAGATGGCGTGGCGGTGGCCGTAGGGGTGCCAGTTGGAGTGGCCGTAGGTGTCGCCGTTGGCGTAGGCGAGCCAGTTTGAGACTGCAAAAGCAGTATCCAGTCTCCGTCGCCGCCGTGATTGTTCCCGGGTGTGGTGAAATTATGGTTCCCACTGTTCGGAAACGGCGAGCCTGAAACCGTCGTAAACGTGTTGTTCGTCGGATCAAACCATCGAGCTGTAACTTGGCCGCTGAAGTTTCCCATCGCAACCGTCATATTGTGCGAGACAGGCGTATAGATAATGGCCAGAGAACCGTCCGCTGCCTTTGCCGCCATCGCGTAATCATTGTCCCCAACGTGGCCGCTGTCGCTGAAAGTCCCGTATCCTGCGGTCAAGAGCGAGTGCGTCTGGTCAGGAACAAGGTTATACCATGCAACTGATGTCATGAACGCCTTGAAATATCCAAGTTCTGTCACGCATTGCGTGTTCAGGTGCGATTGCCAGGCAGGGTCAAACCTGTCTATCCAATAGCTTCCGTACATGTGCCCGGCCAAAGCGCCAGCGGTCAGCGACCAGTATTCCTGTCTCCTGAGAACATTCGGAGTGCCAAGCTCGCCGACGTTTGCTTCGCCTTCGTAATTTTCCTCCAGGAACAACACCGGCATTACGGTGGGCTTGTTGTAGGCAACCAGCGTCTCGGCATAGGTGGGATAATAAGTGTAAACGCCGTTCGTGTTGATGCGCGAAATCCAGTTAGGGTCGTCCTGCGATTCGCTTACATAGTAATCCAGTTGGATCGTGATCAAATGATTCGGATCGGCGCTTCTCAGTCCGTCGGCTATCGCCAGAATCACTGCGTCGTTTGCCGGAGTTCGCCATTGCTGAAAATCGTTCCCGAAATTCCAGATAATGTTCGGATAATTCCTGTAGCGGTTGCCAAGGAATTGACCGTATTGCTGGCAACCACTGGTTCCGTTCACCAGAGATGTCTGCGTCCAGCCTCCCTGGTCGAGCGGGGTAAACACGCACTGCAACCCGTTTACAGCAGCCTGTTGCACGATGTAATCAACGTGGCTCCAGTACGCCTCATTAGGCGTCGTCAGATCGTAGTAACCGCCCGTCAACGTGCTGGTGAAAGGATTATTGCCATTCACATCACGTCCGTAGTTGGCTTGCCCTTCATTGCCGTAACCAAACGTGTAACTGTCGCACAATAGTTCGATCCAGAGAGCGTTAAACCCGCGTGCGCCTCGATCAGTGAGATACGTGGTCGCATCCGTGTTGTTCAGGTTCGCCAGAATCGAGTGGGGCGCATCGCCGATTATCAGAAAGGGAACATTATTGCTGTCAATCACGTAGCGGCCATTGGCACTTGGCCTGAGAGGATAAGCTGGCGTGGCCGCCGCCTTTGCGACTATTGCGAGAGATACGACCAGAGGAAGTATTACCTGCAGTGTCAGCCAAACCCATTTGCGCCTGTCCGGTTTGATAGTCCATGTTGGCCGCGACACACTGCGCTTTTCAAGCATACCCAGCCACGGCCGCACCACCGGCTCTGGCTCCTCCTCAAATTCTGGTTCCAGGGTGCCTGTGCCGAAAGCATTGTGAGTGCAGATGATGGCAGAAATTGAGATCAAGAAATGCTGGGTCAGTTATGAGTTGCTGGTATCAGAAAAGCGGAGGCTTCGATCCGATACTAATGCTTTGGCACTCCGGGCAACCGTACCTTTGAGTGGCACGGTTGTGTACCATACAACCGTGAACGCGCCATGCTCGGTCCGTCGCGCGTGTGCGTTGTAAATTCACAACGTCGGTACTGCCCACGGGCATGTTATCTTCACGAAACCCAGTTTCGATCGTAGTCGCCGTGTGTGCAGCTATCTCCTGGAATCTCCATCTGCGTGAGCCCGCCGTAGTCGCTCCTGCGGATCTCATCGGCACGAGCCGGGGCAACGCCTTTAGCGTTTGTAGCACTTCGACAGATTGATGACAGGCCCGCGGCGTGGCGTCTAATAGATCACTCATGCCGCGTTGATAGAGAAGCGGTTTGATTGTTCCCGTATTGCGGGAAATTCACAGTCACAGTGTTAGAACAGTTCTGGGTTCCAGCTTCACACACCTTGTACATGAAGCTAGCCTGGCCATTAGTGCCGGGGGAGTCGTCATACAAACCATCGTTCGGCGTTGTCGTGATCACGACTCCATCGCGGTAAACGTCGATGTTAGCCGAGGTCGCCCCACTCCATTTGAGACGCGATGTATTTATTCCCCCCATCCTTTTCCCCTTGCCCTGGAGCTGAATCAGTCCAGGAGTTGCCGTTGGAGTTGGAGTTGGTGTGGTGGTAGCGGTAGCAGTTGCAGTCGCGGTCGGTGTGGGAGTAAACGTTGCCGTCGCGGTTGGAGTCGGCGTGAATGTAGCCGTGGCGCTCGGAGTCGTGGTAGGCGTTAAAGTCGGAGTGGGCGTCGGTGTTGGTGATGGGCTTCCAACTGGCGTATTCATATCGGCTTGAATTTCCGCCTGGCTCAATGCCCAGTTGTAGATGCGAATATCGTCAATGCTACCAGATAAATATTGTCCATAAAATGGATCACTACCAAAGGTTAATGCATCAGTGGTAACGCCAATCAAGCCGTTCACGGACTTGCTCGCCACCTGTGCGCCGTTCAGGTATAGCCGCAACGTCGAGCCGTCATAAGTCGATGCCAGGTGCGACCAAACATTCACCGGTAATATGGACGTTCCGTCTAGCGGCGGCTCTGCCCAAGTCCCGCCATTAGCGGGCACTCCCCCGGCAAACTGTGCGGTTGCCTCCAGATAGTAATTATCATTACCCTTCTCAATCACGTCCCTCCACGCGCTGCTAACCGTGGTCGGATACACCCACGCTTCCAACGTCATACCAGTGGTAAGGTGTAATGAAGCAGAATCCGGCACGGTCACACGCGAATTCGAGCCGTTGAAGGACAAGGCATTGCCATACTTGCCGGAGGTCGTCCACGTCGCCGCCGTGATTGTTCCATTGTTTCCGTTGCCGGAAGCATCGTTTACTATTATCCCATTTCCTTCATTGAAATTGTAAGCCGCTACCAAACCAGCAGGCGTCGGTGTTGCGGAAGGCGTCGGAGTTGGCGTTGCGGTCGGAGTTGGAGTTGGAGTGGGTGTTGCGGTTACGGTAGGCGTAGGGCTGGCTGATGGCGTGGCGGTGGCCGTAGGGGTGCCAGTTGGAGTGGCCGTAGGGGTCGCCGTTGGCGTAGGCGAGCCAGTTTGAGACTGCAAAAGCAGTATCCAGTCTCCGTCGCCGCCGTGATTGTTCCCCGGTGTGGTGAAATTATGGTTCCCACTGTTCGGAAACGGCGAGCCTGAAACCGTCGTAAACGTGTTGTTCGTCGGATCAAACCATCGAGCTGTAACTTGGCCGCTGAAGTTTCCCATCGCAACCGTCATATTGTGCGAGACAGGCGTATAGATAATGGCCAGAGAACCGTCCGCTGCCTTTGCCGCCATCGCGTAATCATTGTCCCCAACGTGGCCGCTGTCGCTGAAAGTCCCGTATCCTGCGGTCAAAAGCGAGTGCGTCTGGTCAGGAACAAGGTTATACCAAGCAACAGATGTCATGAACGCCTTGAAATATCCAAGTTCTGTCACGCATTGCGTGTTCAGGTGCGATTGCCAGGCAGGGTCAAACCTGTCTATCCAATAGCTTCCGTACATGTGCCCGGCCAAAGCGCCAGCGGTCAGCGACCAGTATTCCTGTCTCCTGAGAACATTCGGAGTGCCAAGCTCGCCGACGTTTGCTTCGCCTTCGTAATTTTCCTCCAGGAACAACACCGGCATTACGGTGGGCTTGTTGTAGGCAACCAGCGTCTCGGCATAGGTGGGATAATAAGTGTAAACGCCGTTCGTGTTGATGCGCGAAATCCAGTTAGGGTCGTCCTGCGATTCGCTTACATAGTAATCCAGTTGGATCGTGATCAAATGATTCGGATCGGCGCTTCTCAGTCCGTCGGCTATCGCCAGAATCACTGCGTCGTTTGCCGGAGTTCGCCATTGCTGAAAATCGTTCCCGAAATTCCAGATAATGTTCGGATAATTCCTGTAGCGGTTGCCAAGGAATTGACCGTATTGCTGGCAACCACTGGTTCCGTTCACCAGAGATGTCTGCGTCCAGCCTCCCTGGTCGAGCGGGGTAAACACGCACTGCAACCCGTTTACAGCAGCCTGTTGCACGATGTAATCAACGTGGCTCCAGTACGCCTCATTAGGCGTCGTCAGATCGTAGTAACCGCCCGTCAACGTGCTGGTGAAAGGATTATTGCCATTCACATCACGTCCGTAGTTGGCTTGCCCTTCATTGCCGTAACCAAACGTGTAACTGTCGCACAATAGTTCGATCCAGAGAGCGTTAAACCCGCGTGCGCCTCGATCAGTGAGATACGTGGTCGCATCCGTGTTGTTCAGGTTCGCCAGAATCGAGTGGGGCGCATCGCCGATTATCAGAAAGGGAACATTATTGCTGTCAATCACGTAGCGGCCATTGGCACTTGGCCTGAGAGGATAAGCTGGCGTGGCCGCCGCCTTTGCGACTAATGCGAGAGATACGACCAGAGGAAGTATTACCTGCAGTGTCAGCCAAACCCATTTGCGCCCGTCCGCTTTGATGAGTGAGCCATTGCTGACGCCGTCTAAACGGTTCTTGCACCTTATTTGCATGAGATTTCCCCCTGGAATGGAGGGCTATCGTACGTTTATGATCATCAAAGTCCAACAAAAGCCGTACATAAGTGCGTGCGTCAGATGTCTCTCGATTTGTCTGCATCATGGCGTTCGAATTTTAGCTTACTGCCGTTGTGGATCAGCAATCCGGAACACCGCAGCATAACGGGTTTGCCAATCCCGCTTCCTTCGGTTGAGAGGCTCAAGTCCCCACCATTCCCATGGCCAGTCGGCTCGCACGGAATGATCGCCGTCGTGGATCTCTGCTATCAACTCCGGCACCGGTTCCCAGCCGAGGTCAACTGCGACGTTTGTTCGAACGTCCAGATCGACTCCTGAAACAAAAAGATATCCTCCGGGACTAACCAGTCGTGCCATGTTGCGGAGGCACTTTTCCGCATCTGCTGGAGCCATGTGGCAGAGAAAGTTGCTCGCGACTACCATGTCCTGAGCCCCGAGAGTGTTTATGAGTTCAGGGTCAGCCGCGTCCCCGAGGTGCCATGTTATCCCTTCCCGAAGCCACGATTTTACTTTGGCCTGATCGCCTTCCCACTCAAACATTTCAGCCTTTTCAGTCTCGGTCAACCGTTCAAAAATCGAAGCATTGACCAACTGCGATGTGTCGGGAGCGTAAATGCCTTTCTCGGCGAAGCTCAGTATTTCCTGCGAAATATCCACCGCATCCAGGAGCACTTTCAAGTCCGGCCGCGCCGAGCGGATGCTCCAGAGGATTGAATAAACCTCGGCCCCGATACTGCAACCCAACACGGCAATTCTCAAGGTCGAGCCCCTTGCTTTCTGCCGGACCAGGCGGCGCATCAATTCCAGCGCCGGACGATTCCGTAGAAAGAACGTGCCGAAAAACTGCTGGCGCCTGGCGCGGAGGCAAACCAAGGTATGCAGGCACGCCCCGTAGGAACGGACGGGATACAAATTGCGTACGCGACAAGGGAGATGTTCCCACATTCGCTTATTCAGCCGCAAATAAAAGCTGGCAGGAGACTTTCCCAATACCCGCAAGCGCGCCGCCTTGGCCAGGATTGGATGAAACACTTGGCTGCTTACCATAATGAACACCTATGAACGAATCTTCAACGACCAGGCCGCCGCTCCGACAGGTAACAGCACCACTCCTTGCAGAGAATTGCGGAGCGCTCTTGGGCCAACGCTTCAGGATGGCTTTTCACCTTCCGACGCTCAAGGCAACCTAATGGCTGGCTCCACAGCTCCTTCCTGTCTCGGCGCAAACCGTGGCCATAGGTGAGACAACACGTCCATGTATACGTGTTTTTGCCCCATCAGAATCAGAAGAACCCATGCGTAAATGCCTAACACAACAGCAAGCCCAGTCATAAGACAAAGCACAGGTGGCAACCTCCCACCTAGCGTGAGCTTCACCAGCAAGCCCGCTGCCCCTGCGAGCAAACCGGACAGAAACGGTGGTTTGATGGCTTGCCAAAGATCCGCCCAGGTGATTCCTGTGCCGAGTTTGGACCAGGCAGCGATCGGAATGACCACCAGCATCATCGCCAGCGAGTACCCCAGGGCGACTCCTTTGGGTCCATGGCTCAGACCCAGCACGATCCCCACAATTACTAACGGGGTCGTCGCGGCACTGATGCTCAAGGACCGTCCAATCCGACCCGTAGACACGACCAGCCAGGAGAGCGGATTGGCCACGGCAAATACAACCGCAACTGGGGCCAGCAGCCTAAAGATTGGCGTCGCCTCCATCCATTTTGGACCCAGCACAATGCGGACGATCTCTTCCGCAAATAGCGCGCAACTAATAGTGATTGGAATGGTCAACGAGACAAGCAGGCCGAAACCTTTTAGGAAAGACCGGGCAAGCCGCTTGGCATCATGTTGAATACGCGAAAGTGCAGGAAAGGCCACACCGCCGAGCGCAATGTTCAATTGTTCTACCGGCAATGTGACGAGCTGGAACGCGCGTCCATAGAGCCCGAGTGCATCGGCTCCCCAGAACCGACCGAGGAGCAGTCTTCTCAGCGTTCCACGCCAGGAACACGACGAAGCTGTTACAGGTGGCCAATCCGCCAAAATGCAACATCGACCGGATGCCGGACCTGCGCCGTGGACGACCCGGGAACCACGGAACTGCGAGCCATACGGCGGCAGTGCTCACAATTGAGCTAGCGAGAGCCATCCCCACCAGAGACCAGTAACGGCAGCCGAGCAAGGCCATGACTACGCCCACCGCAGAGGAGACCGCAAGAGACAACACACCAATCTTAGCTTGCGTCACGAATCGCATAGCCCGCTGGAGCAAGGCGCCGTGCTGTGCTGACAGCCCGTTGAACATAAACGTCATTCCGGACACCACTGCGATCCAGTATAACCGGGGCTCGTGATAGAACCTGACCACGAGCGGGGCCAGCGCTACGCAAAGTGTGGCTAGTATTGCTCCGACCGCGACATTGATCCAAAACAGGGTCGAAGTCTGCTCGTGCGTCACCTCAAGCCGTTGGATGGTCGCCATCCCTAACCCGGCGTCTCGGAAAAGCGCAAGAAAACCGGTCACCACGACCACCATTCCCATCAATCCAAAATCTTGCGGCGATAGCAACCGCGCCAACACCATCGTGGTTGCCGTCTGCACGACAAATTTCGCACCCTGCGCCGAAACGGCAGCGACGCCTCCTACTACGGACTTCCGCTTTAGGTCGGCCACCACCGGCTGCGCAAGGGCATGATGCACCATCGGACGCTCGCTCACAGCCTGTTGAAGATAAGATCGTATTGCTCGTCCAAAGCCTTACGTGACTGTTCGACCTTTTGCCTGATGACAGGTTTCAGTCTCTCCGCATTCCTCTCCACGTCCTGGAATTGCTCGATTAATCTATCAGCATTCATGTGATTGATGTCGTGGCAGTACTCCGACAGTCCCATCTCGCTCATCAAAGAAGTGCACTTGTGATGAAAGGAGATGGCAATGACCGGCTTATTGAGAAGCAATGCCAGGAGAATATTGTGAAACCGGGTGGCTACGACTATGTCAGTCGCAGCAATCTGGGGCAGCAATTCCTCTACAGAAAAAGCCGGTTCGTCGATAACACGTTTCTCGTCGTAGGTCCCGACCCGCGCTCTTAGCAAGGAACTGAAATCGTGTGTCACCGCCGTGTCGCAAGTGTCCCCAATCAATAGTCTGATGTCATATTTCTGAGTTAAAATCCACTTCACAAAAACTACCAGATGCTCCAAATATCCTAGATAAGTCGTCTTACTGGGTTTTTCGACGCTATACTTTCCAGCATATTCCATCAAGCCGATGCCAACTAAAGGCCTCGTTCGTTGCTTGTTGCCGTGATCCGGTAACATAGATTGGGGCAAGCTGAAGACGAGGTCTGGATACACACGGTCGCTGTTTGTCGGAAACCCTATCTTCTTTAAATAATTCATGCTGGCATCGTCCCGGTAGGATCTGAAGTCCGCCAGAGAAAGAGCGGACTTGACGAAGTATTTCCCCAGAGGGCTATAGACCGGACCGGCACCGACGCTCACGAAAAGGACCTTGCAGCGGCGAAGCTTTGCCATCGACGTCCATTTGAACAGATTGTACGGTCCCCACTGGCGAAGGCCAAAGGCGTCTGTCAACAACCCCGTTCCTGGGATGACGAACATGTTGCTACCCTTGAGCGTCTTGTACGCGTCGATCCACCGGTAAACCTCGCGTGGTATTCCAACGAAACCCTTCCGCAGCAACCTACCCACCGGATTGCGCAGATTGCGGCGCTTTACGACGATGGGGTTCATTGGAAAAGCCTCGACTCCGTGTGTTGCTGCAATAGCCACGGGACCGCTGCCGATACAGGCAACTTCAGCGTCTGGCAAGACACGGCGAAGATGGTAAAGAATTGCCTGCAAGGTACTCTCGTTACCGAAATTAAGCGTTCCAAAGTGGCCAAAAAAGGTAATCTTAACACGCTTCCTCTTACGTTTTTTCAAGTTACCTCGTTTCCTTGGCGATACCCAACCCATGGTTCGTTTCACTGAATAAGGGGGGTGAGACACGTCTCATGATTTCCATCAGGCAAGGGGCTGCTGCTTCTACTGAAAAACGTGAGCGAACTTTGTCGGCGGCGCACGATCCCAAACGGCGGCGCAGCGTTTCATCCTGCGCCAGCAACTCCAGTTTGTCGGCCATCGCGCCGATGTCCAGGTAGTCGACCACGAACCCTGAATCTGTCTTTAAGAACTCGGGAACTCCGCCCGCGTTTGCAAAACAAAGGATGGGTACTCCAAGTAGTGCGGCCTCAAGGCAAACCAACGGAAATGGATCCTCGCGCGAAACAAGAGCGAACGCGTCGAAGCAGGAGAAGTATTCCAGTGGATTCCTGACCTCACCCGTCCAGCGCACGGAGTCTGTCAGGTCCGCTGTGGCTATATCGTGTGTGAGTTGACGTTGATCCTCTTCATCACCCGGCCAGCCAACCCACACGAAGTGAAAGGGGCACCCCAGATTCCGCCGACGGATGCACGCTGCCAGTTGCACAAAGAGATCCTTTCCCTTCCGCCAAGTCTCCATCCCAGAGCCGCCGACCACGAACGCATCTGGTGGAATTCCCAGCGTGCTGCGTATCTTTCGTCTCTGCTCTGAGTCAACAGAACGACCGAATTGTTCCACAGGTATAAACTCATGCACAACGCTGACCTGGTTAGCGGGTATTTGGTAACGCTGTACAAGGTTCTCCGACACAGCCTCCGACGCGGCGACGAAGTGCGTTGTATGGCGGCGAACCGCTTCCCAGTTTTCCCGTCCGCTTCGTTCAATCCAGTAGGCCAGTTCATGAACGTGGGTAATCACTGGAATGGTTGGCCGGGCGACTTCAGCCAGCAAATCACCGTTTGTAACAGTGTTCGAGTACACAAGTTGGAACGACCGATTGCGCAGAGTCTGAAAAGATCGCCAACGATACACGCGACCCAAGCCTAGGCGCCGGGCGACACCGCAAATCCAGCGCGGCCCACCGGACAGGCTGGGTTCCAGCACTATCGTGTCGCCAAGTTTGGCAAACTCGGGAAGCAGAGGACCACCCCGGCGGAGAAGGGTAGTGAGTTTGAAATCTGTGTTCGCCTTTATCCATCGCTGGAGATGCAGGAGAACGAAAGGCGCGCCCGTGAGGCTTGCTTCATGCGAGATGAAGAGTATCGAATGGCGACTCATTGTTCTGAGTCGCTGAAATTCCTGCCTTTGGGATCTTTACCAGATTCAATCGAAGGTTGGCCGTCCCCATCCGCCACCCGGAACGGTCCGGTTTGTTGTTGTTGTCGCTCTAGAAGGTCGCTCCTGAACAAACGGTTCAGATGTGACTTCATACTGCGAAAAAGAACTGACGCCACATTTCGGTAGTAAAAATAGGAATAAGGCATCACGAAAGCCGCTCTCACCCATTGCGGGCCGGATAGCCGCTGCCTGTAGATGTCGGCCCACCTCCAGCAATAAGTGCGCATTTCATTGCGAACCAGGGCGTCCTTCAACTCCGACCAGACGCTTGGATTTGTGGCAGCGTAATGGAGCACTGTTGGATCCGTTTCCATCCAACGCATGTATTGCCGGCACGCGCCAGCCAGATCAGCAATCGGCGCTGACCACCCAAAGCTCGAACCGTCCACTCGCCATCGAAAGGCGCTTTTGGGACTAAATACGACATCTCCTTTCAGGCAGAGTTTCACCAACAGAGCATTGTCAATCGCGTACCCCCTACTAAAATCCGGATAGCCACCGCATTCACGGATTTCAGTAGTTTTCGCCATGTAGGTTCCGAGACACTGGAAGTCGAACTGGTATTTCTCCCATGTGCCCCTGATGAAATCAGGTCCGGAGAGAAGCTGTGGAATATCTCTGCTCGATTCCCTCAAGACAACTCCGTCTTGGTCAATAGACTGTTGGTGCGCCAAGCCCAAGGAGGCCGTCGGCGAGCGAATAAGACGGCCCACTACTTCCGAAACGTAGTTCGGAGTGATTTCGTCATCGTCGGCGAGCATCATGTAATATTCGCCGTTTGCGAAGTCTATGAGTTGATTGAAGTGTTCAGAGATCCCAACCGTGGCTGAATTCTGCCGAAACCTGTAGGGCCTAGAGTAATGACCCTCCACGATTTCTCGTATCTTCGAACCATTCACACCGTTGTCGGAGACCACTAACTCAATCGCGGGATAGTCCTGCCTTCCTATGACGCCTAATACGTGCGGCAGGTACTCCAAGCGCCTGTACAACGGAAGCCCAATGGTGACTATTGGTTTCATAGTTGGCCGATAAGATTTTCTTGCTGCAAGCCTATCACAATCATGGCCAACGCGAGGGGTACTGTAAAAACCCACCTACTCGAGCCTCATCCTCCGCATAAGCACTTTGGTTCTCTTGCTTACCGTCCCTTTAGGCAAGCATCGATGGTGAACTTTGGAGGAGGCTTCAACATCACTTGAATCGTTGTTGGCAAAATCCTAAAACACGCTCGGAGCCCCTTCCTGATCGCAATTCTTATTCTAAGCGCCAAGTTCACACGCTTAGCTGCAATGAACCACGGCAAATCCTTCACGCAATCATAACCAGCGCCGAGCAACCGCACACGATACTCGTCGTAGATCGCTTTGACATCCGGCCGCTCACTGAACGACATTCTTACGGACTGTGTTCGTGCCGTCATCACCTCAGATTGTTCAGGTCGGTAGCTACTGAAATGATAGAACACCAGGTCCGCTTTGTCATTAACAAAATACCGACCATCCTGATGACTCAGGTTGCGTTCAAAAAGGTTCCAATAGCACACGTTATACCCGGGGTCTTTTTCCACATGTACGCCAGTAAAATATAAGGGCGCTAATGTCATCCAAAGCTGATCCACAAACGCGCCGGAGCCAGGTGCATAATAGCAGTAATCGCGAACGCGGATCTGCCACCACTTCAGAAAGGCAAACGTAGTTTCAGTCCTGGAGGTTCCAAGGAACCCTAAATTGAAGACCCCGGTAGTTAGCATCCCAACTTCGTAATAAAGATTTGTGGGAGTATTATCGAATGTGCAACTGTGAGGGGTGACAACAAGATTGTATGTGTGAAGTTTTGTCGTAATGCGGTCGAAGCTGCCGAAGACCAAAATGTCGGGATCGAGGTAAATGACCGCTTCGACGCTTGATTCGCGCAAATAAAGGTACTCGATGTAGAACGGCTTTACCGCTGTGCTAAGTTCCACTATATCGTACCTTTCTGCCATTTCCGAGAATGTCTTAATGTCCAATTGCTCAACTGGAATGATTTCATACGGTGACCATTTTGAGGGGTTTAGATCCTTTGGCAAACGGTCTACCAACCCAATTATGAACTGAAGGTTCGGATTATGCTCGGTGAGTGAATCGCCCAGGACCTTAGCATGGGCGAGATAATTGGTCGCACAGAGAGTAAAGACGACAGTCATTTGATTACTTGGGAAAGAACCGTCTTTTCAGGGAGACTGCGAAGGCTTGCGGGTAAAGCGACTGCGCCCTTTTCTGCGCCGCCGTTCGCTCAATGGGGCCGTCGTCCACGATAATGCTTCCTCGTCTTGCAATGCCTTGCGCCAGTGTCGACCGGATCATGTCAGCAATTCATTCCTCAGTGTTGTATGCAGGAATGAGTATGAAAGCCGTGGGTTTCAGTCTGGATCTTCAACCCACGGAAGGTGGAAAGCAGGTTCATGGCTTCGCGGCTACAACTCGCTACTGACCAGTTGTCGTCTGAGAAACATTAGACTCACCAAATCTCACAAGTCTCGCAATCCCAATCTCCACAGCGCGTTGTCCCAGTCCTCAAGGTGATTTATTTCGCTTCGCTGTAGCGGAGTTGTGGGTGCAGATGATGGCGGAAATTGAGATCAAGAAATGTTGGGTCAGTTATGAACTGCTGGTGTCAGAGCAGCGGAAGCTTCGATCCGGTATTGACGATTCCGCAATCACAGCCGTGGGCTGGGAATGACACGGTCGCATACTTACAATCTCGAGTGCGCCGTGCTCGGTTTGTCGTCCTCGTGGGGAGTCGGGTGTTGGTGGTGGGCTTCCAACTGGCGTATTCATATCGGCTTGAATTTCCGTCTGGTTCATTGCCTGGTTGTAGATGCGCACATTGTCAATGATCCCGTTAAAAAAATAACGACCACCGTAAAGGCTGGTCCGCTTTCCAATATATGCATTTACCGGAGCATCGACCTGTGACGCCGGGATGGTGCCTGTCAGGACCCCATTATCCAGCACGCCGTTCACATAGATGTCCAGCGTCCGGGCGTCGGCATCGTACACTCCTGTAACGTAATACCACACATTTAATGAAAGAACGGTCGTGCTATAACGCTGAACACGACCGCTGCCACTTGAGATCGCAACTCCGAAGGTCCGCGGCCCGGTGTCAGAACTGGTCTTAAGTTGCCACCCGGCAGCGTCGTTAGACTTGGCCACAATTTGTCCGTCATTCACCGGGTTGGCTTCAGCATTTACCCAGGCACTAAAAGTCATACTGCCGGTAATTTGCAGCAGCGAGGGGTTGCCCAGGTCAACATAACTGCTCGATCCGTCGAAACTTAACGCATTGCCATTTCTGCCCTCTGTCGTCCAAGTCGCTCCAAAAATGGAGCCATTTATTCCATTGCCGGAGGCATCGTCTAGTATCGTCCCGTTTCCTTCGTTGAAATTGTAAGCCGCTACCAAACCAGTAGGCGGTGTCGGCGTGGGTTTGGCGTAGCAGTTGGTCTAGGGGTTGGGGTGGAAGTTGGAGTTGGAGTTGGTGTGGCGGTTGCGGTAGCTGTAGGTGTCGCGGTAGGGGTCCGTGTCGGGGTGGGAGTTGATGTGGCGGTTGCGGTAGCTGTAGGTGTTGCGGTAGGGGTTCGTGTCGGGGTAGGAGTTGGTGTGGCGGTTGCGGTAACTGTAGGTGTTGCGGTAGGAGTCGGAGTGGCTGTAGATCCGCTGCTTAGCGGATGCGGGTAAACGTAAGGCGTATAATAAAGCGTCCAAGTGTTGGTAGCCGTGCATTTATACAAAACCCCGTCCGCCCCATTTTGCTGCACTCCATAGGGATTTGAAGTGCTGGTGTTCCACGATCCCTGGTCGGTCGCAAAGTAGGCGACTCCGGGCGTGCAGGTGGTCGGGCGATTGGCCAGGGTTCCCCAGCCCGTGCCAGATGATCCATTAAACGGACTGGTTGGAGAAGTTTGCGCCCCACTGGCGGATGGATAATAGTCCCGATTGGCCACCACTCTTCCACCGCTGTTGTCGCTATAGATGGCACCTCCCCACCCAGATACAATCCCGCCGGTGTTATTCCAAATATAGATCGGTTCCAACGCTTGATGCGGCCAATAGATCGTGCCTGTCGTGCTGTTGACCTTGTTGGGAAACCCACCTGTAATGAGGTCGCCTTGTCCGCGTCCCGGCTGGTCGAGGCAGGGATACCCTTTCGTGGTATCCGTCCCCAATGCTGTGCCACCGTCCCACCTTGATCCTGTGCCGTTAAATTCTGTCCCGGCATATCCCCAGCCGTTCGGAGTCGCGGTTTGCGTGTAGGTGGCGTTGTCTTTCCGGGTCAACATTGAAGTGATAAATGTTTTTGTAAACTTGATCCCAACTGTTTCCCCATAGGAGCGTGGTTCCGTTTCCCATGTCCAACGCATCGTAGTTCGGATCGTGAGCCAGAGAGCTTGTCACCCTGTTGCCGTAAACCTCCTGAGATCGCAATCCACGGTCATCGGGCGCATGGCCCGTGGCATGAGTTTCACCCAGGCAAGACTGATAGACGGAATTGAATCGCACCACCACCCTGGCTGCGGTAAATCCGTCGAAAATCCGAGTGCTGTATGGGCCGCTGCCCACATTCCCGTTGATGATGTTGTCCTCGATATAGAAATAATCGGCGCTGCCGAAAGCCGTCGGGAGGGACCATTCGAGGTTACCCATCCAGTCCCCCGCGCCTTGTCGCCCGTTAAAGAAGTAGAGAGCATTGGTGCCAGTGAAATCCAGAATGCAGTGATCCATAACACCAAAGACCCCGCTGTAAAAGGCTACCATCTTGTAATTCGCGGTTGAAGTCGCGTTGAAATGGCAGTGGTCGATCCGCACGTTACCCGGCCCGCTTATCTCGACAGTGCCGCCATCCTTGATCGCTCCCGATCCGCTCTGCACCGTGATGCCGGTAATGCGAGAGGCACCGGTCGAGCCAGCTTGGAAATTCAGCAACGGCTGGCCTGAAGCATAGTTGTCGATAATGACCGTCTGATCTCCACCACCGGTGCCTGTGCCCTGGCCTTGCAATGTAATCATTTTGGTAATAGTGACGCCAGTAGCCCAGCGTAAACGTCCCCCGGGGAAGCGTAATCGTATCGCCATTTAACGCTGCGTTGGCCAAACCCTGCACACTCGCTGCGGACCCGTCGGAATTGTAAACCGTAGCGTCGCAGCGCGGGCCGAAAAAGCCGCTCAAAATAGCGATAGACACAAAAATTCCCCACGTTTTCATACCCGCGGCTTATCGGTCCTCGCGATACCCCGCTGCCCGCGTTCATATCAGGATCAATTGGCATGGCAAGAGTTTTTTCATCTTTCATTAAGATGTTTTAATATTTTGTCTTTTCGGGGGCCACTTCTGCGCCGCGGTCCTTCAAAACCGACGACTGCGATTTTCATATTGGAGATAAGCTTCGAAAAGGTGAGACGCTGAGAAGCTAAAACGCTGAAATGATCGAACGCTCAGCTTCGCCGTTTTGTTCTGCTCACCATTGCTGTGAAGATTGCGATCAATTCACCTGTTTCCCGATGCAACTGGTCTGAACTGTCACTCCGTATTCCGCAATCATCGCGCAACAGTTCCAGCCACAGCTGAGACTCGTCCGCTTCCTGAAGGAGTCCGAGTGCGAGAGCTTTCGACCGTTGCCAGACTTCCAGAGTACCCGAAACTGCCACTTTCACCCATAAGAAGTCCTGCTCCTGCGCCTCAGAGAGACTGTGCCTTCTACAAAGAACCATTTTTCAACTCGCGTATAACAGAGATCAGATTGAGCGCCACCCTTCGAGAGGGAGTAAAAGCGAAGATGTATGCGACTCCAGCCAGCAGAGCGACTGGACCGCAGATGAACAACTGCGTCCATGGTTTGGCATCCAGAACCAAACTGTGAGCCAGCCAGGCTGTTCCACAAACTACTCCCCAGATAGGTAAATGTCGCAAGCATCCAATCCACAGATCTTTCCCGCTCACCGGCCCTCGTCTGCCGGCCATGTAATAAACCAGGGGCAACTCTATCAGGACACAAGAAACCGAATAGGATATTGCCACGCCCGCGGGGCCGAACGGCAACCCCACCAGGAAAGAACAGAGCGTAACGCACGAAACTATCGAACTAGTACGGACCCAGCTCTGCCCGCGTTCCTGGGTGACAAACAACCACGTGGACGCGGTGGTAAGCGGGTAAGCCAGAGCTGCAACGGTAAAATAGGCGAAGATGACGGCTGCCGCTTCCCATTTTGGCCCAAGCACGGCCAACGTCAACGGGTAGGACAACGCGAGAAACAAGCCTGTGAAGAGAAAAGTAACCAGCGCGACAGACTCAAATACCTCAAGGAATATTCGCCGATAGCGATCCGGATGGTTTTGCGTCCGAGACAGGGCCGGGATCAACACTGCGTTGATTGGCATGATGAATTGCTGGAGCGGCCGGATAAGAAGGATGGTGCCTCTGGAATAGATGCCGACTGCGGCTGCACCGAAGAATCGGCCAATGAGAAGGTTGTCGGCGCCTCTGGCAAGCGAATACATTAACGTCCCGACGGTAAGGTTCGCGCCGAACCCTAAAAGCCGCCTGGTCTGCCTGTTCCGCGAAGGCAATCCAGGCCGCCAGTGCGATGTTGACCACACCAATGCGAGCCTGGTGGCGACCTGAACCACATTGACGAACACCAGGGACCAGTAGCCATATTTCCAGAGCGCCATCCCGATGCCAGTCACGTAACCAGCAAGCATGGAAATGACCTCGATCACCGCGATCATTCCAAAACGCATCTGCCGATTCAATAATGCAACGTGTTGCACCGCCGAGCTGGTGAGTACGAAGGTGATTGAGAGCGCAAGCGTGATGCCTATCAACCGGGGTTCATGATAGAACCATGCGACTACCGGCGCCAACGCGGCTACGAACAGAGTAATGATGCCACCTAGCCCAACGTTTACCCAGAACAAGTTTGAAACCTGTGCATGGCTGATCTCTTGTCGCTGCACCGTGGCAGTCGAAAGCCCTGCATCCTGAAAGATGCGTAGAAACCCCGTAATGGTTGTAACCATGGCGACCAGCCCGAAGTCCTGCGGCACAAGCAATCTCGCGAGCACCATGATGTACGCGAGATTCAGGAGAAATTGCACGGCCTGCGCCGCAGCAGTAACGGCCCCGCTGGAGATTGTACGCTGCCTGAGATTCGCCAGCAGATGGTCCGTCGCAAAGTGATGTTCGGAAGGCTTGGCTACGGAGGAAGGGGCCTCGGAAACAGGGCACGGCCATTCGGCTTTGCCTGCGTTGGAAAGATCAGCCTTCATTACTTCGCTGGCTTAAAACAAGCCAAAAGCTTTGGGTTTAGCCATGCTGACAGCTAACGCGTCTGAGTGCGCCACGACTGCATCCATTACTTTCTCAACACCGATTGCGATGGCCGCGCGTCGATCGTAGCCGCGCTTATAGAAAAGCCTCTCCAAACAGGTCGAGATAGATCGCTATTTGTTTCCCCTACGCTTCGGCGTCCCACTTGCAGTAGGTGTTGCGGTCGGCGTCGTTGTGGGAGTGGCTGTTTGAGTTGCTGTTGCGCTAGGAGTCGGAGTGGGCGTCCGGTGTTTGTGGTGCGGAGTTGGAGTTGGTCTCGCCGTTGGGGTAGCAGTGTGTTGCGGTCGCGGTCGGAGTCGGCGTAACGTAGCCGTGGCGCTCGGAGTCGTGGTAGGCGTTGGAGTGTTGGTTGCCGTAGCGGTAGCAGTTGCAGTCGCGGTCGGTGTGGGCGTAAACGTTGCTGTCGCGGTTGGAGTCGGCGTAAATGTAGCCGTGGCGCTCGGAGTCGGGGCAGGCGTTGGAGTGTTGGTTGCCGTAGCGGTAGCAGTTGCCGTCGGTGTGGGCGTAAACGTTGCTGTCGCGGTTGGAGTCGGCGTAAATGTAGCCGTGGCGCTCGGAGTCGGGGCAGGCGTTGGAGTGTTGGTTGCCGTAGCGGTAGCAGTCGCCGTCGGTGTGGGAGTAAACGTTGCTGTCGCGGTTGGAGTCGGCGTAAATGTAGCTGTGGCGCTCGGAGTCGGGGTAGGCGTTGAAGTCGGAGTGGGCGTCGGTGTTGGTGGTGGGCTTCCAACTGGCGTATTCATATCGGCTTGGATTTCCGCCTGGCTCAATGCCCAGTTGTAGATGCGAATATCGTCAATGCTACCAGATAAATATTGTCCATAAAATGGATCACTACCAAAGGTTAATGCATCGGTGGTAACGCCAATCAAGCCGTTCACGGACTTGCTCGCCACCTGTGCGCCGTTCAGGTATAGCCGCAACGTCGAGCCGTCATAAGTCGATGCCAGGTGCGACCAAACATTCACCGGTAATATGGACGTTCCGTCTAGCGGCGGCTCTGCCCAAGTCCCGCCATCAGCGGGCACTCCCCCAGCAAACTGTGCGGTTGCCTCCAGATAGTAATTATCATTACCCTTCTCAATCACGTCCCTCCACGCGCTGCTGACCGTGGTCGGATACACCCACGCTTCCAACGTCATACCAGTGGTAAGGTGCAACGAAGCAGAATCCGGCACGGTCACACGCGAATTGGAGCCGTTAAAGGACAAGGCATTGCCATACTTGCCGGAGGTCGTCCACGTCGCGCCGGTGATCGTTCCGTTGTTTCCGTTGCCGGAAGCATCGTTTACTATGGTCCCGTTTCCTTCATTGAAATTGTAAGCCGCTACCAAACCAGCAGGCGTCGGTGTTGCGGTAGGCGTAGGAGTTGGCGTTGCGGTTACGGTAGGCGTAGGGCTGGCTGATGGCGTGGGGGTGGCCGTAGGCGTGGCATGCGTCGCCGTCGGCGGTGAAGTTGCCGTAGCTGTTGGCGTCGGAGAAGCAGTCGGTGTTGGCGGTTGGCGTTGCACCCGTGACGAGCGGATGCGGGTAAACGTAAGGCGTATAATAAAGCGTCCAAGTGTTGGTAGCCGTGCATTTATACAAAACCCCGTCCGCCCCATTTTGCTGCACTCCATAGGGATTTGAAGTGCTGGTGTTCCACGATCCCTGGTCGGTCGCAAAGTAGGCGACTCCAGGCGTGCAGGTGGTCGGGCGATTGGCCAGGGTTCCCCAGCCCGTGCCAGATGTTCCATTAAACGGACTGGTTGGAGAAGTTTGCGCCCCACTGGCGGATGGATAATAGTCCCGATTGGCCACCACTCTTCCACCGCTGTTGTCGCTATAGATGGCTACCTCCCCATCCCAGATACAATCCCGCCGGTGTTATTCCAAATATAGATCGGTTCCAACGCTTGATGCGGCCAATAGATCGTGCCTGTCGTGCTGTTGACCTTGTTGGGAAACCCACCTGTAATGAGGTCGCCTTGTCCGCGTCCCGGCTGGTCGAGGCAGGGATACCCTTTCGTGGTATCCGTCCCCAATGCTGTGCCACCGTCCCACCTTGATCCTGTGCCGTTAAATTCTGTCCCGGCATATCCCCAGCCGTTCGGAGTCGCAGTTTGCGTGTAGGTGGCGTTGTCTTTCCGGGTCACATTGAAGTGATAAATGTTTTTGTAAACTTGATCCCAACTGTTTCCCCATAGGAGCGTGGTTCCACTTCCCATGTCCAATGCATCGTAGTTCGGATCGTGAGCCAGAGAGCTTGTCACCCTGTTGCCGTAAACCTCCTGAGATCGCAATCCACGGTCATCGGGCGCATGGCCCGTGGCATGAGTTTCACCCAGGCAAGACTTGAGAGACGGAATTGAATCGCACCACCACCCTGGCTGCGGTAAATCCGTCGAAAATCCGAGTGCTGTATGGGCCGCTGCCCACATTCCCGTTGATGATGTTGTCCTCGATATAGAAATAATCGGCGCTGCCGAAAGCCGTCGGGAGGGACCATTCGAGGTTACCCATCCAGTCCCCCGCGCCTTGTCGCCCGTTAAAGAAGTAGAGAGCATTGGTGCCAGTGAAATCCAGAATGCAGTGGTCCATAACACCAAAGACCCCGCTGTAAAAGGCTACCATCTTGTAATTCGCGGTTGAAGTCGCGTTGAAATGGCAGTGGTCGATCCGCACGTTACCCGGCCCGCTTATCTCGACAGTGCCGCCATCCTTGGTCGCTCCCGATCCGCTCTGCACCGTGATGCCGGTCATGCGAAAGAGCACCAGTCGAGCCGAGCTTGGAAATTCAGCAACGGCTGGCCTGAAGCATAGTTGTCGATAATGACCGTCTGATCTCCACCACCGGTGCCTGTGCCCTGGCCTTGCAATGTAATCATTTTGGTAATAGTGACGCCAGTAGCCCAGCTAAACGTCCCCCGGGGAAGCGTAATCGTATCGCCATTTAACGCTGCGTTGGCCAAACCCTGCACACTCGCTGCGGACCCGTCGGAATTGTAAACCGTAGCGTCTCCGCAGCGATCGGAAAAGCCAATCAAAATAGCGATAGACACAAAGATCCACCGCGTCGCTCGGCAACGAGCGGCAGCGGGCTCCTGGGGAGGGAACACCTTCATACCTGCGGCTTATCGGTCCTCGCGATACTCCGCAGCCCGTGTTCATATCAGGATCAATTGGCATGGCAAGAGTTTTTTTAATATTTTTTAATATTGTGTATTATTTCTTCTTTTCGGGCCACTTCTGCGCCGCAGTCCTTCAACAAATCCATCAGAACGTAGGGTCGACATTGATCCCCAGCGCGCTAACGCAGGAGCGTGCAAAGTGAGGGGACAGCGATAGCCCCGCATAACCGACCGACAACTGCGATTTTCATTTCTTCAATTGTGCAACTGCGGGAGTCGAGCCGTCTTTTCTGGATCCGCTGTGTTCCGGCGGGAAGAACAACAGCCTGGCATATAGATAAGCAGCCAACTCAGTGACGACATCCTCAAGACCCTGACTATAGCGCCACCATCGGTTCGCGGGGTAACCCACGTTCGCCACGGCGATGATCCCAACCTGTACGTCCTTTCCGAACGCTTTTTGGAAAAGCAGGCGAGTGCGGCGCGCGTGTAGATCTTCGGTAACAATATTGATGCCAGGCACGGCCATATTGTGGTCGCGAAACCAGTTCCGCAGGGCAACCGCCGAACCGTATGTCCTATCTCGATCCATCACCCGTGACGGAACCATCTGCACAGATCCGTTCGCAAGCCCGTTCTTTCTCAAGAGATCGGCGCCTACACTGGCCGAGGTGCAATAATCGTTTATATAACCTCCGGTTCCTTCGACTGGCCCACCCGTCGTAAAAATCCGCGCATAATGATTGCTTTGGAATTCTTTAAGCGCAGCCCGAATTGCGTACTCGTGTATCCACCCTTCGACCACAAGGATATTCGCATTGACGCGATGGGTTGTTGCAAGAAAGGGGTAAACGCCTTTCAGAACAAGAGCGCCGACGAGCAAGAGGGCTGAAGCGAGAATTGGAGCGAGAATCAGCCGGCCACGCCAGGAAAGCGACCATCGCTCCTTGACCATCGCTCCTTGCGGTCAAGCAGGCCCCACAATGCGCGGCGCGGCGCGGCTGGGGCCAATTGAGAAGCCATCGTCGCGGTTGAGGAATCCTTTGATGTGTCGCTCATCGGTCTTCGCCTGTTCCTGTCTTGCTGATGCTCCTGCTCTTCAGAAAAATTGCGCCTTCGGCGATTTATCTTGTCTTGAGGACAAGAGGGAAGCCCTCACATGCGCCTCTGCCTTTTCGAACTTCACGTCGTGATCAGCCGTTCGCGACTCAGGAGAGGGTAGCCATCGAGACACTCAATGTGCGATGACAGCTGAAGCGTCGAGCTGCGCCATCACCGCACTAAACACTTCATCGACGGTGATAGCAGTTGTCGCGCGCCTATCGTATCCCCGTTGATAGAAGAACTCTTCCAGGAGGGGGGATACGACCTTTTTCTGAATCCGGTAATCGTAAATTTCCCACGGGCTCGTGCACGTAAAAAGAGTCACGCATTGCGTACCGGTCCCCAACGCCAAATGCATTGGCAGACTATCACCGCCAACCAGGCAGCAGTGGTTTCGGACATCGGCCAGATGCTCGAGCAGCGATGATCTTTTCGGCAGCACATTGACGATCAAGCCTTTGTCTTTAAGCCGCCGTATCAATTCCGCATAGTAAGCCCATTGCTTCATCGGCCAGACAGGGCCAGAGTCGGCTGCTATCGCCACATCTCCTGATAATCCTGTTTCAATCGGTTCGGGCAACAAGTACGTCTCACCGGCAAACTCGAACCCAAGTCCGCTAAAGACCAGCTCCTGATACGTGCGACGGTTTAAGAGCTTACGTCGATCCGCCTCTTCCCGGCCGTACCCACTAATCAAACTCAAGTCAAACCACTCGCGCGAATCCGAAGTGTAAGCCAGCTGATTGTCTCCGTTTAGATGAGCGCCAAAAAGTTGTTTAAACGTTAATTCGTCTAAAAACTGGCTGATCTGGCAATCGTCCTCCAGATTAATCACAAGATCGTAGGTGGTGTCCGCCACGCGCTTGCGATTCTCCCACGAGACACAACGCAGTTCCCGATCTATTCCCTGGAGCAGGGGAAGATTGTTTTTTGCCGTGATCCAGCTGACCGGTCCATCGAATCGTCTCAACAACGATGTCGTGCGGACAACATCGCCGGTAGCTCCAAGCTTTATGATTAATACGTTCATTTAATTTATGGTCTCCTAGCTCTTCTTCATGCTCCTCAAGAAACGGCGCTTTTCAAACCGTCGGCGGAAGCTTAAGAGGCACACGCCACGTTATTACGAACCGGAAGCGCGGTCGCGCGATTCGAACCTTCGTTTTAGCTGACTGATCGGCTACGACGATCAACTGAATACATCACCTTGTCCCACGCTCTTAGCGCGGAAGACTTGCCTCGATTGTAGTACAATTGCGCATGCTTCGCAGCCGCGAACCCGAAGAGCTTTTCAATCCAGGCATATTTCCACGAAGCCTTGGGGAGAGACAGCCGGCCTGCCCAGACTGGCGGCGAGTTGCTGTGCTTCCTGCACCAGGTCAGGGCGGTTCGGATAGAAATTTGGCAGCCATGTCTGCAAATAGGTCACACAGGCGGCGCGGACGCGGTCGCTGTCGTCCCGCGCGCGCAGGTACCCAATTTGCAGTTTCATCCCGCGGAACTGCGCTTCCATTTTCTTGTTCGATCGGCCGATATGACTTAAGCGGCTGCTTGGCGTGATGCGGTAATACACGCGGCTCTGCGGAACAAACCGAATGCCAGTGCTGGCATCAATCACACGAGCAAAATATTCGCCGTCGTCGTCCCCCAGGAGTCGCGTGTCCCATAGCCCAGCGGCCTCGGTCAACTCTCTGCTAACGAGCCAGGTGGCAGTTTGCATATGCCAATTCCCTTCCCACTTCCTTATCATCCACTCGGTCGGGCCAAGGTCGCACCAGAGTGGCGTCGGAATGAACTTCGCCCTCGCTGGCCGATATCGGAAGTTAGCCCAAGGCGAAGAAAAGAGCGCTCGCCTATCTCTTACCTGCTGAGCTGCCTCCATCTGGTGGGCAACCTTGTCCGGCGAAAGAAGGTCGTCCGCATCGAGCCATTGAATATAATCACCGCGGCTCAAGGCCAGGGCCTGGTTTCGCGCTGCCGCCGCGCCCTGATTTGGCTGACTCATCACCCGAACTTCATCGGACTCAAATCGTCGAGCCACCACCAGCGTCTCGTCAGCCGACCCGTCGTCCAGGACGATGATCTCCTTGCGCGGCCAGGTCTGCCTAAGGGCGGATTGGATTGTCTCCGCGATCCATTCTTGGGCGTTAAAGGCAGGGATCAGGATGGAAACGAGCGGGGTCATCGGAGGTTAGAGGAGGGAGCTTTGAGGACCGGATGTTCGGAGTCGGGCCGCTTCAGGAGACGGATGAGCGGAGCGTTGAAGCAGGTTCAGCGTCGGCTTGAAGCACCAGAGCGCCAACTCAAGCCGTGGAGCGCGCTTGCCGATCCTTGGTCCTGATCGAACAACCGCTGTGATCATGAAGCAACGGCGAGGCCATGGTGCGCTGGTGGGGGGAGGTCCGGCTTCGGGCCATTTCCCGTTACCCATTGTAACACGCCGGAAACCGCCCGTGCCTTCCCCTCCCACGTGAGGCGTTCACGCGCATATGCCATTCCCTGGTGCCGCAACGTCTCGCGATGGTCGCTGTCGAGAGCGAGACGATCCAAGGCCGTTGCCAGTTTCCGAACGAAATCTGCTTCACTGGTCAGGCCGATCTTGTAACCAACCTCCGGGGTCACGATATCACCTGGGCCACCAAAATCCGCAACCACTGGTACCGCGCCCAGAGCCAGGGCCTCGAAGACAACGGCTCCACCGAATTCTCTGAGAGACGGAAAGATGAATACGTCCGATCGACCAAGCTGTGCCAAGGCATCGGCACGTGAGACCCATCCGGTGAAGGTCACCGCCTTCTCAATTCCGAGGGATATTGCCAAGTCTTGAAGATTCTTGCGCTCGGGTCCATCTCCGACCACCGTAAAATGAGCGGCGCCCGTCCGCAGATGGTGAGCAGATCCGCGCAATGCGAGATCGCATGCCTTCAGTGGAATGAGGCGCCCGACAAACACGAATTGAAGTTTGCGTTCATGGCGTTTGCGAATGCCTTCGGGGCGTTGAAGCAGGCTAGATTCCAGGCCGTTTTCTCCTGGAACAAAGAACAACTTTTCCCCATAGGAGGCGAATTCGGAAAAGGTGTGCGAGGAGCCGGCGATGATCGCGGAAGCCTTCTCGAAGGTGGAACGCGCGAACGGCAGGTACCGGTAACAACCGCGTAGACGGGAAACCCAATATCCGGCCTGCTGCTGCTGTGCATCCAACTGGGGGAAGCCTTCCGGCCAGGGCAAACCGCCATTCAAAGGGCCAAGCACGAACGGGGTCGGTCCGTTCCGCAAAAAGTATGCGAAAGGACTGGGAAGCACAGGGACAATCGGCAAAATTCGCAGTACCACGTCGAAGTCACCGCCGTGAATCCGCCGCCGGAGCTGGCGCCAGGCGTGCCATTCGAAGGCGACCTGAAGCGGATAGCTGGCCGCCGTGAGGCTTTGACGCCCGTAATCATACTTAAAGATCCGGCGCAAAGCCCAGTTGTAAAGCTCATCCAGCCCAGGCAGACGAATCGGGTGAATCGTTTCGAAAGGCCCCCCCGCCCTACGAATCGGGTCTTCGTTTGCGGCTCGAACTACCAAGGTTACGGCATGCAAACGCCCAAGCGCTTCAGCATGCGCGTAAGCGATCTGTGGCGTGGTAACCGACTCCGGGTTGCAGTCTGGGGCGAGCACTAACACACGAAGCTTTTGCATAACGGCTCCAAATACGTCTAGTTGATCGATTCCCAGCTCGTGACCGCAACGCTACCATTTCTTTGCTCTATGTAAGAGCCGTTTGCATCAAAACAAGTGCGTTGAAAATCGAACGCAAGCAAAAGGAAAATTATAAACAGAAAGTTTAATCCCTGAAATGTGGCTTCCGTTATGTTATAAACAAAATACGCAAGAATGTACGCTATTGCAAACGTTTCAAAAAGGCTATCGTCCCCGTTTCCGGTCGTATTATGGGCAAGACCCAACCTGCGCCCCGCGTTTCTTAGTCCCGTCCAAAGAACCGCGCCGAGCAGCGTTACGCCCACCATGCCAAGATTGAGGTAGACTTCGATATAGCCGTTATGCGCCTGGAGAAGCGGGGTTCTTGGATAAAGGGCCCAGATGCGGCGCAAGCGCTCTCCAAGCCAAAAGCTAGCGTAACCGGTTCCGAGTAAAGGATTGTTAGGTTCATTTAAGACCATCTTCCAGATCTCGGTTCTTCCCGTAAGAGTGGCATCCCGGCCGGAAGCTTCCAAAACTGCGCCCTGAATGGGAAAAAACACGTTAAAAAAGGCTGCGACAAGCACGGTTGCTATCAGGAATAACCAAAGGTTTCGCTTAATTTGTGGAAACTGCAAAGCAAGGATCACAGCTATTCCACTGACTAGGGCAATGAGCGATGTCTTACTGTTCGCCAGGTGGGTAAGCCAGGCGACCATTGCCAGCAACAAGGCATAGGATACGAGAACGGGACGCGTGGCAGCACGACTCGACGAATACTGGCGGAATGCACACACCAATCCGGATGCGAAGAACAAGCCATAAGCGAACAACAGATACCCAAACATATTCTTATCCAGCGTTACCCCAGTGTAGTAGCTTTGGCCCCAATCATCGATAACCCGACCCCAGTCCTGATAATATTTGATAAGGAGAACCGAGAGAGGGATCAGGATATAGCCTGCTCGTTTTATCGCGGCGGTGATTGCCCGCACGGGGTACGGATCGCTAAGGAGGACGAAGACCATCACGAAATCACCCGATGCTTTGATCCACCGCTTGAACGATATGAAAGGGAAATCGGACCAGACAAAACTTATGCCTTCATAGAGGAAGAACAGGATTATCCACCAATTATTCTTTGCCAGCTGGCCAATCCGCACATGGCGGTTAGCGAGGATGAGAATGCCTGCGACGATCAGCAGACCATAGACCGCCTGGTCGACTGAACTTCCTTCCTGAAGGCGCTGCCCTGCAGATTTGGGTTCCGGTCCCGAGCCATTGAGAAACCTGTCGTGAGCCGTTTATGAGCAACCACAAGATCGGTATCCAGACTGCGGGTGAGGTGCGGGGCTCTCCCTTGCAATCACGTCGGATGAGGTAGCCAATCAGAAGAACAGTCAGTGCTAAAGCAAACAGCGGTGTCACTTGGTGGTCCTTGTGGCTGGGCAGAGTTTAGAGCCCGTCGGAAAAGCGGATTGAAAGAGTCAGACCAATCTGCAGGGTTTTATGCGAGTGAGGGCAATGACGATCCAAGCTGCCGCACCGCACTCGATCTTTTCGGGGCGAACGTCCGCTCCTCAGGCCAGCTTCCAGGCAATACTCTGAATCTTGAAACATAGTCGGAACTTCCGAGGCTTTGAGAACTGCTACCTGCGGCTGCTCTTCTTCCGCGTCAACCTCGACCCCTGCTTATACAATCTCGGAAGAATGAGGACGCGACGCCACTTCGTCTCACGGCACCACTACGTGGAGCCGGGACGGCGGGCTTAACTGCAGCGGATGCGGGTAGGTGTAAGGAGTGTAATAACGCGTCCAAGTGTTTGGCGCAGTGCATTTATACAAAACCCCGTCGGCCCCATTTTGCTGCACTCCATAGGGATTTGAAGTGCTGGTGTTCCACGAACCTTGGTCGGTCGCAAAGTAGGCGACTCCGGGCGCGCAAGTGGTCGGGCGATTGGCCAGGGTTCCCCAGCCCGTGCCAGAGGTTCCATTAAAGGGACTGGTTGGAGAAGTCTGCGCCCCACTGGCGGATGGATAATAGTCCCGATTGGCCACCACTCTTCCACCGCTGTCGTCGCTATAGATGTTACCTCCCCATCCCGATACAATCCCGCCGGTGTTATTCCATATATAGATCGGTTCCAACGCTTGATGCGGCCAAGAAATCGTGCCTTGTCGTGCTGTTGACCTTGTTGGGAAACCCACCTCTAATGAGGTCGCCTTGTCCGCGTCCCGGCTGGTCGAGGCAGGGATACCCTTTCGTGGTATCCGTCCCCAATGCTGTGCCACCGTCCCACATTGATCCTGTGCCGTTAAATTCTGTCCCGGCATATCCCCAGCCGTTCGGAGTCGGGATTTGCGTGTAGGTGGCGTTGTTTTTCCGGGTCAACTTGAGGAGGTAAATGTTTTTGTAAACTTGATCCCAACTGTTTCCCCATAGGAGCGTGGTTCCACTTCCCATGTCCAATGCACAGTAATTCGGATCACGCGCCAGGGAGCTTGTCACCCTGTTGCCGTAAACCTCCTGAGAGCGCAATCCACGGTCATCGGACGCATGGCCCGTCGCATGAGTCTCGCCTAAGACGGCTTGAGAGACATCATTGAATCGCACGACCACCCTGGCTGCGGTAAATCCGTCGAAAATCCGAGTGCTGTATGGGCCGCTGCCCACATTCCCGTTGATGATGTTGTCCTCGATATAGAAATAATCGGCGCTGCCAAAAGTCGTTGGGAGGGACCATTCGAGGTTACCCATCCAGTCCCGCACGCCTTGCCGCCCGTTGTAGAAGTAGAGAGCATTGGTGCCAGTGAAATCCAGAATGCAGTGATCCATAACACCAAAGACCCCGCTGCCGAAGCGGACCATCTTGTAATTCGCGTTAGATGAAGCGATGAAATGGCTGTGGTCGATCCGCACCTTACCCGGTCCGTTGATGTTGATGGTTCCCCCATCCTTGGTCGCTCCCGATCCGCTCCGCACCGTGATGCCGGTCATGCGAAAGACACCATTCGAATTAGCGGTGAGATTCAGCAACGGATGGCCGGAAGGAGAATTATCGATGATGACGGTCTGATCTCCACCACCCGTGGCAGACGTGCTCGCGCCCTTGAGAGTCACGTTGGCTGGGACAGTCCAGGACGCCACCCGTGTCCAATTGACCGTCCCGGCAGGAATTAGCACGGTGTCCCCGGCTCTGGCGAGGTTCATCGCCTTGTGGACATCGGACGCCGCGCCAGAAATCGCAGAGATTGTTGCGGCCTTTGCGGCGGCATAAGCGGTTAGCAGGAAGACGACCAAGAGGTTTCTGACAAGTGCTTTCAAGGTAGTATTAAATTTGTGGCGGCGGGCCTCCGCCAAGGTGTAGGGCGGAGCAAATCCATAGTAATGACCGCGACCTTCGCCCAGGAGTATCTCTGCATCGCGAACTCGCGGAGCATTGCGCGACGCCGGCTCCAACTGTCGAACTGGAGCCTATTCTCCAAGCGCTCTTCCGTAAACTCCCTTCAGAATCTCCCCGACCTTTGTCCACGAGTTTCGCTCAACCGCGAACCGCCGGATGCGGCCGCGACCGTGTTCCAGATCCCGGTAAACCGGGCTAAAAAAGTAGTCGCGAATGGCCCTCGCCAGATCGGCCGAATCCTCGGGCCGGCAGAGGAATCCGGTCTCGTGTTCGATGATGTCGTCCCGGAGCGAACCCACATCGGTCGCGATCACCGGGAGTCCGAAGCTGTAGCTCAAAAAAGGCACCCCGCTCTGGAAAATTTTCACGTAGGGAATCACGGTCACGTCCGCCGCCTTGAAATACACCTCGACCTCGTCGTCCGGAATAAATCGGACGTGTTGAATCACGAATTCCATGAGGCGGGCCCGTGCAATTTCGGACTTGATCCTGTCCCAGTAGTTCGAGTGTCCTGGCTTGACTCGGCCGGCGACAATCAACTTGAAATCGCGGCCTTCCGTCGCCAATTCCGCCAAAGCCCCGACCAAATAATTGAGTCCCTTGTAGGGCGCAATTTGACCGAAAAAGAGAAGGGCTTTGTCGCCCTGTCGCAGGCCCAGCCGCTCACGCGCTTCTCCGCGTCCCAACCCGGTTCTCGGGTTGGTATCATTAATCCCGAAAGGGATGACGCTCACCCGTTCCGGCGCAATTTCGAAATCCGCCAGAAGCTCCCGCTTCATCGCTGCCGTATGGACCAGAATATGGGTGCAGAGCCGGTACTGAATCCGGAGGGTGAACCGATTTAACCAGCTATCGCACCCATCTCGCTTGCGCATGTTGACGTTGTGCGCGGTAAAGACGACCCGCTTCCCGAAGAGACGGTAGTAGAGCATCAGCGCGGTGCGATCGAAGTGCTCGAACTTGTTATTCCAGAGCAGATGGAAGATCTGGGCCTGCGAGCGCGGAACATAACTGGCGAGCCGGGCATAATAGGTCACAATGCGGACGACCTTGCGCAGAAATGGAGCATCCTCGTTTTGATCGCCGCGCAAATTTAGGAAGGCTATGAGCGGCGAGCGGTGCAACTCGGGCGCATCAAGTTTGTCGCTGCCGATGAAATCAACGCGAAAGCCCTGAGCAACCAGGGCGCAGGCCATGCCGAGTGCGTAAGACCGGTCGTCGCCGCCAGTCAGAAGGCAGATGCGAAACAAAGCCGTCGAGCTGCCACCCGTCCTCTCCACCGCGCTATCGCCCGCGGCGCGAGCGAGCGATCCTTCGGAGGCTGCAGGATACACACGAGATAGTTGCTTAAGGGGCATGGTGAGTCGCGAGAATGGCCTCAGAAAAGAATTCGCTCCCCAGGGTCTGTCCACCCTCAACAAGCACTGGCAACTCGCCTTTCAAACTGTCCTTGGTCAAGCTACCGCCCGGATTGCTTCTTGGCGCTCGGCAGAGACTGCTCTCGGGATTTCGCTCAGCAAGAGGCGGTCGATAGCTTCGAGGGTGAGAACGGCATTTAGCTCGCGCGCATGATTTGCGCGTCCCGAAATGTGCGCCCGGGCACACATTTCCGGTGCCTTCTTCCTCCACCATGGCGCCTCCCTAACGCGCTCAGTCGAGAGTCTCTCCATGACCGTTGAGCTAAGTTCCTCCCGAAACCACCGGCGATATGGCAAGAACTTGTGCAGTCCCAGAATTCCTAGCGGCGCGAGGGAACTCAACAGCGGATCGAAAGCACTCAAAAACGTGGGCAAACCTTCCTGGCGGTAGTAATCGAGCTTAAAGGTCACCTCTCCGAGAGCCCGGCGGAACGAGCAGCCAAGACCAGAACTACCCAAAAGCTCGCCACGATCCGTTGGGATGCGTGCCAACTGCGGATTGGCTCGTTCAATCAAGCGCAAAGCTGGTCGAGGAGAGCGCCGCAGACTCGCGGGAGCACGGTAAGCCAAAGCAACCAGATCGTTATCCAGATATGGCGTTCGAAATGTTAACTGTGAACGGCCTGCCGCAAGGAGGCCGAACAGGCTCCACGGAATCTCGCGAAACGCGGCGAACGTTACTGGGTGGGCGCTGTCGTTGGCTACTCCCTGGATCTCCGCAGCGACGGCTTTCGCATAGTTGTCACTCAGCAACTGCGCCTGCAACCCGAGAGGTTTGAACGTTGAGACAGAACGAAAAACCTCGCTGCCAAAGTTTCCGGTCAAACGCACAGGCGAAATCTGGCGGGCCCGGGCGTTGAAATAGATCTCGTGGGAGGATAAGACTCCAGCGCAGCCATCCGTAACGTAAACGGTTTTGTCGAGCAGCGTGTCGAAGTTTCGAAGAAAGTCCGGGCCGATATGAAGAGCGCGGTGCTCCAATCCCAGCGAAGCAGCGATTCTGGCTGCCAGGCGCGCGTCAAGCGTCAATCCGTTTTGGCCGACGAATGTATAGGACGTGGAAGATGAGTTCATCACTGGAAGGCAAGCCATAATCATTCTGGTATCCAGACCGCCGGTCAGCGAGATTCCGACTTTACCGGCTGCCTCGATGTATCGCGGCAGGATTCGTTGAAAAGTTTCCCGGAATTCGGATTCGTACGACTCGACCGAAAGTAGAGATTGTCCCTCCCAAATCTCATGCGAAAAATACTTTCTCTTGTAACACTTTCCATCTTCGAAAGACCATACTGACGCGCCGGGAAGCAAGCGAACGCCTCGAAACAGGGTGTGCGATTCCAAGGTGCATCCATGGGCCAGGAATTGAGCGACACCTTCCTCATCAAACGCTCTAGCCCGTGGCAGAATCCGAAGCAGCGCTTTAGCCTCGCTTGCGAAATAGAAGTCGCCATCCGCCTCGTAGTAGTAGATTCGCTCGATTCCATAGCGATCATTGAACAAAACGGCCTTCTTTTGCCGTTTATCAATTAACAGACCGCTAAAGAGTCCGTTCAACTTTTCAAAGAATTGATCGCCGTGCTCTTCGTAAAGATGAACCAGCCAGCCGTCGCTGTTTTCGAGTCGGTGTCCCTTTCTCGTTAGGCTGTTACGAGTTTCAGGATCGACATAGCATTCACCCGCCATAATGAGCACTATATCGCGTTGTTCATTGAAGAAAGCCTGGCTCGCGGCAAAGGAGTCTTCATGCGCTACCCAGCCCGTGTAAATGCCCAGTTTCGGAATTGAATGGGTGCCTGAATCATAAAAGGCCTCGTGATCCATGGCTCCCACCATGGAATTCACAAGACGCTGGCATTCGTCAGACGGTCTCTGACTGATGATTCCAACTATGCCGGGCATACAAGCAGAATTGATTAAACGCGGTTGATTACTCGGCCCTGAAGCCGTGCCATGATTTCCTTAGTTTCTTTAACGGGCTTTTGATCCGATCTGGCAGCGTGGCCCTCCATCCGCGGTGGAGCCCCAGCTTCAACGCCAGTTTCCCCTTTGCGGTCAGAGGCACAAAATAGCGAGGAAGCCTGGCTTCCTCAAAACCGGAATGCCGCTTGAAATCAGACAGCGAATCTTCACCCCAAAAGGCATAAACCAAGTAAGGCAATTTCTTCTGCTCGCATACTTCAACCGCCTTGGCAACCAGAGCGTTCGTGATGGCTTTGTCCCGGTGCTTGATCTTGGCGATGATTTGCCCCAAGTCCCCAAACTTCCCGGCATTGCCCACCATTGCAAACCCGACCATTTCACCCTGATAGTAGGCGCCAATCACTTCTTCCCGGAAAATGAACCTTGAAAACTGGCGCTTGACCGTCTCGAAATCCTTTCCGTAATGCCAGAATCGCCGGCCCTGGCGGATGGGAGCTTCATTGAAAATTTCCGTCATGCCCCGGACAAAGTCGTGATCGTAAGAACCCAGGCGCACCTCAACGCCTGCTTTCTGGCTCTTGCGAATCATGTTCCGGGTCGTCCCTTTAACCTGCTTGTTCCACCAGTGATCAAAACTCTTGACCGGAAGCGCCGCGATTGATTCCCACACCCTGTAAAATTTATACTTTGGCTCGGTTTCCGGGAGGTGCTGCCGAAAGGTAAACAAATCCGGCTTGAATCCAGTGCTGCTTTCCAAGATCCGAACCACCGCTTCAGGATCACGCACGGCCTCATACCATTCGTCTTCCAATCTCATCACGCTCAGCGGCCCTTTCGCAACGGAATAAGTCTGCCCGCCGATTTCAATGCACTCTAATTTTGCAGGTTGTCCCTTGACCAAGGTGTCCTTGGCAAAAATCTGCAATGCGGATTTCTGGGTTAAAGATGATGCTTGCGTCATAAATGTTCTTTTGCGGCGGTTGTCTTTTTTTGTCGCGCCGCTGGTTATGAACCGTGGCTCCGCAACCATTCTTCCAGCATAACGAGACTAAACAGGAGCTTGTGATTGTCCTGCCGCCCCGATCGATGAGCCTTGAGAAGTTTGCCCACCGGTTCGGGTTCGAGCAGATCGAATACTAGCGCCTTTTTATCCAGCAGCATTTCTGGAATTTGGCCTTCCAGCGACGAGCGAAACCATTCATCCACTACGTTAACTGCAAACCCGCGCTTCTTTCGTTTCAGGATCTGCGGCGGCAGATAATTCCGGCAAACCTGTCGATGCAACCATTTTCGAGTGCCATTACGCACTTTGAAGTTAGCGTTGAGCCGCTGGACGTATTCCACCACGGTGCGATCCAGGTAAGGCACACGAACTTCGAGACTGTGCGCCATGGATAACTTGTCTGCATACATGAGCAGCTCGTCCGGCAAGGAAGAGCGGATTTCAAGAAGCTGGAAAGCTGCCGAGTTCGTCTGTGTGTTCCATTTGTGGCGTTAGACCTCGCCAATACTCGACCAGTTCGCGACCTTGCCCGTCGGGAAGAACATCGTCACGGAACAGTTCGTCTATCGTCCCTGCCGGCACCAAGGAGAAAACGTCCTGATAGCGCGTTAGGCGGTCTTCAACACCGAGTGAGTGGACGCCGCGCTTTAGCATTTCATTGCGTGGCAAGCCATTCACGGCAAAGCCGATCATCGAGCGAACGCCGCCTGGCAATCCGCGCCACCACTCCCCATAACGAACACCCAGGTGCCGCTTGTAACCGCCAAATAATTCGTCCGGGCCCTGACCGATCAGCGCCACTTTAACATCCTGGCGGGCGCGTTGAGAAACAAAGTACATCGGCACGATGGAGGAAGCCGCGATCGGTTCTTCGAGGCATTCGACGATTTTCGGAAGGGACCTTTCGAATTCGCCCTGATCGAGTCTCACTGTTATATGCTGTGCGCCCAAGAGCGCCGCAGTCTCTGCCGCGTCATGTATCTCGTCATCGGCGTAACTATCGCCGTAACCTATCGTGTACGCTGGCCAGGAGCCGCCTTGTTCGTTCATCAATCCCAGGAGCAATCCCGAGTCCAGGCCGCCGCTAAGCAGGATTCCGACCGGCACGTCACTCAGGAGATGCCGTCGAACTGCCGCCCGATACAATTCCAGAAGTTCACGTGTGGCGTCTTTATTTTCCTTCGGACTTGAAAAGGGAATTGGCGTGTAGTTGTACCAGCGTTCTTCGCGGCATTGGCCTTTCTCGACCACCAGCATCGTGCCAGGCGCAAGTTTTCGGATGCCTTGAAATATCGTCAAAGGAGAAGGCGTATAGCGAAACCGGAGAAACAGATTCAACGCGACAGGATCGACATCTGGTCGTGAGTTTTGCGCAGCCAGAATCGGACGGATTTCCGATCCGAAAGTTAAGGTTCCATCGTCGATCTTGTAATAGACAAGCTTGATACCCATGGCGTCCCGCGCCACGATCAAGCGCTGGTTAGGCGCATCCCAAATAGCCAGACCAAACATGCCGTTAAGACGATCGAAGACCTGGGTGCCCCACTCTTTGTAGCCGTGAACGATCACTTCCGTGTCGGAATTCGTCCTAAACTGATGGCCCTTGCTTTGCAGTTCCGCTCGCAATTCCTTGTAATTGTAAATCTCGCCATTAAAGATTACCCACACAGTTCCTTCGGCGTCCGACATCGGCTGATGGCCACCGGTGAGATCGATGATCGATAGACGTCGGAACCCCAAGCCTACTGGACCGGCGACGAAGAAGCCTTCATCATCAGGTCCGCGATGAGCGATGGAACGCGCCATCCGCACAATCGTCTCGCGCTCCACGGGTTCGCGTCGCTGGAAGTTAAACTGGCCTGCGATGCCGCACATTCTTTATTAAACCTGATGACCGAGGACCGAGATGAGGACGGAAGGCTAACTTCTCTGCTGGCAGAACTTTTCGGGCTTTGCCATCATCGTTCCTAGCATTTGACCAATCCTGACGCCTTTCTCTAGCAACACCTTTTGCTCTTTTTCCGGGACGTAGCCGCATGCGGTAGCTGTATCCAGCCAATGCTGGGTTTCCGCTTGTTCTCCGTCCGCATCCGTCAGCTTGCTCACGAAATGGGCGACGTAGCGGCGCTTTTGCCAGGCTTCAGCAAGGTTAGCACCGATTGACCTCGATGCCCGCCGGACTTGATCAGTCAGAGCGTAGCGCTCTTCGGCTGGAAATCGCTTTGAAGTTTCGAAGATCTCCTGCTGAAGTTCAAATGCCAGTTTATAGACTCGTAAATCCTTAAAGCTTGATATCTTTTCGCTCATTTCATTTTCTCTCGATCGCGACTTCAACTGCTCCGCCATCCCGCGACTGCTGTGTCTTCGATCCTCTGTCCTCCGCCCTCCGCCCTCCGTCCGTCCTCGAACTCGCGGAGATAGAATGCCAAACTTCGAAACATCTGTGACTGGCCCCACCGGTGCATGGGGACATTGTCCCAACCCAGATGCAATCGCCGTGAGCGGAAGGAACCGTCCGGTTTGATCCAATCTTTCATAATCCCTTTAACGACTGTTTCCAGGGTTGTTTCCAATTGCGGAAAACGGTCCCGAAGCAGTAGACACAAGTTAATACACTCGGCACAATCGTAGAGCTCGCGCTTGTAAACGGTTAGGCGCGGCGCTCGTGAAAATGGCTTCGGCAGACCATCGGCGTCGAAGAGGTTATTCTGGTAGTAACTCACTCCTTTGTCTAATGCTTCAAGCGTTGCCGAGTGGCCCGTAAGAGCGTGGATCTTGGCGAGTGCTTTCATCACAAAGCAGGTGTGAAAATGATCAACAAAGTCACGCACTCCATCCATGGCGTACGGCCACGAACCGTCTGGGTTCTGATTTTCCAGAACGAAATTCAAGTTTCGTTCAGCAATCTTCCAGTAGTCGTCATTCGAGAAAAACTGCGAAGCGCTCGTTAACAAAAAAGCGCGGTAGGCGGCGGCGTTGATAACACCGCCCCTATCGTAAGGAGTATAGGAACAACTGCTCGCCTTTTCAGAGGTCTTGAAATCCTTAATATCAACAGACGCATGCCGCGCAATCGATTCGAGGATCTGCTTGTACTCATCAAGCAAATCCACTGCGTCCTCTGTCCTCTGTCCTCTGTCCTCTGATTCAAGGATTTCGCAGACCTGGAGGAACGCTTCGTACACATAAGGCGTTGTGGTGATCAGCGGCGTCTGTTCTTTCAGAACGCCGTTACGAGTGACCCAGTCAAAGGGATATCCCCAGCAATATTCTTTGAATTGGTGGCAACGCGACTTTTTCAGCGCGGCTAAGAAGTGAATCGCGTTTTCCAGTTGCGACGCGTCACCGGTTGCCTGGTAAAGGAAGGCAAAGCCCATCGCGTAATGCGCGTCGGCGATGGGGAATCTTGTCCGGTGATGGAAAAAGTGTCGAGCCGACGGCAAGAAAGCCTCAAGGAAAATCATCGGCGCGACGGCCGCTGTTCCCAGAAGCTTGTTACCGTAGTAAAGCTTCTTCGCAGCTCGCCCGGTCGTTCCTGCGAAAAAAGTCTGATGGTCGCGCGACAATTCTCCATAGTGGGCGAGCCACTGACTGAAATCGCTGAGAACATGTGCGACTCGATCATTCAGCGCAGTTGTTCGGTCAGTGGCCATCCGATTGGACGAAGACGTTGGGAAGGCAAGCGCAGTCATCTCAAGTTGGTATCTTGTTAGGAGCGAGAAAACGCGGCCATTCGAGCCTTTACGGGCATGACGTAATTATCGCGCGCTTCTGAAAGATAACGCCGCAACACTGTCTTCGCGCTGCGGGCAAAATTCTGACGTCGGTACGCCATATCTTCTGCGGCCTTGAAGACCACTCTTAGTAACATGCTTTCACCGGAGGTCAGATCCACTTTGAATTCGATGTGATCTCCAGCGGCATTCCACTGCAGACGGCGTGATCCCGCGTAAAGGCTTGCGATGCCATTGGGTTCGCTTTCCCGGCGGCGGATAAAGTAACTCATCGCCCGACCCGAGCGATTTTCAATCAACAGTTCGCTTCCGTACATCTCAATTTCGACACAGTCCGATGAGAGTTGCCTTTGCCGGTAACCCCGCCTCACGACCTCGCCGAGGCTGTGCCAGGTAAGTGAAACTCTGAGGGCATTGAGCTGGTCGATGAATTGCGCCAGCCGCGCGTATCCGTCGCTGAAAAAATCGTGGTGGATCACGACGAGACACGGTTTTCCCAAAAGGAGATCGAAGGCAAAGTTCTCGATGCCTTGAGCAGGGTAGCGGCGTGTGTAAATGGGGAAATCTCCATAACTCATGACAGCAACATCCCAGACGTCGGAGATCCTGAGTTTCCGCTCTGCCAACAGATTGCTATGCACCTCTGTGTTAACTACGGCATTGAACGCGGCATGTTTCAGTTCAAGAATCGCTTTTTCGGAAAAAATTCCCTGCGGGAAGACCATGACAGTATCGTGGGTTAGGCCCGTTCGCTGTTTATGCAGAGACATGCGCCTTACTGCTTCCGAGGCGATTGCACGAAGCTCGTGCTGATTGGAAGTGCCGAACTCACCCGCCGTGTGATCGCACCCGTGGATGCAGAGAGAGTAATTAGCGGGGTTGTCCTTGAAGAGTTCGACCACCTTCGGATCGCTTCTTCGCCAGTTCCACGGGATGAATGCTATGCTGGTGGAAAACCGGACCTCTTTCATTACCGCGAGTAATTCGCTGAAGTGAAGAAATCCGTATCTCGTCCTGAGGAGGGGGTCATCGATAATCAGACAGGCGCTTGCTTCAGGGGCATTCCACGAGCTGTGAATGAATGCCCATTTGATATAGGAGACAAAGGGCACGGCAGTGAAGAAGTGATCCCTGACATCGAAGTTGGGAGTTGTGAGTTCGGCCTGAATGTCGATCAACCGTGTTGACGAAACGAACACCGGCACTGTATTCCACGTGGCCTTCAGAAGCGCCACCTTGTTTGCCCCACTAATGAGTGCACAGGGAATGTTTTCGTTCGCAACGAAATAATCACGGCTGTTCAGCGTCGCAGTCGCAGGGCGTACGCGGAGGCCGCGCATGGCCCCGCACATGCCGGCAGGATCGTCCGCGATCCACCACTCGGTCTCGTTTACTGATCCATTGGTAACAGAGATCGTTCCTCCACAGAGTTGGCTCACCACCCTTGCAGCCCCGGCAATGTCGCCGTTGGAGTACAAGAAAACCGAATGAATTTGTCGCGCAAATTCAGTCGCGCCGGATGAAGCGTTCTGTAGCTCTGCAATGACAGAGGCAAAAGTTTGTGCCGCGCATACCAGCCGATAATTGACATTGCTACTAAGGGGGTTGTTCCCCAGAAGTCTAAAATCTTTTGTGCTCCGCCTCTGGAAAGGAATGCCAAAAAACTCGAGCAAGTTTTTCGCCTTTTCGTCGTCGCTTGGTAACGAGTCGCCCGTTAGGAGTAGTGCTTCTTCCAGCATCAATGCTCGTTCCCTTCGTTGGTAGCTCACGAAAGAGCTACGGCTGGGACGGCTTTTTTGCGACGACCAATGATCGCATCGCCCTGGAGCCGGCAATCTTGCTCAGCACTAGGGATAACGGCCGAAGGAGTCCTGTCATCAAGCGGCCGGCGGAATGAGGAATCCAGCAGAAATGTTCACTGCGCAAGACTTCAAAGCCAGCCCGCGAAAACGGCTCGGTGTATTCCTCGAGCGACGGCAGGTAGCATTCTTCTTCACGTTCTTTCCTGTCTCGAAACTTGTTCTTCAGGGCGCTGCGAAAGGCAGGAAAACGATCATTCATGTCAATTACCACACAAACTCCTCCGGGTGCGAGCAGACGGAAGATATCTCGCGCGCAATCCAACTGCTTCCCGGACCGATGGCAATAGCGGATCGTGTTTACGCCGATAATGAAATGAAACGATTTCTCGAGTTCCGAAGGTTCTTTCCCCAAACCGGCGGAAAGCTCTTCGAGCAACGTTTCGTTTTTCGCCACGCAAAATTGAACGCGGTTTCGTTGGCCCGGGGTCAGATAATTTTCGGTTTCCCTGTTGGCGGCCTCAATCAGAACAGGAGAGAAATCCGTGCCGATCGCGCTCTCAATCTTGAAACCATGCCGGCCCAAAACCGAGACTAGATGCAACAAGTTCATTCCGCCGCCACAACCAAACTCCAACATGCGAATCTCAGGGAGCCGCGAGGGCACGGATAGATGACGGAGCGCGTCAAGATAAACTGTCTTATAATCGTGATCGAGCAGATAACTGATTCCGAAGCCGGCTGTGGCTTTGGTGTATTTCAAAATGGCATCCTGCGATGTGTATTCGCGGAAAAACGAGTCAGTCTCGGGAGAGACGTTAGTTGGGCTGGAAATCATGTTGTTGAATGAATGAGTTATGGGAAACAACGGCGCTGCTGCCTTGCAGCCGGTGTTCAGGACTGGGTAGCGTTGTCGGCGTGCCTAACACGAAAGCTGTCCACCTTTTTAAAGCTGAGAACGGTCCGAATTATAGCTCCCAACTTTTTCATCTGTTCGCGGCGATGGAACCGCATCAACTCGGGGCTTACAGCGCGCTTGGTGCGACCCAGGGCCGCCCAGCAGTAACCTAAGAGCAGAGCACAGCCGCCGGTTAGCCTGGGCTTCTTTGCCATACGGTAAGCCACACGAAACAATTCCCAAATTGGTGAGCCGCCGAGGTAATAGTCTTTTTCTCCATATGAAAATAGCGCCCGCAGATGTCCCCTGTTCCGCCGTGCCCAAGGTTCGATGATGGTGGAATCGTTTTTCAGGAAAAGAGCGAACTTTCCATCCCTTCATTCGCGCTGTCATCGAAGCGATCCAATCCACTCCTCCGGCCGGGTTCGGGACATAGCCGCCGATCTCCTGGAAACACTCGCGCCTAAAGAGCTGACACGGCCCAGCTACATAATTCTCGCCTTCGAAGCTGTCTTTGCTCGAATCATAATTTCCATCCTGGGTGAAAGGAGTTCCTGCCACACCGAGCTTCGGATCTTGGGAAAACTTCTGCATCAAAAATGCCATGTAATCCGGTTCGAAAGAAACATCGGCATCAAGGTTTCCCACTACGTCGAACTCAAACGGCGTAGCCCGCGTGAATGCAAGGGCAACAGAATGAGCCTTTGAAGCGAAATTGCGATCCGGATCTTGCCGTCGGCGAATCAGTTCAATCCACGGATAACGCTTCGTGTAACTCTCAACGATTTCCGCGGTGCTATCAATTGAGCCATCATCGACGATAACCCAGCGCTCCGGCAAAATTGTCTGAGTAACCACTGAGTCAAGCGTTCTTCTAATAAACGCTTGCTCATTCCTAGCCGGGGTGATCAGCACATATTTCATAGGACCGAGGACGGAAGTCAGCAGGTCGCTTTCTGCGTGGGAAAACCCAGGCGGAATCGCCCAATAACGAAGAAGATCGTGAGCCACTGATTGTTTCGAATAATTTTCGAGAGCTGGGTATGCCGCTTCGTGAGGACGTAACCACCCGCTCCAATTAGAGCGAAGTAGATACACGCATCGAGCGGGCTGCCTTCCTCCAGCGAAGTCGCGCCTGGATGGAAGCCGAAGATATTGAGCCATTCCGAAAGTTTGCCTTGAGCAGATGATCAGGATCCAAACAAGTGGAATCCAAAGAGCGCCAGTTGACGTCAGGTCTTTCCCGAATGTCTCGCCGGAAAAGGAAGGCGATGAAGACGAGCGTAAGGCAGGACGCCACGGCTGGAGGGAGGTGCATCGGCTATATCAGAGGATGGAGGTCAGAGGGCGGAGGACAGAGGGCAGACGACAGAGGCGGAAAACGCCCAACGCTCAATGTCCAACTTTCAATGAAGAAGCCGGAGGACCCGCCACGGCCGCCATGGCGACCAGGACGGCCAAGCTGCGGTCGGAACGCGCCGCTGACACACCGGCCAAAGAAGGTCCGAATTTGACCGGCAACGTAAGCAATCATCCCTTCACTCATCTCGGGATAGATCCGCAACCCGCCATCCGTCCGTCCCGACATTTTTCTGCTTAAGAGTATTCGACTTGACGATAGCCTCCAAAATGCCAGAAGGAAATTGCTCGCGCAGGATGGCTATGTTCGGCATAACGCAGTGGCCGCCAATCTCGCCAGGGAAATATTTCACCGGCGGGAAGAACTTAATTTCTTCGTAGAACGACACGACTTGGTCGTAATTGGCGCCAAGCTTCATGCAATATCGCTCGACCTCTTGTGCCCATGCGATCAGCAGCCCGAAATACGTCGTTTCGGTGAGCTTGGCAATTTCGCTCGCCTCTGGAGACGCGAGCAACTTGGTTTTCATCCCGACGCCCTCAAAATGTTCGATGGCGCGCTGGCCCGATTGCAGGTCGAGCGCTCCAACAAACTTTGTATAATGCAACATTTCTTCCTGCATCCGGATGTGCTTACCCCGAACAGGGCTGTTTACGACTGCGGTTCCGGATTCAACTGCAATGCTCCGGGTGGTTCCAGGAGCGACCGTGCTATTGATTGCCGTAAGGGCAGGCCGGTACTGATCAATGTATTCTACTACCTGTCGACAAAATTTCTCGCTCTGAAATGGAAAACAAACATGCATAACGTCGCACCGCGAGATGGATGCGGGCCGATCGATATCTACACCAAAGGTTTGATACCGGCGCTTCATGATCTCCAGTAAAGGCTTGCCGACCTCACCCAATCCGATAATGACAACAGTAGGATGCATAGCTCAGTCTGACTCTTCTAACGCTCTAGCCCGTGGAGTTGGAGTTCAGCGATGCTCGGCGAATTGGATTACTTTCGTCGGGAGGTTGTCCGGTTCCGGAGATTCTCCGAAGAAATTCCCGATACTCTCAACTACGCGAGTAATCATATCTTTTGTCATCTCTGGATAGATCGGTAACGACAGGATCCGCGATTGGTTGAAGTAGGCGGCAGGAAAATCTTCTGGAATGTGTTCGAGATAAATGTAGGCGGGATAAAATGGCAACGCCTTCGAATAGTTCAAAACCGTGGAGATGCCTGCCTGGGTAAGGTACTCTTTCAATGCATCCCGGTTTTCAGTGCGGATGACATACAGATGATAAACGTGGTTGCGGTCAGGTCCGACTCTTGGTGTGATCACGTCCCCCACGTCTGCCAGAAGCTCATCGTAACAGGCCGCAACACAGCGTCGTGCCTCGGTCCATGCAGGCAAATGAGGTAATTTGGCATTGAGGATAGCTGCTTGCAGTCCATCCATTCGGCTGTTGATCCCTTCCATGATGTGATCGCCTTTTCCACCGTGTCGGGCAAATGTGGTCATCCAATCGGCCAGTCGATCGTCATTTGTCACAACGCAGCCTGCATCACCGTAGGCGCCCAGGTTTTTACCCGGGTAAAAAGAAAACGTCGCGGCGTCTCCAAAGGTTCCGACGTATTGTCCTTTGTACCTGGCCAAATGGGCCTGGGCGCAGTCCTCTATGACCCAAAGATTGTGCCTTTTCGCAATGGCCATGATTGGATCCATATCGGCCGGCTGTCCGTAAAGATGGACTGGAATAATGCCGACCGTGGCAGGTGTGATCTTTCGCTGTATATCCTGGGGGTCGATCGTGAAAGTTTCCTCATCTGTATCGCAGAATACGATCCGACCGCCGGCCTGCGTGATCGTCTCAGATGTTGAGATCCAGGAATGTGCCGAGGTGATGACCTCGTCGCCGGGCTTTACACGAAGTCCTCGCAAAGCAACATAAATTGCGTCCGTGCCATTAGCGCAGGAGACGCAATGCTTCACACCCAATGTTCTCGCCCACGCCTCCTCGAAGGCATCCACATGAGGCCCGCGAATATAGGCTGACTCGGCGATTACTTCGGCGATGACACTATCGATCTCGCTTTTGATCGACAGATATTGTGCATGCAGATCAACGAATGGAATTTTCATGGAATAGTAATCAAAATGCAGGCGTTAGAATTAGAGACGGCGCAGCAAGCGAGCAGGGTTGCCCGCGTATATACCTGGGAGGGTGATATCCTTGGTAACAACGGCGCCGGCACCGATAACTACCTGGTCACAGATTGTGATCGGAAGAATGGTGGCATTCGTTCCGACACTTACCCGGTTACCAAGTTTTGTTGGCCGCCAAAGCTCCGGCTTTCCAGCAGGCCCACCGGTGAGGAATAGGTCATTAACAAACATAGCTCCGTGAGAAATGAAGCAGTCGTCACCGATCGTGACGAGGTCGCAGATGAACGAATGCGATTGAATCCGGCATCGCTTGCCGATGGTTGCTCCCTTCTGTATCTCAACGAAAGGTCCGATGAAGGTATCGTCGCCAATGTCACAGCCATACAAGTTTGTGGGCTCTACAACGGTCACATTCGCGCCGAACTTTACGTCAACGAACCCGACCCGACGATGCCTGTCTGGATTCATGTAGCAGAATTCTGACGAATAACTTCGCCGTTTAACGGTCGCGCGCGCTCAAGGATCGAAACGACAGTGCGCGCATGAGATAGCCCGGTGAGTGGTTCACGTGAGTTACGAATGCAGTCAGCGAAATGTTCTGCTTCGACGCGGAGCGGTTCCGCAAACTTGACCTCAGGTATCAGAATATCACCGCTCCGATAGTTGAACCCCGAAATCTGCGGGTTATCGAAGTCCATGTTCTCTCCCAGAATGGCCCGGCGATCAATTCCTTTGTCGTAGATGGCGATCTTGCTCTCCGCAATATCATCATAGACCACCATCTTGCGCGAGCCGACAATAATCATCTTGCGCACCTTTTGCGGGTCCAACCAGCTTACATGAACGTTTGCGATGACCTTTCCGGGATACTCAAGACTGAGGAAGACGACGTCATCGATGCCGTCCTGCATGTAAGCCATGCCCTGGCGACCAATGGAAACTGGCTCCGGATCGCCAAGCCAGTATTGAATGATGCTGATATCGTGAGGGGCAAAGTTCCAGAGGGCGTCGATGTCGGAACGGATGCGCCCCAGATTCAGTCGCTGGCTGTATATGTAGCGAAGCTCGCCCAGCTCGCCGGAATCAATCAGTTTCTTCACATACCGGACGGCCGAGTTATACACGAAGGTGTGACCTGTCATAACAACAAGGTTTCGCCGGGCAGCTCGCGTTGAGAGCTCATCTACTTCGGCGACCTTCGTCGCCAACGGTTTCTCTACGAATACGTGTTTACCAGCATCCAGTACTTCCTTGGCAAGGGAGAAGTGACTTCCAGCAGGCGTAGCAATGATCACGGCATCAACGTCGGGATCTTCCAGAACGGCCTCATAGCTTTCGAGCGCACGACTGAAAGGAAAATTTGCACTTACAAAGGCGCGCCGGTTTCGCGCTCGAGTCGACAACGTATTTGACCGCGCAGTCGGGCAGCGCCGAAAAGTTACGCAGCAGATTGGGACCCCAGTAGCCACAGCCGAACTGGGCAAGAATTAGTTTTGATTGCATCTTAAAAGGAGCTTGACCTGAACAAAAAGGGCTAGCGCGGACAGCTCTGTCGGGATAGGACGCTTTCAGGCAGCAACCAAAAGCTGCTCTGAGTTATCAATCCTGAAGTCCTCGAACGCCGCGGTCTGTGGGCGTTGGCGGTTGTACCGTGAAAAACTTTTGTTATACACTCTCACAGTTAACGGTGGCAGATCAGTAGGGGCTGCCGAATCAGCAGCGGCTTGCACCCGGACTCTCGCGTCAGCGTATGCGATCCTCGAGAATGATATCGCGCGCCGCTTTCGAAACCACGAGACGATTTGGGTTGCTGTTGCAAACCAAGGTTTCCTGGCACGCAAGGCCTTGAGCAAAGTGGCATAGACATCGCCCCAAAATCTTTCAGGCCCGAGGCTTCTGTCGTGCCAGTTGATGGTGAGAACGCCGCCGAATCTTGTTACATTGTCGATCAACGGTAGCATCGCAGCCCGTGCCCGGTCATCGGACAAGTTCATGTATGAGGGATAAAACAGCGCTGTGTCCATGATATGCAATGGGAGTTCGAGCAAAGTCTCGACGTCAGGATGCTTGAACACTTGAGTTGTTCCCGCTCGGTATCCGATCGTCTCGTTGTAGCCAACCGTTGAGTCATACGAGAAACCCGATTTCTCGAGCGTCAAGGCCGCCTCGGAATTGAAGTAAAGCCAGTGCATCCGCACTCCGATCTCGGCCGCCCCCGTGATTGCCTGAATACGCTGACGCTCATCGCGACCCTTTGCGCTGTCGCGCCACGCATCGATGCCGTGGACCGCGATTTCGCGATTCGCGGAAACCAGCCTTTTTAAGTCTTCTGCAATATCTGCCAAAGCATAACGCGAGGCGCGTTTTGCCCTCGTTCGGCCTTGAGAATCAACGCCGGGGTCTCCCTTTGTCGGAATAACGAAGAAGGTCGAGGCAAGATCCCTTTCCAACTCCAAATACTGATCAAGTTGGTCCCAGAAGTCCTTGGCAATTCCAGCAAACACGAGAGGCAGGGAAAACGCGGCCTTCCAATTGGCAGCAACCTGCTGCAAAGACCTTCTTCCTCCACAAAGATCGATTACCGAGCCGATCATCGCCCGATAGAGAAAACCAAACATAGTATGGTCGCACATGTGATAGCGTACCCGCGGATGATCGACGTCATGGGTAAGGCAGACTGTAAAGGGATGTCCTGCCGGCACCGGAAGTATCTCAAGCAGGGAGAGCCCCTTGCTAACGATAAGATCACGTAAGAAGGAGATATGAAGTTCCAACGTAGGTATGCCGGCAAACTGCGCAGGTTGTCCTTGCGTTAAGAGATAGCGAATCTCTTTAAACAGATCGAAGCCAAGCCGGACCACCGTTCGAGCGCCACAGGCCGCTGAAGCTGCGGCCGAGTTTGTTTCTTCATGAACGAGAAGTTCATTGCCTGGCCTGTCGAAGAGGAGGCAACCTTCATAAATAGGCAT
>CAWHFD010000016.1:0-335108 GCA_963828355.1 uncultured Verrucomicrobiae bacterium | reverse complement strand
TCAATACATTGCACGCGATTTCGAGATCGCATTCATCTGAATAGTTTCTGGTGCAAGAGCGCATTGCCAAAGAAATTCAACACGGACGTTTCCTCGCACGACACGGGGCAGGGAAAATTTGGAATTGGGAGAGTCCGGCTGGAAAACTTCGCTGGGCTCGGCGAGTAAAGATGCTCAGCAGTCATTTCAAGCCCGGGATGACTGTACTCGAATTGGGATGCGGCACGGGTTCTTTTACTCGGGAGCTGGCGCGCTCGGGAGCGGACGTCGTGGCGATTGACGTCTCACCAGAACTTCTGGAGATTGCCAAGGCCAATTGTTCCGCGCCAAATATTCAATATCAAATCCAGAACGCCTATGAATTGAGCTATCCTGACGCTCTGTTTGATTCTGTAGTGGGCAGCTCGGTTTTACATCACCTCGAGATCGAAGCGGCATTACGGGAAATGTACCGGGTTTTGAAGCTAGGCGGCAGAATTTCGTTTACCGAGCCGAACATGCTGAACCCTCAGATCGCGATACAAAAGAATGTTCCCTGGGTTAAACGAAAACTCGGCGACTCACCGGATGAGACCGCATTCTTTCGATGGCCGCTCCGGCATCTGCTTGAAGTAACAGGGTATCGTGAAGTTCGAATTGATCCATTCGATTTCTTGCATCCCCAAACGCCAGTTTCTCTAGTTAATCGATTGAACTCAGTGGGCCGATTCCTCGAAAGCGTGCCGGTGATCTCGGAGTTTGCCGGTTCGCTGTATATTCGGGCCGTCAAATGAGCAGCACGATGATTATGCAGACCGAGGAGGCGAAGATCGTGCCGCAACATTGCGTAACCGGGCACGGCTCGACGCCAATAAGAATCTTCTGTTCTGGTACCGCGAGCTTTACCGTGATCAGTTCAAGGATTTTCCCAATCCGGCGGCGCTGTCGATACTAGAAATAGGAAGCGGCACTTCGCCTCTGAAACAATTTCTCTCAAACGTAATCACCAGCGATGTGCTTGACCTCGACTATCTTGATCTTGTGTTTGACTGCCACGAGATCGACAAGCTCGATGCGATCAGGAAGGAAAGCCTCGATGTTATGACGCTGACCAATGTGCTGCACCACCTGAGGAGTCCTATTACGTTTCTCAATCGGGCCGCAAACAAGTTGAAACCCGGCGGCAAAGTCATCGCCACTGAACCGTTCTTTTCACTCCTATCGACTCCAATCTTTAAGTATTTGCATCACGAGCCGGTTGACTTCGGCATTTCTGAGCCGGAGCTAGAAAATGTTCGGGGGCCACTAGCGTCTGCAAATATCGCGTTGCCATGGCAAATTTTCTTCCGCCGGCGCGATTGGGCCGTCAATTTGAGGAAGAACTACGATGTAGAGAATTGCTCGGTTCGGTTCTTTAGCGCGGTGTCTTACATGGTTACTGGCGGGATATCGCGTAGATTGCCAGTGCCTGCTTGGCTTTACCGCGTGTTTTTCCCCATGGATTTGTTTTTCAGCCGCTGTTTCCCGCGGCTATGCGCGTCATTTTTTACGATAGTTCTACCGCGCCGCTAATGTCAGGAGCTTCAGTTCTTCACACGTTGGAAACAGGCTGTATCAACATGCGTTTGCAATTTACCGGCCACTTTATGCTGCTTACAAAGCTTATTCGGATCGCGCAGAGCGAGAGCTACTGAAGAAGATCTTGTTGCCAGGCTGCCGTCGCTGTAGATGTGGGCGCCAACATCGGAATTTATTCGCAGTTTCTTTCCCGCTCTGTGGGGCCGACTGGCGTCGTTCATTCCTTCGAACCTTCGCCCGACAATTTTAAACGATTGTGTGCTGCCACGTGTGATCTTTCAAATGTTCGGCTTACCAGCTGCGGTGAGTGAAAGACAGGAGAGTCGCAGCTTTACCTTTCCGAGGAGCTAAATGTCGATCATCGGGCCTACCCGAAGCAGGAGATTCGCGCCGACTCTTTCCATTCGATAATGGCGCTTGACGATTACTTCAAATCCGGACAACGCGTCGACTTGATCAAAATGGATTTTCAAGGATTTGAGTTTCATGCCTTACGAGGGGCGAAGCGTGTTCTAGAGGAAAACCCCGATATTAGGCTTCTGCTCGAATTTTGGCCCCTGGCTTTAAAGCAGGCGGGAGCGGATGCGAATGATTTCATCGCGGCTCTGCGGGAGAAAGGCATGGCGATCCGCCAAGTCTCAAGCAAGGGGCTCGTTCCACTCCTTCCTGACTGGAAAAGCGAGAGCCTGGACTGGTACGTGAATCTATTCGCGTCATGACCTTAACGTGCGGTTGAAACATTCCTAGCTGACTTATGCGCAGTGAGCTCTCTATTTATCTTCGGCTCTGTGGCCTCTGTGCCATTTGGCAGTATAGACACGAGTTCGCCAGCTTCCAGAACACGATGCCAGCCGCGGATCGCTGTGCGCCCGGGACCGTGGATCGTCCTGCAAAATCAGATTTATGATATAATCCATTTTTCGAAAGATTAATCGACGAAATGAATATTCCGGTTCAAACCAAATGCCCGGCCTGCCAGTCGGAAAAGATCCAGAGTCTTTTTATGTTCCTGACCATGAATACAATGTGGATTACCGGGCGCCCTACGCCCAATGTCTCGATTGCTTCAGTTTTTTTCAATTGCCCATGCCGGATTCCGCCAGACTTTCCGACTTTTATCCAGCGAACTACCATAGCTTTGATAGCAACAAAACCCTGGGCAAGCTGAAGCAAAGGCAACGGCTCAAAAGAGTCCGTTCATTGGTTGATTCCAGCCGAATAAGCTTGCTCGATTATGGTTGCGGAAATGGCGCTTTTATTAAAGCATCCGTGAAAGAGATGCCAGCTGCAGAATTTTACGGTTATGAAATTGGCTCTCAAAATGAAAAAGAAATTCTTTTCGACGGACGGGTTGTTCTTCTTAAAGGCTCCCTTGAATTTTTGCTGCAGGAATTACCTATGTGCGATGTGATCACGATGAATCATGTGATTGAACATTTACCCGATCCTTGGAAGGTGTTGTCGGCCCTGCAGACGAAACTTAATCGTAATGGAATTCTGGAAGGACAAACCCCTGTTACCGATTCTCTCGAACAAAAGATTTTTAAGAAAGGATGGAGCGGGTTTCATGCGCCGCGACATACGGTGATCTTTTCCAAAAAAGGCTTGCGAAAGATTCTGGAGCGTGCCGGGTTTACTCAAAGTAAAATTACGCCTGCTTTCAATCCGGCGGGCATTGCGGTCAGTCTGGCGAGCCTGTCGCACGGCGATTCGCCTGGTAATATTTCGCGTCGCGGTTTATCCTGGTTGTTCTTTGTTGGGGCGGCGACACTGTTCTATCCGATTGATCTTTTGTCTGGAGCGCCGGGGATGATCAATTTTTATGCGAAAAAAGGGAAATAAAGTGAATAAAAGATATTTTTCCAAAAGGCCAGATACGGTCTCATTCATTGTCGTCATGGGGCATCTTTTCATTACCGTTCTCCCGATCTACATCGCAGCGTATGCCAGGCTTGGCTGGTTGACGGTCTTGTGCTGGTTTTTCTTCGGATGCAGCATGAACGGCATTTTTAATTTGATGCATGAATGCTGTCATTATCATGTGTTTAAAAAGAAGCGGGGCTCGGAGGTTTTAGGCCGGTATCTCGTCGCTCCTCTGATGATCGCGGATTTTGAAAGTTATCGTCAACGCCATTGGGAGCATCATAAATATTTAGGCGTGGAGGGGGAGACGAAGGATGCTTATCTGATCGATATCCATGGCAAAAATCTTTTTCTCCTTTTTCTTCGCTCGCTTTTGATGGTTGAGATGTTCAAAAAATTCTCCAAGCAGATCCCAAAAGGTCCAACCCAGAAAAAGCCCGAGACGGGTTACAGTTGGATCAAAACAGCCGTTCTTTTTCAGGCGGTTTTCTTTTCGACCATCTTGTTTACCGCTTACCAAAGTCATCCTTCCTGGTCCGGGGCGTTTGTGCATGCGAGCTTCATCTATGCCTTTGTTTACGCCTACGGGTTAATCTCCTTAACAGTTTTCATGGCGAACCTGCGGGCCATCGCGGAACATCAGCTAAACGGAGGAACAACCGTCCAGGAAGGATATGCCGCTTTACGGAATTTCCGGTGCGGTCCGCTTGAACGCTTTCTTTTTGGGGCTTACGGATTTGGTGAGCATTATACCCACCACAAAATCGCGGCAATTCCCTACTATCATCTTCGCGAAGCGACTCAAGAGATGGCTTCGGAAGATGAATCCCTAAAGCCGACAACCGGTTATTTAGGAACGTTAAAAAAACTCGCGCGTCGTGGACAATCTGTTCCTATTCGAACAACTAGCCCTTCGCAGGCGAAGACAAATGGTTTGGTTGTCGAGTGAAGATCACGGCTAATCGCGCAGGCCGCGGTCCAAGATTGACCGCCGGCGCTTGGGTTGCATGAAGCCGCTATCTGCTCCTAGGAATCACGTGTATTTTCTTCCAGACACGCACCAGTAAAAAGATGCCGCAGACAGCGATAATAAAGAACGCCATACCACCGATCGTGTTGACCATCGGGCAACGAGCTCCAGCTGATGGGCGAGCGTTCAGAATTGCTGGAATTCTGACCGTATGGCTTGAAACAGGCAGAAGCGAACTGGATTGAACTTATCGGCACTCTCCAAACATAATTTGTTATTTGGGAAATCGACAAGTTTTTTCCAGCGAAATTGTTTTCCCGAGCATACGGCGGGACGCATACCGAAAAGACCGTTCGAGGCGGTTTGAAAGGTGCCGTTTGAGAGCAGAGAGATCACCGTGGTGAATGATCGCTCGCGAGACGGAATGCAAGCCGTGCTAAGGAAAATCTTACTCTCTAGTCACTGAGTTGAAGTGAGTCTCAAAATCACTGCCTCATCGTTAGCACTCTCGACCGGCAGCCACTTGTAACCAGGAACGTTCGGCAGTCGTGACGCCTTTTCATCGAATTCCTTGATTGAAACAAACAGCGCGTAGACTGGAATAGATCGATGTACGCTCAGTTCGGCTAGCGCGACCGCTTTCGCGTGATCGTAGTGCACAACGTGTGTGAATTGGATGTATCTTTTCCCATCGAAGGGAGCCGCCACGAATCCGGGCGGGAAAAGGGCATTCAGGTATTCAGGACTAATATCTGAAAAAACGAGTCCACCGGCCTGCCCAACGCTGTCGATAAAACGTCGCTGCGCGATAAACTCAGCCGATTGGCGGGGGCGAGTGCTAAAGTGGAGAGCTTCCCAACTCTGCGATCGATCCGCTTTCAGTCTAGGATCGACCGAGCGCGAAGGATAACCCAGGCAAGCCGCTGTAAACAAAACGAAGATGGTCAGAGAAGCGATAGTTCGTTTTGGCAAAACGAGATTTTCTGCTGCCCACGACACAGGTAGAACGGCAACTGCGACTAACAGCATTAGGAGTGGCAGATAGAACCGCAAGTCCATAAGGGGATAGTAACGGATAGTCAGCGCAAAGAAACTCAAGCCGGCTGAAAAAGCGCAGATAACGAACCTGTTGAGTCGGATGAAGAATACCCCAACGCAAGCTAAAAGGATAAATGCGGGAACAAAACACGTGCCGGTGCCAAAATAATTGGCGACCGCGAAGTGCTGTGGACGAAGAGCGAGTTCCCGCCAAAGCAGCGCAGCATTGTTTGGAATGTAGCGCAAGGAAAAAAGCGGGACCTTTGCTAGCACTGGATAGAGGTAATAGGCGTATCCTGTTTGAAGTGGCGAATGAAACTGAATCGTATTCAGCACGAGCAGCGGGCTCGCTGCCAGAGCGAAGACAATCGGCACTGCAAGACAATGTAGAAGCCAGCGTACGCGGGCTCCCTTAACCGGGAATAGAGTCATGGCCACCAACAACGGCACGAAGAAGATCGACTGCAGGCGAATGTTCAGCGAAAGTCCGAGAAACGCTGCCGATAGATAGATTTTCCAACGGCGTTCCTCCTTCAGACCCAAGTATGCAAACATAAACGCTAGCACGACGAATGCTGATGCGCTGATGTCGCTCATGGGCGAACGACAGAAAGTGAAAAAAACGGGCAACGTGGCGAGCAAAAGCGCCGCAAATCCGCCAGTTAGCGGCATGGCCAGATAAAGATAGAAGCCAAATACTCCGAAGAGCAGCAGCAAACCGATCGTCTGATTCGTTCTGAACGGGGCAAGGATGGAAGCTGCTTCCGGAAGGATCTTCAGCCAGGGAAGCATCAGCGCCGGATATCCAACGGGGTACACCGGCGGCAGTTTGTCGTAACCGATTTGTATAGTTGGCAATTCATGTTTAAGCAGCGCCTTTGCCTGTGCGAAGTAGTGTGACGCATCTGAGATACGCAGAGAAAGCAGGTTGGTGTCGCGATAATCAATGCTCAGCACGGAAAAGTAATAGAATATTAATGCACAAATAAATAGTAGCGCCCCTATCAAGGTCTGTGTGGTCGCGAAATTTCTATTGTTGCGCATTCAGTGATTTCCGGTGGATCTTTGCTGTTGCTCGTGCGGCGTCATTAGGAGCAATAACTTTATATCGTTCAACGCAGCGGCCACCGACTGACCTTGTCTAAAGCGCGCAGGCACACAGCGAGGAAATTCTGCTGGCATGCACCGCTAATTTTAATAACTTGCGCAGCCATTGTAACGAGGAATATCGACCTTTTTAGTGAAGCACGACCGTTGATTTTCTCCACTCGAAAGCATCCTTTCCCGCTGAAAGCCGTCCCCAGCTCAGGCTTCGCATTGACGAGTTTTACATTGCCAGCGGACTAGCCCGAAGTTAGTTACGTTTTTAATAAAATGGCGACTTTCTCTCGCGATACGGTTTATGCCCCGCTGCGGTTGCCGCGGCTTTACAACCTGTTGCAAAGGTTGACCGGTGGTGGCCGGGATCGCGCAGATTTTGTGAGAACGCATGTTACTTTCCGACCCGGCGCCAAGGTTGTGGATGCGGGTTGCGGCACAGGCAGCGCCCTGGAGTTTCTGCCGGCAGTGAATTACTTTGGATTTGATCCTAACCCCGACTACATTCGTTTAGCGCGGTCACGACATGGGAGTCGTGGAGAATTCTTCTGCGGAGATGCCAGCAGCCCACGAGTTCGCGAGTTGGCGCAGGGTGCCGATGCGTTTCTTTCGCTGGGAGTGCTCCATCACCTCTCCGACCAGCAGATTGGCGAAATATTGGGCCTGGCACGAGCCTGTCTACGCCCCGCTGGTCGTTTCATTTTTTATGAACCTTGCTTCAGCGCGAACGATGACTGGGTAGGGAGGGTATTCATGCGGCTTGATCGAGGTGGAAACATAAAAACCGATCAGGCATGGCGCGCCTTGCTAGCAAAGTATTTTGCGACCGCAGACGAGCATATTCGCCGGCCTGTTTACCTGTTCCGCTACACGATTCAAGCTCTCATCGCCCGGGACCCACGCGCGGAGTCGTGATTTTCCCGCTCTCGGTCAGATAATCGAGAAAGGACTGAGGCTGAAAATCATAATCGCGGCGGGCGAGCACGTTGTCGTACGCTTTTGGTAGAACGAGCCGATCGATTTGATCGCGCTTGAATGGTAAAGGTAGCCGGAGCTGCTTCGCCGCACGAAGCATCATGACCGGCACGGGCACGACAAACAGGGGACGAACGGAACTGCGGAGCGCCCGGGCGATCTCGGGAGCGGTGTATAAATGGTCAGCGCAGAGCGTATATGTTTGCCCTGTGTGACGTCGGCAAATTGTCGCCTCCGCAATAAAGTGCGCAGCTTCCTGCGTGCTGATCGGCGCGTACTTAATTGACCCGCCGTAGCGGAGGTCCGGCAAGATGCGGACTTTTCGTGCAAGTGCAATGAGCGCATCGATTCCCTCGCCATTCCTGGAACCATAGATCTCCGACGGCCGGATAATGGTATAATCCAACCGGCTGCCGCGGATTGCTTCTTCGGCCAGCCATTTGGAGCGCCCATAGGCGCCGCCATCGGGATGTGCGCAAATTGTGCTGACATATATAAAATGTTGCGAAGGGCTGCAGGCCGACAGCAATTGTTTCGTTAACTCCGTGTTCACACGAAAGTATTCGGCCGGCTCGTCTGCATGTGTCACCGCAGCCATATGCAGGACCACCTGTGCTCTCTGCAATGGCCGCGGGTTGCGAACAGTCTCTTCCAGTCCTCCGTGCAATAGCTCAATTTCGGCATCCGGAATCTCCACATTGTGCCGGTGCACCACTGCCAGGACGTGGAGCTGCGACATCAACCTGCGCAGGACGTATTGACCTAATGTTGAGCTGCCACCTGTGACAAAGACGGTTTCAATCATTTGCCGTTTCCGGTTGGCGAACGCGAACCGAACCGATACTCAATCATATGCTTGAGGAATTCTAAAATTGCGCCTGGCTTCACGAACGATTTTCGTTTTCCCAGAGATTCGAATTCAACTGGAATCTCATAGACGCGGAGGTTCAGATTGACGCAGTTTAAGATTAGCTCCGCGTCAATGAACCAGTCGTCAGACTGCAGCGTCATCCTTTCGTACGCTTCGCGCGTCATGATCTTCGGCTTCGAGTTCACATCCCGAAGCTTGCTGGAGCCGCGAAAGAAAAGATGAAAGAGCAGGTTGTAAACCGTCGAAATAAATCTCCGGTAAAAGCTGTCCTGGCGCTGAGTGCGATATGTCTTTACAAGGTCGAAGTCGTCGCTTTTTATCTTCGCGAAACAGGAGAATATCGCTTCGACAGGAAACTGGCCGTCGCCGTCAATTACTCCGATATACTTGCCGCGACAAGCGTCGAGTCCGCGGCGCATATCCCATCCCATGGCCCCTTCTTTTGCTTCGGCCAGCACGTGAACAAAAGGCAACCGTTCAGCAAGTCGCTGGCAGATTTCAGGCGTCCGATCATCGGTGCCTGGCCAGAAATTTGCCACCAGAAGCAATTCCCATTCAAAACGAAATAGCGACATTATCTTGTGAAGATTCTCTACGAATGGAATGATTTCTTCTTCCGCGCGATAACAAAGGACCGCAATGGAAAACTCGACGGGCGCTTCGACCATTGTCTTCAATGCGAATCATCGCAGAGTCATGATCTTGGTCAATTGTGCCGAGCGACGTATTTGGGCAGAGCATAGAATACTGGTCTGATGGAAAAGAGTTATGCTGAGCAATATGCCCTGCTTGAAGGAGAGCACTGGTATTTTCGAGCGCGCCGGAGGATACTGCGGGCTTTGCTTACCCAGCTTGAATGGCCGCAGCAGCCGAGAATTTTAGAAATTGGTGTCGGACCCGGGCACAATCTTCTGGAAGTGTACCCGCCGGATGCTCGCCTCGAGGGCATTGAACCAGATGAGGGGCTTGCCAGATTGGCAGCAAAACAGGGTCGGGCACGGGTTTTCCAAGCGTCGATCGATCGGCTCCCATCGGAAATCCAGGACGGATGTTATGATGGCGTTACAATGTTCGACGTGCTCGAACATATTAAAGATGACACACGCGCGCTCCAGATTGTAAACCGAAAACTGCGACACGGCGGTCGAATTGTGTTGGCTGTGCCGGCCTACGTGTGGTTGTGGGGACAGCAGTGAAAGATTCACACATTATTGAACTTGATAGCTTGTGCAGATTCGGCGCAGAGAACCGCTGTCCGACAATGAGTACCAAACAACAATCATGGAACAACAACTATCAGTGGGTTCGAGACGATTGAAAATATCGGGATGGCTCTTAATCGGGCTGTTCTTGACGGTCCTGTTCCTGGTTCTTAATAGAGACCTTGTAAGCGGAGCGCGGGTTCAGATCTGGGACGCGTGGGTATTCTACACCCCGGCATTCTCACTAGTCGCTGATCATGTTCGTGCTGGTCGATTGCTTCTCTGGGATCCGTGGCTGGCAGGTGGCACACCGGATTTCGCTGATCCACAAGTTGGCGCCGCTTCTCCCATTGCAATAATCACAGGCGCGATCGGTGGCGGTAATTCGACAGCTTTTCGAATTTACTGGCTTTTTATCTGGGTGTTAGGGCCGCTCGGTCTGCTTTTTTTGGCACGCCATCTCAGTGCTCCTCGCTGGGGTGCTTTCCTGGTTGCTTTGGGGTACGCCTTTTGCGGTTTTTATACGGCACATGCCGCGCACACAACTGTTCTCTATTCTTTCTCGTTTGTTCCCTGGTTTATCTGGCGGTTTGACGTGGCGCTAACGTCGCTTCGCTTCAGACCAGCTGCTCAAGCCGGCGCGTTGTGGGGACTATCTGCCTTGGGTGGATATCCGGCTATTGTAATTTTGAGCGGGGGAATGTTATTCTTATGGGGAGTGGGACGATGCTGTTGTAGTAACAACGGGGCAACACTTCTAATTCAGAAGCAACCGATTTGGGGTCGATTTAAGTTTGCCTTTTTAGCGCTGGCGGCGGTTTGTTGCGTTGGAGTAGTAATTATGGCGCCAACCTACGTGGCGTTTTTCAGGGAGGGACTCGGTTATACTGAAAGAGCTGGAGCGGAGCCCCGCTGGCTGGTAACCGCGGGGAATGCTCTTGATCCTCGGGCGCTTGCGACTTTTGCAAGCCCTTACCTTACGGCCTTGAAGTTCCCTTATCGGAATCCCGGGCTCTGGCCAAAGACCGATATTTCGATGGCTGACGTTTACGTCGGCGTTCTTCCTCTCATCTTGAGTTTATTGGCGCTCTGGCAACGGCCGCGGTCGATCTGGCGTTGGTGGCTTGTTGGAATTATTGCTTTTTCCCTGGCGTGCGCGGTCGGCGACAGATTACCGATTCGTGGCTGGCTGTACGACTACTGCCCTCCCACCCGATACTTCGCGTATCCCGCAATGTTCCGTGGCTACGCCATTTTTTCGACAGCCGTATTAGCCCTCCTGGCTACTAGTGATCTTGAAGCAGCCATTCAAAATCATCAACGGCGGATATGGCTGCAACTGGCGTTCCTATCACTGGCAGCGAGCATTGCTGCTGTGTGGGCTTACGTACACGTCGTCTCTCATGTGGCTAATCTGGGCGATCAGTTTCACCTTAGCAATGTGCATCTGGTCGCCATCTGGTTCGGGGCGGTTGCAGTTTCTGCCCTGCTTTGGTTATTTCCGCGGGCAAGAAAATGGCTCCCCGTTTTGTTTGGCGTTTTGGCTATTCTGGACGCAGGCCTCACGCAGCGTCTTTCTCAGGACTTCGTGTCTGACAGCGGCCGGACACGTTCGTTGTTCAGTCGGGTGGATGCCGGCCACAAAACCACGTTGACCCTGGACAGTCTCCAGCGGGAGGCCAAGGCTCCCTTCTCCCTCGGTGGTGCCCACAGCAATAACACGCTCCCCCTTAGGACTCCTGTGTTTTACAATGATTCAGACCATGAAGAACCGCTTTCAGACAGGATTTGCTGATCATCCAGTTTTACTCAATATGGGTCTGGGTGCTGACAGAATCTGGTTCACGAAGGAGGCTGCCATTGTGGTCCCGTCGAACGAAACGTTCACGGCTCTCGTCCACCGAAGCGAAGAACTAGGGGCGCCGGTTGTAGTAGTGCATCCTCGTTTACAAATGCGGAATGTCAGTAACATTAGTTCGCCTGCAACTCCGGATAGAGCTGCGCTCGCATCGATCTCTCACCTGTCGCCGGCTCAGAAAATTCCGGTGCAGGTTCGAAAGTATACTCCCAACAATTTGACGCTCAAAGTGTCTTGCCCTGCTGCGGGCTGGCTGTTAGTGACCGACCGCTGGGCTGCGGGCTGGCGCGCCAGAGTGAACGGAACTTCGGCGGAAGTCTTTGGTGGAAATCTGATTTTTCGGGCGGTGCGCGTTCGCGCAGGTGAAAACACAATTCAATTCTATTATCCACAGCCTTTGTATTTCACGCTGGTCCTTCTTAGCTGGAGCACGCTCGTGGCGGTATTTGCAATACCGCGATGGAAGGCTGGAAGGTCCGCCAACGAGGTGCTTCAGGAAGCGCCCATCGGAAATGCCCAATCGCAGGCTGGAACACTCAATTGATCTCTCTACAAGCTCACGTAGCCCTGTTAGGCGTAATGCTTAACTATGATAACGTTCTGCCAGGGCTCCCCAGAGCGGTACTCCGACGCCGGACTTGCACAACGACGAAAATTACGAAAACCAGGAGCAGCACGACCGTGATTCGATGCAATATCATCAAAACTCGAAACAGCTTGGGGCGGTATTCAAATTCAACGCGATTTTTTCCGGCGCCCAGGAGCACACCTGTTTGCCACTGATTGACACGCAGGACTGGCTGGGTTTTGCCGTTCACCCGGACCTTCCAGGACGGTGTGAACCATTCGTTCAACACCAACAGTGAAGCCGAGGAACATTCAGCAATCGAATAACTCCGATTCGGTTCGTCCACCATCTTCGAGATACGATCCTGAGCGGACGGCAATCTTTGTGGAGATTGTAAGAAACGCTGGACTCTTTTGAACTCACGAGAAGTTACGTAAGCGTCTGAAAGGTAATCAAAGCCGTTACGGATAACGTTTACAAATGCACTTTCGCTATTCGTGTGACCTGCAACTCGATGCACCAAGGTCAAGCGCCCCATCGGGCTGGCGTTTTCGTACATCCGATAGCCCTCAATCTTTAGGATCGGCTGTGCATTTTGATCGAGCGGTGAACTATCGGGATCGCACAAAACATATCGTGCTCCCATCATTTCACACAGATGAGGAACATTGGTCAGGTTGATGAAACGAAACTGATCAAAGGGCTGAGGAGTTAACTGATTGTAAAAGCTCTTAAACCCATAGTAACTCGCGTTCATCGCCCAGAACCGGTTGGAAAACGCCTTGTCGCGGAAATCGACCCGGTAATCGGCCGCGTCGATTTTTCGAGCCATGCTCTGGAGCACTCGATGGCTAAGTAGATTGGGCGGCTTGTCGAAGTCTGACTGAGAGACTGAGATTCCTCTTACTGGAATCACCATTGCGGCGACCGAAACCAGTACCCCGGCTGACGTGATATCCTTGTAGCGATCCACCCTACAGAAACGTCCCAGGATTAACAGAATCGGTGCCACCGCCAGCATCCAAAAGCCGGTCCGACTTCCTCCCTGGGCATTCTGAAGAAGCTCCCAGACAATGATTCCGGCAAAAACCAAACCCAACACAGCCGGCGTGATCAACGAAGATATGTTCCCACGCTGTTTGTATCGCTCGAGGCTTTGCGCCAGGAGGGAATAGCCAAGCCCGCTCAAGAAGGAAACCCCGATCACAAACAAAACGAGATGCCTTCCTGCTTCCCGAATCCTGTTAATTAACGGAAAGTGAAAGTTCACGTAGGCCAACCCCAGATTGGTGCCAAAGCTGGAAAGCAATCCATACAGACAGATAACTCCAAATGCTACGGCCAGCATGCGTAGAAAGGGGTCGAGCCGGAGAAAGTAAATTCCGGCGAGTAGTGTTCCAATCACACCGAGCGGGCCTACGTAGGGGCTGCCGACTATTTGAATCGAGCTTGGTCTGATTAGAATACCTGCCGCCTGGCTTAAGCTAAGTTGGGTAAGGTTAAAGTTTTCCCATGGAATATGAGCGTGCCCGATCACGGCTGCGCCAGCTCCGATGTGGCGAATCATCCCGCCGGTTGCGATGTACATGGGGAGTATTGCGGCTCCCGCGAGTCCGAATGCGATCGTGCCACACAACGCGAGGGACCAGGCGACGCGCCCAAGGTCCCGTAAGCGTTGCTGCAGATAGAGCCACCCACTGCCTGTTGCAAATAATATGGCACAACTCAAAGCGGTATGAATTACAGCCTGCGACGGGCTCGCCAGAGCTAGCAGGCCCGCTGCACTGGAGAAGACAAGCATTCCCGGGAGCTTGCTCGGAAATCGCAATAACAACACGCCGCCAGCAAGCACTAACGGCAACCAGGCGTAGCTGGCTGTGATAGTGATCCAGCTTGCGTAGAGTTCGGTGTTCCGTGCCAGCATGCCGACGGATGCGCCAACATATGCAGCCCGCGGTGGAACCGTAGCGCAGCGCAACAAGACATAAAGGTTGACGTAAAAAACGAAAAGGTGAAGCAGCGTTAGATTGGTCAGAGTATAGAGCGACGCCAGCGGTCCCCCATAGCTGAGCAGCCCAAAGAAATAAAACGGATAGAGAATGGAAAAGTGGGGGCTTTCAAACACCGGAAAACCCGTCCCGATATCTGGCAGATAGTACGGAACGGCGTGGGACAATGCTAGCCGTGAGACTTCGGAAAATATGGGTCCGTAAATGTGAACATTGTCCAGAAACGGCCCAAAAAGGAGACGCGACGCTAAAAATGGCGTATAACGAACTAAAAATGTAACAACCAGCGCGAGAACGGTAAAGCTATCCAGACCGCCGCTGTACCGCTGGTTGTTGATGGGGCGTCCAGAATGCCTTATGGTCACGGGGCTAGATTATCCTTCGGGATATCGGCCGTGCAACACCGTCGTTCCCGGCTGCGTACTGCGGCAGCCGCGTTGCCGTTTCAGTGGCGTGTCGTCGGGTTGCGCGGGTCTATGCCTAGCTGCCTCGTGCAGCCTTGCCTGGTAACATTAAGACCAACCCGCCGGCTTCCAAAACGCGATGCCACCCAGGATCAATCGATTTGAGCGTCGCCAAGACTCTCTCACTTTCGGATTCTGGAACCGCAACGGCATTTGCGCGACCGGTTTCTATCACTTGCTGAAATTTCGGTTCGAACAGTTGAAGACGCTTGGCTTTTTCAGGAGGGTTTTCCGGGATAAAAGGCTGCCCCTGGATAAAAGCCTGCGCCTGGTTGCGGAGGTTGCCTTCTTCCGGGTTGCCTGCATTGGCGAAATAATGGTAGACGAACCGGGGCGCGACGACTTTCATTTCAGGAAATAGGAGCGGCAACTCGCAGCCGGCGGTATAGGTGGGCGCGAGCAGCTTGGCGTGTGCGATGTATGGACCGGCAGCTCTAGCAAAATCAAGATTCGCTGGAAGCAATTGGTATTCCCGCGGCGACTTCCAGCCGATGCCGAGCCTGGCATCTCTTGGCAAGATCGACACTCCGCGGTAGCTGTGGACGAAACTTGCAATAATCACCAACAACGCAACCACAGTTAGCGTTCGGCTCGTTAGAGAGCCGTCGCTCCGCTGCGCTAGCCGGGGCCCTGCAGCGCCAAGCAAGGCGCAGAGCAGCGGAAACTGCAAGAGATAAACAAGCCGAAAGTAAGTTGGCGCAAGAATATTTGCCATCCACAGGTGTGCTAGCAATGGGTTCAAACAAAACAGCCACACAGCACAAAGATAAAAAAAGAGAAAAAATCCGCTGCGTCCTCTCACGACTAGCAGCGGGACAGCAATCATTAGCACCACGTCACGCAAGTACTCAGCACGTCCACCGATGGCGTAATCCACCGCTTCCCTCCATGGCATGTATCTTGGCCCGAGCTGTTGGATGTCAATTGGCTTTGGAATGATATCCAGTTTCAGTAAGGCCAGTATCGCGATTGGATACGCGAGCGGAATTAGGAGGAAAAGGCCACGGCGAATCAACCTCCATAAATATTCTCGTGGCCTGTGTTCGAATAGTTCAAGCGTGATAAAAGCTATCCAGGAACAGCCAACAATTGCCGGGAGCAAGTAAAGGGCCGGATTACTGAGACCGACGCCGGCGACGCCCAATAACGTAAGCCAGACCAGGTCACTCGATTTACCCCGGCTGAAGAATCGGTAACTGAGCGCCAGACCCATTGGCAAAAACAAGATCAACACGATCGGCTTGCCTTGCCACATGTAGCCGGAAAGAGTCGAAAATCCGACCCATCCATCAATATCGACCCCCTGTATCGACTTAACAGCTCCAAGCAACGCGCCAAACGATGACTTGTCAGCGAAAAGTAGAAAACCGATTCCCAAAAGGGCGCCCACCGCTGCCAGCCAGCGGTTCAAGCCAAAAATTCGGGAGCACCAATAGAAAATAAAAGGGACGGAAAACGCGACAATTGAGTGGTTGACTACCTGGTAGAAATACAGAGGATCGATCCGAAGATAGTGCGCCAGAAAGGCTGTGAGCATCTCATAACTGGTTGCCAAATGGACCGGTGAAAATGCTGCCGCATCCATGTCAACACTCGTCTGACGCAAGAGGATAGGCCGATGAAGGTCGAGTAGTTGACTAAGAGCTCGGTGGAAATAGACCACATCATCCTGATTCGGCCGTCGCACAAACAGCGCTGTGATTGCGTAACCCAAACCCAAAACCAGCAAAAGGACGTGAGAGAGGTGAAATTGATAAGCTTTGCCAGGGACTGCCCCCGTTGCCTTCCACAAACGCCCCATGGCAAAAAAGCCGGCTATTGCGATTGCCACAAAACACCACGTGATAGTTTGCGCCGGCCATCTGGCGACAAGGACAAGGTCGTACGCCAGCGTCCAAAATGCGATTATCGCTATCGGCAGCAACAAAATATCGCCTGCATGGGATTGATCGCATCTTCCGGAGACCGGGATGGATTTCGTCCATGAATCCTTTGTAATTGCGCCTGTCCGTGCGGCGCCTTCTGGAATATCAGCGCGGATTCTCACTCGTTTAGCCCTGCGGGAGCAGATAAATTGCGATCAGCGCGAGCAAAAAGTGGGGAACAAGCATTGCCGCGCCAGCATAATCCTTGGCGATTCGCTGCCCAAAAAATAACGCTATGATCGCAGCTGCCGAAATGACGGCGCCGCAGAACGCGACCGTGGAATCTCGTATGACAAGCGCAAGCACGCAGCCAATTGTAAAACGGGCGTGGAACCTCGCAAATTGGCTGAAGTCTGTTGCTGATTGTTGGAAAACGCAGGTATTCGGAGAAACCGTCGAGTTTCAGACAGGCACGAGGGCATCTTTTTCTGCAATAAAAGTCTTGGAAAGGAATGCGATCTCAGCGAAGCGACCTCTCATTTATTTGCTGAAGAGAGTAAGGTCGAACAGACGGTTTTTCCGGTTTTCGCGCGACCAAGATGATCCGTGCCATGTGTTGGGCAAGCCCTTCGGTCGGCACGACTCTCCGCAGTTCACGAATCTCGCGAAATCCGACCAATTCCAAACACTTTGTCAGCGTGCTCGTGCTCAAAGCCCAAAAGTTAGTCGGATCGTTGTTCTGCATGTGCATAAAGTAGCAAATATTGGCCTCTTCTGGATAATCGTATACCTGGGTTTCCAAAGCGAGGTAACCCCCGAGCCGTAAGTTGTCGAAGGTGGTTCGGAGCGAGAGCACTGGATTCGGAAGATGATAGAGCGTGCCAAAGTGAAGGACGACATCAAACTCTTCTGGACGACTGAATGTCTCCGCGCTCGCGATAAAAAATTGTGCGTTAATGCCAGCAGTCTCTGATAGGAAATGCGCGCTTTCGATATATGGAGGCACCACATCGATGCCTGTGCAGGAGAGGCCGTATTTCTTTGCCGCATAGATACAGTTGTAACCGGCGTTGCAGCCGACATCGAGCATTCTTCCGCCAGAAATTTCCGCGAAAGGGATGGCGGCCTCGGCCAAACTGAACTTGTTCAACGGGTGCTCGTTGAACGGAGTGCGGCGTTTGAAGTCCTTGGTTGAAACTCCGTTGCTGAAATCAACTCGAATGCTCCATGGTTCCCACAGTCGGAGTTTTTCGCCTAGCGCCTCGGGCATGAGCGTCGTGTATAGGGTTAGAATGCCGCTTTCCATTTCAAGGTTCAACAAGAGTCACTCCGCCCATCCTCTTGAACAATTGCACAGGTATCGTGGTAGGGACCGCTGAGGGTTCAGCAAAGCACAGAGCCTCTTTTTCTCCAGCAGAAATTGCTGGAAAGCACGACACCGGCATTCAGTTTCTAAAGACTACTTCTCGCAGGTCATTAACTCACGCTTGTGCGAGCAGATAAATGGCAACCAAAGCCAGCAGAAAGTACGGAACGAGCACCGCCGCTCCGGCGTATTCTTTAGCCATGCGCTGGCCAAAGAAGAGTGCAACAACCGCGAAGGCGGCCAAGACCGCCCCGTAGAATGCGATCGTTGAATCGCGCACGAAGATAACCACGATACAGCCGATACCGCTTAGTATGCCGGCTCCAAGCTCGAGAATGGTGATTACGGTGAGTAGCGCGGGAACAGTTCCCGCCAGTGGACTCTTCGCGAAGTGTCCTTTTAGCCATTCAAGGTTTCCGCGGCGATCGACGACCTTGTCAATTCCCGATTGAACGAAAAGGATTGCTAGAAAAGCAGATGCGAGAATCTGCATCAGATAAATTGCTCCGGTGGATGTATGCACAGTTGCCATGATCCACGCAGCTTATTCGAAATGGTACAGATTTGTCGATTCCCTGAATGTTCGTTCGGCAAAAAAACAGGGACGCGGTTTTAACCGCGCCCCTGTTTGGCAGAATTGTTTCGCGATTCTACTATTACGGCGGGCCGATCTGGGCGTAGTAGGCGAAGTGCAGTTGGTTGGTGCCCCCGCCATCGAGGTTGATCCAACCCTGAACGACAGTGTGCACCGGAAGCCCTGGGGTCACCGCGACCCTCAGCATGTGGAAACCGTTCGCAGGTACCGTTACCGTGGCCGGAACGCTAATCCGGTCGTCACCAGCGCTCAGAGTTCCAGCGTCATAGATCGGGTCCACTGTTCCGCCGAAAGTGTCCGGAGTAAACTTCGTGACGGACACACTGAAGTTCTGGGCACTACTCGTTGGGTTCCACAATGTGATGGCGAGCATAGTCGGCTGCCCGGCTATGATTTTGCCGAAGCTCGCCGAAACGGGATCCAACCATGTTGTTGCGTCCGCTGCGACCGAGAGGTTCTCGCGTCCAGCGCCCTGCGCTGTCGGACCAACGTCGTGCAGGCCTGTAGGGGCATCCTTAATTACCAAGTCCGCGCGGTTGGCGAGCGCCGACTTAATCTGATCAGGTGACCAGTCCGAATGCAACGCCAAGAGCACAGCAGCCGACCCGGCAATGTGCGGCGTCGACATCGACGTGCCGCTGAAGAACGCCCAACCTGAACCGTCATCGGGGCAGCCGGCCCCCTTGTCCACGCAGGTGATCGAGCTGAGGACGTTCACGCCCACAGAAGTGACATCAGGCTTGACGGCGAAATCAACCTTGGTTGGGCCCTGGCTACTGAACCCGGCCAGGATGTCCTGATTGGCAGTGATGAACTCCTGGAACGTCGCGTCTGCAGACGCTGTGGTTTCTCCAGAGGCTCGCAGCGCTGCCCCGTCGTTTTTGCTGATCATCACTGCCGGTAGGTCGTCGTCAAAACCAGCTGTTCTGGCCATCGCACTGGGATCTCCAGCTACGTTGTTGATAATGAGGGCGCCCACGGCGCCGGCGGCTTTGGCGTTCGCTACCTTCTGACTGAAGGTGCACGCCCCACGATCAATGAGCGCCAGCTTTCCGGAAGCGCCTGGATCAACGCTGGTGCAACCGTTGGACTGCGTGTCGAAGAGGTCGAACGACTGTGCCGGCAAGGGGTCGAAATCGCCGACCGCAGCACCGATCGTTGTTCCGCCGCCTGCCGGATACGTAATCGGCTGACCGACAAAATGTAGGTTCGTGCTCGCGGCGACTGTGATGACTTTGCTAGCGCGACCTGGAGACTCAACAGTGGCTGCCCCTGGTCCGCTGTTGCCCGCTGCCACCGCCACGACCACGCCCGCGCTCACTGCGTTGTTGAGTCCCCTCGCAAGCACATCCCTGTCTTCACTACCGGTGTAGGCGCCGCCGAGCGACAGATTAAGAACGTCCATTCCGTCCCCGACCGCGGCTTCAACCGCAGTGAGGATATCCTGGCTGCGAGCGTCCAGCACGCCTCCCGGGAAAACGTTGTAGTTGCCAAGCCACGCGCCCGGAGCGATACCTGACATATCGTCGATGTTGACGCCGTTCACGACCGCAGTTTTGCCGGTTACACCAGCCGCGATGCCAGCCGTGTGCGACCCGTGATCTTGAATCGCCTGCGCGTCGAGGCCCTCCTGACGAGCCCTCGCATAGAAGACTTTGGCAACAATGACTTTTGGCGAGACGTACTTGCAATCCTGGTCTACGCGGTGTGAATTGCTATCTAGTTGATCGCACTTGGGGAAGCCCGGAGGATAGCTGAAGCCAGTCGGATCGAAGAACGGATGCGTCTCATCAATCCCCGTGTCGATGTCTCCAATCTTAATCCCGGCGCCGGCTACGGATCTGCCACCGGCAGCATTCCAGGCATCCGTCGCATTGATGATGTGGTAACTCTGGCTCAGGTTGGGATGATAAAGAACGTTGTAATCGGCCCGCTCCACCATCGGTGCCGCGGCGATCGTCGCCAGTGGCGTCCCGTTAAGGTCAACCGCGACTCCATTAAGCGTGATATCATACTCACTGGTTATTGTTGCGCTCGGTGCGTTGGCTTGCAGCCATCTTCTGAAAGCGTTGCGTCCGGCGGAGAGCTGGGCGCGATACGATCTCACGGCATTGCCGTTAAAATCGATTTTCCTGCCTGCCGCGGGTTTCGTAGCGGAATAAGTACTTAGCGGGTCCCCTTTGAGTTGGACAACCACACTGGAGGTATCGACCGCCGGTCCCTTGCTAAAGGAATCGGCGTTTGGATTCGGTCCAGCTGTCGCTGGACGATTCCCGACGCCAAAAGCGATCATGCTCAAGACAACCGAGGAGGATATCAGGAATGTTGCGAGTATTTTTTTCATAGATCTTTGATGGTGTAAGGGTTTGCCAGTGTGACTGCCGCGTCCCGGAACGTCAAGATATTTCTTACTCCTTTAATGCCCTTCAGTCACCCCGCGACCAACCCGATCATGATTTGCGTCGTCAAAGACGGGCGATACCACGGCCGACGCAGCGGTTGAGCGTACGTCGCGGTCATGCCGGTGGTATTTAGCACAAAGACAAATTCAAAACAGCACGCGTTTGAGCTCACAGTTACGACCGACGGTATCGGGCCGCTCGCCTTATCCAAAAGCGACGCAGCAGCGCCGCACTGCAAAGCGCGGCCGCGAATCCCGCGCGCAATTCGTGCTTGCGTTTTACGATGCGCCGGTCCTCCGGCGCTCTCAATCGATCAAACGTCGCTCCAGTCCGCTGTAAGCGTCTACGCGCCGGTCCCGCAGGAACGGCCAGTGCGTCCGTTGCTCGTTAACACGCGCCCATTCGACGTCGACCATTACAATTTCTTCTCGATCGACCGAACCTTTCGCAATGATTTGGCCGTCTGGCCCGCACACGAAGCTCTGGCCCCAAAATTCGATGCCGTCTCCACCGGCAGGCGCTTCGTGGCCGACGCGATTGGCTACCGCGACGTAACAACCATTGGCGATCGCGTGACCGCGCTGAATTGTTTCCCATGCAGAATGCTGCGCGCCTCCGAACTTCTCCTTCTCACTCGGATGCCATCCGATCGCCGTCGGATAGAAAATGATCTCCGCGCCACGTAAGGCTGTGAGGCGCGCCGCTTCCGGATACCACTGGTCCCAGCAAACGCAGACACCGATGTTGCCGTGAATTGTTCGCCACGCCTGAAATCCGAGATCGCCCGGCGTGAAATAAAACTTCTCATGATATAGCGGATCATCGGGAATATGCATCTTGCGGTATTTGCCGAGGAGTTTTCCATCCGCGTCGATAATGGCCGCCGTATTGTGGTAAAGCCCAGCGCTGCGTCTCTCGAAAAGTGACGCAATGATTATTGTGCCGGTTTCTCGGGAGACTTCTCCCAATGCGGCTGTTGATTTTCCCGGTAATTCTTCAGCCAGATCGAAATTCTTGTGATCCTGGGTTTGGCAAAAATATTGGCACCGAAAAAGCTCCGGAAGGCAGACAATCTTAGCGCCTTGTCCTGCTGCGTTGCGGATAAATTCAATGGCTCGCGCGAAATTTTCGTCCGGCTGTAGACCGCAACGCATCTGAATGAGGGCGATTTTCGTCATTTCCAACGAATTAGAGGAATCCGGTCGCGCAACCATGAAGGTACTTTCCCGGGATGTCTCGACTTCGCTCGATATGACCGGCGAGCTAATCACTTCACCGAGCCGGCTGGCACGATCTTGATGCTCTCAATCACGACGCGCTTAGTCGGCTTGCTTGGTTCCCCCATGCTGTTTTTCGTGACGGGTGTATCGCCGATTTTCTCCAACACATCGTCGCCTTTAATCAGTTTGCCGAAGGTCGTGTATTGATGGTCGAGTCGATGCACTGGGGCGAGGCAGATGAAGAATTGCGAACCGGCAGAGTCCGGATCGGGTCCGCGCGCCATCGAGATCACGCCCCGATCGTGACCATGATCGTTGAACTCGGCCTTGATATTGTAACCCGGTCCGCCTTCGCCGTAGCTGTTCTCTTTTGCCTGGTCCTTCGAATTCGGATCGCCTCCCTGGATCATAAATTCCTTAACGATCCGGTGGAAAATGGTCCCGTCGTAAAAGCCCTGGCGTGCCAGTTTCTTGAAATTGTCGATGGTGTTAGGCGCGGCATCAGTCCAAAACTGCACAACCATCTCGCCTTCGCTCGTCTTGATCACCGCAACTTCGTTTGATGAATTCATGGGAGTCTTCTCTTCTTTCTTTTCCTCGGCACCAAAAACTGCCGAAGCCAACAGTACCACCAGAGCGATCGACAATTTCATCCTGACAAATGACATCAACGCGTCGTCATGTCGAGCGAAGTCGAGACACCGCGAGTTAATACCTGTGAAACGATTCCACGGGATTCTTCAACCGTTCAACTGTTCAACGATTCACTCTGCGAAGCGTGATATTCCTGCAAGCTTCGCACCTGAACTTTTCGTTTTTGGAGCGAGCGAATGCCGTTCGCGCTGGCCAGCGCCGCGCGGACGGTGGTCATGATCGGAATTTTGGCTGCGAGCGCGGCATTTCGAATCTCCACTTCGTGCTCGCGCGGAATTTTCCCACTGGGCGTGTTGATGATGAAATTGATATCGCCGTTCTTGATACGGTCGAGCACGTTGGGACGTCCCTCGTGAATCTTGAATACCTTGGTAACTTTGATTTTCGCGCTACTTAGCGCTTCCGCGGTTCCGCTGGTGGAAACAATTTCAAAGCCGAGCTTCAAAAATTCTCGAGCAACAGGGATAACCGCTTCCTTATCGGCGTCTTTGACGCTCACGAAAACGCTCCCGTCTTTCGGCAAGGGAGGCGGCGCAGCCATCTGGGATTTGGCATATGCGAGGCCCAGATCAACATCAATGCCCATCACTTCGCCGGTCGATTTCATCTCCGGACCTAACGAAATATCCAGGCCCTCGTAGCGAAGAAATGGAAACACCGCTTCTTTCACGGAAAAATGACTGGGCACGATTTCCTTGGTGAATCCCAAATCGCGCAATGACTTTCCCGGTCATAACTTTAGCGGCCAGTTTTGCCAGCGGAACGCCAATTGCCTTGCTAACGAACGGCACAGTGCGCGAAGCCCGGGGATTCACTTCGAGCACGTAAACGTCATCGCCTTTTACCGCGAATTGTACGTTCATCAGTCCGCATACCTTCAGCTCGTGCGCCATTGCTTTGGTCGCGGAGGAAATCTCATCGAGAACTTTTTGCGATAGCGAGAACGTCGGAATCACGCAAGCGCTGTCACCGCTGTGGATGCCCGCTTCCTCGATATGCTCCATGATTGCACCGATCACAGTAGTTTCGCCATCGGAAATGCAATCGACGTCGACTTCGATGGCGTCCTCGAGAAATCGATCGATGAGCACCGGGCGATCAGGCGTTACTTTAATGGCGTTTGCCATGTAGCGTCTGAGGTCGGTCTGGCTATAAACGAGCTCCATCGCGCGACCACCGAGAACGAAACTGGGCCTAACGAGCACCGGATAGCCGATTGTTTTGGCTATCGCGACAGCCTCTTTGGCGCTTGTCGCCGATCCATTGGGAGTTTGACGCAGCCCAAGTTTGTCCAACATCGCGGCAAATAACTTTCGGTCTTCGGCGGTCTCAATGTTTTCGGGCTGCGTCCCAAGAACTGGAACGTCAGCCGCTTTCAGGCCACTGGCAAGATTCAGCGGGGTCTGGCCACCGAACTGGACGAAAACGCCTTCGGGTTTTTCCTGGTCGTAAATGTTGAGCACGTCCTCGAGTGTGAGCGGTTCAAAATAAAGTTTGTCGCTCGTGTCGTAATCAGTGGAAACCGTTTCCGGATTCGAATTAACCATGATGGTTTCGAATCCGAGTTCGCGCAGAGCGAAGGCGGCATGGACGCAGCAGTAATCAAATTCAATTCCCTGACCAATCCGGTTCGGGCCGCCACCCAGGATCATGACCTTGCGCTTGCCGCTCTCGCGTCGCTCATTTTCGTCACCATAGGTCGAGTAATAATAAGGCGTGTACGCTTCAAACTCCGCCGCACAGGTATCCACGAGGCGGTACGTCGGCAAAATACCTAACGAATTTCGCTTCGCTCGAATGTCGTTCTCGGTCGTTTTGTTTGCGATCGCGAGCTGCCGGTCCGAAAAGCCGAATCGTTTCGCTCGGAGCAGTTGTGGCACAGGCATCTTGTCTGTGGGGCCGGCAGGCGTCTCGCCTGCCGAATCAAAGTTATGTCCCAAGACACCGTCAGCGTGCAGCACAAATTCGCCTTCGCGTAGCTTGGCGTTCTCCGGATTGCACGCGATGTAATCCCGGTATCGAACCAATTCGTTCCAATCGCGAACGATTCGATCATAACTCTCGTCCTGCCAGACTCGCCCAGTTCTTCCAAGCAGTTGGTTGATCGCTTTGGCCGAAAATGATTTCCACGAATGGAAAATGTCCGCGAGCACCTGACCCTTTGCTGGCTGAACGAGCACATGCACGTGGTTCGGCATCACCACAAATGCATCCAGAACATAACGATTACGATCGAAATGCCGCAGGGCATTTACTACGATTTCAGCCGCATCTGAGTTTTTAAGAATGCACTCCCCGTGTCCTTGGTCGAGCCACTGTTCGCGACTATCTTGAAATCGCTTCTGGTATTCATATTTGGTCTCTGCATTCCAGGGTTCAGGGTGGAACTTTCTCCAAGCTTCGAATTCTTCCTTCCATTGCCGTAGAATGTTTTTCGGTACGGCATCGGCCAACCGGAAGGTCACGAAATACGCAGCGTCTTTCTGCTGCCAATGTGGAAGGTTGCGCCGTGTCGTTCGGATCTCACCGTGGCGATTCATCGGGCGGAATCGCGGCTGACTGTCTGTTGATGCTTCGTTTGCTTCGGCAGGCGAGACGCCCGTCGGCCCCACAGGCAAGATGCCTGTGCTACAGCGCAGCGTCGCCGCTTCCGCCACAATTTGCGCAATGTTTCGCAAAAACCAGCGGTCGATCTTCGTCAACTCGTAAACCTCATCGATCGACGCCCCTTTTTGGAATGTTTGTGCAATGTAGAAAATCCGTTCGGCGTTCGGGATCGCCAGCTTCAGCCGCAGCGTTTCGAGATCGGTGTCCTTATCTGCTCCATCGCCTAACAAGCCGAAGCGTTTGATCTCCAAACTGCGAAGTGCCTTTTGCAACGCTTCCTTGAACGTTCGCCCGATCGCCATCGCTTCGCCGACGCTCTTCATTCGCGTTGTAAGCGTGGCGTCTGCGTGGGGAAATTTTTCGAACGTAAAGCGCGGCACCTTAACGACGCAGTAATCGATCGTCGGCTCGAAGCAGGCCGGCGTTTCGCGCGTGATATCGTTTTTAATCTCGTCAAGCGTGTAGCCGACCGCGAGTTTCGCAGCGATCTTCGCAATCGGAAAACCAGTGGCCTTCGACGCGAGCGCGCTCGAACGCGAGACGCGCGGATTCATTTCGATCACGACCATGCGGCCCGTTTCGGGGTGGACGGCAAACTGAATGTTTGACCCGCCGGTCTCGACACCGATCTCACGGATCACCGCGAATGCGGCATCGCGCATCATTTGGTATTCCTTGTCGGTCAGCGTTTGGACCGGTGCGACGGTAATGGAATCGCCCGTGTGCACGCCCATTGGATCGAGATTCTCGATGGAACAAACCACCACGCAGTTGTCCATCCGGTCGCGCATCACTTCCATCTCGAACTCCTTCCAGCCGACCAGCGATTCTTCGATCAAGACTTCGCGCACTGGCGAAAGATCGAGACCGCGCGCGGCAATCACATCGAGTTCTTCCCGGTTGTAAGCTATGCCGCCGCCCGTGCCGCCCAGCGTAAATGCAGGGCGAATAATCAGCGGAAACGTTCCGACCTCAGCGACGATGCGATCGAGATCCGCGAGCGACCGTGCTACGCCCGAGCGCGGCACGTCCAAACCGATGCGCAACATCGCTTCCTTGAACAATTGGCGGTCTTCGCCTTTTGCGATGGCCTGTGCGTTTGCGCCGATCAATTTCACGCCGTGCCGCGCAAGCGCGCCGTTGCGGTTTAACTCCATCGCAGCATTGAGCGCGGTTTGCCCGCCAAGAGTCGGTAAAATCGCGTCTGGTTTTTCGCGCTCCATGATCGCCTCGATGACCTCCGGCGTGATCGGCTCCACATAGGTGCGATCAGCGAATTCCGGATCCGTCATAATTGTGGCTGGATTGGAATTCACCAGCACCACCTCGTAGCCCTTCTTCGCGCAAGGCTTTGCAGGCTTGAACTCCGGAATAATCAAATTCGCAGCCCTGCCCAATCACGATTGGACCCGAGCCGATGAGAAGAATTTTTTTCAGTTCGTTATTCCGCGGCATCTAAGGAAGGTAGCACATGCATCCTGCCTGGGGGCCAGCCGGCTTCCCGCGTGCCGGACATTATTTGACGATTCTACTCGGCAGGCAAGATGCCCGCCGGTCCCCATAGCCAAGATGGTTGTGCTACGCTACTTGCGCCATCCGCTGGCGGTCCAGCCAGACTTTGCAGATGCTTTTGATGCGGGTGAGAACGTAGTACACAGTCTGGCTGCGGACGCGCACCAGTTCTGTGCCCACGATTCGCGTCACGAAATCGCTCGGCAGATCGAGAATCTCCTGCGGCGTCGAGCCATCGAGTCCTTTGCAAAGAATTGCCGTCATCGAACGGGTAAGTGTTTGGACTTCAGGACCGAGAGTCATCCGAATGTGTGCCTTGCCATCTTCGTCAACGTGCAGATAAACCCCGACTGTATCGGTGCACTCCTCGTCTTTTCGAACATCGACGAGATCGAAATTCTCGCCCTCACGCGGCTCCTGTCTTTTCGCATTATCTGCATACGAAACGAGCGTCTCGCGCCGTTCATCTTCCGGCAGCGACTCAAAGAGGTTGATGATCTTGCCTAATTTACCCGGATACATCGCATCCAGAATCTATCCCTAATGTGGTTACTGTCACTCTGAGCGAAGCTGGGAACCTCTCGTGGTGAGGAAGAGGTGGCCGACACTATGCCGGCCACAGCGGGCAAGATGCGCGCGCTCCCCAAAACTCTGCGACTCGCAGCGTGTTGAGAGATAACGCGTTCACGGAAGGGGAACGCGAGCATGTTGCTGGCTTATTGCTTAGCTCGATTTGAGGAGCTTGCCGCGCGGCGCGCTACGTCCACGCTCAGCTCGCCGGTGCGCGCTTTCTGCGCGGCCTTGTGCCATGCGCGGCAAATTTTTTTCGCCTGCTTCTTGTCGCGCATTTTTCGCGGGGCGAAAGACGCGCCTGCTCGTGCGAGTTTCGGGATTGAAGATCGAAAATGCGCAGAACCAGAAAGGTTTGCCCGATTGACGATGGGATACTTGGCATTTGGGGGTCTTTTTAGGAGAAGCGCAGGAGGACTTTTTAGGATAACACTCGCCAAAAAATAATATCTTTTTTAATCTTTTCTTTTGGCGCTAAGCTGGGGGGCATGAAGCCCGCATGGCCGAGGTTCCGGCAAGACACTGCACCCCCACTGTCGATCTTCGAGCCCGATACGTTAGCCCGCATCGAGGCCTACCAAGGTTACCGGAGCGCTACCCCATACGCTCACGCAATATTCGATGATGTCTTCGAGCCTGAGGCTCTTCGGATGATCCTCAGGGAATGGCCGAACGACAACCTTGAACAGCATAACGACGGAACATTCGTCCGGAAAAAACAGGGGACCACTTGGAAAACGCAGTTTGGGTCGTACACCTCGCGCTACTTCGCAGACCTTGCGTCGCCCCAGCTACTCTCAGCGCTGGAAAAGTTGACCGGGATGTGGGGGCTGATCCCCGATCCTTACCTCTTTGGCGGTGGGCTGCACGCGACTGCCTCCGGCGGAAAGCTCGCCGTCCACGCGGACTTCAACAAGCATTTTCGATTCAAGCTAGAACGCCGCCTGAACATGCTGGTCTTTTTGAATGAGGGCTGGACTGAAGAGAACGGCGGCTGGCTGGAACTCTGGGACCAGCAAATGCAAAGCTGTGTCCAGCGCGTGCTGCCCGTCTTCAATCGAACGGTCATTTTCTCGACTACCCGGACGTCCTATCACGGCCAGCCCGAGCCCATCGTCGGGCCGCCGGATCTTTTGCGGCGATCAATCGCGCTTTATTTTTACTCCAACGGACGCGCCGACGAGGGGGCACCACCTGACGCGTCGGGACAGCATACCACGCTCTGGCAGGAGCGGCCGGGTCGGGGCTACTGATCTCAGGCGGCCGCGCCTGCGCTAGGTCGGGGCGATCCCGGTCAGTCTTCAGATCTTAGTCTTCACCCGGACCGCCAGCGCGCCATCGGAGACTGTAAGCAAATGCTCGAAGTTAAACCGATTCGCGTGGCGCTCGGCAAACTCAAAGAATGCGCACGACTCGCCCGTGGTGGCCTCGTGCGTCCAGTCGTCGAAATAGATGATCGCACCATCGACGAGTCGATCCGACAGGAATGTGAAGACGTCGCGCGTCGAACTGTAAAGGTCGCAGTCCACGCGCGCGAAGGCGATCCGCGAAATTCGGTCGCGCATGGCGGGAAGCGTCTTGCTGAACCAACCCTCGACGAGTTCGATTTGGTCGAGGCCTCCGAGGCCGTCTGCCAAATAGCGAAGTACCCCCTCTTTCGACGTGTCGGCGAACAAACCCTCGTTCCAGAAGGAGGGGTGGTCTCGCTCCATTTCGGGTTTTGGCAAGCCCAAGAAACTGTCGAAGCCGTAATAGCGATTGATCACAGACAACGGGCGGAAGATCTCGATGAGCCGCCGAAAACTGCCTCCACCATACACGCCGAACTCGACAAGGTCACCACTGATGCCGTCCCGTTGTAGCAGGTTTGCCATTTGGGGCCAAATCACGTCGTACTCAAGCCGCCAGATCGGACCTTGGATCGTCTGTAGCAGTTCTTTTTTGCGGAACTGTTCAGGGATGAAGAGTTCAAAGAAAGGCCTCTCAGGTGGTACGCCAAAGGCACTCTGGTACCGTTGTGCGTACTCTGGATCCAAGAGGTATTTCGTTCGAGTCGGCATTGAGATTCCTTCTGCCACCATCTGTTTCGACAGTTGCTGAGTCTCGCGTACTTCTGCTTCTCGCGCCACCGGCTCGGCTGCGGCGAAGTTCCCGAGGAATCGCCGGCACCGAACGCCTGGCGCCTCGTTTGACGTCCGTTCGCGGCGGCGCTGGAGGCTGCACCTCGACCGATGTTCCGGCTAATGTTCATCCGATCCACACTTTTCGACACGACAAGCTTGTACAGATCATCCGCGAGCGTGTTGAAAGGCCACAAGATCTCACCGCTGTGATTTCGCATCGCGCGAGGGCTACTATTCAATTGAGCTGAGCCGTCACTTTAACTATTCCCAGGGCCGCGAAGATGGGTCTACCGATATCGCCTTGGTGCCTTCGCTGAACAGCGTCTTGTACCTGCTCAAGAATTCCGGCTTTTCAGGAGTCTCGGTTCTGCCGAGCGGCCCGAACGACTACGAGCAATCTCGGCGGGGCAATCGAATGATCGTTTATGGTAGCAAGGCATAGGTGGGTTGAGTAGGTGCCACTCCATCTCAGTCTCTCTCTCTTGCGCGTGAGATCTTCAGGAGCGCGAGCCTGTGCGCTTCTGCTACAAAGAGCACGGTTTCTGGTTCTCTCCTGTGTAGGCGATGAGACCGGGAGGATTGAAAGAAAGTACTATACCGTACCAGGCCGCGGGGTAGGGGGGCAGGGGCATAACTTCAGCGATGTCCAACGATATTTTCTCATGTCTATTTTTACAGGGAAGTTGGTTACTCTAAAGGCCCGTGGTAGAACCGTTGGTTCGAATCCCACTCATTCCGTTTACCTCGTGTGGGCGGCGAGTCCGCGCCATTCGGCGCCGTCGCCGCACGCTTTCAAAATGCGCTTGATTTCGGAGGGCGTGAAAGCGCGCCGCTTGGATTCTGTGTTAGGCTTGCTCAGCGAAACGTTTGTGCCTAATTGCGTCATGAAAACTCCTATTAAAGTCGCTGTGACCGGCGCGGCGGGGCAAATCGGCTACGCGCTCTTGTTTCGCATCGCCTCCGGGCAAATGTTCGGATCCGACCGGCCGCTAAGACTTCATTTAATTGAGATTCCTGCCGTGATTGGCTCGCTGGAGGGTGTGGTGATGGAACTGAATGATTGCGCTTTCCCGCTGCTTGAATCGGTGATACCGACGGCTGATCTCGCTGAGGGTTTTCGTGATGTCGATTGGGCGTTGCTCGTTGGAAGCGTGCCGCGCAAGGCGGGAATGGAACGAAAGGATTTACTCGGGATCAACGGGAAAATTTTTATTGGCCAAGGTCAGGCGATTCAAAAAAATGCTGCGACTGATGTGCGCGTGCTTGTAGTCGGAAATCCTTGCAACACCAATTGTCTGATCGCGATGAATAACGCGAAAGAGATTCCGCGCGATCGCTGGTTCGCCATGACCCGGTTGGATGAAAACCGCGCCCGCGCGCAGCTCGCGCATAAGGCCGGTGTAAGCATTCGCTCGGTAACGAACATGACGATCTGGGGAAATCATTCTTCCACCCAGTATCCCGATTTCTACAATGCCAAAATTGATGGACGTCCCGCGAACAAAGTGATCGGCGACGAAAAGTGGCTGAAGGAAGATTTCATTGCCACAGTGCAACAGCGTGGCGCCGCTGTGATCAAGGCGCGTGGACTTTCTTCAGCTGGCTCCGCGGCAAATGCGGTCGTCAATACCGTCTCTTCTCTCACTAACGACACGCCGACCGACGATTGGCACAGCGTCGCCCTTTATTCGGATGGAAGTTACGACGTCGAGAAAGGATTGATCTCATCATTCCCGGTCCGGGTGCGCGGAGGGAAATTGGAAGTCGTGCAAGACCTTCCAGTAAACGAATTCAGCCGCGAGAAAATCAACGCATCAGTAGCAGAGCTGAAAGAAGAGAAATCGCTCGTTAGCGAATTGTTGTAGGGCGCTTCTGTGAAACGCCTGAACGGCTAATCACGGGCTTGGGCGAGGTGCCGGAGTAAACGTGGGCGTAGCGTGAGGGCTCGGCGGGGCGGACGGCACGGGTCGTGGTCTCGGCGTAGGGCGCGGCGGAGGAGACGGTGAACAACCCGGAACCGGTTCGCACCAACTGATATTGACGGTGTCAACGCGCCAGCCTTCGCCGGAGCCACTGTTATCGCTGCCCATCCGCCAGCGGAGCCTGCCGCCTGTGGGAATGTATGGCAGGTTGACTACCGTCGTGATGAAGCCCAGCGAATTGCCGCTCCACGCTTGTCGACCTGCGATCGGACTGCCCCGATCGGTGCTGATCGTGCGGTTGTAACCGCCAATAACGAAGCTGCCGCCCGCGACAAGAATATCTTGAAACGTATTTCCACCATCAAAGCTAATCTCCAAAACGCCACCGTCGAAGCCCAGATTGGGATCCACGTCCGATGCTTCAAGATTGAAGTTGTGTCGAAAGGTCAACTGCGCTGAGGCCGCCGCGAGAGGAAAGTGTAGCGAGTCGAGTCGTTTGTCGCTTACGACGGCTGGATCATCAATCAAGGCGGCGTTGGGCGGTGTGTCCGCAGGTGGGTTCGGTACTCCGCTGTTCGATGTAACCCAGAGCGGCGGCGGTCCCAACGCGTTAGTTGCTAACCAGTCTGATGGCAACGCAGGCGGAGTCACGTTGTCGAAGTTCTCGTCCAACACAACTGGTAGGCTGCAGGGGCCACACGAAGGAGATGGCAGTGGCGTCGTGCCGACCGCGCCAGAGAGATCAACTCCGCCCCAGCCATTTTCTTCAGGAGAAGCTGATCCGGCTTGGCTGATGGCGCGCGAGGAACCGATCGGCCCTAATGCAGCTATGCCAGCTGCGATTAACAAAGCTACGCAAAGTACTTTCCGCAATCGCGTCAGCCTGAACGAGCGCTTTAGAGTTTCCATCATAGCCGCAGGCGTATAACCAACGCTTTTACCCAAACGCGGAGCGGACTGTCAATTCAGGAGTAGTGCAACGCATCATTCTCGTCTCCCGACGATAGTGAAAAGTGTGTACGCTCGTCCGCGGTGAAACTGCTGGTGCGTCGCCGGCTCGGAGGTGGTGAAACCCATCACCGCCAGAAATTGGGTGAAGAATTGCGTGCTGAAATGCCACCACGTATACCACAGAAAATTCTGCGGCGTCGGCGCCAGGCGGCATACCGGCGCGCCTTCCAGGTCTGGATGGAACTTGTCGACGATGATGAGTGATTTCGCTCTTTTTCCGACATTGCTCAATGATGCGAAGCGGGTCGCGGCAGTGGAGCAGCACCGCTCCCATGACGGCGATGTCGAATTCTCCGAGCGCCGCAGGCAAATTGTAAGCATCGCCATAGTAGACTTTGGCTTTGGATTGCAGGGCGGCGTGACTGAACCAGTAGGAGTTCTTCAACTGTTGCATCACGATTCGACCGTGGGCCGAATACTTCTTCCAATCTCGCAGTCGGATACGGAACAACAGTCCCAGCCGTGCTCGTCTGTCACTTCGACGGAGACAACTTCGGCACCGCGCTTTTCCATCTCGAACGTGAGAAAACCGCTGGCAGGACCAATTTCCAAAACGCGTTGACCGGCAAAATCGACTTTGCCGAGGTATTCATCTACTCCGCGCACGCAAATCCCAATCGCGACCCTCTATGACTCCATGACCGGGGAGTTCCATGGTGTGGTAAAAGTAACAGTCCGCCACGTTGTCGACCTTCAGCGGCGCGGCGAAAATCTCGTCGTTGCTTCTACGTTTTGATTGCATAAATGGCCACCGACGCTGGGAAAATTAACCTCGTTAGGGCGACCTGGTGAAATCCCGCCTTAAAAATTTCGCACCGGAAATCTGCGCCATATTCCGTTTGCACGATGAAGTCACCGCCTTTCACTCCAGGCTTCGGGCGATGCCTCAAGACGACACAACCGTTTCATCCCTGGCCAACTCGCAATGGCCGTCCTCAACGACCACGGCATTCTGGATGTCAGGAATCCTGGGCTTTCGTGACTGGTCGCCACCAAAAAATCGTTTAAGTCTCAAAAAGTGTTTTTCATAAGCATTGTAGCTGATGAAGGCGACCAGGTACGTGATGATGATCATGGAGGAAAAAAAGATCATGTCTGCCAGGTAGGGATGCCAGGCCCACTGCTGCAAGCGGGAAGGCAAGTGGATGTAGCGGATCGCGAGCACCAATAGCGGAATATGGAACACGTACATTCCGTAACTCTTCTGGCCCACTTCCCGAAGCACACGATTGTCCAACCAGCGGAATCCTCCGCAGACTGCCAACGCCACAATGGCGCCAAAAAACAAGGCGACCGCTCCGTGATAAAAAATAAGAGGCAACGTAGTCTCTGGCGACCGGGGATAGAAAAATGAACAAATGACGAGGATCGCACCAAGCCCCAGCACAACCCGCCGGGCCATCGGCACAACTGCATTCAAACGGCCGGACGATTCAAGGCAGGCGAGCATTGCTCCGAGCGCCAGTGCATCCATCTGGCAGATCGTGAACATGGTAACCCAGTATCGATTCGCACCAGCGGCGTAGAAGGCCAACCGCAAGATTGGCGTCAATGCCACGATTCCGATGCAAAGTTTCAGCAGGCTTTCACGACATAACGCCAACACAATGAAGGGCCAAACAAGATAGAATTGTTCTTCAACCGCAAGAGTCCAAAAGTGTCCCAGGAACATCCAGTCGGACGTGAAAAAATAATGACCTTTAACGGCGGTTAAAACGTTATAACCGTACGCCCAAAGCCATCCTTGATAATGTGCGTCCGCCAAAATGTGCGGCGTCGGAAAGATCGGGAGCAGCACCCAAAACTGTAGCGCCAGCACTCCGTAGTAGAGCGGAAAAATGCGTAATGTCCGGCGTGCATAAAAATTACGGAAGTAAGCTGGTTTATTTTTCTCTGAAAGCAGAATTCTGGTGATCAAAAAGCCTGACAGAACGAAAAAGAGATAGACGCCGAAACCTCCCTGATGAAGAACCTGCCATATCCTATGCGGCGTTCCCTCCTTGCAGTGCGCGAGCAGCACCATCAACACTGCGATCGCTCTCAGACCGTCGAGCGCGGGAACATTCCGCGGCTTGAACGCTGTGGCATTGCCAGGCGGAGTTGCCAGTGTCATATGGTTCAAAGCTGCTTATCTTCGATGATCAGCGCTTTCAAGTGCCGCGTTCCAGGTGAGAGCCCTGTCCTTGAACCAACTCGAATCAAATTTGGGTGCAGCAAAAAGCGCCCACGTCTGTCGAGGATGTTTCCAATCCAGAATTTCAAATCGCAAATTCGCTTCTGCGGCTGCGCGTTCAAGTGTCGCCGGCCGGTAATTCACACATTCGGGATAAATCCAGCCCGATTGCGCAGCGTCGTGCTCGCCGATTAGAAAAGTGGCAACCAATGTTCCATCCTCAGCGAGTGAACGGGAGATTGCCGATAACCAGGCTTTGATCCGGTCAAGACCGCAATGGCTGAAGATCGATTGAGCCACTGCGAAATTGAATGCCGTTTCCGCCTTCGATATGCTCTCGGGTGAATCGGTGAAGAGAAACGTGGGACACTTAATTTGCACGAGCGATTGCCCCAGCTCCCGCCTGATTCCCTCCTCGACCAGCCATTCGTTAGGCTCTACGCCAGAATATTTTCCGCGGTTCAAATACGGAATTAGCAGGCGCCCAATCCGCAGCGAACCGCATCCGATATCCAGCAACGAATGGTGCTGGCGCAGCCCGAGCGTAGTCAGGAGATTGAACGTCATCGCCGCGATCAGATCGTAATCTTCAGGTGGACCGACATACGCGCGGTAATGCGGGTCGCCGGGCTTGAGGCCCAGGCCGAGATCTTCGCGATCGTCCGAAGAGATTTCCATAATCAATCGACTTGTCTCAATGTGGCGCGATCGAAATCTTTCAGTGTGTCCTCCGGTTTATCGGGAAACGCGGACACGCCGCGCGACCGGTCGAACTGATAGATGCGCGTCGGTTCCCGTTGACGGAACGGGAACGAGCGAAATTTGTCGCCGTCAAGTGCGTCCAAGGCACCGGGGACACGGCATGCTTGCACAGCCAAAGCGTAAAGATCATCTCTGATTTGGGAAAACGAGCTGACGCAGTTCGACAACTCGTTAGGATCCTTTTTTCGACTGAAGAGCTGTTCTCGTCCGCCATTGGCCATGAAAATGTATTTCCACTGGTCGGTGACGACCATGACTTTGAAATCGTGTGAGCCGGGAATTTCAACCAACCCGACAAGATGATCGCGCGGGGCACATTCGCCTCGAAGCATATTGAGAACGTCGATGCCTTCCCGCACTTCGCATGCGCCTGCAGCTCCTGTCGCGATGCCGAAAAGATCCGCGAGGCTGATCAATTCATTCCGAACAGCTCCCGCGGGCAACGTTACCGGCCAGCTAAGCAACAAAGGAACGCGGCAGGCGGCCTCAAAGAAGTTTTGTTTTTGCCAGCCGTGATGATCTCCGAGAAGATCGCCATGGTCGGAAAAAAAACAGATCAGAACGTTCTCCGAATTTGGCCGCGCTTCGATTGCATCGAGGATGCGCCCGAGACAATAGTCCAGATACGTGATCTCGCCGTAGTAACGGGCCTTCACGATCTTCGTCAGCGCGGGGTTAATTGCGTCTGCCCAAATGGCGTGACGCATGAACGGAATCTCTTCGTCAAGGTGATCTTCCTCGATCTTGCCGAGGACGGGTCCGGGCATTCGATCGGGATTGTACATCCGGTTGAAAGGAATCGGCGGCGCCAGTGGCGGGTGCGGCCCAACGAACGACACAAATCCAAAGAACGGCCGCGACTCATCTGACTTGGCGATTTCTTCGAGGGTGCGATCAGTGGTCCACCATTCGCCACCTAAATTGGCTGGAAGCGGACTGCGTTGCGGAAGGTAAAACATCTCGGTGCGTTCGCCCATCGGTTGCTCCAGGAAATCGAATTCCGGATGCTCCCGCGCCAGCCATGAACCGTAGTCATCACCTTCGCGGTTTGGCGGGTGATAGGTCTCTTCGCAACGCCACAGCGTCTCGAAACCGAGATCTTCGTTCCACGGGTTCGTATGGAACTTTCCGACTCCGAACGTTCGATACCCTAGGCGCGACATGGTTCGACCCAGGTACGCTCCGCAACGCGATTCCATCTCCACGGTTTGGCCATTCACAGGATCTGCCCTGGCATTGGTAAATACGCGCGTCGTAGCCGGCTCGCATCCAGTGCGGATCGTATAACGTGCGGCGACACAGACCGGGCACGTTGCGTATGCATTCGAAAACGTGATTCCTCTTCGCACCAGCCGGTCCATATTCGGTGTGTAAATGTGCGAGTTCCCGAGTGCAGCGATGGTATCGAACCGCTGCTGGTCGGTCATGATAAACAAAATGTCAGGCCGGATCATATTTGATTCTGATCCCGCAGTCGCGGGAGAAGAATCTCTGATAAGTTTTAAAAGCGCCGATGCCACAAAACCAGAGATGTTTCGCGTCGCTCAACATGACAGCGCCATTTTGCCGGATTCGTTAGGCGCCCGTGATCTCGCCGCCCGTCAGTCGGCGAAATGCCTCGAGATATTTCGCCGAACTTTTTCCGATGACTTCCTTCGGCAGACCCGGCGCGGGCGGAGTCTTGTCCCAGTCGAGGGTCTCCAGATAATCGCGCACAAATTGCTTATCGAAACTGGGCGGGCTCTGCCCAACCGCGTACTGGTCCTTCGGCCAGAAGCGTGAGGAATCCGGCGTCAGGCATTCGTCGATCAAAAGCAAATCTCCATCGAGCGTGCCGAACTCAAACTTCGTGTCTGCAACGATGATTCCGCACTGGTCGGCGTGTTCGCGACCCCGGGAGTAAATGTCAAGACTCAGCGTTTTCACACGGTCAGCTACTTCGTTACCGAGAATCTGGGCGCATCGTTTCATGTCGATGTTTTCGTCATGCCCCGTTTCCGCTTTTGTTGCAGGAGTGAAAATTGGCTCGGGCAACTGCGACGCCAGCTTCAATCCTGCCGGCAACTGAATGCCGCAAACGCTCTGCGATTCCTGATATTCCTTCCAACCGGAACCAGCGAGATAACCCCGCACCACGCATTCCACTGGCAACGGCTTGGTTTTCCTCACGATCATCGAACGCCCGGATAACTGGTCACGGAATTGCCGCAAATTTTTCGGGAACTCATCGAATCGCGCGGTGACAAAGTGATTGCCGATATCGTCGAAACGCTTGAACCAGAATGCGGAAATCTGGTTGAGTACCGCACCTTTGTACGGAATCGGATCGGGCAGGATCACATCAAATGCTGAGATGCGATCCGTGACTACGAAGAGCAGCGTGTCGCCGAGATCGAAGACTTCGCGCACCTTGCCGCTGCGCAGTTTTTCAATTCCGGGAAGCTCGATGGATGTTTGCGTGGCGATTTGCATGGACAAATGCTCAACGCTCAATGCCCAACTTTCAACTGCTTGCTCTTTTGTCGTGTTGAGTGAAGTCGAGACATCTCTGGATTATGCGAGAGTAGGAGAATGAGAGATTTGATTCGCTCACTGCCCGTTCGATCAGCCTTCGGCCTTCCCGTCTATGTCGCGGCTTCCCAAGCCGCGTTCTCGACTCCGCGAGGAATGACAGACTAATTGGGCGTTGGATCTATGGCCGGAATCGTCGTCAAACCGCGGGCGCGAATTTTGCACGGACACGATTGGGTGTTTTCCACCGAAGTGCTGAAGGTTTTCGGAAATCCCGCCGATGGCGATGTGATTTCGCTCAAGGATGGCAGGGACCATTTGATCGGGAGCGCCATTTATAATTCGAAGTCGCAAATTGTCGCGCGCCGTTTCTCGCGCCGACGGCAGGATTTGGACCCGGATTTCTTTCGGCGCCGGATTGCGCAAGCTTCCGAGTACCGCGACCGGCGACATGTCGATCCGAAATTACGCCGTGTTGTGTGGAGCGAAAGCGACGGTCTGCCTGGCGTGATCATCGATCGTTACAGCGACCATTTCGTTTTGCAGACGCTCACGCTCGGGATGGACATGCGAAAAGATTTCGTCACTGCTGCGATGGTCGATTTGTTCGGCGACATCGCCATCATCGAACGAAACGACGCGCCGGTCCGCAAAGCAGAGGGATTGGAATTACGCAGCGGGCTTTTGCGGGGAACGCCTTCGCAGATCGCGATCGAAATCGAAGGCGTGAAACTCGACGTCGATCTTTTGCGCGGGCACAAGACCGGTTTCTACCTCGATCAAAGGCACAATTACCGAATCGTGGCGGAATACGCGCGCAACCGGCGCGTCCTGGACTGCTTCACAAACCAGGGAGCATTTGCGTTGACATGCGCGCGCGCAGGCGCAGCGGAAGTGGCGGGTGTCGAAGAAAATTTTGAGAACATTGTCACTGCGAAACGGAACGCCGCGCGCAACGAGCTAAAAATCGAGTGGATTCAGCAGGATGTATTTCAATTCCTGCGCGCAGCCGAAAAGGCAGGCTCACAGTACGATCTGATCATTCTCGATCCGCCTTCGTTTACAAGGACGAAGAGCGCTCTCCGCGACGCCTTACGCGGCTATAGGGAATTGCACATGCGTGCATTCAAGCTCTTATCTAAAGATGGTTTACTGGCGACCTTTTCCTGCTCGCATCACGTGCATGACGCGGCATTTTCTGAGGCGATTACCAATGGCCTCGTTGATGCGCGGCGCTCCACGCGCAGACTCCATCGATTCGAGCAGGCGCCGGATCATCCGGTTCTGCCTACAATTCCTGAAACCGAATACTTCAGGGGTTTTCTTCTCGAGATGATGCCCGGGCGGTAGAAGCGGACGCCTTAACGCAACGCGGCGGCTACATTAACTTTTCGACGATTTAACGATTTAACGGTTTGACGATTTAACGCGGCGAAGCCAATATCCGCTACGACCAGCTTGGACGGCATCAGGAATTGTCATGGCAGAAAAAATCCGACCGGTTGAACAAATGCTCGACCTGACAGAGGAAGTACCGTCCGTTGAGCATCTGGACTCGCAGGTGCACAAGGCGCAGGAGCAACTGCTCCAACTCAAGCGCGAGCAGGAGCAGATCGAAAAGCAAAAGCGCGAACTGGAAGAGCTGAGCCGGCGTCAGGAGGAATTGGAACATGGCCGGGGAGAAATGAGCGACAAGCTGACGCGTGCTCTGGTGGTGCTCGAACGCGAGGCCTACAGCGCGCAAAGCCGGCTGGAGCAAATCCGGGTGGCTCGGGAAAGTTTCTCGCAACATTTGGAGTTGATTGAAGCGATCGATCCCAGGAACTGGAATCCGGCTGATTTGCACAAGGAACTGAGCCGGGCTTTGAGCACAGTGGACGACGCGCGCACCGAGTACAATGAGCACCGCAGCCGGTTGCAGGCAGGCGAAGGCGGCAACGGTCAGTCCTCATTGCCTGATACCACCCCGGGCGTTTACGAAAATAATGATGGGCGGTCGTTCGTCGGATGGTTGCAGATTGGCTTCGCGCTCAGTTTGCCGTTGATCATCTTTGGCGCCGTTGCCCTTGCCCTTTTCTTCTGGCTGGCCAGCAAGTGATCGCGATGTTTCGGCGTTCGCGCAAACCCGCCCCGCCGCTTCACCGCAGGCAACAAGAAATAGCACGACAAGAAGCGGAACTCCGTGCGAAGCGCGAAACTCTCGAGCGCGTAGTTACCCAAAGCCGGCTGCCTGTGCCGAGCAAATCTTCGGCGCGCGTTTCAGAACGCGCCCCGGCAGGCGCTCCGATTGAAAGGCGATTTCATGTGTCGATCGCAATGGACGCTCCGCAAGCGTTCGATACTAACGGAAGGCGCCCGCGACCTCGCGCGCTCCGCAAAGAACGACGGCAGGGACGGATCATCTTTCTGATTCTCTTAGTCGCGCTTGCGGTCACAGTCATGTGGCTCATTAGTCATATGCATACTTGAGCGCAGTTATGGCCGGACCTTCAGATCTGGATGTTGCGTACATTGCCAGGCTTGCGCGCATCAATCTGAGTGATGACGAAGCAAAGATTTTCCAGAATCAACTCGATAACGTGCTGAAGTACGTCGAGAAACTTCGCCAGATCGACGTCACCGGCGTTGACGCGACCATGGATGCGCTTCTGCTTTTTAACGTGTTCCGCGAGGACGCGCCCTGCGAGTGGTTCACCGCGGAGCAGGCTCTGACCAACGCGCCTCGGCAGGCAAACGGTCTTTTCATCGTCCCAAAAGTGGTGGAATGACCGGGAAGGATTTGCCGGCGCTGAGCATCGCCGACCTGCAATCGCTGTTGCGTCGCCGCGAAGTTTCGCCGCCCGAAGTCATCGAGGCGCTGCGAGAGCGCATCGACGCGGTTGATCGAGATATTGGCGCGTTTCTTTCGCTCGACATCGAGGCTGCGATGAAAGAGGCGGAGCACGCCAACATCAATCTTCCCCTCGGCGGCATTCCGATTGCCATTAAAGACATCATCAACGTGCTGGGTCAGCCGTGCACGTGTGCATCGAAGATCTTGCACGGTTACCGCGCGCCGTACGACGCCACGATAATTCGAAAATTGCGCGCAGCCGGTGCGATTCCATTCGGCAAAACCAACCTGGACGAGTTTGCCATGGGCTCGTCCACCGAAAATTCCGCAGTGAAACCTACGCGCAATCCTTGGGACCTGTCGCGTGTGCCGGGCGGATCCAGTGGCGGTTCGGCGGCAGCAGTGGCGGCCGATGAAGCGTTCGGTGCGCTCGGCTCCGACACAGGCGGTTCGATCCGCCAACCGGCTGCGCTATGCGGTGTAGTCGGGCTCAAGCCAACTTACGGGCGGGTTTCTCGCTTCGGCCTTGTAGCGTTTGCGTCGTCGCTCGATCAAATTGGACCGGTAACAAAGACCGTCCGCGACGCTGCGCTGATCATGAACGCCATCGCAGGTCATGATCCGCAGGATTCCACATCGCTCAACGAACCGGTGCCAGATTACGTTGCGAGCCTCGGAAATGAATTGCGCGGCATCCGGTTAGGCGTGCCGAAGGAGTACATGATCGAAGGGATCGATCCACAGGTGAGGACGGCAATCGACGCCGCGGTAAGACAGCTCAGCTCGTTAGGCGCGGAAATTGTTGAAGTTTCATTGCCGACGACTGAATACGCCATCGCAGTCTATTACATCGTGGCGACGGCGGAGGCTTCGGCGAACCTCGCTCGATTCGACGGTATTCGTTACGGATACCGCACGAAAAATCCCAAAGACATGCTGGATCTTTATGGGCGCACACGAGAGGAAGGTTTCGGGCCGGAAGTGAAACGCCGGATTATCCTGGGCACCTACGTTCTAAGCTCCGGTTATTACGACGCCTATTATTTGCGCGCGCAAAAAGTGCGGGAACTGATTCGCCAGGATTTCGCCAGGGTCTTCGAGCACGTCGACGCATTAATCTCGCCTACTTCACCAGTAGCAGCATTCAAATTTGGCGAACGCGTTGCTGATCCGTTGCAAATGTATCTTGCCGACATTTTCACCATCGCAGCCAACCTGGCCGGCATTTGCGGAGTTAGCGTCCCGTGCGGTTTCGCCGAGATGGACGGACATCGTCTCCCCATTGGTTTGCAGTTGTTAGGCAAACCGCTGGATGAGGCGCGGATCTTGCAAGTCGCGCACGCCTATGAGCAAAGCACAGACTGGCACAAGGCGCGTCCACCGATCGCCTCCACTTTGCCGAAGGCATAAATCTCCCGGAGCTCCATCCAGAAGCTCAACTGGCGCGGCGCTCCTTGATCGAGTTCAAAAGTTCTGCGATGGCTTCCGTGCGCGGCTTGGCGCCAAGATTTCCTTTGCCGTGCATGCGGACGCTTACGGCGTCGGCATCCATGTCGCGTTTTCCGATTACGAACATGGTGTGCACTTTCATTTGTTCGGCGCGTTGGACTTTGCCGTTGATCTTGTCTGTGCTTTCGTCGATTTCGGCGCGGACTTGATGAGCGCGCAATTCGTTCAAAACAGATCGCGCGTAATCCATTAGCTTGGGATCATCGCCAATCGTGAGAATTCGCACCTGTTCGGGAGATAACCAAAGCGGGAAATTGCCGGCATAATGCTCGATTAAAAATCCGATGAAACGTTCGTGCGTGCCGAGCGGCGCGCGATGAATGCAGATTGGAATCTTCTCGATGTTATCGCGGTCTTTGTAGCGAAGATCGAAGCTGCGCGGCTGGGCGAAATCGACCTGGTTCGTGGCAAGCGTGAACTCGCGCCCGATCACGCTCCACACTTGTACGTCGATTTTTGGTCCATAAAATGCCGCCTCGTTAGGCACTTCGACATAATCAATACCGGAATCTTTCAACACGCGCCTGGTCATCTCTTCGGTCTTTTCCCAAAGCTCGGGTTCATTAACAAATTTCTGGCCGAGCTTCGTCGGATCGTGGGTGGAGTAGCGCATCAGGTATTTGTCGATCCCGAAGAGTTTGAAATACTTTAGATACATTTCGTTCACGGCGTTGAACTCCGCTTCAAACTGCTCGGGTGTGCAGTAAATGTGCGCGTCGTTCATTTGCAGCGAGCGCACCCGCATGAGCCCGAACAACTCGCCGCTCTTCTCGTAGCGATAATCCGTCCCGTATTCCGCCAGCCGCAACGGCAGATCGCGGTAACTGCGTGGAATGGCCGCAAACAACTTGTGATGATGCGGACAATTCATTGCCTTGAGGAAATAGAGGTCTTTGCCTGGAAGCCTCTCGAGCTTTCCCTGAGCGTCGATGTAATCATCAAAAGCTTCCTTGATCTTGGTGGGCAACTTTCTCGAGTGCCGCTTCTTCGCCAAGAATGATCTTCTCCGCGTTCCAAAGCCGCATTTTCTTCATCGACGCCCCGCTTCGGAATCGCTTCTCCAACGGCAGAGCATTCCGAGTCGATGCCATCCTTCCGAATTCTTGACTCAAGCTTCTCGCGTTTGCTGCTCAATATGTCATCGCGCAGCTCCATCGGCGGAAACATCGACTCCGCGTAGTAGGGGAGATGACCGCTCTTTTTGGTACAGGCTCTCTCGCGCGATGTGCGGCGTACGAACCCGTTGATAACCGGCGGCGAATTCGCTTTCCTTCGCCAGTTTTTCCAGTTCTTCGGCGATGGCTGCGCCACGCGGCAGGAACATTGGCAAGCCCGGGCCCACATCATCATCGAAGACGAACAGTTCCAGTTCCCGTCCGAGTTTGCGGTGATCACGCTTCTTCGCTTCCTCCAGCATCGCGAAGTAGTCATCGAGTTCCTTTTTCGTTTTGAACGCGGTGCCGTAAATGCGCTGGAGCTGCGGATTTGCTTCGTCGCCCTTGTAGTATGCGCTGGCGACGTTGGTGAGCTTGAACGCTCCGATGTTTCCGGTGCGCATCACGTGTGGGCCGGCGCAGAGATCGATGAAGTCACCGCTACGATAAAGCGAAATCTTTTCATCCGGCGGAATGTTTTCGATGATGTCGAGTTTGAATTTGCTCGGCTCCGGTCTTTCGCCCAATGCAGCGAGCCGCCCTTTCTTGCCGAGTTCGAGCGCTTCGTCTCGTGAAACTTCGATTTTTTCGAAAGTATGGTTCGCTTTGATTTCGTTCTTCATCTCGGCTTCGATCTTTTGCGAAATCGTCAGGCGAGATGCGGTGGGGGAGATCGACGTCGTAATAGAACCCGTTCTCAACTGGTGGCCCCGCGGCGAACTGTGCTTCCGGCCAGATTTTTAGAATGGCTGTGGCAAGTACGTGCGAAGCCGAATGGCGGAGACGTTCGATATCCGTCATCGTTGCGCGCTGTTCTAACGTTTTTCGTTCGTCAGACATTGGATCCAGAGATTCTTAGACTTCGCTCGGAATGACAAAAGGGAATTAACCACGAAGCACACGAAGGACACGAACAATTTGCTCGAGGGATCCGTGTCACCTCTGTCACACAATTGTAACTTGGCAGTTGTTGCGCTTGTCTCTATAAGCTCCGAGCAGTTGAGTTTTCCCTATGAATCCTGCGGAGCTTTTTCGTCAAGAAAGTAACACGTTGCAGCTTGCGCCTGGCGATTTCCTTTTCCGGGAAGGCGATAAGGGCGACAAGATGTACGTATTATTGGAAGGGGAAGTCGATATTTTCCTCGGCGATTTTGTGCTGGAGACCGCCGGCCCGGGCTCGCTGCTTGGCGAGATGGCGTTGATCGATGATACTCCCCGCACAGCCAATGCCGTGGCCAGGAAAGCCTCCCGCCTGGCGCAAATCGACAGGCGCCGGTTTCACTTTCTCGTTCAGCAAACGCCGCATTTTGCGACGCATGTGATGAAAATATTGGCCGATCGCCTGCGTCACATGAACGCCGTGACGGCGGCGCGCGAGGAAATATCAACAAGTCGATAGCGCTGCTTTCGTGGCAGCGCGCTCGGCGTTATCCTTTCCGCGAATGCGAATCGTCGCGCAGTACGTGCTTTTTGCTGCGATGGCTGCAACGGGCTGCGGGCAACAGGCCCCGTCAGCTGCCGATTTTGCAGCGCAGCGCCAGCAGATGGTCGAACAACAACTGAAACCGCGCGGCATCAAGGACGAACGCGTGCTCGCAGCGATGGCGAAAGTCCCGCGCGAGGATTTTGTCCCTGCGGATCAACGCGCTGACGCGTATCAGGACGGACCGTTGCCGATCGGTTACGACCAGACGATTTCGCAGCCGTACATCGTGGCGTTCATGACAGAACAACTGCGGCCGAAACCGGGCGATCACGTGTTGGAGATCGGGAGCGGCTCAGGTTATCAGGCCGCGATTTTAGCTGAGCTCGTGGCTGACGTTTACACCATCGAAATCGTCGAGCCGCTGGCGAAAACTGCGGAAGCCACGCTGCAACGTCTCGGTTACAAGAACGTGCATCTGAAGGTGGGCGACGGTTACAAGGGCTGGCCGGAAGAGGCGCCGTTCGACGCGATCATTGTGACGTGCGCGCCTGACAAGGTTCCGCAGCCGCTCGTGGATCAACTCAAAGACGGCGGGCGCATGGTCATTCCCGTTGGCGAACGATTCGCTCAGCAACTGTATCTGCTCGAAAAGAGAAACGGTGAGCTGAAAGAAAGCACCACATTGCCCGTGCGTTTTGTGCCGATGCTGCGCGAACCGCAAAAGAAATAACTTATGGCCGCTCCGCGATGCGAAGCGGAGGGCTGTGTCGTTTCACGGAGCCGCCCACAGGGCGGCGGCTACAGGATCACTTGATCGCAGCGAGTTTTTTCAGATCGATGCGCTTGATCCACTCCTGCAATTCGCTGGGTTCGTCATTTTGCAGCTCGACCTGGACAAAATAACGATTTGCGATCATCACCCAGAGAGTAGCGTGCTTCGTGTCTTTCTCGAATGTTTCAAAGCCCGGGTTGCCATCGATGCTAACGGATTTCGCGTAGCCTTCGCTGCTGTCACTGCTGGTCTTCCATGCTTCGGTGGTTGCGCTGACATAATCAGGGTTCGCCACTGAATCGAGGATGCTTATCGCAGCGCTCGGCGCCTTCTCTCCTTCGCCCTTGCGGTAATCGCGATGCGCATTTGCGATTTTGAATCCGCCTACGTCCTCGGTTGAACCCTCCGCCTTATCTGCAGTCCAACCCGACAGCGGCTCCGGCAAGATGGGAAGTAATTTCTGATAATCGACAGCCTCAGGCACGAGCATCGGCTCGTTCTGTGCCCGTACCGCGTCGATGCCAACTGCGACAATGAGCGCCAGCAAAAAAAATCCAGCGTATCCCGGAGAATAAACACGAGCCGTTGATTTCATGTGAGGGCGTTCCTGCGCGATTAGCTTACGCGATTGACTTTACCGCAGCTGTCAAGACGCTTGCGAGATGCGCACGTTGGAACGCGTACAAGGCAAGGATATCGCGCTGCGACGTGTCGCCGCGGCGACCGTAGCGCGCGGCCCGCACGGCGCGATGGAGCTCGCAGTGGTGATTGGGGCCTTGGCTGTCGCGGCGCGGCTCATTCTGATCAATCAGCCTTACGTTGACCACTGGAGCCGGCGACAAAGCGATGTGGCGGCGATTGCCGCGAATCTTTTACAAAACGGATTTCGTTTTGGTTAAGTTAGGGGAGAGGCGGCATGAAGCTGGAGTTTGACCTGGCTTTTCGAAAGGACAATTAGCGCGCAGTACGACTCATGAGACACAAGCATTCCGATTACATTCACTGGTCCAAAACGCAGAGCCGCGCGCGATTCAACCTCGCGACAAGCGGCGTTGGTTCATTTCCTCTACGCGAACTGCCGACTGATCTGAAGGAGCTCGAAATCAACGGTGACGACAGCTACGGGTACGCGCCGTTGCGGCAAGCGATCGCGGCGCATCACGGCGTCGATCCCGATTGCGCGGTGGAATCCGCGGGTACTTCTATGGCGAATCATCTGGCCATGGCCGCGATCATCGAACCCGGCGACGAAGTTTTGATCGAGCACCCTGTGTACGTACCAATTCTTGATGTCGCGGAATATTTGCAAGCAAAAGTGAAACGCTTTCGGCGCATTGAGGAAAACAACTGGGCGATTGATCCGGCGGAGGTTCGCCGTTGCGTCACGCAGAAGACGCGCCTGATCGTGATCACGAATCTTCACAATCCAACGAGCGCGCTTACGCCGGAATCAGTTCTGCGCGAAATCGGCGACATCGCGCGCAGCATCGGCGCGCTCGTGCTGGTCGATGAAGTTTATCTCGACGCGGTTTATGAGAACACGCCGAGCACATCGTTCCACCTAGGGCCGGAGTTCGTGGTGACCAGCAGTTTAACGAAAGTTTACGGCGTAAGTGGTCTGCGATGCGGCTGGATTCTGGCGCAGCCTGATCTCGCATGGAAGATGCGCCGTCTGAACGATCTTTACAGTGCCACACCGGTTCATCCGGGCGAACTGCTCAGCGTTGTCGCGCTTAAACATCTCGATCTTCTTCGGGAAAGAGCGCGCGCGAATCGTGGAAGCCGATCGCAAATTGCTCCGTGAATTTCTCGCGCAGCAATCGACGGTTGCTGCGGTTGAGACCAACTGGGGCACGACCTCGTTCCCGCGATTGTCCTGCGATCGCGGGAGAAACGCAGACGCTTTTCTGGAGCGTTTGCGAGCGGAGTTCGACACGTCAGCAGTGCCGGGCCGCTTTTTCGAAATGCCTGATCACATTCGCATCGGCATGGGCGTAAACACACAAATGTTCGCCGAAGGCCTGAACCGAATCGGCCAGGCACTAGGATAGGGGTCAAGGCACTGGGCTGTAGCCATGGCCCTGCGGGCCGTCTCGCAATTGTGAAAAGGAGGGCGGAGGGAGACCGGCCACAGGCGTAATAATACAAAGAAGCTACGGGCGCGGACGTGGGCTCGGATGAGACCGCGGAGTCGGTGTAGGTCTTGGAGTCGGCGTCGGTTTGAGTGCGGCAAAGGCATACACTTTATCGTCGCCCGCGACGTAGATGCGCCCCCGCGCAACTATACCAGTGGTGCTGTAATAGTGCGTTCCCGCCATCAGTTCGTTTGGGCCGCCGCCGTCGAAAATAATCGCACCAGTGTCTCCATCGTAGCCGTGTAGTCGCTGATCCCCCGAAGTGTTGTGATCCTCTGTACCGACCACCCAGGCAATCATGTTATTACTGCCATCGGTTGAAGTGACGAAAGGCGAGCCGCAACCGCCATTGTTTCGACTTACGCTCCACCCGCTGGCGATGGTAGGCGGGTTGGTCGCGGTAATGCGGAAGGCCGAGAATGTGGCGTTGTTGTTGTTCACGCGGAAGGCGACGTAGGTGCCGAGCCCAGGTCCGATAAGTAGCTGCCGCCTGGATTATGACGTCGGCAACATGAGATGATGCAATAGGCGCACTGATACCGCCGAGGTTGTCGCGATTAAGCAAATATGCGTTGCCGTCCTTACCCAGCGCAACCACCAGGTGAGAAGGCTTTGCGCCCGGCACATCCACTAACAGCGGGCCGCAACCGCCCAACTCCGCGTCCAGATTATCGAGGGACTGCCAGTTCTCAGGCACCCAATAATCGACAGACGAGCCGCTAAAGACCGGGCCGGGTTGAAAGCGAATCACCGCTTCGCCGCCGCTCCAGTTTCCCTGAGTGTTAAAGGTGTTACCGGTGGTAACGAATGGGTTCTTACCGTCACTGGCGATGCCGCCGACTCCCCAAATGGCGCCGCCCCATACACCGGGGCCGGTGCCGCTGGCCCATGCTGTCACGCTGGCGGGATTATCTATCGGCACGCCTATCAGCCAGCCATGATAGAAGCTGCAATCCATCATGCTCCCGTATCCGACGTAGAGAACACCTCCCATGATACCGAGCGCCGGCCGTTGCTGTTGGATCTCTGCGGTGAAGTCAACGCCGTTGTATGAAGCTGTCGCCTCTACATCAACGGGCCAGCCTGGATTGATGTCGCCCGTGTCCACGTTGAGAGAAAAGAGCAAATGTTTCTTGGTCTCCCCGCCATCGATCGTGATCATTGCGTCGAAAAAGAGCGCGCGTGAAGCGAGATCGACAACGGGCGTGCCGGTAATGCCCATGGGATCAAACTTGGTGCAGATGAGATCGTCCGCCGACACCGGCGGGCCAACGTTGAGCTGCCAGATAATGCTGCCATCTAGAGCGTCCAGCGCGTACACATTGTTCGATTCGGTCATCGCGATGATCATTGCCTTGCCACCCGGACCGCCTTCGATGTAAAGCGGTTGGGCATAAACGTTCCCGGCAATTGTGCCGTCAAAGTTCAGGTCGCGCGCCAGATTCGCGGCAGCGCTTGGGGTAAATGCGGCATCAACGTAAAGGCCGTCCCGCGACTCGTGGTTGTGAAATTGGGTTACGTTCACCTGCGCGTCTGCTGGAACAGCTGCGCTCCACCAACAAACAACGACAACAAAAAAAAACAAAAACGTCATGCGCCGGCGTTTATAATTTCCCCCCGTCCCTTTTACCATGTCCCCCTGTCTTCGTGTCAAGAACGATAATCACCGAAGATCACCGATCACGATTCGCTGATACTGCGTCGTTCACCGCGGCGTCGGACGCGGCGCCGGAGTGGGACGAGATCTTGGAATTGGTGTAGGTCTCAGGTAGTTGGCAGTAGGCGTTGTGCGCCGTTGGAGTTGCGGTCGGTATAGGCGTTGCCTGCACTTCAAACGAGCCGATGTCGATGCGGCCGTTTCTTACCCGATCATAACCCGGGCCACGCTGATCGTAGTCAGGCGGGCCAACGAAATTCGGATCGCCCGCGTCAATCGCCGGACTGCCCGGCAATAGCGCGTGCGTGAATGTCGGGCCGCCGTTGTCCTGTAAGGGACCAAGCATCGGATCGGTGTTGATCTGATCGCCAGGACCATTCAAATAACCCCCGCCGTCGTCACTGCTAACATTGTAGCCGTAAGAGGTGACTGTGCCGAAATCATTGAGAATACTATGTCCTCCAGGGCTGACGTTGAAGATCGTGTCTGACATGGCCACGACGACTGGAGCGTTGAAGTTCTGGATCTCCACGCCATTATTGCTCATGGTGGTATTGAAGACGCTCGCTCCAAGTGCACCGTTATCGTTGTAAATGCCGCGAGCCGTTGTCGCTGATGGTACTATTACTCACTACTGTATCCGACAGGGTCGAGTTGTGCACTCCACCTCCATTTCCGCTGATAGTGCTGTTAGTGATTGAGATTGTGACGGGGCAAGAACCGCCGCAATTTTCCCGTCCAGTGTCGCTATAGATCGCACCGCCCGGATTGCTCGTAATCGAACTGTTGGTTATTTCAACGCTTGTCGTCCCGTTTCCGCAAAATATGCAGGACCACCCGTCGTTGTTAATAGCCTCGCCAGGGCCATTGTTCGATAGGGTGCTGTAGGTTATTACTAACGTTGCAGTGCCGGCCTGCAACGCGTCGTTGTAAATGCCGCCGGAGTTGTTCGTAATTAAAGAGTTGTTTATCTGCAGCGTGGCATGACCAATGTTGTGTTCCGTCATTGTGAATACCACCACCGAGGTTGCCGGTCGCTGAGTTGTCACTGATGGTGCAATCATTGAGTGTCAGCGTCGCATGATCATTATAGATGCCTCCACCAGATTCGGCGGAACCGTTGGTGATGGTCAGGCCGGAAATGGTGACGGTTTCACCAGTGGCGATGTGAAATACGGTGCTTTTGCCATTGCCATTCACCGCAAGATTCTCAGCGCCCGGTCCCGAAATCGTGATGTTCCTGGTCACTAACAGCTCGCCGCTGGTCAATCCGATTGTCCCAGTGACTGCAAAACCGATTACGTCGCCGTCATCGGAATCGAGGAGCGCCTGACGCAATGAACCGGGAGCCGCTGTCGTTTGTGTTAGTGACTATGATCGTCGGTGTTGGGGACGGCGTAGGCGTAGGCGGTGGATATGTTCCCGCAGTATTTTCCGCCAGTGTTCAAAAAGCCGCTATGCTTCCGCCCTCCCCAGACGATCATTTCACTGCCGGTCCACACCGCCGTATGGTAAGAACGGGCAGATGGTGCGTTGATCGTGGTAGTGGCTATCCAGCTATCCGTACCGGGATCGTATCTTCCTCCGGTCATCAGGTCGCTGCTAACACCATCGCCTCCCCAGATAATCATTTCACTGCCGCTCCAGACTGCCGTCTGAAGCTGTCGGCCAGTAGGCGCGTCAGTAGTGTCCGTTGTTGTCCAACCGTCCGTCCGGGGATCGTATCTGCTGCCAGTGTTCACAAAGCTGCTGCCGTCGTATCCGCCCCAGACGATCATCTCACTGCCAGTCCACACTGCTGTGTGATCGCCTCGGGCCACGGGCGCATTAGTAGTGCTGGTGGCCACCCAGCTGTCAGTGCTGGGATTGTATCTCCCTCCACTCTGGAAATAATGATAGTCACCGTCAAAATAATCCCCTCCCCACACGATCATCTCAGTGCCCGTCCATACGGCGGTGTGATACGCCCGGCCAATTGGCGCATTCGTTATGCTGGTGGCTGTCCAACTATCGCTACTGGGATTATATCGCCCGCCGGTGTTTACGAGATCCGCTGCCGCTCTCTCCGCCCCAGACGATCATTTCACTACCAGTCCATACTGCTGTGTGACCAGCTCGGCCTCAGGCGCATTGGTGAGGCTGGTGGCGGCCCAAGTATCCGTATTGGGGTTGTATCTCCCGCCGGAATTCAAGTAGCCGGTGGTATTCTGACCGCCCCAGATGATCATTTCACTGCCGGTCCAGACTGCCGTGTGAAATCGCCGCTCCGCGGCGCGTTAGTGATGGCGGTCGGCGTCCAGGTATCAGTTGCAGGGTTGTATTTTCCACCAGAATTCAAATAGACTCTGGCGTCATCATAACCGCCCCATATGATCATTTCACTGCCGGTCCAGACCGCCGTGTGATATGCTCTTGCGTCGGGTGCCTTGGTGGGTGCCTGTAGCTCCCCAAGCGTCAAAACATGTGCCTTCCGGCATTCGATGTGGTCGCGATGGTCGGAAGAGTATAACCCGAGAATGGTTTATCTGCTTTCCGAGAACGAGTTCGCTGGCTCACCGCCCAGCTGACATCACGGTAATCCAGGGCAGACGTAAACAAACGCTCCGCCAGTATTGGGCGAGCCAGACACTCTGCTATGACTAACGGATTGTTGCCCAGCGCTTGGAAGAGTTCTCGCAGCACTTCGGGCTGTTTGGTGTGCTTTAGCCATCCGATCCATTTCAGCCTGTAACTGCTCGGAAGTAATCGGCTGTTGCCAGTAATCCTGTAGCGCTTGTGATTTGCGCAGATAGTCATGGACTTTGCTTTCGATCTGCGCCTGAGACATCACGGCGTCGAGCGATAGCTTGGGATCGGACCGTTCTGTCGGCCAAATTCGGTGACGCCAGTACACTTCTTCAATGGCTTGCTGATACAGCTACGCGCTCTGCAAACGTTAGGGTTCTTTGGGATTCGTTGTTGGCGCTTCGGAACGAAAGAAAGCGAGCAGCGTTCCGGCTATCGAACATGCCGCGCACAAACTGCGACGCGCAAATTGAAGAAAGCGGACACCGAATTGCTGGCGCAGGCTCGCGACCCGATAAGTCGGATTGAGCAGTGTGTTTCCTTTTCATAGGCGAAAGCTACGGCCGGGGATGCGGGCTAGGCCGAGCCCGCGGGATCGGTGTAGCTCGCGGCATTGGCGTAGGTGTCGGGATCGGTGTGGAAGTAGTAGTAGGGGTTGCTGTCGCCGTAGGGGTAGGCGTTGGTGTGCTTCCTGCTTGCACTTCAAATGAGCCGGCATCGATGCGTCCGTTGCGCATCCGCCAGAAGTCCGGGCCGCGTTGATCGTAGTACGGAGGTGGAGTGAAGATGGGATTGCCTGCGTCGATGGCCGGGCTGCCTGTCAACAATTCATGGGTAAATGTTGGTCCTCCATTGTCTTGCAATGGGCCAAGCATCGGATTGGTATTGATCTGGTCCCCAGGGCCGTTCAGAAGACCGCCGCCATCATCACTACAAACATTGTAACCCTGCGATGTAACACCGCCACCACTGAAGATGTTTTCAGGAGTGCCTGCATTTAAAATGCTGTTTCCAATGCCAAATGAGCCACCGTAGATATTGCCGCCGTGGACTCCTGCACCGTTGCCAGTGAGAGTGCTATTGCGAAGATCAAGTGATCCGTCGACGTAGATCCCTCCACCTTCTCCGCCTCCTTTGAAAGTGTTGCCGTTGGCGTAGTTGCCGCTGATAGTACAGTTACTGATCGTCGACGTTCCGAATGTGCTGATCCCACCGCCAATACCAGCGGGTATCTGAAACAAGCCCACACTGTTGTTGCTGATCGTGCTGTTTGTAATCGTCGTCGGACCGTAACTCCAAATTCCGCCGCCACTAGCGCCGGCTTGGTTGCTGCTGATTGTACTGTTGTCGATGTCCAGCGTTCCACCATTGTTAAGGATGCCGCCACCAGCGCCGCCAAAGTTTTCAATCATGTACGCAGTATTGTTGCTTATGGTGCTGTTGACGACAGTAAGCGTACTTCCCGACTCATTGTAAATGGCGCCTCCATCGCCACCGCCCTTGTTACTTCCTGCGTAGTTGCCGGTTAGACTACTGTTCAGAACTGTCAAAGTGCCGCTGCCGCCGACGCCGGCGTTGTCGATGGCGCCCCCGCGATACCAGCTAACGTTACTCGTTAAAGAGCAGTTCATGACAGTCGTCGTCGCGTGGTCATTTAATAGCGCACCACCGGTTTCGGTAAGTGAGTCGCCGTTAGAAATCGTGAGATCTCCTATCGTTACAGTGTCATCAGGCATGACATGAAAGATTCGGAAATACGCGCCTTGCGCCGGCCGCACCGTCAGCTGAAACTGTCCGGGCCCACTGATGACGACACTGTCCTCGATTAGTAACTCGCCGCTCGTCAAATAAATGGTGCCGCTCACTGCGAAGTTGATTGTGTCGCCGTCATTGGCATCAGCGAGCGCTTGGCGCAAGGACCCAGGTCCGCTGTCGTTTGTGTTCGTGACGGTGATGATGTTTGCATAAGCGGAGACGTTCAGTACGCAGAAAAGCGCCCAGCAAATCCAGTTGTGCGGTTCAAGGAAAGCGGACGTCGAAATTCTTCGCGTGCTCGCGACGCGATGTCGGAGTTGAGCAGCGCATTTCTTTTTCATAAACCAAACCTACGGGCGCGGTGCGGGAGTGGGTCGCTGGCGCGGCGTGGGCGCAAATCTCGGCGTCGCGCTAGGCCGGGGAGTAGCAGTCGGTGTGGGTGTTAGTGTAGCGGTAGCCGTTGCAGTTATAGTTGCTGTAGCCGTCGGCGTCGGCGTAGTTGTGGGCGTCGGTGTTGGCGTGGGTGTAGGGCTTGGCGTGGTTCCTTGCTGCACTTCAAATGAACCGCTGTCGATGCGGCCATTGCGGAGGCGCCAAAACACCGGGCCGCGTTGATCGTAGTAAGGAGGTGGAGTGAAGATTGGGATCGCCTGCGTCGATGGCCGGGCTGCCCGTGTAACAATGCATGGGTAAATGTTGGTCCTCCATTGTCTTGCAATGGGCCAACATCGGGATCGGTATTGATCTGGTCGCCGGGCCCGTTAAATCCGCCTACACCGCCGCTGGTGTTTAGCACGCCAGCGTCGTTTGTGAGATTGTATCCGTCTGAGATGACGACTCCCCCTTGATTGAGGATATTTCTTTGATTTGGGACGTTGCCTTGGAAGATTGTGTTGCCAATTTCCAAACTGGCGCCGCCAAGCTGCGTGTTGCCATCGTTAAAAATGGCGCCGCCGTCGCAGCAGGAAAGAGAGTTCCCCGTAAAGGTGCAGTTGGTGACGGTTAAGGTGGCCTGACCACCCTCGTCGGCCAGATTCACGATACCGCCGGAATACTGTTCGGCGAAATTGCCACTGACCGTGCTGTTGTTAATTGTAACGATTGTGATACTCCCGGGCACTCCGCCAAAGTTAAACATGCCACCGCCCTGAAATGCCTGGTTGTTGCTGATGGTTGAGTTGTTAATTGTTACTGTCACGGTGCCCTGCACGGCGTAATTGTAGATGCCGCCACCGAGCGTCGTGGTCCCGCTCGGAGCAACGTCGTTTCCATTGATCGTGCTGTCGTTCACTGTCAGCGACGCGGTGCCGGAAAGCTCCGCATTGTTTGTGATGCCGCCGCCGTTAGTTTGGTGATCAACGGCATTCGCGGTAACAACGCAGTCGTTCACGGTCAGGTTCGAGTGGTCATTGTAGATCCCGGCGCCGCCAAAGGCAAAAATTGTCGATCCATTCGTGATTGTCAGGCCTTGAATCGTTACCGTGTGGGCAGGCGTGACGTGAAAAATTCGAAACTCTGGCGCGTTTTCCGCGCGCGTGACAGTGAGCAGATTGGCACCCGGACCCATGACGGTGATACTCTTGTTGATGACAAGCTCGGCAGTGGTCAGGCTGATAGCTTGTCCATTGAGCGATGGATCGAAGTTGATCGTGTCGCCGTCGTTGGGATCGGCGAGCGCCTGCCGTAACGAGCCGGGGCCACTGTCGTTGGTATTGGTAACGGTGACGACGTTTGCAGGCCTGTTTCGGTTAGCCGTGGTTCGCTGCGCCAGCGCGAATGGGATCACGCACACAGCCAGTAGCAGGAGCAGGTAAAACGCGCCTCGAATGAGATGCCTGCTCGTGGTGAGGTTAGTGTTCCTTTTCATAGGCATAAGTTACGGGTGCGGTGGCGGGGTGGGCCGCGTCCTTGGTGTTGCGCGGGGCCGGGGAGTAGGCGTTGCCCTGGCGGTAGGCGTAGGGGTGGGTGTTGGCGTAGCACTGGTGGTCGGCGTTGGCGTAGCAGTAGCTGTCGCTGTTGGCGTATGAGTCGCTGTTGGAGTTGGAGTTGGAGTATGAGGTGTCGGCGTCGGAGTGAACGTAGCTGTCGGGGTTGGAGGCGGTGGCGAGCACATTGGCGTAGGTGTAGGACTTTCTGTCGCTGATGGAGTCGGCGTTGATGTCGCCGTTACTGTCGGGCTTGCAGTCGCCGTGGGTGTCGGGCTTGGAGGTGGGCCCTCCACATACTTGATCGTGGCGTAGTCAATATTATTGGTTCCGCTGTTTCCCGTTACGTAGATGTTGCCTGAGTTATCAACAGCGATGGCATAGGCGTCGTCGCTTCCGTTTTTGGATCCGGCATAGCGGGCGACCCATTGTTCCTGTCCTATCCCGTCATACTTGATCGTAGCGTAGTCACCGTCGCTAGTGCCGGTCACATAAACGTTGTTTGAAGCGTCAAGGGCAATGGCTCTGGCAATGTCGTCGATGCTGTTGCCAGGGCCGTCGTAGCGAGCAACCCATTGTTGTTGTCCAGAGGAGTCGTATTTGATTGTGGCGTAATCAAAAAGGTTTGAGCCGACGCTCTCTCCAGTCACATAGACATTTCCCGAACTGTCAACGGCAATGGCCTCAGCACCATCCCAATCGTTCCCCGGTCCGTTGTACCGGGCAACCCACTCTTGTTGCCCCGAAGCGTTATACTTCACCGTGGCATAATCAAAACGACCGGTTCCGAGGCCTTCGCTCCGCCCGGTGACGTAAACATTGACTGACTTATCAATCGCAATACCTCTGGCTTGATCCCAACCATCCATAGGGCCGTTGTAAGTGGCAAGCCATTGCTGTTGCCCGGCTGAGTTATATTTAACAGTACCGTAGTCGAAATCGCCTCCTGGACCGTGGCCGTTGGTCGTGCCGGTCACATAAACATTGCCTAAGCCATCAACGGCAATGGCTTCCAGGCCGTTCGCGATCAGCCCATCAGGCGGCCCAACTGCGACCCATTGCTCTTCTCCCACTGGGTTGTACTTGATCGTGGTGTAGAAGCCAGCGCTGTGTCCACTGACGTAAACGTTTCCAGAGCCATCAACGGCAATACCAGTAGCTCCGCCGTCACCGTAGGTAGCAACCCATTGTTGGTGCCCGGTCGAATCGTACTTAATCGTCGCGTAAGCGGGATTCTGGCACATCGCGATTCCTCCCGTGACATAGACGTTTCCTGCGGCGTCAACAGCAATGGCATTACCCTGCCCTTCATTACCCGGGCCACGGTAGCGAGCTACCCATTCTTCCTGCCCCGATTGACTGTATTTTATCGTAGTGCAGTCGGAGCCGCCGTTTCCGTCGCTAAATCCGGTCACATACACATTGCCCGACCCGTCAACAGCAATGGCTTTAGCCTCATCGACACCGTCTCCCAATCCGTTATAGCGAGCGACCCATGCTTCATGTACCAGAGGAGGTGTCGGGCTAGCGGTTGGGGTCGGCGTTGTCGTAGCTGTTGCAGTAGGCGTAGGCGATGGATATTGGCCGCAATATCTGCCGCCTGTGTTTGTAAGGCCGCCGCTGTCGTCAATCCCGCCCCAGACAATCATTTCGCTGCCAGTCCACACTGCTTTGTGTTCGTCTCGGGCAGATGGGGCGTTGATGGTGCTAGTGGCCAGCCAGTTGTCGGTGCCTGGATTGTATCTCGCACCCGTATTAACGTGGTCGAACCCGTCATAGCCGCCCCACACGATCATTTCGCTGCCACTCCACACTGCTGTGTGACCCGCGCGGCGATCGGGCGCATTGGTCAGGCTAGTGGGTAGCCAGGTATTTCCGACAGGGTTATAGCGGCCACCGGTGTTCACCTCGATGCCGTTAGTGTCCCCGCCCCACACGATCATCTCATTGCCACTCCAGACTGCGGTGTGAACGATTCGGGGATCAGGCGCATTGGTTGTGCTGGTTGCGGTCCAGCTATCCGTGCCGGGATTATATCTCCCACCGGTATTGAAGGCGCCGGAAAAATCTTCGCCGCCCCAGACGATCATTTCGCTGCCGGTCCAAACGCCGGTATGGTTGTACCGGGCGGAAGGCGCGTTGGTCGTGCTAGTGGCTGTCCAGCTGTCGGTGGAAGGATTATATCTTCCGCCTGTATTCAGAGGATTGGTAGCCCATCCTCCCCAAACGATCATTTCGCCGCTAGTCCAAACAGCTACGTGCGAATATCGCGCAGCCGGCGCGTTGTTGGTGCTGGTCGGTGTCCAGCTATCCGTCACGGGATTGTATCTCCCACCTGTGTTAAGGACATTACCCCCGTCGCCAGTTCCTCCCCAGACAATCATTTCACTCCCTGTCCAGACTGCCGTGTGACCCTCTCGGCCAGCAGGAGCGTTGCTGGTGCCGGTTGGTGTCCAGCTGTCTGTGGCAGGATTGTATCGTCCGCCGGAGTTCGAATAGCCGCCAGCAAGCCCGCCCCAGACGATCATTTCACTGCCCGTCCAAGTCGCCGTGTGAAACTCTCGGGCGGTCGGCGCGTTAACAGTGCTTGTAGCTGCCCAAGCATCGATACACGTGCCTTCGATCTTCAATCCGGTCGCCACAATCGGCAGCCTGTAACCCCTAAACCGTATTGCTTCTGCTCTACGGGAATTAATTCGCTGGCTTACTGCCAAAGTGGTGTGATCGGAGCGCAAGGCCGAGTTAAACAAACGCTCCGCAAGTACTGGCCGCGCCAGGCACTCTGCGATAACAAAAGGATCGCTCCCGAGTGCTTGAAACAGTTCGCGCAACATCTGCGGCTGTTTAGTGTGCTCCGCCATCCGATCCATTTCACCCTGTAACTGCTCAGTAGTAATCGGCCGTTGCCAGTAATCCTCCAGCGCTTGAGACTTGCGTAGGTAATCCGCGACTTTCTTTTCCAGCTGCGCCTGAGACATCGCTGCGTCGAACGATGGCTTAGGATCGTGTCGTACCCCGCGGCTGCGGGGCCAGATGCGATGGTGCCAATAAACCTCCTCGATCGCTCGTTGATAAGCGACGCGTTCTGCAAACGTCAGCATTCTCTGAGAAGCTTTCGGTGGCCCTTCGGGATGGAAGAAAGCCAACAGCGTTCCGGCGATCAAAGAGCAGACTCCGACTGTGCAGAAAAACAGAGCGAGTAGTGGGCGCAGGCCGAACAAGCCGGATTGTGCAGTGTGTTTTGTTTTCATAGAGTCGAGCTACGGGCGCGGCGGCGGAGTGGGACGCGGCCTAGGCGTAGTGTGAGGTCTCTGAGTGGGGCTTGGTCTGGGTGTCGGTGTGGAAGTCACAGTCGCGGTCGGCGACGGAGGAGGCTGAGTTGGTGTAGCTGTAGGCGTAGGGGAGGGAGGAGGCGGTTTGCCCTCTTGCACCTCAAACGAACCGATGTCGATTCGGCCGTTCACTACGCGATCAAACCCAGTCCCGCGTTGATCATAGAAAGGAGGCGGCGTGAAACTTGGGTCACCCGCGTCGATAGCTGGGCTCTGGGGATACGGTCGGTGGGTTTGTGTAGGGCCGCCGTTGTCCTGAAGTGCGCCCAGAATCGGATCCGTGTTGGTTTGGTCTCCTGGACCGTTCAAATAACCACCGCCATTATCGCTGCTGAGGTTGTAACCAAGCGAGGTAATTGTTCCACCATCATTGAAGATGTTTTGGCCAACGTCGCCGGCGTTTAAGATGCTATTTGCTATCTCCAGCGGCACCGCCTCGTTGCAGATTGCACCACCGTTAGCACTCGAATTACCGCTAATTGTGCTGTTGGCAATCTGAAGCGAACCGCTATTGCCGATTCCGCCTCCACATCCAGGCGCTTGGTCGATAGTCAACGCCGAATTGCCGCTAATAGTGCTGTTGCTGATCGTCAGTGTTCCGCCGTTCCAAATGCCACCGCCAAAACCGGGCCCAGTTTGAGGGCCCGGGTAACCGCCGCCGGAAAAGTTTCCACTGATAGTGCTGCTGGTGATTGTCGCAGCTCCTACATTGTAAATTCCGCCGCCACTGCCGCCAACTGAGTTGCCGTCTATCGTGCTGTTGGTGATCTCAAGCATTCCTGAGCTGTAGATGCCACCGCCGTCTGTTTGACCTTTCCCAGAAAGGTTGCCGCTAATGATGCTATTGTTGATGATTAACGTCCCAGTACTTGAAATGCCAGCGCCGGCCCCTTGATACTCCAACCCGTTACCAGTAATGCTGCTGTTATTGATCGTCAGTGTTCCGCCGTTGGAAATGCCAGCGCCCGAGTCCAAGCCATCATTCCCTGTCACAGCGCAATTGTTTATTGTTAAGGTCGCCTGGTCGTTCTGAATTCCACAGCCGTAAAAGTATAAGCTTGGCCCGATCGTGAGCCCCTCAATTGTGACGGTGGGGCTTGCCATCACATGGAAGATCCGGAAGGTGTATTGGAAGTTTTCTACACCCACGGCGAGTTGATCCGAACCGGGGCCGGTAATTGTGATGCTTTTATCAATTACAAGCTCGCCACTGGTCAACGCGATGGTCTGCCCTTTCAGCGATACATCAAAATTTATCGTGTCCCCGTCGTTAGCGTCGGCCAGCGCCTGACGCAATGACCCAGGACCGCTGTCATTTGTGTTTGTGACCGTGATGATGTCTGCGTAAGCGGACATCCCAAGTGAACAAATAAGCGCGAAGCAAATCCAAGTGCGCGGATTCAAGAGCGCGGACACCGCAATTCTTCGCGTGCTCGCGATCTGATATCGAAGTTGAGCAGTGCGTTTCTTCTTCATGGGCAAAAGCTACGGGCGAGGTACCGGACTGGGGCGAGGCCGAGGCGTTGGTGTGTCTCGCGACCCCGGTGTTGTCGTTGGCGTGGGTGAGGGCGTAACTGATGGCGCTGACGGCGTCGGTGTTGCGGTTGGCGGCAGCGTTGGCGTGGCAGTCGGGGTCGCAGTCGGCGTCATCGGCGGAGGCTCACTGGGCGTCGGCACGGAATTGCAAAAGATTTCCATCGAGCGTAGCGGCGTCACACCGTCGCTAGCATAGCCGCCCGCGAGCCAGACATGACCGGAGCCGAACGAAATTCCCCCACCGTCGGCGGCACTCGGGAAATTTCGCCGCGCCGTAACGAATGGCATACCGACCGTCCATTCCTCGGGACTGTCAGGGCAGTGAATGTTCACTTCATTAGAGGGATTCGGTGGAGTTCTGCCACCGCCCATCACCCATATTGCTGGCGCACAACGCCCTCCAGGGAACCTAAGTGCCTGGGTTTCAGCTGTGGCCCTCGGTATGTTGGGAGTGGCGGTAATTGAATCCCCTACCGGGTCATACCTAAATGAATCGTTGGTATCCACTAGCGTGGTGCCATTCCAATCGCTGCCGCCGGCGGTGTAAATAAACGCACCGTAAGCCACGGCTGGTATGTAACCACGCGCCACGGGTAATGTGGCGTTCTTCTGCACCCACACGTTACTCGTGGGAGTAAACTCCCAAATCTGATTCGTCATCGCGGTGTTGATCCGAAAGCCTCCCAGGATGTAGAGCTTGTTGTTGAACACCGCAAAGCCGCCTGGCAGAGTTATTCCGTCGCTGTTGCCGGGCCAAGGGGAAGCAATGCTCTCGACAACGTCGCTGGCTGGGTTGTAACGGAAAACGCGATCAGTAGCAGTGCTCTGTCCACCCGCCGAGCCGCCTATGCAGTAGATATAGTCTGTTCCTGAGTCGGTGAGCACGCCGCAAGCCATGTTGCTCACCTGGTTGTCGGGATAGGTGGCTGACTTAATAGCCCAACTGTTGGCGCCCGGGTCATATTCAAATGGGTGCGCGAAATCGTTCCCGACTCCATCCATGCTGCGGCCACCCACCGCGTAAAACTTGCCGTTGGCTGGCAAATACTCGCCAACCATCCGGACGCCGGTGCTTGGCATATCTGGTCCCGCTGTCCATGCAGGCGGGAAGCAAACGGTCCCGGTTGGGTTTTCCTTGGACGGAGGCTTGCTAATCAGCCGCTGCCCCAATGCCAATGGGATCACGCAGACGGCGAGAAGGAGAAGCAGTAAAAACGCGCCTCGAAGAAGCTGCGCTTTAAGATTTGGATTAAGTTGATTTTTCATAGAATCCTCACTTGCAAGCGGCGCGCCGATTGTGATTGGGAGCCCAAGGAATGTCGAGATCTTTTTCCTTTGTTCCTTTGAGAAGGCACGGGTGACAAATGTTTAGGCACGCCGGTGTGTGACGTTATCGGTGGCGCGGAGCGCCGCGTTGCAAACAGCGCATAGGGCCGTCGCTACGGGGGCGTACGGATCACGAGGCGCCTTTTGGAAAAGGTTCCAGCAGTTGCGTCAATTCGTGCGTCATGGAGAGTCAGCATCGGAGTGAATACAGAAGAAAATTTTGAGATTCGCCCGGCACGTGTGGAGGATGTGGCTATCATCCTGCGACTCATTCGCGACTTGGCGACGTATGAGCGCGCGCCGGACGAAGTCACCGCGACAGAAGAACGACTGGCTGATGTTTTGTTCGGCGAAAAACCGGTGGCGGAAGTGCTTCTTGCGTTTGAAGGAAAATCGCCGGTCGGGTTCGCAGTTTACTTTTACAATTTTTCTACATGGCTCGCGCGACCCGGCCTTTACCTCGAAGATTTATTCGTGAAGCCGGAAAAGCGCGGCAAAGGTTATGGCCGCGCTTTGCTTGTAGAGCTAGCGAAGATTGCGCGCGATCGCGGCTGCGGCCGGATGGAATGGGCGGTGCTCGATTGGAATGAGCCGGCGATCAAATTTTATCGTGCGCTTGGCGCAAAGCCGATGCACGAATGGACGGTGTTTCGACTAACCCGCGAGGAGATCGCGAGGCTCGCTAATGCAGCCGACACGGCTGCCACCACACAGCACCTCGAACACGATTAAGAGCAAGAGCACCCGCCTTCGCCAAGGCTACGGCGGGCAAGTGAGCAGAAAGAATTGAAGTGGCGAAGGAACATACAAAGATCGAGGACTACGGGTTTATCAGCGACACGCAGACTGGGGCGCTGGTGAGTCGCGACGGCTGCGTTGATTGGCTTTGTTTTCCGAGGTTCGATTCGCCGGCCTGCTTCGCCTCGCTTCTCGGCAACGACGCGAACGGCCATTGGCGTTTCTTTCCCAGAGAAAGAGTTGAAGCCAGTCGCCGCCGCTATCGCGGAGAGACGCTAATTCTCGAAACTGAAATTGAAACCCAGAGTGGCGCGGTGCGCCTGATCGATTTCATGCCGCCGCGCGGCGAGAATCCGGACATTATTCGCATCGTCGAAGGCTTGCACGGCAGCGTGTCGATGCGGATGGAACTGATCATCCGTTTCGATTATGGGCACATCGTGCCGTGGGTGCGGAGACGTAAACGTTTCGACGGACTGGAGGCAATCGCCGGTCCCGATGCGTTGATCTTACGAACACCCGTTGAAACACGCGGGAAAGATTTAACCACCGTAGCCGAGTTTACCGTCTCAAGAGGTGAGCGCGTTCCTTTTGTGCTTACCTGGTTCGCTTCTCACATAGATCCGCCGAGAAAGATCAATCCTGAGCACGGATTGCATGACACGGAGGTATTCTGGACAGATTGGGCGAAACGATTTCACACCAAAGGTAAATGGCGCGAAGCAATCGTGCGCTCGCTGATCACGCTGAAAGGATTGACGTATGCGCCGACAGGCGGCCTGGTGGCGGCGCTTACCACTTCATTACCCGAGCAAATAGGAGGCGTCCGCAACTGGGATTATCGCTACTGCTGGTTGCGAGACGCTGCGCTGATCTTGCTCGTGTTGATGGGCGCGGGTTATCGCGAGGAAGCTACTTCCTGGCGGCAATGGCTGCTGCGTGCCATCGCCGGCAGCCCGGCGCAAATGCAGACGATCTACGGCGTGCGCGGCGAACGCCGCCTCGATGAGCATGAGATTCCATGGCTATCGGGTTATGAAAACTCCCAGCCGGTGCGGATCGGCAACGCGGCTTCGAATCAATTCCAGCTCGATGTCTATGGCGAGGTCCTGGCCGCGGTATGGCAGGCTCATCGTGCGGGAATCACAATGACCGAACCCGAATGGGCGCTCATGGTTGAGCTGATGAAATTCCTGGAGTCGCACTGGAAGGAACCGGACGAAGGAATTTGGGAAGTCCGCGGCGGTCGCCAACATTTTACGCATTCCAAAATGATGGCGTGGCTGGCATTCGATCGCGCAATCAAACTAGTTGAGAACTGTGAGTGCGCGGCATACGAGCATATTGATCGATGGCAAAAAATCCGGGACCAAATTCACGCACAAGTTTGCGCCCGAGGGTACAATCCGAAAAAGAAGGCGTTTACACAGGTTTACGAGTCCGAGGCGCTCGACGCGAGCCTTCTTACAATGCCGCTTGCCGGATTCCTACCGGTGACTGACGAGCGTGTTCGCGGCACGATCGAGGCGATTGAACGTGAACTTATGTATGACGGCCTGGTACTCCGGTATCGACCAGAGGAAATGGGTGTGGATGGATTGCCAGGCAACGAAGGAGTATTTCTTCCCTGCTCGTTTTGGCTGGCGGATTGCTGGCATCTGCTTGGGCGAAAAAAGGAAGCGCGAGAATTGTTCGAACGCCTGCTCGATCTGCGCAATGATCTGGGTTTGCTCTCTGAAGAATACGATCCACGCGCACAGCGGCAGCTTGGAAATTTTCCGCAGGCCTTCTCGCACGTCGCCCTGGTAAGTTGTGCTCGAATTCTGGCCGATGAAGATAAGCTCCTTGCTCGAATTGATTAAGTCCGGACTTGCTTTCACGGACAGTAGGACTTCACGAGCCTTGTAGCCACGGGCCTATGGCCCGTCCGTACCTGCTCCAGACTCGGAGACGGCCCACAGGGCCGTGGCTAAAGCGAATCAGATCGCGCAGTTCGCGCTAAGCACTTGCCGAAGAAACCAGCCGGCGAATCAAATCCTCCGTGGTAACGATGCCGCGAAATTTTTGTTTTCGATCCACGATAGCCGCCAGACCGAGCCGGGCAGCCCGCAGTTGTTGCATGATCCGATACGCCGGCTCGTCCTCCGTGGTGGTTACAATGCGCCGCACATAATTGCCCAGCGGTTTATTTTCGTTTTGATCCAGCAGGATATCGAGAACACTCACCAATCCCTCCGGTTGGCCGTCTTCTGCAATCACAGGCAACCGATCAAGACCGGTAGAAGCGCTAAGCTCCAGCGCTTGCCGCGTGGATGCGTTCGAGTGTAGCGCGACGACTTTCGCCGAGGGCAGCATAACGTCGCGAACTTTCGTGCCCCCAAAGTCAACCACGCTGTGAATCATCGCACGCTCGGTCGCGGTGAGGGAGCCTTCGCTCTCGCTTTGCGTGGTGATCTGCTTCAACTCTTCAGGCGCGGCAAAAAGCCGCGCCCGTTTTACAGCATGACGCGGCAAGAGCAGCTTGCCCAGTCGCGCACCGAGTTCGAGGAGCGGTGAAAACAAAATCGACGTGAATTCGAGCACACCAGCAAGCCCTACCAACGCGCGAAAGGGAAATCGGCGAAACAAGGCTTTAGGGAGGACCGACAACAAAAATAGATAAACCGGAAGCGCCATGAGCAAGGCGAAGAAGAAGCCCGCATAGCCGTACCGGCGAACCAGCTGACTGGTCAACAAAAGCAAAGCAACGATATCGGCCGCATTCGTCACCAGCAGAACTGTCGCCAATAAACGTTCTGGATGTTTGAGCAGCCGATTCAATTTCAAGGCCGCAGGTACACGGCGCTTCACATTTTGCCGCAACCGTACTGGATCGATCGAAAGCAGACCGCTTTCAATTCCGTTAAAGAAAAACGAAACAATCCAGCAACAGAGAATGACGAACCACACGATCATGCCGCAGCCTCAAATGCCTCCGGTGTTGTTTTCTGGAGCAGAACTTCCTCGATTCTCTTGCGTCCGGAGTGACGAACAGTTATGGCGAGGCCGGGAATCTCGAGTTTCGTTCCAGATGACGGCACATAGCCAAGTCGAGTAAAAACAAATCCGCCAATGGTATCGATTCCTTCGGCATCGATTTGAAAACCGAGATGTTCGCTTAAGTCATCGAGGCGCGCGTTGCCACTGACGAGGAATCTGCCGTTGCCGAGCGGCTCGATGTAAAAGGCCGAATCGTCATCGGGGTTGGCGCCGCTGAGAATTTCTTCCACCAGATCCTCCATCGTGATGATTCCTTCGGTGCCGCCGAATTCGTCCACTACCACGGCCATTCCCTGGGGACGGGTGAGAAAAAGCTTAAGCAACTCGAGCGCGCGCATGGTCTCCGGGACAAACGAAGGCGCTATTAGTTTCTCGGTGTAATGTTCTGATGGATCTAGCAGCAACAGTTTCACGTCGATGATCCCAAGGATTTGATCGGGCGTATCGGCATAAACAGGGACACGCTGGTGACGTTTCTCTCTTAAACGCGCGATTGCGTCTTTGTTAGTCAAATCGTCCGGCAGCATGAAACTGTCCACGCGTGGCGTCATGCAATCTTTGGCCGTTTTATCGCCCAGCTTGATGATTTCCTGGATCATTTCGCCTTCGCCCTTGTATAGTGCACCTTCCTCTTGCCCGATTTGAAGCAGGGTTCCCAGTTCCTCGTCGCTGAAGCGCTGACGAGTGCGCAGATGCGCTGGCGTGAAATGATCGATCACATAATCGCTCACGGTCTCGAGTCCGCGGCCGATGCGGTCGAGAAATGGCATAGCGATTTGCAACGTGAGAGCGCCGATGGCCGAAACTTTTGAGGGCGCCGCAAGGGCCACCAGTTTCGGCACCAAATCACAAAGCAAAACCACGATGGCGAAAATGAGGATGCCGGCCAGCCACTGCGGAATCCGGCCTGCCAGCGGGCCTTCCCACAAAAAGAAAAGACACAAAACTACCAGAAGCACGTTGACCAGTCCGTCTCCCAGCAGCAGCACATTTAAAACGCGACGCGGATTTTCGCGAAACAGCTGTATGAAGGTCGCAAGCCTCGCGTGGTTCGCCTGCAGTCGACGCAGTTGATGCGGTTTCAGCAAAAAGAGCGCCGTCTCCACTCTGGAAAAAAGCGCGGAGCAAAAGATTAAAATCGCGATGGCTCCCAACACAACGGCCAGAGTAGGGGCACTCATTTTTATGGCAGCAAACCGCCCGCACTGTATGCGTGGTTTCCGTTTCCAGGGACAGAAGCCAGGTAAGAGCGTCCCTCGGAAGAGTTGGTGTTTGGTGGTTTGCTCATTCCCTGAGCTGCAACCAAATTAAAGCTCCCCATGAATAAACGCGAGAGGATTTCACAGTGGCTGGCCGAGTCGATTGGGGAAGAAGCGAACACGGAGCACGCAGAAGTGGTAACACACCCCTGTTATTGTGCGTTTTTCCGTTGCTGGAATGAGCAGCGTTACTACGAGGCACACGACGTTTTGGAACAACTTTGGCTCAAGACCGACTCGCCCGACGCGGATTTTTTCAAGGGGTTAATTCAGGCTGCCGGCGCTTTCGTTCATCTGCAAAAAAGGTTCGAACACCCGCTGCATGCCAAGCACAGCAGGCGTCTGCCTCCGGCGGTGCGTTTGTTTCGGCTCGCGGAGGGAAATCTGGCGAGCTTTAAGCCTCAGCATCATCGACTGGATGTGGCAGGCCTTTGCCACCTTTTGAATCGATACGCCGACCAAATCATCGCATTCGATTACACATCCAATCCCTGGTCACCGGAAACGGCGCCAAAGCTCGAATTATTATAGTCACGCGCTTTGTCGCCGTGACGGGGAACTCGCCTCGACACAGCGAGCGGCTGCAAACCGAGCCTGCATCACCTTGTGAAAATCAATTTGATTCCCGCGATAAACAGGACAGTAGCGAGACAAAGCGAAATCATGCGGACAGCAAAACGTCTGCTCCCCAAATGCGAGCCGCCGATGCCGCCGATGATTGCCGCAGCTGCGAGAATGAATCCGAGCGAAGGGATGGAGTGAACTTTTGTGACGTAACCAACCAGCCCGGCGACCGAGTTCACCCAGATGAAGAGCGCCGAAACGGCAGCGGCCTGGCGAATATGAGCCCACTTACAAAACAGCAATAGCGGTGTGAGAAATATTCCGCCGCCTGTTCCCGTCAGCCCCGCAAGAAATCCCAGTCCCGCTCCAGCACTTATTGCCACCGGCCGCGACGGAGGAAAGGTTTGCGGCGGATCGCTCCGGCGAAACACGAGGCGCGCCGCCGAGAAAAGCAACACCAGCCCGATCAGAATCCTGAGAATCGAAGCAGACGGCTGCAGGTAACCACCGAGATACGCCGCGGGAATGGACAGCAGCGCGAACGGCCAGAATAGCTTCCACGAGAAGTGTCCCGCCCGCCAAAACTGGAATGTACCGATGGACGCGACGAGAATGTTAAGGACAAGCGCAGTCGGACGAATTACCAGGGGTGCGATCCCGAACAGCGTCATCGTTGCGATGTAACCCGATGCACCGGCATGGCCGACCGATGAATAAAGAAACGCAATTATTCCAATTGCCAGGAAAAGCAGAACGAGATGCGTTGTGTCCATCTTTTGTCATGTCGAGCCGAGTCGAGGCATCTCTTGAATGATTTCTACACTCCGCATGTGAAAACCAGTCAGAGATTCCTCGACTTCGCTCGGAATGACAAGAGTGTGAACTCTCGCCATGCAGTGAGCGCCGTTATGAGAACCTGCTTCCGCTTTGCGATCCTCGCGCTAACCTGCTTAGTGGGAACAAATCATAGCGCTGCTGACCCGACGCCGACCGGTCTTAGGCATTCACAGGGCCCCGCTACGGAAAAACACGAGCACACAAACCGGCTTGCGCACGAGAAGTCGCCTTACCTTCTCCAGCACGCGCACAATCCGGTGGACTGGTATCCCTGGGGAGAAGAAGCATTCGCGAAGGCGCGGCGGGAAAATAAACCAATTTTTCTCTCGGTCGGTTATTCCACGTGTCACTGGTGTCACGTGATGGAGCACGAATCGTTTGAAAACGAAGAGGTGGCGGCGATCATGAATCGCGAATTTGTGAACATTAAGGTGGACCGGGAAGAACGCCCCGACGTTGACCGCGTTTACATGACATTCGTCCAGGCGACGACCGGCGGCGGCGGCTGGCCGATGAGTGTTTGGCTAACACCTGATCTTAAACCGTTCGTCGGCGGAACCTATTTTCCGCCGGAAGACCGATACGGCCAGCCAGCATTCAAAAGTGTGCTGGAGCGGATCGCAACGGCCTGGAAACAGGATCACGACAAGATTGTGGAGCAGGGGAGCAAGATCGTCGACGCGCTCCGCGAATCTCAATCAGCCGCCAGAACTGAAGCCAAGATCGACGGTTCGGTTCTAGACGCCGCTTTTAAGCAGCTCGATCGCAGCTACGACCCAAAAGAAGGTGGCTTCGGTAATGCGCCCAAATTTCCGCGGCCGGTGACGCTGAATTTCTTAACGCGATTTTATGCGCGAGACCCGACAGGCGATTCGGGCAAACACGCGCTCGATATGGCTTTATTTACGCTGCGCAAAATGGCTGCTGGCGGAATGCACGATCATATTGGCGGCGGATTTCATCGGTACTCCGTCGATCGCTACTGGCACGTGCCGCACTTTGAGAAAATGCTTTACGATCAGGCGCAGCTAGCTGTCGCTTATCTTGACGCGTTCCAAATCACCAAAGATCGAGGATACGAAACAGTCGCGCGCGACGTTCTCGATTACGTCGCCCGTGATATGACCTCGAAAAATGGCGGCTTTTTCTCCGCGGAAGATGCAGACAGCCCGGTTGTACCCGGGATCGGCGATCCCAGCCACGGCAAAACCGTCGAAGGCGCCTTCTACGTCTGGACAAAAAAAGAAATCGACGACGCGCTGGGGGATGCTGGGCCGATTTTCGATTTTCACTACGGTGTGCAACCGCACGGCAACGCGCCCGAGGGAAGCGATCCGCACGATGAATTCCGTGGCAAGAATATTTTGATCGAACGGCACACAATTGCGGATACCGCCCAGCATTTTAAGAAAAGCGAACAGGAAATTCGTGAATTGCTGGCGAAGAGTCGTGAGAAATTGTTTGCCGTCCGCGCCAAACGGCCGCGGCCGCATCTCGACGACAAGATCATCACTGCTTGGAATGGCCTGATGATCTCTGCTTACGCCCAAGCCGCACAGGTGCTCGATGATCCACAGTACCTGGAAATTGCCACGTGCGCCGCGAATTTTCTGAAGGCGAGCCTGTACGATCCGTCACGCAAGATTTTGTATCGCAACTACCGCCAGGGCCGTAGCGATATCGAAGGGTTCGCCGACGATTACGCCTTTGCTATACAGGGGCTTCTGGATCTTTACGAAGCTTCGTTCGACGTCGAATGGCTAAAACTCGCGGCCGAGTTACAGGAGACGCAGGACCGCCTGTTTTTCGACGAGAAGAATGGGGGTTACTTCAGCACTAGTGGCAATGACCAGAGCGTGTTTCTTCGGATGAAAGATGACAACGACGGCGCCGAGCCAGCTGCGAGTTCTATCGCGGCGCTGAACCTTCTGCGGTTATCACAGATTCGGAATGACCAGAGCATGTCGGAGCGGGCACACAAAACAATTGGTGCATTTGCTAATACGATTTCGCATTTTCCCAGCGCCATGCCACAACTGCTGGTTGCGCTCGATTACTCGTTAAGCAAACCACGACAGGTCGTAATCGCGGGGAAGATAGATGCGCCGGGAACCAAAGCGCTGCTCGACGAAGTGCATCGCCATTTTCTCCCCAAGACAATTGTGCTGCTCGCGGACGGCGGTGAAGGTCAGAAATATCTCGGGGAGAAAAACGAAGCAATCCGCGCAATGTCGCCGGTCGAGGGCAAACCCGCTGCGTACGTGTGTCAGAATTTCACGTGCAAAGCGCCCGTAGCGGATCCAAGGCAACTTGCCGAATTGTTAAGGTTGTGAGGCGTATGCCAAGCGCCTGTTTACGCTTCGACGTTTGACACAAACGCCGTTACAACGCTCCGTGCTGTAGCCATGGCTCTGTGAGCCGTGTTGGATTCTGACAGTACGCGGCTCGGTGCCCATTGCGTAGCGGCCTCCGGAGACCGAGGTCAGCGCTTAGCTATAGAGCTGACCGGAATTAGAACTTTCGTAAAAAACAAAAATTAACGATTGCACCGCCGGACTCGTTTGTTAGACAGTGTGTACGATGAAGAATAGCGCAACAACTCGCGCGGGCTCAGGAGCCATCCGGGTCGTCGCGGTCGGCGATACCATCATCGGCGAGCAAGGTTTGGTGGCGATTATTGGCCGCGACTCGCGGTACCGTGTTTGCGGCGCCGCACATACCTTTGATGAGGCGAATAAACTCGTTCGTCAACATCGCCCCGCCGTGCTGCTCATCGAACCGTTTCTCGAAAATCGCGATGCCATGCGCTGGATCAAGGATCTTGCCACGGAATTTCCGCGGATTCGTATCCTGATTGTGTCGCGACAGTCTGAACGGACTTACGCGGAGCGCGCTCTTCGTGCGGGGGCCGCTGGTTACTGGATGAAGAACAGCTCCGTGGACGAATTAATGCACGCGATTGAGACTGTGCTGGCCGGTGAGATCTACGCTAGTCCAGCAATCACTTCTGTTGCCATGCACAAGTTCGCCGGTGGTCGCAACCTTCCGCAAGGCCTCGATGTTCTCAGCGATCGCGAGATGGCGGTGTTCTCACTAATAGCGCTGCGGCACGGCGTCGGTCGGATCGCGAAAGAACTTGGGGTCAGCCGCAAAACCATCGAAAGCCACTGCGAGCATATCAAGCTGAAACTCGGCTACCCAGATGCTGGAGCATTGCATCGCGGCGCTCGAGACTTGCTAGGCACGGCTGAGCGCCGAGTGCGAAATCCCTGATACGTCGATCGGGGATTAGCCAGCTTAAAAATCAGTGCCTTTCCCCGATAGGCAACGGGTCCGCGCGCACCTACTGTGCTTGGTCTGGCAACGGACTTTCCGATTTTCGGAAGATGAAGAACCAAAGTTCCGTGACGCAGTAAAGATTCAATTAACCTAAACCTATAACATTCAACTCAAAAGGAGAAACAAAATGGGAAATCCAATATCAGCAACATCGCCGGACAGCAAAGTGGCAGGCCTCAAAGGCGAATGCACCGGTGGCGGCGGCTTCGGAGTTTGGGGCGTTTGCGACAGCGGCCATGGCGTCCATGGCGATAGCAAAACTTCGCGAGGGGTCGTAGGAACGAGTGAAGGTTTTCATGGCGTCTTCGGTAAGAGCATGAACAATGTAGGAGTCGCCGCCGAGAGCCAAAACGCTGAGGCCATGAATGCACTGGGTCACAGTGCCGAACACGCCGCAGTCGTCGCGATCAACGACGCGAATGGCGTCGGTGTCCAGGGTCGCAGCGGTGGCAATGTCGGTGTTGTAGGCGAGTCGGACACCGGCCGCGGGGTGATGGGAATAAGCAATGGCAACCTCGGTGTCTCCGGCGAGAGCCAACTTTTCCCAGGCGTGCGTGGACACTCGGTTAATGGCCGAGGAACCGAGGGCTTTAGCGACAATCTCGAAGGTGTCGTCGGGATCAGCAAGCAGAGCACGGGCGTGCTTGGGATCAGCGAAGGGAGCGGCGATGGCGTCGTCGGCAAAGGAAGAAGGGGCGTTGTTGGCGAAAGCGACACATTTCAAGGTGTCTTCGGCCATAGTAGGGCCAATGCTGGCGTCGTAGGCGAAAGCGAAGAGTTCGACGGTGTTTTTGGCATGAGCAAAAAGGCGACCGCCGCCGGCGTATCTGGCCATAACGCGGCTGGAGGATTGGCAGGCTTCTTTCAAGGAGATGTAGTAGTAACTGGCGACATTCGCCTAATTAATGCTGCCGACTGCGCCGAAGACTTCGATGTTTATGGCGCAGATAAAGCGGAGCCTGGAACAGTGATGGTGCTGGGTAATGAAGGTGTTATATCTGCGAGTCAACAAGCATATGACAAGCGCGTTGCGGGCGTCATCTCTGGCGCAGGCACTTACAAACCGGGCATCGTGCTGGATAAGAAAGAGACATCAGGCAACAGGCAACCCGTCGCTTTGATGGGCAAAGTCTTCTGCAAGGTGGACGCGCAGTTTGGCGCGATTGAAGTAGGCGATCTGCTCACGACCTCTCCTACACCTGGTCACGCGATGAAGACAAGCGATCCATTCAAGGCATTCGGCGCGGTTATCGGCAAAGCTTTGCGCCCACTCATCGAGGGCCAGGGACTGATTCCAATCCTGATTGCGCTGCAATAACGGTTTTGAGCTATCTTTAACTTTCATCCCGATAAAGAAGCGCCCATATGAATAGCTTACGTAATGCAGCGACTCGCGAAGCTCTGACGAGACACACAGTACCAGATTTACCAATTAGCGCTCGAGGATTGGCAGAACGTGCCGGATTGAATACGCCCATCTCGTTTGTAGAGCTGTTCGCAATGATCGCGCCCGAAGAAATTACCCAACGAGCCAGCGTAATCACTCCGGCGGGAACGGCGCTAGGCGGCTCGGTTGAAATGACTTTGCGCAGCAACGGCAGCTACAGCGTCGATTTTCATATGCACGATAGCGGGACTCCGGATTATGACTTCGAAGTGCGAGCCATCTTTACTACGCCAGGCGGCCTGGTCCTGGTCGCGCAACACAGCGGTCATGTCGAAGGAACTATTTCAACAATCCCTTTCGTGCATGAGCCAAACAGAGAGGATAACGGTCATGAGGATGGCCGCAATCCGATGATTCGAGGCAACTGGGCGGATATCAAGGGAGGAGGATTATGGGTCACAAAAGATTACTCGGCCACGGGTGTGATCGGTTTTGTGGAGGACCTAGCAAAGTCCGTGCTGGACATAGCCGCCGGGGCCGCTGGCGGTGCGCTTGGGGTTGTGATTGGCCTCGGCGCGGAAGTCGGCCAAATCTTTGGCGACCTAGGCCTGGGTGGCGCGTTCGGTATCGTGGCTGGGGTGGTGGTGTTTGCTTTTGGTGGGACTTTGGTCCTGGCCGTAGTAGCTGGAGTGGTAGTCGGCGCGGTTACAAATGCGCTGATTGAACAGCGTTCACTAAGACAGGAAGAAATTGATCTCGCGGAGAAGGTATTCAAGGGGACTCTTCCCTATGACGATATCAGGCTGACTAATCTATCTGGACTAGGTGGGAGAGCCTTCACCATGCCTGGTGGCGATAAAAAGATTTACCTCAACCTCGGCGATGCCTACGACAGCCCTGATCCCATCCAGTACACCAGTGGGTCTTATCCCAACACAGGACAACTCCTGATCCATGAGCTAACCCACGCCTGGCAGATTGCACATGCAGCGTTCTTACCCGGCCTGGTCTGCGAAGGTATTGTTAACCAAGCCAATAACACCGTAGGCCAAAGTGTCTATGTCTACGGACCTCCGGGGCCCGACTGGTCAAGCGACTTTAATTTGGAGCAGCAGGCGGCGATTGTAGATCAATGGTTTGGTGGAACTCCAACCGTCGTTGTGCCCAACCGTAAGGCGATGGACGAGAATGATCCGTATTTTAATTACATCCGTGACCACGTTAGGGCGGGCCTGTCCTGATTACGGTAATTCGGTTCTGCGATCAGCGCACCGTTCGGTAACAGCGACTCAGCCAAGCACAAGGAGTAACACAAGATTGTTTATCAAATCGGTAGCACTTAGGAGGAAACCTTATGATCCGAGAGACGCTATGGGCTGTGCTCATGTGCAAATTCAAAGATGACCAGCGGGGCTTCGTCACGATCAATCGGCAGGACGTCGAAGCGATGTTTACGGCGCCTGACATCGAGAATGTCGTGACCTTCTGGCGAGATGTTTCGTATGGCGAAGTAGATCTTAGCGGCTCGAAGACCTTTGGCTGGCTGACGCTCGATCAGAAGCAACAGGACTTTAAAGACGCCTTGGCAGCCCTCGGGAACCAGAAGGCAAGAACGGCGATGTTCTCCTGGGCACTGAAAGCTGCGAGCGACGCAGGGATCAAGCTCGATTCGTATTATGGTGTGACCGTATATATGAGCACGCCAACGGACTTGTGGGGGGTTCTGCAAGAAGGTACCGGCCAAGTTGTGTGCGACGTCGCGTCTAGTCTGCCCCAGATTCTCCAGGAGTACGGACACGGCTACGGGCTCCAACACTCCCGGTCGGTGATTGATCCCACAGATTATACGAACCCTTTTTGTATTATGAGCAGTACGGCCTTCGGCATCAATAACGACGACGGCACTTCGCACGATCCAAGATTCATCGGCCATGACCCAACATTTGCCGGTAGAAATGGTCCATCCGGACCTGGCCTCTGCTCTCCCTATGTGTCCCAGAAAGGTTGGCTACCTGATTCGAGAACTCAGCACGTGGGTTCAAACGGCACTCGTCCTGAAACCACCATTCTAAAGCTGAGCGCTCTGGGAGAATTTAGCGCTGCCTTTCCACAAGCAGCAATTATAGAATTCGATTCCCCACAATCCCTCACGTATTTTGTCGAGTATCGCCGCGGTGGGTGGGACAAAGGAATCAACTACAATCCAATTGTTGTTCATCAACTTCGGGCAGACAAGTATTCTTATTTTGCCGGATACATACGCACGGTAACAACAGGCATGACAGGCAGCGAGGCGACGCCTGCGCAGCCTGCTGGACGGTGGTATGTAGATGCGCAGTTTGACCTCTCGGTAGAATTGCTCTCCTTAGTCGATGATGGCGCGGCCGTATTGATCAGGATTGCCCCCGCAGCGGCCGGACGGGATCTCAGCGTTCGGACCATTGCCAGTTCCACATTGCGATTATCCGGCGCGTTTTCTATCAAGACTCAAGTATTGAGTCCAAGTGAATCGTCTGTGCGTGACAAACTCATCTTTCTATTGAGCCAGGAATAACGAAAGGAATAAAAACATGATCATGTATCAAATCAAGCTGCCGAAGAAACGGGACGCCGAAGCATTCGTGAAGTTCATGAAGGAGGAATATTTCCCTGCTGTTCATAAGGGAGCAACGCGCGTTGGCGAAGTGACCGACCTCGTGTTGCTGCAAGCAGAGCCCGGAGGGCGGACTACAGGCTGTGAATTCTTTTGGCACGTCGGTTGGTCCGGTCTGGCGATGGGCGGCGACCGTTTGGACGATGAGAAAGTAGCTCGCAAGTTCGAGTCATTTAAGGCCCGCATTAAACGCCTCGGTTTCTATTCGGAAGTTGCTGCCTGGCACAAAGGCGACGTAGCCTAAAGATGACGATTGCAACCTGCCAGCTTTGCTAATGCCTGAAGCTGGCTGTACCATTGCCACTATAGTCTAGCTAGAGCGACTGCCAAAAATTATTTCCGAGTAGCGCACTGGGAAGCGACAGTGAAGGGATCGTCGATAAAGGCTTTGAGGGCGCTCAGTAGGCGCTGGGTCAATTGCTCGGGAGTGCGGGCGATGAAGTCGGTGAAATAGTCGGCTTTTAAGCGCAGCCAGAGTCGTTCGATGGGATTGAAGTCGGGGCTGTAGGTGGGCAGATACTGCCGCTCGAAATGGTGCCACTTCAAGCGCTCCGCTTTATGCCAGCTGGCGTTATCGATGAAAAGGACTCGGCGTTTGCCCGACTCGGGAGGAATGGTCTCGGCCAATTGATCCAAAAAACACTGGAAGCAGTCGGTATTCATGGCGTCGAAGACCATGGCGAAGCTCTGGCCGGTGGCAGGGCAGACTGCGCCGACCACATTGGCCCGGATGTGATCGCCTAAGTAGGGCACGCGCGGGCGGCTGCCGCGTGCCGTCCAGCGCCGGCGCGGTCGCGGATCGCCTTTCACCCCGCACTTGTCGCCATACCACAGTTCCATTGTGGGATCCTGCCGCAGCTCCGCCAGGCGCTCGAGGAAAGCTTTGCGCTCAGCTTCATCCTGCCGCTCGGGCCAGCGCTGCGGGACGCGCAGATTATAATCGAGCTGATGCAGATAACGAATGAGGGTGCGATAGCCCAGTTCCAGGCAGAGTTGCTCTTTTAACCAGCCGTGAAGCTTCACTCCGGTCCAGTGACCCTGGCCTGCTTTCCCCGGTTCTTCCAGCACTGGCACCAGCAGATCGCGCACCCGCTCCAGCTTCACTTTGCGCGGCCGGCCCGGACGCGGCTTGCTCGCCAGGGCATCGATCCCGCCTGAATTGAAGGCTAAAATCCAGAGCCTCACCATCCGCTCGCTTCGACCAAAAACCTGCGCCACCTCAGCCCGCGGCCACCCCCGGAGGAGCGCCCGCATCGCTGCCAAGCGCCGGTAGCTGCGCTTGTTGGGTGCAGCTTCCATCGCCACGAGCAACTCCCCATCACTCGCGTTCTCTCCGTTAGGCTCCAGGCAATCGCTGCGCAACAACCAGCTTCACACCACAACATGCCAAATAGTACAAGTACAAAATGTGGTAGTCGGAAACTTTTTTTGGCAGATGCTCTAGACAGCGATCTGATTAGAATTCGTTTAGTTGCGATGCGCTGGATCGACGACGAGACGTGCGCTTTTTTTCGACTTGGGACCGCTCGATGTTCTGACAACAATCAATATCGCCCTGTAAGTGATATCGTCCCGGTTCCGAGCTCTTCTACCTCATGTTTTCGGAAGCGAGACACGACGAGAATGCGTCGGCATCGCGCGGTCCGATTTCGTTTCAGTTCCTCTTCGGGGAATTAACGCTGTTCTTAAAAACACGCCGATAAAACGGAAACAAACAAAGTGCTACCCCATTATAAGGTGTCCGGGTTCCAAAGGCGCTTACGAAAGTACTCTCGCCAGCTCTCTGGAAGCGAGGGTAGTTGGCTCACGCGGCGCAACATATCCTGGTTTGTCGCATCTCTGCCATAGAGATTCACAACATCGGCGACCGTAACATTGTGTTCATCTCGTTCGATCAACTCTATTGAGTCGCCAGCGGCGACTTCTCCTTCTTTAACAACCGCAAGGTAGAATCCGGTGCGGCCACTCTCCAGGAAACGCTTCACCATGTCGGGCCGGTTGAAGCGAATACCGAGCTTAAAGCACGGCATTCGGGGTTGGGTGACCGCGAACTCTCCAGACCCGATCCGGAGGCGATCACCAATACGGATGTCCTCGAGTAATCCATGGGTTGTGAAGTTCTCGCCGAAAACTCCCCACGGAAGGTCTGCGCCGGGAAGTTCTCGGCGCCAGAATGGATAATGCTCCGATGGATAGGCGTAAACAGCTTTGTCGATTCCTCCGTGCACGGACAGATCAGATTGCTGATCGCCGTCCAGGTTAAGCCTCGACACTCGAATGCGACCACCAACAGGCGCCTTGAATATGGACGTGCGGACTACTTTGCCCTTCCATTCAAGTTCGCGTGGGAGTCCCACGTTGACCGACAAGAGCTTCATCGTAACCAAATCGCGATATGGCTGAATATGGTCCGATGCAATTCTTAAGCACGCAAGTCGCACGCTGCGGCTCGCAGCCGCGACACAAAGATTTGAGATACGCAATTCTACGTACGACCAAGGTCCTATAGACAGATTCAGCGAAAAACTGGTATCTAACCCTGCGCCCGGGTAACACACGATTGTGGTTACGGATCCAGCTGGCTGCTTTCCGCCGAGAATGTCGTCATGTCAGTAGTTCGGTGAGCATTCGACAGGAAATGGTCAGCCTTTCACAAGAAAGGCAGAGCACAGAAAATAGCGAGCACCTATTCAAAGATCATCGAATAGATCTGGATTTGGCGCGGAGGTTTAACCTGGGGGCTGTACCGTCCTTTCGGATCTGCGGTCGTTAGGTAAACCACAGGTAAAAGGAAAATCCTATGAAAAAGATAACACTGTTAGCCGCCTTCTTAGCCATCGTCTCTACTCTCGTCAAACCGGCTACCGTCCTGGCAGCGGACCCTGGCGGTAGCGAACCCCAGAGTCCCGAAGCCATCGCGTCGGTCTACGTCGTCGACCTCGTGGCCACCGCAGCGTTCGGCGCCGCGATGAATGACGCGGGAGACGTCACCGGAAACTCGTATCCCGACCCGGGCTGTGGGTCCTCGTGCCTGCCTCCCCTCGAGCCAGTCGTGTGGAAGGGTGGAGAGAGAACCGTTTTGCCTAGCGTCCCGGGGGTCAACGGCGTCACTACCTCTGACATCAACAACCTGGGCTGGATCTCTGGGTTCGGAGGCCTGTTAGGTTTTGGTCACGCTGCGGCGTGGAAGCCCAACGGTAACACCTACACGCCTATCGACATGGGCTTACTACCGGGGACCCACGACTCGATCGCCATCGGGATCGACGACAACAATCGGGCTGTCGGCTACGCTTCGACGTCGTCCGGCGTTCAGATTCCTTTTATGTGGACCGAGACTGGCGGTATGGTCAACCTCATCACGCAGGGCTTCCCTGCGGAAACCCCGCTCGGGATCAGCCCGGGTGGAACGGTGGCCACGGTCGGCCATTGGTATCACCTCGGCGATCTCGGCAGCGTGATCGCGCTGACACCTCCTCCTAGGGACTTCCTTTTGGAGAACTCTTCGGTAGGCATCAACGACGCGGGCGACCAGGCTCGCTTCCTGGTCAACACCGGGGCGGAGAACCTTGTCTACCCGTTCCGCTACCACAACGGGACTTGGCAACAGATCGGGTTCGTAGGGACCGGCGGCTTGAGCGGGGCCGGCGTCGGTTCGATCAACGATGCCCAGGACATCACGGCCACGGTTCAGAGTACCGGGCAGATCGCGGCCGGTCCGAGCGGTCTCTTGCAGGGCCTCGCTGCTCTTGTTTCGCCGGCCTATGGCGGAAGCGTCCTCACCAACGTCGGACCGATGAACGCGAGCGGGCAAATCCTGGCCCGGATGATCATCGGCCAATCCGGTCAGCGCTTGGTGAAATTGGTTCCTGGCCAGCCCTGCACCAGCAATTGCATCCAGGTGACCAATATCCAAACGCAAGGGAAGGGCCCCGCCTTTTGCGATCAGGGGTCCGCCAAAGCGAAGGCCAAGCTGACCCTGAAGAACGAGGCGGGCGTCCCGCTGTCGGGCGTGAGGGTTACCGGCCACTTCCTCGACGATTACTGGCTCGATGAGACCGTCGTCGGCCAGACGAACGCCAATGGCCAGGTGACGTTCCAGCACGTTGGGCCTCCTTGCGTGGGAGCGATTGCGTTCCTCGTCACCAATGCAGAGGCCAGGCCGGCCAGGACCTTTGATCGAACGACGGGGATCCTGACGAACTACGTCATCCCATTGCCCTGATCGGATTGGGAAACTTAACTATGAAAATAACATTGTATTCTCTAATCGCGGGTCTTCGACCGGTCGGTGTGATTCTTGGGCGACGGATCACGTTCCTGCTTATTTTTGTCGGTGCTGGCCTGATGTTGGTACAGCCTTGCGCGGGCAACGCTTCCATCGTCTTCGAGAACACCGATAGCCTCGCCACGGGACGCTATTCTCCGACGTCGATTTTGTTGCCCAATGGCCGGGTCCTCGTTGCGGGGGGACAAAACAGCACTAGCGAAGCTCTTGCGGACGCGGAACTTTAAGCATTTAGAAATAACAAAAGAGTAAGTGAACAGTAACAGGAAGGAAAAGATTGTGAAACTACTTATTGCAGTTATCAGCCTTGCGCTGAGCGTAACGATAAATGCCGAGGAAAGCGAAGTCGATCAAACATAACACCGCAAGCGGCTCACAGATCATCATCAGAGACTTGGGGCTGATTCCCGGAGGAACTTTTTCAAGTGGCTTGGCGATTAACAACCAGCCGGTAATTGTCGGTTTGGCGAACGACAACACCTTTGCCTTTAAGCGGCCTTTCTGGGACGCAAACACCGGAGTGATCATCGGCTTCGCGGACAACTTTAGTCCTGCCAGCACAGCGATCCCAGAGCACGTCAATGGCAGCAGGGAGATGGCCGGCTCAGAGGTTTATGGCGATAATGTTTACCAGGGCATCTATTGGAATCCCACCGGCCATGCATTTGTGTTACCACCGCTGGCCGGTTTCGACCCCGACTACGGATCAGTTCACACCAGGGCCCACGGCATCAACAACCTGAGCCAGCTCGTGGGTACGGGTAAATAGGCCGAGCCGAATTTTTTCACCCACGCCGCCTTGTGGCTAAGCAAGGACACGGAGGCCGTGGATCTCGGCTTTTTAGGTCAAGGTGTCCCCTTGAACTACAGCGAAGCCTACGGGATCAACGATTTGACCCACGTGGTTGGCAATAGCGCGGTCGGCACGGCTATTGACGGGTTCCTTTGGCGTAATGGCCAAATGACAGACCTCGGCCCAGGCCAAGCCAAGGCAATTAATAATACGGGCCTCATTGCCGGTCTGGACAATCTTACGAATAAGCCGGCCATTTGGGAGTATGACATCACGAACCCCAACAGCACGCCCAGGATCCACCAGTTGCCGATTCCTGCCGGATTTTTCTCCGCCACCACTACCGCTGTGAACGATTCCGGCGATGTCGTGGGCTATGCAGGCTCTCCTAGCATAGACTCTCATGCGATCCTCTGGCGCGGTGGGATGGCGATCGACCTGGGCGTCTGGCCCGGCGGCCATTACAGTGTTGCGAAGGGCATAAACGATCTCGGCCAGATTGTCGGGACCGCCACGGTCGCCGGGGATAATCTGGATCATGCATTAATGTGGACAGTGAGCGGCGGATCGGGCGGGATTCCATGTGAAGATCTGGTTTCCTTCCAGGCCCGCTGCCAGTCCAATGGCAGCGCCCACAGATTGCAGGCCAAGCTTACCCTCACTGACACGAGCCACTCCGGCGAGCAGGTCACCATCACGGTCGACGATCAGCCCTTTACCGTGACCATCAACGGCAAGCAGGCCCAACTCTCGATCAACAACCCTGCGTCCGGGCAACACACCATTATTCTTACGGATCCAGCTAGCTGCTTTCCGCCGAGAATGCCGTCATGTCAGTAGTGCAGTGTTACAGTGAAAGGATGACAATGGATAGATGTTTCAAGCATTGAGAAATAACAAGGAGTAAGTTTATGAACAACAATAGACGGAAAAAAGAAATGGCTCTATTTATCGGAGCCGTCAGCTTGGCGCTGAGCGTAACTCTCCTAGGTGGAACCGGAGCCTTTGCCCAAACGCTAACAACCCTCTACGACTTTAGCTCTAGCCACGATGGGCAGAATCCTCGAGCCGGCGTGGCGTTCGACCAGCAGGGCAACCTTTACGGCACTACCATCGGCGGCGTCGATGGAAACGGCATCGTTTACAGCTTGGCTCCGCCGGAGGGCGGAGGCGCACCGTGGACTGAGTCCGTGCTGCACAAGTTTGCAGGACAACCAGATGGCGCAGTGCCCGTGAGTTCCCTGACCATTTCCCCTTCGGGGGGATTATTTGGCACCACTGAGGAAGGTGGTGCGCATAACATGGGCACTGTATTTGGAGTAAGGCCACCCGAGAATCCCGGAGGTCAGTGGAAAGAGCGTGCTCTTTACAGCTTTGGCAGCTCGGCGAGGGATGGAATGATTCCGAATGCCGAATTGCTGCCTGCAAATCCCGGATTCTATGGTGTCACCCGGGAGGGAGGCGCCTATGGCTTTGGAACGGTTTTTCTAGTGACGCCTCAAGCTGGTGGTGGCACTAACTGGAGCGAAACAATCCTTTACAGCTTTGCCGGCTCAGGTGATGCGGCGTTTCCTTCGGGCGGATTGGTCGCGGACCAGGCAGGAAATCTGAATGGAGTCACCTTGTTAGGGGGCGCCAACAATTTGGGAGCGGTATATCAACTTTCTCCGCCGACCACCGAAGGGGGATCGTGGACGGAGACAGTCATATTTTCGTTTAGCGGGCCCGATGGAACGCTGCCCTCTGGCCAATTGCAGTTCGACCAAAGCGGCGCTCTTTATGGAACCACCGATAGTGGAGGTTCACTACAGGAAGGCACTGTCTTCCAGCTCCTTCCTTCGTCCAGGCCCGGTGCTTCATGGACCCAGACTGTCCTTTACAACTTTTCCGGAGGACAGGATGGAGGCAATCCAGTGGCCGGAGTCATTATTAACAACATGGGCAGGATTTTTGGAACGGCCTCGACCGGGGGTAGCGGTCCCCTCTCCGGAGGAGTTATATTTCGGCTTAATCCTCCTGTAAACCAAGGCGATCCATGGACAGAGACCGGTACTTCACTCGTTCGGCGGACCTGACGGTTTTCGCTCCTTGTCAAAGTTGGTCTGGAGAAGCGGCGGCTTTTACGGCACTACGTCCGTAGGCGGGCTTAACGGGACAGGCACTGTCTTTGTCCTAACACCTTGAGTCGGCGGGCTTGTATTCGCAGGGTAATAACGCGTCACCAAACGATTAAAGCGCGAGCTTCTTGTCTTCATAGAGCTTTTGCTCATTAGTCGCGGGGAATACGTTTGCCTTTACAACCTTCACCGACAGCGCCGAAAATCCTTGAATTATCTGGTGGCGGAGTGTCGAAAATCTGAGAAGGGTAACCGCCACAATATGAAAACAATCACGCTTAAACCGCTTATTCTTTGTCTCGCCGCGCTTGGGGTTGGCCAAATCGTTTTCGCACAGAACGATTTGAACCTGCCTGACGTCAGCCAGGCTGCCGAAGCCAAACAGCAAATCGCGCTGACCGATATTACGATTAAATATCATCGTCCTCTGGTGAATGGGCGGAAAATTTGGGGCGGCCTCGTTCCCTACGGCAAAGTTTGGCGCGCGGGCGCTAATGAAAACACTACGATTGAATTCAGTGATCCGGTTTCCATAGAGGGTAAGCCGCTCGCTAAAGGAGTTTATGGTTTGCACATGATTCCGAACCCGGATTCATGGACAATCATCTTTTCAAAGACCAACACCGCGTGGGGAAGCTACAGCTACGACCAAAAAGAAGATGCTTTGCGCTTGGATGTGAAACCCAGGCCACTCGCCGAGATGAAAGAGGCGCTTGAATTCGAGTTTGAGGATTTGAAGCCAACTTCGACCGCAGCGACGCTGAAGTGGGAGAGGTTGGGCGTTCCGTTTACTGTCTCCGTCAATGACGCGGAGACGTTGGAGAATATTCGAGCGCAGTTGAAGGGACGCGGTCAGTTTACCTGGCAGGCTTTGGACGAAGCGGCGCAATTTTGCTTAACGAGAAAAATCAATCTCGATGAAGCATTGCGCTGGGCCGATGCCTCAATTCAGAATGAGAAAAGGTTCGATAATCTCAGCACCAAAGCGGACATCCTTAAAGCCCTGAATCGTCCGGATGAAGCGAAAACCACCTGGAATCATGCCCTCGAAATTGCTACTGCACCGCAACTTTATTCGTATGGGCGACAGTTGCAGAATCAGAAGCGGAGTGCTGAAGCGATGGAGATCTTCAAGGAAGTCGCCAAACGATTTCCGCAGGGAGTATATGGAAGTCTAGCTCAAGCCCGTATCAAATCTGCGGCAGGTGATTTTGCAGGCGCGGAGAGCGATGCTAAAAAAGCACAGGCTGCCGCTCCTACGGATGCGCAGAAGCAGAGTATCCAGGCGCTGATCACCCGGCTCGAGGCGAAGCAGGACGTCAACAAGTAACGCGGGCTATTTCGGACTTGGGACGATAGCCTCGATGGGACGCTCACCTGAAAGTGCGCCGCTGCGCGCAACGCACGATAGCAGCGCACGATCGGCGGTCAGAGACCGCCGCTACAGAAACCGCTGTTGGCGAGCAGCCGTCGTGGTTGCCATCCTCGCTGTCGCGGGCACGGCCAATTCCGCCGATGCGCCGCCGTTGTTGTCTCTAGAACAGATGAATGCCAGCGAGATTCAGCTCGCACTACAAAAGCTCAACGTGCTCGGTCGCGTTCTTTACATCGCGGCGCACCCCGATGATGAGAACACCAATCTGATGGCGTTGTGGGCGAACGGCTCACTTTATGACAGCGCTTACCTTTCAATCACGCGCGGAGACGGCGGTCAGAACTTAATCGGGCCGGAACTGGGCGAGCGCCTCGGCGTGATTCGAACAGAGGAATTGCTCGACGCGCGACGCATCGACCACGGTAAGCAATTCTTCACACGAGCCATCGATTTCGGGTTTTCCAAGACTGCTGACGAAACGATGCGCATCTGGGATCACGACAAAATTTTGTCCGACGTAGTCTGGGTTATTCGGAAGTTTCGACCGGACGTAATGGTGACGCGCTTCAGTCCGCAGGATCAGCGGACGCATGGTCATCACACCGCGTCAGCTATTCTGGCTGAGGAAGCGTTCTCGGCAGCGGGCGATCCCAATCGTTTTCCGGAGCAACTGGCTTTTGTAAAACCGTGGCGTCCGACGCGGCTTGTTTGGAACACCTCACCGTTTTTCTTTACGAACCGCAATCTTCCATTCGATCCAACGGGCCTGACGGTGTTGGAAGCGGGCGGTTACAATCCGCTTCTTGGGAAAGCGTATACGGAAATCGCGGCGGCAAGTCTAAGCATGCACAAGAGCCAGGGCGTAGGCAGCCCTCCCCGCCGCGGGGTCCGAAAGGAATATTTCAAACCATTGGAAGGCCAGCCGATGACGAACTCGCTTTTCGACAACATCGATACGACCTGGTCGCGAGTTCCGAATTCGGACTCCATTGCCGCAGAAATTGGGCAGATCATTTCGAAGTTTAAGCCCGCCGATCCCGCCGCCTCGGTATCTGACTTGTTGAAACTACGGCAGGCGATGAATGAAATTAATGATGACTCCTGGATCCCGGAGAAAAAAGCGGAGTTGGACAAGATCATCGCCGCATGTCTCGGCTTGCATGTCGAAGCCTCGACCGCAAATGAAACCTTCACGCCAGGGCAAACAGCGGCAATAAAGCTCGAGGCAATAAACCGCTCGAATGTTCCGGTCACACTGCAGGAAGTACAATTTCCCAACACCGGCGACTCGATGAAAATCGGTGCGACGCTTCCGATGAACGAACTCGTCAGTAAGGATCTGTCGTGCAAAATCCCGGAGAACACGCCGTATTCGCAGCCATACTGGCTCCGCAAACGTGGGACTCTCGGCGCGTTCGCTGTGGATGATCAAAACCTGATTGGTCTGCCCGAAAATCCGCCCGCTGTTCCGATCGAAATAGTTTTTGAGGTGAACGGACAGGAACTGCATTATTTGCTGGATACGAAATATCGCACGGTCGACCCGGTGGCGGGCGAAGTGCGACGGTCGTTAGTCATTGCACCGCCGGCTTACGCGAACCTCGCGGACACGGTGTTCGTATTCCCGACCAACGAACCAAAACCTGTGACAGTGCATGTCACCGCAGCCATCGGTCCGGTGAAAGGAAGACTTAAACTGGCGGTGCCGCAGGGATGGGAAGTTTCTCCGGCGTCCGTCCCGATCGATTTGAAAGCAGCCGATGCCGAGACGGTCGCTACGTTCAGCGTCAAACCGCCAAACCAAAACAGCGAAGGAACGTTGCGAGCAATCGTTTCGATTGATGGTCGCGACTATTCGTTAGGGCGTGTGCGCATTTCGTATCCGCATATTGGCGTTCAGACGCTCATGCCTCCGGCGGAAGCAAAACTTGTTCGAGCTGATGTTCGAAAGAAGGGTGATCGCATTGGTTATATTCCAGGCGCCGGCGACGACGTCCCGGAAAGCCTGAGACAGCTGGGATACTCAGTGAAAATCTTGAGCGAACCTGAGATCACAGCAAAAAACCTCGCGCAATTCTCTGCGGTCGTGCTCGGCATCCGTGCCTATAACACACAGGGGGCAATTTCGAACTGGTTGCCTGAGGTATTTGCCTACGTTAAAAATGGCGGAGTTGTAATCGCGCAGTACAACACTTTGGCGGATCTTAAGACCAACCAATTCGGGCCGTATCCGTTGGAGATTTCACGCGACCGCGTCACTGACGAAAATGCGGAGGTACGCATTCTGGCGCCGAATCATCCGTTGATGACCACCCCAAACAAGATCACGTCGAAAGATTTCGAGGGATGGGTTCAGGAACGCGGGCTTTATTTTCCTAACAAGTGGGATCCCGCGTGGACACCGGTCCTTTCGTGCAACGATCCAAAGGAAAAGCCACTCGACGGTGGCCTTTTGGTTGCGAAGTCAGGCAAAGGTTTCTTTATCTACACGAGTTATTCCTGGTTTCGGCAACTGCCGGCTGGCGTACCGGGAGCTTACCGGTTATTCGCAAACATGTTGTCATTGGGAAAATGAATGCGACCCGATAGCGATCCAGATGCGCGCTCGTGGCGCAAGGAGTACGGCCTGGCGCTTTCGCTTTTTGCAGTGGAGGTGGTGTTGCTCTACCTCTTTACTGTCCGGTTCTTGTGAACCGGCTGGATTACCTTGTTTTGATCGCCACGATCCTGGCGATTCCGCTTTACGGGCTTTGGCGAACCCGCGGAAGCGCCTCTTTGCGTCAATATTTAAAAGGCGATGCGAGTATCGGTTGGGCCACGATTGGACTGTCCGTTCTCGCGACACAGGCAGGGCCGATCACGTTTCTCTCGATGCCCGGCCAGGCCTATGAGAGCGGCGTAGGTTTCATCCAGAATTATTTCGGGCAGCCCCTCGCACTCATTGTTGTGTGCGCAGTCTTTGTTCCGATCTACCAGCGGCTAAAGGTTTACACGGCCTATCAGTACCTCGGAGAGCGGTTCGATCGTAAAACGCAGCTACTTGGCGCGTTTCTCTTTCTCGTCCAGAGAGGCATTGCCGCCGGCATTACGATCTACGCGCCAGCCATTGTTCTCTCAGCCGTGCTCGGGTGGCGCCTGGACCTGACCATATGGCTCGCGGGCGGACTCGTCATTATCTACACCGTCATGGGCGGCACAAAAATTGTAAGCATCACCCAGCGCTACCAGATGATTGTGATCCTGGTCGGCATGGCGATTGCATTTGCCGTCGCGGTTTACCGGCTGTCGCCCGATCTCTCGTTTGAGAGCACGCTGTCGGTAGCGGGTAAAATGGGCAAGCTGGAGGCCGTCAATTTCTCGGTCGACCCGCACAAGCGATATACATTCTGGTCGGGTCTGATTGGCGGGTTTTTCCTGGCATTGTCCTATTTCGGAGCGGACCAATCGCAGGTACAACGTTATCTCGCCGGCGGGTCGCTCAAGGAAAGTCGTCTCGGTTTGCTCTTCAACGCCGTCGTAAAAGTGCCGATGCAATTTTTCATTCTGCTGCTCGGCGCGATTGTTTTCATGTTTTACCAATTCGAAAAGCCACCCGTTTATTTTAATCAACCTGCATACGAACGCGCGCTGGAGAACGGCTATGCGCCACAATTAACGGTTTTGCAGACGCAGTTCGATGAAGTGTTCGCGCAAAAGCGCGATGCCATTCGCGCTGTCGCCGATGCGTCGCCAAACGAGCGCGATGCGGCGATGTCCAGGTTGCACGAGCTCGAAGCGCAGGCTGGCGAATTACGCAATCGAACAAAGGCAGTTCTCGTGCAAGCCGGCGTGGACCCAAAGAGCAAGGAATCGGATTACGTGTTCATTACTTTTATTCTTCAACAAATGCCGCACGGAATTGTCGGATTACTCATCGCAGTGATCTTGTGCGCGACCATGTCGGCGACGGCGGCAACTCTGAATGCACTCGGTTCCACGACTGCCATTGATTTCTATCGGCCGTTGATTCGCCCGAATGCGAGCGACCATCATTACGTGATCGCGGCACAGGCGTTGACGGCCGTCTGGGGTTTGATCGCAATCGGGGTCGCTTCATTTGCCAGTCTGGTCGAGAACCTCATTGAAGCGGGCAACATCCTGGGCTCGGTTTTCTATGGCAGCATTCTCGGTCTTTTCCTGGCAGCTTTCTTTATTCGTCGAGTCACCGGGTCCGCGGTGTTTTTCGCGGCGCTCATTGCGCAAACGCTCGTGTTCGTCCTGTTCGCGACGACGAATATCGGTTACCTCTGGTACAATTTTATTGGATGTGCGGCTGTGCTGATGCTGGCGCCGATCCTGCAGGAAACTGTGTTTCGCAGTGCGGACGCTCCCGCCGGGGTATGACGCTCGCTTTGAGGCATGGACCACCCGATTATTTGTTTCGGCCAGCAACCGTGCGGATTTTTTCCCAAGCGCTATTTGGTCGCTAAAATTCTCACGGCTCGGCGACTCCAAAAGGAAATTGGAGGACAAATCGTGTTCTTCTTTCACGATAGTGACCACGACCCGCGCGAGACGATTACGATTTTGCGAGACCAACACAGCAACCGGGATGTAGCTCTGAATTTTCAGTTCGAGAATCGGATCCAAAAGCAGTTCTCGCCGCTCTACGTCAAACGTGTTCTGCCGCAGTGGCAGGAGAAAACTGCGCGGCAACTTCCACGGTATATCGGGCGGCCTCTGGTTGCGCATTTCAAAGCTACCAAAGCTTCAAGTGTCGCCGATTTCTGTCTCGAGATGTACCGGCGGATGGGATTGTTGGAAGGTCTGCGGGTGGATCGATCCAGCACACCCGGGTTCAGAGCGCGTGCTGTAACGGTTTCAGATTATTTCGTTGATCAGCGCCATGAAGGAGAAATCGTGCGCGCACGTTATCGCGACGGGAAATTCCTGCTCCACAAAGGAGGCGATCGATTTTTGGAAATTGCCGGAGGCGAGTTTGGCTCAGAGCAAATCAGTCCGACCCGCGACACCCGTTTCTCCTGGATGCAATCCGTGATTCGATGCACCCACTACGTCGCAGGCGCCAGCGAGCAGCATTACATCAACACGGCCGATGCTCCCGGGGTGAAGTTTGTGAATCGCGACGAAATCTCCGACTACGGCAAAGCTTATACGGACGTGTAATGAAATCGGGACCGCTCAAGATCGGGATTGCATGTTTTCCGCTGATTGGCGGGAGTGGGATCTTGGCGACGGCGCTCGGCTCAGAGTTGGCCCGGCGCGGCCATGAAGTTTACTTTTTCAGTTATGCTCAGCCCGTCAGGCTGGACCTGCCGCAGGATAACCTTCACTTCCATCGAGTCGACGTTGCGCACAACCCTTTGTTTCCGTCTCCCGATTACACTCTGCCGCTCGCGGTGAAGATGGCGGAGGTGGCGCGTTCGCAGCAACTCGATCTTTTTCATGCTCATTACGCGGTGCCGCACGCACTGGCGGCATGCCTGGCTTCGCAGATGTTAGGCCCGTCAGCTCCGCGCCTCGTCACCACTTTGCATGGAACCGATACGACGCTGCTCGGCCAGGATTCTGATTACCGCACCGCGATCGAGCATGCCCTGGTGCACTCCGATGCCGTGACGGCGGTTTCAGAAAATCTTCGGAATCAAACGCAGGAAACTTTCCGCTTGAAACGCCCGATCGAAGTGATTCCGAATTTCTTCACACCGAATGACCCGAAACGAAGCCGCGACGAAGTTCGCCGCGATCTCGGCATCAAGGACGAATTTCTTGTGCTGCACATGTCGAGTTTGCGGTCGGTCAAGCGCATCGATCTACTACTGCGCGTCATTGCGGCGTCGAAGAACCGTGAGCGCATTCGATTGTTCGTTTTAGCTGGCGGCCCTTTTGATCCCTACGAGCCATTAATCGATGAATTGGGACTTCGGGATGTTGTCATGGTTCGCCAAAACACAGCTGCGGTAGATGAGTATTTGCAGGCCGCGGACGCAGGACTCTACACATCGGAATACGAAAGCTTTGGCCTGAGCATTCTTGAGACGATGTTTTATGGAAAACCGGTCGTGGCCTTTCGCGTTGGTGGCATTCCGGAAGTTTTAGGAGAGTCTTATCCTCTAAGTTCATTCGGGGACGTAACCGCGGCTGCTGGCGCGTTAGACGCGCTGGTCGAATCTCCGACGGCGGCGCGCGAAATGGGTGAACGCAATCGGACTCGAGCACGCGAAAACTTCTCAGCAGATCGCATCGTGCCTCGCTACGAGACGCTGTATCGCCGTGTAATTGCAGCCTAGCCTAAGGATTGTGTCCTGCTACGCGGCAACCTCCGGCGGCCAGACCGCGTTACGTGGTTTGCAATCGGCAATCGGAAATCTAAAATCGCCAATATCGCGGTTCCCGTAGTTCAACGGATAGAACGGAGGTTTCCTAAACCTTAAATGTGGGTTCGATTCCCGCCGGGAACGTTCTTCTAAGCTTTGCGCGTCTGAGACTTTTTTCGAATGTGCGTGAACTTGGACTTCGATTGATTCGCTCGCTCCCGCTCGCTCACCCTTGCGGGCTTCGTCTATGTCGCTCGATTCCCATCGGCTCCATTCCCGCCGGGAACGTTCTTCTAAGCTTTGCGCGTCTGAGACTCTTTTCGAATGTGCGCGAGCTTGGGCTTCGATTGATTCGCTCGCTCCTGCTCGCTCACCCTTCGGGCTTCGTCTATGTCGCTCGACTCTCGTCGGCTCAATTCCCCGCCCCTGGAACGTTGTTGATCAGATTTGTCTTCCGGTTTTACGCTGCGGGGATTACTTCTTGCGAGTGACGGGAAGCGATGTTGAGACTACGGAAGAAAGTCGCCCTCCTCCTCGGTGGCGTTATTTGATCGACATCATCGTACTCGTAGCGGTGACGTTTCTCCTCGATGCCGTTCTCGGTGCTTTTGTTCCTGTGCCGATCAATTTGGAGCGGGGATTTGTCTTGGACGCGATTGGGAAAATGCTATTGGTCGCAGTTGGTTGCGGACTGGTTTTGTTGCGTGGCGAGAGATTGGCCGACATCGGACTGAAGCGGCCGGAGAGTTGGACGCGCACGTTCATGATCGGAATTGGGTTGGCCACGATCGTTTTTATCGCCATGTATGTTTCGGAAAAGGCCGGGTTTCGCCGTGACCTCAGCAAGTTCAAGGATGTGCGGGGAAATCTCGAGCTGGCAGTTCTTGGCGTTTTCTACGCATTGATTGGAGCAGGCTTTTACGAGGAGTTCACGTTTCGCGGATTTCTCATGCAAGGACTAGCCATGTTGTTTGGCGGCAGCCGCGGCGCATGGATAGTCGCTTGTATCGTGCAAGGCGCGCTCTTCGGGCTGGCGCACGCTTATCAGAATCCACTCGGAATCGCGATCACTGGCACTCTGGGCGTTTTGATGGGCCTGCTAGTGCTCGCGTCAGGTCGCAATCTCTGGCCGGTGATAATCGGACACGGACTGTTCGATGCGAGTCGTTTTGTTTTGTTCTATTTTCAAGGTCCGCCGGCTGGGTGAGTTGTACGGTCTCGCGGCCATTATCAAGACAGTTCGTCAGCGATTCAACAGCCGCGAGTCGAACTCGAAATCGATCGGCGGCGCGATGCGGATGCGTTTGAAATCTCGGTGTTCAGGATTGAGAAGAAAATTTGTGTCGGCGGGACTGATCACGCTCGGTAAGGCCAATACTGCGGAACGGCGCTCCTGAACCCAGCGATCGCCAATTTCCTTTATCTCCGCCGGGGATGGGAAAACCCGCCAATGCGCTAGCAATTTTTCTGCTGGAAATCGCTGGGTAAGACTATCGGGCCATTCCAAGCGAAAAGCCTTGTACTTTTCGTTTGGGTTAAAGGGCTTGTTATGGACGAAGACCTCCAGCGCTGCGGTCGATTGATGTTCGCTAGCGTAAATGACGCGAACGTTCCGCGAGTTCCAACGGCCGCCGTAGCGCCGGGCGCCTTCGCCTGAAAAAGCCGTTGATGCTTCGCTCTGCACGACAATACGCCAGGCTGAACCCATGAGGTCTTAGGAATAGACCCCGTATTTCATCCGGCCTAACAAGTTCTCAACTTCCCGCGCGCCTGCTTCGGTCCTCGCATAGTCGAGTGGCACAGCGTCACCAAGACCGTACCTGGGGGTGCTTCAACCAGGCTCGGGCCTTTTCGATATCACCGAAAAAGTCTGCAGCTTGTCGAACAAGTCGCGAATAGCGAATAACTTTGTCCGATTCATCCGGAGACAGTCGCCCCGCCGCTTTGCGCCGCTGCAAAGTGGAACGTGAAATGCAAAGTTTCGCCGCAAGCTTCTCAAATGGCAGGTCGAGGGTGTCTTGCAAAGTCTTCAGCTCAGAAAAGCGCAGCCCCTTTTGAATCCTTTGAATGAGTTCAGTTGGGTGCATCGATTTTCCGACGGCCGTATTTTTCTGGAGAGTTGCCGTTTTCACAAGTTCAAGCGTTTATTCAATTGATACAATCTAATAGCTCAAATGAAACAAGCAAGTTGAGCACAACTGGTCGGCTCTTGTGGTCCGGAGGCGCGCTGGGGTCGCCTCGCCCTTTAAGGGAGAGGGGAGGGCGAGGGTCTCATTCGATAAACTGTTCACAACATTGGAACCCCTCACCTCAATCCTCTCCCCTTGCTTCAATGGGAGAGGCGAGGGCACTAGTTCGCGTTTTAAGAGCGCACCAGGCGGCGCGATCCGATCTTTCGATGCAGCTAAGCCGCGATCTGGCCGAGTACGCTGCGCAGTTCGTGAAAATCCACCGGCTTGGCAAGATGAAAATCGAACCCAGCTTTTCTGCCGCGCTCGATGTCGTCAAGCCCCGCAAAGCCAGAGAGCGCTACGGCCTTGAGCGGTCGTTTTCGTTTCGCCTTGGCAACAACGTCGTAACCATTGCCGTCAGCCAGGGCAATATCACACAGCACGACATCGAACTCTTTCGAGTTGATCATGTCCAGGGCGCTCCGGGCGCCATCCGCGGTGGAAATCTCGTGGCCGAAATGATGCAGAAGGCGAGACAACGCTTCCAAGGTGTCGCTGTGATCTTCTACCACCAGGATACGTAAACTGTTGCCCGAATTATACGCTGCCCTCGTCCGCTCCTTGCTCATCTCTTTCGATCCCGCGAAGCCCTATAACCGGATTTTGCGCCCTCGTCCAGATAGAATTTTGCGTTCAGACGAATGTTACAGTTCAAAAAAGGTCCTTAGCCGCTGCAAAAATGTCGCGGTGTATTGGCGCTCCTTTAATGCGTGTTCGTCTGTACGCCCAATCTCTTTCAGCACCCCTTCGGTTTCCATTTTCCGCTGCGCAAGCAACTCGCTTAATTGCACCAGGTAACTCCCCGCGTCGCGCAGCACTTCGGCCATCACCGGCTTACCTATTTCCATGACGTAACAATCGACGTCCGCGCGCACGGTTGCGCTGCGCGGCTCGCCGGTGAGCAGCGACATTTCGCCGAAACAATCGCCGGCCCCCAGTGTTGCCACCTGGAATTTCGATCCGTTTTTTGACACGAAAACGTTCGCCGCGCCGCGCAGCATCACGAACATCGAATCGCCCGCGGCGCCTTCCTCGATCACCGGTTCGCCACGCCCGAAAAGTTTGAGGCGCGCCTCCTGAACCACGTGACTGAGTTGTTCTTCGGATAAAGACTCGAAGATCGGTTCCCCGCGAAGAATGGACAATGCCTCCCCCTGTTCTTCCTGCGCTGAAAGGGCTGTTCTGCGCTGCACTTGCAACGTGCGAATTGGAAACGGAATCGTGATGCCTCGGCGCTTGAGTTCATACCAAACGTTTGTGCGAACGGCGTCATTGATCTCATTGATTTTGGCATGGTTGCCCATGAAGTACTTGATCTCGTAGATGCAGGCTGATTCCCCAAAATCGACCAGAAAGATCTTTGTCTTAGGCTCCGCCAGAACGCCTTTAGCTGTAGAGGTTGCTCGAAGCAGAGCGTCTTTCACGAGATTGGGAGGGTTTTTGTATTCCACTCCGACACGAATCCGCATCGCATGGGTTTCTGTCGGATAGTGGAGATTGACAATCTGGTGGCTCACCATTTCGTTATTTGGGATATCGAGATAAATGTCGTCGTTCGTGCAGAGCCGGGTGGAACGCCAATTGATCTCACGCACCTCCCCGTAGGTGTCGCCGACCTTTAACCAATCGCCGACCTTGTAGGGCCGATTGATTTGAATCGATATTCCGCCAATAATTCCGGCAAAGAGATTCTGCCCGGCGAAGCCGAGAATAATTGCAACTACGCCGGAGCCTGCCAGCAGCCCTTTCAATTGGGCCTCGGCATGGTAGCCGTAACTCAGAATAAAGAGCAGTACGATCAGGAAGATGATTCCGCTGGCTACCTCACGCAGAAAATGCGGAATCGGTGTGTGCCGTTTCTTTTCGAAGTATAAGTCCCAAACGTAGCGGTTAACCAGAGCGACAATCAATGCAGTGCTAAGCAAAATCGCCGCTGCTCCAACATGATAGCGCCAGGGTGCACGAACTCCGTAAACTGTGATCGCGGCGTAGAAGGCGAGGATTAAACAAAAAAGCCGAAAGAACAGGCCGAGCTGAACCCCGGCGCGACGCTTTAAGAAACGGCCAATCCCCAGCGCGACAAAAAATGTCGCGATAAACACGACTACCGTGATCACATCGCGCTGTGCTTCGGAAACGGCGTTGAACATCAAGGGCGAAGTATATCAGAAAACAATTCGCTTGAAACCCTATCTCGCAGCTGTAAGGCAGGCGCTTGGCCAGCCGGGCCCGAAAACGGCAACCGAGGCGGTTACCCTACGATCACTTCGTCGGCGCGACGATCAACCACGCCCAGCCGGCAAGGAAACAAAGGCCGCCCACGGGAGTAATCGGTCCCAGCCAATCCCGCGCCTGCGGGATAAGCGCAAGCAGATACAAGCTCCCACTAAACAGCAAAATCCCCGTAAGCAGCAGCCAGCACGCAGCGCGATTAATGGTCCCGTACAGGGCAAGCATGAGAAGAGCGATTGCGTGGATGAACTGATAAAACACTGCCTTGTTCCAAACATCGACCATTCCGCGCGATTCGAGAGTCGATCGCAGACCATGCGCGCCAAACGCTCCCAAGGCGACGGCCAGGAAGCAAAGCGCAGCTGCGAAGCGGAAGAGTAACACCGACACGTCGTTACTATGCATTCCGGGCGAAGTCGAGGAACCTTAAATTTTCTCTGACACGCGAATTCCCTCGATGCCAGAGTCGCATTCTTTGCCGGGAATACGCTCTATTCGAAATTGATTCTAGCCAGCAGGTCATCAGATGGCTTTTTAACAGCGCGCGAACGATTATAGATTACAGGCTCAAAATGTGCGTCGCTGCGCCAAATTCGTTGCGAACCGAGGCAAACCGAATGGAAACTGATGCAAACTAATGCAAGCGCGTGACTCGAACTTCGACAGTGTGGCCACAAAGGTTCCGCAGGTTACGCTTGCGTTTTGGATCGTTAAGATCCTCGCGACAACACTCGGCGAAACTGGCGGTGACGCCGTAACCATGTCGTGGCTCGGCGAAACGACCCCGGAGGCGAAGGGCACAGGCTACCTTATAGGCACAGGAATATTCGGCGTTATTTTTGTCGTCGCGGTCCTAGTCCAGATCCGTGCCAAAAAATTTCATCCGTTCCTTTACTGGCTGACGATTGTCGCCACGACTACGGTCGGCACGACGCTGGCCGATTATTGCACGAGATCGCTTGGCATCGGCTACACCGGCGGTTCAACCATTTTGCTCATCTGTGTGATTGCGTCGCTTCTGATCTGGCGGTGGTCCACCGGGAGCATATCGATCGAAACCGTGAGCACGCCGAAGGTCGAAATTTTTTATTGGGTGACGATCATGTTCTCACAGACGCTGGGGACGGCGCTTGGCGATTGGGTGGCCGACACAAATGAAATGGGCTATCTCGGCGCTGCCGCTGTTTTCGGCGGATTACTTTTGTTGACCGCTCTTCTTTACTACCTCACGAGCTTTTCGCGGGTCATTTTGTTTTGGGCTGCATTCATTTTGACGCGGCCGCTCGGAGCCACCTTGGGCGATTTTCTCGACAAGCCGATCGCGGAAGGCGGCCTGGCTCTGAGCCGTTATACCGCATCGATCGCGCTCTTGGTGGTGATCGCCGCGTTGATCCTGATCTTTCCGCAGAAGCCCGCCTCAAAAGCCCATTGAGCTCGTTCAATAAACGAATTGCATCCCGAAATAGCCAATGAGAGCTGTCGGCTGATCAGGCGACCGGAGCTCGTGTCCCGTCGACACAATCAATATGTAGTTTTCGGTAAACTCATGCCGCAAACCGACATTCAGCGTGAGCACGTCGCGACTGAAGTTTATTCGCGATTCGTCATGAAGCTCTGTCATGAGCATCGTTGATTTCGCGACATCGAACCCGGCGACAACTCCATAAAGCCATTCGCTCTGGCCGACAGTGCTGGCTCGCGGACCGAACTCGGCATCGAGGTGCAACCGGCCGAACGTCCTCGCCGCTTGAAAAGGAATTTGAAAACGTGTCCCTTCTTCAGCCAGACCGCGACGGACCGATGATTGCTCAATGTTAAAAATCACGCGCGGAAACATCGACATATCGAAGCCGCTCGTTGCCTGGTCTAAAAAGCGCCATTTCACCGCCGCTTCAGTTCCGCCTATTCCACCGATTAACCTGTGGCCGCTACGTTTCAAAAGCACCGGTGCGGTTTGCAACGTCAGCTGAATGTGTTCCCCGATTCCATAATTCAGATCGACTGCGGGGACATCGTAGGAGGTTTCGTTTGGGCGATGCTCAAATGCGATCGCCAGGTTGTTTTCCCATTTGCGGTTTCCGGGCGTCCCTGGATCGTCCGTGATCATCGGCGGACCACCTTGCCCAAAAGCAACGCGTACCGCGCATGCGAGACTCAACGCAATCGCAAGTCGTCGCACGGCTAGTCTTTCGTTGATTCCGCCGGAGCATAGACGAGCAACTTAAGTGTGTTCGGAACAATCCTGGGACGTGCGGGCGACGCACCCGGTGAAGGGGAGGGCGCTGGCTCAAATTGGGCCGAGGGCAAATATATCCGATGAGTTTTGGGATCGAGTGCCATCGTTCGCGCGCCACGTTGCGTCTGTAAGACTTGCACGACTTTCAGTTTGTCCGGCGCTTCTTCTCTCGCGATCGTGGTTGTTCCATCGCTGCAGGAGGCGAAGGCGAACTGCGTTGAATCATCGAACGCGCAGCCATCAACCCCGGCGCCAATCGGCGCGCTGGCAATTACTTTTGCCGTCTCGGTGTCGAGCATCACCATCATTTTATTGTGACAACCGGCGAACAAGCGGTGATGACGCGCGTCCAAAGCGATGCCGCTCGGTTCTTCTCCCGGCGCGAGAGGCCAGTACGCGACAACTTCGTGTTTGTTCGCGTCAATGACCGCGACTTCGCTCTTATCTTCGATGTTGCAATAAATTCGCCCAGCTGCTTCATCTACCGCCGCGAATTCGGGGGTTCCTTCAAGCTGAATCGTCGCTGAGACGGTAGCGGCTTTCGCGTTGATGACCGTGACCGAATTGCCAGTGTGATTGAAAACGTAGACCTCACCATGACGTGGTTCATAAACAACAGCGTCGGGATTTGATCCGGTATCGATTTTCGAAGTCGTATTCAACGTTGTTAGATCGACGACGCTTGATTTCGACTCTTTGCCATTGGAAGAGAAACCACGTTGCACTTCGGGTACGGCCACGAATGCATGGACGCCAGGTGTCCCGGCAATCTCGCCGGTGACCTTATTTGTATTTAGATCGACAACGACAACCTTCGTCGCGTGCGAAAGGTAAAGACGGCTCGCGGCGGAATCGATCGTCAAGATGTCCCAACCGCCTTCGCCACCAATCGGAATGTCGCCTACAAATTTGTAAGCGTCCTTGGCGAAACAAACCGCAAAGTTTGTGCAACAGATCGCGTAAACCAGGAAAAGTCTTTGCATAAACAAACCTTCGCAAATTTCGACCCACGATTGACTGGAAAGCCTTATCGAGCGGGCAGGTTTTTGCAACGACACTAAACGCGTTTTGCGATGATTTCAGACCACCAAGATCAGCCGGATCGAGTGGCAGACCATCAAATGCCCTCATGGCGTGAGGTATTCTCGTATTTTCTGTTCCTAGGCTTCGTGAGCATCGGCGGACCGGTGGCGCAAATCACAATGATATTCAATCACATGGTCGAGAAGCGCCGATGGTTGTCCAGGAATCGCTTCATCAAGATCATGGCTTTCTGTCATATGCTTCCCGGTCCGGAGGCGCTGCAATTGGCGATCTATGTCGGTTATCTAAAGCGCAAACTGTGGGGCGGGGTTCTTGCAGGTCTCACTTTTATCCTGCCGGGCGCAGTCCTGATGATTCTGTTGAGCTGGCTGTACGTTAAATACGGCCAGCTGCCCCAAGTAATGAACGCACTGTACGTGCTCAAGCCGGCTGTGCTTGGCATCATTGCGGCCGGCATCATTAAACTCGGGCGTGCTGCGATCCGAAACCTTTTCCTTGCGGTCCTGCTGGTCGGCGCGTTTGCGGGGATGCGTTTCGCGGGAATTAATTTCCTGCTTATTCTTCTGATCGCCGGTTTGTTGAATTTGATCGCTGAGAACGGCTGGCCGCTGCTTAAGAAAACTGCGCCGACGTTGCTGGCAATCATTGTTGGAGCAGGTGCGCTGCTTCCGTTACGCGATTCGCGTTTGTTCCAAATCGCCTGGTTATTTTTCAAAACAGGATTGCTGAGGTTTGGTGGCGCGTACGCGTCCGTTGCTCAAACCCATGTTTCAGCGCTTGCTAAACACTTCGCGTAATGCGGTACGAGCGGCGTGATAACCGCACATGCCATGGACACCCCCGCCCGGGGGCGTGGAGGCGGAACACAAATAAACACCATATAAAGACGTGCGGTAAGGTGTTGGACTAAGGATTGGTCGCGCAATTAGCTGCATTAGGTTCGCCGCGCCGCCGTTGATGTCACCCCCGATCAGATTCGGATTCGATCTCTCAAGATCAGCCGGACCCATTTTGTGGCAGGCGAGAATGCAATCTCGGAAACCCGGCGCGAATCGCTCGATCTGGGATTCGATTCGATCGGAGGCGTCCAACTTGCAGTCGAATGGAACGTGGCAGTAGGCCCAAAGTGTGTGCTGACCACCCGGCGCGCGCGTTTCATCGAAAAGACTTTGTTGCGCAACCAGCACGAACGGACGTTCGGGAATTTTTCCGCGCGAAACATCGCGTTCTGCCGCCGCAATCTCGTTCATTGTGCCTCCGAGATGAATTGTGCCTGCGCGACGGCAGGGTTCCGCTTTCCACGGAATCGGTTCGCTTAGCGCATAGTCGATTTTGAAAACTCCGGGCGCATGTCGGAACCGTTCCAATCGCTGGCGATATGCCGGTGACAATTGTTCACCGGCGAGTCGCAAAAATTCCCAGACAGAAACGTCCAGAAGAACAGCGCGCGACTTCGGCAGGTCATTCAGATTTTCCACGCGACGGTTTATTTCAATTCTGCCACCGAACTCGCGCAGACAGCCGGCGAGCGCGTTTGCAATTCGTTGCGAGCCGCCTCGTGGAATTGGCCAGCCCACGGCATGTCCCGCAAGGCCGAGCACCAGCGCGAACGCCGAAGAAACCGGCGCTTCCAGAGGGAGAAACGAATGCGCGGCGATTCCGCCGAAAAGCGCGTGCGCCGGCTCGTGTTTGAACAAAAGTCTCGCCAGTACAGTAGCGGGGCAAATTGCTGGGATGCCGAAGCGCGCCAACGTAATTGGATGTCGCGGCAAATGCAGCATCGGCTGCAGGAACTCGTTAGCCAAATTGTTCCAATTGCGGGCGAGGGGACGCATCAGGCGTCGATATGCGCGCGCATCATCGCGGAATTGCTGCGCTGTACGATCGATATCCCGATGCAAGCATGCCGCCGAACCGTCATTGAGCGGATGAGCGAGTGGAATTTCGGGCTGAATCCATGCGAGGCCATGCTTTTCGAGCGAAAGTGTCTTGAAAAATGGAGAAGCTGCTGCGAGCGGATGAACTGCCGAACAGACGTCATGCAGAAAGCCAGGCAGAGTGAGTTCGACCGAACGCGCGCCGCCGCCGACAGCCGAGTTCGCTTCGCAGACGAGCACGGAACATCCTGCGCGGGCCAGCGTGATCGCAGCCGCGAGACCATTGGGTCCCGAGCCAACCACCACAGCGTCGTATTCAATCGGCATGTTGAAAAGAGCGAGCCATTTGTGTCCGATTACCTTTCGTTGCGGAACATTGTGGTATGAAACGCGTCGGCATCGTGTTGCTTCAGTTGTTGGTTACTGGGGCTGGACTTTGGTATGTATTTCACGACCCGCAAAAGCGAGCACAGATCGCGGATGCACTGCGACAGGCCGATCGGACTTGGATAATATTCGGCTGGCTTTGTTATAGCTTGGTGGAAGTGCTTGCGACCGTACGCTGGCAAATGTTGCTGCGCGTCCAGGGAATCACGCTGAGCTGGCTGCGCGCTTTCGCGATCGTGATGATCGCTTTGTTTTTCAACATGTTTTTGCCCGGCCTCGTCGGTGGTGATGCGGCGCGCCTTTATTTTGTCTTCAAATGCGCGCCGCGCCAGAAAACGCGCGCGACGCTTTCTGTCGCCATGGATCGGGTCCTCGGCATGTTATCGCTTTTGTTTCTGGCGGCGCTAATCGTTGCAGTGCGTTTTCGTTGGTTGAGCCGTTCGGACGCGACGCTCCACATTCTCTATCTTGTAATGGCTTTGCTTGGCGTTGGATGTGTTTGCGTTCTGTTGTTGTTCGGCGCCGTTCATTTCGGTTTGCTACGCAGACTTCCGAAACGAGCGCGGTCTCGGTCTGCGATCGCGGAGTCCGGTAAAGCGCTCCAGATTTATGGCGCGCATTTGGCCGTAATGAGCATCGCATTCGCGATCACCGTTGTTGCGCACATCGCCTATTATCTGAGCTTCTACTGTGCCGCGCAATCGCTTCACGGAGCGCACACCGCTGCTCCAAGCCTAACGGATATCCTCTCGATCATGCCGCTGGTGAATACAATTACATCATTGCCAATTTCATTCGGTGGAGTCGGTGTGCGCGAGACGTTGTTTCAGGAACTGCTTGGGAATCTGGCGCACGTGCCGCCAGCAATTGCAGCCATCACTGCCTCGCTTGGCTTTGTCATCCAGGCTTCCTGGGCATTGCTCGGCGCTGCCGTATTTTTGGTGTCACACAAGATGACCAGCCGCTAAATCTGATAACACATCTCCGAGAGCCGCCTCTCGTGTTTCCAAAAGCAAGAAGGCAAGGGTGAAAGATTCAGTCCGCTCTGAGCTGACCAACCACCCAATCCATTTTCATATCGAAGATCGATATATGTTATCGACTCGTGCTATGGAATCGATTGCGCAAGCACGACACCGCCGAGGTAGCATGTAATAAGAGAAGAATGCCTCGGTAATCGTATCAATTCGGAGGGGCTTTGGCTTGCTTTTCCCCATAGGGATAACAATCTCATCAACTTCGTCTTTCAGGTGTTCTTTGGCGACATAGCGGCAAAATTTATCGGGTGGGAAAACAGCCCGTTTCAGGCAGAGGTGGGGATTCGCAAGTCTGGGCGTGGGAATTGCTGGAGTTATTGCGTTCAACGCGAGCTTGCCATTTCGGTTCGCGGCATTGATTCCAGCCTGGACTTTTTCATTGGGCGTGGCTGGCGGTCACATTTACCAGATGATCATGGCGCACAATTTCTCGCCGGGAAACGTGGGACTGGTTCTCCCAATTGACATAGTAATGCCGATTGTCGGCTTTGTATTTTTGTGGCTTTCGTACAAATATCCGCAACCCGGAACCGCTAATCGTAACTTGATCTAGCAAACGCTTTGAGGACCTCAAGTATGCCGCTTGCCCTGCTGCGGTCATTGCAAGTAACGTCGACCATGCACCGCCCTATCGCGTGGGTTCTTTTAGTCCATCTTGCGTTGGTCTTACCCGCATTTGCTGAAACAAAATCGCCCATCCAGGAGCGCGCAGATCGCTTTCTCGCGTTGGCGAATGCCGGGTATCAGGCTGTCTACCGGGTGAACAGCGAAGCGCAGTGGAATGCGGTTACCGACGTAACGCCGGAGGACGATGCGGCAGCCGAGGCGACCGGCAAAGCGTATGCCGCGTTCAATGGAAATGCTGCGATCATCAAGGAAGCACGCGAACTCCTGACACACCAAAAAGAACTCAGCGAAATCACTGTGCGGCAGTTGAAACAGCTACTCTTGAACGCAGCGGAAGGGCCAATGACAAATCCTGAGCTGGTGGCGAAACGCGTCGCTGCCGAGACCAAACAGGCGTCGCTCATGAACGGATTCGAATTCAAGCTCAACGGCCAGAAAATCACCGCCAACCAAATCGATGATAAACTCGAGAAGAGCACCGATCTCGCGGAGCGCAAAGCAGTTTGGGAAGCGTCGAAAGAAATCGGTCCGATTCTGAAACCCAATCTGGTCACACTGCGCGATCTGCGCAACGGCGTCGCCAAAGAGATGCAGTATCCGGATTACTTTTCGCTTGAAGTCGCCGCTTACGGGATGACTACCGACGAGATGCTCAAGATGCTTGACGATTGGATGACCACCCTGCGTCCGCTGTATTTGCAATTGCATACCTGGGCGAAATACAAGCTCGCAGAAAAGTTTCATCAGCCCGTTCCGAAAAAGATTCCGGCGCACTGGATCAATAATCGTTGGGCGCAGGAATGGCCGGACCTCGTCGAAGCAGCGAACATCGACAAATATTTCGAAGGCCGTAAGCCGGAATGGATCATCAAGACGGCGGAACAATTTTACACCGGGCTTGGGTTCCCGCCGTTGCCGCAAAGTTTCTGGGAAAAATCAGATCTGTATCCGGTTCCGACCGATTCGAAACGAAAGAAGAACACGCACGCCTCCTGCTGGCACATCGATCTTGAAAACGACATTCGTTCCTTGCAAAGCATCGAGCCAAATTCGCGCTGGTTTTTTACGGCGCACCACGAACTGGGACATGGCTATTACTTCAAGGCTTACTCGCGTCCGGAGGTTCCGTACTTGTTGCGACTTGGAGCGGCGCCGGGGTTTCACGAAGGCGTAGGCGAATTGATCGCGCTCGCGTCCAGCCAGGTGCCTTATCTGCAATCGCGCGGCGTTTTGCCGCACGAGTTCAACGCAGACAAAACCGCGTTCTTGCTTGATGACGCGCTCGCCCGCTCGGTGCCGTTCATTTATTTTTCCTGCGGCACGATGCCGCATTGGGAGGCGGACATCTACGCGCACAACTTGCCGGCGGACCAATGGAATGCGCGCTGGTGGAAATACGCCAGTGATTTTCAAGGTATTGAGCCGCCGTCACCGCGTGGCGAGGAATGGTGCGACGCGGCCACCAAAACGCACATTAACGATAATCCGGCTTACTATTACAACTACGCGTTTGCCACAGTGTTCAAGTTTCAGCTGCACGATTACATCGCGCGCAAAATTCTGCATCAACCACCGCAATCATGTAATTACGCCGATAATAAGGAAGTCGGCGCGTGGCTGAACAACATTTTGAAAAAAGGCGGCACGGAAGATTGGCGGAAAGTTTTAAAAGAGGCGACCGGCGAAGACATTTCCACACGCGCGATGATGGACTACTTCAAACCGCTGATGAGCTGGCTGGAGGAACAGAACAAAGGCCGCCAGATCGGCTGGGACTAGGTGGGCATTTTGGTTGTAGAGGCGCTTGTGGCAAGCGCCTGACTTACAGCTACGCTTCGAGCCTTTCAATCTCACCTTGCCACTGCCATTCCTGACAATTTTTGACAAGGCCAGCCCGCACTGGATTCAGACGAACGTATTCCCATTTTTCCGCGTAGCTTTCGCTATGGCGGATCAAATGATCGAAGAAACCGGTTTGCCAATGCGGAGCCGCTTCGTGAATTGCTCCCGATAGGCTCCGTTTTAACATCCGCATCCACTGCACGAGAACGAAATCCAAACTGCCTCGCACGAAAAGATGAATATGATCGGGCATGATCACGTAGCGACCAATTGCGATTCCACGGGTGAGACCTGCTTTGCCAAAGGCGATGAACCGTTCATGCACGCGTTCATTCGCAAGCAGATGCCTTCGGCGATGCGTATTGAACGTGACGAAGTACAAAGGTGGGTCGTACCTTTGAAAGATACGCTGTAGCCTTGGCGGTCGATTAGGCACGCGATCAATTATAGCGGCGCTCGCTGCGGCAAGCACCGAATCTAAAGGTCAGGCGCTTGGCACAAGCGCCTCTACAACGAACACTGGTCCTGCACGTTTTCGACCTTATCGCGGCGATTGGTTCGGCATCGACTGATTCAGCTTTGCCGACGCTTTGATGATTTCGGCCTGTATCGCTGGCATTATGTCAGCCATGTAGGCACCAAATTTTTGCATCGCCGATTTGCCGACAGGCGAACCATAAAAATCGGCCAATGCCTTCAGCTCGTCGGTCGTGAAATTTTTCACCATCGCATCTGTCATCGCTTTGGTCAGTGCGGCAATATCCAGTTGTGTCGTCATCACTCGCTTGAACTGCTCGCGCTGATCCGGCGGAAGGTTAGCAGCCATTTTATCAGCCATATCCTCGAATAGCGCCTTTGGCGGGCTAACCTGAAGATAACGTTCGGCCTCACGGCGCCGCGTTTCTGGAGTGTCAGTGGCACTGATGACCAAAGCAGACGAGGCAAATAAAGTGACGACTGCCAGGGCGAAGATTTGTTTTTGCATGGGCTCGACTCTTAAAGCCGCCCAGATAGGAAAGCGATCTCTTTCGAGAAAGATCTCGAGTTGCTCCTGCTATTTTGGCCGAGGCATTTTCAGATCGGCGCTTGACTCCGAAAGCTTTTGCGAGTTGACACAAGCGGCGCTACAACGCGCATTTTTGGTATGCGGGTTCTTGTTCTAACCGGTGCCGGCGTATCCGCCGAAAGCGGCATCCCGACTTTTCGGGGCAAAGATGGCTATTGGCGGAACCTTGATCCGGCAAAGCTGGCGACGCCCGAAGCGTTCGCACGAGATCCCGAATTGGTTTGGGAATGGTATCGCGAGCGACGCGAACGGATCCGCAATGCACAACCGAATGCAGCGCACGAAGCGATTGCGAAACTCGCGCAACACGCAGACGAGTTCCTTCTCGTTACGCAGAACGTGGACGATCTCCATGCGCGCGCGGGAATGCCGGCACACAAGATGGTGCAAATTCACGGCGACATTTTCGTGACCAGGTGTTCACGTTGCGATTTTGCGAGACACGATTACGAGCATGAGCATGAGCACGAGCGTTCGGTTCCGAGATGTACCGTATGCCATGCGCTCATGCGGCCGGGCGTCGTGCGGTTCGGCGAACAGCTCCCTTCCAAGGAAGTTCAGCGAGTTGAAGATTATCTAGATCGCGGACCTTGCAGCGTTGTGATCGTAGCCGGAACGACCGCGACCTTTGGTTACATTGTCGATTGGGCGCTCCGGGCCCAGCGCGATCGCGACGGCGAACTCATTGAAGTGAATCTTGAGGAAACGCCGCTGTCACAATTTGCAACGCGGCTGATGCGCGAACCGGCTGCGGCGGCGTTGCCGAGGATTGTTGATGAGCTGTTAGCAGAGCACCTTCGGTTGTAGGGCAACCGCATCGGTTGCCAAACCAATGGTCGGCAAGCGGAGCGCTTGCTCTACAATTAATGACACCTCAGGCCCCAATCCGGTGCAGATAACGTTCAGCAGATCGCACGACTGCTGCTTTCGCATCCGCGAGAACGTTCGCCTGCCACCAGCCGCCATAAATCTGCTCGAATGGGAAAGGTTCGATTCTTTCGACGATGCAGCGGATCGCGGACGCTCCAAGCGGAATGAGATTTGGATAACTTCGCATAAAACTGACGTAACGCCGATCCTGCACGACGGTAATGATGTCACCCGTGAGCAACGCACCTTTGGCATTGGCACCTCCCGGCCAATGTAGCACTGTGCCTCCCTCGAAATGTCCACCGCAGTTGATGAGCGTCAGCCCGTCCCAAAGCGAAAGCGTTGTGCCTTCCCACAATTCGAATGCGCGGGCTCTTGCGCATGACCCATTGGCGATCGGCAGAATGCAAAAAGATTTGTGTGTCGAAACACTCAGCCCATTCGATCATCGACGAGTAAAAGTGCGGATGCGAAATCGCGAGGGCGCGGATGCCGCCGCGCGCGCTTACCTGGGAGATTGTTTGGTCGTCTAGCAAAGAGATGCAATCCCAGAGCAGATTTCCTCCGGGCAATTGGAGGAGCAAAGCGCGCTGGCCTATCGCAAATTCCGGTTCGGTGCCGACGCCCAGAAGCTGTGGCGCTTCATCTTCTAGGCGGTTGTGATGATCGGTTGCCAGCCGTTTGAGCGTCGTCCATTCCTGGCCGGTGTGACGGACGAATTGGCGTTCATCTTCGCAAATTAAGCAGCGCGACGGCGGTTCCGCAGTCTCAGCAAACTGCGTCCCGCACTGCACGCAGATGAAATTTTCCATCGTTTCAGAACCTTGGGCTGTTTATAAACGTGAAGCGCGTGACTAATCCGGTCCGCATTTGACACAAACGCCGCTACAACTATTCCGCAAAAAATGGCAGGGCTGCCGCGCAGCTCATTTGTGGGCAGCGAGAATCTGTGTGAATCGCCAGACTTCGTGAAACCTGTCGTAAAGCGGAGCAGGGGCGACGCGGATCACGTTCGGCTCACGAAAATCGCATTTCACACCGGCCGCGATGAGTTCTTCGTGTAACTGCTTTGGATGCTCGTGCGCCTGGATCGACAATTGCGCACCGCGCGCATTCGGATCCGACGGAGTAACGATCGAGAATTTCTTTGAACCGATTTGTTCAATCAAAAATTCGAGATAGCCGGTGAGCTTGATTGATTTTGCGCGAAGCGGCTCCATTCCACCGGCTTCGTCGAAGATTGAAAGCGACGCGCGCAGTGGCGCCATCGAAAAAATTGGCGGATTACTAATCTGCCAACCGTCAGCGGACGCTACGGGCACGAACTCCGGCTCGAGATGCAATCTGAATCGTGTATTCGGGTCATTCCCGAACCAACCGGCGAGTCGTGGCATTTTTGTATTTGTCGCGTGACGCTTATGCACGAACGCGCCGGCGACCGCGCCGGGGCCAGCGTTCAAATACTTGTACGAACACCACACGGCGAAGTCGACGTTCCAGTCATGCAATGAGAGCGGCACATTACCGATCGCGTGCGCAAGGTCGAAGCCGGCAATGATGCCATTTTCCTGCGCCGTAGCTGTGATTTTCTTGATGTCGAAAAGTTGGCCACTGAAAAAATTGACCGCGCCGATTATCACCGTCGAGAGCTGATCGGCATGCTTCTCAATAAGCTCGACAATATCTTCTGTTCGAACGGTGAATTCGCCTTTGCGCGGGCGGGCTAGAACGAGCGCGTCTTTTGGATCCAAGCCGTGGTGAATGAGTTGCGTCTTAATCGCGTAGGTATCGGAAGGGAACGCCGGCTCTTCCATCAAGACTTTGAAGCGCGATTTGGTTGGCCGATAAAACGTCGCCATCATCAGGTGAAGGTTCACCGTCAGGCTGTTCATGCAGATCACTTCGAGTGACTTTGCGCCGACGAGGCGCGCCGCAGACTCGCGCACCGCCTCGTGATATGAATACCACGGTGTTCCGGCGGCGTGATGAGCCTCCACGCCAAGCTTGGCCCAGTTGTCCAGCTCGTCATCGACGATTTGCCTCGCCGATTTTGGCATCAGGCCTAACGAGTTTCCGGCGAAATAGATGACCGGCTTGCCGTCTTCGCCGAGAGGCAGATGGAATTTTTCGCGGAAATCGCGGAGCGGATCCTTGCGGTCGAGTCGGAGGGCAAAATCTTCGTCGGTAGAAAAGGTCATCGCCATAAATGAGCAGCAAATGTCCAACGCTCAACGTCCAACGTCCAACGCCGAGGTCGGCCCGGGTGCGATGCGTAGACTCTCAACATTCAACTCGCAGCTCTCAACTGTTTTGATTCGGCAGCTCCATGAACTCAATCGTGGTACCATCAGGATCGCGCACATAGACCACACGTTTTCCGGCGTTCGGTCCCGCTTTGAGGAGTTGTGGTTCGCCGGCCGCTGTCCAACCAGAGGCTGCGATGTTTTTCAGGATCGCCTTCAGATCATCAACCAGTAACGCAACATGCACTGAACCGACATCGCACGGTCTGAGATTTGCGCGTTTGCGATCCGCAGGCGCTAGATACTCGAGCAGTTCGATCTTGTGTCCGCCCGGCGCTTTTAGGACCGCAAGTTTTATCTCGGCACCTTTGACGCCAGTGATTTCTGTGGCGAGTGCCCCAGTTTGATGTGCTGTATGTGAGAAATCGAAACCGAGGACATCGCGCCAGAATGCGAGCGAACGCTCAAGATTCGAGACTGTGATGCCGGTGTGATCCACGGAAACGATGTGAAATGGCTTGTTGCTCACAAGCTAAATTTAACCACAGATTTGAAACTCGCTCGATAGCCACCTCGCTCACCGCTACCCTTCGCGGCTTTGCCTTCTATCTCGCTAGTCCCACAGCTCGATTCGCAGATTTCGCAGATTCAGGAAACGCGTCCTCGTTCGGACAGCGCGCGTGAAAACCGGTTTGCCGTAATCTTACGTTGCTTCTTTGTGGCTGCGCAGACGCGCAAAACCTTTTCACATCGTTGACGGACGTGAGCTTGGTCTGCGCTGTTCCTGCTTTTCTTTGATGCAAAACAACCGATTTTTTGCTTGATCTCAAAGCCCTTCAAACGAAACGCACCTTAGGACCGTTACCTAGGTGTGCGAAAATTTCGCCGAACAATGAGCCGTTTTCCGGCTCGTTGTTGCGTTAAGGAGTATGAAACAATTCTATTACTCAATAAGAAAACACGGGGAGGGCGCGCCTTCCCTGAAAATAAAGACTCGGCTGGCTCGCCAGCTTGTGCCGGCGACAACCATCCTGATCGCCCTGGCAATATCTATCCCACTGTCTGCGCAAACCATTACCACGTTTGACGCGCCAGGTGCTGGCACGGGGCCCGGTCAGGGTACCTCGGCGTTGGACATCGACCCGTCAGGGAGAACCATAGGATTCTTCCGTGACGCGAACAATGTGCGGCATGGTTTCAGCCGGTCCAAAGATGGGACTTTCACCATCTTCGACGCGCCGGGTGCGGGCACGGCACCTGGCCAGGGGACACGAGCCTACGCGACAAACTCGAGGGGGAGCATTACGGGGCATTTTACTGACTCAAGCAATGTGGCCCACGGTTACGTTCGCTCCAAACAAGGCGTGATTACCGTTTTCGATGCGCCGGGCGCGGGCACAGGGGCCGGCCAGGGCACCTTTCCATTTAACAGCCCCAACCTGATCAATCCGGAAGGAGCCATCACAGGATACTACGTTGATTCAGCCGGTGCGTGGCACGGTTTCCTACGGGACAAGAATGGCGTCATCACCACATTCGATGCACCGGGTGCGGGCACAGGAGTCGGTCAGGGGACGCAAAGCTTCGCGATCACTCCAGGTGGAGACGTCACGGGGTTCTACTTCGACGCAACCTCCGCGGTTCACGGGTTCCTGCGGGATGCGAATGGCTTGATCACCACATTCGATCTTCCAGGTGGGGGCACCGGACCACAGCAGGGGACTTATGGCGGCGGCTTTGCTCCGAACGGAAGCATCCTTGGAGTCCTCATCGACGCGAACACTGTTAATCATGGGTTCCTACTGAATAAGGATGGCACAGTCACAACGTTCGATGCTCCAGACGCGGGTACAGGCTTCGACCAAGGCACGCTCCCTTGGGGGATCAATCCCAATCGAGCGATCACGGGATGGTACGTTGATAACGCATATGTGAGTCACGGCTTTGTGCGGGAGAGGAACGGCGTCTTGACTGAGTTCGATGTTCCGGGCGCCGGCACCGGCCCCTTCCAAGGTACCACCGTCTACAACATTGCTCCGAACGGCACCCTGGCTGGATATTACTTGGACTCGAACAACGTGTTTCACGGGTTCGTGCGAGAACCGGCCCGACAGTAATTCCTGATGTCACGACCTAATCCGTACGTTTTTTAAATAATCGCCAACGACAAATTGAGGCCAAGATTGAGCCCGGTGGAGGCGTAAAGCCAACCATCGGGCTCCGGTCTGACGAGTAGAACAGATTTTCGGTATTCAATCCAACTGTGCTCTCAAGCGCTGAAAAGCTTCAACAGCAAGGCATCGACGCAGAAGACGATGAGCTCCGGGTGGACGCGCCGCCGCGATATGCAGTAAACTGTGCCGTTATGGCAACGGTTCACGCCGACGGAGCGCCGGCGTCGAGACAGGAGCGAGTGACTCTGCCTCTAGTGAGTGAGTCGAGTCACGCCGAGCACAACGACGCCGCCGCGATTAGTGAGATGATGCCGGCAGTTTACGATGATTTGCGTCGTCTCGCCGAGACATTTCTCCGGGGCGAACGAACAGCTCATACGCTTCAGCGAACCGCGCTCGTGCACGAGGCTTTCCTTCGCCTGATTGGAGAAGAGAATCTTGTGTGGCAAAATCGCAGTCACTTCATCGGGATCTTCGCGCGAGTGATGCGACAGACGCTGATTAACTATGCGATCGCGCGACACCGTTTGAAACGTGGCGGCTCGGATCCCCTCAGCCATACTCTCGAATTTTACGATAGTCGCAAAATTGATGTGACCGCGCTCGATCACGCATTGCAGGCGCTTGAAGCTTTGGATGAGCGGCAGGCGCGTATCGTCGAACTGCGGTTTTTCGCCGGGCTGACGGTCGAGGAAACAGCCGAGCTGCTGGAAATTTCGCCGGCCACGGTGAAGCGGGACTGGACCCTGGCGAAAATTTGGCTTCGGCGAGAACTATCTGCGAATTAGGGATTCAAATTCTCCGTGACCACAAGAACAACACGATTCCGGCAAGAGAAAGTCGATCCGCAACGCTGGGATCGCTTGAAAACAATTCTGGGCGAAGCGTTGGAACAAAACTCTTTAGCGGCCCGGATTGCCCTGGTGGAGAGACGCTGCGGTGAAGATACGGATTTGCTCGAAGAATCCGAGTCGCTCCTGGCCGAAGCTGAGGCGGTTCTTAAGGAAGGTACCGACAGCTTCGAAGATTGCGCCCAGAACGCGGCCGCCACTTTCTGGCAGGAGGGACCACCACGCGGCGGAGAGCGCGTGGGTGCGTACGTCATCATCCGTGAACTTGGCCGTGGCGGGATGGGCACAGTTTTCCTGGCAGAGCGCGCTGATGGTCAATTTGAGAAACAAGTCGCGATCAAGATACTAAGTCGAGACGCCGACACGGCTGAGATCCTGCGCCGTTTCCGAGCGGAACGCCAGATCCTGGCCAGGCTTGATCACCCAAATATCGCGCGACTGCTCGATGCAGGCACGACGGACGATGGTCTGCCCTACTTCATCATGGACCACATTGTCGGCGCACCGGTTACTCGATTTGCAGTCACGCAAAGGCTGTCGACGGGTCAACGACTGGAGTTGTTTTTGAAGATCTGCTCCGCGGTTGAATTTGCGCATCGGAATCTGGTTGTTCATCGCGACATCAAGCCGAGCAACATTCTGGCGAATTCCGAAGGGGAACCGAAGCTGCTCGATTTCGGTATCGCCAAGCTCCTGGCGAAAGACGAATCCGCGGCGCAATTGACTACCGAGCCACAGCAGCATTTGACACCTATCTGCGCTTCGCCCGAACAGGCGAAAGGAGATCCGATAACAGTCGCGACCGATATTTACTCGTTAGGTGCGCTGCTCTATGAAATGTTGAGCGGCCAAAAGCCCCACCGGTTTTCCACTGCCCGTCCCACGCGTGAGGAACTGGCTTTAGTGGTAGGCGAGCAAGTTCCGCCGCCGCCCAGCGCGGTTGCTTCTGATGCGCAAACCGTCCGGCTGTTGCGAGGCGATCTCGACGCGATCGTCCTGTTCGCGATGCGCAAGGAACCCGGGACGCGTTATGCCACAGTAGCAGATCTTGCGGATGATATTCGCCGCCATCTCGCGCGAAGGCCGGTCGTCGCGCGCCACCCTACTCTTGGTTATCGCGCGAAGTGTCTGGTCAAGCGGAATGGATCACGTCTCGCGGCGACCGCGGCTGTCGTGATTGTGATGGCCGGAGTTCTGTTCGCGTTTTGGGCTCGGTCTCAACAAAATGCCCGTGAGGCGGCGGGTATGCCGGCGAGTGGAGTCAGTGCACCAGTCTCGGATATCCGGAAAAGTATCGCAGTCCTGCCCTTCGAAAACCTGGGTGACAACAACTCTCCGTCATATTTTGCCGATGGTGTTCAGGACGATATTCTGACCGATCTTGGCAAAGTGGGAGATCTGAAGGTCATCAGCCGCAGTGGTGTCGCAGCGTACCGGGGTAAGAATAGAAACATAAAGCAGATCGGGCACGACCTGGGTGTAGCGAACGTGTTAGAGGGAAGCCTTCAGATTTTGGGCGATCGCGTGCGGATTAACGCCCAGCTCATCGACACCCAGACGGACACGCAGATTTGGGCAGAGCAATACGATCGCAAATTGGAAGACATCTTCGCGCTCCAGAGTGAGGTGGCGCAGACGATAGCAGCCCAACTCAAGGCAACCCTCACCACCGGCGAAAAGGCTGAGATTTGGAGGCAACCGACGCAGGATTTGCAAGCCTACGATCTTTATCTTCGCGCCCGCGCCGCCTTGCGCGGTGAAGGTGGAGTTATTCCGCTCGAGAATTGGAACGTCGCAGTCGATCTTCTCAACAGGGCGATCGCTCGCGACCCAAAGTTCACTCTCGCCTATTGCCTGCTAAATGAGGCTTACGTCTTGGAATACCGTTTTGGAGAGGATCATTCGCCGCAGCATCTCGCCGCCGCGAAAGATGCGGCGGAGACAGCGCTGCGGCTTGAGCCAAATCGCGAAGAAGCGCGCCTTGCTCTTGCTCGATACTATTACCATGGGTTGAGAGACTACCGCCGGACGCAGCAGGAATTATCGAGTCTTCCTTCTTCCGGGCCTCATGAAGTTGATTTCTTTACCCTGGCTTCACAGGTCGAACGCCGTTTGGGGCAATTTACGGCATCGATTCGCAATGGCGAAAAAGCGGTTGAGCTTGATCCTCAGGATGCTTCGCTCGCTGCTAGTCTCGGGCAGACGTATTCGGGGTTAAGACGATTCCGCGATTCAGAGCGCGTGGCGAACGCGGCCATTGCGCGCCTGCATGGAGCAAGGTCGACGGGACTTTTCGTGGTAAAGAACGAAGCTGCGCTCGGGATGGGGAATGTAGAAGAAGCGCATGCCGCGCTCGACTCAATCCAGAACAAGGATGACATGGATTATCAGGCCGCGCGACTCCGGCTCTACTTAATAGAGAGAGATTACAGTGGGGCCAAAGCCTTCGCCGCGAAGGTAACCGACGAGCTAAAGAGAAGGCCGGATTTCTGGCTCACCCTGGCAGCAGTTGCTCATGCGGAAGGTAAGGTAAACGACGAGCGTCAGGCCAATGCGGAGGCGAAGCGCTTGGCACTGCTTGCGCTCGTGCCGCGGCCAGATGACCCCGCACTCCTTGGTGAACTAGCGATCGCCGAGGCTGCGCTCGGCCAGAACGAAGAGGCACTCCGCCATGCGCGGCACGCCACCGAGATGCTTCCGCCGAGCGTTGACGCAATAGGCGGTGCCGTGTGCGAGCTGAATCTCGTGGCGACGCTTCTTATGACGGGAGACCGCGACGCTACTTTCGACAAATTAAGCAAACTGGTGAAGCTGCCGTTTAGTCTTACCCATGGCGATTTGAAATTGAATCCGGTCTGGGATGACCTTCGAGACGATCCCCGCTTCGATCGTATCCTGGCGGAGTCTGCTTTGCCTCTGGCGACTGACGGCTAACATCGAATTCCGCCCATCATTAGCGTGCCTTAGGACCGATTGCATGTTCGGTTCGCGCTCTAGCAATTCCCTGACATTTTCAAGCCCTTGAAAATGCCGAGTACGCGAAAACGAGAGAAGGAAATCTGGAGCTAATTTGTGTTGATCCGCGAATCGAGCTGTGGGTCAGCGAGATAGAAGGCAAAGCCGGGAAGGGTAGCGGCGAGCGAGGTGGCTATCGGGCGAGTTTCAAATCTGTGGACAATTATTATCCCACTATCGCGATCGCCTACGTGCGATTGCAGCGCGCTCGCCACCATTGCCACAACAGGAACGCAAAGACTGCGTTGGTGACCAATCCAAGGACGCCGATTTCGGGACCAAAGATTGCGGTGTTACGAATACCGAGTGCGCCAGTTTTTGTGCCAAAGCCGAAAAACACATAGGCGATTCCGTTCCACAAACCATGACTACAACTGGCGACAATGATTGACCCCGACATCCAGCGCAACATCCCCCAAACCATTCCGATGACTGCCGCGTTGATGAGAAAGACGGGAACTTGAGACGGCGCCGGCCTGTAGTCAGTGGCCAATGTTACGGCGGAGATGTGCCAAAGTGCGAACGCGATGCTGGTGTAGATCAGCACGTGGGATTCACTGATGCCTCTCCGTTGGAGTGATCCCCAGAGCCAGCCTCTGAAAAATCCTTCCTCGGTGACGATCGCAAGCAAGCGCGGTCGAAATCGTCATGATCAAAAGATTCACCAGTGCTTTCCGCCAGTTTGTTTTCGAGAGATCGACGGCGCCGGCAAACGTCGCCACGATGGCGATCAGTCCGATTACAACCAATGGATAGAGCAGCGCGAGAGCGTAATCGGCCGGTCTGCCCCACTTGAATCCCATTTCTGAACGCGACAACCCCTCGAGGTACCAAAACAGGAGCATCAACGGCGTCAGGGCCAAAGCGCTAAACACGAAGAGTCCCGTGGCATCCATCGTCGTCGTTGCTGCGATCGCCATCGCAACTCCAACGATCGGCAGAACTGAAGACAAACTCCTGGTGTTACGCGCGTCAGTTTCAACGGCGTGCTTCATAAGACGGCTCTCCTTAGCGATGAGATGCCTCCGCCAACCGGAATGGATTCAGATTTTGATGCCAATTCCGCTATCCCACAGCGGCGATTACTTTCAGCTCGATCGCGATCGGTGTGGGCAATGCCGTGACCTCGATTGTTGTGCGGGTCGGGTTTGGTTTGGCGGGGCCTGCGAAATACTCGGCGTAAATGCGATTGTAGATGGGAAAATCCTTTTTCATGTCCGTGAGAAACACCGTGACATCGATGATGTCCTGCCATGTCGCTCCGGCGTCATCGAGCACCAGCCGAACGTTTTCAAACACTGCGCGACATTGCGTTTCAATGTCGTAACTAACAACGTTGCGGGCGGAATCGAGCGTAACCCCGGGAATCTCTTTGCTTCCACGCGCACGCGGCCCTATCCCGGAGAGAAACAACAGCCCGCCCACTCGCTTCGCATGCGGAAACGCGCCAACCGGTTCAGGCGCGCGTTGGCTTTCGAAACTCTCGCTCATCTTCGGCGTAGTCGAATGAAATCAGTGCCGATGCCCGTTGCCATTGCGAACAGCAGCGTTTCCAAATCGCTTCGCCGATCGCGCCTTTGCTTTCAACGTTTCCATTTCGCGATTCCGCGGCGGCGTATTGGTGACTAACGATTCAAGAAGATGATGCGCGGCATGGGCCACGTCATCCACCGCGCGATTGAATGCTTCTTCATTCGCGCGCGATGGCTTTGTAAAGCCGGAAAGCTTCCGAATAAATTGCAGCGATGAAGCGCGAATTTCGTCATTCGTCGCGGGTGGCGAAAAATTATGCAGGGTCTTGATGGCTCGACACATGAAACCAATTAAACCGCGGAGCCGCTTTCGCACAAGGCTACGGCGAGGCAAGTTCCACGGATGAAAACGGATTTTCTCTACGTCCGTCGTTTTGGATACTGTGGAAGATCATCGGTGATCGTATCCCACGGCGCGCGATCGGCGACGAAGGTATGAAATTGCGGCCGAATTCCGGATCAACTTCAAAACGCACGCCGCCACACGGACAACTCCCGCGAATGCTCTTGCTCATTCACAACTCAACTCTCAACCCCTCAACTTCTCAACCGTGCGCGTCGCATGCAGAAACGCGATCAACGTTTTACATGTTCGTCAAGGAATTCGAAGACATCGTGCTCCCATTGAGGAATCCCAAGATAGAGAAAATTGTGCCCGTCGTCCGCTGTTCGACCAACAGGCGGATAGATTTTTAAGACGTACGCTTTGTGCAGACGGCGAAGTTCGTCGGCCAACTCTTGACTGGGCGCCGTGCTGTAATCGTTTGCCGCCTGAATCAGCATGATCGGAGCCGTTGTCCTATCTACTGCAGATCGAAGCCGCTCGCGTAATTCAGCCGAGCGCTCCCATGACCCGGCTGCTGCCGCGAAGGTCACCGCTGCACGAACGGTGTTGTCGCGCTCCGCGGCGAGCAACGTTATTTGACCGCCAAACGAGTGGCCTACAATCGCAATGCGTTTGGCGTTGATTGCAGGTGCGGTTTTCAGAAATGAGAGAGCAGCCATCACATCATCAAGGTGATCCGTGGTGGCCAACATAAACTGCAAATGCTGTCGAGCTTCTTTACCGTTCGCTGCTTCTTCTTGCCGCAAGATGTCTTGCATGAACGGCCCTTGGTCTGCTGAAAGGCCTTGTCCCCGGCGGAATAAATAGAGAAATGCGTAGCCATGTTTCAAAAACAGTGGCGCAAGCTTTTCGGCAGCTTCCGTGATTGGGAAACCGGCCGTATGATCCGCGTCGGCGCCGCCTGAGCCATGATTGAATAAAACAGCCGGGAAAGGACCCGGCCCGTTTGGTTTCCAGAGGAAACCTTTAAGCTGCAGCTTCCCGCTGGGAACAACGACGGTTTCAGGAACAATGGATACCGGCTGGCCGATGGCGAGCGCCATCGACAATGGCGCAAATAGGAATGCCAGCGTTCCGACTCTCAAGAATTACCTCGCAATGCTCGATTACTTCGCGATGCAAACATTCTTTGGTTCGGTGAAAAATCGTAGCGCTTCTTCGCCGCCTTCGCGGCCGACACCGCTTTGTTTCATGCCGCCGAAGGGGACTCGCAGGTCGCGCACGAGCCAGCAATTTACCCAGACCGTGCCGGTGTTGATTCGCTCGGCGACGCGATGGGCGCGGCTCAGGTTTTGCGTCCAGACGCTTGAGGAGAGGCCGTATTCGACATCATTGGCGTAATTGATTACTTCTTCTTCGCTGTCGAACGGTGTGATCGTTACGACCGGGCCGAAAATCTCTTCGCGATTCGTGCGGCAGGAAACCGGCAGACCTGTAATGACGGTTGGCGGAAAAAAATATCCGTCACGACAGCGCTCGTTAGGGGGTTGCGGCGCAGAACCGCCGAGCGCGATCTTGCCGCCCTCTTTCTGGGCGAGATCAACGTAGAACCTTACTTTCTCGAGCTGCGTCTTGTTCACGATCGCGCCCTGCTCGGTATCTTCGTCCAACGGGTCGCCCAGGCACAACTGGGCTGTTCTTTCGATGAAGCGTTCGACGAAATTCTTATAAGCCGAACGCTCGACAAAAACGCGCGACCCGCACAAGCACACCTGTCCCTGGTTTGCGAATGATGACCGCACGCTGCCCGCGATTGCGTCGTCGAGGTCGGCGTCGGCGAAAACGATGTTTGGATTTTTGCCCCCGAGCTCGAGCGACACCTTTTTGAACAACGGCGCGCACGCTTCGGCGACTTTGCGCCCTGTGGCGGTGCCGCCAGTGAACGAAATGGTGTTGATCTTCGGATGGGCGGTAATCGCCGAGCCGACCTTTGGTCCGGTGCCGTGGACGACGTTGAGAATTCCATTTGGCAGACCGGCTTCACGCGCAATTTCGCAGAGCATGTAAGCGGTCATCGGCGTCAACTCGCTCGGCTTGGCGATGGCGGTGTTTCCGACAGCAATGGCTGGCGCGATTTTCCAACTCAACAAATAAAGCGGCAGGTTCCACGGCGAAATCAAGCCCGCGATACCGCGCGGCTGTCGCAACGTGTAGTTGAACGCGAGGTTGTCGGTGATGTGTGCTTCCGATTCCGTATGCAGAATCGCGGTGGCGAAGAATCGGAAGTTTGCCACCGCGCGCGGAATATCCATTGATCGTGCGAGCGAAATCGGTTTCCCAGTGTCGATTGACTCGGCGCTGGCGAACTTTTCCAAATCGCGCTCGATCAAATCGGCTATTCGCAGCAGAAATGCCGAGCGTTCGGCTACCGTCTTTTTTGACCAATCGCGAAAGGCGTTCTCCGCTGCAGCCACCGCGACATCGACATCGTGCGCGTCACTGTCGGCCACCTGCGAATAGGACTTACCTGTGGCCGGTTCGATATTGTCGAGATAGTGGCCGCCGATCGGCTCAACAAATTGACCGCCGATGAAGTTTTTGATCTGCGTTGGTTCAGTGCGCATGTGAACTAGCGGATGCCTAAGTTCGATTGTAGCCGTCGTAGATTTTCGGTTTCGCAGTTTGAATCTGTCGGTCAATTAGCGCGCAGAATTCGTCCGTGTGCCAGTGTTTTCGTGTAGCCCACCGCGTTTGGAATCCTGGATAAGCTACAGTATCGGCGAGTGTTCGCTCATATCCGCGCCATAGTCGCTTGTCGAGCATTCCGTCCAAAACGCCAAGATAGAGACTATCGGCCATTCGCAAGAAACGCCCCAGATGCGCGCCAAACCTTAGCTTCGACTCGCTGTCCAAGTCGTCGAACGATTGCAGAGCCCGAAGCCAGAGCGCGGCCAAATCGGGATTCTCGACGAGGGTTCTGTTCAAATCGCTCCAGTGCGACGTTAAAACGTTCATCGCTGCGCGCTGGCTTTCCTTGTTTTGATTGCGGATTTGGGCAGCAAGATAAATGATCGAAATAATGACGCCGACGGCGCCGAGCATTTGTCCCACCGCGTTGATCATCTCCCAGTTCATAGCGGTGACTCAACAAATACTAAACGTCGAACGGTCAACGTTCAACGCTGAAGGCATTGGGAGTAACATGCAAAGGCTAGCACAAGTCAAAAGCTGTTCCCTTGTATGACCTCTATGCCCAAATCGCCTACTCGCTGAAAGGCGTAGACGCTGACACTGTGATAATCGGCGGCCGAATCGTGATGAAGCATCACCGAATTCTCACAATCGATCAGTCTCAGGTGATTGCTCGCGCTCACGAATACGCCGCGAAAATAAAACAATCGTTGGAACAGCCAAAGGCCGCGCCCTATGGTCTCCAACACTGGAGAGCGGCACGATCGATGCCACACCAAACGACAATATTCTTAACTCGCTGGGAGTGCGGAGCATCGCGCCGCCAATATCCAATCGTTTTCTCTCGTTCGTCTTACTAAAGAACCGGTGAGGGAGGGATTCGAACCCTCGGTAGCCTTTTGGGCTACGGCGCTTTAGCAAAGCGCTGCTTTCGACCACTCAGCCACCTCACCAAATGCAGAGCGAGAATATCGCCGGGAATTGCTGATTGCCAATTGTCGATTGCCAATTGATTAATTCTCGTGATGATCGGCGAAGAAGAAGCACGGACGCGCATTTTGGAGAGGATCGCTCCACTTCCGGAGCGAACAGTTCCGCTTTCAGACGCCTTGGGCTGCTTCAGCGCACGCAACATTACCGCCAGCCTGCCGCTGCCAGCTTTCGATAATTCGGCAATGGATGGTTATGCGGTTGTAGCAAGCTCCTGTAGAACGAGTGCGCGCTTGCGCGTCATTGGCGAACAACCCGCCGGCCCTGACCGGCAACTGTGCGTGCCCCATGGCCAAGCGGTCCGGATCTTTACCGGGGCGCCGCTTCCGAAAGGCGCGGACGCGATTGTTATGCAGGAAGATGTGACGCGCGAGGGCAACGAGATCAGGTTGAACGTGGATGTCGAAGCTGGCGATTTCGTTCGCCGTCGCGGGTGCGATTTGACCGAGGGACAGATCATTCTCGAGAAGGGCAAACAAATTCGCACTACCACGATTGCTCTATTTGCGTCGCAAGGTTTCGCCGACGTAAGCATCGGCGGCGAACCAACTGCTGGAGTGATCTCGACCGGCGACGAACTTGTTGATCCAGGTGAGAAAATTGGGCCGGGACAGATTTACGATAGTAATTCGGCGTTGCTTCACGCGCTCTTGCGACAGTGCCGCGTAAGCTCGAAATCGGTGGAGCATTGTCGCGACGATCGTGAATCGTTAACCGGGGCCATCAAACGTGGAATCAAAAATCAGGTCCTGATCATCAGCGGTGGCATTTCGGTCGGGGAGCACGATTTGGTCAAGGACGCGCTGCGACAACTTGGGGCGGAGATCGAAATCTGGCGAGTGGCGATTAAACCGGGGAAGCCTTTCCTGTTTGGCAACATCGATCAGTGCCACATCTTTGGCCTGCCGGGAAATCCAGTATCGGCATTTGTGACGTTTTTGCAGTTCGTGCGACCGGCGATTTTGAAAATGATGGGAGCGGCAGACCTCGATTTGCCCAAAGTGCCTGCGAGCTTGACCGTCGATTTAACGAACGACAGCGAGCGGCCGCATTACATCCGCGGGAAGTTAGAAAATGGAAGGTTTGCTCCGGTTGGCCGACAGGAATCGCATGCGCTTTTCGGTTTGAGCCAGTCGAATGCGTTGCTGCGGGTCGGGATCGGCCAGTCGTTGAAGACTGATCAAATCGTCGATGTTCAAATCTGGGATTGGTGACTTCGAGTTGCACATTGGCGGATGATTGTGCGCTTTTTCAAGCAATGATGGTTTCCCAAGCCGTCGCTGCCTGCGAACGCGAGCAGATTGACAGGCTACGCATGCGTTTCTAGTTTTATCGCCTTGAACACGGGACCGGTTACTGCGTTTGCGCGAACTTCGACGGATCAAATTCGTGCGGACGCCGAACGGCTTTCCCACATCATTCTGGAAATGCAGCGCTGTTTTGTGCTGCACCTCTGCAAGGAACTGGCGCCGGGCAACGTTTCGTTTCCGCAATTTTTTCTTCTCGCTTATCTCGATCGGAAAGAGGTCCTCAGCATGTCGGAGATCGCGAAGAAAATGGGCCACACTACCGCCGCGGCCAGCGGTCTGGTGGCGCGGCTGGAGAATCTTCGCTACGTGATGCGCTCGGCCGCACGAGATGACCGCCGCAAAGTTATGGTTTGCATCACAGCGAAAGGATCGGCTCTGGTCCGTCGAATTCGCGAGGAAATGGTCGGCAATGTTATGAAAATACTGAACCAACTCACGCCGGATGAGCAAAAGGCGTGGCTACAGATTTACAGCAAAATTCACGACTATTGTCAGGCGAAATGATTTTGCTTTGGTTGACGGGGGTGCTATGAGACTTCGGTTGAATCCACGGACCGGCATTTCTGCGTCTAACCGCTAGCGTTATATGAGACGATGTTTTCTTTGCCTCGGGATTCTTGCAACCTTTGGCATTCTGAGCCGGCCAAGTTTTGGCGGCAGCGAGGGAACATACGGCAGCGAAACAACGTCTCGGAGCAGAACAGGATCAGGAGCCAGTGTGCCCACGTTTACTTTGAACCAGGCCATCCTGACGGCGCTGCAGCGCAACCCTACTCTTCTCAACGCGGAGCAAGAGATCAAACGAACCAGAGGCGTCATCATTCAGGTACGTGCGCAGGCGCTGCCGCAGATCAATTCGAATGCCAATTTTCAATGGACCGATCCACACCTGACCGGCGCGCGCATTTTCGGCACCACGACTCCCACGTCGGGATTTACAGCGAGCGGAGCCGCCGCATCCCTTATGGAGGGGCTGCCGTCGCAGGTCGGGAATGTTCAGGCGCAGGCTGCGCAGGGCGCGGCAGCGGCGACACCGGGTGTCACGAATGTTGAAGCGAGCGATGTTTCCTATGCGATCAGTGTTACGGGAACGCAGCTGATTTTTAACGGCACAACGTTCAATCAGATCCGGGGCACGTTCTTTCAGCGCGACAGCGCGTATTTCGCGTTCCGCAACATTTTGGATTCACTCATCGCGACGGTGAAGACCCAGTTTTACCAGATCATCGTCAATCGGGAGCTCGTCAACGTGAATGAAGAAAACGTACATCTTTTGGAAGCCCAGTTAAAGGACCAGCAGAATCGGTTTGAAGCGGGAACGGTTCCACGCTTCAACGTGCTGCAAGCGGACGTGCAGCTGCACAATCAAATTCCGCAACTGATTACTACCGAGAACAACCTGCGGATATCGAAGTTGCAGCTGGCAAAGACCCTCGGCCTCGATTTCCAGCGACGGCGGGGTGAGGGCCCGCCGCTGGATGTGATTGGTGACATGCCGTACATCCCGCGCACCATTGAACTCGCGGACGCGATCGAGTTGGGCAAGCAGCGGCGACCGTTCCTGAAGGAAGCGCGAGCCAACGTGTTGAACCAGCTCCAACAAGTGCGCGCCGCAGCCGGCCAGTGGCTTCCCAATATTACCACGACCGGTGGCGGCGAATGGGTCAGCTCGCCGATCAACTCGAGCTGGCATGATATAACAAAAGGCTGGACGGCATTGGTCCAGGGCAGCCTGCCAATCTGGGACAGCGGCGCGATCGCCGGTCAGGTTATCCAGCAACGCGCGCTCCTTTCGGAAACAAAGATCACTTACGACGACGACGTTCGGCAGGTGGAGCTGGAAATACAACAGGCATACTCCACTCTGCAGCAAAACCGGGAACTGATCCAAAGCCAGGAGAAAAACGTCGAGCTAGCCGAGGAAGCATTGCGTCTGGCCAAGGCGCGCCTCGACGCCGGCGCGGGAGTTCAATTGGATGTGCTGAACGCGACGGTGCAACTGCTCACTGCGCAATCGACGCGTTTACAAGCGCTGTTCGGATACAACTCGTCGCTGGCTGAATTCGATCGAGCAACCGGCGCGCAGAGCACCTACTCGGAGATGTTCGCGAACCTCAGGCCACGCGCCACGACAACAAAAACCTACTACACCGGCAGCGACGTGGATGCCATGGGCAAACCGAAAGAGCCGCCGGAGGAACGCATTTCCACCACCACGAGAAGGACAAGCTCCAAGTAGACAACGTTTAAACTCCGAAGAGCGTTTGCCAGCTCACGGCTACCGAAGTTGCCGCGTTGAGCGGAGTGAAACATCTCTGATTTCTCTCTTCGCGTTCTGCAGAAAATTACCTGAGATCCTCCGCTTTGCTCAGGATGACACTGGGTCGTTACTGTTGGAGCTTTGGGTTTGAGCCTCACATGCATTTGCCCTTCGAACAATTTCCTGCGCTGAGCGCGCTTGGAAGCTGTCCTCACGTTTTTACGCACAGAATTCCCGGCATCAACCTTTCACACGACAAAGCCGAAGTGCTGGAGCGGCTCGATGCCACACATCGGCAAATTTGCAACGCCATCGGTATCGGCGATTGGCCGCTGTTCACCGCTGAGCAGATCCACGGAAACAAAATTGCCGTGATCGATTCACAATCTCAGCCTCGCTTTCCTCGTCTCTCCCCTTCAAAGAGGGGAGAGGATGAAGGTGAGGGGTTCCAACTGACGCGCTCCGGGTCAACCCTCACCCTCCCCCTCTCCCTTGGAAAAGGAGAGGCGACCCAGGAGGCGCGTGGCCACGCACAATTTTCGGCTGGAGCTGAAATAGCAAAAGCGCGCGATAACGAATTCCCCGGCTGCGACGGCATCATCACGAATCAGCGGGGCATCGCGCTCGGCATTTACGTCGCCGACTGTTGCGCGGTTTACATCGTCGATCCGAAAACGCCTGCGACCGGCCTTGTGCATTCCGGTCGCAAAGGCACTGAGCTTGGCGTCGCCACGAATGCGATCCGGGAAATGATTGATCGCTTCGGCTCGCATCCCGGAGACATGATCGTCCAGCTCAGTCCCTGCATTCGCCCGCCGCACTACGAGGTCGATTTCGCCGCCGAAATCATCCGGCAGTGCCGCGCCCTTGGTGTAAGCGAGATCCACGACTCCGGCATCTGCACCGCCAGCGAACCGGATCGCTACTACTCCTATCGCGCCGAAAAAGGAAAAACCGGCCGCATGCTGGCTGTCATCGGGATCGATTCAACGATTGCGAATTAGGCGAAAAAATGTTCGCCTTTAATTACGAAGTTTCGTCTAATCATGCCTTCTTTAAATTTCTAATCCCAATTGCTCTTGGGTGAGCCGGCCGGTGCAGATGCTCCAGAGATCCACAGCGAGTTGTCGGGCCAGCGCGACGATGGCTTGTTTGCGCTTGGGTCTGGTGGCGAGCTGATCTTTTTTCAAGCGATCTTTCCATTTGTGTACCGCGCGGTAGTGAGGCTGGAAGCGGACCATTCTCCGAGCCAGTTCCACTAGAGCAGCGCACAGTCGCGGGGTTGCTATGCTTGGTCACGCAACTTTGAAGCCGGATGCCACCACTACTGTATTCGCCAGGACAGAGTCCGGTGTAAATGGCGATCTGGCGGCGGTTGTTAAAGCAACGCCAGTTGCCGATCTCCGATTCGATAATGGCTCTTCGTCTTCCTCAACCCAAGGAGCGATGCGTGCCTGGCAAACAATCTCAAGCGGACCTGGGAACCACACAAGTACGCTTCGCTCGAGCTCCAAAGCACCATGCTTAGCCAGCTTCAAGAGTGGGTGGCCGGTTACTATCAGCGAAAGGATGCGTGGTCATACCGGGTCCACCGTGAAATCTTCGATGCCTTCGCGGGACCAAAGGTGGAGCATCGTGAGGTCGGTGCGTATGCCGCCTAACAACAGATTCCAGCCGACAGCTGAACCTGGGCGTTAGATGTTGCTCGCAGTGGTTCAGTCTCTGAAATTTTTGAAGTTTATGGCGACGTCGAAGTCGCGGCTGCGCAGGAATTGAATGACAGTTTGCAACTCGTCTTTCTTTTTCCCTGTGACGCGAATTTGCCGGTCCTGCAGCTGGCTTTGCACTTTGAAGCCCTGTGACTTGATTGCCTGGATAATTTCTTTGGCCTTATTGCCTTCCAGGCCTTGTCTGATTTTCAATTCCTGTCGGGCATGGCCGACGGATGAGATCGCCGGCTCTTCCTGCTCGACATTTCGCAGATCCACGCCGCGCCTGGACAGTTTGCCGATGACTATTTCTCGCAGCGCCTTCAAATGGGCGCCATCATCAGCGATCAAGGTAATTTTGTCCGGTTCAGGAATGATTTCGGTCTTCGCGTCTTTTAAATCGAACCGGGTAGCAAGCTCTTTGCGCGCCTGATTGAGGGCGTTGTCGATTTCCTGCTTGTCCACCTCTGAGACGATGTCGAACGAAGGCATGCGTTTAAATGTTAGATTCAGATTTCAAATTTCAATGCTAAGCGAGAAATTCCTAGTCACGGATTAGCCTCAGCGATTTTGATGTTTCCTTTGTCGACTCGGACTTTGATTGTCGCTGCTCCCCCGCCGTTGATTGTCTGATCGATGTTCATCTCTTGTGCAGAGGAATTCGCGGTCAACGGGACATTATTGAAATCATTGGCGATTTTTCCATGCGCAGCGCGGGCGAGGAGGTGAAAGCCTGCGTTGGTTGGCAAAAATACCCAGGCGTTTCCCTGACCGACATTTACCTGAGCCGAGAATTTTCCCGGTTCCCACCAATCGTACGAGAGCGTGAGCGTGCCGCGGTTCGTCGCAAGATCCAGGTTTGTGAAACAGTTTCGGGCGAAAATCCGGCCGTCGCTCAACCGTGCGTGTACTTCTCGTCCGTGCATACTGTCCAGGAGAACTTCGCCCGCATTCAGGTCGAGTGCGGAAATGCTGGCTGTTGCCGGGACAACAATGGTGCAATCGACCGTGCCTGAATGATCCGAGAACGCCCATTTTGGCTGGGGAGGAAATTTCGCAGTGACTGAAACGGCGCCCGGTTTTGTGGAGACATCAATCGCGATCTGGTTCAGTCGCTCGCGGCTGTACGCTTTTTTCGTGGATCGCACACGCAGCTCGTTAACGTCCGACCCATAAACGAGGATCGCGCCATCGCGGTTGTGAATGCTTAAGTCCGTGTTGGGCTCCACGGTGTAAACCTGTTCGACAATCTCTTCGAGCACCGTCTTATTCGTGCCGCACCCGTTGAGTAACATCGACACCGCAGCAATGATTGGCCAAAGCTTTTGCCAGCGAAGGGCGCCCGGTCGCACGGGCGAATCCTATCAGCAGCTACGCGCTTTCGAAAGCGACATGAGGAGGTGTGCGCACTCCAACGTTTATCGAGGCGAGTTTCGCTCGTTAAACCCAAAGCGTCCGATCGAAGGTGCGATATTGGATGGCTTCGCTCACGTGCTCTGGCATGATCTCGGTTTTTCCATCGAGATCAGCGATTGTGCGCGATACTTTCAAGATCCGATCGTAGGCGCGGGCGCTGAGGTTTAACTCGCTCATGGCCACACGAATCAAGTCCTGAGAGTCCTGGCTCAGCTTGCAGGTACCGCTTCAACTGGCGGGTAGCCATGCGAGCATTGCAATTTACTTTGCCATCGTCGCTGAACCGTTGCTGCTGGCGTTCCCGGGCATGAATGATTCGCTTGCGAATGGCAGCGGAAGGTTCCTCAGCTCGTTCGCTCGCGACGTCGCGGTATTCCACGGCAGGCACTTCGATGTGCAGATCGATCCGATCCAGCAGCGGCCCGGAAATGCGCTGACGATATCGCTGCACCTGCACCGCCCCGCAGCGGCATTCGCGTTTGAGATCGCCGAAATAGCCACAGGGGCAGGGGTTCATCGCAGCCACGAGCATGAATTCGGATGGAAACGTGACGCTGCCCGCCGCGCGCGACACGGTGACTTTTCCGTCCTCTAGCGGCTGGCGCATTACCTCCAACGCCGATCGTTTGAACTCCGGCAGCTCATCCAGAAAAAGGACACCATTATGCGCGAGGCTTACTTCGCCCGGATTCGGAAAGGTGCCGCCACCCAGTAAACCAATGTCGCTAATGGTGTGATGCGGATCGCGAAACGGTCTCGTGGAAACGAAGGATTGCTCCGAGTCGAGCAGGCCGGCGATGCTGTGGATTTTGGTTGTCTCGATCGCTTCATCGAGCGAGAGCGGGGGAATGATAGTCGGGATGCGTTTGGCCAGCATCGACTTACCAGATCCAGGCGGACCGATCATCAGGACGTTGTGACCGCCCGCAACCGCTACCTCGATCGCGCGCTTCACGTGGCCCTGGCCTTTCACGTCGCTAAAATCGACCTCGTAATTTTGGTGCGTTGCAAAGAACTTGCTCAGATCAGCGCGTGTCGGAAGAAGTGCAATTTCGCCGCGCAAAAAGGCGAATGTTTGCCGGAGATTCTGCACGCCATAGATGTCGATCTTGTCGACCATCGCGGCTTCGAGCGCATTTGCTTCAGGCACGAACAACGCGCGTTTGCCACGGCGACGCGCCTCCAGCGCGACGGGCAACACGCCCTTAACGGGCCGGACAGAACCGTCGAGCGCAAGCTCGCCGACAAAACTGAAATTTCCGAATGGCGAACTGTCGAGTTCCTCGGTCACTGCGATCATCCCGAGGGCGATGGGTAAATCGAAACTCGGTCCTTCCTTTTTGATGTCCGCCGGAGCGAGGTTTATCGTGGTGCGTCCGCGGGGCCAATAATAGCCGCTGTTTGCGATGGCGGTGGTGACGCGGTCTCGGCTTTCCTTCACCGCCGCGTCTGGTAGTCCAACAATGACAATAACCGGGTCACCGCCCGCGCCGTTCACCTCGATTTCCACTTCGTAGGCGTCCACGCCGCAAACCGCTGCCGAGTAAATCTTAGCCAGCATCGTGGCGGCAGAGTCGCAGAAAATCCTCGCGCCGAGAAGCGCCAAATATCCCTCTAAAGTTAGATACAACTACGTTTGAAAATGTGGTTAAATGCAGGCGAGGGGTGTTTTGTAGGATCTTGGATAGCGGGCAATAAAATCCCCTAAACAAATATTGAACAACAGGCTTCCAAGGCATGTCACAAATTCGAATATTTAACCTTGTTAAATACTTCCCCGGATGCTACAACGCGTGATCAACAAAGCATCGACGAACACAAAATATGGGACGGTGTCGATCGACTCTCCCCAAATGAACGATGAAAAAGAGTTATATGGCTGCTGAAGATAGCGATACCGGAATTAAGATTTACCTGCGTGAGATCGGCCAAATCCCACTGTTGACTCCGGAGCAGGAGATCGAACTGGCCGCGAAGATCAAGAGAGGCGATCGCGAAGCGCGTGCCCTTATGATCCGGTCCAACTTGCGTCTGGTGGTGAAGATCGCGCACGACTATGCGAATCTTGGGCTGCCGCTTCTGGACTTGATTTCTGAGGGCAACATCGGCCTCATGAAAGCGGTGGAGCGTTTTGACCCTGCCAAGGGTGGAAAGCTGAGCACTTACGCCGCGTGGTGGATTAAGCAGTCCATCAAGCGCGCGCTGGCGAACCAAAGCAAGACAATTCGCCTGCCTGTGCATCTCGTTGACAAGATCTCGAAGATGCGCCGAGTTTCGCTGCAAATGAGTGAAGAGCTGGGACGCGAACCTACGGACGATGAACTCGGCGACGAAATCGGCATCGCGAGCGGGAAGGTTTCCCAACTGAAGACTGTCTCGATCCGCCCGGCTTCGCTCGACGCGCCAATCAGTGACGATGATTCCACCGAATTCGGTGAAATCGTCGGTGACGAGGAGGCGCAGACGCCGTTTGAATTATTGCGGGACAAGAACCTGCGCAACGAGGTCGGCGGCCTTTTGGATGTTCTCGACGATCGCGAGAAGAAAATTATCTTCCAGCGCTTCGGTCTGGACGGGGGGAAACCTAAAACCCTCGAGGAAGTCGGTAAAAAGTTCGGTGTCACCCGAGAGCGCATACGACAGTTGCAAAACATCGCGCTGTCCAAACTCCGCCGCGCGCTAGCCAAAAAAGAGCGCCCGGTGGATGTTGAACTGCCGGTGGAAGCGTAAGCTCGACAGCGATTTCCGTTTTCAGGCGCGGGGACAGAAACGTCCGCGCGTTTTGTTTTGCCAGGTCGGGCGTGTCACTCTGATTTTGTCGATGCCAAGCCGCAGGCAAAGGACTGTCCACGCCACCAATCGGGCTGCAATCACTTCAGGCCGCGCAGTTGAATCGAATCGACCATTGCGCGGCCCATGGTCACATCGCTGACAATCACATGCGATGACTGGGCGCCGTCAATTTGTTCCTCCGCAGAGATTTCTCGGTCGGCGCAAGACGACAGTTTGATCAAGGTATTATCGACCAAAACCGTGTCGCCGATTCCACCAATGGCGAATACCTCTTTGGCCTGCCTCGGCGTGGTGTCGACCTTCCTTTATTTCAGCTTGCTTTGCGTCTCTTTGGCAAAGTCGAGATGCTCCTGGATGATTTTGGCGGTGTCATCAGCGAACTTCTTCACGTCGGGATCGCTCCCGCTGCTTGCTTCCTCCTTGAATTCGGCGAGGTCCTTTTCGTGGTCCTTGACCATCATGTCCATGTAAGCCTTGTCTGACACCCATTTGTCGCTTCGCTCTTTGCTGGGAAGTTGGACGCCTTTTTGTGAGGCAATCGACTTTAGCTCCTCGTTGGCTTTGCTGTGATCAGTGATCATTCGGTTGCCGAATGATTTTACATCTTCGCTTTGGGCATTCTGTTCGGCCTCTCGACCCATCGTGACTTCCATCATTCCGCCCTTGGCGGCTTTCCTCATAAAAATTTTGTCCTTGGCGCTCAATGACGAACTCTGGCTGGTTGAAGTGCTTTGCGCTTTGACCGCTCCCCCCAGACCGACTATCCCGATTACCAGAGCAGGGACAAACAGTCCCGAAACAATTAGCATTTTGCTTTTCATGGCTTCCTTTGGTTGAAATGTGCTGGGAGAGCCTCCCAGTCCCAACTAAGAATCGCAACGAGTGGGCTGCCTGGACGCGGAGAATCGTCGTTGCGCCTCTTGTTTGCGCGCTGTTCCCCTAGACTCCCGTGATATTCCGTTCGTACGAGCTTTCGACGCGCCGGGCCACGTCCCGGTATCCGTAATCGACTTCGTAAATCTGCTTCAGGCAGCCAAGCGATTTTTCCGGGTCACCCATGCGTTCGTAAACAAGTCCGAGGTTGTAAACGATCTCTTTCTTCATTGCGTCCATCGATAAAATTTCGTGGGACGCTTCCTCCAATTGCTTCATGGCAAGATCGAGCATCCCAAGCTCGGCATAACAGCAACCGAGCAGGTTCATCGCCTTCAAACGCGCGTGGGGATTTTGCCGTGCACGCTGCAACTCGGGCACAGCCTCACGAAAACGCCCGGCAGTGAAAAAATTTTCACCAAGCTCAAGCCGAAGCTGGAGACTAGTCGGATTCCGTGCGACGCGCTCGTGTGCATCGGCGATGAGAATCTCCGCACGTTGCACTTTGGCGTCTCGCAGTTGCAGAGACTTCTTCGCGTACAATTCGTCTGCTGCAGTGTGAGTCGAAAGAAATTCCTGGTGCGCAGCTATGTCGTGTTCCAGCCGCTTGATTTTTAAATCGGAAATCTTACGCAGCACACCCGTGTCCGCACCTTTGGTCAGATTGGCAGCATATTGGTACCAGCTAATGGATTCCTCGAAATCGTTTTTTTGCTCGTTCAATGCGCCGAGGCGCTGCGCAAAATCGAGGTTTCCCGGCTCCGCCTGATGACGCGCGAAAGTTTCGGCGATTTGTTCATCGAGCGCCTCGCCAGTCAAGCGGATGCGGCTTTGTTGCTCGAGTGAAATCGCTTCCTCCTTGTTTTTGATCAGGTCGCGATAACTTTCAGCCTGCGTCCAACCGCCCCTTTTCATTGACGCGCGCGCCGAGGCATCTTTGCCCATGCGAAGCGCCTGGGCATCGAGAGAGTTGATGGCTGTGATTTGATTGTACACTTCCACCTCTTTTTCGTGATCTTCCAGTTCGTGATACAAACGTCCTAACTCGTGCAGGACTTTCTCGTCTCGCGGAGTTTTCTCGAGTAACGTCTGCAGGGCGAAAACTCCGATCTCAGGCCAACCCGCCGCGACGGCGGCTTCCTTCAAAAACAGATTTGCCTGGCGATTGTAAGGCTCCGCTGCCAAAACATCCTCCAGCATTTCCACCGCGTGCTTCGGATCCTTTTTGATTTCTCGTTGCGCCTTGATCACGCCGATGGCCGCCGTTGAGATATTGAAGAACCTTTTCTTACTCCATTTGCTTTTCGTGACCTCGGCGCGTCGCAGCAGTTGGCGGCCCGTGAGAAACTGGGGCTCTTGTTTGAGGATCTCCTGCAAGAGCGAAATCGCATAACCGAAATTGTGTAGCTCAATGGCAGCCACAGCCTTGAGCCAGAGCGTCCGTAGTCGTTCGCTCAATTCTTTCTCGGTCTTGGCGGCCATATTGCGCGACAGCTTATCACAAAAAGGAACGCATGCGTGAGCGCGCGCAGACCAGTGAATGGATTCCTTCTGGCGCACGCCCAGCGGCCAAAGCTCTGGCTTACAAGAGGTCCAGCTGCGGCTTTGCTGATTCCGGCATCGCCTTGGTCGATTTTTTGCCTCGCGGCTTGGATTCAGTGCCAGCGCGGCTGGAACTTTCCAAGTGAGCAAGAATTTCTTTGGCGCGGTCGAGGATTTCTTTGGGCAAACCGGCAAGGCGCGCGACTTGGATGCCGTAGCTTTTGTCCGCTCCTCCGGGGATGATTTTGCGCAGGAAAATGATCTGCTCGTTCCATTCACGCACGGCGACATTCAAGTTGCAGACGCCTTCCCGTTCCTCGGCGAGCTTTGTCAACTCATGATAATGCGTCGCGAAGAGCGCGCGCGCTTTGATTTTGTCGTCAAGAAATTCGGCGACGCTCCACGCGATGGAGAGCCCGTCAAAGGTGGAGGTGCCGCGGCCGATCTCGTCGAGAACAACCAGACTGCGGGCCGTGGCGTTGTTGATGATGTTGGCCGTCTCATTCATTTCCACCATGAACGTAGATTGGCCTCTGGCGAGATCGTCGCTGGCGCCGACACGCGTGAAAATGCGATCGACCAAGCCGATCTCGGCGCTCTCTGCCGGAACGAAACTGCCGATTTGCCCCATTAATACAATGAGCGCGACCTGACGGATGTATGTCGATTTGCCGGCCATGTTTGGTCCGGTCACGATGGCCATCCGAGCATTTTCGCCGTCCAGCTCAGTATCGTTAGGCACAAACTTTTCCTCGACCAGATTTTGATCGAGCACCGGATGGCGTCCATCTTTGATGACCAGCCGGAGCGAGTCGTTTAACTCTGGCCGGCAGTAACGAAAGAGTCGCGCCGTTTCGGCGAGAGCGCAGAATACGTCCAGCGTCGCGATAGCGTTGGCGGTTTCCTGGATTGGCTCGATCTCACGCAACGTTTCATCGCGCAATTTCTGGAAAAGTTGGTACTCGAGATTCCGAGCGCGTTCGTCGGCACCAAGAATTTTTGTCTCTATCTCTTTTAACTCCGGTGTGATGAACCGTTCGCCGCCGACTGTCGTTTGTTTGCGTGTATAGTGCGCCGGCACGCTCGCGAGGTTCGATTTTGTGACTTCGATAAAGTAACCGAACACGGAATTGTAACGGACCTTGAGCGATTTGATGCCTGTCGCTGCAATCTCGCGTTCCTGTAGATGGCCGATCCAATTTTTGCCCTGGCGTGACGCTTGGCGCAGCGCCTCCAGGTCAGGATGAAAACGGTCTCGGAAAATGCCGCCTTCCTTCAGCGTGAACGGCGGGTCATCCACCAGCGCATTGTCCAGCTTCTCGGCGAGCGGCCGCATTTCGTGGATTTCATCTTGCAGTTGAATCGGTAGAGCGCGACCGCCGGGCCGACCGTCTTCGTCCTCAACGACAGGGGCTTTTCCAAACTCAATCCGCTCGATCAGTTTGCCAAGCTCGCGTTTGAGCGCGGGAATTTGTTGAAGCGACGTTTTAAGCGCGACGAGGTCGCGCGCATTCCCCGAAGCCTGGCTCAGTCGCCCGGCAGCGCGCTCGATATCCCGGATGGATTTTAATTCAGAACGAATTGATGCGAGTAAATCGGGCTCCTGCAAAAGATCGGCGATCATTTGCTGGCGTGGCTGCAATTGTGTGACGTCACGCAATGGCTGCAAAATCCACGCGCGCAGTTTGCGCGCGCCCATCGGCGTCTCGGTTCGATCCAGAACGGCGAGCAAGCTCGTGTTCAGCGCGCCGCGCGATTCGACCAACTCAAGGTTGGCTTGCGTGGCGGAGTCCAAAAGCACGTAGTCTCCCGGCGCATCGCAGCGCAGCGAAGTGAGATGATCGATTTTGCGTCGCAATTGATGTTTCAAGTAATGTACGATCGCGCCCGCCGCAGCGACCGCCGCAGGCATCTGTGCGCAGCCGAAGCCGTCGAGCGATTTCACCCTGAAATGTTCGCAGAGGGTGAAGATTGCCTGCTCCGGCAGAAACGCGTAGCTGTCGTATTCGAGCGCGCAATCGAGTTCACTGATCTGCGCTTTCTGCTCCGAGCTGATCAATAGTTCCGCCGGCGAAACACGCGCTAGATCGTCCAGCAGCGATTGCCGGTCTTGTGCCTGGGATAGTCGAAACTCGCCCGTGCTGAGATCGGCGTAGGCGAAACCGAATACACCGCCATCCGCATAGACCGCACCGAGATAATTCGCGCGCTTCGCATCGAGCCAGCTTGATTCGCTTATTGTTCCCGCACTGACGATTTGTGTGATTTCTCGATCGACAATTTTGCGGCCGCGCTGTGGCTCGCTCATCTGATCACAAACGGCGACACGCCTCCCGGCCTTGATCAATCGGCGAATATACCCTTGCGCCGCATGATACGGCACGCCGCACATCGGCACACCATTCCTTTTTGTCAGTGCCACGTTCAGCAGTGCTGATGCTTCTTTGGCGTCGTCGAAAAACATCTCGTAAAAATCGCCAAGCCGAAACAGCAGAAGTGTGTCGGAAGGAATACTTTTCCGCAGCCGCTGATACTGCTGCATCATTGGCGTAAGCGCGTCCTGCATGATGAAGTTTACTTTGCCAGCCTCATTCAAATCACACCAGACGACTGACCCGTCTTTTTTTAGTGGAAACAGAATTAAACACAATGGTGAATGCGCTGGGGTTACGTTGCGGACCGTCGATTTGGGGCAAAGGGTGAAAGTTTCTACGCAATGCGCGTCCAAAGCTCTGTTTCGACTCAGATTTGACGGCCAGGGCTGGGCCGAGTAGGCTCCGGCTCACTAATTTACAGTATTTCCAAAGCGAGGGGAGTGATTATCAATGCCAGAAGTGATTGTGCGCAAAGGTGAACCGGTCGATCGCGCATTGAAACGGCTGAAAAACAAGCTGGATGCCGAAGGGATTCTCGATGAGGTCCGTCGTCTACGCGCTTTCGAGACGCCTTCGCAAAAGCATCGCCGCAAGGCGAGAGCAAACGCCAAGCGCGGCCGAATGAAATTCCGATTCAATCCCTAAACGGAGAAGTTAAGCCTTTGAAGCGTTGAAGGGTTATGTTGTCGGCGGGGATGAACGGTTTCAGCTCTCAACCATTTAGCCTTTACTCTTTTGAGCGAATAACTCACTGATTGCGCGCACCAGCCCGTCGATATCGTGCCGGCGCGCCTCGACGTCGACGTTACATCCTTGTTCGCGCACTGTCTTTGACGTGATTGGTCCGATGCTGGCGATGCGCATTCCCTTGGGCCACGGCAGGCCCAGAGCGAAATAGTTTTCTACAGTTGAAGAACTTGTGAACGTGATCAGGTCGGCTCCGTCCTGCGCCAGTTGCCGCCGCGCGCCGCTCGTGTCCCGCGTCTCCGGAACAGTGCGATACGCGAACGCTTCGTCCACGATCGCGCCCGCAGCGGAGAGTTCCCTGGGCAAAACGTCCCTGGCTTTCTCCGCGCGCACGAGAAGGACGCGAACATTTTCGATGCTTCCCTGTTTCTTGAACTCGCGCACCACCGCTTCGGCCACGAATTCTTCCGGCTGAAGGTCGACGTGCAGGTGAAAATCCTTCACGCGTTGTGCCGTAGCCGGTCCGATCACAGCAATGCGCACGCCGCCGATCTCACGGATGTCATCGTAAAGCTTCCAGAAAATGTCGAAGAAGGCTTCGACTCCGTTTGTGCTCGTGAATACGATCCAGTCGTAGGCGTGTGCGTCCTGCACCAGTTCCGCGAATTCTCGCAAGTTTGTGGGTGGCTCGATCCGGATCGTCGGCAGTTCGATGACGTGCGCGCCAAGGGCGCGGAGTTCATTGCTTAACACGCTGGCCTGCTTCCTTGTTCGCGTTACGACGATTCTCTTTCCAAGCAGCGGGCGCTTCTCATACCAGTTCAGGTTATCACGCAACGACACGACATCGCCAAACACGACCACTGCGGGTGCTTCAAACCCATTCGCCATAGCTTTTTGGGCGATATTCGAAAGTTTGCCTGTCAGCGTTTCCTGCTGACCAGTTGTCGCCCGGCGTACCAGCGCCACCGGCAAATCGCTGCGCACGCCGTGGTTCAGCATCTCGCTCGTGACCTTTCCGAGACGCTCCACGCCCATTAGCATCACTTGTGTGCCCCCGAGCTTTGCCAACGAACCATAATCGATTGCACTTTCCGTCTTTGCTGGATCTTCGTGGCCGGTGAAAAATGTCACATGTGAGTTATGCGCCCGGTGCGTCATTGGAATTCCTGCATAAGCCGGCCCGGCGATGGCCGAAGTTATTCCAGGCACAATTTCAAATGGGATTCCCGCCTCGGTGATTACTTCCGCTTCTTCCGCGCCTCGGCCAAACACAAATGGATCGCCTCCTTTTAGTCGCACGACCTGTTTTCCTTCGCGCGCTTTATCTACTAGCAGAGAGTTGATTTCCTGCTGAGTCCGGCTTTCGCCCGGCTGTTTCCCGGAATAAATGATTTCTGCGTCGTCTCGCGCCCAGCCAAGGATGTCCGGGTTTGCCAGATGATCGTAAACAATTACATCCGCGTTCTCGACGCACTCCTTTGCGCGTAAGGTCACCAAACCGAGATTGCCCGGTCCTGCGCCAACCAGGTAGACTTTGCCGTTTTTGCCCGCGCTCTTGTTCATGCTCTCAATTTTGTTCGATCATTCGCGACAATTCTGCCGCCAATCTCCTCCCTTCGCCGGAAGCGCCCCGCACCTCCGCTTCTCGCGGCGCGGGTGATTCGCCTTCGAAGACTTGCGCACGAATTTTCATTTTCCCGTTGCTAATCGTCGCAAGCACGCCCACTGGGAAATTGCAATCAGCGTGCAGCCGACGTAGAAATCCTCGCTCCGCCTCCAGACAAAGCAACGTTTCTCGTTCGTTTAGAGGATTGAGCATGGCTTTTGTGCTTTGATCGTCGGCGCGAATTTGGAGAGCAATGATGCCCTGACCGCCGGCGGGCAGAAAAGTTTCGCGGGGAAGGATCTCAAGGAAAAAGTGGCCACCGTCAAAACTGAGTTCGTTGCTGGTAGACGAAACGCTAAGGCGTTCCAGTCCTGCGTCAGCCAGAACAATGGCGTCCCACTGGTGCTCGCCGAGTTTTCGCAGCCGGGTCGGCACGTTACCGCGAAGATCGAGAACTTTGAGGTCTGGGCGTTGCCAGTGCAGCTGACGTTTCCTTCGTACGCTGCCGGTGGCCACCGTGGCACCATGAAGGAGGGAAACGAGACCGCCAGCGTGTTTTGAAACCAGCACGTCGTTCACCGACGCCCGGGGAAGAACTGCCGCGATTTGTGCGCCCGGGCTGCTTTCGCTTGGCAAGTCCTTTGCGCTATGGACCGCCACGTCCACGTCGCCCGCAAGAAGCGCTCGCTCAATTTCCGCCGTGAATAGTCCTTTTCGACCTGCGCGCGCTTCGATGGTTTTTGCGCTATCGCCGCGTGTCTCGATGATTTTGGTCTCGATTGCCACACCCGAATGCACTATTCGAATCGCTCTCTCGACCAGCAGAGTTTGTGCGCGCGCCAACTCGCTCCCTCGCGTGCCCAGGATAATCCTTTCAATCATCGCGGGAATCTAACCGGCGATGCTTTGTAAAAAAGCTTTCCTACAGCTCAGAGGCGCGTAGCGCATTTTCGCCGAGGGAGGAAGGCTTGGCAGTTCGCGACATGCGACTTGAGCCTGGTTTAATTGAGTCGACGAATTCAATAACATGATCGGCAATGATCGCTTGGGCCGCCGCGATCTGCTGACGTCGAAGGGCCAGCGATTGTTCCGTGATGGATCGGATGGAGTCGATATCGTAAAGATATACGCCGTCGATTTCATTCACATTCGGATCCACGTCTCGGGGCACGGCGATATCAATAATGAAAAGCGGACGATCCAAACGCTCGCGCAGCAGCGGCGCGAGTATGTCACGGGTGAGCAACACTGTTTCCGACGACGTCGATGTGAGCAAAATATCGATCTCACGGCATTGCGCCGCCCAATCGCCGAAGCGCACGGTTTGTCCGCCGACCATCTGCGCCAACTCACGAGCGCGGTCGAGCGAGCGATTGCTAATGCGAAGATCAGTGACGCCGCGCGAGGCCAGCGCACGTGCCGTACGCTCGCTGGTTTCGCCCGCGCCGAGTACAAGCACCTTGCACTCGCTTAATCTTCCAAAGATTCTTTGGGCTAATTCGACGGCTACGGAAGCGACCGATACCGCACCGCGCGCAATGTCGGTTTGCGTGCGCACTTGCTTCGCTACGCGAAACGCGCGCTGAAACAAACGGTGCAAGTATGGGCCTGCTGCTCCGGATGTTCTCGCTGATTCGTATGCTTTCTTTGCCTGTCCGAATATCTCGCTCTCGCCCACGATCATTGAATCGAGCCCGGAGGCGACTCGGAAAAGATGCTGCACGCATTTGTTGTCCTCGTATCGATAGAACAGGGGCACGTAATTGTGGGTGTTGCGATTTGGTTTCGCCATGAGGCACCGCGTGATTTCATCGGTGGAAATCGGTTTGTCTGAGACTGAGTAAATCTCCACCCGGTTGCACGTCGTCAGCAGCAACGCCTCGGTGCAACCGGTCTCGCGCACGATCGATTCAGCCGTAGCATTACCGGCGAATTGCTCCAGAGTTGCAACATTCGCGGTGTGATGACTCAATCCAACGCAGAAGGCGTTCATGGTACCGGATGGAGCTCCGCGGTGAATGTGATGCCCCACAGAAGCGCCAAAGCAGCGCTAAACCCGATAACACAAAGTGCGGCTACACGTTTTGGGGCAAGCCAGTTAAGATGACGGGCCTGTAAGATAGCTGCGTACAGCAGCCAGAGCACAATCGCCGCCACCACCTGAATGCGGGGTAGTGGATGGCCGGTAAAAAACCCGCTCACAATCCCTACCGTGTAAAGCGCAAAACCGCACCACAGTAAGCGTGTGATTGCTGCGAACAGGTTTGTTAGCGGCGGCAGATGATAAAAGATCGAATGCAGCTGGTGCGTCTTGAGTTGCCGTTCCTGCAGGAGATACATCACGCCCGAGATGCAAGCGAGTGCGAACGCACCATAGGCCACGAGCGAAGTCGATGCGTGAAACTCCAGCAAGGAATTCACTGGCGCATTTACAGGATGCCGAGTGTCGATCGGCGCAATCAGGGCGAAGCCTTGCAGCAACAACACCAGGGGGGCCGTGAATGCCCCCATTAACGAAAGGCGATACGCCGGTCCCACCAGCATGTAGATCAGCGCCACCGACCAGGCGAGAAAGACAAAAACCTCAAACAGATTCGTGATCGGACAACGTTCCAACTGGTTGCCGCGGATCGACAGGAAAGCGGTTTGAAAAATAAAGCCCAGGCCGATAGCGAAGAAATTGAATCGCATCGGACGGAAAATTCCCCTACGTAACCCGATCGCGGTGTGTGCAACCGCGGCGAGAAAACAGATCGTCGAAACAATGAGCAGATATCGGTCCACTGGGACAGCTCATTTTATGTTGCTGTCGCCAGTTGGCAATTCTGCAATCGTGCCCGCCACGCTCTGGGGCGACCTCAGCGGAACCATGATATCGCGACCGCTCGCAACGTCATGAATACGCTATGATTGACGTTTCACGTCAGCCCGCTAGCGTTCGCGCCGAATGACTTCTGAAATGATTGAAAAGCTGCGCACTGCCGTGCGAGATGTGCCTGATTTTCCAAAGGCAGGAATTGTGTTTAAAGACATCACGCCGGTCTTGAATGATCCCGTTCTGTTCCGGGCGTCGGTTGATTTGTTCCTGGAGCGTTGCCGCGGAAGAAATATCGACAAAATCGTTGGCATCGATGCACGTGGTTTCCTTTTCGGATCGGCCGTGGCATACGAACTATCGATTGGTTTCGTTCCGATCCGGAAACGCGGCAAGCTTCCCTACAGGACCGAGACCGCGAAGTACTCGCTTGAGTACGGCGAAGCGGAAATCGAAATGCACACCGACGGCGTGACATCAGGCCAGCGTGTGGTGCTGGTGGACGATTTGCTCGCGACCGGAGGAACGTCGGCCGCAGCCGCTGCGCTAATCCGCAAAGCTGGCGGACATCTACTCGAAGCGCAGTTCCTCATTGAGCTGGAATTCCTGCGCGGTCGCAAACAACTCGAGCCGACACCGGTCACATCGTTTTTGAAATACTGAGTTGGTTTGCGGCGCAACAGGAAGCGGCTTGTCACGTCAATTCCCTTCGAGTGTCATTCTGAGCAAACCGAGGAATCTCGGATCAATTTTGACTGAGCCGGTGGACACAGACCAGAGACGTTTCACTTTCGCTCAACATAACGATGCCGCTTAAAGAAAAGGCACAGAATACCCAGCCATGTTTCCGGCGATGCGGTGATTTTGGCTTTTGAATTTCCGACCTAAATTATTCCCGCCACAAAAGCACGCGATGCAAGGATCTCGAGAGTTCGAAAAAGTTCTGGCGCACGCCGAAAGCCGCCTCGCTCCTACCGGCACGAGACGACCAACGGAGGTCCTTCCCAATTACAAAAAGTTTCTCAAGGTTGAAGAACACCGCCTCCGTCTCAGGCACCAGGCCGGCGGTGGCGGCCGCGAGATTTGCGCCCGGCGAGCCGAACTGGTCGATGTTTTATTGCGGTATGTTTTCGGTGCGGCATCGTCCGCTGCTGCTCGCGGAAACGGCGAGCCCGGTGTGCCGCTGGCGCTGATTGCTCTTGGAGGATATGGCCGGGGCGAGCTCAATCCGTTTAGCGATGTCGACGTGATGCTCTTGCATCGCCAGAGCGCAGAAATCTCGCCGGATTTGGAGGAGATGGTGAACCAAATCCTGTACCTATTGTGGGACAGCGGATTTAAAGTTGGACACTCCACGCGTTCGATCAAAGAAGCCATCGCGCAGGCTAACAGTGACATGCACACGAAGACCGCCATGCTGGAAGCGCGATTTCTCGCCGGCGACACGGAGCTGGCGCGACAGTTTCGGGGACAATTTCGTTCCAAGTGCGTCGTGGGACACGAACGGAACTATGTCGAGATGCGCATGGAAGACCAGGTCACGCGTCACAAAAGATTTGGTGATAGCGTTTATCTACAGGAAGCGAATCTAAAAAGCGGCTGTGGCGGATTGCGCGACTACCAAAATCTGCTTTGGATTACCTACTTCAAAGAGGGCGCGCTTAGCACAAATCAGTTGGTTGGCAAAGATTGGTTGAGCGAAAGCGACCAGCGCCGTATCGAAAGGGCGTACGATTTTCTCCTGCGCTTGCGCACGGACTTGCATTACGCGACCGGGCGCGCCACCGACATACTCCACCTCAATTTGCAGGAGCAAATCGCAACTCGGCTCGGTTATTCAGCTCGAAAAGGCCAGCTCCGCAGCGAGGCGCTCATGCGGGACTATTACCACCACACGCGGAACATCTTCCGGGTCACGGAGCGGATTACGGAGCAGTTCGTCACTGGCCACGTGACCAGCAAGACTCGCGCTCTCTTCAGTTTTCTTCCATTAACACGAGCCCACAAGAAACCGATTGGTGACTTTTTCTTTGTTCGAAACAAACAACTGCATCCGGGGCTTCGCGATGTGTTCCGCAATGACCCTGAGCAGATGATGCGCGCCTTCGAACTCACCCAGGAGCGCAACCTCGATCTCAGCCCGGAACTGGAAGACTTATTGAGCAGAAGCCTGCGCCACATGACTCGGACGTATCAGTATGCGCGCGGCCCACGCATGATTTTCAAGTCGATTCTGTCCCAAAAAGGAAGAGTGGGGCGCATCCTGCGAATGATGCATCGCGTCGATTTTCTTGGCCGATACGTTCCTGAATTCGGCCAGCTCACATGCCTTGTGCAGCATGAGTTTTTGCATCGGTACACGGCGGACGAGCACACGCTGGTATGCATCGACAAACTTGATGCATTGACGGTGACGAATGAGGCGAAACTGATCCCTTATCGCAAATTGTTCGAGCAATTCGCCGATCCGCTGGTCCTCTATCTCGCACTTCTCCTGCACGATAGCGGAAAGGCTGTCGGCCGGCCGCATTCCGAAGCCAGCGCATTGTTTGCCCAGCGGGTTGCTGCCCGTTTGCAATTGTCACCCGAGCAACGGAAATCGTTGATACTGCTGGTCGATCATCATCTCACCTTATCCAGAATGGCGCAGCAGCGGAACCTGGATGATCCGGCCACGGTGATGCAATTTGCGCAAATCGTGAAGGACCAGAAAAATCTCGACGGCCTCATGCTGCTTACTCTGGCGGATGGCCAGGGGACAAGCGCCGATTCGTGGTCGGATTGGAAGGAATTACTGGTGTGGCAACTGTTTCACGACACCTCACGTTATCTTGCCGACCGGAAGTCGTATTACGAACAAACCAGAATCGTACGCGAAAGCCTGCGTACCTCCGTCACCAACAATCTTGCACCAAACTACGCAGAGGAAATCGAGGCGCACTTTGAGTGCATGCCCGAGCATTATTTCCGTGGGACGCAAGTTCCGGAGATCGTCGACCACGTGAAATTGTTCCGGTGCTTTCTCGAAAACGCTTCCAATGCGGAAGAATTTCCACTCGCTCCGGCAGTCAAATGGAAGATCGTACCAGAGCATGGGCATACCGTTATGACTTTCTGCACGTGGGAACGCGAACGGCTCCTGGCAAAAGTCGCCGGCTCCTTTTCTGTTGTGCCGTTGAACATTTTAAGCGCCGATGTTTTTCCACGCAGCGATAACGCGGTGCTTGGCGTGTTCCGAGTGTGCGACACGAAGGCGCAGCCTGTTTCGAACCCGGGCGATTTCGCCCTGGTAGAACAGACATTGATTCGAGCACTCGAGAACGAGAGCTTTGATTTCGTACCGCTTATCGAAAAGGCGAAATCCTCAAGCCGTCGTGCCGCAGTGGGATTTGAATTTCCGACGCGCATCGCCATCGACAACAAAACGCATCCGACTTACACACTGCTTGAGTTCCAAGCGCCGGACCGAATCGGCTTGCTTTACGATTTGCTGAGCTGCCTTGATCGCGAAAGTGTTTTGATTCCTCTTTGTCGGATTAACACCCAGGCTGGCGCGGCCATTGATACGCTGTACGTCGTGGACGGCGCAACTCATGGAAAGATCACCGATTCATCCAGGATTCGTACCATTCAACAGCATCTGACGGACGCAATTCTTCGAGCCTCGGCGAATCCATAGACAGACGGGCGTTCCTCTGCTTTGCTGCGAACTCCTGGTCTTATGAACGTTCTGATTCTCGCTGCCGGATACGCCACACGTCTCTACCCGCTCACGCTGAACAAAGCGAAACCGCTGCTCGTGGTCGGAGGAAAACCGATCATTGAATGGCTGCCGGACAATCTCGCCGGCATTCCCGATCTGGGAACAATTTATGTGGTGACCAACGACAAATTCGCGGCGGATTTTCAAGCGTGGAGTCGGGAGTATCAGAAACGCCATCCCGAATTTAAGATTAAAGTAGTCAACGATGGTTCCACCAGTGACGAAGACAAGCTTGGCGCAATTGGGGATATCAGTTTTGTTGTCACCAACGAGAACCTCTCCGAAAGCGGCTTGTTAATCGCCGCCGGTGATAACCTGTTCACCGATTCGCTGGCAGATTTTGTGACCGCTGCCAGGGAGACCGAAGTGACTGTTGCGGTGTACGACGTAGGGGACATTGAAGCGATCAAAAAATACGGAAACATCGCGGTTGATGCCGAAGGAATCATCACCAGGTTCGAGGAAAAACCGCAAAAGCCGCAGGGAACACTCGCTGCGATCGCCCTGTATTATTACTCCCCTGCCGTCCTCTCGCTTTTAAGAACGTATCTGGCTGCTGGGAACAACGCGGACCAGCCCGGCCGCTTTGTGCAGTGGCTCTACACACGAAAACCGGTGAAGACGTTCCAAATCCGAGGGAGATGGCTCGATATAGGAAGCAAGGAGACGCTCGACAACGCGGACAGGATTCTGTCTTCGCTGCGTTAAGAGGCTAAAGTTGAATCTTTTGGACCGATGTAATGGTTTAATGCGAATTGCGCGTTTTATTTCAATCGCCCTTCATCAAACTCGATCAAATCGAAATACGTGCCAATGTCTTTACGTCCCTCGCCCCCCGCTTCTTTGAGAAAATGCAGGAAGCGCGCCTTTTTCGCTGCCGTATCGGGATGCCGCGAAATCATCGCCTCATTCCATTGTTCGATGTCTTCGGGCGAATGTCGCGCTCCGTTTTTCTGCACCCAATCCAGTATTGCCTGTTCGTTGTCCAGCGCGTTGGCGACCGCCTCAAACGCGTCACCGTCGAGTTTGAGAAACGCCAGCAAATGCTTGTCGAACCCAACGGTTTTGTAGTTATAGCCATCGAGTAAACCCTTTCGGTGCAGTCTGGCCTTGTCGATTAAGCGCGGCAGATGAACGTAACCGCCCAGTTTCTCGTAAGGACTGCGCGGATGCAGTCTTCGCATTGAAGCTGATCGGTTCTACGTCGCCGGCAGGGGCTGCGCTACGCCACCCGCAAAACTGGACTCCGCTCCATGCGAAGCCGTCGGCTCTCGTTCGCCCAGTAATTCCCCCTGTGTGAGGCCAATTTGACCGATGACAAGCTGGCCGGAAAACATTCCGCCTTTTTCCACGCTAATCGCCCGCGCCGAAACGTCGCCTTCCAGAGAGCCCTTCTTATGCACGGTCACGGTTTGAGCGATAATCTCTCCAGACATTCTGCCTTTGATTTCGATGCTCTCGGCGCGGACTCTCCGAAAACAATGAATATCAGCTTTGCGATCGACGACGATATGCCGGGCGCTGACGCGGCCGGGAATTTTGCCTGAGTAGTTGATGGTGGCGGTATCGTCGCAATGCAGATTGCCGCGCAACCTACCTTCGATTAGAGCGGATTGGCAAACCACGTTGCTACTGGCCAAATCGCCTTTGCCAGACAGGTGGACGTTGCCTCGGGTGCGAATGCTGCGACTAAACCCGCTGGTGATTTTGTAATCCCGCAAATCGATGTGCGTGCTGCATGAAGGACAAATGGTCGAAGTCGCGGCGCCAGAGACCTGCTGTTTGCGTTTACAGTCGAAACATTCGACAACAGAGCTGGTTTGGCGCTTCCAAAAATCCTCGAACCTTCCAAAGATGGAGGAGGAAGTCTCTCGCGCGGAGGTTTCTTCGGTGGTCCGCAGCTTCAGGCCGGGCTTCGGTGCGAACGGAAAAAACGAACGGCCGCACTGGCGGCAGATCGAACTCTTGGCCGCCGCATATTCCATCTGCTTGAAGCCGCAGTGCGGGCATTCAGCACTGACTTTTGCAGGCGACGAATTGGCCACTGGATCTTTGCCGAAACTTTTCTTTACGCGCGCGCTCCGAATGCCGCCTTGATTGGCTCGCTAGACCGCACAACTTCAGGCCGGGTTGCGCCTTTTGTAGAAAACGCTCCGGTGGTGACTTCCGATTTCCCGATAAAGGTTGCCCCTTCCTCAATCACCAGACGCGCTGCTTTGAGATCCCCCTGCAGTACGCATTTGGATTTTAGCTCGCAGCGCTCGGCAACGGTAATGTTACCGTGCACCTTGCCATAGACGGTGATCGACTTGGTTTTTACTTCACCCCGGATCTCAGCATTTTCACCGACTGTTAGAACGCCGTCCGAGTTGATGTCCCCTTCGACTTTGCCGTCGATGAGCAGTTCTTTTTGGAACTTGATCGAGCCTTTGATTTCGACATCGCTCGAGAGGATGTCTTTGCCTCCGTGGTCTGCCATAGGATTAGGTTTTGGATTTGAATTATCGATTGTGGTTGGTATTGATGCTGGCTGTTCGCGACTCGCAAGATGACTGTCGTCATCTGGAACCGGATTCCGCAGTTCTTCTCGAATTGGGGGCGCCGGCCTTTGCGGGACGAATCTTTTGAGCATCTGGTAGTAATGTGGCACTCACCGATGCCTGTCAACGGATTCTCTTTTCTGAGTGAAAAGTTTTTATCGGTCAACACTCGTTCGGTAGTGACCAAAAGCAGACAGCCGCACCAGCGGAACCAAATGGGATTTACCCCCGGGATATGCGCTAGTTCGCCAATCGTCCGGCCCCAGTTTTCGAAAAACACATTTGAGGGAGAAATTGCGAACGACGGCTGACATCGCTCAATCAAAGGCGCAATCACAATGATCGCCGCGAACAAAATCCAGCCCGAAGCGACGAGCTCGCCCGAAAAGCACCGCGCGGTTGATCAGAGAGGCCGTTGCGGTCACAACGAAAAAATAGAAAGAGCGGCTCGTACGCAGAGACCCAAATCGCAAATGACCGCCTCAGTGATATTCAGGACCATTTGCTGCTCCGGTTTGCTGAATCAAGTTGTGCGTTCCGGCTTGGTAACCCAAAGCGATATTGCTGGTACCGGTGGTGTTGCCAGCGAGAGCATTAAACCCCCCGCGGCCGTGTTGTCATTGCCGGTGTTGTAAAAGAGTGCTTGACTCCCCGTGGCTGTGTTATAGTACCCGGTCGTGCTGGAAAAAAGCGCAAACACGCCAGTGGCCGTGTTGTAGCTGCCCGTGATGTTAGAATAAAGCGCGCTCGATCCCATTGCAGTGTTGTAGAAGTCTGTCGTGTTGGAATAGAGGCCAAAAGCGCCGGTTGCAGTGTTTTCGAAACCGTGGGTGTTGGCATAGAGCACAGCTCGGCCAGCGGCTGTGTTGTCGTAGCCGCTTGTGTTACTCCACAGCGTGTTAAAACCGAGCGCGGTGTTATCGACGCCGATTGTGAGGTCTAAGAGCGCATTATCACTCTCAGGGGGGTTTTCACCCGGATAGCCCCGGGCTGGCGTCGGGACAACCGCCAGCGCCGAAGGCGAAACTGCGAGGCAGGCGAACGCGATCAGCGCGAGCGCCGAGTAAATAACATTGTTCTTTGTTTTCAGGTCTTTATTTTCCCTTCATTATTGTTTTACGGAAATCGCGGAGCGAATTCCCCAAAAAAGCGGCGTTTCGGTATATGAGCGAGGCTTTCGTTTACGGCGAAACCCGTTGGAAGAGGGTCGACTGGAGGTCTTTGTGGGACGCCTAATGGGCTTAGCGCAGGTGCGACTCTGGCTTTCGGGAGAGGCGTTTTCAACGCTGTCTTTTCCAGTAACCGCACCGCGAGGGCTACGAATTGGACGAAGGACTTTGACCCAGCCGAGGTCGTGAACAGAGTTCGGTGAGATGCGGTCGGCTAATCAAGCCCGTCGGCGGTGGCTGAGCCGGCACTTCGAGCGCCCGGGCAAGAACGATCCGAGACACTTGCACACGCAAAGGGAGATTGTCGAACCATTCCAAAATCGAATCGTTTCTGACCCTTGCCAAATAGCGGGCCGTGATTAAGACTCAAAGGCACCGGTGTTGCAATGGCTTTTACTACAAGATTATTGGTTGCAGTCATTGGCCTAACGAGCTGTTTGCTTGGCACGTTCTACAGTGCGGAGTTGCCAAAGCAAACGAAAGGCAGTTTGGCAAACGCGGGTCGCCAGGAAGGAAAGCCTGTCCATCTCGTCGTAAGGTCCCGCGCAGACATAAGACAGATATTCAGTTACTCTCCGTATCCCGCCGTGCCCAGCGAACTTCAGGGTTATCAGGGCTCCCAGGTGGGCGGCGCAGGCGTTTATCGTCTGAGCGTGGATACCCAAGGTGCCGTCACGCAGGTCACGATCTTGAAAGGATTTACGGTTACAGCAGTCTACGATGATCGATTCTCTAACTCGAAGGGCAACTTCGTTCCGGCCTTGGATAAAGTCATGCTTCAGGCACTCATCCGGTGGAGGGCAAAGCCCGGACCGACACGCGTGGTGGATATTTACTGGAGTTTTGGGATGCCGGGGGTTGCAGACATTGGAGACGCCGCGACTTTGTCGATATGCTTTTTGCCTTTGGAAATACCATTCTGACGGCGAACGATCTTTTCGAACCGCTTCTCACAACTGAAGATTGTTCGCCGTAAACCGGGAATACATGGGAACGACATTATAACGAAAAGCTTTTCCGACAGAGCGATTTACCTACGAAGATGGGCCTGTAGCTCAGCGGTTAGAGCAGGGGACTCATAATCCCTTGGTCCCAGGTTCGAATCCTGGCGGGCCCAGTTCCGCTTAACTACGATCTGGGCTGAGGAGAGCGCACACTAGAGCATCAGCGGGTCATTCGACTGCTCGAGAGGTTGCCGGCTGATTGCGCGGTGAGTTATGTCGGCAGGCTCCGCAAGCGAAACCCAAGAAAGATTCCCAAGACACCGAAAATGACCGCGTACCACGCGATAATCCAGATCAGCGCCGCAGCGCCGGCGAGCGGATTCCACAGGAGGAAGACGGCGAAAGCGATTGATAGCAGACCCATAAGAATCAGGAACCATTCGCCCTTGATTTCCCGGCGCAGCTTTATTGCCGTCGCAACCTCGGTTGCGCCAACCATGAGCGCCCAGGCGGCAATGTAAATGATCAGCGCCAGCGCGGTGATTCGGGGTGCGTGGAAGGTGAGTAATCCGATGATAATCCCCACAAGTCCGATGATGAGATCAAATCCCCATTCTGTATCGGAAGCATGGTGCGTAATCGCGCCGATTACGCGAAAGATGCCATCAATCAGCACCCACGCTCCAAAAAAAAGAACCAGTGTTGCGGCAGCCATAACGGGATGCGTAAACGCGATTATTCCGAAGATAATTGCAGCGACACCCCGCAAAACTGGAACCCACCAGTGACGTTTTATGGTTTCGAGAAGCATGTCCTTCTTTTAGAAGGCGGACATTTCAAAGGCAAGCACCATTTGCGGTAGTGGTTGTCTGGCAGGGTAAAAACGCTGGGTTGAACGGACGGCGGCGCGCCGTTTCTACTTCGCTTCGCGTTCGTCACAGCCCACACTTCGCGCCGGCCTCTGAAATGCTTGAGCGGCTTCGGACGAGAGAGGCCAGATAACTGTCAACGAAAGGTGCGCTGTTGATTCGCGCCAGATCAGCCGGCGATTCAAGACGCGAAAAAATTGCATAGGCGATTTTGCTTCGTGGCACACTTTTCTCGCCGTATCCGGAGGGAACGTTGCTTGACCAATAACGCACGTACTGGCCGTCCGGCCGATTCTCCATGCCGAGAAAAATCGTAGAGTGCCCGTGCTCATTTCTGCCGACGGCGCTGGACCAAAAGATTTTCATGAAATCGCCAGGCTTGGCTTGATCGAAATTGTCGAAATTTCGACCGAGCCCCAGTTCGCGAAACAGACGCGCGGTGCCAGGGCCATTGGCGTTCCAGCGGCCCCACACGCCTTCGCCGTCGTGCTGATCACGAATGATCAAGTGTTCAAGTGTACTGTAGTCGAGACGAAGTTGCCCGCGCGCTCGCAACGTCTCAATCGTTCTGATAAACACCAGATACGTTGCTCCTGAACAGAAACTCGGCCCCGGCGGAACAATGAAAAATTTCCCGGATTCAAAATGTGCCGACGATTCGAGACGAATCTTTGCGAAATGCGAAACAGAGTAATGCCCCCCTTGCGGCATTTGATTGACCTGCTCGAGAACCACGTCGTTGTAATCGCCGGCGAACGAGAGTCGCGGAGTAAATCCAAGAAGCCCCACCACAATCCACACCCCAAGTTTTTCACGGCGGATAAGTAAACGGCAAAAGCCTATCTGGCAACGCCGCCGTAAATCCAGCGAGCTGGTTCGACTGCGCTCCGCTTCGCTCAAGTTCACGTGCGCGGTGAATTTCAGCGGCAGGCGACTTCGCCGACTTGACAAGAAGCAAAGTGTCGCTAAATCACGAATCATGCTGCGTTTCACAAAAATGAACGGCGCGGGAAACGATTTCATCCTGATCGATAACAGGGCGAGGAAAATCGATCTGGATCGCAGCCAGATCGCTCATCTGTGTGATCGGCACCGCGGGATCGGCGCCGACGGCATCCTCTTCTCGAATTGCCGGCAAATCGCGCGGATTTTCGGATGCGCTACTTTAACGCCGATGGCGGAGAAGCCGAGATGTGCGGTAACGGTGCGCGCTGTTTCGCGCGTTTCGCGAACAAGGTCGCCGGAGCGAAGAACAAAATTTCTTTTGAAACGCAAGCCGGCGTGATTTCCGCGGAATTGAGCGAGCAATCTGGTGACGCTTCGAATGACCGAGCCTACTGATTTACGACTGAACGTGAAGCTTCCCCGTAGCCGCTGAAAACAAGACCGTTCACTTCATCAACAGCGGTGTGCCGCATGTGGTTATTCCGGTCGCGAAAATCGATGATGTCGACGTGCGACGCGAAGGCGCGGCGATTCGTCATCACAAAATGTTTTCACCGAACGGCGCAAACGTAAACTTCATCGAGAAACGTGAACCCAACAAAATCGCGATCCGCACGTATGAACGCGGAGTGGAAAACGAAACGCTCGCGTGTGGCACGGGAATAGTCGCGAGCGCGCTCATCTTCGCGGCAACCGAAAATGCAGCGGCCCGATCCACGTAATCGCGCGGGGCGGTGACGAACTTCAGGTCGGTTTCGAAACGATCGACGGCAGCTTCCGCAACGTCACACTCACCGGCCCGGCCGAATTTGTTTTTGAAGGGGAAATTGAGATTTGAACCGGAGGTTGGAGCTCTGTCATTCCGAGCGGAGTCGAGGAGTGTCGTAATCAATTCATTATCCATAGATGTCTCGACTTCACTCGACATGACAATTCAGTCGAAAAATGTTTCGCGGCACTTTCACAGCATTGGTCACACCATTTCGCGATGGCGGCATTGACGTTTTGGCTTTCGAAAAACTTATCGAAGCACAAGTGGCCGCGGGTATCACCGGGATCGTGGCGATCGGCACGACTGGTGAGTCGCCGACGCTGTCGCACGAAGAACGGGAACAAGTGATCCGGCTCGCAGTCGCAAAGGCGAATAAACGTTGCGTTGTGCTCGCGGGAACAGGTTCAAACTCCACGCAGCACGCTGTTGCCGACACGAAACTGGCTGAGAAACTCGGAGTAGATGGCGCGCTGCTCGTCGCACCCTATTACAACAAGCCGAGTCAGGAAGGACTGTTCCGGCATTTCAAAGCAATCGCCCAAGCCACGTCGCTGCCGATCATGCTCTACAACATCCCCGGACGTTGCGGCGTAGACATCCTGCCCGAAACTGTGGAGCGTCTGGCAAAGGAATGCAGCAACATTGTTTCGGTCAAGGAAGCCAGCGGCAGTGTGGAGCGCGTCAGTGAGTTGCGGCGGCGTTTGCCTGAGGCATTTACAATTTTAAGCGGCGACGATTCGCTCACTCTTCCATTCATGGCGGTAGGCGCTGTGGGTGTGGTAAGTGTTGCCTCGAATTTGTTTCCATCTGAAGTGTGCGCGCTTGTGCGCGCATGCGAATCGGGCGATTTGAAGTCGGCGGAAAAATTGCATCGGAAATTGCTGCCGTTATTCAAAGATTTGTTTATCGAGCCTAACCCGGTCCCTGTGAAGACCGCGCTTGCCTGGCGCGGCGCAATGTCGGCCGAAGTTCGTTTGCCCTTATGCGAAATGAGCGAAGCGAACCAGGCGCGCCTGCGCAAAACACTCGAAGAATTCGAAACCGCTTAGAAGAATCACGCAGCTCTCGTGTCCGAAATTTGCCGAAAAACTCTCGCTATCATTTCGGCGCTAACGAGGCGACCCGTCGCGCTGTAGCCACGGCCCTGTGGGCCGTCCCTATCTCGGTGTGACATGCAACGCCATGCCGGAAACCGGCCATAGGCCGGTGGCTACAACATCCGCGTAGCTATTGTTTCTCCTTTGGAGCCAGCGACTCTACGATTTTTTCGAAGCGCGGATCGCCGCGGAGCGGGTCCCAGAACGGGAGCAGTTTTAAGGCGCCGTAGCTCAGCATCTGCGATGCGTACGGGAGCACGCAGCCCAGCTTCCAGTTGCTGCAAGGCAAGCTCTTTGTCGCCCGCCCAGGCTGCTGTGATGGCGAAATATTGAAGGACGCGGCTGCCATTGATGACGTCTTTTTCCAGCGGCGTGAGCGCGATCGCCCGACGGCCTTCGTCCAAGGCCAGGTCTTTCCGCCCAAGAGCAGCGTCGATTAAGCCGAGGACGCAGAGCGCCGGCCCATAGTCCGGCTGCGCCTGCACGATCTTCTCCTGCTGGGCGCGAGCCGCTTCAAAGGCAGTGCGCGCTCTTGCCTCATCTTTGGTCATGCGCGCCAGCAGACCTTCACCAAAGCTGCGGCTCAGATTAATCACGCCTTCGTTCCAGCATGGATTGTCGCCCAGCGCGACGAGTGCTCGTTCGGCCGCAGCCGGATCGCGTTCGGCCAGAGCGCAAAAGAACCAGACGTCCGCGGCGCTGGCGATGGCGCTCGGCCCTTGCGCGAGGATTGCATCAATTGTCTGGTGGAGCGGCCGGGTGTCCGCTTTCCAGCAGAGATAAAGTAAGTCCACGAGCGGCCCGCGTTTCGACGTTGTCGGGCACGATCGCTAACGCGCGATCCAGCGCAGCGATCGCCTCGGCATAGCGCCCCAAGATTTGGTAACTGAGCGCGATCTGTTGCAGAGTAAAAAAGTTGCGCGGGTCCAGCTCGACCGCGCGCTGCAGGTTCTGCAGACCTTCCTCCTGCTGGCCGCGCCGCCGCAGAATGTAGCCGGTGAGTTCGAAGAGACGCGGATCATTGGGTAACCCTCGCCGCGCGATCTCCAATTCGGCCAGGGCGCCGGCATAGTCGCGCAGCCCGTAGTAGAGATATTGTGCGCGCGCCAAATGCGTTTCGGCAGCATCCGGGCGCAGCCGGGTCGCGGCTTGCACCGCAGCTTCAGCCAGGGCCAGCCGGGCGGGAGTGTGATCAGACCCACTTGTTGCATAAAGGTATTCGTGCGCCAAGGCGAGCTGGCAGTAAGCGTCGAAAAATGAGGGATCGCGCTTGACCGCTTCATCCAGAAGTTCAATTGCCTTCCGCACGGTCTGGCTCGCTCGTCACGCTGAAATTTGCCGTGAGGAGAAGTGACTTCGCCCGGCTGTAAAGATCGAAAGCCGCCAGATCAGTCGTGGGCGGCTGCTCGATGGCTTTCTTCTCGTTAGGCGAGAGCTTCGCCTGCAACTGGTCGGCAATCGCCTTGGCGATCTCGCTTTGGATGGCGAAGACATCGGCCAGATCGCGATCGTAGGTTTGCGCCCACAGATGCGCATCGGTCCGCGCGTCGATCAACTGCGCGTTCACCCGCACTCTTGTTGCCCGCGCGTTGCACGCTGCCTTCGACCACATGCGCCACGCCCAGCTCTGCGCCAATCTCGCGCAGGTTGCGCGGCGATGCCGCTCTTATACTGCATCACTCGAGGTGCGGCTGATCACTTTCAAGTCGGCGATCTTTGCCAGGTCCGTCAGGATCTCGTCCTGCACGCCATCGGTGAAGAAGGCGTTGGCCTTTTCTTCGCTCAGATTTTCGAACGGGAGCACGGCGATGCTTTTGTCAACGATGGCTGACGCCGACTGGCCTGGGCGGCGTAGAAAGAAGAAACCGGCGCCAATAATGGCTCCAAGGATGACCAACCCGATCGCCACCTCCGCCCAGCGCACCTGAGCGCGATGTCTCTTCTACCGCCTGGAGTTTGCTCGGTAGCTGCGGATTGCCAATTTCATCCGAGTAGAGGTTCGCGACGTTTACCCGCACACCGTGTTTTGCCTCGAACGTGCCAAGATCGTGCAGATACGGTCGCCACCGCGGATACTGTTCCAAATCATCTGCCACATGCTGGGAAAGCAGGATGTGCCCCGCATCGCCACAGTCCATCACCCGTTCCGCGACGTTGATGCCAGCGCCAGCAATGTTGGCTTGCTCATTTAAATCGGTGATTTCATTGACCGGGCCGCTGTGAATGCCCATCCGGACCTTCAGTTCGGGATGTTTTTTCAGCTCCTTACTGATTTCCATGGCACAGAGAACCGGTGCCTCGGGATTGTTCCGGAAAACCAGCGCGCCGCCGTCACCGGTCGGTAACCGCAGCAGTTTCCCTTCTGCCTCAGCCAGGCGGAACTGCTCGGTTCCGCGCACGATCTCTTTTAGCTTCTGGAGCTGCTGGCTCTGATCGGTAATGAGCAATTTGGAGTAGCCGACAATGTCAATGAACAAGACGTGTCCGATCTCCAGCTTAACATCTGAGGATTGGACCTCGGGCATTGCGGCAGGGATTGTAGAAGACGGCAATCGTCGTTTCCAGATCATTCTTGCGTCCCGTTGTAGCCGGCCGCGTTGAGGCCGGCCAGAGCGTTTTACCCCAGCCGGGGTCAACGCCCCCGGCTACAGCGCTCGCGGCCTTAGCTCGCAGGTGCTGTAGCGTGCGCTGCCCCCCCTCTCAGCGCAGAAGGCGATCTGCAAGACAGAGTGCGGTGAACTCCGCTGAGGACAGCAGACGCTACAGCGTATAAACTGCGCGACCATGAAGAATTTCCCCGTGCGTGTGCTGCTGATCGGCGCGGCCGGTCGCATGGGCCAAACTGTTCGGGATCTTGCACAGAGCGATCCGGAAATTGAGATCGCCGCGCAATGCGATCTGGGCGACCCGATTGATGCGCCAATAAAAAATTGTGACGTGGCCATCGATTTCAGTCACGCCGACGCGATCGACGAAATTTGCCGGGCAGCTTTGCACCAATGTAAACCGCTCGTCATCGGAACGACGGGTCATTCTCAGGAGCAACGCACGATAATTGAAGAAACTGCTCGCTCGGTGCCGATCGTTTTCGCATCGAATTTCAGTGTCGGAGTGAATGTGCTGTTTTGGCTGGCGCGCAAAGCTGCCGAATTCCTCGGTGCGGACTTCAGTGCTGAGATTATCGAAACGCATCACAAAATGAAAAAGGATGCGCCCAGCGGCACGGCGAAAACTCTCGCCGAGATTTTGAAAGCGGCGGAAAAAATTCAGCCGGAAATACCGATTGAATCTATTCGCGAAGGCGACGTTGTCGGTGAGCATAGCGTCGTTTTCAGCGGACCCGGCGAACGGCTGGAGCTAACGCATCGCGCGGCTAGCCGCGAAATTTTTGCGAGAGGCGCATTGCGCGCGGCGAAGTGGATCGTGGGCAAACCCGCCGAGACTCTACTCGATGCAGGATGTGCTGGGACTCTGAAACTGTAGGGCGTTTCTGTGAAACGCCATGGCGTCTGGCACAGGCGCCCTACAATTCATTCGGCGGTCGTAGACCGCCGCTACAGAGGAAATGAGAACTGCAGTCGCGCTTGGATCTAATCTCGGTGATCGCCTCGACAATTTGTGCGCTGCGCGAAAGGCGATCCTCGATGTCCCAAACGTAAAGCCGCCGATTTTTTCATCGGCGATTTACGAGACCGAACCGGTGGGCTGCGAAGCGGGAGCGGGAAAATTCTTAAATGCGGTGGTTGAATTCGAATATCAAGGCGATCCCGCCACCTTGCTTGAGCAACTCATTGGGATCGAAGAAGCATTGGGCCGCAAACGGGATCATCCAAAGAACGTTTCGCGAACCATTGATATCGACCTGCTCTACTGCGGCGATCAACAGATCGACAATGGACGATTGCAACTGCCGCATCCGCGGATCCACTTGAGGAAGTTTGTCTTGAAACCTTTGGCCGACATTCGGCCGGATTTGGTTTTGCCTGGCCGGAAAAAAACTGTTAGCGAATTGCTCGCGGACCTTAAGCAGTCTGGCGATTTGGTTCACTTTGCGGACTGCTGGTAAGCGACTGCTGTAGTGGCAGCCGTGTCGGCTGCATCGTCGGTCATTCGCAGGCGACACGCCTGCCACTACAGGAGAGCGAGCTTGCGTTCTCAAATCGGCGGCTGATCTTTCGACGAACCGGCAATGAAAGATTTTCGCCAAATGAAAAAGCGCGGCGAGAAGATTACCGCGCTGACGGCTTACGATTATCCGACGGCGCGTTTGCTCGATGAGAGCGGTGTCGACATCATCCTCGTGGGCGACTCGGTGGGCATGGTCGTGCTGGGTTATCAGGACACGACTGATGTGACGCTTGGAGAAATGTTGCATCACACGCGCGCGGTGGCGCGGGGAGTGAAACAGGCGTTGCTTGTCGCGGATATGCCGATTCACACTTACGAAACTCCGAGATCAAGCGGTGAAGAGACCGCCAGAAAACTCGTTGATGCCGGCGCGCAGGCGGTGAAGCTCGAAGGCGGCGTGAGTCATGTCGCGCAGATCGGAGCGATCACGAATGTGGGAATACCGTTCATGGCGCACATTGGGATGCTGCCACAAAGTGTCCGCGAGCAAGGCGGTTACAGGATCAAGGGCCGCACCGAATCGGAGGCCGACTCGTTGTTGGCCGACGCCCGGGCAGTGGAACAAGCTGGAGCATTCTCCGTTGTGCTGGAGATTGTCGTTGCCGAGGTCGCGAAACAGATTACAAATGCCATCGAAATCCCGACGATTGGAATCGGCTCGGGCGAGCATTGCGACGGACAAATTCTGGTCACGCACGATTTGATTGGTTTATTTCCTTGGTTCACGCCGAAATTTGTGTCGCCTGAAGCGCGTGTAGCGGAGGAAATACGCCGCGCCGCACGTGCGTTCGTCGAGCGAACCAAGAGTAGCGGTAAAGGTTCATAGGCATCCTTTTAGTAGCACCTGGCTTCAGCCAGACGCACGCTGAAATCCCATTATCGCTCAGCAGTTTCAACGATTTCCTTCCCGTGCTCCTAAACAGTTGGGACGGCTTAATGCTCACCGCGCGCAACACCGCACCCAAGTCCGGTGTTACTGAGAAGTGGAGAGCGACATGCGAATGGTTGACGAAACGAAATGTGATATGTTCTGGGCCAGGTGGGAATGAGAGTCTCCGATTTTGAGGATCTCGACAGCTTCGCGACCGAAGGTCTGCTGACCGGCAGCAAAGAGCGCAACTGGCTCTGGCTCGGATTAATTATTTCGCTGGTTATCCATTTCGGGTTGTGCACTTACTTTTACCGCACGCGTTTCGCGTCTGCGGATGCGGTGTTCGCCCCGAGCGAGCAGACGGCCACCTTCAAGATAAAGCGCGTCTTGGATTCGAACCTGGAAAAGAGCAGCGCCGATCAAATCAATCCGGCGGCGAAACCGAATCCCGACAACACCGATGTGCAATTGCCGGATGAGAAGAAGTCATTCGACAAGCTGTTGCAGGACGTTCAAGCGAGCACGGCGCTGCCTGACGATATGCGGGACGTTTTGCCTGACCAACCGAAGGTGGATCAACCGGACGTTAATTCTGTCCTGACCGAGATTGAGCGTTCCACTGCGCAAACTCTTTCCAACGATCCAAACGCGCTGCATGAACAATCATTACTGAACAACAGCTCGATCTCTGGCCGTCCTCAGCCAGCTCTCAGCGGAACGGAACTGGCCACGAGCACGGCGATCAAACGGCCAAATACTTTCACAAGCAAGCTACCCGCAGATAGCGCCGGCCCCAATAAAGGGCACGCCCCGGGCTTCAGTGATCTGGACCAATTGCTGGCGCAAAAAGGTCCGCTTGGGTCAGGAACAAAATTGCGTTTGCCCGACGATCAGCTGTTCCAGTACGACAGCGACGCGCTGCAAGCCAGCGCGATCGGTCAACTGCAAAAGCTGGGCACACTCATCCAGCGCAATCCCAAAGCGACATTTTCCGTGGAAGGCTACACAGATTCGTTCGGAACATTCGAATATAATCTCAATCTGAGCCAGCGTCGGGCCGACAGCGTGAAACGCTATCTGGTCGAGGCGATGGGAATTAACCCGGCGCAAATTCAAACGCATGGTTTCGGCCCGACGAAATTTCGTGCCCCGCCGAACGGCTCAATCGAAGAGCAAAGTCCGAATCGCCGCGTTGAAGTCGTGGTGCGCACGAGCGAAGGCTAATTCTTAACCGTCCGCGAAATTATAGGCCGTCTGTATCAGACGCCGTGAGTGCGGCAGCGCGCTTTCAATCCCTGATCTAGGCCTTTTGTAGGCTGTATCATTGCGTGGGGGTGGGTGTGGGCGTCGGAGCGTTCCAATTCGTGATCCAAGCTTTTTCGTAGGCTGAATCTGTCGCGCTAGATGTTCCCGCAGTACTCCACAGATCAAACGTGGAATTGAAGCCGTTATTTGGGTTGAGGCCTGGATTATCGATGTAAGCAGCCTGGGCTGTAGAATAGCCATAGCTGTTGCCAAACGGGTCGCTGATTGCGGTTACTGTGCCGGTTCCATCGGGCGGCAACAACATATTCGGCTTGAACTGCATGTACCTTTGCTGGGTGTAGGTTGTTCGATCACCGCTTGGGTTTCCAGAGAGTACGCCGTACAGGTAAAAACTTGTGATTGAATACGCAGTAACGCTGGGATCATAGGACGTCGGCTGTGGATCTGGTGGCACCCGATTTGTGACTGCAGTAAATGCATCAGTTGCAGCACTCCTCGGATAAATTCCGTTATCTGCTTTGTAATTTTCACAGGCCGCCGCCAAAGCCGCGATTTCCGTCTCGGCGCGGGCCATCGCGCCTTTCTTACGTGCGTAGCCGGCTGTGCTTAAAACCAATCCTGCGAGAACGGTGATAATCCCAACCACTAGGACGAGCTCGATGAGAGTGAAGGCGGATTCGATGGTCGAACCGTTAGACCGTTGAAGCGTTGAAGCGCGATTCCGATTTAGCGATGTAACGATGTAACGAATCACGTTGCTTTTCGTCATTTCGGCGAAGCGGGTCACGTTTGCTCTTGCAAGCCGGTGATGATGCTGATGAGCGGGGTGAAAAGCGCGAGCACAATTGTTCCGACGATCACCGCCAGAAACACAATCATGATTGGCTCCAGCATCGATGTGAGCGCAGCCACGGCATTATCGACCTCGTCGTCGTAAACATCGGCGATCTTTAAGAGCATCTCCGGGAGCTTGCCGGTCTCCTCGCCTACATCGATCATGCTTGCGACCATTGGTGGAAACTCTTTGCTGGCCTCCAACGGCTGCACGATTGACTCGCCTTCTTTCACGCTGTCGTGCACACGCGCAATCGCGCGAGCGATGGCAGCATTCCCTGCCGTTTCACGGGTAATGTTTAATGCCTGCAATATGGGAACACCGCTTGTCACAAGTGTTCCCAATGTGCGCGCGAACCGGGAAATCGCTGTTTTACGATTCAAGTTGCCGAAGAGCGGCATACGCAGCTTGAAAGTATCAATGGCAAAGCGTCCCTGACGGGTGCGGCCAATGAGGTTGTAAAGAAACACGATCGCCACCACGGCCGCCAGCAAAACCAGGCCGTGATTCTTCATAAAGTTGCTCACGGCCAGAACGAACTGCGTCACCGGCGGCAGCGGCTTGTCGCCAAGCAGGTCGTGAAAAATTGCTTCGAACCGCGGAACGATGAACACAAGCAAAAAACTCATGATCCCCACCGCCATTGTCATGACGATGATCGGATAGACCATTGCCGACAGCACCTTGTTTTTAATCTTGGCAGCTTTTTCTTGAAATTCCGAAAGCCGGGTTAGCACCAACTCAAGAACGCCACCGACCTCGCCAGCTTTGACCATGTTGACATACAGGTTATTAAAGATCCGTGGATGCAGGGCCAGCGCGTCGGAAAACGTGCTGCCACCCTGCACGGAGTCAGCAAGTTTGTTGATGGTTTTTTTCAATAACTTGTCGCGTTCCTGCTTTGCTAAAACGTTTAGACTCCTCAGTAACGGCAACCCGGAATCAATCAGCGTCGCGAGTTGACGAGTAAAGATCATCAGAATCTTCGACTTAACTTTCTTGCGCTCGAAAAGAACAATGCCTTTCTTCGCGCGGGGTTTCGTCGCGTTTGCGGACGTCGCCGCACGTCCGCGGGCCTCATTGCCATCGGGACTGCTTATGGTCTGTTCAATTACGCTGGTAGGGAAGTAACCCGCCTGACGCAGTTGACCAATTGCTGCATTGCTTGAAGCAGCCTCGAGTAATCCAGAGGCTTCCTGTCCACGAGCATCAAGAGCTACGTAATTAAAACGTGGCATGGGGGGAGAGGTATAATAACTGGGCGAAAACGTGCTGTCGAGCGCTACGTATATCTCAGCACTTCTTCAATCGTTGTGTCGCCTGCGAAAATGCTGCGCAAGCCGTCCTGGCGCAGTGTGATCATTCCCAGTTCAACCGCTTTTTGCTTTATGGTGACCGTCGGCGCGCGTTCGTTGATCAATTCACGGATCGGATCCGCAATCTTCAGAAGTTCGTAAATTCCTTTTCGTCCTTTGTAACCGGTATTGTTACAAGCATCGCATCCCTTGCCGTAGAAGAATTGTTTCTCGCCAACGTCAGCGCGCGAGATCCCGAGCTCCGTCAGCAGGCCATCGTTCGGCCGATAGGGAGCGCGGCAGTGACCACAGATGCTGCGCAACAACCGTTGACCGAGCACGGCTTCCAGAGTTGAGGAAATCAGGAATGGCTCCACTCCCATGTCGATCAAACGCGTAATCGCACCCGGCGCGTCATTGGTGTGGAGGGTGGAAAAAACCAGATGCCCCGTGAGCGACGCCTGAATGGCAATCTGCGCTGTCTCGAGGTCACGCGTTTCGCCAATCATTATGCGATCCGGATCCTGCCGTAGGAAGTGGCGCAAAACGCGCGCAAAGGTCAGGCCGATCCCTTCATTCACTGGCACTTGCACGATTCCCTCCAGATCATATTCGACTGGTTCCTCTGCCGTAATCAGCTTCGAATCAATCGTGTTGATCATGCGCAAACAAGAATAAAGCGTCGTTGTCTTTCCCGAGCCCGTAGGTCCTGTGGCGATGAAAATTCCGTTAGGCCGCTCGATCATTTCGAGCAGAAAATTGTAGATGTAATCAGGCATTCCCAGCGCTTCGAGATCCAGATTGACGATGCTGCGATCGAGCACGCGCAGTACCAAACTTTCGCCAAATTGGGTAGGCAAAGTCGAAACCCGCAGATCAACATTGCGCCCGGCGACAGGCTTCTGAATCCGGCCATCCTGCGGCAGACGCCGTTCGGCGATGTTCATGTTGGCCATTACTTTTACTCGCGAAATAACCGGCAGCGCCAGATGGCGCGGTGGCGGTGACATTTCATACAGTGCGCCGTCTACCCGGTAGCGGATTTTGAACTCGTTTTCGAACGGCTCGAAGTGTATGTCGCTCGCGCGATCCTGGATTGCCTGGTAAAGGATGAGATCGACAAAACGAATGATGGGCGTCGCGTTCGCCTCCGCTTCGACCGCAGCCTCGCCCTCGTTCTTACGCAACTGCAGCGCTTCCCCGGCTTCGCCGAGTTGCTTCAGGATTTCCTCCATGCTTGCCGTCTCCGTCCCGTAATACTGCTTAATCAGCTCTTCAATTTGCTCGGGCGGCGAAACCACTACTTGAATGTCTTTACCGAGCGCGAAACGGAGGTCCTCCGCGATATTCAGATCAAAGGGATCGACCAATGCTACCCGTAGAGTCGTGTCGGTTACTTCAATCGGCAGCGCGCCGTGCAACCGGGCCAGTCCGCTGGGAATGACACGTAAGATTTCCAACGGAATCTCGCATCCGGCCAAATCGACAAACTCAATGCCGAGGCCACTCGCAATTGTTTCGTAAAAGCCCGGCTCGTCGATAAAGCCGCCATCAATCATTGCCTGCGCGACCGTTTTCCCGTTCAACTCCACTTCGCTCAGTACGTCTTCCGCCTGGGCAGGCTGCAGTACGCGCTGCTCGACAAAAAATTCAGCGAGTTGCTTTTCAGTCATTTAAAACAATGAAACGATTCACGAGTTAACGATCTTAGCTCACGTCTCCGACGGTGATGGAGATTACTTCGTCTGCAGAAGTGAGACCCGCGAGGACCTTGCGCACGCCGTCTTCACGCAAGGTTCGCATCCCGAGTTCGCGTGCTTTGTGTCGCAGGACAAAAGTCGAAGTGCGCTTATTGATCATGTGCCGGACTTCGTCGTCGATCACAAAAATTTCGAATATGCCTATCCGGCCTTTGTAGCCGATTTGACGACACAACTCGCAGCCGACCGGCCTCATCACCTGCGCGTCAGACAACTGGCCGGGCTCGATATGCAGCGCGCGCAACTCGGTATCCTTAAGTTCGCCCGGTTGCTTGCAGTTGTTACACAACCGGCGGACGAGCCTTTGGGCCATGACCGACCGGACGGACGAGGCGACAAGAAACGGTTGTACGCCGAGATCGATCAAACGCGCGACCGAAGAGGGCGCATCGTTGGTGTGCAAGGTGCTGAAAACAAGATGGCCAGTCAGACTCGCGTTCGTGGCGATACTCGCAGTCTCGAGGTCGCGAATTTCTCCGATCATGACGATGTTGGGCGCCTGGCGAAGGATAGAACGCAACGCAGCAGGAAACGTCATGCCGATCTCGGTATTCACCTGCACCTGATTGATCCCCGTCATCTGATATTCGATTGGCTCTTCAACGGTAATGATTTTGCGGTCCGATTTGTTGATGTAATTGAGGCAGGCATAAAGCGTGGTCGTCTTTCCGGAGCCAGTAGGGCCCGTTACAAGGAGAATCCCGTCCGGCAATCTGATCAGACGTTCGAACGTTTCCTGGTCGTCCGAGAAAAATCCAAGCTCCGGCAAACCAAGCTGTAGGTTCGACTTATCGAGGATACGCAAAACCATGCTCTCACCGTGATTGGTAGGCATGGTGGAGACGCGAAGGTCGACGGGCTTTTTTTTGATCCTTACCTGGATCCGGCCATCCTGCGGCAGACGTTTCTCCGCGATACTGATCGAGCCGGTCATGATCTTGAGCCGGCTGACAATGGCTGATTGCAGACGCTTGGGCGGCGATTGCATTTCCTGAAGCACGCCATCGATGCGAAAGCGAACGCGAAACTTTTTGTCCATCGGTTCGAGGTGAATATCACTCGCGCCGGCGCGGTGCGCCTCGATTAGCAACATCGATACGAGCCGGACAATCGGCGCGTCCGCTTCATCGATTGGACTTGGTTCGGCGCCGTCGCCAAGTTGCAGACCAAGATCGATGTCTTCGCCAAGTTCTTTCTGCAGGACGTCCGCTGCTTCATCGGCGGTGCCGTAGTATTTGATTAAGGCTTCGCGAATTTTTTTCGGACTTGTGCAAACTAGTTCCAGTTCGCGTTGCAGTAGAAAACTCAGGCTGTCGATCGTATCGATATCGAGCGGATTGCCGACTGCCACGACGAGCCCAGTTTCGCCAAAAGCGACCGGGATCACTTTAAAACGCCGCGCGTCTTCTCCGCGAATTTCATTGATGATCCGCGGCGGAATGACGATTTTCGAGATGTCGATCCACTCCATGTGCGCCTGCGCAGCCAGCGTGCGCGAGACGTCCACCTCGGACAAAATTCCGTCTTCGATCAGAATGTCGAGGACGCCAGGCTCACCGTTCAGGCGTGAGCGCGCACTGTCGATTTGTTTGCGCGTGACAAGCTCTCCATCTTGGAGAACTCCGAGCACATAGTCCTCATCGTATTGCATCTGGGGGAAAAACGCTGCGGCAGTTTAGCGTAAACCGGGTTAATTTCCAGCAGTCGTCGGGACCGGCCTGACTGCGCAGCTGTTCAGCCCGCGCCTAATCCTGCTTGAGTCGCCAAACCAATGTCCTTAGAATTGCGACGCGAAGCAAGGACTGACAAATGAAAAATTACATTCGACGAACCGCAGCGGCTTTATTGTTGGGCATGCTTGCGCTCCCGGCGCTGACGCCGTCCGCGCAATCGCAAAGACCTCCATGGTGGTATTATGCCTGTTTTCAAGACTTCATTCCGCAAGCCCCTGGCAATATACCAAACCCAGGCACTGCAGGGTGGGGCAAATATCAAAACTGCCTGCAACAAAACTTAAGTGTGTCGCCTCGACAGAGTGCCCAAATTGCGCCAATTCTCGCTAATGAAGGACGTAAGGTAATAGCGATCAGAAACAATAATTTGCTTTCAAATGTTCAAAAAATACAAGAAGTTAAGACACTCCAACAACAGTCTGATCCGCAGTTGAAAGCGATTCTCTCATCTGCTCAATACGAGAAGCTACAAGTCGGCCGCCAACAGGCCGTCCGATGGACCACTCAGCCAAGACTCGGTTGGCAGTAAACCGGAAGCGTGTTTCAGGTTGCAGTGCGTCGTACAAACGGTGGCATTAAGCTGCAAGGCCAAGAGGCGACGTCACGGCTGCCGTTTTAACATGCGTCTCGCCGAATGCGATCCGTAGGGGTTAAAACCGGTAGTGAAAATTCGCGCGGGTCCGTCATGAATCCGCCATGAATTTTCGGCGTCCGCTACCATCTCACCATTAAGAAAGACCGGAGCCTACATGGTCCGGTACTCCCGCGGCTGCGGGATCACTTGAGGCTTTTCCATAGTCGAAACGGAAAATCTCGGAACACGATTTCTCCTAGGTCGAGCCCCTGAACCCGACCATTTGGAACTTTTTTGACATTGGCCGAATTTCGCAGGGCCGAAGCCGACAAATCCGCCACTTCTGAGGGGTTACGGACCTCGTTTGATACCCTTTTTGACATTTCATCCGGGGCTCAATTAGTCGATGACCTCGATCAGAAAGCCTCTATAATATAACGTCCAATTTGCTCGCGATATGTCGCAGACAGCGAAACCGCTTTCCCCGATCGGATCAGGTCAGCGTGTGCAGAGCCTTCTGGAAATTCGGAAGAGTGATGTTTCGAAAATGGACGCTCGATGGTTCCGCGCCGCGCGATACATTTACGGACGGACTCTGCAATAAGTGAAGGCGAAAACAGTCATTGTGACGGGTGGTTCGCACGGCAGCGGGGCCGGTCTGGTGAAGGCCTTTCTGGGTCGCGGTTGCAACGTGGTGGCAAATTCGCGAAACATCAGCAAATCAAGCGCGTTCGAGATATCAGATAAACTCGCATTGGTGGACGGAAGCATCGCCGAAGCCGCAACGGCAGCGAAGATCGTCGAAGAAGCGACGAGCAAATTCGGCTCGATCGACGCGCTGGTGAACAACGCCGGCATATTTTTGTCAAGCCCTTTACCGATTACACTATCAAGGATCTGCGGTCTCTCAGTTCCGTGAACATCGAAGGTTTTCTTTTCATCACCCAACTCGCGATTAAACAGATGTTGGTTCAGAAAACTGGAGGAAGCATCGTCAACATCAGTACAACGATGGCGGATCATCCAATCGCGGGAGTAAATTGTGCGGTTGCGATGATCACGAAAGGCGGCCTTGAGGCCGTCACGCGGAGCCTGGCGATGGGAATACGCGAAAGAGGGAATACGCGTAAACGCCGTTGCGCCTGGAGAGGTCGATACACCTATGCACAAGAATGACCCAAAGGATTCGCTCAAAAAAGCTGCAACCGATGGGGCAGATTTCCGAAGTGAAAGATATCATGGACGCGATCGTTTATTTAACGGAAGCCCATCAGGTAACGGGAGAGGTGCTGCACGTCGACGGCGGTGCACACGTTGGCAAATGGTAAACGGCGAAGAGTCTCGGCTGCCCGGCGCCGGCCAGCGGTTGAAAGGACTTGCCATCAAGCTGCGGGAGCCGGCTGAGCCGTTCGGCACTTATGTCGAAGCGGTGCAAACAGGCAATATGCTTTTTCTGACCTGGATGCTGCCGACGGAGGGCCGGGAAGCGAAATTTATTGGAAGAGTCAGAAAGGTCGACCAAAAATTAGGAAACAAGGAGAGAAGAAAATGAAAATACTTATGGTGCTAACTTCACACGATCAACTGGGCAACACGGGCCGCCCGACTGGGTTCTGGCTTGAGGAATTCGCAGCCCCCTATTTCGTGTTCGCGGATGCGGCCGTTGAGCTGACGCTCGCCTCTCCGAAAGGCGGGCAGCCGCCACTCGATCCGAAAAGCGATCTGCCCGAAAATCAAACGCCGGCGATGGCGCGGTTTAAGAAGGACGCGGAGGCACAGAAGGCTCTCGCTAACACGGTCAAGCTTTCGAGCGTGAAGTCTGAAGATTTCGACACCGTGTTCTATCCGGGCGGACACGGCCCGATGTGGGATCTTGCGGAAGACCCCGTTTCCATTGCTCTGCTCGAATCGTTTTACAACTTCGGCAAGCCGATCGCGCTCGTCTGCCATTCGCCCGGAGTGCTCCGCCACGTTACCTACAAAGGCGAACCTCTGGTAAAGGGAAAGCGCGTAACCGGCTTTACTAACGGCGAGGAGGAAGAGATGAAGCTAACCAAGGTTGTGCCGTTCCTCGTCGAAGATGAATTGCTACGGCTCGGTGCCGTCTTTGAGAAGAAGGCGAACTGGCAGCCGTTTTCCATCGTTGATGGCCGGCTCGTTACGGGGCAGAACCCCGCATCGTCGACCTCTGCAGCTCAGGCGCTTCTGAAACTCATGAGTGGATCGGAACTGGAGTCGTCGACGAACGGCGTACAAATCGAACGGAAGAGCTACGAGATGCCCCCGCGGAAGGGAATTAGCATCGCGCATTTTCTTACCGTAACCGACATCGACAGGTCGCTTGACTATTACGAGAAGGTCTTCGGTGCTCGCATTCTGAGCAGAGGCGACGGCAACGCGCCTGGATACCTTCAGCTTGCGAATATCTGGATGATTCTGAACGTCGGGGGCGGGCCGACCCCGGATAAGCCGGCGGTAACGCTCAGCGTCCCCGACCCGAATCACATCAACAGCTTTATGAATTTCCGCGTTGCGGATATTCGGGCGTGCTATGACTTGTGGAAAAGTCGAGGAGCCGAGTTCATCACGGAGCCGTTGGACAAGTACGGCGAGACGCGCTGCTACATCCGCGATCCTGACGGCTATATTATCGAAGTCGGACAGAGCAAGCCGGAATTCAGGTATGGTTAACGCTCAGCTCGGATGGAATGCGGACTTAAACGGTTACGGATATCTGCTTACTGCTAGCCCATAAGAAATCCGGTCTGTGACGGACAGAGATTACGTATGATCATGCCATTCTGGAAGGGACTGACTTACAAAATTCTCAAGCTCGCGCGCCCTCGCCTCAATCTGCCCTATCAATTTTTTCGCTTCCTTACACCCGCGTTCGGCACATTTAGTTAAGTCACAAGGTTTTCGCCAGTGCGCTTTTCGACATCGCGAGTTTTTCACGGTTCGTCCGAAATTCGTTTTGGTTAAATTCGTGCATCGCTCATTGGCGGCTGCGTATCGGTCGCCCGTTAGAGCGTTGCATACGAAACTCGTTAGGTGTTGGGGATGTGGTCGGGTAACTCCGCGATATGGGTTTCTGCTTGTACCTCGCGTCTGCCCAGCGCGCCGTCAGGGCCTTCTCACGTGAGCTGAAAGTGTCTGAGGGTCGCGCGCGAAAGACACTGCGCCACCCATCAATCTGGCAGCCCCAGCCGGAGATATTCACATCGGTAGTTCTCTGTATGCGAGTCAGGTTGCGAACGAGAATGCGGCTCACCGTTGTCGCACAAGCTTCGCCGGATCCAGATCACCGCGAAGACAGCGATCAAAATCCGTTTCGATGTCGTCAATCTCTTCGATAAAGTATACGAACTGCGCGACGGTAGCGGCATCGGCGTCGGCGCACCGCAATTCGGCCAGCGGCGTGGCTTTTACGGGACAATCGCGTACGAGTTTTGAAGTTGGTCGTCTGATTTATTTGGTCGTTCCCACGGTAGGCGCTTTGGTTGCTGGCCTGAGCGCTGCTGGGAGTACCCGCAGCAAATAATGGAGATCGCGAACTCGAACGTCGCGATAAAGTGCAGATTTTTTGTAATACAGAAATCCCGGAGCCTACGGGGCTCGAACCCGCAACCTCCGCCGTGACAGGGCGGCGCTCTAACCAATTGAGCTAAGGCTCCCCGGAAAGAAACAAAGTGTAAAGGCGCACATCTTTAGCCGCAACTGTTCAGTCGGCGCGATTGCTCAAAGCGATAATGTTTTAGGCAAGGTAGGAGCGGATAAAAACTATTTTTAGTGCAATAGCAATCAATGTGGCGGTTGAACATATTATAGTTGTGTACCGTCGAACTCTGAAACCTTTCGCCAGTGAACATTGCGAATGCACCTGATCACGCTATAATTTCAATCGGTTCGGCGGATTGACCCAAACCACAATGAGCGACGAGCGCAGCGAGGGATTCCAGGGGGCGGAAGGGGACTCGGGTCCGGAAAATCTCCTCGATTCATTCGATCTGGTGATCGCATCGTTGCCGCCGGGTGATCCAATTCGACGCGATCTCTTGCAACTGCGGCCGCAGATTCTCGATCAGCAGGAGACGATGGTCGAGGCGCGCAGGGTGATTGGGAAACTCGAGGAGGTCGTTAAAAAAGTGACTTCCCCGGCAAACCGCATAGGCACGTTTCTTAGCGCTACTTCGAAGGATACAGCGCATATCGTGGTGGGCGGCGCCGATTATTATTGCAACATCGACCCGCGCATTCCGCTTTCCAAATTGAAAAAGGGAACGCGCGTCCTCGTTAACGAAGCATTCGTCATCGTCGGCGATCTGGGATTCGAGACAGCCGGTCCAGTGACTAAGATTACCGAGGTAATCGGCAAAGACAGATTGCGCGTGGGTTCAGAGCACGGGCTGCATTCGATGGTATTGCAACGCTGTTCCGATCTGGTCAACTCCAACCTGAAATCGGGCGACGAAGTCCGCGTTGACTCCAATTACCGCATGGCGTTGGAGATGCTCTCGAGCACAAAATCAGAGGAATACTATCTCGACACTGTTCCCGAGTTGCCGTGGGAAAAAGTTGGCGGCCAGGAAACGGCGCTCCAGGCGATCAAGGACGCAATCGAGCTGCCGCTTTTGCATCCTGATCTTTTCAAAAAATTTCAGCATGCTACGCCGAAAGGTTTTCTGCTTTATGGCCCGCCGGGATGCGGCAAGACGCTCATTGGCAAGGCGACTGCGTACAATTTGACCAGGCAGCTCCGCGAAAAAACTGGGACCGAGATGCACGAATACTTCATGCACGTCAAAGGCCCCGAGATCCTGAACATGTGGGTTGGCGAATCTGAACGAATGGTGCGCGAGATTTTCGCTACTGCTCGCGAGAAACGGAGCGAAGGGTTTATGCCATTTCTTTTCATTGACGAGGCGGAATCAATCCTCGGCACCCGGCGCGCATCGCGTTACGCGAACATTCTTTCGACGCTGGTGCCGATGTTCTGTTCTGAGATGGACGGAATCGATTCGCTCAACGACGTCGTCATTATTCTCGCGTCCAATCGCGCGGACCTGATCGATCCAGCAATTTTGCGGCCAGGGCGCATCGACCGAAAAATCAAAGTTAGTCGTCCAGACAAGGAGGGCACGCGAGAAATTTATCGCATCTATCTTATCGACGATTTGCCATACGATGGCGTGCTGGCCAAGGAGGGCGATGGGATCGGCGCATCAATCGAGAAGCTAATTGAGCGCTTTGTTGACTGGCAATTCGCGCGCCGCGCTGAAAACAAATTTTTAGAAGTAACCCTGCGCAGTGGCCGCAAAGAAGCCCTTTACCGCAGCGATCTTATCAGCGGCGCGATCATTGCCTCGATCGTGGAGCGCGCGAAGGCTATAGCCATTAAACGCGCCATCGAGACTCAACAGGAGGAGGGACTCCGGGAAACTGACTTGCAACGCGCATTCAACGCCGAGTACGTGGAGAACGACATCTTCCCGGCTACAGACATTACGGAAGATTGGCTCAAGCTGATCGATTACGATCCGGAAAACGTGGTCAAGATCGCTCCTGTGAAACCCATTTCCAATACGCGTCCCCTGGGAACCTCTGTAATCTGAGGCGCGAAGCCCGTGCGCTGGCTGGGTAACCTGGGAAATCTCGTGTAGCAATGAAACGCGTGTTCGGGCTGGAGACGGAGTATGGCATCACGCTTTCCGGAGCGGAGACCGTCGATGTCGTGGCGGAATCGATCGAACTGGTGCGCCATTACACTGATCACGGCGCCCTGATGAAATGGGATTACGACCTGGAAGATCCGCATCTTGACGCGCGCGGTTTTCGCGCGCGCGAATTACTCCAGGATACTGACGAATCGGCTTATTATGAAATTGATAAACGTCGCCCACTCAGTTTCGAGGAAATAAAAAGCGACCTTGTGCTTTCAAACGGCGCGCGGTTCTACAACGACCACGCGCACCCGGAGTATTCCACGCCAGAATGCACAACCCTCAGCCAAATCGTGGCGCAGGATAAAGCCGGCGAGCGTATCCTCGCGGAATGCGCTCGGCGTCGAAATCAGAATTTGCCGAGCGGACACGAAGTTCGGCTTTACAAGAACAATACCGATTTTGCCGGTCACAGTTACGGTTGTCACGACAACTATCTGATGAGCCGCGACATCGCCTGGGACCGGATCGTCGCCGGCATTCTGCCGTTTCTTATTACTCGGCAGATTTTCGCCGGGGCGGGGAAAATGGGGATTGAAGGCGAGAGCAGCCGGGGAGATCCGGGGATCTATCAAATTTCGCAACGCGCCGATTTCTTCAGCGTGGTGGTGAGCATCGATACGATGAATCGCCGTCCGCTGGTTAACACGCGCGATGAGCCACATGCGGACGCGAGCCGGTACCGCCGGTTTCACGTCATCCTTGGTGATTCCAACATGAGCGCATGGGCGACAGCGATGAAGATTGGGACGACCGCGCTGGTCCTGGATTTAATCGAGCGCGGCGAAGCACCGCAGTTGGAAATTGCGCAACCGGTGGATGCCAACAAATTCATCAGCCGTGATCCCACTTACGATTGGATCATCGAGCTGAAGGACGGCCGCAAAATCTCTGCCATTGATGTGCAACGGATTTATTTGCGCGCGGCAAGCAGATTGTGGCGCGATCCGCCAGATGACGAGCACGCATGGATTTTGTGCGAATGGGAAAATGTACTGAACGATCTCGAACGCGAGCCGATCTCGACACGAGATCGCGTCGATTGGTCCGCCAAAAAATTCCTGTTGGATGCGTTGCAGCAGGACGAGAAACTTTCCTGGAACGATCCCTGGCTGCAATCGATCGACCTCGAGTATCACAATCTCGATCTCGACAGCGGTTTGTACTATGAATTGTTGCGCAAGGGTCTCATGCGCCGCGTCGCCAATGAAGATGAAATCAAGACCGCAATCTTTAATCCGCCGGAAACCACGCGCGCGTTTTTCCGCGGTCGCGCCGTGGCGCGCTTTAACGACGAGATTTCCTCCATTCAGTGGGACGAAATTGTTTTTACAAACGCCACCGATTCATGCCGTGTCCCATTGCCCGAAGCCGCCATGGATGCGCGCCTCGACGCGCTCAACCACGCCGCGCGCAACGGAAAGGATTTCTCGGAGTTCGTGCGTGCGATCGCACGGATCGATTGATTCAGCGGCCTCGATAGAAGATCGAGAATCGCCAATCGAAAATAGGATTACTCCCACTCAATCGTGCTCGGCGGTTTGCTTGAGATATCAAACACAACGCGATTAACGCCTTTGACTTCGTTGCAGATTCGGTTGGAGATGCGAGCGAGGAGCTCGTAGGGGATCCGCGCCCAGTCGGCAGTCATGCCGTCCTGGCTTTCCACGATACGCAACGCGATCGTGTTTTCGTACGTGCGTTGATCTCCCATGACGCCAACCGATTGCACCGGGAGCAACACGGCGAATGATTGCCAGACTTTGTAATACCAGTCAGCAGCTTCCATTTCGCTTTGCACGATCGTGTCCGCTTCTCGCAGGACCGACAATCGCTCTGGCGTGACCCCGCCAAGAATCCGAACGGCGAGACCCGGACCAGGGAACGGCTGGCGATAGACGATTTCTTTTGGCAGGCCCAGCTGCAGGCCGACCTGGCGCACTTCGTCTTTGAACAATTGCCGTACAGGTTCAACCAGCTCGAAATGCATCTTTTCCGGCAACCCGCCGACGTTGTGATGGGTCTTGATTACCTGCGCGGGATTACCCTCGATAGACACGCTCTCGATCACGTCGGGATAAAGGGTGCCCTGTGCCAAAAACTTGAACGTCCTGTGTTCGGCTTTCGATGTTCGATGTTGGTCACCTAATTCAGTGACAGCGTCTTCAAAGACGCGAATGAATTCGTTGCCGATGATTTTGCGTTTTTCCTCCGGATCGGTGACGCCCCACAGTTTGGATAAAAATCGTTCCGAGGCGTCCACATATTTAAGTTGGACGTGAAAATTTTCGCCGAACACGCGCTGCACAATTTCCTCTTCTTGCGCGCGCAGCAGTCCGTTGTTGACAAAAATGCAGGTGAGCTGGTCGCCGATGGCTTTGTGCAGAAGCGCAGCCGTCACTGAGGAATCGACGCCGCCGCTCAACCCGAGAACTACGCTCTCGTCGCCTACCTGTCGTTTGACGCGCTCACAAGCCTCTTCGATGAACGAACCCATCGTCCAGTCCATGGCGCAATGGCAGATGTGATAGACGAAGTTCTGCAGGATCGCTTTGCCTCGCGGTGTGTGCGCCACTTCGGGATGAAATTGGAGGCCGAAAAGTTTGCGTTGCGGATCCTCGACGGCGGCGAAGTCGCAGCCCTCCGTCGTGCCAACCGCGCGAAAACCTTCCGGTAACGCTGTTACTTCGTCTCCGTGGCTATTCCAGACATCGAGTTGGTCGTCTAGTCGATCGAACAGTTCTGATTGCTTCGTAATGTGCAACATGCCTGCGCCATACTCCCGGCGCCCAGTGAAAACGACCCGGCCGCCGAGGTGATGCGCCATCAGCATCAGTCCATAACAAATTCCCAACACCGGAACGCCTAACGAAAAGATTTCCGGATCGACTTGAGGCGCGCCTTTGTCGTAAACGCTGGAGGGTCCGCCGGAAAGAATCAAGCCATTGGGTTTGGCTGCTGCGATTTCAGCGGCCGGCGTATCGAAACACACAATTTCCGAATAGACCTGGCATTCGCGGATACGGCGCGCGATCACCTGCGTGTACTGCGACCCGAAATCGAGGATGAGAATTTTCGAGTGCCTTGGGCGATCTGACATCTTCACTCTCTACGGATGCGTTACCGGCACACCATGCTCCGTAGCCGGATCGCCAGCGTCGCGTTGTTCCGGGCCAAGTTGGCCCTGACCGGTGATGCCGCGTTGGAATTGCGATTGCATTTCCTGGCCGGTGCGTTGTTCAAGGGGGTCAGTGCAACCGATCGCGAAAGATGCGAATGCAATCGCGATCGGGATCGACAGGAGTCTCATCCACTCATTTTATGAAGCACCGATTTCATTGCAACAAGTTGAAGCGTTCAAGAGTTGATGCGTTAACAGGGAAGAACAATCTGCTGTTTCAAGGCCATGCTCGAACCTGACCTTTTACTCGAGGGCTACCGGCTCGGTGTTTTCCCGATGGCCATGGAAGACGACTCGCTCGAGTGGTTTTCGCCCGATCCACGTGCCATCCTGCCGCTGGATCCTTTCCACGTCCCGCACGCCTTGCGGCGTCTCGGGCGCAGGAAACCGTTTAAAATCACCATCAACCAGGCGTTCTCGGATGTGATCCAAGCCTGCGCGGAACGCAAAGATACCTGGATCAACGAAGAGATCATCGAGAGCTACACGCGATTGCATGAGCTCGGCCATGCTCAATCAATCGAAGCGTGGAAAGAAAACATGCTCGCAGGCGGCCTTTATGGGGTCGCGATCGGCGGCGCATTTTTTGGCGAATCGATGTTTCACCGTGTAACTGATGCGTCCAAGATTGCCCTTGTTGCGCTGGTGGAACATTTGCGTGCCCGCAAGTTCGTCCTGCTCGATACGCAATGGCTTACGCCACATTTGCAACGGTTCGGAGGTATTCAAATTTCGCGGAGCGATTATCTCCGCCTCTTGCGGAGAGCGATCGATTTGCCCAGGAAATTTCGATAGACAGTTTGGCCTTTCCAGTCACGGGTTCGTAACCGGTCTGGTAGGATCGGTGCCCACGGAGTGACGCGCCCTAGCGCCAACGACGGCCCTTCGGGGCCGTTGCGACCAATTGATACTACGGCAATCTGACCGATATTACTGGCTCAGATGGTTGCTTGGATTTTAAAGAAGATTTTAGGATCGAAAAATCAGCGCGAGCTCAGGCGTCTGATGCCGATTGTGCGCCGCATCAACGAGCTGGATGAGCAATTTAAAAGTTTGTCCGACGACGAGTTGCGGGCCAAAACCGCCGCGTGGAAGGACGAGATCTCGAAACTTCCGGACGTGCAAGAGCAGTGGAACAAACTGCATGAAATTTTGCCAGAAGCGTTCGCGGTGGTCAAAAGCGCCGCGCGCCGGCTCAAGGAGCGTGGACAGACATTCGCAGTATGCGATCAGCCGATGGTCTGGGACATGGTGCACTTCGACGTGCAACTGCTCGGCGGAATCGTTCTGCACCGTGGCCGTATCGCTGAGATGGCCACCGGCGAAGGTAAGACGTTGGTTGCGACGCTACCGCTTTATTTGAACGCGCTCACGGGGCGCGGCGCGCATCTGGTGACGGTGAACGATTACCTGGCGCGGCGCGACGCGGAATGGATGGGGCAACTTTACAGCTTCCTCGGGTTAACAGTTGGCTGCATCGAACACGACCAGGAACCGGATGTTCGCCGCGAACAATACGCGATGGACATTACCTACGGAACGAACAGCGAGTTCGGTTTCGATTACCTGCGCGACAATGGCATGGCCACCACGCGCGAGCAACAGGTCCAGCGCGGCTATCACTATGCCATTGTCGATGAAGTCGATTCCATCCTGATCGATGAAGCGCGCACGCCGCTGATCATCAGCGGGCCGGCGACGATTTCCACCCATCAATACGACAAATGGAAACCGCTGATCGAGCAATTGGTGCGGAAGCAAAACATGCTTTGTAACCGCGTAGCGAGCGAAGCGATCGAGAAATTTGAGCAGAGCGAGGTCGAGATGGGCGGTCGTCTCATGTTCAAGGTGAAACTCGGTCAGCCGCGCAATAAGCAGCTTTTGCGCATGATGGAAGACCCTGACAAGCGCCGCGCCATCGATAAAGCCGAGCTTTCGTTCTTTCAAGACACGCGCAAGGAGGAACTGTTTGCGCTCAAGGAAGAATTGTTCTTCACCATCGACGAGAAATCGAACGAATCCGATCTCTCAGAGCAGGGGCGCAGCTTTCTTAATCCCGATGATCCAAACGCATTCGTTTTGCCGGATTTGATTAACGAATTCACGGAAATCGATCTGGATCCGACACTCTCGCCTGAGGAGAAGGACAAGAGAAAGGCGGAGCGCCAGCAACATTGCGACGCGCAGGCCGAGCGCATCCACAACATCTCGCAGCTACTTCGGGCTTACTGCCTCTTCGAGAAGGATGTCCAGTACGTCATCGAGGACAACAAGGTTGTGATCGTCGATGAATTCACGGGGCGTAAAATGCCGGGCCGCCGTTGGAGCGACGGGCTGCATCAGGCGGTAGAAGCGAAGGAAGGTGTGCAGATCGATCGCGAGACGCAAACGCTGGCGACGATCACCATTCAAAATTATTTCCGGCTTTATCACAGGCTCGCCGGCATGACTGGCACGGCCGAAACCGAAGCGGCCGAGTTTCACGACATTTACAAACTGGACGTGAACATGATCCCGACGAATCGGCCGGTGCGCCGGACGGATTTCAACGATCGCATCTACAAGACGCGTCGGGAAAAATACAACGCGGTAATTAAGCAAATCAAAGAAGCTCACGCGAAGAATCAGCCGGTACTGGTGGGCACGGTGAGCGTGGAAGCTTCGGAGTTGCTGGGCCGAATGCTGAAGCGAGAGAAAATTCCGCACAACGTGTTGAACGCAAAGTTCCACATGCAGGAAGCTGAGATTGTGGCCCGCGCCGGACAACCGGGCACGGTCACGATTTCCACCAACATGGCTGGACGCGGCACCGATATTAAGCTGGGATCTGGCGTCACAGAACTGGGCGGACTAATGGTGGTCGGTACCGAGCGGCACGAAGCGCGCCGGATCGATCGGCAGTTGCGCGGACGCTGTGCGCGGCAGGGCGACCCTGGCGCATCGCGGTTTTTTGTGAGTTTCGAAGACGATCTGATGCGTAATTTCGGCGCTGCTGATCGGATGACGAAAATCATGGAGCGCTTCGGCCTTGAAGAAGGTCAGGAGCTTGAGCATCGCTGGTTGAACAAGTCGGTGGAGACGGCGCAAAAGCGAGTCGAGCAACGCAACTATCTGATCCGCAAACGGACGCTCGATTTCGATGACGTGATGAACATGCAGCGGGAGGTTGTTTACACATGGCGCAACGAAGTCATCGATGCCGAGGAACCGCGAACGCACATCTATGAAGTGATCGATGAAGCTGTGCCGTTGAAAGTGAAGGAATATCTCGAAGGTGACGAACCGAATTACACGCCTCTCATTCACTGGGTGAACACGACTTTTCCTCTCGGTTTAACGAGGGAAAAAGTGCAGTTCGATACGCGCACTGTCGATGAAAACGCGCAGTTCCTTCTGGAAAAGATCAAGAATGCTTACGAGCGCAAATCGAGTCATGAAGAGCCGACCGCCGTTAAAAGCCTGGAGCGTTACATCATTCTGAACGCGATCGACCGGCTGTGGCAGGAACATCTTTACGCCATGGACGCTTTGCGCGAGGGCGTTTATCTGCGCGGTTACGCGCAAAAGGATCCGCTCATCGAGTACAAGACCGAAGCCTACGACATGTTCGTCGAATTGATGGCGAACATTAAGAACGAAGTGCTGAATAATCTCTTCCGCAGCACCTCGAATTTGCAGGCGTTCGAGAATTTCCTGGCGACGCTGCCGCAATTTCTGCTGCGCGAAGAAGGCCCAATCGCGCCAACAGCAACCGCCGACGCGCGCATGCGCCATCCCGTCGGTGCGATGGCCGCAGTGGGTGCAGATGGCGATGGCGACGGAGCAGCGGAACTATCGATCGATCTTCCGATTCGCCGATCATTGCCCAAGGTCGGCCGCAACGAACCGTGCCCCTGTGGTAGCGGGAAAAAATACAAGAACTGCTGCGGACGCATGGCGTAAATTTAGTGTCGCGTTCTGTTACGCTGTCATTCCGCAATCAGGATCTTACTTAATTTTCGCTGGTGTCGCGTGTGGCACCAATTTCGAGAGAGGTCTCAACTTCGCTCAACATGAAGAGCGAATCCACGTCGGTCTATTTCACCTCGTAGGTCGTAATCTCGAGTTGATGGCCGTCGGGATCGCGGAAATAAATCGAGTGCGCGATCTCGTGATCCTGAAATTCGAATTTGATTCCGCGCTTCTCAAGTTCGCGTTGCGCGGCGAGGAAATTCTCCCGGTCCGCGCGGAAAGCGAGATGAAGCATTCGAATTTCGCGATGTGCGGACGTTTGCGGCTCCTGGTTGGCGGGGAATAACGCGATCCCGGTTTTTCCTTTGCCAATGAAAGTCGGCACGCCGTTCCACATGCCTACATGAAGTCGCTCAAACCCGAGAACTTCGATATACCATTTCGCTGATCGCTCGATGTCGCGCACGCCGATAGCTACGTGATCGATGCCTTCAAGTTTCATGAGACGTTCCGATAGAATTTACAGAATCGGTGGGACGATAACCGTGGAACGCGTTGTCCTCAACGCGTTGGCAAGCGCCCGAACCGGTTCCGTCATTAATCCCAGTCGCCGCGGCATCATCCGAGAACTGCGCCTTGCGGGGATCTTTTCGCATCGCCTTCGGAGAAGCCGATCCACCGTGCACCTATTTTAGGTGCGCGTGAATCGCGCTGACGCCGCTTATTGCGCGTAATCCATGCGATCGTCCAGCTTTCCACCTCGCAGTGCGGCGATAAATGCCGCGTAATCTTTGAACGGACCTCCGATGGCGTGCCAAGCCGGTTTTGGTTTCGCCCCATCCTTCTTAAGTTTCACAACCAAGATGTGAAACGTGTGAACGATTCCGCCCTGCTCATAATGCACGATGTAATAGTCGTTCCCGACTGCTGCCCAAATCAAACGTTTGCCCGGAAGACTGGGGTCCATGATTACATCGGTTGCGTTCCATTTCTGTCCCGGCTCTGCAAGCTTGCCGTCGCTGCCGCCATCACAAAGCGTAAGGACAGAAGGTGGCAAATCGTTAGTGGAACGCACCTCATGGAAACGCGACGTATTTTCCAACGTACTGCGATCTTCCGCTGACAGCTTTGTCACGTCGCCGCAGCACAAGCCACACGTTGAAACGGCGCAGAGTAAATAAGAAACGAAATGCTTCATTCGTATTTGCAACGAAGACTGATCTAACGAGAACGAGATGAGCCACGGCAGGGTGTCGTGGCAAACACGCTGAACCTATTTCGCCATGGGGCCGTTGGCTTCATTGGTTAGGCGGCGTTATAGAACCCAAGATGATCGTGACCCGTCGTCGACGATAGTCCATCGCTTGCCACGTTTGCGGACAGTAACCACGTCTCCGCCGCCTTGTTGGATTCCGGTGATTTTACCCGTAAACACCGAGACTTCTGATGGAGTTTTAACTTCCATCCAAACGATATGATGGTCGACGTCCTTAGCGTGTGAAACAGCAGAAACGATTGCAGCGATGTCCGCATTGGGAATGCTTACCTTCAACGCGAAATGGCCAATGGCGAGAGTCCACCGCAATCGAGTAGTGCGAAAAAGCAACCGTCAATGCGACGCAGCAAATGATTTGAGTCAATCGCATGGCCGTTGGCATGCCGTCTAACGAGAACAAGGTGAGCGACGGCGACCGGGAGCGCGGGTGGAGACCATGGAAGATATTCTATCTACGCTGCGCGTGGAGCCAAGGCGGGTCGCCGTTCGCTCCGCCGACTGGTTAGGCCTTGGATCCATGCTAGTCGAGCTTCGGATCAGCCAGCGGCTTTGCCCACGCAGGAAGTTCGGCATATGGGGTATAGTTAGGTCCTCGCGAATCGACGATCTTGCCGGTCATAAGATCGCACCGCACGAAAGACGAGGGGCCATGATAGCCCATGGAGCGAATGGTCACGGCTATGTCATCGGTGAATCTCCAATCCATAATATGACCGTTCTCGCCAAAGGGCGGGAATTGTTTTGTTGTGCCATTAGGGCTTCGCACGACGAGAGAATCTTTGCCGACAACAATCATTCGTGCTGGCTCGACACTTTTTCTATCAATTCGAATCCAACCGACACGTCCCTTAGGCGAGATTTTAACATTGTAGCAGTCACCGCTCTGAGTCCAGACCTCCGTGTGGCCATCGCTGAAGGTGACCTTGACGTTGCCGGTGGTAGCGATGTAGCCGTTGTAGCGAGTGGGAACAACGATGATCGAGGCGCGCTTGGGGATGGCGTGCTCTGCAACTCCAGCGATGCTCCGATTTGCAAGAAGAACGACACACGCACCGATCAACAATAACGTAGTTCGCATAGGGCCTAACGAGAATTCGGCCTGAAAAATCTGCAATTCATTGCAGATAAAATCCGTCTAACTCGCCTGCTTCCATGCGGCGGCATGGGCGCGGACTGGGGAACCGAAGCCTTTAAGGCTCACTTCGCCGAGGTCTTCGAATAGGAGTCCCTTGCCAAGGCAAAGCTCAGCGATTGCATTCGATACGAGGATTTGTTCCGGTTGCGCGTGAGCACATAGGCGCGCGGCGAGTTGAACCGTGGACCCAAATAGATCGTTGTGTTGCTCGACAGGTTCCCCGGCCGCTGCGCCGACTCGAACCTTGAGTGGGCGGTCGGGATTTGCTCGTGCATGCTTGTCCAGTTCGCGCTGAATCTGAATCGCGCATCGAACTGCGCCAACCGTAGAAACGAAGGATGCCATGATCCCGTCCCCGGTATGCTTCACTTCGCGTCCGCCTGCCGCGGATAACGCATCTCGGACAATCGTGTCGTGCACGCCAAGGATTGCAAGCGCCGCTTCGTCGCCCAGCGATTGAGTCAACGTTGTCGAATTCACAACGTCCGTGAACAGAATCGTTCGAATGCCCGGGTCGCGCTCATTGGCCACGCCACCGGGCAGCAGCACTGCTCCTGCTGAGTTGGTTTCAGTGCCGCCGAGGAATACTTCTGCCACGTCGGGCTCCACCTCGATAATTTTCTCGGCCATCATCCCGTGAGCTTCGCGATGCACACACTCTGCTGCCTCCGCGTTTGGCGCATGGGCGAGGCAAAAAATTTTGTTGCCAGTCTCATTGACCCAGTACTTGTGATATTCGACGCCGTATTTCCGCTGAATTTCCATGTCTTTGGCGTGAGCTTTCGCGACATCTTCGGGCGTGGTTCCCTCGGGAAGGTTGTGAATGTCCATGTACAGCGGCATACCGATGAATTTTAGCGTGATACGACGCGATGTGAAACCGCGATCTGTGGCGCCTGGCTTAAAGTTTGATAAACGACACAATAACGCTCGGTCAATCGAATCAGGTTTGCCCGCTGCTCTTCGCTTGCGTCGGTGTCCAGGTCGAAATGCAACCGAATTTGCTTAAAGCCAACGGTCGCCTCTTTGGAAACACCGAGTGTTCCACGAAAATCCAGATCGCCCTCTGCGCGAATTGTCGCGTCACGCAAAGTAATGCCGATGGCGGTAGCTACCGCGCCTAATGTGACGCCGGCGCATCCGACCAGCGCTTCGAGCAACATGTCAGCGGAACACGCGCTTTTGCCATCCCCGCCGGTCGCAGGATGAAGCCCGGCTGCTACGCGCGCTTTTCCGGTTTCGATTCTACAGGTGATATTGTCGCCCATTCGTCCCTCGGCCCGCAAAGTGATCAATGCTGTCTCAGGACGTTCGCGATACTGCGATTTCAGAGGCCCCTGTAATGCTCTTAACTCGTCACCAGTCATTGCTTACTCGCTTTCCTTGTAGAGGCGTTTGTATCAAACGCCTGTTCTCCGAGGTTCGGCGCTTGGCACAAGCGCCGCCGCATCTAGTTCGGCTTAATATTTTGATTCACGCGAAAGAAATTATCCGGATCGTATTTTTTCTTGATGGCGACCAATCGCTCGTAATTTCCGCCGTAGGTCTTTTTCACGCGTTCTTCTCCTTCGTCGCCCATCAGGAAGTTTACATACGCTCCACCGGCGGAATACGGATGCACCGCATCGTAAAAATTTTTCGTCCACGAAATAATTTTATCGTTGTTCGCGGGATCAGAATCCACGCCGACAATCACCTGCGCCCAATTGGAATCGCGATAATTCCAAGCCGTATCGCTTTTGCCCACCCGTGCTGCAGCGCCGTTGATCGGGTACATGTGCATCGTGGAATGCATGGTCGGAAGGGCTTCGCCAAAGCGAATGTAGTGCGCAATCGCGTCGTCGTTGATCTCATTCACGAAATCGGCACGCCAGTACCATTGCAGACCTGGCGGATAAAGCGCGTCGAACATGCTTTGCAGCGCCGGTTGCGGCAGCGGCCCCACAAAATCCAGCGCCGGTTTCTTAAAAGCGCGGATCGGCTTGAAAGTTTCTTCTGCTTTCTCCAGTGGCCCGGCGTATGCCCATACTACGCCGCACATTTTTTTCATGTGCAGATGTTCTGGGAATGGCGGAGCGGGCGGCACGGTGAGAAAGGCAAAAAAGCCATTCAGATCGTCGGGTGCCGACGGGATCAGATCGCGATACCATTTCATAACATCGGCTGTCTCGCTCAATTCGTAGAGCATCGGGCCGCCGTAGATCGTATCGATCGGATGCAGCTTAAACGTAAATGAGGTGACGACGCCAAAATTGCCGCCGCCGCCGCGAAGGGCCCAGAACAGATCAGGATTTTCGTCGGCGTTCGCCTTTACAAACTCGCCGTTTGCGAGGACGACATCGGCCGAAAGCAAATTATCGATGCTCAATCCGCATTTGCGCGTGAGATGACCGACGCCGCCGCCGAGGGTTAATCCGCCGACGCCTGTTGTGGAAATGATTCCGCTGGGCGTTGCGAGTCCGAACACATGCGTGGCGTGATCGACATCGCCCCAAACGCACCCGCCGCCGACTATGACCGTGCGAGCCGCCGGATCGACTCGTGTATATTTGATCGGCGCAAGATCGATTACCAGGCCGTCGTCACAAATTCCGAGACCGCCAGCATTGTGGCCGCCGCCGCGAACCGCCAGAAGCAAATCGTTTTCTCTGGCAAAGTTTACGGAACGAATCACGTCCGCGGCATCCTGGCAACGCGCGATCAAGCGCGGTTTTTTATGGATCATGCCGTTATAGACCTGGCGGGCGTCATCGTAATCTGCGTCGCCCGGTTGGATCAGCTGTCCACGCAGGTTTGACTTAAAATCGGCGATGGAATTTTCGTTGAGCATACACGGAGGATATAGAACTTTCGGTTGCGGGATCAAGCAAAACGCGCACGGCGCTTTTTCTTTGAAGCTCCAGTCCATTTCTGCTTATCATTGGGGAAACCGTTGCCCCGATGTTCCGTCAGAAAAAAGCCTGGACGCGCCGCGATTTTTTGAAGCTGGTTGGGCAAGCGGGATTGCTCGCCACGGCGCCGACTCTGGCGAGTGCTGCCGCCGCGCCTGATGGTGACACAGTTTGCATCTCGATCCTGCACACGACCGATTTGCACGGCCATATCTTGCCGACCGCCGACTACGACGGGACGGCCGATCGCGGCGGACTGGCCCGATGCATCACACAAATTCGCCGATGGCGACGGCAGAATCCGAACTCAATTTTGATCGACGCGGGCGACGTTTATCAGGGCACAGATGTCAGTCTGCGAAATAAGGGGGAACTAATGATCGATCTGTTCAATCATCTTAAATACGACGCGTGGGTCATTGGCAATCATGAGTTCGATTGGACAATCGAGCCGTTCCACCAAGCCTTGCAAAGATCGGCGATGCCGGTGCTCGCTGCCAACACTGTGTTGGAAGGCAAAGCCGCAGGCGAATTGCCTGATGCCAAACATCCGTTGGCAAAAATCCAGCCATACATCTTAAAGGAAATCGCGGGGATCAAACTCGCGATCATCGGGGTTACGACGCCCGGGATGTCGTTCTGGCTTCCTCGAGAGTTTACAGCTGGAATTGATTTCCAGCATCCCATCGAGCCTGTGCGACGTGCAATTGCAAAAGCGAAGGGGGACGGCGCCAACGTAATTGTGCTGACGGGTCACATGGGGCTGAAACCGCGCACGGGAGGCGATGATTTTGCGAATACGGTCGTGGCATTGACATCGGAATTTCCGGACGTTGCGGCATTCATCGCCGGCCATACTCATCAGGCGATTCCAAGTCGCCTAACGAACAGCGTGCTCTTCACGCAGGCGGACCATTTTGGAATTCACGTGGGCCGGGTCGATCTATTATTTGATCGGGCCTCCAAGAAGTTGCTGCGCCGTGAAGCAATTTGCGAGCTGATGGATAACCGTTTTCATCCCGATCAGGTTGTTATTTCGCGTGTCGGATCGCAGCTAGCTGAATCGGCAGCTGCGCTTGCACAGCCGATCGGCGAGGTGGCGGACGTTCTACGCACCCGGAGCCGGCCCGGTCATCCCAACGATATCGAGAGAGTAATCGCCGCAGCGATCATAGAAGCGTTGTTGGAACGAAACGTCGCAATTGACGGCGTGATCCACGGCGTTTTTGACAGCAATGTTCAACTTGTCGCAGGCCCCAAAACAATAAACGACGTTTGGAACATCATTCCCTACGAAAACTTCGTGGTTACTGCCACGCTATCGTCCGATGAAATCAAAACCGTGATGGAGGAAGTGTATGCCAGCCATGAAGCGCGGAATTTGATGGGTATCGAAGTGAACGTGGAAAGGCGCGGTCGTGATCGCAGAATCGCGTCGATGACGTTTTCAGATGGACGCCCACTGGAGCGCGGAAAGAAATATGTCATCGCTGTTAACAGTTTCGACGCCCGCAGCGGTGGCCATCATTTCATGAGGCTGCAGGCTTTGCTTGACCGTCCGGAAGCAAATTACGTCCTGCACCCGGTGCAAACACGCGATGCGCTCATCGATTATTTTCGGCGCCACAAAGTTGTGCGCAGAATTGCCGAGGCGCGCCCGTGGGTCGATGCCGCCTGACTACCCGGTCACGCTGAGCCGAGCGAGCGGAGTCGAAGGATCCCTTGGCTCCAGATTTAGGTTGCGCAACGGAATTCCTCTACTGCGCTCGGAATGACTAAACAGTTCCTCTTGCAAAGGCGGCGCGTTTCGCTTGCCTATGTCCCCATGCGCGTCGGGATTCTTTGGTTTGTTGTTTCGCTTATCGGTGCCGGTGTTGCCCCATCGCAAACGCCAAAAACCCTGTCACCGTCCCCTTCAGCGCAGCCGGCGTTTCCGGAAGTTCGACCAGCGTTGATTGGGACCGCTCCCAATTCGCTGATTAACACGATCGATACCGCCGATCTGATTAAGAAGGGCCAAAAGGAAGCCGCCATAATGTTTTCCTGTCTCGTGGCGCCGACCGGCAACGTCGTTCGTAGCGGCGCCTACCGCGGTACGCGCGGATCGGAACTACTCGAACAAGAATTATTGAAGCGCCTGGCCACTGCGAAGTTCATCCCAGCGGTCCACAATCACCAGCCAGTCATCGCCGTGTTCTATGGAACAGTGAAATTCGCAGTGGCGAACGGCAAACCACGGCTGCGCATATTCGCCAATCAACAAATAGAAGAAGTGGACAAGGAAACTGATTTCATTGGTCCCCAACCGTATGTCGGCCAGGACTCAAAATTCACCGGCTTACATTATCCAGAAACCGGGAGCGCGGTTGCAGTCACCGGTGTTGTGGATCTCACGCTGGATGTGGATGCAAAGGGAAATCTAAAGAGTATCCATGTTTTGTCTGAGGAACCACCGCTGCTCGGTTTCGGCGATGCGGCGTTGTCCGATTTCACTGGCGCGAAATTCATCCCGGCGTTCCGCAACGGCCAGCCGGTTGAATGCAACGTAAAGATTCCGGTCTACTACAAGCCATCGGCTTAAGTTCTCTCGTAAGGAGCGGACAAGACAAAGACGATGAGCAGAATTGTTCGCGTTTCTTTCTTCAAACGCGATCCGCTTACGTGTGCGCGCGACCTCATCGGGAAAGAACTGGTTTGGGGCGAGTGCTCCGGGATAGTCGTCGAGGTAGAAGCGTATGCGGCAATCGATGATGAAGCCGCGCACACGTTTACGCGACCAAGCGCGCGCAGCTTTATCGAGCGCAACAAGGCCGGCGCGGCCTACGTCTATTTTAACTATGGCGTGCATTGGATGCTGAACGTGCTGGTGAAAGGCGACGCGAATGGTTTCGTTTTGATTCGGGCACTTGAACCGCGGCGGGGGATCGAATTGATGAAGAAACGCCGCGGGATTGACGACGTTCACCAGCTTTGCTCCGGGCCGGGCAAACTGACGCAGGCGTTCGCCATTACCGGACGATATCACGAGATGAATCTCTGCGCTGATCCGAGCCACTGCTTTGTCGCCAGCGCGAATTCTGCGGCTGATGTTGTGGCCGATACGCGAATCGGCATCACGCGCTCCGCGCATTATCCATGGCGATTTACGCTCCATGGAAGTCACTTCGTTAGCCGCCCGGTGAAACGGTAAGTGGAACGGCGACTCTTTGCCATCGCACTCAGGAGAAGTCGATCCATCGCATTGACTCACAGAGCGCTTAATCGAGATTCTTGCTTTCGATGAACAAAACCAGACAACGCGTTTTGCTCGGCATGAGCGGTGGAGTGGACTCCAGCGTCGCGGGATATTTGCTGCGTGAGCAAGGCTACGACGTGGTCGGTGTGACGATGAAGGTCTGGCCCCAGGATTGCATCTCTCGAGCGGAGGACAAATGTTGCGGGCCGCAGGCCGTGGCGGACGCGCGCAGCGTAGCTCATGCCCTCGGCATTCCCCATTACGTGGTCGATGAGGCCGATCAGTTCGAGCGCGTCGTAATAGACTATTTCGCCAGCGAGTATCAGTCAGGCCGAACGCCGAACCCGTGCGTGATGTGCAATGAGAAACTCAAGTTCGGCAACCTCTGGAGCAAAGCGAAGGCTCTCGGCTGCGATTACATCGCGACCGGTCATTACGCCATCATCGAGCACGTGGCTGCGACGCCCTCGTCGCATCGCGTGCAATGCGGCGAGGGCGCCGCATCTACATTCGCCGTGCTGCGCAAGGGCGTCGATCAACGGAAGGATCAATCGTATTTCCTTTTCAGTCTGCGTCAGCCGCAGTTGCGCCGCGCGCTGATGCCACTGGGCAGAATGACCAAGCCGCAGATTCGCGAAATCGCGCATTCGTTAGGCTTGAAAGTGGCTGACAAGATTGACAGCCAGGAAATTTGTTTTGTTCCCGGCAACGATTACAAGTCGTTTTTACGCTCGCATCTTGGCGACGAGCAATTTCATCGCGGCGAAATTTACGACGTCGATGGGCATTGCCTTGGCGAACATGACGGAATCGAGTTGTTCACGATCGGCCAGCGTAAAGGATTGCCCGGTGGTTCGCCGCGTCCGCGTTACGTCGTCGATCTCGATCCGGCGACAAACCGCGTGATTGTTGGCGACGCGGATGATTTGATGGTGGAGGAATTCGAGATCGATCGTGTGAACTGGCATCCCGTGGCCGCGGTTACCGACACCGGCTTTAACGAAGAGATCGAAGCCACGGTCAAGATTCGTTATAACCATCCGGGTGCGGTTGCTACAGTTATGCCGTTGGAAAACGATCGCGTGCGCATTCGACTTGCCGAACCCCAGCGCGCGGTGACGCCGGGCCAGGCCGCAGTGATTTACGATGGCGACGTTGTCTCAGGCGGCGGCTGGATTTGCCGAACCGTTCCTTCGCGTCACCCTGAGCGGAGTGAAGCGAAATCGAATGAGCCCGCGGCGATAAATTGAGGCAGCGCAACGGGATTCTTCGACTTCGCTTGGAATGACCGCTTCGGCTTAACAAAATGCCAGAAAACATTCTGCTCGCACTCAGCACATTTCCGGACGCGGAAATTGCGCACCGGATTTCGAATCAACTGGTCAGTGAAAGCTTTGCGGCCTGCGCAAACATTTTGCCAGCGATTGAGTCGGTTTACCGCTGGAAGAACAAGATCGAATCGGGAAACGAGACACTTGTCTTATTCAAACTCGGCGAAGATAGAAAATCAGCGTTTCAGGACAAACTTCGATCGCTTCATCCCTACGACGTTCCGGAGATAATCTTCGTTCCAGTCGCGAGCGGCCTCCCGGAATACATGCGCTGGGTAGCCGCAAGCTGCAGCTAGGTCCGCTGGCGTTTCTTGCCAACGAGGTAAATTGCAACCCCAACCGCGTTCGCGATTCCGGTCACTGCGATGATTTTCACGGCGAATCTTAACGGGCTTGGCACGTCGATAATCGGGTAGATAGTGAAAAAAATCGCGGACAGCGAAACGGCAGCGCCACAGATTGCCGCGATACGCAACCAGATTGGAGCGCTCTGACGAATCGCACCCACGCCAAGAATTGGTATCGTGAACATCATGACGTAAACGATGCCGTAGAACACGTTCGCTGCGTTATCAACCAGTTGAAATGCTTCCTGAATTCCGGCACCGATCTGGCTGGCGATGGCAATCACAAGCGTCACCGTCCCAACGAAGATGATCGAGTTGATTGGCGTTTTGTAGCGCGGATGCAAACGCGAGAACCAACCCGGTAGCAAGTGGTCCCAGCCAGCCACCATTGGCAACCGCGAACTGCCCGTCACGTGAACGCTGGTTGAAGAGATCGAGCGCGCGGTCATTAACAAAATCCCAATCGACGCGATAGCCCCTGCGATTGGAAAGGAACGCAGCCCGAGTCGCAGTGTTTGTGGCACGGGCCCGATCAGATCGATCGGGGCGGCGCCGACGAACGCAAGAACCGAGCTCGTCCCGAGAATGAACATCAACGCGATCACGGGCGAAGCGATGAGCACCGAGCGCCCGATATCACGCGCCGGAGCGCGAGTTTCGCCGGCCAGAATTGCCACATATTCAAATCCGCTAAGCGCGCCGACTGCGAGCTTGGTGAAAATATTGAAGCAGTAAAAGATCGACATCGTAGGCAACGCGAGCTGCAACGGGTGATAAGACTTTAGCTCGCCGCGCGCCAACCCCAGCAACGGCAACAAGATTAACGCTGTGTAAACGATGAGCATCGCGAACGCCCCGATGTTGTGGACCCATTTACCTAACGACAAACCGCGGACACAGGCCCAGCCGAGGCCACAGACCAATGCTGCGCTGATTAGCGAGACGCACCATTTGCTGTCCGGCAGCCAGGCGGCGCCCGGGCCGATCGCGTAAGAGATGTTCGTGGTGGTGAACATTCCGCCGAGCGCGATCACCGTAATCGACAGCAGCCAGAGATTCCAGGCGACGATAAATCCGGCAAACTCATTGAAGCCGAGCTTGGCCCATTGATAAATGCCGCCTTCGAGCGGCATGCGATTGCTCAAATAAATCACCACCGCGGCCTGCGGAATATAGAAAAGCAAAATCGCGAGCAGCCAAAAGAAGAGGTGCGCCTGGCCGAGCTTCGCGGCGGCGCCGACCCAGCTCGAGCCGACGACGAAGAGGATTTGCGTCAAAACAAGATCGCGCAGAGCCAGCGGCTTTTTGAGGGCGGCGCTTTGTTGTTCAACGTCGTGTTCTACGGGGTAGAGTTGCCGGATCACGTCTTAAATTGTTAGGGCGTGCGCTTCGGTTGCCCGCCGAAAACCGGCTTAATCCTCTTGCGAGCGAATGGGTGGCGCGGGTTCGTTTCGAAATTCGCGGTGGCGGATCTTGCCGCCGGCGTACGCGATGTAGCAGCCCGAGGCCAACGTGGCCGCTCCAAGGAACACCACCGCGATCGCGAGTGGCGCGGATGATTTTGGCCAGCGCAACGGAACGACGATCGCCGCTCCGCTTAATGCCGCGAGCGCGTAAAAGAAATAAATCAGTTTCTGAGCGCGGTGCTTGTGCTCGTCAAGCCACGCATGACCATCGTCATCAGTCATGGCTAGGACGCGATCGTACCCTTCTTCGCCAAATTCGAAAGTTGGCCATGCGGAAATCGAGGTGATGAATACGAGAATCAACGCGACAATCAGCGCGCGGCGACTTTTTGAAATCACAGCCGCGACAAGACCGATCCAGCCGATAAGCAGCCCGTACACGGGCAACGGGTTGAGCAACACATGAACATATTCCGGCTGACGCAAGCTGCGGATGAAGCCCTCAATCATAATTGGCCGTTCCAGTGGGTTCCGCAGACGTGCGCGGAATGCCGTTCTCCTTCCGGCAAGTATTTCTGCCAGTCGGCTATTGTGAAGTGCCACCATTCAGTGCGCATTCCCCAAAACCCTGCGCGATGCATTGCGTATTGCAACAAACGCAGGTGACCGAGGATTTCGTTGGAAGGACCCATATAACGCCACATGGCGGCTGGCGTAAAATCATCAAAATCACTTGGCATGTTCACGGGGCGATTCCATGAGTCTACCAGGGTTGCATCGACAGCGATTCCCCAACTGTGCAGCGAACCGACGCCGATTTCGGGATTGGCAACATAATCACTGTTGTGCGACGCCTCCCACAGCTGTGTCTGTACCGCGACCGGCCGATAAGCATCCCAGATTTTCAAGCCATATTGGTAGCGACGCAGAAACATTTGAGCCGTAGTCAAAGCTGAGGCGACCTCCGAACGTGCAAGGGCGCGTGTGCCTTGGGGATAAAGCGGATGCTTCACCAAATTATTGGTTCCCGCATAGCGCAAGTCGACCACGATGGTGGGATTCACCGATTGGATATCGACAAGAGGACCATCAGCGTTTGCAGTGCTTAAAACCAATGCGGATGCAAAAATGATAACCAAACAGATCCAAAGGTTTTTGTGGCCTGTTTGCATGGTTTGGCTAATACGCCGCCACGGCCGGTTCTGGGACAGCCATTCCGGCCAGACGTTGGACGAGAAGCAGAGCGCTATCATCGGGCATTGTAAATCGCAGTTCGAGATTGGAGTTGCCTTGTGTTTGGATCTCGGGCAACTCCGAGTAAAGAAGGAGCCGCGAATCGGCCAGTCGCAACCATTGTTGTGGATTGCCGCGCAAATCTTGCGCGACCGCGGCTGCGTTTTTCGGAGTGTTCACCTTTATGAGAATTCTGGCTTTTACTGGACTTTGGAGATTCACTGCAAGGCCGATCAATTGTGAAGCGTCGAGTAGTTCACGGGAAAAAATCGGGTGGAAAACGCGGGAGAGATCCGGGGGATCCCGGGAAATAAGGCGCAGCGCGCTCTCGCGATCGAGCGCCTGGAAACGGTCGACCAGTTGTCCCGTTATTTTCAGGTCCGGTTTCATTCCCAGACGCACCAGCACGAGTTCGTCCACTTCTTCTGGCGTGCCAACGGCGAGGGTCGCCGGTCCGACGCGGGCCAGCGCAAAATCCGGCTTGTCTGCAGCATGCTCAGAAAAGGCGCTCTGTCGTTCCCACACTGGCAACCCGCTGACCGCACGCTTTTGGAAAGTCTTATCGGCTGCGACTGTACGGATGATCTTGGCAAGATCGCGGCGGGTTTGGATGAGATTGAATTCTCTAGTTTGTCCCGTTTCGTTTGTAGTCAGCGCCCGCGTGATCCGCGCCGCGTCACGAGACGGATTTAAACCCGGAACAAACGCGGCCGGGCCGATCAATGCCGGCCATAGCTTTGGCTGCTCGTTGCGCCAACGCTTCGCGACGTTTGCGCGCTCGAATTGATCTGCGTTGATCGATAGGATGGTGTCGGTTTCTTGCGGCAACCAATCGCGTCCGCGCGGAGACTGGAAAAACACGAGCAACGTGATCGCCAGTAGAACCAGCACTGAGAAGGCGCTGAAATAAAACTTCCGCAGCTCCTGTTTGTCGATCTGGCTGGAGAGCCTTGCCAGGTCTGCCTGCTGTTGCAACTGCACGTCCACTGCCTCTCTGCGGCGATGCGCCTCCTCCAGCAGACGCGGCGCGTTTGGCGGCGCAACACCCTTGGCGGACAAATGTCGGCCGATACTCAAATAGGCAGGATTTTTCCGCTCTTCGACGGTCTGATGGCGCGTTTGCGCATCACGCGCCGCTTGTTGTTGGGTCTGAATACTCTCAGCCAGTTTTCGGTCGCGTGCTTCGAACTCGCTTCGCGTGCGTGCTATATTTTTTTCCACGGCAGCAAGCTCGGCCTCCGCGCTGGTCAGCTTCTCCCTTGCCATGCGCGCCGCGTCTGCGCTGCCAATGCGCGCTCGGACAAGTTCTGCGCGTTCTTCCGGAAGGCGTTCCCGCTTCGCCATTATGCCTGTCGAAAGTGCGTCGAGGTCGGGAGGAGCCGGATCAAGAGCATGCAGATCGGAGAGCTGTTTCAAAAGATCGCGATCGGCAGCTTCGCTCTCCTGAATGCGGCGCTCGACGCCCGCGAGCTCGCGGTCGCACACCTTGGCGTTCGTCTTCGCGTGATTGCGCTGTTGAAGAAGTGGCTTCTTCTCTGCTTCGAGTTTCGTAATCGCCTCAGTGAGGTCACGCGCAATTTGCTTCCGTTCTTCTTCGATCTTTTTAATCCCTTCTTCGATCCGCGCGATTCGCAGCGCGACTTCTTTTTGTTCCTGCTCCAGTTTTTTGAGTGCGACAATCTCATTGCGCAGTTCGGGAAAATTCGCCGCCTGAGCCGTGCCCTCGCGCCCCAAATTGATCTCACTTTTTTGGAGAAGGCGCCGGTCGTGCCGGAGTGCCATGCGTGTTCTCTGGCGCTTGAGCTTTAGGGTTAGTTCGCGAAAACCTGTGCGGATAAAGCTCACGACAAGAGGCTATACGAATGTCCGGTTGGCAAAAGATTTTTCGGTACCATATGGCCCAGATGTCATGGAAAGGCGCGACTATTCCTCGGCTGCGGCCAGTTTTGCCAATACGCTGAAATCTTCCAGTGTGGTTGTATCGCCTGTGACCTTTGCGCCGCTTGCGATTTCCTTCAGAAGACGCCGCATGATTTTGCCGCTGCGCGTTTTTGGAAGCGCTTCAGCAAAGCGCACTTCGTCTGGCCTTGCAATTGCGCCGATGTGCGCGCTGACGTGATCGCGTAATTCTTGCTTGAGTCCACGATCAACTTCAACTCCGCTTTTCACTGTCACAAACGCCACAACCCCCTGACCCTTTAGCTCATCCGGTCTGCTCACGACCGCCGCCTCTGCAACTCGCGGATGACTTACCAGCGCACTCTCTATTTCCGATGTGCCAAGTCTGTGGCCGGCCACATTGAGAACGTCATCGATTCGTCCCACGATCCAAAAATAACCTTCTTCATCGCGGCGCGCGCCATCGCCGGTGAGATAATTGCCTTTGAATTCACTCCAGTACTGCTGGCGATATCGGGCCTTGTCGCCATAAATCGTGCGCAGCATCGACGGCCACGGCCTGCGAATGATCAGCTTCCCACCAATATTCGGCCCGACTTCGTGACCCTTTTCATCGACGACCGCTGGATCGACGCCAAAGAACGGAAGCGTGGCGCTGCCAGGCTTGGTTGGAAGTCGCGCCCGGCAACGGCGTGATCAGAATCGAACCGGTCTCTGTTTGCCACCACGTATCAACAATAGGACATCGCCCGCGACCAATCGTTTTGTGGTACCACATCCAGGCCTCCGGATTGATCGGCTCGCCGACCGTGCCCAGCAGGCGCAGTGACGAGAGGTCATGTTTCGCCACCCATTCATCGCCCCAGCGAATGAAGGCGCGAATGGCCGTCGGCGCAGTGTAAAGAATGGTGATCCGATATTCCTCGATGATTCTCCAGAAGCGATCCGGTTCGGGCCAGTTCGGTGCGCCTTCATACATCACGACAGTGGCGCCATTCGCAAGCGGGCCGTACACGATATAACTGTGTCCAGTCACCCAGCCTACATCGGCCGTGCACCAGTAAATGTCTTCGTCGCGGATATCGAAGACGTATTTTGTGGTTGAATAAACGCCCACCAAATAACCGCCGGTGGTGTGCAGAATTCCCTTTGGTTTTCCAGTCGATCCGCTTGTATAGAGAATGTAAAGCGGATGTTCGCTGTCGAGCGGCACGGGCGGGCAGTTTGCATCCACGTACTCCAATTCCCGATGCCACCAAACGTCGCGGCCCTCTTTCATGTGGATGTCATTCGCGGCGCGGCGAAAAACAATCACGCGCCGGACTGATGTGCCATCGCGGAGCGCGTCATCGACATTCTTTTTCAGGGGCACAATGCCACCGCGGCGAAATGCGCCATCGGCGGTGATGAGTGCGCTCGCGCCGCTGTCACTGATCCGGTCGCGAATGCTATCGGAGCTGAATCCGCCGAAGACCACCGAATGCACCGCGCCAATCCGTGCGCAAGCCAACATGGCAATTGCCGCTTCCGGAATGTTCGGGAGATAAATGATGACGCGATCACCTTTTTTGATCTTGTTCCGTTTCAAAACATTTGCGAAACGGCAGACTTCGCGGTGCAACTGCTGATAGGTGAGCGTGCGTTTGTCGCCCGGTTCGCCTTCCCAAATGATTGCCGCCTTGTTTCGGCGAGAGCCGCTAAGATGACGGTCGAGACAATTTTCCGAAATGTTCAGTTTGCCGCCGGGAAACCATTTCGCGAAAGGCGGTTTCCATTCGACCACTTTTTTCCACGGGGCACACCAGACCAACTCCTTCGCTTCGCGCGTCCAGAATTTGGCCGGCTGTCGGATCGATTCGCGGTACATGCGGCGATACTGGGCCATAGTCTTTATCCGCGCCCCGCACCTGAAGTCCGGTGGCGGCTTGAACACTCGCTTTTCGACGAGATGCGATTCGATGTGGTCGTGCATGAGCAGTCCCTAATATGCCGAGGAAAATTTTTCGGCAAGCGTGCGAGTTCTGTTAGCCACCGGCCTGTGGCCAGTCAAAACAAACCCGTTATGAATTGGACGGCCCACAGGGCCGTGGTTACAACTTGAGCAATGTTCGAAACGCTGCCCGATGAATTTTTTATGCGCGAAGCATTGCGACAGGCGCAAAAAGGGTACGCCGCCGATGAAGTGCCCGTAGGCGCAGTGGTTGTGCGTGACGGAAAAATCATCGCGCGCGCACATAATCAGGTGGAGTTGCTGAAGGACGCCACCGCGCACGCCGAAATGCTTGCGTTAACGCAAGCTGAGGCGGCCGTTGGCGATTGGCGTCTCACCGATTGCGAGCTTTACGTCTCCAAGGAGCCGTGCGCAATGTGCGCGGGCGCGATTGTTCACACACGAATCCGTCGCGTGATTTTCGGGTGCCCAGATCCCGCTGCCGGTGCGGGGGGGAGCCTGATAAACCTTCTGCAAATGCCTGGCTTCAATCACCAGTGTCAAATTACCTCCAGCGTTTTGCAAAATGAGTGCGCTGCAATTTTGCGGGACTTCTTTCGCAAACGTCGGGAAGAGCAAACCGATGCGTAGCAGCACCTGAGGCCGTAAGACGTTCTACGTGGCTGTCTAGCCAGGATTCGAATCTGGATAAAAATTGTTGCCCTGGGTAAATTCAAAAGTCAGGTCTTGCGATACAGACTTAGAGCATCGGGCCGACATACCGCCGCCCGGCTCACGGGTATCCCGCTAGGATCAGTTTTGATCGCCAGACGGTAAATGAACGGGTCCTGCGAGTCTTCTGTATCATTGAACCGCAGACACCGCACCCCACGGTATCCTTGCGGACGACGTGGAAGCCGCGTTCATCCTCATAGCCTTCCGGCGCCTTGCGCAATTCTAAGATAACGGGCACAAGAGAACCCATTACAGCAACGAAAAGGCCTGCGGCTACGATCATGACGAAAACTCAAGCATGACCTGCGCCATTACGAGGCGTTTCGATTTCTTTCCGATAGCCGAGTTTTTTTAATCGGGGAACTTACTAGCGGAGCATCTCTCTCGTGCAGACGAATACGAGAGGCCTAATGAATTCTTTTGCACGCCGTGCCCACGGAGCTTTTATCAGCATAATCCGTCAGATTTTGTACAGTTTTGTCAGAATCCTGAACATCCACTCCGCAGCGCGGATGGACTTCGTAAACGTGCGGAGCATGACAGGCTGACAGACATGCGAAATCCGCATGTCGCGTTCTATGAATTGAAGTAGATCCTCAAAGCGCATCGTGCGTGGTCGCGGCGACTCGAACGTCACTTGCGGCGTCATTGCCGTGTGGAGAGCAAAAGAGGCAAAATCCCATCGCGCGAAATACTGGGAATAATCGCACGACAAGATGTCCGCCGAGATCAAGAAGGAGATCCAGCTCGAAATCGCCCATGTCTTGTTCATCGACATCGTTGGCTACTCGAAGCTTTCGATTAACGACCAGCACGCGACGGTTGAGGAATTGAACCGAATTGTTCGCGCTCACGCACACCGCGGAGATGGAAAGCGTTTCGTCGCGCAGGCGAATGAAAAATTGACCGCTCTTGTCAAGCGAACGGTATTGTTATCATGATCGCGCCAAGCCTAAGCGGCAGAGTTGCATGGGCTGTTAGGCGGCAAACTTATCGCCGTGTTTGGGGCGTCTTCCTTTCGTTCCTGACAATCGCCGTGCTGACCACCGTCAATCTCCCGGATGTCGCGAGAGCAGCGGAACCTTCCAAGACCGAAGCGGCTACTGAGAACCGGGTGCGGGCGCTGATTCCGGATATTGAAGCCTACATTGCCAGCGGTATGAAGGGCTTCGACGTGCCGGGCCTCGCCATAGGAATCGTAGCCAGCGACAGGCTCGTATACGCCAAGGGCTTCGGCGTGCGCAGCAAGAGCGGTGGACTGCCGGTCGACAGCCGCACGATCTTTCAGATCGGCTCGAACACCAAGGCGTTTCTCGCTGCGACCGAGGCCATCATGGTAGATCGCGGCAAGCTGCGGTGGGACGATCGCGTTGTCGATCTCTATTCGGAATTCCAGTTGAAGGACCCCTGGGTCACGCGCGAGTTCCGTGTCTTCGACCTGCTTGCTCAGCGGTCCGGGCTTCCGCCATTGGTCAACGACATGCTCGCCATGCTCGACTTCAAAGAGGCGGCGTTGATCCGCTCCCTTCGCTATGTCGAGCCGGTGTCCAGTTTCCGCACGACCTTCGCCTACACGAACATCACGCATCTTTTGGCAAGCCGCATCGTGGCCACAGCCGCGGGCGCTCGGGATTGGAATGCGGTCCTTCAGCGGGAGCTGCTCGATCCCTTAGGCATGAAGGACTCGACCTACACAGCCGAGGCTATCGAAGCGGCAGCGAATCATGCGAAGGGCCATCACTGGACACCGGAAGGCACGACCGAAGTGTCATTCACTCCAATTTTCCCTTACCACTTAGCTGGGGCAGGCGACATCAACTCTAACGTCGAGGATATGGCGCGCTGGGTCCGGTTGCAGCTTAGCAATGGCACTTTCGAAGGACGTCGCATCGTCTCGGCGGAGAATCTCGCCGTGACCCGCACGCCCAAGGTCGCGCTAAGCGACGCGTTGTCCTACGCCATGGGGTGGTATGTCTACCAAACGCCGAATGGCAACATCGTCTGGCACGATGGAGACGCGCTGAGTTTCAGCTCCTTTGTCGGCTTGGCGCCCGACAGAAACGTCGGCGTCATCATCCTCACGAACGAAACGAATGTGGAGTCTCCGTTATCGTTCGGAATGTGGATATTGGATCGGATTCTTGGCAACCCCAAGCGCGACTACGTCGGGGACAATCTCGAGAAAGCGAAAGCCGACTTTGCTGCGACGGCCAAGCTGTTTGCCATGCCTGCAAATCCGCGGCCGTCTCCGCGGTTCGCACGGCTCGCCGGCAATTTCGTCAATTCTAGCTTTGGCGAGGCAGTGGTGAAGGAGGAAGGCGATGCGCTGGTCATGGAGATTCGGGCGACCGGCGCCAGGTTGAAACTTGTGCCTTGGGACGGCGACATTTTCATCGCCAAGCTAATGCCGATTGACCAGTTTGGGCCCATCGCGGATTTGGACTACATGACGAAGGGATTTGCGCAGTTCCAAATGGGTAAAGACGGTAAGCTTAATTTGCTGCGCCTCGCCACTGAAGACAGTCAGGCCTATGAATTCCGTCGCGAATAGGCGCTTCGACCGGAGCAGGTCGCGATCCTTGGGGCCCGGTAACAACATGCCCTTCCACTCAGCCATCAGCAGCACCATGTTCCTCGGCGCTCGCGTCTTCTTGCTGCTTGTTACTCTCGTTACCGCACTACACCCGATGGCCGCCATTGCTGTGGAAAGCGGGGACTGCGCGAGGCTGGTCGACATCGGTCACGGCCGCAAGATATATCTCGAATGCCGCGGCACCGGTTCTCCCACAGTGGTCCTCGTATCCGGCACCCGAGGCGCCCACGATGACTGGACCGATCTGATTGATCCTACCAACCCTGCCGGGGCTAAGAAGCCAAGTGAGTCGTCTGTGTTCCCACAGGTCGGCAGGTTGACCCGGGTGTGTGCCTACGACCGTCCCGGAACCGCTCGGCTCGATGACACACGGACCGATTCCACCCCGGTACGACAGCCGACCACGGCACAACAGGGAGTCGCGGATCTACACGCCCTGTTAATGTCAGCCAAGGAACCGGGGCCCTACGTTCTTGTCGGACACTCCTGGGGCGGTTTGATTGCCAGGCTCTTCGCGAGCACATACCCCGATGATGTGTCCGGTCTGGTGCTGGTCGACCCGGCTTCAGAGTTTCTGAAGAGCTCGCTGACGCCTGCTCAGTGGGCGACATATATCGAAGCCACGAAGAAGCTGATCGAATCCAGCAGCCTGGAAGCACCCGACCACGAGCGCACCCTTGATCTGCTTCATGGCAGCCCGCGAGTCCGCGCGATCCCCGTTGTCGTGCTCACCTCGGACAAGCGATTTGATTTTGGCGCCGGAGGGGCGGAGACATGGGCCGCGTGGCGAGCCGCTCAGGATCGCCTGGCGAAACTTCTCAGAGCAAAGCACGTCAGCGACACGAACAGCGGCCATGTCATTCAAATGGAGCAGCCCCAACTTGTGATTGATGCAATCCGGCAGGTCGTCGAGGCGGTCCGTAGCGGAGGCCATCAGTTTGCTCGCTGAGGTGACCGATTAGCCAATCAGTGGTCTGACTTTTTAATTCTGCCTCGCTAGGATTCGAACCGCGTAAAACTTCGTCACGCGGTTTTTCGCGGCTTGTGCATGCCAGTTGCCACGTGAAACCGCGAGGTCTTTTACGTGGCTGCCTCGCTAGGATTCGAACCTAGACTAGCGAATTTAGTCCCTCGCGAATCGCTCTCTCCCTCGTATGTTGTCGCTGGAAACGCTTGTTGACATCCGCGCGCGTTACGAGTTTAGTTCCGAGGCAAATATGGCTTCTGTTTCAAAAGATCAGCGTTGGGACCGTTTCTGGTATGCGCATTTTGTCGATGCGCACGGGAAACGGCGCAAGAAATCCACGAGAGAAACCTCCAAGAGTAAGGCGCTTGAGATGGCGCACGGGTTACAGCGTGCGGCTAATGAAGCGCGGCGGGGCGTGCTGACCGAAGCGCGGACGCGGGAATTGCTCAGCGAAATCTTACAGAGCGTCAACGGCGAAGGACTGCGGCTGTTCACGGTTGAAAGCTGGTTTCAGCATTTCACCGCGCAGAAACGCAAATCACGCGGAACCAAAACAGCGCTGCGTCACGAACAGATGACGCGGCGAATTCTTGGAATTCTTAGGACCACGCGCCCAACTCAACATCGCTGCAATCACTAGCAAAGATGTTGCTGGCTTTCGCGACCATCGACAATCGCGAGGGCTTGCGCCTTCCACGGTGAATCTCGATATCACCATCTTGTCGGCAGCGTTCAACGCCGCGCGGAAACAAGGCCACATCAGCGTGAATCCGTGCGCGGCGATTGAGCCGGTGAAAGAGCAGGGCCAACGCAAATCCACATTCACGCCTGAGCAAGTGACAGCGACTTCGTCAAAGTCGCCCGCGACGATTGGAAGGGGCTGATCCTGGTGGCTTTTTACGCCGGGCAGCGACTGGGTGACTGCGCGAACGTTCGCTGGCGCGACGTCGATCTTGTCTCCGAAATCAAGACGATCCGTTTCGAACAGGGCAAGACTGGCCGCGAGATCGTGACGGTGATTCATCCGGCGCTTGAAGATTACTTTTTGTCGCTACCAGCACCGCAGAGCGATGAGGCGTTTCTGTTTCCCTCCCTGGCGGAGCGTCCGATCAGTCCGCTCTCAAAAGACTTTCGCAAGCTGATGGAGCGAGCGCGCATTGAGCAACGGGTGATTCGTGAGCGCAGTAAATCGGACAAGGCGCTTGGACGATCAGCGCCGCGCAGCGTAAACGCGCTCTCGTTTCACAGTCTGCGTCACAGCTTTTCAAGTCTGCTTGCCAACGCTGGCATCGCTGAAGAAACGCGCGATGGCGCTAACAGGACACACGACGCGGGAAATGCACCAGCGTTACACGCACCGTGAGTTAGTGACGCTTCGTGACGCAATCGTTGTGCTGCCTCGGGTATGAGAAGCGGTCCGGGTTTCCGCTATTCAGATGATGTGTTGCGCAAGCTCACGATTGACGACGAACATTTTCGCGCTCGCTGGTTGGCGTCGCTTTTGAAACGCCGACGCATCGCCAACGAGGATGCGGTTGAGATTCTGGACCTACTGGGTCACTCGCCGCGGCTGCGGAAGCTTTTAGATGAGGCGTTGAAAGGTAAGCCGCTACGGTCCGACTTGTCCGCGGTCGGAATTAAGATCGTCAGAGCGTGGCAATCAGCCGCCGAACGCTGTGGGATGTATCACTACGGCGACCGAGAAATTGTCGTCAACGGCAAAGTTAAACCGCCTACGTTGCACCAGGTGAAACTGGAATATGCGCGGTTGTTCATTAGGGAAAGGCGGCCACAAAACAAGACCGTGCGCGGCTGGCTGCTGAATCTTCAAGAGCAAAACAAAGTTCCGCGTGATGCGTCATTCAAAAAGACCCTCACCCGATGCGGCTGTGAATTTCGCCTGGAAAAAGGCGGTTCGGCCTAACCAGTCTCAGTTGATACCAATCGACTTTTGAGAGTGTTGAGGCGGGGTTGTTGCTCATTTGCGAGGATCATGCTCGCCGATGAGAACAACGAAGAAAAGAAGGACGCTCCCGATAGATAACACGCGGGTTTCTCCCTTTAGTGAATTCGTCGATTTCCACGGGCTGATGCTCCTGTTCGGGCTGCGTCGGCAAACGGCCTACCACCTGCTAAACACCGAGCCTGGGCTGAGGGACGCGTCGATTTCACTGAAGGGCAGAGGCGAATCGCGTGGAAAGCGGCTTTTCCACGTCGCCAAATTCCGCGCCTTCCTGGAAGGCAAAATGAAGGGAGCCGCATGAAATACGGTCGAAGCTGGGCTCCGAAGAGAATTTACCAGCCGCCACCGCCACGGCAGCCGAAGGCCAGCATACCGCCGCGCTGGTTGAAACCGCAGCAACCACCACCAACCGCCAGGGAGAACAAAAGAACCGATGGACGATCCCCCTGAAAATGTGAAAGCCGCCCGAAGGCGGCCTTCACAAAGCAAAACGTTCTGTGCAAACAATGGCGTAGGATCGCCGATCCTGCAAACGCGCCAAACGGAGCGCGAGATACTCATGCACGCGCTGGCGGTCCAACACCAGCAAAGGGCGATGATGCTGGAGGCGTTGCAATCGCTTAACGCCAAGCTGGAGGCGCTGATTGACCTGGCAATGCGGAAAGGGGGCCAGCAATGACCGCGGCTGATCCAAAGCCGCTGCCTCAATTCGCAAGTGACATGCTCGCGTCACTCCCTAAACGCGGCGGCGGATTAAACATTGCGCTTTTTCGCACCGCGCGCGTGCTTCACGCGTTTCGCACCGAAGAACAAATCATCGAAACCTTGAGGGCGGTCACACATGGCGAACCGCTTCAAGGTGGTGAAATCGAGCGTGCCGTTGCGCGGAGTAAATCGTGCGCCTGGCAACCTGGTCAACCATCGGGATACGTAGCGACACCAGCGTGGCCGAAGATTGATAAAGAGAAGCGAGCCGCGGTGATTCAAAAAGGCGGTGGACTTGTCGATTTGTGGGAGGCGTCACCAATTCGGCTCGAAGATGATGAGCCGCGCTGTGAAGAGGTCGTCGATTTGTTATTTCCAGGCGACCCGCTCTTATGCGTCGGGCGCAGTAAATCAAGTTTCGACACGCGCACTCGTTCGCAGTGGCGCGGGAAATTAGCCGGGCTCACGTTGATCGTTCCCAACGCAATGATCGCACGCCGCGGGGTTACCCAAGACGGTAAAGAATCAGCGCACGCGCTTTCAAACACCGGGGCGCGCCATTTCCTGGTGATCGAGCAAGACAGCGGTTCAATCGACGATCAAGCTGTCGTGTTGCTTCACCTGCGCGAATTTGCCCCGCTGGCGCTGGCTGTTCACAGCGGCAGTAAATCCATCCACGGCTGGTTTGCCTGCGGCGATGAACCCGAGCAGACGGTTCGCAGTTTGATGGAGTATGCGGTCAGCCTGGGAGCAGATCGTCAGCTCTGGACTCGTTCACAATTCGTCCGAATGCCGGACGGGCGACGGGAGAACGGGCGACGCCAGACAGTCTTTTATTTCAACCCTGAAGCGGTTACCGAATGAAAAACAAGTCCAAGTTCAAACCTGTTCCCAACACGAGCAAGTCACGCCGGACCATCAACGATTGGTTTAAGGAAAGGTTCCCCGGCTTATCAAAGCCCGAACATGGAGAAGCAATTCTGGAGGGAGTCACCAGGACAGGGGCAACAATCGTCACCAATTTCTCAGAGCCGTATTTAGCTGCCACGCTCGGTGCAGAAGGCACTCCGGATGCACCAACAATCTATATCGGGGAGGAGAATCGCTTTTACACTTATTCATCGGACGGCTCGGACGAAGGAATCTTTGTTTGGGTGCTAGAGGCACAACTACGCACCCGGTTTGCTCGTTTGCTTTTACAGGCTGCACACGAAAACAACGCCACCATCACCAGCAAGCTTGAGTTTGCGCTTCGTGATTCGGTCAAACTTAACGGGCCGATTAACCATGCTAAGGGGCTTCTGATTCAACCGGCAGATTTCTTTAATCAGAACCTAACCGAATTCATCGCTTGCCGAAACGGCATGCTTCGTTTGGCTGACATGACTTTGCTGCCCTTCAGTCCGAATCATCGACGCCGGAACAAGCTAGACGTTGATTTCCAACCAGGGAGTAAATGCGAGAAACTTTTCCTCGAAACGCTGATGCGCCCTGCGTTATCGGAGGATGATCTTGATTTACTGCAACGGGCCTGCGGTCTATACCTGATTGGGTTAAACCTGGCGCAAATAATTGTTCTGCTCATCGGCACGGCGGGCGGCGGTAAGGGCACTTTCATCCGGGTGTTAAAAGATGTTCTCGGGCACAATAACATTGTCACTCTGCGCACATCACTCCTGGGTGAACGTTTCGAGACCAGTCGCTACGTCGGCAAGACGTTGCTCTATGGCGCAGATGTCCCAGCGAATTTCTTAAATCGCAGAGGTGCGAGCGTTCTCAAATCCTTGACCGGCGGTGACCCGATGACCGTGGAATTCAAGGGATCGAACAAAGTCCCGGAGATCAGCGGTGAGTATAACGTCATTGCTTCGTGCAATTCCAAATTACTGGTGCGCTTGGAAGGCGATCAGGAAGCATGGCGGCGGCGATTACACACCGTTGCTTACGAAAACGAACCGCCGTCGAAGGTGATTGTTGATCTTCACCGGCAAATCATCGCGCAGGAAGGGCCGGGCGTCCTGAACTGGATGCTTGATGGACTTAGGAAGATTCGCGGGGACGGGTGGCAACTCTATTCTACTCCCAAACAACGCGCTCGCGTCGATCAATTGTTATTGGAGAGCGATAGCATCACGATCTTTGTTCGTGAAGCATTGATCTCCGACGCGGACGGCGAATTGACTGTTTTCGAGGCGCACGCCGGATACGTCGCATTCTGCAATAATCACGATTGGTCAGCGATTAGCCGGAAGCAATTCAGCGAAACCATTGCGGACCAAATCGTGCACCAGTTTGGCCTGGCGTTACGCCATGATGTTACACCCCGAGGCGGCTCCACTTCGCACCGCGGTTGGAAAGGAATCCGGCTGCATGATTCCGAAACCTGAAAACGTGAACAAAATACACAGACAAGGTCACTTTACCCCGTCCGTCGCGTCTGTAGGCAAGCGTCCGAATTGTCCGACGCGGACGCTTCGGACGGGGTAAAGCCCACAACCTCTATAAAAAAGATGAAAAAGAATGCTCATGAATTGCGCTTACACACGGGCCTTTTCTGCTCGCTTTGTGGCGACTCGTTAGGCGAGCCGTGGTTGCGTTTCTTTGCTGAGGATGCTGAATGCAACACTGAACGCCAAGCTCAAGCCCGCATCGCTGAAGCGCTGGACCTGCTTTGGCTTGAGCTACCTCAAACGATTTATGCAAAACAACACCTACACAACACGAAACACTACCACCAGCGCAATAGGAGGCGACATGCAAAAGTTGCTTGATTACACAACCACCATCGCAGCGGAAAAGACCGTCAGTGAGATACAATCCAGGCTGGCACAAGCCGGAGCCAGTCACATCCTGCACGGCTTCGACAAAGACGGCAGACCTAACGAGTTGTCGTTTCGGATTCAAACGCAATTCGGCGTGTTGACCTTCAGGCTCCCGGCCCACGTCGAGGCTGTCCAGGCAATTCTTCAACGCCAATGTCAAAGCAAACGCCGTTCTCCTTACAGTAGTCGGCCCCTGCCTAAGACCGCTTCGCGTGAGCACGCCAGCAACGTCGCCTGGCGCATACTGAAAGATTGGGTTGAAGCGCAAATTGCACTCATGCGCAGCGGCATGATTACAGTGGAGCAGGCTTTTCTCCCGTATTGCCAGGGGCCAGACGGCCAGACCGTTTATGAAAGCCTGCGTGACCGGAAGTTCTCGCAATACGCGCTCACAGAAGGGAGCAACGAAAGCGTCTAACCGATGAAACCATGAGCGACATTGAGAACATTTTCCGTTGTGCGGCGATCTATGTGCCGCCGAGCTCTGAAGAGCTTGGACCTAGCTATCGCGACTATTGCCAGTTTTGTGCAAGCGAGCCCCGCTATTACCAGTTCTTCATTGACGGACGCCGAGATTGGCCCGTGTGCGACTCATGCGCCTTGCGCTTGTTAGGCCAGGAATTATTCGGGCTCTTAACTGATGAGCAATGGTCGTGGCCGTGAGAAAGTTTGCACACGTCACAGAAACGAGGAGCCGTCCCACGCGCCTAATGCGAATTGCAACCCCCGGTGATAGGTTCTGCGACGAATCGTGCCCATGACGGGCGCTCTCGACCGCCCAAATTCTGCAAAGATTTCCGGTAGAGATTCGTGGTAGAGTGTGAGCCGTCATGTCCAAGAGCAAGCCGGTTGTTTTCCCGAAGCTTTCCCAGCGACAAATGGCGGACTTTCTGGGGATAACTGAGACCCGGATGGAATGGGCGTATCGGAACAAGATCGTCGAACGGGAACCGGACGGGAGATACAGCCCAGAGGCAGTGACGCCGAAATGGCTGGCTTACGAACGAAGTCCGCGGTCACGAAGCAAGGGCCGGGTAAGCAGTGGCTTTGAACGTGAACGGGCCAGGCTTACGCGGCTGAGAGCCGAAGAGGTATCTCGTCGCCTGGCTTTGTTAGACGGCTCACTCTTGAGCACCGCCGACATAGTGGAGACGATCAAGAGCGTCTGCCTGCGCATCAAGTCGAAGCTGCAAGCTGCAATACCGCGGATTGCGCGGAGCTGCTATCATGCGCCCAACGTGAACGAAGCGCTGAAGAATGCCAGGAGCGAATTTGACGCTGTGATTGCCGAACTGTCGGCATTAGAGGATGGCGCAGCGGCTCCGACCCAATTCGAGGTGGTGACCGGTGATGATACAAACGGCGACGCTGAGTGACCCGCGTCCGGCGGAAGTCCGCCAAAGCGCTCTCGCTGAATTTAATCGGCGCTTACTGGAAGCAACACGTATCGGTTTCCACGTCGAACCGTTTCTCTCGGTCACAGATTGGGCGTCACAACATCGTTACCTCACTGGCTCTGAGGCTGGTCTCTACAACCCGCGGCGCTGCGCTTACCAGGTGGAGATTCAAAACGCTTACAACGATCCTGAGGTGAGAGAGGTCAGCGTGATGAGTGCTGAGAGAATTGGCAAAAGCACCATCGGCGCGAATGTGCTCGGATACATCATCGACCGTGAACCATGCGGCGTATTGTGGGTGATGCCGTCGCGTGAAGCGGTCAGCGATTACTTGAAAGATGAAGTCGAACCGATGATCCGCAGCTCGCCCGTTCTGTGGCGGAAAGTCACCGCGGGCCGAACGTCGCAAGGGAAAACAAACAACATCAGGCGCAAAACTTTCTTAGGCGGTGTCTGCACTTTTGTCGGAGGTGGTTCCGCGTCGCCATTGGCAAGTCGCACGGTGCGCGTTGCGATCCTCGATGAGACCGACAAACTGAAAACGCTTCCGGGTGAAGGTGACGCCGACGCGCTGGCGTCGAAGCGGGTTTCGACGTTTGGCGAGGACTTCAAAATTTTCCGGTTCAGTAAACCGACCATTGAAAACGAATCGCGGATTGAAAGGCATTATCTGCGCGGCTCGATGGCGCGTTATTTCATCGCGTGCCCTGGTTGCGGCGAATTTCAGGAGCCAGCGTGGTCACTGGTCCGGTTTGATGACGTGACGCTGCGCTGCATGAGCTGTGATGCATTCTTCGATCAGGACCAGTGGCAGCGCTCCCCTGGTCAGTGGCGTCACGCCGTGGAGAATCCTCGCCACAAGAGTTTCCAGTGCAGCGCCCTCGTTAGTCCCCTGATCCGCTGGGAAATGCTGATCGAAGAATATCGAGACGCGGTGCACGCTTTGGAAGCTGGCGACGCTAGTCTGATTCAAGTGTTCGAGAACAGTCGGCTTGGGAAAGTTTACTCGGGGCGCGTGGACAAGATTGATCCAGGAGAACTTTATGCTCGTCGCGAAATGTTCTGAGCGCGGCGTCATTCCCGCGGGCACGGTTGCCGTGTCGTTAGGCATCGACACGCAGAATGATGGCTTTTATTGGCTTTTGGCGTGTTGGGGCCGGAAGATGGAAACGTGGCTGCCGTTGACCGATCGGATTACGGGCGACATGCGCGGGGAAGAGGTTTGGAAAGCGGTGCTCGATATATCGGCGACAACATGGCTGGATCGCGACGGCAACGGTTACCGGCCAGTGGCGAGCGCTATCGACGTGCAGGGCGACTTTTATCCGCAGTGCTTGGAATTCGTGAGGGCCAACGGATTCAAGGATCGCTTGCGAGCCGTGCGCGGGTATGCACCACATCACGGTCAAGCCGCGGGGCGCAGCTTCGGCATTTTGCGAAATCGTTACTCTGACAAGTCAACCGGCGTGCTAGTCCATAGCGTTGACGTTGACGTTGCCAAGAGCCAGCTCGCGAACATGCTGGCCCGACGTGACCCTGGCCCTGGCTTTGTGCACCTGCCGTGCGGACCACAGGGGGAGGATGTAGGTGGGTGGGACCAGGAGACAATCGCAGAACTGACCGCCGAATATCGACGGCAGAGTAATCTCCGCGGTTACACGGTCTCCCGCTGGTATAAGAAGTCCGGGCGAGCGAATCACCGGCTTGATTGCTTCGTTTACGCGTTGGCCGCGCTCTCAATTTCACGACTGAAGATTGACGACTGCGAAATTCAAAGAATTGAAGCCCGAAACATCGGCAAACCCGAGAAAAGTCAGGAGCGTTCGCCCTTTGGCGCACGAAAGATCATCACTCACGATCCAATCATTGGCGCGATAACAGGATTCGGGGTGCAACGTTCGCCCGATCAGAAGCAGCCGGCCGGCGGTTTCGGTGCACTGCCGGGGAGTGGCTGCAGCTTCTAATATTCGCTAAGGCGCGAATCGCTGAGACCCAGTTTCAACTCCACGACGCGACCGCAGATAAGTCGGGAATTCGTCGTTGAAGTATCAGGAAGAGCGACGGCGATTAGACTAGCGGAGACGATCCAACCTTTTCTGGAAGAAGTGCAACTGATATCGAATAGTATCGAATCGATACGTTCGGCACCTCTCCCAGGATTTGCTCTAATGTCGAATCGGCGGACTCAGTCAGGATGATTCCTTTAACATCATTCTTGCCACTTAAGTGCTGTCGCACCCAACTCATGTAGCGCAATACTTGAAGCAAAGTCTCGTTCGGAGCTTGACCTTTTTTTAGTTCGACGATTACAAAGTCGCCATTGGCTGCGGAATTACACAGCAAATCAATTCGACCCACGTCACAAATAAATTGTCGCCCCGAGCGTCCGCTATTCTGGTCATGATAAAGCGTTAAACCGACGGAGGGTAAAAGATCGATCAGTCTGTCCTCAACGTCTTTCTCATAAAACTTGAAGAGCGCCTTTTGTCGTTCAGCAACAACCGGATTCTGCGGGAGAGGCAAAGGTGCCTTCGGCTGCACAGGACGACTCAATTCTCCTATAATTCGATCCAAATCATTCTGCGTCAGGTTGGGGTTGAATACTCCATTGCGTCCCTGGATGGTTCCTCCCCACACCTTCCCACGCATAAAGCTAATTTCGTTAGCTATGTCTTTAAGCGAGACGGCACCAACCCATTCAGCTGGTCGAAAGTGAACTCTATACGGAAAAATGCTGCCATCTTTCGGCGGCCACAGTGGGGTCTTATCGAAGAAAGGGTCGCCGTCGATTGTGTGCACCGACCGCACGACTCCGCCCAGCACGAAGACAAGTTTGTCGCCAGAACGCACTGGCGCGATCTTGTCTTTATACTTTTCTTCGACCCCCCACGTCCCCGACCGCAGGCCGATCTCGTAATTTTCAGGAAACCGGCCGGTTATGGTGCAGAGGTAGATCGCCATGTATTTTTGGATTCAGTCGCGATGGTTCGCTTATTTTCCAAATCGCTGCTTGATGAAGTCGTGAATTTGGCTGGCTGGTAGTTCCGACGTTGTTCCGCTCGTGCGAACATAAAAATACTCGGTCTTCCCGTCCTTCACGTAGGCCGGCGATTTTCCAGGATCACATGTAATCACTAACACTCGCCTACCTTCGTAATCAGCGAATCGTGGATGGATGGATAGAACATGCTGTGCGCCAAGTCGATCGCGGATGAGGTTTGCTAAATGCTGATCGATTTTATCTTCACTCGGGAAACCATCGACTCCGACTCCCAAGACCGCCCCCTTGTCGTCGACTCCAATTACGAGTGTTCCGCCACGGGTGTTTAAGAAAGCAGCCAAGGTTTTCAACACGCCGTGCTCGATCTTTGAGTCAGGATGTTTGGTGTGAAGGTTCATCCTGAGCGATGACTTGAATTCCACAGTGCTCGATTCGCCGCGGCCAACAATCTCTGCGACCGGTGTTTCCTCAGTGATGGCAGTATCGGATTCTGATTCCGCGGCCGTGGTAACAAACGGTTTAACTGGCTCGCCGGACTTGGCCGCCGCTGGTTCCATATCTCGAGCGGGAACGCGAGATAACGACTTGCGCTGCGGGTTTTGCGTTGCTTGAGCGTCCTTTGATTCGGGACAGAACACAATAATCTCGCGGTTGTGTTCGTCGAAGTAGGAGAGGTTGAGCAGACCAAACTCGTCATCCGCTTTACGTTTGTTCATTTGCTCCTTAACGCGCCGACGTCCTTCGACAGCGTAGGCCATGTATTCGGATAGTTCCGCAGGTGTCGGTTCACCCTGTGGATGCAATATTTTGATTAAGGCGCATATCGTCTTCTTAATCGTTGCTTCATCACGGCCCTGTAGTGCGGGGCCAAACTTGCACTTGCTGCTGACGTAATCGTAGCGATTTACTTTTTTGCTCAAGTAATGGAGTGCTTCTGCCAGATAATCTGTGATGAATCCGTAAGCCTCCGTAAGGAGTGAGCTTGTATTTTTTGGCACCTCCCATCCCGGTAAGTATGTTTGAAAACGATCCTGAATCGCCAGATTGAACGATTCGTCCAGCGGCTCAAACAGGTCGAACTGCGGCGCATTGACCAGTTGTTCGACTGAGTGATCAAGATTACCGACAAAGGCGAAACTAGCATTTGCGATTACTTCTGCTCCACGCGAAAACCGACCATTCGCCATGTAGTCCTTCATGATGTCGACGGTGTTCGGGTCTTTGATTCGTGCACCGCCGACTTCGTCAAAAGCAATGACATCCCAGAACCCGACTAAGCCTACCTTCCTGCGCTGATTATTATAGAAGAGTGTTGGAGTGCTTGCCTGCCCACCGCTCAATAGCGTCGCATACGGAGAAAACTCGCTAAACACATAAGACTTACCTGTCCCGCGAGGGCCAAGTTCGATGAAGTTGTAATTAGACTCGACGAAAGGAAAGAGTCGGCAAATAAAGTGAAGCTTCGTTCTTAACGTCATTTTCGACGATTCCAGACCTATCGAGCGAATGAGTGCGTCTAGCCACTCGTCTCGGGTAAACTGGCTTCGCCCATTGCAGAAAGCCTGGAAATCGAACTTTGAAAGCTGTATCGGCCGCAGCTCCTCTACATAGAAGGCATAATCGTCTTCATCAACATCGTTATGAGCGACGGTGACCTCGGCCCAAATGCCACCTTCAAGCAGGCGTTCATTATCACGGTAAAATTTGTCCGGAATCGCTATTCGGTTCGAGCCGAAGTTAGCCATTGATGCCCAATGGCGCTTTTCCTTTTCCACATAGTTTACACTGATCTTATCAATGAACTTATGCTTGCCTTTTTGCTGCACCCGCGACTGAGCGATATTAGCTTCATCGGCTCGGACATAGTTCTTCTGAAGCGTTTCTACTACAGCCTCAATGCCCTCCTGAATCTCGGCGGGATCGTCGGTCGCGCAGTAACGTGCGAGCAGAAATTCGAGCACAAACGATGGGACATTCGTGCCCTTCTTGATCTTGTGCAGAAGGTCCTTCCGAACCACGCCTCCCGGAAACACTTCGTTTAATTTTCTGTCGAGTGCGTCCATCTAGTTATTCAATGTAGTTCGTCTTGAGTTTTAGAGGTGGCGCATGGGCGATGCGCGTTTCTGGGTCGAGCACTCGCAGCTCGAATGACCCGGTGAAATCCTCCTCCATTTTTAACGGAACCTTGATAGCTTCACCTGGCGTGATGCGAACATTACCGGTTGCGGGATTGACTGACTCACTCGACGCAGGCTCGCCGACAATTCGCTCGCCGGACCCTGACGGATCTTTAGCGCAAGCTTCGAGCCGCACCTCGATCTCCTCCGCCTGAAACAGCCCTTGTCTGAAAACACTGATATCAATCATTGGCCGGCGAGTAGTGATCTGATTTGTCTTACCACCTTTGTAGCTAACCTGAACCTCGAAACCCGGTCCGGCGGTCTCGACCTCTTTCGACAAGAGCACACGAATTGCAGGGATCATGCATTCCTGAAGCGATAAACCTTCGTGGAAGTATGGAATGCGGGCGCTGAACGTGGCAAAACTGCGTGGCACCGCATACGTCGCGAAATCGCCGCGAATTCCAACCTGCTCCTTTGGGAAAAGCACCGTGCCCGGCGACGCAGAGCCGCTTCCGAGCAAAGAGCGATCTTTGATGTTGAGCCAATCACCTGCGGGTTTGGTGAGAGTATCACCAGCCGCCTGGCCGTGAAGCAGCACGAAACCATGATCTGTCGCGATCACCGCTTCTTCGAACCCCAAGCCTTTTTAGCTTCATGATTCCGGCAACGATCTCCTGGAGAATTCGCGGAATCAATTCCCTAGCCTTGGCCGGATTTCGTTCGGCTAATCCATCGATCTCTGTCGTTTTCACGATAAGCAGCCTCACTGCTTCCGGGATAGCCGGTTTCTTCTTCCTAGTCGTCGGCAGCGCGAGCAAATCCTCAAGATCTATCATCTCGCATCCGTCACCGTAAATGCTCTTCACGTAAGCCAGACGATCCTGCGGATTCTCGATCTTCCGATCTTTGATTGTCGGCACCAATTTATCGCCGTCGCGAGCGAGGCGAAAGTGAGTGTCAGCTTCTGGAAGCAATGAAGCCATACCTATCGGCTGTCACAGTCGGCAGCTGCGCACAGACAACCTCGAGGGTGCACGCATCGTTTTTTAGCTTTTGTTCGAGAGCCACGCCCAATTCGAAGCGGAGTGCATCCACCATAAAGAATGCGACCCGGCGCTTACGCTCCGTAAGAGCGGCCGCCAAAGAACTTGTCAAAAACCTCCGTATTGCGGGTTCGACCACTTAGCGGCCAACCCTCGGTTTGGATGGCGTCAATGAAGCGGCTCCTGCATTTGCTCGACGACTTGCCGATAGCTCTCGCGCGCGTACTCAACCAGCGGTTCGAGGCAATCCAGATCGCCAAATGCGTCCCCAACTGCCTGCTCAAATTCGCGATGAAGTGTGTCCAGCACGTGTCCACGAGCGACATAGAAGTCCACGATGCCCGAAAGCGTCTTGCTGACGGTTCCAAATTCCTCGCTCAAATCGTCGGCCTTAGTCATCAACGCGAGGGCACGTTCCGCGATCGTCCAGAACGACTGTCGAGGAGTGTTGCGGACCCAGACCGAATTCTTTCGGGCGAGAGCGATTGCATTCCCCGGCCCAAGCTTGCCGGCAAGTGCCGCTTTCACAAATGAGCTGAGAAAACTGCGTTCTTCGAATGCGAAGGTGTCGAGCTGACCTAGATCTTCGATTCCGCGCACCTCTGATTCCAGCTTCATCTCCATAGCGACCTTCTCCGCCATCTCCATGTAGGTTGGCTGGTGTTGCATTGAGTCGCGCAGCTCACGACAAATTCCAAAAACGATGTCCTTCCGATTCGCATCCGCACGTGGAACTTCGGTGAGGCTTCCCGGCAGCCCAGACGGAAGATCAAATGCGAACTCGCTGAATAAGACGAAGCGCCAGAGTTCATCGCGAATCGGCTCCCATTTCCTTTTCTTCGTCGCGAGATTGCACCCGAGGGCGGACCTCGTGAACGCAATGCACTCGTCTACCCACGTGTTGTCAGCCGTTAATGCCGACTTCTGTTGTTCGTTAGGCGCGAGGAGCGCCACTGCGATTTCGAGCGCTGAATCAACTCCTAGTAGACTGCGTAGCTTCGGCCAATCGCGACCGCCGCCCACATTGTCGATTGTCGCGAAATCCGGCTCTCCATTCTTAAATAATTCTTCGATTTCCGAGGCATGATCAGGATTGGCGCGCCGGCAAAGCGAAAGATATGTATCGCCATCGCCTGCAGGAAAACTGGCACCTCCCAGCGCGAAGACTTGAAATGGATCGCGGCACTTCTCTTCGTCCGATTCCGGTGCTTTCGCCGGCACATAGACAATTAGCTGGTGCGGGTGATCGTCGCTTTCGCGAGCGCGACCCACGCATCCATTGCTCGTTCACGGCTAAGAATGATCGAATCACTGGCATCAACGAATGTCACCTGTTCATCCGCCAGTCGTTTGGCGAGATCGCGATATCGCTGTTTGGGGTCATAGATGACAAGACAGGTATGATCTTCTACGCGATGTCGAAACTGGTCTTGAATGTAGTCGGCGATCTTCATCAGCCTTACATCCAAGGTTGAAGTTTGCTTACGTCCGTTTCTTCGCACGTTTCGCCTTCGGCGGTTCGATTTCGCAGAGGTCTTCGAGGCCATGGGCGATAGCGAGGGAACGGTCAGTCTTGCACTTTTCGCGAACGCGATCGGGCCAAATTGTTAAGGCTAGGTGCGCCCAGTCGTACTCGCCGGCGACAAGCTTTTCCCAGCACGCTTTGAGGTCCTTCTGCCACTTCGGCAGGCGGAAGAGCTTCCACAGCGGGCTGGCGGTGATGAGCACGCCGTCGTTGAGGTTCGGCTTCCACGGGAGCTGGGCCACGCGGAGCAGTTCGTCGTGCAGCTCCTGGAGTTCGGCTTGGAAATCGCGCAGCTGTTGCAGTTCGGCGCGCTCTTTGGCGGTGCCGCCAGTCTGCGTCTTGGCTTGGAGGCGGTCGACGTCGGCATGTCACAGCGTCGAGCTTCGGTTTCACGAAATCGGTGACGCAGGTGTAGAGCGTCTGGTCGTCGAGCCGATGATAGTAGAGCCAGAGGGTATAGCTGCCGCTGGCGGTGGAGAGCGGCCAGTAGATGGGCGCCTGGCGGCGGCTCTTGGAGTAGCGCTTCAGGTGATCGGCGAAGAAGCCCGTGGGCCTGCGGAACTAATCGCGCAGTGATTCGGACGCCGAGCATCTGCACAGGCTTCCTGCTCGATTGCGTCGGCGCGGTCGCCCCAGATAACTGCGAGGGCCTCGCGGACGCGACTTCGATGTCCAGCGGATGATCCGGGTCGTCCACGAGGATGCCGTCCCAAGCCACGTCGAGCGGGTAACGGCCCTCGGCCCGCAGCCGGCGGCCGGCTTCGGGCGAAAGCGGCAGGCCGTCGTCGCCTTGGAGCATTCCCGGGCGGGCAGACCGGCAGCGGCGCAAACGGGTCCGGCAACTCCGGCGCCGGCCGCTCGCCCGTGGCATACCGGATGTCCCAGCGGCCGAAGGCGTAACCAAGCCACAAACTCAGTTGTCCGGCTATGTAGTCGGTCTCGACCGCCTCGAGTTCTATCTTCTTTAAGACGCGTTTCTCGATGTCACCTAACGACTCTTCAACAATGTCATCGGCTCGGTTTTGAAGGTTTGTAACGTATTCTTGAAGTTGCCGAACCGCGGATTTAACCAACGCAAATCCTGCACTGAGGCTAATGGCAGACGGTTCGAAAATGGAGAAGAGTGCCGAAGACTCGTCTGTTTTTGAAGCTTGCCGCATGGACTCGAAGCCATCTCGACCAATTTGAGCGAGTTCCCGTTGTTTCCCGCTAGGGAGCGCTGGAACCGGAATTGAGTCGACATATCCACTGACTTTATGCTGCCCACAAAACGAGTTAAGCAGATTCCCGACGGCTGGAGCGTTTAGAAAGCCGAGAACGAACCACGTATCTTCTGTCCGGTGAGTAAAAACGACAAAGCCTTCATTTCCAAATAGCATATCTTCATTTTGAATCTGAACGGAAAGCAGATCGGTGCGCTTTCCGTAGGCAAGACCGGGTTTTCCATATAAGCCATCATTTTTGACTACCCATCCCCAATTGCCGTCGAGGTAGGGATAATTATGGAGAACCTTCGCTTTGAGTTCCGCGCCATTTTGCCACCAGTTAAATACGAAAGAGTGGTCGCGATAAAAAGGGCTGTAACCGCCCCCAAAGTTAATAGCACGCCACTTCGATATCGTATCTGGGCAAGGTATCTCCCATCTGAGACGGGCAAACCGCGGCGTATCTACCGCCATCAGCCCTTGCTTTGCACGAGCATACGCTTTTCCCAGTTTTTCTCCCGAAGCATGAAGATGTGTCTCTTTCGCGAAAGAGATACAATAGTTTGGAATGAGGGCCAATTTTTCAGCATCGAAAAGCAGCACAGAATCGCCACAGTTCCCACGACTAATCCCGACTGTTGCACGAAGCAGGGTTTCCGCTCTGTCAGCAGCAGACGCTTCAATCATGTGAAAGCCCGTGCCGTGCTGCTGACCGGCCGAAATCAGAGAGACTTCTACATTCGCGCCGTCGAGAGTCTCCCATCCAAGATAACAAACCTCTCGAATGAGACACTTCGTAACAGCGAAGCGATCTCGAAAGCCAGCGTAGGTGCTTTTGACCAAAATCGTGTTGTCTACTACCGCGCCAACTTTGCCTCCAGAAGCAAAGAGACCGGCAACGCGATCGTGAAACATTATTGCCATATTACCTCCATGCTTCGGATAGCCTTTTGCAATCTTTCGCGCCACTCCTTCAGTTGGTTCCCCGAAAGGCGGATTCATCACCACCACGTCGTAGCGTTTGCGGCAGAGGTCGATGAAGGCGAAGCCCTGCGCGGCGTCGTCGGCGAAGAGGCGGCGCTGGAATCCGCCGCCGTTCTCGGCCTGCTCGGCGTAGGCTTCGAGCGCGTCGTAAATCCGCTGCTCGGCCTGTTCCCAGAATTGCTCATCCGTAATACCGCTTGTGTCGATTTTGAGTTCCTTCTGCTTCGCCGCTTCGAGATCGTGGAACAACCTGGTTTGTTCGAGCTTCGGCCCCTCTTTCCAAAGCTTCTTGGCGTCGGCAATAGCGGAGCGGATTTCTTCTTCAATCTTGAGGAGCGAGCCGGCCTCGCCCGCTAATTTCATTTTGTCGAAAACCACGCCCAGCAGATGAGCGAAGACGGGCTGCTCCGCAGCCGGGAATTGTTTCTCGACAAACTCCCGCAACAACTCCTTCTCACCGGGCATCGGCTCAGCACATACGATGTTGGAACGTTTGATGCGTCGGACGTTCTGCCGGCTTCAAGCCAAGTCGCTGCCACGCTTTCTGCGCCCGCAGCCACAGGCTCAACCCCGCGATCTGCGCGCAGCGCGGGTCAATGTCGATGCCATGAATGTTATGCTCGATAATGAGGCGTGGAACGTCCTTCAGGAAATCATGCTTGGTGTCGATACGTCTCGTGGAGCGATTTCATCTCCGACGACCGGATGAAAGCCGCCTGCGCCCAATGTTTCTTCCAGATCCCAAGCTTCGTCGTAAATAATCTCGAAGAGGTCGAAAGCGTAGAGGCCGAAATGCATCGAACCGCAGGCGGGATCGAGCATTAGGATCATGCGCGGGTCCTTGAGCGGACGATTGGGGATGAAAACGGGTTGCTTGAGCAGTTCTTCCTGCGAGAGGTCGTCTTGCTTTCGGCTGCTTCCGGCGCGGTTTCACCCGGCTTCAGGAAGATTTCGTTCGGCCGCCGGACGAGGTATCGGCACTGCTGCTTGAGCTTGGTGGCGCCCCGCGTCATCTCATACCAGATGCGCCCGAGCGTATTGTCTGTCAGGAATTCGACAACGTAACGCGGAGTGAAGAACTGGTTGCGGACGGCCAGCTCGCGGCTGTTGCGCGGCGCGGCCGGATTCGCTCGCGCATCTTCTTCCGCTCAGCTTCGTCGTTGAAATATTGGTAAATCCATCCAATCGTCTCGTCCTCGCGCCAGAGAGATTTCAGCTCGGGATCGTTGAGGAGTTGGAAGAATTCCTTCAGCTTCGGCTCGCGCGGAAAAAGCAGGCCAAACGGCGAGAAGCGGTCGAAAAGAACGCCGAGGTCGAGAGAGAGTTCGTCGAACAGGCAGCCAAGGAAGACGCAGTAACGCTCATATTGGCCGCCCAAGTCCGGGCCGGCGACGACTCTCAAAAACCTGAAACCCCTTGGAGTTCAGCCCCTCGCCAACGCATTCGAAGAACAAGCTCCCGCTCCTCCGCCATGCGAAGCGCAGCGAAGCGGTTGAGAACCGTGAACGCTTGCTCTCGCAGGACTCGCTGGACGGCATCCTTCAGCGGAGTCTTGCTAACAGCTAGACCACTCTGGAGGTGCGCAATGCGCTGGCGCAGAAGAGTCCCCGTGGCGCGCTGGTCGTCGTCCAGGCTGGTGAGCTTATCGAGATCTAGGACGCGCCCTTCCCCAGCGTAGATGCCGTAGATGCCTTGGAGCTGGTCGTCGAACTCATCCGTAAGCAGGTTTCGACATGCGGTAACGAGGCGCTGGAGTTTGCCGCGGGTGACGGAGTCGAAGGCCATGCTCGCAAATTATTGCCACGGATGCGAAGGCGCGCGCCACTGGCTAAACGAGACTTCAGTTTGCCTAACTCGGCAATCAACAGGTCAACATCCGCTTCGGATGCAAGTTCGGTTGGGAAGTTAAGCGTGACCTCTTCTATCGGCGGCGAAGGTTCGTCCCCGTTCCACCGGCTTTGGCTTCGCCAGCTCGCGCACCTCGGTTTTAATGCGCTCTAACTCTGTGCTGAGGGCGTATTGATGCCCAAGCAGCTTCTTTAGGCCGGCGAGACTGAGCGGTGCCTCCGGCTGGAGATTGTCGAGGCGGATGCTGCAGACGGTTTTGGTCATCAAGCCCGATGCGGCTCCACTCGTGCGAGTTCTGGATGGCAGCTGATTCAGTTTTAAGCAAGGTCGATTGCTCCGTTTTGAGCGTCTCGACGGCATTTTCGACAGCGATTTGCAGACTCTTCAATCGATTTTGCAATTCCGGCATGACCGAGTGGAAGTCGTCGCGATGGATGAACTTCTCCGCTTCATCGCGGACCTCTGCTGTGTCGGCGAGCAGCTTGCCGGTAACGCCAAAATCGGGAAACGCAGCGATCTCATCGCAGTGGGTCTGAAGTTCATTAATGATCGTGTCGATGCCGTTCTTGAAAGCTTTCTGGACGCTGCGGGCCCAGAGCAGGTCATCGAAAAGTGGGCACTTCTCACCACCCAACCAGGTTGTCGCGTCGGAAGCGTCGCCGCGCAGAATTTCAGTGATGCTGTCCTGAATCGTCTCGGCGCGATTGGCGCCGGCGAGGTGAAGGTTCTCGAGTTTCGAAGCGAGGGCCGCGTATTCACGCTGGAAAGTGGGAAAGTGTTTAATGACCGCCTTCGAGATATCCCCCTCCGACGGGCACAACGGCCTCGCCGGTCAGATCAAGCAGCCGGTCGGAGGCGCGCATCAGTGTGTCGGGCTGAGGTCGAGTATCGCGAAGCGAGACGCCAATTTTGTTGAAGTTGTTGTTGTTCTTCAGCGCCTCCGTTGCAACTTCGCCATTCACCATTACGTCGGCGCCAGCAACACGCAGTTTGATTTCACCTGCGATGAGCAGTGCGGCGACGATGTAGCGAGTCGTGTCCTTGGACCAGCCGTAAGGCGGCCCAAAGAAATCATCAAGAAGCTTACGACCATCGACTGTTCCGGTTCGATCGAGGTAATCGTGAAGTGAAACGGCCGCGGCGTGTTTAGTCTCGATACTCGTTCTCCCACCGACCGTCTTTACCAGACTGAGCGGATTATTCTTCGATGCGATCTGCGCGAGGTTGCTGGTCTTGAGGAGGCGCTCAGCGAGAGCGCCCTCAGCCTGAATAGGCGCCTCGCCGTATTTCTCGAACACTTGCTCCGCCGCAGTCTCAAGCTGCTTATTTGTCGCAGCGAGTAAGTCGACGTCGAGCTCGGAAACAGCGACGGGTTTCCCGCGGAAAACGAAGGAGCCGGCGGTGAGCAGCTTTTTCAGCAGCGTGTCGAGCTTGCCACTGAGCGAAGTGGCACGCTGGACCTGGCCGTTGATATAATCGGAGACCTCTTTCTCAAGCGCGTTGTTGCGATACTTTTTCGAGATGGTCTGACAGCGAACGATTTCGGCAAGCAAGTCTTCAATCTCCGAATCATCCTTCCCGAGGAGGAAGATAGATGCGACGTTGGCGCGCTCGTTTGAATCCACGAGTCGCTCCTGCTTACGCTTGTCATACGTCGTCGGCGACACGAATTCGATGACGGTCTGCACCGGGTCGCGCTCGCCTTCCAGGCTGACGGTGTTGTTCGCGAGCGCGAGCTTAAGACCGCTCTCGACTGTGCGCGTGCCTTTAAGCTTCGCACTTGGCGCCGGCGTGAACAGCTCACGAAGCTTTTCCTGCATCACGACGCGCGTCTCGCGTGGACCGGCCGTGATGCGCTGCCGCTCTGCTTCGAGCTCGGCAACCGCTTCGCTCATGAATCGCAGGCGGCCGTCGATTTCGCTAAGATGGAATGCCGGCTCCTTCAGCAGGTCATCCACAGCCGTTTTCACTGGACCAAGTAGCGAGTCGGAATCGACACTCGCATGCAGGAGAGCGGCAATATTTTCGCGACTCACCGGGAAGTCATCCAGCACCTGAAGCACGGCGATGGATTTTGCGACCCTGCTATGAATTGAATCCGCACCATGAACTTTCTCTACGCGTTCAACGCCCTCGACGACGTGCTTGAAAGACTTCTGAATGTCGCGGCGCAGCGTGTCATAGAAAATTGCGGTCGTCGCGAGAGTGCCAACAGGCTGATCCGCGAGCAGCGATTGGTTGGGTCGAAAACCGCTCTGATCTACGAGAACATCTTGTATGACTTTAATGGCCGAACGCAGACCGATGCCGCCGCTCGACTTTAGCAAGTCGCCCGAGCAATTCGAGCAACATATCGAAATGCTGCGGAAGGAATGGATAGAGATCGCAGAAGGTCTTCTTATCCAGCTCGGTTTTATAAAACCGCGTATTCTGCAATTGCGTGTGCAGTCGCAACTGCGGACCGTAGGTATCGAAGCGCTTTTCGAGTTCCGCGTTTCCGGCCGGCGATTTAGTTAGCAAACGCGTGTAGCAGATTTCTTTAATGTCGCTGGCTTCCAGATCAATAAGGATGGGGAACCGAGCCGCCAGCTTGAACAACTTTCCCGAATTCATCTGTGCTCGCGGATCGTCTTCGGTGAGCGTTTGCTGTGCAGTAGCGATAAGCCATGCCTTGCCCTTGCCGATCCCTTTGATGTTCTTCGCGAGCCCATCAAGGTTTAGGATCAAGTTGTCGCGCGCGCCAATGTATTGGCCGACTTCATCAAGAATGAAGATGATGTTGTCGCGGCCGGACTTCTTCCGGATTAGATCGAGCATTTCGGCGACGCGCTCATTCTCCATCTCAACTTCATCGACTTTCAATTGCTGGAATGCTTGTGGCGATGGCCACACGTCGGGATACAATTCGCTGGCAGCAACCGCCGCAAACTGTGTGGCGACGAGCGGTTGATTCTGAATCTGTTGCCACGTTTTCCCGTTTGCGAGTGCCCTGATGCGCTTTTCGAAGTCCGCTATTTTGCCGTCTCGCTCGAGCATGAGTTGAAGGTGCGCGATCTTCTTGTCCTTCGGGTAGCCCGCCCATTGTAAGACCTTCCAGTGGAGCACCGAGGAAATCTCCGCCATCGTTGCGCCGGCGATTTGTTCGCTCGCAAGATCGAGCATGATGACGGTCGCAGGATATTTCTTCGCCAGAGCTCCAAGTTGCGTGCGAAGAGCCTTTGTCTTGAGCTGGGCCTGAAGCCATTCCAGAAATGGCCTCCCGTCAATCTTTCGCTTCGGGTCGAGTGCGAATCCCAAATACTTTGTGAACGAGCTTTTACCAGAACCGTAGAAGCCAGACACCCACACGCCGACCTCGCCTGTGCCACCGCCGAGCCCCTCGTCGAGCAGACTCAGGAGTCGTTCGAAGTTCGGTCTCGATGTTATCCGTGGCTACGTATTCGGTGATCTCTCGCTTGAGTTGCTCGTTTTCATCGTTGGCGAACGAAATAACCTTCTCAATGCGACGATCGAGCTTGCGGGTGCTTTCGAACAAACTGCGGATCATGAATCAGCCTCCGATGTGAACTGAACGGTAGTTACCATCAGCCGGGTATATGCCGAGGAATTTGAGTGTAGTTTTCCCGTCGCGAACGCCTGGATATAGGAAAACGGTTGGGACGGTAAAACGCCCTTGTAGCTGTTGCTCCAAGCACACCCACGCGCAGATACGGGTGCAGTGCTTCGATGTCGGTCACGAAAAGAACAGTATTAGTGCTGCCCGGCCAGCGACTGCAGCTTGTCTGCGAGGCGCTGTTTTAAGGAGCCTTCATCCACCAGCGCTGATTCGAGCTGGTTGTTGAGTCGCTCAATCGCCTCAGTGTCAAAGCGTTTGTCTTCTTCGCTCTCCAGCCACATATCGCGAAATTCGTTCGCTCAAAAATTGTCTTGGATCGCTTCAGCCATTGAGAAAGTTTCCATCGTCCAGTCCTGCTTCTTGAGCACCGCCGCCCACTGGCGCAAGCGGCGCTTCACCTCGAGCATCTCGGATGGGTGGAAGACGAGATAATAGACCGGGTCGTCCCCAGTATGGCTGAGTCCGCGTCCGTAGCGGAGTCGTTGCCAAAGCTGATCGAAATTATCCGAGAGCGATGACATTGATGAACTCCTCCATTGATTTGTAGGTCCAGGCGATTCGCACAAGGTCGCCGGCTGATTGGACGATCAGGTATGCAGAGATTTTTCGTAGCTCTTGAAGCACAGCGTAGCGATCCAAACCGAAGAGCGCCCAATCTGCGTGCTCAAGCAGATTGCCATCCGTGACCCCATTAAATGAAGCTCGTAGGCTAAATATGCCGTCGTGTGTCGGAAGAATGGTGAAGGGCAATATCTCGCGCTGGTTTTTTGGTAGGTTGCGCGTTAGCCGAAAATCGGTGAGTGCGGCAAAAAGATAACGGACCACCTTCGTCTGCATTGCATCCGACCATCGATTGCGCAATTTTCCCGCAGCACTGGCCGCTTTGAGGAAATTCAATCCCTCCTGTCTGTGAATGAGATGCACGCCTGCACGGTAGTGTGGCCAGTAAACTTCTGCGATAAAGTCGCGCAGGATGAGATTCGCGCGCGCAGTATAGATTAGAAACAACTGTGAAAGTTTGTCGCCTTGCCAACCGCTGCGAACCAGCGTCTTCAGCCATTTCGCGGGTGGGCCCTCTTTTCGAAGATATCTGGGAGCAAAAACCCGCGTAACAATGTCCGATATTCGGTAGGCAGTTGCTTTAGGCAAAATTCCGGCGCTCAGAACACGATTCCGCAGCTCTACCGGAGTCTGCCCTTCCTCCCATTCATTAAGCAGCACTACCGTCTCGGGAACCATTCCCTGGCCCTTCGCGAGCTGGACATCATAAAGTGCATTTGTCATTCGGTAGCGTCAGTTAGATAGGGTAGAACGGGATTCGGCGAACCGATCGAGCGAAGGTAAGCTTCGCCGAATTTCGATGCAGCTTTGCCCGAGAAGATCATGCTCATGTCGCCGACAAGAACCGGCCCAGCCGGCCGAGCACTACCTTGATCTGCTTTGGTTTCGTATCGCTCGAGAAGCGCTTTCGCGCTGTTGGCGTTGCCAATCAGCCGACGGAGGGTGCCAGAGTCCTTAAGCAAATGTTCGCGGAGGCGTAATTCCAAAGACGGCGGAAGCCGAAACAAATGAATGACACCGCCCTTGCCGATACGGTCATCGTGGAAATTCTTCGCTGCTTCGCTAGCCGCATTAACACCAGCAGCGAAAACGGTCCTCGGATAAATAAATTCGAGAAACCGCTGTCCGGTCGGCTGAAGAAATTGCGTCTGCCACCAGCCATTTTGCCCTTTTTCTCCCAGAAACGCGACTGCGACGCGAAGGTGCAGAATCTCGTGAACGAAATCAACTCTTGGTAACATCGATCGCAGTTCGGAACCTTCGAAAATTCAGTGACTCAATCGCCGATAATTTTCGAGCCTTGGACGGAATGTTACCGATTCGCGATGTCTCGATCAAGCCCGCACCGACGACTCCTTCGGCACAGGCAGCGGATGCGTTCGCAGATAAGGGCTGGGTCTCAGCTCTGGACCTTGAGGGCTGAACACGTTATCTGGAGATGCAATGGACGCAGAGGAAGCCCAAATATTGATTCTTCGTCTGCTTAAAGCAGATCCCGGTTTGCAGATTGGGTATTTGATAACCGGTGATGCGCGAGCACTTGGCAACCTGCTTAGGGTTAAACTTGGGGTAGAGCTTTCCACGCCAGAATGGGCTGTCTTTACCCAAGCATTCTGGGAATTGATCGCCCGACGGCTCATATTCTTCGGCGGAGATAGATCATTTCAGCAATGCACAGTATGGCTAACCGAACGAGGTCGGAGAGCTGCTAACGGAGAGGAATTTAACCCTGACGATCCCGCGCGCTACATGGAACGTCTGCTTGGCGCAGCTCCCAAAACGTCTGAGACGACAAAACAGTATCTAAGAGAGGCATTGAAAAGTTACGAACAGGAGTGTTTCTTGGCCAGTTCTGTAATGTTAGGTGTCGCAGCAGAGGACACCAGTCTTGAGGTCGCGGCGAGTTTTGTTACGTGGCAAGGAAAGCCCGCCGACAATTTAAAAGCAATACTGGCGAACCCTAAACAGTTCTACGTCTACAAGCTGCAGGAATTCGAGAAGCGCCTCATCGCTGCGAAAGGATCGATACCGCCGGATTTGTCGGAAAACATCGAACTTAACATTACAGCGATTCTCCAACTTATCCGATTAACTAGAAATGATGCGGGCCACCCAACGGGGAGGCGAGTCGATCGGGAAGACTGCTATCAAAACCTGGTAGTATACGCCAACGCGCATCGAAAACTTCATCGCTTGAAAGATTATTTCGACGAACAGTCGAAGCCTCGAAAACGTAAGCGCTCGAAAAAGTAAAGTGGTCCTGAACGGTCAGCAAAATCGCTATCGGGAAACAAGGCGGCAAAACAAACGGTCGCGGTTCGGGGATTTGGCGCCCAATAAGACCAAAGTATCTAAAGCGACGAAAGCACAAAGTGCCATAGCCCGATTATCGTGAGAATCGGTTGCTTCATCGAGGCCACCAGTAGTAGCACGCAGTGCGCCATGAGTATACTGACAGTAGGCCCGGTAATCGCCGTTATAAACAGGTTTCATCCCTGCTTTTTCAGCCGCGCAGGCAGTGCTTAACTTTTCATTCACTCTGGGAATCTTGGGAAACGCCGCTGCGAAAGCATCGCTAAATTTCCTCCATCGCTGCTTCATTTGCGTGTCATTGTAGGATTCCGTTGAGTGTTCGGCGGCTGCGCGCAGGAATTGCTCATCCCTGCAATGCTCCGAAAACGCAATTCGGTAGAGTAGATCCGGTTGTTTTTTGACAGCTTCCAATCGAAATACGATCTCAATCGCCGGCCGGATTAAAAATTTCGAGGCATCAAAGCGGCCTGAGCGCCGAAGAAACGCGAACCCCTCAGCAGCGCGGTGTAAATGTTTAGACGACCAGAATTGGTAATTATCAAACAGCCCTTTGTGCTCCTTACCCCCCAGCGATTCTAAGGCTTGGGTAATCTCGGTGACAACATCATCAAGTAACGTCAGAGATTCTTGTTCTGCGGAGGCTGAGTGCATACTTGTCATCGCGTTCACCACTTTTTGAAACCGCTCTTGTGCTCGTGCGTTTCGATCACGTTGCCAGCCTCATCATAAACGCAGATTACGGTGCGATGTGATCGACTGTAGAGCTGCGCGGTTTAAGCAAGACAGGCTTTTACTAGACCCAGAGTTTTCGGAGCCCTTGGAAGAGATATGATACCTCCTGCTGCTTACGAAATACCGAGCCGGTATGAGCCTCCAAACTTATCAATGGAGGCGAGAGTCACGGCAATGTAGACGTCAACTGGCGAGGGCCTTGGCTCACTCCGCAATCGGTTTCCTCAGTATTTCTTTGCTGACGTGTGCGGTGACATTGAGTAACTCATAGCGTGTTCGCACAGCTCCACCTTGAGTAGTAATCTTTGTCTCTTTGAGACGCGCTATAGATGGTTGATTCGTAAGTTTCAGCATGTCAGCAACCGTTGCCTCGCTCAAATCAGCAGCAAGCCGACCGGTGATCGTTTCATCATCATTCGTGCGAAAATCGAACTTCCAAGTATCTAGAGTCGCACCCCGAAACATGCCTTTCTTTTCAATTTCAGTTTCAATGGTATGAACTGACTTAACTCGCGTGAACGCTTCCGCGACGTGTTCTTTGTCTAGCGTGAATTCAAGGTCGCCAGTCTGCATTCGAATGTTCGCGCCATGATCATGTATGCTTTTGAAGAAATCTGGCAGGCGCGCGTAAACACGAGGTGAAACTTCTTCTAGGGCATGAACAAAGTCCTCGTCGCTCTTGGCCGCCGATGAGAAGAGTTCTGTCAGCTTAACCAAAACGTTTGAGAGCTGTTCTTCAGCAAACAAGTCCTCAGTTTCCGGATGAGAGAGTTCTAAGCCAAATGAACCGCGAGGAAGACCCGTTAAGAGTAACCGTGCTTCATCTTCATCTCTTCTGGGCCCGCGCTCTCCAACCTGTCCGTGTTTCTCTGCGACATATTCAGATTTAACCATCTCAAGAAATGGCAAGAGCACGGTCGACGCAAAATGCGCGTCGATTCCTTTTGATCCGTATACTGGATCGCCGGTGAAGAACAAGACAGTCCTCGCTTCACGTCCGCCCGCAGGCAGATCCTGCAGCGCTTGTCGGAATTCTTCTTCACGTTGCGCGACTAGAGGCCCCATAAGCGGGTGATCTCCCGCTAGTTCTTTCAACCGCTCCGACTCGGCAATTTGCCGCTTCAAAAAACGTCGCTTTTCTCGGGATGTCATAGTCGCTTCACAAACAGCAGAGCTTCAGCAGCAAGATCGTCGGCCTCAGTGTTCAAATCAATTCTCAGCATTCCCTTCCAAACACTGCTCCGATTATGTGAAAAAAGGCCTGCCCAATAACGGGTATACTCAATCGTCGTTTCGGGATCAAAGCTAACATCAACTGGAAAATGGTCGGTGTGAAAATTGGCTTTGATTGCTGCATGATTCGCTAAATCCGGAAATGCTGCGATAAGATTCTGAGTAAAATTCGGGTCTGGATTCCAGTAAAACGTAACAACATCGATATCGCGTGGCGGTCGCCCTTCGATTGCCTCAATATCCTCGAGAAAGCTTCCGTCGATCCACTGAAAAGCTTGCGTCATGCCATGCTTTCGCAGTTCGGCGCGGAGTTGGAGAAATCCCCGAAGGATAGTCGCACGATCAGCACTTGTTCCAAAGCGATCACACAGCTCACTGCACGAGCAAGGATACGGTGAGAGCTCTCGCGGCAATCGAGGATCGCCCAAATGCGGAGGCAAAACGGAATTAGAGTCAAAAGGGGGGATTGGCATTGTCGATCTGTCCTAACGGAAAGAGGCGGTTCGGGGAAACGTCATGGCGCGATGGTGCAGAGCTTTCATTGGCTTGTCACGCCATAAACACCGAAAATCAGCGCGGGGAACGTTGACCGCTATTTTGCGCAGAGAACTGCATCAGACCCAGAATTTTGGCCGCTGGCGGCGCGGCGCTGCATGAACTGAGAAGTCGCCGTAACCTGTTACGAGTTATCCGCTGTCAATCCGTTACGAGTTGGGTGGCTGCCTCGCTAGGATTCGAACCTAGACAGAGAGATTCAGAGTCTCTAGTGCTACCATTACACCACGAGGCAAGAAGCGAGGAAATTAAAGATCGATGTGCCTCGTTGCAAGTCGAGCGCGTCCGCGTTTAAAGCGACTTTACGCAGCGGCGAGTTTTTTGGGTTCGAGCAGAATTTCGCTGCCTTCCTGGGCCGCTGCAATTTCCAGAGGCCTTCCACTTTTTGCCACGAGTTCGCGAGCGGATTTTTCCATCGCCTCAACTGTCCGGTCATCATGATTTGGATCGTGATGGAAAAGCAGGAGTGTCCGCACTTCAGCGTCGAGCGCGAGTGAAACAGCGCTCGAGATGGAGCCATGTCCCCATCCGATGTGGGTTTCGTATTCTTCGTCGGTGTACTGCGCGTCGAGGATCAAAATATCGCTGCCGCGCAGAAATTCGACCAGGCTGGCGCGCTCTTCCGCCGCGATTTTCTTCGCCTCTTCCGGGTTCAGCTGATTTCCCTTCGTCGAATGGAGAAAGAATTCGCAGGGCTCGTAATCAGGTAGAAACGCAATCGACCCGGCGCTGGTAAAAATGCGATAACCAGCGCACACTCCGGGGTGATTGACGAACGCGGCGTGAATCTCCAGTTTACCGATTGTGAACTTCATCTCGGTCAACTTCTTAATGTCGATCCTCGCGGAGAGCTCACGCATCGCGATCGGAAAAAATGGCGCTTTCATCGGTTGTGCGAGGATCTGCCGGAAGCTGGCGCCGGCGCCATCAAACCCAAGGAGGCGAATTTCGTTTTTGGGATCGTACGCAGGCTTGAAGAACGGAAAGCCCTGTATGTGATCCCAATGCGCGTGCGTAATGAAGAGCGAGAGTTTTATCGGTCGCGCCTGAAATTCTTCGGCCAAAGCAAGACCAAGTGGCCGAATGCCAGAGCCGGCATCGAGCAGGATAATCTCGCCGTCTGCTCGTAGTTCTACGCAAGTGGTATTTCCACCGTAACGCAGAGTCTCGGGGCCGGGCACAGCTATCGAGCCACGTGTTCCCCAAAATTTAATTCGTGCAGGCGATGGCGATGCCGGAGCGCTGGGCATGGGTGGCAGAGGCGATCTTGTCATGCATTCTTAATTAAACAAAGCGTTTTTACGCCAGATCGTGACGGCGGTTCATCGAACCGGCAGGCGATTGAGACCAATCGCCCCTACCTAGAAGAAAATCGGAATGATCAAGATCGCCAGAATGTTGACGACTTTGATCATCGGATTGATTGCAGGTCCGGCGGTGTCCTTGTAAGGATCGCCGACAGTATCACCGGTAACCGCTGCGGCGTGAGCAAACGAGCCTTTGCCGCCGAGATTCCCTTCCTCAATGTATTTTTTCGCGTTGTCCCACGCGCCGCCACTGGATGTCATGGCAATAGCAACAAAAAGCCCGGTGACAATCGTTCCCACGAGCAAACCTCCCAGCACGACAGGGCCCAATTGCGGAATTACCGCCACAGCGACCACGAAAATCAGCGGCAGCAGCGCGGGCACGATCATCTCTCGCAATGCTGCTTTGGTCACGATGTCCACGCACGTGCCGTACTCAGGCGTCTCCTCGCCGGTCATGATACCTGGGTGCGCATGTATTTGCCGTCGCACTTCGCGCACCACTGCACCGGCTGCCTTCCCTACCGCGTCCATGCTGAAGGCGGTAAAAATGAACGGAAGCAATCCACCGAGGAACAAACCGATGATCACCTTTGGGTCGGTGAGCGAAAACTCGAACACGAACGGCTTGCCATTGCGAGTCATGTGCACCTCGAGTTCCTGTACGTAAGACCCAAACAAAACGAGCGCTGCCAACCCGGCTGACGCAATGGCGTAGCCCTTGGTCACTGCTTTCATGGTGTTGCCCACGGCGTCGAGCTGATCGGTAACGTTCCGCACCTCCTTGGGCAAATTGCTCATGACGGCCACGCCGCCAGCATTGTCGGTAATCGGACCAAACGAATCGAGAGAGATGATGATTCCCGCCATGGACAGCATCGCCATTACGGCGATGGCGATTCCATAAAGGCCGCCAAAATGAAAACTCAGCAAAATGGCGATGGCGATAAAGCCTACTGGCAACGCGGTGGCGTGCTGACCAACCGCCAGGCCGGCGATAATGTTCGTCGCATGACCTGTCTCGGAGGCGCGGGCAATTTTTTGCACGGGCCGATAGTGCATCGATGTGTAGTAATTGGTGATCGCTACGACAACGGCCGTCATGATGAGGCCGACGAGCGACGCCAGGTACAGTTGAGTGGGTGAGCGCATCTGGCCGGCGATCGTCACGCCGGTCGGAAACAGGTAGTGCGTGGCTGGCCAGAAGAGGACGGCCGACACGATTGCACTCGTCATCACGCCACCCATCAGCACGGTGGCCGGTTTGCCCTCTGCAACGTTCACAAATAGCACGCCCAAGATTGCGCCCAGCACGGAAATTCCACCAAGGACAAACGGATAAATCACCGCTGCCGGATTCCCCGGCAAAGTGAGAGCGCCCACCAGGATCGCACCGATCAAGCTCACTGCGTACGTTTCGAACACGTCAGCGGCCATGCCCGCGCAATCGCCCACATTGTCGCCGACGTTGTCTGCGATCGTGGCCGGGTTACGCGGATCGTCTTCTTCGAGACCCTTCTCGATTTTTCCCACAAGATCAGCGCCAACGTCGGCCGCTTTGGTGTAGATCCCACCGCCCAGTCGCGCGAACACGCTGATCAGACTGGCTCCCAGGGCGAGACCGACCAGACTATTGATCGCCATTCGTGGACCAACCATATGCGCCACGGCACTGTAGAAAATCGATACTGCCAAAAGGGCGAGCCCCACAACGAGCAGCCCGGTGACAGCACCTCCGTTGAAAGCCATTCGCAGCGCCTTCGTAATCGATACCGTTGCGGCCTGCGTGGTTCGCACGTTGGCAATCACTGCGATTCGCATCCCAATGTAACCAGCCGAAAGCGAGCAAAACGCGCCAATCACAAACCCAATCGCCGTTGGGCGATCTTTGAAAATGAAGAGCAAAATAAAAATGATGACTGCGATGGAGCTGATCGTGATGACCTGACGATTCAGATACGCCTTGGCGCCCTCCTGAACGGCGCCGGAAATCTCTCTCATCCGTTGATTGCCTGAGGGTGAGCGAACCACCGCACCGATTAAAAAGAAGGCGAATACGAGACCGATTACGGCGCAGACCATCGATAGTGGCACGCCTAAGCTGAGGAGATTTAAGGCTAGAAAAATCATCGGTTCGCGTTGAAGCGCACGACTGTATGAAGAATTATGGCCCTGGCAAAGCGATTTTGCCGATTTCGGCGAACCCAACCCTTACTTCAATTTCTCGCGTCCGTGCGGTTTTGTTAAATCTAGCAGCGGGCCGATGGGAACGATGCTGGTCGGATTAATCTTCCTGTGCGTGATGTAGTAATGGCGTTTGATGTGTTCAAAGTTGACGGTCTCGGCGATGCCTGGTTGCTGATATAAGTCCATCAAATAACCCTGCAAGTTTTGGTAATCGATAATGCGGCGCAGATTGCATTTAAAATGGCCGTGATAAACCGCGTCGAAACGGACGAGCGTACAAAATAAACGCCAATCTGCCTCGACGACGCGATCTTGGAACAAATATCGGCTTTTCGACAAACGCTGCTCGAGCTCGTCGAACGCTTGAAAAACTCTTCGGCAGGCGAGTTCGTACGGGCGCTGGCGAATGGCAAATCCGGCTTTGTAGACGCCGTTGTTCACATTGTCATAAATGAAACCGGAGAGCTTCGCGTGCCCGGGTTCGATTTCCTTCGGGAAAAGATCCAGCTCTTTTCTTTGGGCGAAATCATCAAACACGCCGTTGAACATGCGGCAGATGTCGTCCTCGCAATTGTTCACGATCCGCTTGCTTTTTGTGTCCCAGAGCACCGGCACAGTCACTCGCGCGTCGTAAGCAGGATCCGTGGCTTTGTACGCTTCGCTCAAAAACTTGGAGTTGTTGATGGGATCGGTGGATTCAAACGGAGCGCCGGGCGGAATTTTGCCGGAGGGATCTCGGAAGGCCCAGCCTTTCTCGTCTCGAATCGGATCGACCACTGTCATGCCGATCGCGTGTTCCAGTCCTTTTAGCTTCCGAAAAATTACCGTCCGACTGGCCCACGGACAGGCGAGCGAAACGTAAAGATGATAGCGTCCGGCCTCAGCGGCGTAAGGCGTCGAGCCATCATTTGAAACCCATTCTCGAAATGCATCCTTCTGTCGTTTGAATTCTCCGGACTCAGTCTCCTCATCAGGAAATTGCGCTCTCATGTAACCACGAATCGACACGAATAAACTCGAATGCAAAGGGAAGAAGGCATTTATGCCGATGGTGGCCTGGTTCCACTCGCGTTGACAGGGAAAAAGGCCAATGATAGCGTCGCACAAATTTACGCGGAAGTCCGCAAAAGGCGGCCGAGAACACGTTTACGGGTTAAGGCGTTGCAAACGTTATTGAACAGTCAGGTTTTGGTTCTAAACCGGCTCTGGCAGGCCGTGAACATCTGCTCGGCGCGCCGGGCTTTTTCTCTCGTGTATGCAGGGCACGCTCAGATTGTTTCTTCGGATGACGCGAATAACTTTTCGACGCACGATTTCGAAAGCTGGCGCGATCTGTCGGCGAGCGCGCCCGACCATGAGGTGGTCACCGCGATTTCATTTAAGATCCGTGTCCCGCGCGTCATCGTGTTGCTGGTGTTCGATCGGTTGCCAAAAAAGGAGGTAAAGTTCACGCGTCACAACGTGTTCGAGCGCGACAAAAACACCTGCCAGTACTGCGGCCAGATGTTCGACCGGAGCGACCTTAATCTGGATCACATTGTGCCGCGCGACCGCGGAGGAACGACGACTTGGGAAAACGTTGTTTGCTCGTGCATCGCCTGCAATACGCGCAAGGGTAATCGGCTCCCGCGCGAAGCGCACATGAGTCTGATCCGTAAACCGAAGCGGCCAAAGTGGCGGCCATTTGTGCAGATTACGTTTTCAGCACCGCAGCATGATCTGTGGAAACACTTCGTTGATCTCGCGTACTGGAACGTCGAGCTAAGCGACTGAACTCAAGCCGTCGTTCCGTACTTCAACGCTTTAACGCATCGAAAATTGGCTGCGGATAAACGCCGAGCCAGATTGTCGCGATGATCAATGTACTGATCGCGAAACGCGATAAGGCGGTCACTGAAATCGGTTCGCTGTTGTTCGCGGACTCCCAGTACATCGCGCGGACGACTTTGAGATAATAATAGAATCCGCATCCGACCGTAATCACGCCGACCACCACTAGCGCTACCTGACGCTGCGAAACTGCTGCGTAAAAAATGTAGAACTTGCCGAGAAATCCCGCTGTGAAGGGCACACCGGCGAGCGAGACCATTCCGATCAGCATGGCGAACGCGAGAAATGGCGAGCGTTTGGCAAGGCCGTCAAAGTCGGAAATCTCTTCGCCAGTTTGCTGTGCGACGATTATCAGCACTGCAAAACTCAGAAGCGTCATCAACAGGTACGCGACGAGGTAGAAGGTAATAGCGCGGACGTCGAAGCAGACCACGCCGATAAGCAGATAACCCGCATGCGCGATGCTGGAGTAGGCGAGCAGCCGTTTCAGGTTAGTCTGCGGCAGTGCTGCGAGATTGCCGTAGAGTAGTGTGAGTAACGCGATAACGACAATGAGCCGTCGTGTTTGCGGGAGCGTCATGAACGGCTGTAACACACGTATCAACACGATGAACCCTGCTGCCTTCGAACCGACGGAGAGATACGCCGTCACCGGCGTAGGCGCGCCTTGATAAACATCCGGCACCCAGATTTGAAACGGCACGGCGGCAATCTTGAAACCGAACGCAACCAGAACAAAAACCATGCCTAACAACGCTGCGCCAGAATCGCCGCCGGCGTTCGCCAGCGCCGCTGTGAGCCGATAGAGATTTGTCTGGCCAGTAGCCCCGAAAATCCAGGCGATTCCGTACACGAGAAACGCTGTGGAAAGCGCACTGAGTACGAGATATTTCGTTCCCGCTTCGAGCGTTGCGGGATTGCGCCGGGTAAAACTAACCAGCACATAGAAGGACACCGTTACCAACTCGAGCGAGACAAAGATAAAAACGAAGTCAATCGCGGATACGAGGTACATCAGCCCGGCACAGGTGAAAAGAGGCAGCGCAACAAATTCGCCAAGATCTGCCTGTGACGTGCCGCCAGAAAAGGAACTGCGGAGTACCGGAGCGTAATCGATCATCATGATCAGCACGAAAATCGTGGCCACCAGCGCGAATTGCTTGAAGAAAATCGAGAGTCGGTCGGATGTGTAGAAGCTCCAGAAACCGGCTACATGGGAGGGCGACGCAGAGGGAGCGACAAAGAAACTGGCGAAAAGAACCGCCACTAGACCGGTAATGGCAGCAAAGGCCAAAACGTGCTTGTCGATTTTCGCGGCAAACGCTTCGATCATCAGGATCACCATCCCGAGCGCCAGCACCGCGATCTCGAGCATGGGCGCGGTCATCATCGGGTGCTGTAACCACGCCTGTGTCCGTCAATCACCGCTTTCGCGAAGACGGGTAGGGTTTGTCGTTCGTACGTAGTTAGCTCGCGGGGACGAAGTACATCGCCATGGCGACAGCTCTGCATCTCCGCTACATCTCTTGTGTTCGAGGGAAGATAAGCGCTGAATCTCGGCGCCAGGATTCGCACCAACGATTGCGGGAAAAATCCATAGCAAAGAAGCGCAGCGACGAGCAACGTAATAGGCACATGTAATGTCGGACGAAGATCGGGCAGTTTCTGCCATTGCTCGCGAATCGTGCCCATGAACGTCTTGCGGTAGGCTCGCAACATGTAGACCGTCGAGATCACAACGCCCCAAAGCGCAAGAATCGTGGCGATTTGAAACATGTGAAACCGTCCGATTTCCGAGCCATTCCTAAACGCGCCGAAAAAAATCATGATTTCGCCGGCAAAATTCGCGAAGCCCGGAAGACCGATTGCAGCAAACATGCCGAATCCGAAGGCGAGCCCGGCGAAAGGCATTACTTTCGCCAGACCACCAAGCTCATCAAAAGCCAGTGTGCCCGTGCGCCTGCGCAATTCGTCCGCGAGGCCAAATAGCAGCGCGATTGAGAGACCGTGAGCAAACATCAATATAACGGCGCCGGTCATCCCAAGTACGCTGAAGCTGGCGATCCCAAGGAAAATGTAGCCCATGTGCATCACGCTCGAGTAACCCAGCATCCAATCGAGCCGATTTTGTGCGATTGTAACCAATCCGACGTAAATGATGTTTCCGAGCAACAGTACGACGAGCAAAGTTGTCCAGTAATGCGCGCCTTCGGGCAGCAAGGGAATGGCAAGACGTAAAAGCCCATACAGGCCGAATTTCTTCAACACACCCGCGTGTAGCATTGCAGCGGGGGCCGGTGCGGCGGCGTAGGCTTCCGGCGCCCACGTGTGAAAGGGAAACAGCGAGATTAGAATTCCGAAACCGATAAGCAACAGCAGGTACACATGGCGTTGCGCGTCCGCTGTGATTTGGCCCATCGAGGCGGCAGTCTGCAACGTACGAATATCGAAACTCCGGGAAGCCAGAGGAAAACTTTGATAAAGCAAGATCAGTCCAAGCAGCAGGATGAAACTGCCGATCGCCAGATAGATCGTAATTTTCCATGCCGCTGCAACCCGGTTTCCGCTGCCCCAGATTCCGATTAACAAAAAGGTGGGAATCAACGCCAGCTCGTGAAATGCGTAAAAGAAAAATAAATCGATCGAAGCGAATGCGCCGATTGCACCGCTCGAAATGAACAAGAGGCAGGCATAAAACGCGTTTTGATATCTGTCGATTGCACCGGTGAACCAGACTGCAGCCAGCGTCACGATGCTGGCGAGCAACACCATGACCGCACTCAATCCGTCAACACCGGTGGTGAAGCTCAGTCGCCACTCAGGAGATATGCTAAACGACGTGACGTATTGGAAGTCACCTTGCCCGTGCTCGGAAGACGTGAATAGAAATAACGCCGCTGCAAAAATCAACGCCGACGCGACTAGCGCCGTCTTCCGGGCCGGTGCGCCAAGCATGATCAAAGCCGCCGCAGTGATTGGACAGAAAATGACAAATAAAACCATCAGGAAAAATCACGAAATCGAAACGACGAACGACGACGGCGTAACGAAGCACGAGTGACCAACGCAAAGTCATTCTGCGCGAAGCCAAGCGTAGTCGAAGGATCGCACGGAACCGTCTTTAAGCTTTCGATAACGGGATCCCTCGACTTTGCTCGGAATGACAGCGGAATGTCCACTTCTTCGTGATTCGTCATTTTGTGGTGGTTCTATCGAAGCACGGCAAAGTAAATGAGGGCAACGACTCCCAACCCGAACAAAAATGCATAAGCCTGGAGGTTGCCGAGTTGAATTAATCGCAAGACTGCGCCAATGCCCCAGACTCCGCGACTGGCTCCGCCCACGGCACCGACGTCGATAATCCATCGATCGACGAAGGCTAATACGCGCGCGAGAAATTCCTGCGTCCAATGGATGAGCCAGCTATAAAACTCGTCGAAGTAAAATTTGTGGCGCAATAACTCAACATTCACCGGTTCAGTCGTCCGGTTGCGGTAAAGAACAATCGCCAGCCCGCTTCCCACGATCAACGCGACGAGTGCCAACACGGGAACAAAAGCCGCCACTTGCTTTTCAATTGGAAGCACAAGGAAGTTTCCCGCGAAAAATGCAAATCCGCCGAGCGCTGCCAGGACCGCAAGCACAAGCAAAGGGATGATCATGACCGGGGGCGATTCATGGCTTTCTCGTGCGCTGTCGCTGCGAGGATTACCGAAGAAGACGATCGCAAGCATGCGGATCACATAAAAAGCTGTCAAAAGCGCGGTGAACAATGCTACGGCGAAAATCGGAAGGTTACGTTCATAGGCCAGGGCGAGAATGGCGTCCTTGCTGAAAAAGCCGCTGAACGGCGGGCACCCGATCAAGGCCAGCGCGCCGACAGAGAAAGTAATGAACGTGATCGGCAGTCTCCGCCGCAGGCCGCCCATTTTCCAAATGTTCTGTTCGTGATGGAGCGTCACAATGACAGAGCCGGCCGCGAGAAACAGGAGCGCCTTAAAAAACGCATGAGTGAAGAGATGGAACATTGCGGCATCGTTTGAAGCGAGACCCACAGCCATGACCATGTAACCGAGTTGTGAGAGCGTGGAATAGGCGAGAATGCGTTTAATGTCGTCCTGCTGTGTCGCGATCAGCGCCGCCATTATTGCCGTAATCGTGCCGATCCAGGCGATGGCCAGAAGTGCGGTTTGTGACGCTTGGATGATGAATGCCACGCGCACCAGCATGTAAACCCCCGCCGCGACCATCGTAGCGGCATGGATCAATGCGGAGACCGGCGTCGGACCTTCCATGGCATCGGGCAACCAAACGTGCAGCGGAAATTGCGCGGATTTTCCAACCGCGCCGCAGAAGATCAAAAGCGCAACAATTGCGACCAGCGTTGCATGGCCAGCGAAAATTGGCATCCGCGGCAGGACTTCGACGAAAACGACTGAGCCAGTCGCCATCCAGAGCATCAGTATTCCAATCATGAATCCGAAGTCGCCAATGCGCGTGGTGATGAACGCTTTATTCGCCGCGTCAGCAGCGGCGTCGCGATAAAACCAGTGACCGATCAAGACATACGAGGTGAACCCAACCAATTCCCAAAAGATGAAAAGCATCACGAAGTTGTTCGCGAAAACGATCCCGAGCATCGCGAACATGAAGAGCGACAGCGCAGCGAAATAGCGGGACTTGCCTTGGTCGTCTCGCATGTAACCCAGCGAATAGACGTGAATCAGCGCTCCAACACCCGAAACCAGAACGGCCATCGTCCTGCTTAACTGGTCTAGTGTCAGGCCAAACGGCACGTGAAAGAGCCCGACAACAGCGATCCAGGTGAACTCAGCTGCGGTGTCGGTTCGCTGTGCAAAGATTAAACAACTGAAGATAAAACTAACGAGCACAGCGGCGATCGAGATTGAACTGCTTAAGGTCTTCCACCGGAGAGTAAACAGAGTGATTACCGCCGCGCTAACGAACGGCGCGAGCAGAATGATCCACGGCAAGATTGGGTTCATGAAACTCGAAGGCTCAAAATTTCAAGCTGCTGATATCTTTTACGTCGGTCGTCTGGCGTGCGCGAAAAAGGGCGACGAGAATTGCAAGCCCCACCGCTACCTCTGCTGCTGCAACGGTGATCACAAAAAAGACGAACACCTGCATGTTGTAATCGGGCAGCCCATTAGGGCCAACTCGGAACCGTGAAAACGCGACAAGTGATAAGTTGGCCGCATTCAACATCAACTCCAGAGACATGAGAATGATGATCAGATTGCGACGCAGCATGACGCCGGCAAAGCCAATCGAAAAAAGAATGCCGCTCACCATGAGGTAATCGCCCAGAGTGATCATATGATCTAAAAATGGCGAATGCCGAATGCCAAATGCCAAAGCAACGACGAACCCCGAACGACAGCTCGACCCGGGCCACGCATTGTTCGTTCGTTATTCCTCATTGATTCTTAACTCCGTGGTTCGCGCTTGCTCAATAGCACCACGCCAACGGTTGCCACCAGCACGAGAACACCGATGACTTGGAAAGGCAGATTGTAGTCAGTGAAAAGCAGCGTTCCGATGTTCCGTACATCATCGGTGGTCGGTTCTGCTAGTGGCGGAAACATTTGCCGTGCAGCTTGAAAATGCCCAATCACAAGCCAAATCTGAATGAGCAAAATGAGCGCCACCGCCACGCCGCCGGCGGTTGCGAGCCAATTGAACCGACGCTGTTCTTCGGCACGCAAATCGAGCAGCATGATGATGAAAAGGAAAAGCACCATCACTGCGCCTGCGTAGACGAGCACCTGAATAATACCGACAAAAAACGCTTCGAGCGACATAAACAGCGCAGAGAGTCCGAGGAATGAAACAACCAGGCTAAGCGCGCTCGCGACAGGGTTGCGATTGAGCACCACAGCCGCGCCGAAAATCACCGTCAATGACGCGAACAGCCAGAACAGGAACGGAGACATGATCAATTGCTGATTGCTGATTGCTGATTGCGAATTGAGAGGCGAGGAGACTTGACCTCTGGCTTCAGAGTTCTGGTTTCTGGCGTCATTTCTTTTCGTTCCACTTCAGTACGACGCCGTGCATTACTCCGCCGATCTCGAGAAGTTTTTCCTTGCGATGCAGCATGTCGGCACGAGTGAAGCCGGTAATGGCGTAATCTTTGCGCAGAAAAATTGCCTGCTCCGGACAAACCTCTTCGCACATCCCGCAGTAGATGCAGCGGATCATGTCGATATCGAATTCTTGAGGAAATTTCTCGACCTTGGCGAAGCGGTTGGTTGGTGAAATCTCGCCGGGAATAATTTTTATCGCGCGCGGCGGACAAATGAATTCGCAAAGCTGACACGCGACACAGCGGACCCGTTCATCCGCGTCGCGCACCAACGCGGGTGCGCCACGGTAATAATCGGGCAGGTGAGTGTCCCATTTTTGCTCGGGATATTGCATGGTCACTTTGGTGCGTCCGAGGAGCATGTTTTTCAGATGCTTAAAGGTGATGGCAAGACCGGCCGCGATTGCCGGCAGATACAAGCGTTCGCGCCAGTTCAATTTCGGTCGTGGAACGGTAATGGTCATGATTAACTCTTGCTCATGTTCATTGTCCTAATCTTGTTAGACATTTTTCGAGCATGAGCACGATTGCGAAAACACGTCATTTCGGAAAGTAAGCGAGAATCCCAGCCACGAAAAAGATGTTCACCAGCGCGATTTCGAAGAAGAAGAGCCAGCCAAGGCGCATAAGCTGATCCCAGCGAAAGCGCGGCAAGGTCCAGCGCACCCACATGAAAAAGAAAATCACCAGAGCGATCTTCGCGAAAAAAACCGCGATGTTGATCAGGCCGAAGATCCAGCCGTGGGAGCCATCGGGGATGCCCGGAAAGTGCCAGCCTCCAAAAAATAATGTCACAACCACAGCCGAGCCGGTGATCATGGCCGCGTATTCGCCGAGGAAATAGAGGGCGAACTTCATCGAGCTGTATTCAGTGTTGTAGCCACCTGCCAGCTCCTGCTCGGCTTCCGGCAAATCGAACGGCAGCCGGTTTGTTTCGGCGAAAATCGCGATCATGAACACCGAAAACGAGATAATCATTGGAATCGCGAGCAGCCATTTCCATGGATTCATCCAATCGCCGATAAAAGGCGCAATGAACCAGCCGTGCTCAATCTGATAACGCACGACACTTGTCAGCCGCAACGTTCCAGCGAGAAGAAAAACAGGGATAACCGCGAGCCCGAGCGAAAGCTCGTACGAGAGCATTTGCGCGCTGGAACGAATGCCGCCTAGGAAGGGATATTTCGAATTCGACGCCCAACCGCCGATGACAATCCCGTACACGCCTAACGAAGAGATCGCGAATACAAAGAAAATTCCGATGTTTATGTCGGCGATTACCATTGGCACACCGAACAGCGTGCTGCCGAATGGCACCACCGCGATAGTGATTATTGCCGGCATTACTGCAAGGCACGGCGCCAGCCAGTAATAAAACGTATTCGCGACGCGTGGCGTGAAATCCTCTTTCAGTAGCAGTTTGAACATGTCGGCGATGGGCTGGAGAAGACCGGCGGGCCCAACGCGATTCGGCCCGAGCCGGTCCTGGATAAACGCGCTGACCCGTCGCTCGGCGTACACCGCGTAAGACACCATAAACAAGATCACCCCAAGAAGGATCGCGATCTTCAGCAACGACGTAATGATGAAAAAAAAATCCATTGCGCTCTTGCAGCCTTACTCTCTTGCAGCCGGTGTCGATTTACAACGTTTCTCGCTATGGCTTCCGACAGTCCGCCGGAGCCTCGGCGAACTGGATGTTCTCAAAGGATAAGGTGTTCGGCATTCCCACGTCGAAAGGAAGTGCGCTGAGACAGCGCACGCTAGAGCTTTCTACCGCCGAGGCGACGCTGTTGGCTCAAGCCTCGAGGTGCCGCCATGCGCTCGCGCCTCATCCAACTGCTGCCGAACCTCGCGGTGTTTTTCCTGGACGGCGATTGCCTCCTGGATGGCTTCTTCGTCGCTGGGATGCATTGGCGGCAGTTCTTCCATTCGCAGGATATGCACGCCGAGGTCGCCGATTTTGCTGAGGCTCAGTGCGCTAAATTGCGGGATTGTTTCGCCGATCCGCGAGAAAACATCCTCGATCGAGTGAAGCGAATTACCTCCGCCGACTGCCTGAAGCAGATCGCGTAAAATCTGCCAATCATCACGCGCGTTGCCTGGCGGGCGAGTGGCGCGATTCAGTCGTTGCAGCCGGCCCTTGCCGTTGACCATCGACCCGCGTTTTTCGGCGAAACCGCATGCTGGAAGGATAACGTTCGCACTTTCGGTGGCCGCGTCGGGCAAGATATTCATCACGATCAATGCAGGCAGTTGGGCCAGTTGTTCGAGCGACAAGCCGAGGTGCATTGCATTCTCCTTTAAAATCACCAGCGCTTTGATATCGCCCGATCTAACCGCATTGGCGATGGCCATAAGTTTTGCGCCGGGCTCGGAGCCGGAATCCAGAATCAGGCGCGCGCCGTGGGTATTCGGATTACGATCTTCGCTTAATAGAATGTCATCACCGGGCCGGCGTCTCGGGACAATATCGATCCGCTCCGCGTCTAACGACTTCGCCAACTGCGCGGTTAACCAAAGCTCTTCGTTCGTCATCCGGGCGGAGGCGACAATGGCGATTTCGGACCCGGCAAACTGCTTCAATTGAAGCGCTGCGTGGCCAATCGCGGTTGGCCAATCCGCCGGAACCAGTTTTCCCTCGAAACGAATCAATGGCTCTAGCAAGCGCTCCTCGGCTTCGAGATAATGGTAGTTCAGCCGGCCATAATCGCACATCCAACAGGAGTTAACGTGATCGTTCTCGCGCGGCGTTTGCCGATAGATCACGTCCTCGCGACTGCCGATAATCGTATTGCAGCCCGTCGCACAACTTGTGCAGATACTCTTGGTTTCTTTCAGGAACCAGACCCGCATTTTGAAGCGGAAATCGGTGGAGGTTAGCGCGCCTACCGGGCAAATGTCGACAGTATTAAGAGAATAATTGTTTTCCAAATGTCTGCCTGGATGCGCCGCCAGGACAGTGTGACTGCCGCGATCGACGAACCCAAGCACATCGTCATGCGCGATTTCCTGGCAAAAACGGATACAACGCGAGCAGAGAATGCAGCGCTCATCATCGAGTGTTACCCGGGGACCAACCTGCACAGCTTTCGGCTTCTTCACTTTGTTTTCCAGGAAACGCGATTGCGAAATGCCGTAGTCAACGCTGAATTCCTGCAACTGGCATTCCCCGGCCTGATCGCAAATAGGGCAATCAAGTGGGTGGTTAATCAGGAGAAATTCCATCACGCCGTGCCGACATTCCCTAATCAGTGGTGAGTCCGTGCGAACAGCCATGCCTTCGGCGACATCCTGTGCGCAGCAAATCTGCGGACGCGGCATCCAGTTGATGATCGGTTTGCCATCAGCGCCGAGCTCCGGCTTACGATCCGGGCCCAGCCGCGGGAAGCCCATTTCAATCAAGCACATCCGGCAATTGCCCGGCGAGCTAAGCTCTTTGTGATAGCAATACCGCGGCACGAAAATGCCAACCTGTTCGCACGCTTCAATCACGCGCGTGCCCTTGGGGAACTGATGCCAGTTCCCATCAATCTGGACGTTGAACATTGGAATTGGAGGCCCGTTAGGCATTTATGAATCAGAAAAGCAGGGAAATGGGAAAGTCATGCAAGAAGATCAGGTGACGCGTTTTCTACCCGCTCACGGCATAAGCGCTTAATTGTTAGAGGAGCGCTTGCGAAGTTGAAAAGCAGGCCGTCTTCGAGGTTTGTCGCCTTGAGATAGCTCCATCCGATTGCCGAATGGATGTCTTCGAGTCTGCTGACGGCCTTTAATGCAACGATTCCACAGCGCAAATTCAACAGCCAACGCTTCCTCGTAAACGGATTCAAGGAATCCGGGGCCGAGCGCTCGGTGGACTCGGATCGCAGCAGCAATGATCTGCTCTGTGGTTTGTGCATCCCTGAGAGTTTTTCTGCGTTCCTGTTTTCCTGATTCATATTCTAGATCATGCCTTTTGTGCCCGCTCTTTCCCAGCCGGGGTCGTGCGCCAGGGGAACCGTAGGAATCGACTCCTGCTCGATCAGTTCTTTCGGTGTGTACTCGGGCGGGAGGGGAGGGGGAACGGGTTTTTTGGCGCGGGCAGCAAATTCTTCCGGAAATTTTTCGACAAAACTTTGCGTCGGCCACGCGCACGCTTCGCCAAACGCGCAGATGGTGCGCCCAGCGATGTTGTCGCCAATGGTTTTTAATGTTCTCGGATCTTCCACCACGCCCCCGCCGCGCAGCATGCGGTCAGTGATTTTTTGCATCCACAGCGAACCTTCCCGGCAGGGTGTGCATTGGCCGCAGCTCTCGTGTGCGTAGAATTTGTTGATGTTGTTCAGCACCCAGACCGTGTCGCGCGAATCGTCCAGCACGATCACTCCGCCGGAACCGGCCATTGAACCGGCGGCTGCCAGGGAATCGAAATCCATCGGGATATCGTCGATCGACATTTCGCGTTCAGTTGTCGAGCCGTCAGCGTGTCCTTCCTTGAGCTTGAAACGCTCATCGGCGCGCAAGACTTTTGCGGAACTCCCGCCCGGAATGACTGCCTTTAATTTTCGGTCCGGTCGCAAGCCGCCGGCCATCTCGTAAATCAACTGGCCCATTGTCACGGCGCCCACCTCGATTTCGAAGTAGCCGGGCCGTTGAACGTCCCCGCTGACGCACAGAATCCGCGTGCCAGTATTGTTAGGCCGGCCGAGGCGTGCATACTCCGCGCCGCCCATGGCAATGATGTGCTTAATGTTGCAGAGTGTCTCGACGTTGTTAACGATGGTGGGACACATGTAGAGACCCAGCACGGCCGGGAAATACGGCGGCTTGATCCGCGGATAACCGCGTTTCCCTTCAAGCGATTCGATCAACCCCGTTTCCTCACCGCAAATGTAAGCGCCGGCACCCCGGTGAATGTAAAACTCAACGTCAAACCCGGAGCCGAGAATGTTTTTCCCAAGGAAATTGTGCTGCCGCGCTTCTTCGATCGCGCGCTCGAGGATCTTCGCGCCCTGGGGGAATTCACCTCGTATGTAGATGTAGGCGGTGTGCGAATTCAGTGCATAACAAGAAATCAACATTCCTTCGAGCAACTGATGCGGATCGTCATGAATGATGTAACGGTCCTTGAACGTGCCCGGCTCGGATTCATCGGCGTTGCAGATCAGATATACCGGCCGTTTTTCATCCGGTCTGATGAAACTCCATTTTAAACCGCAAGAAAACCCGGCGCCACCGCGGCCGCGCAAGCCCGAGTTTTTGACCTTATTGACGATGTCAGCCCGCGACAAGGTCAGCGCTTGCTTTAGCTGTTCGTAACCACCGTCGCGCAGATAGCAATCGATATCCGTCGTCCAACCCGGGCGTCCAATGTTTTTGTAAACCAGGCGGTGTTCGAGGGGATGAGGCGGCCACTGCGATTGCGGATTGCGGATTTCGGATCGCGGATTTCGGATCAGTTCGGCTGCAGATTCTGGGCTCACCTTCTCGTGCAGCTCCTCGCCGATCATGCACACCGGCGCGGTATGGCAATTGGCCAGACATTCCACGAATTCGACGCTGTAATTTCGGTCGGCACTGACCGCGATCGGGTTATGTGTTTCTTCACCGTCAGCCGGGCGCTGAATTCCGAGTTTCGCGCATAAATTTTTCATCAGCTCGAACCCGCCAGCCATGCCGCAACTGAGCGTGCGGCAAACCCGAATGTGCGTTTTGCCGACGGGTTGCTGGCGAAACATCGGATAAAATGTGACGAGCTCGAGGATATTGATCGGTTGCAGGCCCAGCTTTTCTGCGATCCACACGGTGGCTTCGTCGCCGATGAAACCGAAGTGTTCCTGCCACAAATGCAAGAGCGGCATCGCTGCGCTTCGACGGTGTTGACTCGGATAACGCGCGATCGCGTCGGCCATTTTCTGCTCCAGTTCGGCCGGAACAGAGGCCATCGTCGGGTCTGGCATCGAAGAAGGTAACCCAGCGAAGCTACGGGCGGCAAATGCCGCTGAAGTTGTAGAGTCCTCCAGGCTCAGCAGATTCGATCCGACGGCTTACCAAGTTGCGCTGAGGAGAGCGAACCCTAGACCGGAGCTAATCGGAGAGCGTACTGTCTTTCGACTGTACTTTGTCGTCCTTGAAAACGATCGTGACCGTGTCTTTGCCCTGCCGGTAAACGTAGGTCGTCTTTTTCATGATCACGAGATCTTCGGTGGTAAGAGAAGTCGGCGGGCCAAGAATCGATTCCACCTGCTTTTTCGACATGCCTTCCGCCACCTGATCCACATTCGCCTTCGTAATTCGCTTATTGGAACAGCCATCGACCACGAAGATGAGCAGGAGTACGAGCACGAGCTGCGACGCAGTTCGGAACATCGTGGTCATCGCTCCAGTTTGTCGCATCGGTGTCATTCGCATCATCTATCGCATTCGCCCATAACGAAGTCCAGACTGCCCAACACCGCGGGCACGTCGCTGAGCAGGCAACCGGGCAGCAACTCCGGCAGGATACTGAGATTCACGAACGAAGGCGCGCGAATCTTCAACCGATACGGAACGCCTCCTCCTCGGCTATTGATGTAAAACCCAAGCTCGCCCTTGGGATTTTCGGCGGCGAAATAGACTTCGCCCGGCGGCGCATGGAGTCCTTCAGTGACCACGATAAAGTGGTGAATCAACTCTTCCATCTTCGTCATTACACGCGACTTAGGCGGAGTCATGTTTTTCCAATTCGAAACATTGATCGGGCCGCCGGGCAGTTTATCGATTGCCTGCCGCAAGATCCGCATGCTCTGACGCATCTCTTCGATCCTCACCAGGTAACGATCATAACAATCGCCAGAGCTGCCAATCACCACATCGAAGTCGGTACTGGTGGTAATCGAGATAGGGGTGTTTGCGGCGCAAATCGTGCTCGACTCCGCTGCCGCGCAGGTTCGGACCGGACAGCGCGTATGCGATCGCTTGCTGCTTCGAAATGACGCCGACGTCTTTTGTGCGATCGACAAAGATTTTGTTCCGAGTCAGCAAACGGTCGCATTCGTCGAGACTCGGGCCGAAGTCGTCGAGGAATTTTTGGAGGTGCGGGATAAATCCGTCCGGGAGATCACGGATTTGTCCGCCCACTCGCGTGTACGATGTCGTAAACCGGGCCCCCGTCAGCAACTCGAAAAGATTATACAGTTTTTCGCGCTCGGTGAACGTGTAGAGAAACACCGACATCGCGCCCAGATCGAGTGCCATGGCGCCAAGCCCAAGCAGATGCGAGGAGATACGCGACGTTTCACAGCAAATCGTGCGGATCGCTTTCCCTCGCGGCGGAATGTCCCAGTCCATCAATTTTTCGACCGCGAGGGCGTAGGCAACGTTGTTCGAGAGTGGCGCGAGGTAATCCAGCCGGTCAGTGTACGGCACGAACTGGTTGTATTGCATGTTCTCGGCGATTTTTTCGTCGCCGCGATGGAGAAAACCAATGTCCGGCGTAGCTTTCGTAACAATCTCGCCATCAAGTTCGAGTACGAGCCGCAACACGCCGTGCGTTGCCGGATGCGATGGCCCCATGTTGAGCACCATCTTCTCGCCGATCTTGTCCTCAGCCGAATTGCGCAGCGCCGCGTCGGCTGCGGCGACTCGCGTAACCGGGTCGGGCGATTCAATTTCGCGCGTCGTAAATGGCATGGAAGAAGAAGTTACAACGTTAGGATTTACGCTGGCCAGTGGAAGTCATTGCGCAAGCGTAATTCTGGGGAGCACTGGCTGCCAGCCTGTTGTTCGCGGCCGGTTGCAGCAAGCCGCTGCGTGCCTTTTGCAGTGAACGTTCGATGACGTTTTCGTCAAAAGAACAGTCTGGCAGCCCGTACTCGCCAGGCATGCGAAAGCCGCGCTCGCGCTTGCGACGAAACACGATTAACTACGTCGCGTATGGCAAAAAAAATCGCACTACTTTTCGCCGGTCAGGGCGCGCAATCCATCGGGATGGGACGCGATCTCACCGAGCATTTTCCTGTTGCAGCGGATTTGTTTCGTCAGGCCGATGAAATTCTCGGTCGCAGCTTGAGCGAGATTGCCTGGAACGGGCCGATCGATGAATTGACGAGAACCTCAAATTGTCAGCCGGCGCTTTATGTTCACGCGCTGGCGGCGTTGGCGACATTGCGTGATGTCGCCGGCGAATTTCACATAGCCGGCGCTGCCGGTCTGTCGTTAGGCGAACTCACCGCGCACGCTGCGGCGGGCACTTTCGATTTTGCGACTGGCTTGAAGCTGGTGCAAAAGCGCGGTGAATTCATGGACGAAGCCTGCGCAACGACGCGAGGCGGCATGGCGGCGATGATTGGCGGCTTGGAAAACGATGTGCGCCGCCTAGCTGCTGACGAAGACGTCGATATCGCCAACATCAATGCGCCTAATCAGATCGTGATTTCCGGCGAGCTGACGAACGTTGAAACCGCTGTCGCGGTAGCGAAGGAATACGGTGTTAGCAGAGCGATGATGCTAAACGTTGCCGGCGCATATCATTCTCGCCTGATGGAAAACGCATATGAGAAATTGGGGAAAACGCTGGCCGATGTTCCTATTCAATCGCCGGACTTTCCGGTGATCAGCAATGTGACTGGAGAAGAAGTGAAAACGCCGGACGAAATCCGCCGGACGCTTTGCGACCAAGTGACCGGAACGGTGCGATGGACCGATTGTATGCAGCGCCTTTTACATCTTGGCTGCGATGTTTTCATTGAGCTCGGTCCTGGGAGCGTGCTCGCCGGCTTGTTGAAACGCACAAAACGGGGGATCGAGGTCATCTCCGTGAGTGACGCCGATTCGGTTCAGAAGTGTGCCGAGATTCTGTAGCCACCGCCCTCTGGGGCCATCTGATTCCTGATCGACAGGATTGTGATCAACGGCTCACGGACCTCGGCTACAACATCGACAATTGCGTTTGGTCGTCGTAATTGTTCTCTCATGACGTTGCAAGGACGTGTTGACTCGAACCTGAAAGAGGCGATGCGCGCCAAAGATGCGACCAAGCTCAGCGTTTTACGCATGCTGAAATCGGCGTTCAAATACGCCGCGATCGCAAAATCGGGCGCCGAAGCCGAACTGAGTGACGCTGAAGCCATCCAGGTCATTCGCAAGCAAGCGAAGCAACGCCAGGATTCTATCGAGAGTTTTGAAAAAGGCGGTCGCGCGGAACTGGCCGAGAAGGAAAGAGCAGAGCTTGGAATTTTAGACGCGTATTTGCCACAGGCGATGAGTGCGGACGAACTGACGAAAGTCGTGCAGGAAACGATTGCTGAGGTCGGCGCCACATCCAGAGCGCAGATGGGCTCGATCATGAAGGCCTTACAGGCAAAGGCGGGCGATCGCGCCGATGGCAAAACGCTCAGCGCGGAAGTGATGCGACAACTGACGTGACGGTTGGAGCGTCACAAAAGATGATCCGGCCGAAGTCGAGGAATCCCGTTGCATCAGTTTCACGCAGCGTCACCGGATCCTTCGGCTTTCGCTGCCGCTGCGCTCAGGATGACACCGGTTCAACGGTCTAATTCTTTGACTCTTTAACCATGCTTACCGCCATTCTCGTCGCCGCCGGCAGCAGTCAGCGCATGGGATTCGATAAATTGTTTGCCACGATTGTGGGCGAACCGGTCATTGCACACGCAATCCGCGCATTCGATCAAGCGACTCCTGTTAGCGAAATCATCGTCGTAGCGCGCGAGGACCGGCACGATCTGATTCAAGAAATTAATCGGAAGGCCGGTTTCAAAAAAGTTCGCTGGATTATCCCCGGCGGCAAACGCCGACAGGATTCGGTCCGCGCAGGCTTGGATCGCGCGGAGCGGGAAGCGAAATACGTGGCCGTGCACGATGCCGCGCGCCCGTTAATCACGCCGGAGCAAATCGAACGCGCCTTTAAACAATGCCGCGTCCACGGCGCAGCCGCTTTGGCACAGCCAGTCAACGACACATTAAAACGCGCGGACGCCGAGCTTTGCGTCAACGGTTCGGTCGATCGACATCAACTGTATGCCATGCAAACGCCGCAAATATTCGAGCGCGATCTAATCGACAATGCGTATCAAGCTGTTTACGCGGAAGATATCTGGATAACCGACGAAGTCTCCGCAGTCGAACGCCTCGGCCACAAGATCGCTCTGGTTCTCGATGACGATTTTAATTTCAAAATCACTTATCCTCGCGATTTACCAGTCGCAGAATTTATTCTCCGCAAACGAGCGAAGGATCGCCGGTTCGGACGCGTGTGAAGCGGCTACAGAGGAGTGTTCCGGCCTATCCGCGCTGGGTCTGGTGAATGGTAGAGCGCGTCACCCCGTCTCCGCCGGGGCCATAGCATCAACGGCCCATCGCGAGTCGCTCGGCAAGGAGGCGTGGCAGACCGGCCTTCGTGATTTTCTTTTGCGCCGCCGCGACATCGTATTTTACCCTCAACAGTTCGACGAGGTTGTTGTCGACGTCGTAAATGCGATACGCAGCGCGCCAGTTTCCGTCGCGCGGCTGTCCGACACTGCCAGCGTTAATGAAGTATTTTTTGCCGGGCTCGATCCGAACGTGTTCGCCGGTCTCGCGCCGGACACTTTCGTCTCGAACAAATGCCATCGGCACATGCGTGTGCCCGAAAAAACACACGGCCGTGCGCTGATAGGCGAAACTCGCCAGAGCATCGAGATTATTGAACACATAACCCCATTGTCCGGGCGTATCGAGCGTGGCGTGCACGATCGTAAAGTCGTGCACCAGGCGCTGCAAAGGCAGTGCGCGTAACCATTCCTTGTCCTGCTCAGTCAAATTGTCGCGTGTCCAGTTGATGGCGCGCTCGGCCAATTCGTTGAAACGTTCTGATGACGCGGGGAAGGCGGCCTGCTCGTCGTGATTGCCTTTTACTACCGGGCAATCCAATTCGCGAACGCGTTCGATGCATTCACGCGGATTTGTGTTGTAACCGACTACGTCGCCAAGGCAGACAAAGTGCGTGCATCCGCGTTCACGCGCGTCCGTCATAACGGCTTCGAGCGCTTCGAGATTAGAATGGATATCACTGAAAATTGCGAACCGCATGACGAACCCCAGTAGACGGTTGAAAGTTAGAACGTTATAAAGCAATCGCGCGGCCGCATCAACGTTTTCACGCTTCACATTTTGCAGCGGCTATCGATCAACGATTTAAAGATTGAATCGCTCAGCGTTTGCTTTGCTTATCCGGAATTCGTTCTTCCTGCGGAATGCTGAGCTTGTCTTCGAGAAACTTCAGCCGCTTAATCAAAGTAGGCAGCCGCTCCTTCTCCCCTGCGTTATAGAGGCTGCGCAGGCGATCATAGGCTTCGCGCTCGCGACCCTCGCAGTACGAAAGCTCGTAAGCCGAGAAACGCCTGTCCCATGGCGCTGCTTCCGGCAACGTCGCTGCCTTAGCGTAATATTCCGCAGCGCGCTCGTGCTCTTTATATTTTTCTTTGTACAGCCGGGCAAGCGCTTCGTACAGCTCAGGGCGATCCGGATTGTTTCTTATTCCGCGTTCGAGGAAATCCTTCCCGAGCGCAAAATATTCGCGCTGAGCCTTGACTCGCAGTCCCAGGCGCGGCTGGTTTGGATCGTTCATGGCGGCTACGCTTGCGTTCCAGGCCATGTGCCACGCCGCCGTATCCCAAAACAGCAACACCCGCGGTTGCAGCGTGGTGATGTGCCGGAACAACAACAGCATCCGACCCCACTCGGTGTTCTCCCATGCTGCGTGCGCTTGGATGAAAAGGGCGTCGGCGACAATCGCACGAAACCCGCTCAGCGCGGCGATGAATCCGAGTTGCCCGAGTTTTTCGCGCAGATCGAGATTGAACTCGACGCCGCGGAAATGTTCCTGCCGGTGAAGCGTGGCAAGATTGCGTTCGACCGGCAATTTGACCAGGCCGATTACGAGCAACATAGCCAGCGTGATCAGACCCCGCGTCATAATTCTTTTCCGTAAAACACAAAGATCGCCAGCAACGTGTAGATCACCGTATAAAAAATTCCGAGCAATGCAGTCTTAATAAAGACGGCTGCCGAAATAGCGGTGCCGGCGACGATGTCGTCAACCAGATTGAAAGCCTGCAAATCGGGAAAGAGCAGCGCCACGATTGCTAGAAAAACGCGCGCCATGAGTCCGCTGCCGTGTTCGTGCAACCAATACTCGCGCGCAGTGGCTTCCAAGTGTCCGATGAAATAAATAAAGACCATAACAACAATCGTGAAAATGGTTGAAGTAGCGAAAGTTGAAACAAACAGGGTAAGCGCTGTAAGCAGGCAGGCCTTGAGGAAGATGATGATGATTCCGGGAACAAGATCGCTGTTAAACGCGGATGCTCGGACGGCGTGCAAAGCATCTGCAAGTTGATCCGTCGGCGCGCCGGCCATTTGTCTCGCGGTGGCGTGCAGGGCTGCCTGTTCGCGCATGTACAGCACGGTCAGAAACGCCGCCACCATTATCAGCGTGCTGATCGCCAGCAATACCAGGACTCCAGCAATTTTGCCAACCACGTATTCGAACCGCGGCACCGGCTTGGCGAGAATCGTGTAAACGGTGCGGTCCTCGATGTCCTGCGGCAGCATCCGCGCTGTGGCAACGATCGCGAGGAGCGAAGTGAAAATCGAGATCGCGCCGAGAGAAACGTCCTTCAGAATTTGGAATTCCTGTTGGAACGAGAACTGCGCCATGAAGATCGAGCTGCCGATCAAGAGCAGCCCGAACACCAGCAATACATAAAAAACTTTCAGACGTGTCAGCTCGGTCAGTGTGTTGCTGGTGATGGCGAAAATGCGCGAAAACGAAAAAACGCGGTGTCGCTTCACGACTGTTGAGGCGTTGAAAGGTTGAAGCGTTGAAGAGCTTTCGTCGTTCGTCATTTTTGCTCCTTTACTTGCTCATCCGCCGTTTGCTTGCGCGCCGTGGCCTTGGCGGACGCTTCGTCATTCCCTCCCGTCGATTCCAGGAACAATGTTTCCAACGTGGTTGTCGATCTTCGCCGCTCAAGCAACCTCGCGTTCGAGCGGGTGACCAAAGATTCAATCTCCCGCACCAGCTCGTCGGAAGCATCGGCGATCACGAACTCGGTTTGATTTTCGATCGCTATCAGCTCCTGCAAATGACCTTCGCGGACTAATACGCCGTCGGCGAGAATGCCGATGTGATCGCAAATCTCCTGCGCTTGGGCGAGCAAATGCGAAGAAAGCAGTACGGTGATTCCGCGGCGCTTCAGATCGATGATCAAATCGCGAATCTCTCGCGAGCCGGCCGGATCGACCCCGGCGGTCGGTTCGTCCAGGATGACCAGCCTTGGATCATGAATCAATGCTTGCGCGAGGCCGATACGTTGGAGCATCCCTTTTGAATAGGTGCCCAGCCGGCGGTTGCGCGCCTTATTCAGCCCCACAAGATCTAGCAATTCGTTGACCCGATTCTTCAATGTTGCGCCTCTCATTCCGCACAGGCGTCCGAAGAAGCGCAGCGTTTCCTCGCCGGTAAGATATTTGTAGAAGTACGGGTTCTCTGGCAGAAAACCTACTGCTTCACGGCTTTCAACCAGGCGGCTGTCCCGTCCAAAAATTTCCGTGCGCCCGCGTGTTGGCGAGACCAAGCCGAGGATGATTTTCAGTGTGGTGCTCTTGCCGGAGCCATTGGGGCCGAGCAGTCCGTAGACTTCGCCCGGTTCGATGCGGAGGCTGAGATCCTTTACTGCGACCACCCCGCGAGTGGGATGGAACGGGACAGGGAAGATCTTGGTTAGCCCATGAACAGCAACTGCCGAGTTAGTCATAGCGGATTGCAAAACCCCGGGTAGCGACCGGTTGGTTCAACTTATTCTCGGCTGTTTCCCGGATCAGCGAGTGGAGTTCGCTTTGGGTGACCTGATCAAGAAACGCACGCACCTCGTCCTCTTCACCTGTAACCTGAAGTTCCACCCGGCCGTCCGGCAGGTTGCGTACCCAACCGGTTACGTCGAAGCCTTTGGCGATGTGGCGTACCGTGAACCGAAACCCAACGCCTTGGACGCGACCGTCGTAAAGTACCTGAAGCGAGATCATCACCTGCTCCAAGATAGGAGATACTAGATACCCGAGGCCAGATAGCAAAGCCGTCGCGCAAGAGATTCCAGTACCGAGCATCCGGTATCCAGAGCCGAGAATCGTCTATTTGTACGAATAGACGAGACAGAAACTACCTTCCTGGCCTTCAATCAGATCAACCGCGACAAAGTATTGACCGCTGTTCTCCGGCGCAAAACCGGCCGCCGCTTTTTCTCCGTTGCTGTAATTCTCCGTGGTCATTTGTTTCCCGGTTTCATCATAAACGGCGACCGCGACTTTCTTTACCGATTCCACCGTACCCACAGAAAACCAATACTGGTTACCGGCATAAAGGTTCACTGCGACTAGCGCGTGATCGTGTGGTTTAAGCACGCCGCACGAATGTCCGTCTCGGATTTTGAAGCCGTCATTCGAAAACGCCCCCGCAATTTCGAGCGCGTCTTTGCGTGCACTCACTTCCGCGTCTGTATCTGCGCGCACCATGACGCTCGTGCTGAGCGCAAGGGCCGAAACGAACAAGGTCAACCAGGTTCTCATTTTGGCGACTCCTTGCTCTCTATCTCTGTCATAAGCTTGCCGACGGCGTCGTTTACTTTTCGCACATCCTCGACGGTCGGCACCTTGTCCTCCGGAAACGAAACGAGTTTTTCAATGCCGGTCAGTTGTTCGCTCACGTGTTTGACCAGAGGATCCTGGCGTAATTCAGGCGAAATTTCATTCACCTTTGATTGCAAGAAACGAACCAGGGCCGGTTGCCGCAGAACGCTCGCGGCGGACTCGCTGTAATTCTTCATGATCGCGCCGGTGACCACCTGAGTGCCGCGGATCCACCCTCCCAGAGTCACCAGGGTAACCAGGTCCTGGTCGGCGTGCGATTGCATTGACGATTTCACCTCATTTTGGGTTGCTTCCAATTCTTCCTGCAGCGTGTTCCATTCATTGTGCTCGGCAAATTCATTGATGCTATTGCCCCGGATAAGGAGCTGCTCGCTCACTCCGACAGCCTTTCCAAGCTTCATAATGTCAGACCCGATATTTTTGACCTGCTGTCCGTCTTTGGCTTCCACGGCAGTGAACCCGTCGGCAATTAAACCCCCGAGGTTCAGCGCGATCTGCGCGCGATCGCTGTACGTCATCGGTATTGGCCCGCGGTATTGAGCTGACCAGTTTATTTTTCCCGCCTTGCCTAGCGCGGCGAAAAGCTCGCCGGGCGTTGGGACGGTGATCGAATCAGTTCTGACAGCCTTCGCCATTTGATCCGGTGAAAGACGTCGCGCTTCCTCTGACGCGGAGGCGCAAATAGCAGCAACCAGCGGAAGCGTGGCAAGTGCAAGGAAACGAAACATCGCGAAGACTATGCGCGTCTCAGCCAAATTGCCAATCGGAATCTCTCGCCTTATCGACGAGCGCGGTCATCGCCTCTGAAGAGAGTTTCAGATTACATGTGTAACACCGAACCTGTTTTCGGTCGATTTGGGTTCAAACAGCGTTCGATGCGATTTGCCTCGGATGGCGAAAGCTGTTCTAGTCCGCGCAGAAGCGTATGTCGCGGACGAGCATTTGCCATATTCACGCCCGCGAAATCTTGGATTCGCGCGGCAATCCGACAATTGAAGTCGACGTACGTGTCGAAAGCGGAGCGCTTGGGCGAGCGGCCGTTCCCAGCGGGGCGAGCACAGGCGAACATGAAGCATTGGAACTGCGCGACGGCGACAAGAACCGCTTCGGCGGCAGGGGCGTAAGAAAAGCCGTTGCCAACGTTAACCAGAAAATTGCGCCTGTTCTCAAGGGACTGGATGCGCGCGATCAGGCGAACATCGACGCCAAACTGATCGAACTCGATGGTACGGCGACGAAAAAGAACCTTGGCGCCAACGCAATGCTTGCGATTTCGCTGGCAGTCGCCCATGCCGCGGCAGCTGCAGAAAACGTGCCGCTGTTTCGCTATCTGGGCGGACCTGAGGCGCGAGTGCTCCCGGTGCCGATGATGAACATCCTGAACGGCGGCGCGCACTCGGATGCGCCGATTGACTTTCAGGAATTTATGATCGTGCCGCGCGGCGCGCCGAGTTTTTCCGAAGCGCTACGCTACGGCGCCGAGGTCTATCACGCGCTGAAATCTGTGCTGAAAGCGCGACATCTTTCTACGGCAATTGGTGACGAGGGTGGGTTTGCGCCGCAGCTTAATTCCGCCCAGGACGCACTGGAATCGATTTCGGCAGCAGTCGAGAAGGCAGGTTACAACCTCGGCCAAGAAATCTTTATCGCGCTTGATCCCGCCGCGTCGGAATTCTATGACAGCGAAAAAAATCTATACGTTTTCAAGAAATCCGATGGATCAAAAAAAACCGCTGAAGAATTGGTCGATTACTACGCCGATCTTTGCGAGCGGTTCCCGATCATTTCTATAGAGGACGGTTGTGCCGAGGATGATTGGGACGGCTGGAAAAAGTTAACGAAAAAACTTGGCGGCAGGATCCAATTAGTCGGCGACGATCTCTTCGTCACGAATGTGGAATTTCTCCGAAGAGGAATTGCCGAACACGTGGCGAATTCCATTTTGATCAAGGTAAATCAGATCGGCACGCTCACGGAAACGCTGGCGACCATTGATCTGGCAAAGAAAGACCATTACACCACTGTGATCAGTCATCGCTCGGGTGAAACCGAGGACACGACCATTGCCGACATCGCGGTAGCGACCGACTCCGGACAGATTAAGACTGGTGCACCGTGTCGGAGTGACCGCGTAGCGAAGTACAATCGGCTCCTGAGAATCGAAGAAGAACTTGGTGACAAAGCCGTATACGGCGCTACAATCCGCCAAAGTGGAGCATGGTTACGCTGATTTCCGCGCGCGTCGCGAAGCCACCGTCTGGCAGCGACTGAATCGGATTCTCCTGGTTTTGCTCATCATCGCGATCTGGCTGGTGATCGTGAGCCTCTTTGTGCCGCCGTACAGAAAATTGATGCAGAGCCGCATGGAGATTGACAACCTCCAGCAACGGGTCAACGAGCAACACGGTTTGCTGGCGCGGCAGACTCGCGAGGTCACCTTGCTTAAGACAGACGTCAGCTACTTGGAAACAATTGCCCGCGATCGCCTTGATTTAATGAAAGAAGGCGAAACAGTTTTTCGTCTCGAAACGGCACGCACCAAGCTCAAGCCTGTCGCTCCCGCCCGCAAATAAGTGTAGAAGTGCTCGCAGCGGCGAGCGCCTTTAATTTGCAACTCGGCGTTTGACACAGGCGTCGCTAGACTTTGCGCTCCGCAAACACTCATTTATCTTCCGGCCATGCCAAAGGAAATCTCCATTCCAGATGCTGAGGATCTGAAATCGCGCGTGCGCGAATTGCGGAGGTTTCTTTGACGTCGAACAGCTGCAGAAAAACCTAGCAGCAATTGAAGCGCGCACGGCTGCGGCCGATTTTTGGTCGGATCGGGAGCGCGCCCAGGCTGATGTCGAGGAAGTTTCCCGGCTGCGCTCGCTCATCAATCCATTCCAGGAACTGGAACGCGAGATTGAAGATTTCAGCGCGCTGCAAGAGCTGGCTGCGGAAGAAACCGATCCGGCGCATCGCGCCGAGGCAGAGAAAGAAGTGGCGACCGAACACCACCGCCTGGCTCATAAGCTGGATGAGTTTGAGTTGCGTCAGTTTTTATCCAGTGAAAACGATCGGGCTAACGCGTTTCTCACGATTCATTCCGGGGCAGGCGGCACTGAATCCTGCGATTGGGCCGACATGTTGCTTCGGATGTACCAGCGCTGGATTGAGCGCAGCGGGTTCAAATCACAAACGGTGGACATCCAGCAGGGCGAAGAGGTTGGAATTAAATCCGTGACCCTGCTGGTGACCGGCGAGTACGCCTATGGCCATCTACAGACCGAGCGCGGTGTGCATCGACTCGTGCGAATCTCGCCGTTCGACGCGAACAAGCGGCGGCACACGTCCTTCGCCAGCGTCGATATAGTGGCTGAAATCGCCGACACGGCTCCGATTGAAATTAATCCGGCCGAACTGGAGGTCGACACGTTCAGGAGCGGGGGCAAAGGCGGACAAAACGTCAACAAAGTTGAAACTGCAGTGCGAATTTTGCACAAGCCCAGTGGCATCGTGGTCGCCTGCCAGGCTGAGCGTAGCCAGGGACGAAATCGCGAACTGGCAATGAAAATGTTGAAAGCGAAATTGTATCAACTCGAAGAAGACAAAAAACGTGCGGAGATGGAACGGCAATATGGCGAAAAAGGCGAGATCGCTTGGGGAAATCAAATTCGCTCCTACGTCTTTCAGCCGTATCAAATGGTGAAAGATCACCGCACCGGCGCGGAGACGAGCAACGTGCAAGCCGTGATGGATGGCGATATCGACATGTTTATCCAGGCCAAATTGCGGGGGCAGAAAGCCGAAAAAGAGTAGCGCGTGCCTCGGCTTGCGATCTCATATCCGTCACAAGCGAGCGTGCTCGCGCTACTTTACCACGCGCAGCCGAAATCGCGCGTCGAATTGGCCGCCGTTGCATGCGCGGCAACATGCCAAACACGCCACCACCCGTTTGATCTTGCGCACGCGATGAAAATCGCGGCGGCAATTTGGACAGCGATAAATGAAACGCGGCGCATAACGCTTTGCTGGAAACGGCAATATATGACAGCGCTTTTCGCCAGTGATTCCCAAATCCCGGCAAGCCTTTTGCCACTCTGCGCCATGTGGCGAAATGCGTCGCCGGCTGGCGCGAAATTGTGCCAGGATGTGAGCGAGTTCGTGTCGCAACGTGCGCTCGATCTCTTCCGGATGCGCAACCAGCAGCGGGTTTAAGGAAATAAGTTTCTGGCGATAATCCGCGCGGCCCGCGGCTGTTTTTAGCCGGGAATTCCATTCCACGCGAAGTTCGGCTGCGATTCGATTCGCGCCTAACGAGCGCAATAGCTGACGGGCTGTTTGCAGTAGCACAGCCGTCTCGGCTGTGTGGCCGACAGGTACCTTGCTTGCGGGTTCGGTTATCAATTCGGCAGGCGAGGCGCCCGGCGGCCCCACAGACAAGATGTCTGTGCCACGGAATGCGAACTCGAGTTGCCTAAGCGACGGCATATTCGCGCGCGTCTTTGGTCCGCGTCGCGATTCCTTGTAGCGTCCTGGTGGCGGCGGCGATTTCTTCCGCAGTTGTCCATCTACCAAGCGAAAAACGAATGGCGGAACGGGCGGATTCCATCGGTAGTCCCATGGCGAGCAAAACATGCGAAGCTCTCACCGAACCGACCATGCATGCCGAGCCGCTCGACGCGCAAACGCCTTCCAAATCCAAGGCCATCAGCATCGTTTCGGAATCAACGCCGATGAAACTGGTGTTGAGCGTGTTGACGAGCCGATGAGCCGGATCGCCATTTTGCTGCGCGTCTGGGAACACTTTCGTAATGCGTTGCCATAAGTCGTCTCTTAATTGCGCTTCCCGTTGCTGCTCAGTTTCGGCACCGCGCAATTTCCATTCCGCGGCCGCAGCCATTCCCGCGATTGCGGCGACGTTCTCCGTTCCGGGGCGTCGTTGGTTTTCGTGGGCGCCGCCAAACATGATCGGCTGAATGGGCAGACCGCTCCGCAAAAATAGAAATCCGATGCCCTTTGGACCGTAAAATTTATGCGCTGCAAAGCTGGCGGAATCGACCAATGAGACATCGATCTCGAATTTCCCGAATGCCTGGACCATGTCGCTGTGAAGCAACACGCCGCGCTCGCGGCATATGCGTGAAACTTCGCGCATCGGCTGGATGACGCCGGTTTCGTTGTTCGCAGCCATGATCGTGACGAGGTTCGTATCAGGCCGAATTGAATCGGAGAGCTGATCAAGATCGATCATTCCGTTTTTGGAAACACTGAGCCAGGTCACTTGAAAGCCTTCACGATTTTCAAGGTGTTCGACTGCATTCAGCACCGCGTGATGTTCGGCTTTGTTCGAGATGATGTGGCCACCGTGGGAAGATGCAGATCGCGCCAGGCCGAGCACACCCAGGTTGCACGACTCCGTTGCACCGCCGGTAAAAATGATTTCGCCGGCCTTTGCGTGCAGGTGCGCGGCAAGTTTGTCCCGGGCGTCATCAATGGCGGCGCGTGCTTCGCGGCCGGCGGCGTGGATACTGGATGGATTGCCAAAATTGCGATCGAGATACGGCAGCATTGCATTACGCGCCGGATCGCACAGCGGAGTGGTGGCATTGTAATCGAGGTAGATCATCGGTTTTCGTTGTTATTCTTACTCATGGTTGCGTTAATTCAAAAAAGCGACGTAGCAGTCAGCGCCAACGGTCATTTCTGAAATTCATCGCCTGCGCTTGCGGACTCCTGTTTTCGTTTCGACACGACACGAACTTCTTTTTCTTCGTAATAAACGAGCGAGTGCGGTGGAACGCTCTTTGCCAAAAAAACATTCGCGCCGATGGTGGAATTGGTGCCAATCACGGTGTCGCCGCCCATAATCGTGGTTCCGGCATAAATGCAAACGCCATCTTCAACAGTCGGATGCCGCTTTTTCCCACGCAATCTTCGCCCGGCTCCGAGCGAGCGGGCGATGAACGATACACCCTGGTAAAGTTTAACGTGCGACCCGATTTGCGTCGTCTCGCCAACAACGACGCCGGTGCCGTGGTCGATGAAGAAATGCGAGCCGATCGCCGCGCCGGGGTGTATATCGATGCCCGTGCGGCTGTGTGCCCACTCGGTCATGATCCGCGGAATTAGCGGTACCTTTCCGTAAAGCAGATGCGCCATTCGATAAATCGCGATCGCTTCAAGTGCGGGATAAGCGAGGATGATTTCCTCATAACTTGTGGCGGCCGGGTCGCCTTCGTAAGCAGCATCGATATCCGTCCAAAGCGTTCGGCGCATCGACGGCAACTTTTCGAAAAAATCATTTACGACTTCTTCCGCTTTTGCTTGCGTCGCTTCATCCGGCGGGATTTTACCGAGGCTCCTGCAAATTTCAGTTTTGAGTCGGGCGTGCAAATGTCTGACACGAATGCGGGTGGTATCGGCCAGATCTTCGGAGTTCACCAGCGCTTCGCTTCGAAAACCTGGAAACATCAGGCTCATCAACTCCGTGCACGCCGCTTCGATGGATAAACGCGAGGGGAGGGAAGCGGCGGCGGCGAGGTAATTTATTCCACCAGTCTCACCATAGGTCTGAAGCAATTCCTCAATTGCATCCCGTGTTGTTGCGGCCATCACATGAAATATGCGCCCACTGAGCGCGAAAAAAAGCGAAAGTGTGGATGTGGGAAGCCGTTGAAACGGCTTGTGTCGATATTTCGCGTCATGCAGTGGCTTAAAATCCGGTGTTGGTGAGAGGCGGTTCAGTGCTGTCAAAGCTGTCAGCGTCTCATCAACGCCGGGCTTCATCTCGGTGCTCACCGAATCAGGCGGTCATTCAACCTTCGATGTACGTGCTAACCGCATCTCACGCCCCGCGCGTCTGGAGCCATTGCAGGGCGAACCGGGCGACTTCGCGAGAGTTTTTCAGGTCGAGTTTGTCTTTGATATGTGCCCGGTGTGTTTCGACCGTCTTGGGGCTGAGATGCAACAGGTGAGCAATTTGACGCACTTCGTTGCCCTTGCCGATCAACTCGAGGACCTCGAGTTCGCGGTCGCTTAGTCTCTCGACCGCGTCCATTTCGCCTTCGGCCTGGCGATGGGCGAACTTCTTAATCACCTCCGCGGCCATGGCCGGGCTGAGATAAGGCCGTCCATTGAACACTTCGTGGATCGCCTGAACGACATTTCCCATCGCTTCATGTTTCATAACGTAGCCGTCTGCTCCGGCACGCAACGCCCGCAACGCGTACAGCGACTCATCGTGCATGGAAAGCACCAGAATCGGCAGGGCCGGAAATTCTGCGCGAATATTTTTGATCAGCTCGATGCCATTGGCGCCTGGCAAACTGAGATCCACAATTGCCATGTCGGGATGCAGTTTCCGAATTACCTCCATCGCTTCCGCCGCGTTTCCAGCTTCACCGCAGACAACGAAGTCCGCGTCGGAATGAATCAATTCCTTGAAACCCTTCCGAAATAATGGGTGATCATCGACGATCAGAAGGCGTTTCGCTTTCGATGGATCGGATCGCAGGTTCTGGTTGACCGATCTTAAGTGCTTCATTCGTGCGTCTGACAGTGTTGGTTCTGCTGGGAGTTTCCTCACGGGACCCTTCTTAGGCCGTTTCATCCGCTTGTATCCACGATTTCGCGGCTGGTCGGTCTGGCCGATGTAGAAAAGTTTAGATTAATGCGGCTGATGTTTTCGCGATTTTAGCAAGGGACGATCGTATCCTGGCGTTTTTCCTCTTGAAATCGGAGTGCGTCGTCTGGCAAATAACAGGATACGCGTGAACCCCTTCCTTTTGGAGTAACAATCTCCAGGCGGGCGCCGATCAGTTGAGCGCGGTAACTCATGATGTGAGCCCCGAGGCCCCGGTTAGCGTTGGGTTCACTGGGAAACCCGGTGCCGTCATCGATCACACGCAAAACCATCTCGTTTTTCACGCGCTCGAGTTTGATCACAATTTCTCGTGCCCGGGAATGTTTGTTGGCGTTAATAACAGCTTCACGAGCAATCCGGTAGAGTTCAGCTGCGGCGACGTCATTCTCGAGACGAAATGACGGTTTGAATTCCAGCCGGCAGGGTATCTTCCAGATTTCCCTGTCAACCAAATCTCGCAGCGCATCGATGAAACTGGCTGCGTCGACATCGACACGATGCAACGCGCGGGAAAGGTTGCGCGTGTCGGTTGCGGCATGGTTTACCAATTGCGCGATTTTTTCGATATCAGCAGCGTCGACGACGCGATGGTTCTTTAATCGCAACGCAACCGAACGCGCCATGAATGCGACCGCGGTCAGGTGCTGACAAAGCCCATCGTGCAATTCCTGCCCGAGACGCTGCTGCTCACGATCGCTGATCTCAAGAATTTCGCCCTCAAGGCCTTTCCGGTGCGCGATTTCGTCTTTCATCATTTTGTTCGCTGCACGCAACTCACCTGTTCGCTGGCGCACCCTCTGTTCCAGGATCTCGTTGGAGTTTTGCAGCGCGGCTTCCGCTTCTTTGCGTTGGATGAACTGTCCGATCTGGCTGCCAATGCTGGCGAAGACTCTTAGCAGGTCTTCATCTGGTTCGCGGATCTCACAGCTGAAACATTCTATCACTGCAAGGAATCGCTTTTTGAAGGAGATCGGGAACGCGAACGAAGCATGAAGACCATCTGCGACCGCAACCCGCCGGCGAGGAAAGTCAGTCTTGTTAATATCAGAGGTCCACGCCGGTTTGCCACTGCTCCAAACGAGTCCCGGCAGACCTGCTCCCGGGGCAAGGGTGATTTCAGAACGTGTTTTTCTACACTTCAGGAACCTGCCGGGATGGCACTCCCAGCCTGCGAGACACCGCAGGACATCGGCTTGTGCATCGTGCATCCAGAAAGCTCCTGCTTCCCATCCAAGTGTCTCACAAACGTTCTGAAGAATTCTCGGCACTGCATAAGTGAGTGCGGGTGATTCGGCCAGAATTTTCGTGACGGCAAGATTCACCGTTTGCCGTTGCTCGGCGCGTTTGCGTTCGCTGATATCGTTGTTTGTTTCCAAAACATACGCGCGTTTTCCTTGCGCATCGCGGTCCAGCGCCCACCGTGAGAACACGGTCAGGCGTCTTCCGTCGCGTCGCGTATGAACGGTTTCGCCTTGCCAGCGGTCGTCCCGAAGGAGCTTCTCGTAGATTTTCGACAGCGGTTCGGGGTGTTTCGATTTCAACAGATCGTGGCTTACTTTGCCCAGCGCTTCTTGCCGCGTGTAGCCGTAAAGTTTCGTGGCCCCTCTGTTCCAGTAGGTGATCTGGTCGTTTTGGTCGCGAACGATGATGGCATCGTTGCTCAAATCCAACAGCCGCGCCTGCTCCGCCAACTGTTGCTCGTGACGCTTGCGTTCAGATAAATTGATGATGGCGGTTTGATAGAGCAAAGCGCCATTTCTGGTGGTCGAAGTGATCGGCGTGCTTAGAAGTTGCGCTGGGATCCGCTGGCCCCTTTTCGGCTTCAACTCTAGTTCTGTCGCAACTTGTTGCTGCGATGTGCGGCAATAGAGCAGGTGATGCAGGAATGAATCCAAGTCCGCTGCATAAAACGCAAACGGACGTCCGATTAACAAATCCCTTGGCACGCCCAGCAACTCGGTTGCTGCCAGGTTGGCTTCCTCAATTCGCCCGGCCCGGTCGAAGCTGACATAAGCGATCGGCGCGAAATCATAAAGATCGACGAATCGCTGGGTGGCGGCTTCAAGTTCGGTCTTTGGATTCCACGCCGCGGTCGTACGTATGGAACGAATCGGTGCGCCGTTTTTATTGATCCGCGGCGCGTGTGGGAGCGCGATGCTCTTACTTTTGCTGGCGTGCTCAAACTGCCGCGGTGGTGGGGTACCCCCATTCCTCCCGGCAACCCTTTGGCGAGCGCGCCTTGCGTGCTGCCTACTGTTTGTGCGACGAGCCATCCTTTTGGCTTGTTTTGGCTGTGTCAGCTCTTTTTTCTCCGTCGATATCCACCAGCGTGATAACGGCGCCGTCAATTTTGTTATCCGTTGTGCGATATGGCCGCACCCGCAGCGAGTACTGCCGCCCTTGCTTATCGGTCACCCTGCGTTCTCGGGTGCCCAGCGTTTCGATTACCTCGCGCAAGATCTTTTCCATGTCGGGAACATCAATGTTAGGTCGCAGCTCGCTCGACGGCCGGCCAATGTCAGTCGGCAAAATATTAAACGCGCCGCGGGCCGCCGGAGTAGCGCGCCGCACTGTTAAGGCATGGTCCACCATCACGATTGGCATCTGAGTGCTGGCGAGCAGATTGTTTAGCTCGTTCGTCAACTGCATCATCTCCAGATTGCGGTTGCTGAGTTCTTCGTTCAACGTGGTCAGCTCTTCATTTGTTGATTGCAATTCTTCCTTTGCCGTCTCGAGTTCTTCGTTCGTTGATTGGAGCTCTTCGTTGCTCGATTCGACTTCTTCGTTGGACGCCTTCAACTCTTCATTAGTCGCCTCGTGCTCTTCGATAATAGCCTGCAATGATTCTTTCGAAGCGGTCAATTCCCGGCGCGGGTCGGTTACCTCACGCTGGGCGCCCGTTTTTCCCAGGGGCTGCAACAATCGCTCCGGTTTGATCTTCTTTGTAGTCTCATCAAAAATCACCAGGAACCACGGCTTGTCGGCTCCGGGGATTTTGAACGGCACGACCTGGATGTTTATCTCGTAGTCTTTTCCCCGGAGCGTAACTTTCGCGCGCTCTGTGCGGGCGGGTTTGCCCGTTTTGATCGAGCAACGAATCGTTGCGCGCAGATCCGGCACCAAATTCGTGCGCGCTAATTGAATCAGATTGAACGTTGCCGGGCCGGGCATGTGTTCGAGAAACAGATCCGTCCGGCCACGGAACTGGTGCACTTGCATCTTATCGTCAATTACGACGGCCGCCGGCGCGTACGTGCTGAGGATGATCCGATCCGCCACTTTCAAAAGGTCGACATCGAAATTTACGCTTATGCCAGCTGCCGGTCTTGCGCCAAACCTGGCGAGCTCAAGGCCGCGCTGCGGAATGAACTCGACTGGTTGCGGCGCAGTTGCGATTTGCTTCGTGTAAATTTTGCTCTTCTTGTCCACGAGTTTGAAAAGCTCGTCATACAGACCCACCGATTCGGCTGGTCCAAGAATCAACAAGCCGCCCGGGTTAAGAGCGTAGTGAAAGTGGGGGATGCAGCGCTTGTGCAGTTCTGGGCTGAGATAAATCAGAACGTTGCGGCAGCTGATCATGTCGAGACGCGAGAATGGGGGATCAGCCGCAATGTTTTGTCGCGCAAACGTGCAAATATCGCGCACGTTACGATGAATTTGATACGCGCCGTCGCGTTTGACGAAGAAACGTTTGAGTCGCGCCTGCGAAACATCCTTCTCGATCGCACCCGAGTAAATTCCCAACCGCGCATGGTCGATAACTGACTCGCTCAAGTCGGTGCCGAAAATCTGGATCCTCCATTTCGAGGCCTGGCCACCGAGGGCTTCGAGGATGCAAATGGCGAGCGAATAAACCTCTTCGCCTGTGGCGCAACCAGGTATCCAGACGCGCAATTCCCGTTGTCGAGCTTTGCTTTTTCTTTTGAGCAGCGCCGATAGGAAACGTTTCTTTAATGCGTGGAATAGTTTTTCATCCCGGAAAAACCGCGTCACGTTAATGAGCAGATCGTCAAAGAGCGCTTCGATTTCCTTTTTGTTATCGCGCAAGTACCGCGCATAGCGCTTCAGCGTATCGATCCGATGCAGCGCCATTCGCCGGTGGATCCGGCGAATCAGCGTACTTTCCTTGTAGCCGCTGAAGTCGACACCCATCTGTTTTTTCAGAGAAAGGAAAACGCGACCCAGATCGTCCGCCTGGCGATACGCTTCTTTTTCCGTTTCCTCTGCGTCGATGAGAGGGGGCCGTAGATACGGATGGTCGGCAATGCGCCGGATTTCGCGCGCGATTGCGTCTGGCGCCAAAACGAGATCGACAAAGCCGGAGCGAATTGCGCTGCGCGGCATGGCGTTGAACTTTGCGCTCTCTTCAGTTTGCGCGAAGGTCAAACCGCCAGCCGCTTTGATCGCGCGCAGACCAGCGGTGCCATCACTGCCGGTTCCGGAAAGCACGATGCCAATTCCGCGCGACCCGCACTCTTCAGCGAGCGACTCAAAAAAGCGGTCGATGGCGATGTTGAGTCTCTCTGTGCGGCTGACCAACGTGAGCTTGCCATTCTTGACGATCACGCATTTGTTCGGCGGCTGCACATAAACGGCGTTTGGCTGTGGGGTGATTGTTCCTGTAACCTCGGTCACTGGCATCGATGTGGCCTTGCCGAGCAGATTAGGAAGCCGGCTTCCATGATGCGGATCGAGATGCTGCACGATCACAAACGCCATGCCCGTTTTCGGCGGCAAATGGTGCAAGAGCTCCATCGCCGCTTCGAATCCACCGGCTGATCCGCCAATGCCCGCAATCGGGCAGCTCAAATTTTGCTTGGCCGATTCCGGTCTCGCTTTCGCCCTGGGTAATCTGGATCGCAATTTTCTGCCGCTTGTTTTTATTCGCGAGGAGGATGCTCTCGACTTCGCTTTTCGCTTTGCGACCATAGACCGTGGTACGTTAGTTTCCGGCCGCGCATCACACAAGGTGCATTGCGGGACCGGCTGAAACGCGTTGGATCGGATCTAGTGAATATCGCGACAGCTGCCGAGGGTAGGGGACAGGCATGCGAAAGTTTCGCGAACACATCCCACAGTGCAGTTTCCTACGGACGGCGTTTTGGGCGTATCAGCTGGGCATAAGGCCCCAAAATAAAACAGCCAGCACAGATACGGTCGCACGAACTACCTGCCGACGCCTGGTCACGGATCTAGTCCTCTCGTTAGGCGGGCGTAATCCAGCCAGATATTGCGCGTCGAATGCCCGGAGAGCGGCCGCGACAGTCGGCCCGATCCCCACGATGCCGTTGTCGAAACTCGGGCCAAGCAGTGCCACCCATAAATCGCCGCGAAACAACAACTGAGGGCGGCGCACTGCGGACGGGCTCCCCGGATGCGCTGCACAGTACTCTTGCATTTGCCCGCCTGCCGCGGTTGCATCATCCACGACGGATCGACGGCGGGGAGGATTACTATTTTTGTTCATCTTGCTCTACAACGCGCGCCGCCAGGCAGTTGGATGGCATTTTTTCCGAGGCGTGGGGTGATGCGATCGCCTCTGCGCTAACCGGTGCACGCTCGGTTCCAGACCAAAGTTGATTGCGAATCGCCTCCCATGTCCTCCAGGCCAAGTTTACCGTCAGAATCCACGCCCAGTGCCTTTTGCACCCCGCGGATTGTCTTGGAAAGGTTCTTTGCTACGAGGCTTTCTGTAAAACATCGCAGCAAATGTCGCGAACAGAAACCAGCAAGTCCTGCTTGACGACGACCCACATCACAGAGACGGGGTTACAACCCCAGCCATCTTGTATTCCGCTGATTCGGATGTGATCTGGCGCTACCGCGAATACAGCTCGACGACCAGTTGCTCGTTAACGATCGGCTGGATTTCTTCCCGAGACGGGATGCGCGCTACTTTGCCGCTCAGGCCATCGCGATCGACTGTGAGCCAGTCGGGGACGGGAACAATTTGCGTAAGATCAAGATTCCGCAGTACCAGTTGAAGCGATTTCGGTTTGTCTTTGATCGTCACTTCATCACCGGCCTTTACATTGTAAGAAGGGACGTTGACGCGACGCCCATTTACGAGCACATGGCCATGTGACACCAGTTGCCGCGCGGCGCTCCGCGTGTTTCCAAAGCCAAGGCGGTAAACGACGTTATCGAGTCTGGTTTCCAACAACTGAAGAAGCGTTTCACCGGTGACGCCGCGCTTGCGCAACGCACGTTGAAAAATGCGCCGGAATTGTCGCTCGAGCAGTCCGTACTGATAGCGAAGCTTCTGTTTCTCACCGAGCGCAATGGCGTAATCGGATTGCTTGCGACGGGAGCCTCGCGGGCCGTGCATGCCCGGTGGATAATTCTTCCGCTCGAGAGCCTTTGAAGAACCGAAGAGCGGTACACCGTAACGCCGGCTTACTCTGGTTTTTGGTCCTGTGTATCTAGCCATTCGTAAATTTGATGTTCGACCTTAGACCCGGCGCTGCTTGGGCGGGCGGCAACCGTTGTGCGGCACCGGCGTAACGTCGCGAATTACGGTGAGATCGAGCCCGATCGCTTGCAAAGCCCGCACAGCAGATTCGCGCCCGGCTCCCGGGCCTTTGACCAACACTTCCACTTCCTTTAGCCCGTGACCCATGGCCTGGCGCGAGGCGTCCTGGGCCACCATTTGCGCCGCGTAAGCGGTGCTTTTGCGCGAACCTTTAAAACCAACCTTTCCGGCGCTCGACCATCCAATCACATTGCCTTTCAGATCGGTAATCGTGACGATGGTGTTGTTGAAAGTAGCCAGCACATGCGCGACGCCGGAATGAACATTCTTGCTCCCTTTGGCCTTGACGATCTTCGGTTTTTCAACCTCGTCGGTTGAAAGTGAAAGATTCTCCGGCGCTCCGGTCGCAGGCGCAGGCTGGTCTTTCTTCGGCTTCGCCGTTTTCTTTGGCCCGGCACGCTTGGGAACTGCTTCAGCTTTTGGAGCAACCTCTGTCGGGGCCGGCTCCTTTTGAGTTGCATCGCCGGCGGCCTTTGTGTCGTCGGGAGTTTCGGGATTCGTTTCTTCAGCCATGTGAATCGTGATTAGACTTTGCCAGCTTTCGCGTCGGGATTGCGAATTACGCCCACAGTCTTGCGCGGCCCCTTCCGTGTTCTGGCATTTGTTGAAGTGCGTTGGCCACGCACGGGTAAACCTTTCCGATGACGAATGCCACGATAGGAATTGATCGCCTGCAGACGTTTCAAATTACCCTGCACGTCGCGTCGCAGGTCGCCTTCGATTTTGATTTTGTTGTTAGTGATCGCGTGAATGATCTCGTTCAACTGCTGCGGGGTGAGGTCTTTGGCACGAATGTTCGGATTAATGTTGGTCTGCTCAAGAATGCGCTTCGCTGCGCTAAACCCGATTCCATAGATGTACGTAAGGGACACCTCGACGCGTTTATCCGCTGGAATTTCAACTCCTAATAGTCTTGGCATAACAAATCACTGATTACTTCTCACCAATCACCCTTGTCTCTGCTTGTGCCGCGGGTTTTTGCAGATCACGCGCACCACGTTTTTGCGCTTCACGATCCTGCAACTGGCACAAAGCCTTTTTACTGATGGTCGTACTTTCATAATTCGCGAAATCGAAAACCGCGGCCGCCCGCCGGGTTGTCATCTTTGGCGATAAATAATTCGCCCCTTCGACAAATCGTAGGGTGAAATCTCTAGCATAACTTTGTCTCCTGGCAAGATCCGAATGAAATGCAGACGCATTCTGCCCGAGATGTGTGCCAGCAGGGTACGGCCACCCGGAATGTCGACCCGGAACATTGTGTTAGGCAGCAACTCCACGATGGTCTCCTCTACCTCAATTGCGTCTTTGCGCGCCATGTCAGAATTTCCGGGTCGTCCTTCGTAATCAGAACCGTATGTTCGAAGTGCGCCGACGGCAGGGCATCCGCCGTGCATACCGTCCAGCCGTCCTCGAGCAAGCGGACTTCGGAGGTGCCGATGTTAATCATCGGCTCAATGGCGAGCGTCATACCCGCCTTCAATTTTGGTCCACTTCCCCGTTTGCCGTAATTGGGAATCTGCGGTTCCTCATGCATTTTGCGTCCAACGCCGTGCCCGACGAATTCGCGTACCACTGAAAAACCATGCTGGCGCGCTTCATCCTCGATTTCGGCGCAGATATCGCCCACGCGACGACCCTCATGAGCGACGCGAATGGCGCGCGCGAGCGCGTTTTCGGTCACGCGCAGCAAATCGTCCGTCCGCTCGTCGACAATTCCGACGGGAACAGTCGTGGCATTATCTCCAACCCAACCATCCTGAACGATACCGATGTCGAGCTTTACTATATCGCCATACTGAATTCGCCGCTGGCTGCCGATACCGTGGACAACTTCGTCATTAAGCGAGATACAAATGTTTCCAGGAAAAACATGGTGTCCCATCCGGTAACCAAGAAACGCGCTTTTCACAACGGCGTCGTTCATGAAATCCGCGGCTGCCTGGTCCACTTCCTTCGTCGTGATTCCAGGGCGAATCAGGTCGCTGACCTGGTCGAGGATGTCGCTCGCCGTGCGGCATGCCTGCCGCATCTTTTCAATTTCTTTCGCGTTCTTGATGGGAATCATTTCGGGGTTTTATCTTCAATCAACCGCGAGATCTCGTTGAAAACTGCGTCCCGGTCGCGGTTGCCATCGAGCCGATGCAAAATCGACAGTTTTTTGTAAAAAGCTCCCAGCGGTTCGGTCTTCGTGCGAAATTCTTGCAATCGCGTCTGCAAAACGCCCAGATCATCATCGTTACGCCGTTCCAGTCGCCCGTCGCAATACGGGCATACTGGACGGTTGGCAAACTGCGCACTCGACGAGCTGGTTGTAAAACCGCACTCGGCGCATTGAAGACGCCCACTGATGCGATCGCGCACTGTTTCCTCCGATACCTCCAGCCAGATCGCCAAATCCAGCGCTGTGCGCAACTTGGTCAACATCGACATCAAACTTTCGGCCTGCGGCAACGTTCGAGGAAATCCATCGAAGACGAATCCATGGCCGCCGTGCAACCGCAACCAGTCTTCGATGAGTTCGATGATAATCTGGTCCGAGACGAGTCCGCCGCTCCGAAGCGCTTCGGCAGTTTCCTGTCCCAGCGGTGTTCCAAGATCGCGTTCACGGCGCAGAATCGCTCCAGGTGAAGTCACCGGTATCCCGAAGTGCCGCGTAATCATTTCCGCCTGGGTGCCTTTGCCGGAACCGGGCGGGCCGAGAAGAACAAGCCGCCTTTTCACCTATCGCCCATACAGAAAAATCGCGACCCCGGCAATCACGAGTACGGCAATGCCCACATACAGCCACATCAATGTGCCGCCTGCCGCCGCGTCGCCGCGCGCGTAGGCAGCGCGATCAAACGACCTCCCTCGGATCCGGCCTTTGCGCAGGAAGCCGTCATAATGCCGCTGAATCAGGTGAGTCTCGACTTGCCGCATCGTATCGAGCATGACACCAACGATGATCAATAAACTTGTGCCACCGAAAAACTGAGCGGTGATTACCGGGACGTTCAGCGATTGGCTCAGGAGGCTTGGAAAAACTGCGATGAGCGTCAAAAAAATAGCACCGGCAAACGTCAATCGCGTCATCGTAAAATCGAGAAAATCAGCGGTTGGTTTTCCCGGCCGCACACCAGGGATGTAACCGCCATATTTCTTAAGATCGTCCGCGATCTGGGTTGGTTGAAATTGCGTGGCGACCCAGAAGTAACTGAAGAAGAAAATCATTGCCGCAAGAGCGACATAATGCGGCCAGCCCGTGGAAAGCGCGGCGGCGATGCGCGCGGCAGTGGGGCTATTTCTAAATCCGTACTGGACAATCGTGGCAGGGAAAAGAAGCAGCGCCCAGGCAAAAATGATCGGCATCACGCCGGCGTAATTGACTTTCAAAGGCATGTATTGCGTCTGACCGCCGTACATTTTCCGGCCGACCACGCGCTTGGCGTACTGCACAGTGATTTTCCGGACGCCCTGGGTAATCGCGATTACTGCGGCGATGACAAAGATCAAAACCAAGACGAGCAACACGAGCACCATCGGGTTTACCTGGCTTGCACCCGTTTGCCCCGACGGCACAAAAGTCTTCCACGCTTGCACGAGCGCTGCAGGTAGCCGCGCAACGATGCCGATCGTAATGATCAGCGAGATACCGTTGCCAATACCGCGCTCGGTAATTTGATCGCCCAACCACATCAGCACCATCGTGCCGGTCGTTAGGGAGATCACTGTTATGATTCGGAATTTCCAGCCAAGATCGTCCACCAGCGGAATCCCAAGCTGCCTGATCGTGTCAGTGATCCCCGGCAGCATTGTGTGATACGACTCCGGGTGCTGAAATGAAAGTGCCAGCAGGTATCCTTGGAAAATGCATAGCACGACTGTCGTGTAGCGTGTTAACTGCATGATCTTCTGGCGTCCGCCGTCTTCGCGCGACAACCTGCCGAGTTGTGGAATCACCGCGGTCAGCAATTGCATCATGATCGACGCGCTGATGTACGGCATAATGCCGAGGGAGAACACGGCGCAGTTTTCCAGCGCACCGCCGCTAAACAAGTTAAAGAGCGCCGCCAGTCCACCTCCAGTGCGCTGGCTCAATGAAGTGTGAAACCACTCCTGTAAAACGCCTTGGTTGACACCCGGGGTCGTGATCGCAGCGCCCAAACGCACAATCACAATCACCGCCAGCGTATATAAAATGCGCCGGCGCAACTCCGGTATTTTGACTGTGTTTAAAAAGGCAGAAATCATTCGCGGCTTTTCCTGCGTGATTTGGTCTTCGCTTTCACGCGCGGCTTAGCCGTCGCGGCATCAGAATTCGCCTCGGACGGAGGAAGGTCTGTTTCGGCCTTCTTGATTCTGCGTGCCTCAACCAACGTAACGGTTCCGCCCGCCTTCTCGATTTTTTCGCGTGCGGTCGCGCTAACTTTATCCGCTTGCACCTTCAGACTTTGTTTCAGTTCGCCGTCGCCAAGAATTTTTATCCCGACGAAGTGACCGCGGACCAGATTCGATTCGCGTAAGAGCTGTTCGTTTACGACGGTGCCGGCCCCAAACTCCTTCAGGTCGCTCACGTTCACAATCGCGTAACGCTTGTGAAAAGCCGCGTTGTTAAATCCGCGCTTGGGCAATCGCCGAATCAACGGCATTTGGCCGCCTTCAAACCCGAGCCGGATGCTCCCACCGGAACGCGCCTTTTGGCCTTTACTGCCCTTGCCGCTGGTCTTTCCGTGGCCGGAACTCTCGCCGGAACCTAGCCGTTTGACACGGTGACGCGAACCTGGACGTGGCCGCAGATTATGAAGCCGCAGCATGTAATTCACCCTTTCCATCGCGCGACGCAATCCCGCGCACCTTGAAAATTTCATCTTTCCGGCGAAGCGATCGCAGGGCGGCGATCGTAGCCTTAACTACGTTGGCGTGATTGCTTGACCCGAGCGATTTTGCCAGTACGTCGCGAATGCCGGCCGCTTCCGCAACCGCTCGCACGCCGCCACCGGCAATAATCCCGGTTCCCGGCGACGCAGGACGCAACAGCACTCGCGCACCGTCGAAATCGCCGATCACTTCATGCGGGATAGTATTTTCGTTGAGTGAAACTTTTTGCATCGATTTGCGTGCCGCTTCGGACGCTTTACGAATCGCCTCGGAGACTTCGTTGGCTTTGCCAAACCCGTATCCCACGCGTCCATCGTGATCGCCAGCCACAATCAAAGCGCTGAAGCTGAATCGGCGGCCACCCTTCACGACTTTCGCGCAGCGGTTGATAAACACGACTTTCTCACTTGTGTCGCCTTTTGCCGTCGAAGCCTTATCTGTCCGACGTGAGTCGCCTCGTCTTCCTGAGGTTGTGTGATTCATGAGTTAAAACTTTAAACCGCCAGAGCGCGCAGCATCTGCCAGTGCCTTTACTTTTCCGTGGTAGCGAAAACCGCCACGATCAAAAACAACTCGGTCAAGATTCTTCGCTAGTGACCGCTCCGCGATTGCCTTGCCGACAAGTTGCGCCGTAGCCTGGTTTGAATGCGCTTTGGCTTCGCCGAGCAACGAGCGGTCAGCAGTAGATGCAGCGGCGATTGTGCGTCCAGCATCGTCGTCGATTACCTGAGCATAAATATGTTTCCCGGAGAAATGAACCGCGAGCCGCGGACGTTGCGCCGTGCCTGCAACTCTTTTTCTAATCCTTCTATGGATGCGCTGCCGCGCTGCCTTACGAATTGTCGCCATGCTTATTGAACGGTCTTTCCTACCTTGCGACGAATCTGCTCGCCGGCGTAACGAACACCTTTCCCCTTGTAAGGCTCCGGCGGATAAAAGCCGCGGATGTCGGCTGCAACTTGCCCGACTAACTTTTTATCCACGCCCTGGATCGTAATTTTCGTGTTATCGGCCACTATAATTTTGATGTCCTTTGGAATTGGAAATGCAACCGGATGCGAAAAGCCGAGGCTCAAATTGAGATTCGATCCCTGCACAGCCGCTCTGAATCCGACGCCTTCGATCTCGAGTTGTCTCGTGAAACCTTCGCTCACTCCCTGAATCATGTTGTGCACGAGACTGCGCGAAAGTCCGTGCAACGCCTTCGCACTCCGCGTTTCCGCTTCACGCAGAAGCGATACACGGTTGTCTTGTACGCTGGCCTTGATCTCCCGGGGAAGCGTCCACTGCATTTTGCCCTTCGGCCCTTCCACCGACACTTCTCCGCCGTCACCAATGTTCACCTTGACCTTATCGGGAATCTCGACCGGTTTATTTCCAATTCGTGACATGAGTTCGTGATTTGTTAAAACGTTACAGCGTAAATCGTCACCAAACGTACGCCAGCAGTTCGCCGCCGAGTTTTTGCTTTCTTGCTTCGCGTCCGGATAAAATACCTCGCGAAGTGGAAACTATCGCCACGCCCATTCCACCAAGGACTCGCGGGATTTCGTCCGCACCCACATAACGGCGCAACCCGGGGCGGCTGACACGCCGCAGTCCTGCAATCGCGCTCGATCGGTTCACGAGTTTGTTGATGATTTTGATTCGCGGACGCTCGTCGCTTATGTCGACCGAGTAATCTGAGATGTAGCCTTCCTCTTTCAAGATGCGCGCAAGTTCGGCTTTGATTTTCGAGTAGGGAACAAGCATCTCAGGTTGTTGCGCACGCGCGCTATTGCGGACGCGCGCTAGAAAATCAGCAATAGGATCTGTAACAGTGCTCATACAAAAATCAGGCGGCTTGCGCAGCGGGCTTCCTTGCCCGGTCGCTGAACGGCATCCCCATCTCGCTCAACAGCGATTTAGCTTCCTCGTCCGTTCGCGCCGTGGTGACAATTGTAACATCAAATCCGATGTTGCGCTTGATTTTGTCCAGCTCGATTTCGGGGAAAATCGACTGGTCTGAAATTCCGATGGTGTAATTGCCGTGGTTATCAAAACACCGGGGCGATACGCCGCGAAAATCACGAATGCGCGGAAGGGCCGCCTTAATGAAGCGCTCAAGGAATTCGTACATGCGCTCTCCACGCAGAGTAACCTTCGCGCCGATCGCTTGATTTTTGCGCAATTTGAAGTTGGAAATGCTCTTCTTCGCCAGCGTTTCGACCGAGCGCTGTCCCGTAATCAGTGCCAGTTCCGATTTTGCTTCTTCCAGCGCCTGTTTCACGTCGGATTGTGAACCGACCGACGTATTGATTACGACCTTCTCGACCTTCGGGATCTGATGCACGTTTTTGTAGCCGTGGCGTTTTTTAAGCGCCGGCATCACCTGCTCTTTGTAGTGACGACGAAATTCGTTTTCCATACTAGCAAGCTGTCCCTATTTGCGCGGCTCTCCGCCGGGCTCAGATTGCGCCCCCTTTTTAGCTTTCTCTGATTTTGCATCCTTCTCTGGTTTCTCGCGCTCGAGCAATCGCACGTTAGAAATGTGAATCGGACCCTCGCGCTCGGCGATCTTGCCGCTGGGGTTATCCTGCGATTTGCGGAGGTGCTTCTTAATGATACGGACGCCTTCGACCAACACCCGTTGTTTCCCTGGAAACACTGCGAGAATCTTTCCGGAAGAGCCACGGAAATTCCCGGAAATGACCTCGACGTGGTCGCCTTTTTTAACGTGATACTTGATGCGGTTCATAAGACTTCAGGAGCGAGCGAGACAATCTTCATGAAATTGCGCTCCCGCAACTCGCGTGCGACCGGCCCGAAGATGCGTGTGCCGCGTGGATTCAAGTCTTTGTCGATAATCACGATGGCATTATTATCAAAGCGAAGCAGCGAGCCGTCCTCGCGCCGGATCGGCTGTTTCGTGCGAACGAGAACCGCGCGCACCACTTCGCCCTTTTTTACCGTGCCAGTCGAGCTGGCCTCCTTCACGTTGGCGGTGATCACATCGCCGATACCGGCGTAACGCGTCTGTTTGCCGATCACGCCGATCATCGTCGCCATGCGCGCGCCGGTGTTGTCTGCCACATCCAGTCTGGATCGAATTTGCACCATTGGAATTTTATTTCTGAATGACTTCCACAAGGCGCCATCGCTTCAGCTTGCTCAGCGGCCGCGTTTCCATGATGCGAACAATGTCCCCGGGCTTCGCCTGGTTCTGTTCGTCGTGCGCATAAAATTTTTTCATCTGCTTGACGATCTTGCCGAATTTCGGATGCGGCACGCGCGTGACTGTACGTACCACGATGGTCTTGTTCATGCTGCTGGAAACCACCTTCCCTGTGCGTGTCTTCCGCGCACCACGGCTTACCAGATCGGCCTGGTTTGATGTTGATGAAGACGGAGATTCTTGCTCGGCCATGTCTACTTCCTCTCGACTTTTTGCATGCGCTGCGATAGTTCTGTTTCAATCCTGGCGAGGTCGCGCCGCAGTAGGCGCAGCCTGCTCGGCTGCTCCAGCTGACCGCTCTGCTGTTGCAAACGCATATGCAGGCTTTCCTGACGCAGGTCCCGCCGCTTGGTCAGCAACTCGTCCATACCCAGCTCCGTGAGTTCTTTCATTTTCATGGTTGTCAAGCAGCCCTCACGTGATGACGTGTGAGAAACTTCGTGCGCACAGGTAACTTGTCCGCTGCCAGCCGCAAAGATTCACGCGCGACGGATTCCGGGACGCCATCGAGCTCAAATAAAATATTGCCGGGCCGCACCGTGGCGACCCAGGACTCGGGCTGCCCTTTGCCCTTCCCCATGCGCGTTTCCGGTGGACGCGAAGTGACCGGCTTATCCGGGAACACGCGAATCCACAGTTTGCCTTTGCGCTTCATATTGCGAGTGAGCGCAACTCGCGCGGCTTCCAGCTGTATATTGGTAATCCACGCACGTTCGAGCGTTTGCAATCCAAACTCGCCAAAATCAATTGTCAGATTACGCGAAGCCGTCCCCTTTCTGCTACCACGCTGGGCCTTCCGATACTTCACGCGTTTGGGCATCAATGGCATAAAAAACTCCTCTTACACTTGGGCTGGCTCGGGCGGTGGCGGGGCGGCAGGTGGGGCGGGAGCTTCCGCGGGCCGCTCTTCTTTTCTGCAGATCCAACATTTCACCCCAATTTTTCCGTAAACCGTATTGGCCTCAGCAAAGCCGTAATCAATTGGCGTGCGTAGCGTGTGCAGTGGAATTTTTCCCTCCCGGTACCATTCCGAACGCGAGATCTCAGCGCCGTTTAGTCGCCCGGAGGAACGGATCTTGATTCCCTCTGCACCAAAATCCATTGCCGTTTGCACTGCTTTTTTCATCGCGCGCCGATAAGCGATGCGACGCTCAATTTGCAGCGCTACGTTTTCGGCAATCAGTTGCGCGTCGAGTTCCGGTGTTTTGATTTCCTGAATGTCGATTTTCACCTGTTTGCCATCGGCCATCTTGGAAATTTCTTCCGTCATTTTTTCGATCTCCGCTCCCTTTCGCCCGATCACAATGCCGGGACGTGCGGTGTGAATGGTGACGCGAATTGAGTTCCAAGCCCGTTCAATCACGATTTTCGCAACCGCGGCAAATTGCAGCTTCTTCTTAACGTAATCGCGGATTTTCAGATCGTTGTGTAGAAACGAGGGGAATTCCTGCGGCGAGGCGTACCAGCGCGATCGCCAGTCGCGATTCACGTTCAGGCGGAATCCAATTGGATTAACTTTTTGTCCCATAATGTTCCTAGTTCGCTCCCCACTTGGTGTCACCCCGGGCGAAGTCAAGGGATCCCGCGGCAATCCCCAACGCTGCGCTTAGCTCGGAATGACAGTTCATCGTTAACTTATTTGTTTGATTTCTTACTCGTGCTTTTTGGCGGATTTTTTCTCAGCCGGCGCGGATTCGGTCGTTTCGCTCTTAGTCTCTTTCTTTGCAGCTTTCTTCCCCTGGTTTCGCTTTGCTTTCCGTGTTTTTCGCGTTTCAATTGCAATCTCGTCGGAGAGCACAATGCGAATATGACTGGTGCGCTTCAGAATTTGGCTGGCACTACCGCGAGCACGCGCCATGATCCGCTTGAGCGTTGGGCCTTCGCCGACTGTCGCTTCTTTCACCACCAAGCCATCAGGTTTCAGGTTCGCGTTGTTCTCGGCATTGGCGATCGCGCTTTTAAGGGTCTTGCCGATAAGAAACGCTGCTTTCTTCGGGGTGAACGCGAGTAGATCGAGCGCCGCCGAAACCGGCAGACCCTGAATCTCGCGCGTGACTTCGCGCACCTTAAAGGGCGAAATCCGCGCATACTTATATGTTGATCTGACTTCCATTATCTCAAACTCACATCGGGTTGCGCATCCACTTGGAGGCGGTCTCCCACCTTAATTTTCTCCTTCTTCGAATCCATTTCCTGAACCACGGCGCCGCAAATTTTCTGCCGCACGTCGACTACCTGCAGCGTAGCGATCCTTCGGTCGTCGCGCATCACTCGCATTGGCATCCCGATCTTCACTCCCTGTTTTTCGCCAAGGTTGCCGACGATAAATGACCACTCCTCCTTCACACTGATCACGCTGCCGTCCATCAAAGTCGACTCCTGAACCTCCGCCGGGTTTGTCGATTTTGCGACCAACTCGTTCGCGCCGCGTAATTGCGTTTCCAAATCCATCCGCGCCTGCGCATCACCGCCCTGCGACGTTTTCAGGTAGCGCAAGATTGCTTCGCTTAGCCGCAGCACCTGATCGCGATACTCGTCGCGGGCTTTCTGGGCCAGCTGAAGATCACTTACCGCGGCGAGCAAACGCTGCTCGAGTTTTGCCCGGTCCTTGTTCGCCGACGTCAACCCCAGCGCTTCCATTCGCAATTCGAGATCGGAATACTTGCGCCGCAACTCTTCCGCCTCTGCATTCGATTCCGCCAGGCTACTCGTCAAGGCCTTCAGCGATTCCTGCGCAACGGATAATTGCCTTCGCAATTCTTCAGTTTCCGCCGCTGCAGTCTGCGCCGTCGCCGATTGCGTACCGCTTTCACTCCTGAATTCTGACAAAGAACTGTTTCCCTGCGCGTATGCGCAAAACCCAATTGCAAATTGCAAATTGCAAATTGCAAATTGCACTATCCCGCGACATCGCCGCGAGCAGCCAATCCGCAATCTGCAATTCGCAATTATTTCGTGACCTTCGCCGTGTGCGAACCGTGTTTCCTAAACACACGTGTAGGCGAAAATTCGCCGAGTTTGTGGCCGACCATGTTCTCTGTGACAAAAACGGAATTAAAGGTTTTCCCGTTATGCACCAGGAACGTGTGGCCGACAAAGTCCGGCGTCACCATCGAGCGCCGCGACCAGGTTTTGATCGGTTTCTTTGCGCCCGACGCGTTCATCTTATCGATCTTCTCAAGAAGATAAGACTCGACGAAGGGTCCTTTCTTTAACGATCTAGCCATAAATTTCAAGTGAGAAGTGATATGTCAAAGTGAGAAGTAAACGCCACCTCTAACTTCTCACCAACGATATCTCACGTTTTCTTTTTCGCTCTTCTCCTTTCCAAAATAAATCGATCGCTTGGCTTATGCTTCGAGCGCGTTTTGTATCCTTTGGCCAATTGTCCCCATGGGCTGACCGGATGATGGCGACCGCCGCCTCCCTTCGATTTTCCCTGACCGCCGCCCATGGGATGATCGATCGGGTTCATCACCATGCCGCGCACGTGCGGCCGGCGGCCTCGCCAGCGAGTGCGACCCGCTTTGCCGCTCGAAACGTTCATGTGGTCCACGTTGCCGACCTGGCCAATGGTCGCGAAGCAGTTCTCATGAATCCGACGAATTTCTCCCGAAGGCAACTTCACGAGCGCATAACCAGCTTCGAGCGCAGTGAGCGTCGCCTGTTGCCCGGCGCTACGCGCGACCTGCCCGCCGCGTCCTGGAGTCAATTCAATGTTGTGAACGTTCGTGCCGAGAGGAATGGCCCGAAGCGGCAGCGCATTTCCCAATTCAGGTGTAACATCATTTCCAGCATTAACGGTCGCTCCGACCTGAAGTCCGTTCGGCGCAAGAATGTAGCTTAGTTCGCTGTCAGAATATTTGATGAGAGCAATACGGGCGGAGCGGTTCGGATCGTATTCGATCCCGAGCACTTCAGCCGGGACACCGCACTTACGACGTTTAAAATCGACCTTGCGATATTTCTGTTTGTGACCGCCGCCGATGTGTCGCGATGTCATCCGCCCGTAGCTGTTGCGGCCGCCCGTTTTCCTCTTCGGCTCAACAAGGCTCTTTTCAGGGCGCCCCTTCGTGATTTCATCGAACGCAGGCAGCGACTTGAAACGCAGCGTGGGCGTTAATGGGCGAAATTCTTTCAAAGCCATAACTTCTCGCGATCAGATCAGATCGATCTTGTCGCCCTCCTTCAAAGTCACGATTGCTTTCTTCCATCGCGAGCGTCGCCCAACCGGGCCACGGAGCCGTTTTTCTTTGCCGGCGTAGTTACATGTGTTCACATCGACAACGGTTTTCTGAAACAGCCGTTCGATTGCATTCTTGATCTGAATCTTGTTCGCCTTGGGGCTGACGCGGAAGACGTACTTGTTCTGTTTCTCGCTCATCAGCGTTGATTTTTCCGTCAACGAGGCGGTCTTAATGATCTCGTGTGGTTCGTTCATTTTATCACGCCTTAGTTTTTGGTGTGCCCGGACGTGTCCTTTCCGCCAATTTTTCCAAGGCCTTCTGCGTAACGAGAATCTTTTGGAATCCAAGCAATTGCTCCGTGTTCACGTCTGAGGCAATGGCGAGTCCCACCGGCTTTACGTTGCGAGCCGATTTGTAGGTTTTTTCGTCAAACGAATCGGAAACGATAAGCACTTTCTTGGCATCCGTCTGTTCCCTGAGAAGATCGACGAATGCCTTCGTCTTCAACTTCGGCACAACGAAATCATCGATCGTCAAAACATCGCCGGCATTGATGCGTTCGCTCAGCGCCTTGCGGAAGGCCAGTCTCCGAACTGACTTTGCGACTTTCTTCGAATAATCACGCGGCTTCGGCCCAAAAACCACGCCGCCGCCGCGCCAGATGGGCGACGACTTGTAACCGGCCCGGGCGCGACCTGTTCCCTTTTGCCGCCACGGTTTTGCGCCTGATAAATCGACTTCGGCTTTGGTTTTTGTGTTGGCCGAGCCGGAACGCCGCGCCGCGCGCATCGCCACAATCACGTCGTGCACAGCCTGCGTACCGCGACCGTCCTCAATGATGTCGATCTTCGCTTCTTTGGCCGCGGCTTTGGTCAAAACTTTCGCGCTCATTTGTGCTGCGCCATTTCACGCAGGGTTTTCGGCTTCTTCGCCTTCTCTTCTTCCTCATGCTTTCGGTGTTCAGCATGAAGTGCCATTACCCGTTCTGGATGTTTAATGGCCGGTCGCACAATCACATAGCTGCCGTTCGCGCCCGGCACCGCGCCGCTCACCAAAATGGTTTTTTCCGCTTCGCGCACCTGCATGACCTGAAGATTTTGCACCGTAACGCGCTGATCGCCCATATGACCGGGCATTCCTTGGTTCTTCCAAATGCGTCCCGGCGTAGAACGATTGCCAACCGCGCCAATGCGCCGGTGCGTTTTGGAGCCGTGCGCCGCGCCTTGGCCCGCGAAGTTGTGCTTCTTCATCACGCCTTGAAAGCCTTTGCCTTTAGATCGGCCAATCACATCGACGAAATCGCCGGCCTGAAATTGCGTAACGCTCAAATTGATTTCACCTTCGGGAAGATCGTCTTTCAGGCGAAATTCACGCACGAACCGCTGCGGTTCGACACCGGCCTTCTTGAATTCACCGATTAACGCCTTCGTTACACGCGATTTCTTTTGCTCGCCGAACCCGACCTGCACAGCAGAATAGCCTTCGCTCTTTTCGGTCAAACGGCGCAACAAAACATTATCGCTAGCTACGATGACAGTCACCGGACACAATCGGCCCCTGGCGTCGTAAACGCTGGTCATACCAATTTTTTGTCCAAGAAGTCCGATGTTCATGACCGTGCAATTGTAAATGTTTCAGAAGCGGCTCCGCTTAAATTTTAATCGTGATGTCAACTCCCGCGGGCAGATTCAGTTTCTTCAATTCGTCCACCGTTTTCGCGGTTGGCTCGATGATGTCCAGCAGGCGCTTGTGAGTGCGAATTTCAAATTGTTCCATCGATTTCTTGTCCACGTGCGGCGAACGATTCACCGTGAATTTTTCAATCAGCGTCGGCAGCGGAATCGGTCCGGCCACGCGCGCGCCGGTTCGTTTGGCAGTATCCACAATTTCCATCGCCGATTGGTCCAGCATTCGGTGGTCGAATGCCTTCAGGCGAATGCGGATGCGCTGGCCATTGCTCATTTCGCCTCCTTTTGATCAAGGATGGCCGCCACCAAATTCGCCGGGACCGGATCAAAGGATGACGGCTCCATCGAATAACTCGAGCGGCCTTTAGACAACGACCGGATCGCCGTCGCATATCCGAACAATTCCGCCAGCGGGACCATCGCGTGAATGATCACCATGTTGCCGCGTGTCTCGATGCTGTTGATCGCACCACGCCGCCGGCTCAAGTCGCCGCAAATATCCCCCTGATATTCTTCCGGCGTAATATTCTCGACCCTCATGATCGGCTCCAGCAGGATTGGTTTTCCCTGCCTGAAGCCGTCTTTCATGGCGAAAATCGACGCCATCTTGAATGCGAGTTCGTTGGAATCGACTTCGTGGAACGAGCCGTAAACGATGTCCACTTCCACGTCGACAACGGGATAACCGCCTAGCACGCCGTTGAGCACCGCTTCGTCGATGCCCTTCTTCACCGCCGGGATGTATTCCCTCGGAATAACGCCTCCCACGATCTTGTTCTCGACGGTGAGACCGTTGCCGCGCGCCGCGGGACGCACGTCCACTTCCACGTGCCCATACTGACCGCGACCGCCTGATTGCTTAATCAATTTGCCAACGCCATGGGCGCCGGCGGTGATGGTTTCGCGGTACGCGATCTGCGGTTTGCCAGCGTTCGCGTCCACTTTGAATTCTCGGAACATCCGGTCACGAATGATTTCCAAGTGCAACTCGCCCATTCCGGCGATGATGGTCTGGCCGGTGTCTTCGTGCGTGTAGACGCGGAAAGTCGGGTCTTCCTCGGCGAGCCGTTGCAATGCGGTCGCCATCTTTTCCTGGTCCAATTTTGTCTTTGGTTCAATTGCCATCGAGATGACCGGATCCGGAAAAGAGGGCGGTTCGAGAAGGATGGGATGATCCTCATCGCAGAGCGTGTCGCCTGTGGTGATATTTTTGATTCCGACGATCGCGGCGATATCACCCGAATAGCACGTTTCGATGTCTTCGCGTTTGTCGGCCTGGATCTGAATTAAACGCGAAATCCGCTCACGTTTGTTCGTGCGCGGATTGTAAACAGTGTCACCTTTGCTGAGGGTGCCGGAATAAACGCGGAAGAACACCAGTTTCCCGACAAAGGGATCGCTCCACAGCTTGAACGCGATCGAACAGAACGTGCCGTCGTCATCGGTCACCGCTTCCATTGGCTCGCCCGTATCGGGGTTCTGGCCTTTGGCTGGCGGAATGTCGAGCGGGCTTGGCAGGTAATCGACAACCGCGTCGACCAAATATTGAATACCAATATTCTTGAGAGCTGAGCCGCCAATAACCGGCACGAATTTATTCGCGATCGTCTGGCGCCGAATACCCGCCTTTAACAACCCCGGCGTGATTTCGCGTTCTTCGAGCACTGCCTCGGCGACTTCATCATCGATATTAGAAACTTGTTGGATTAATTCGTTGCGCGCCTTCTCAACTGCGTCCATGTGCTCCTTTGGCACATCGGTCACTTCATAGGTAGATCCAAGCTGATCGTTCGCAGAATAAATAATCGCCTTCTTGTTAATGACATCGAGCTGGCCACGCAGTTGATCTTCCCTTCCCAGCGGCAGCAAAACCGGCCACGCGTTTGCGCCGAGTTTTTTATGGATGCTATCGACCGACATTTCGAAGTCCGCGCCGACGCGATCCATTTTATTGATGAATGCCAGGCGCGGCACGTTGTACTTGGTCGCCTGACGCCAAACTGTTTCGGACTGCGGCTGCACGCCAGCCACGCCGTCGAAAACTGCGATTGCGCCATCAAGCACACGCAGTGATCGCTCGACCTCTGCAGTAAAATCAACGTGACCCGGCGTGTCGATGATGTTGATGCGCTGCTTGAGTCCTTCAAAGATTTTGTAAACGCCTTCTTCTTTGCGTTGCGACCAGGCGCAGGTTGTCGCCGCTGAGGTAATCGTGATTCCGCGTTCTCGTTCCTGCTCCATCCAGTCCGTAACGGTGGTGCCCTCGTGCACTTCCCCCATCTTGTGGATCATGCCGGTGTAAAACAGGACTCGCTCAGTGATCGTCGTTTTGCCGGCATCAATGTGGGCCGCGATCCCGATGTTCCGCGTGCGTTCCAGCGCAAACTTGCGGTTCGGCGAGTTCGGATTTTTCGCCGGAGCTTTCTTCTGTTCCATTGTCGCCGTCGCCATAATTGTCACCACCTGAAATGCGCAAAGGCGCGGTTCGCCTGCGCCATTTTATGCGTGTCATCGCGTTTCTTGATGGCGTTGCCCTGGCCGGCTGCCGCGTCTTTGAGTTCTTGAGCAAGCGCATCAGCCAATCGCAACCCCTTACGGCCGTCGGCAAATCGCACAATCCAGCGCGTGGCTAGTGAGATTTGCCGCGCAGGCGTCACTTCCATCGGCACCTGATACGTGGCGCCGCCAACTCGGCGGGATCGCACTTCGAGCCGCGGACGGACGTTTTCGATCGCCTTATTTACAATTTCCAGCGGGTCGACTGAATCAGAGCCTTCGCGCGATTTATCGATCGCGGTGTACACGACCCGTTCCGCGAGCGATTTCTTGCCTCGCTTCATCACTGTCGTGATGAGACGAGCTACCGCCTGACTCCCATATCGGGAATCGACGTGCTCCTCTTTTTTGTGAACTCTCCTCCGCCGCGACATTGTCGATCGTTTCTTTCAAATTTGATCTTGTTTTATTTGGCCGCTGCCGGCGCTGCTTTCGCCGCGCCGCCTCCACCGGCCGCCCCACCACCCTTCGGTCGTTTCGCTCCGTACTTGGAGCGACCGCGCCGCCGCCCGTCCACACCAAGCGAGTCAAGCGTTCCGCGCACAATGTGATAGCGCACGCCAGGTAAATCCTTCACTCGTCCGCCGCGCACGAGCACGATCGAGTGCTCCTGCAAATTGTGCCCCTCGCCCGGAATGTAGGCAATCACTTCCTGGCCGTTCGTCAACCGCACTTTCGCCACTTTGCGCAGGGCAGAATTCGGCTTCTTCGGCGTGCGCGTCATCACCTGCACACACACACCGCGCCGCTGCGGACAACCCGCCAGCGCCGGCGACTTCGATTTCACCGACACCTTCCGGCGTCCTTTTCGAATCAGCTGATTGATGGTGGGCATCTTCCAAATCCTAAAAACAATGCGCCGCCAAACGTCTCTATTCCGGCGACAAAAAACCCGCTTCAGGCCGCGCAACAAACTCTCTCACGCGCCTGATGCGGTAAGCGCGCAACATAGAGGGAAAAACGCCGCCTGCAAAGAATATTTTGCGCCTTCGATTGTCATTCCAAGCCAAGTCGAGCAATCTCTAACTCCACACCCAAAATGTTCGAACTACTCGTAACAGATCGGCAGACCAAGGCGCGACGCGGACGGCTAACCACAGCACATGGCGTAATCGACACACCGGGGTTCATGCCGGTGGGAACACAGGGAACGGTAAAAGCCGTCAGCCCGGGAGAACTGCGCGAGTTGAAGGCACAGATCATTCTCGGGAATACTTATCACCTGTTCGTTAGGCCGGGACTCGACGTGATCGAACGCTTTGGCGGACTGCATAATTTCATGGGTTGGAATGGACCGATTCTCACCGACAGCGGCGGGTACCAGATTTTCTCGCTCGCGAAGTTGCGCAAAATCACCGAGGAAGGTGTGGAATTTCAAAATCACGTTGATGGCGCCCGTGCATTCATTTCGCCCGAGATCGCCATAAAAATTCAAACCGCGCTGGGCAGCGATATCGCGATGGCTCTCGATGAATGCGTTCCGTATCCGTGCGAATACGATTACGCTGCGAAAAGCGCTGAGTTGACGAAGCGGTGGGCGAAAAGATGCAAGGCTGTAATCGCGCATAACGCGGAGGCTCCAAACCGGCTCCTGTTTGGAATAATTCAGGGCGGAACATTTCAAGATCTGAGGTGTGAATCTGCGCAGGCAATTGTGGAGCTTGATTTGGACGGCTACGCGATTGGCGGAGTGAGCGTGGGCGAACCGGAGGAGGAAATGATGCGCGCGGTTGAATCGGCTGAACCATTCTTGCCAACGCACAAGCCGCGTTACGCAATGGGACTCGGCACGCCGCCGCAATTACTGGAGATGGTCGCGCGCGGGATGGACATGTTCGATTGCGTGCTCCCAACGCGCCTGGCACGTAATGGAACCGCATTCACCACGACGGGTACGTTGAATCTAAAGAACGCCGAGTTCGCGCTGGACAAACGACCGGTAGAAGAAAACTGCGGATGCGAGGCCTGCCGCGGATTCTCGCGCGGCTATATTCGGCACCTTGTTAAGGCGGAAGAAATTCTCGGGCTTCGCCTGATCACGCTGCACAATTTGCATTTTTACGTGAACCTGATGAGCCGAGCGCGCATGGAAATTGAATGCGGAACATTCGATCAGTTCCGCAAGGCGTTCGTGGCAGAATACAAGACGCGAGACGCAGCGATCGTCGAATTACCAAGGTAACTTTCATTTATAAGTCGAAATTCGCGGCCGGGTCGTATGCCACCGTCGGCATCCGGCCGGGATCCAACATGGTTTGAACAGCGCGGAGGCTCTACCATGGAACTACAAACGCTTCGCCTGATTCTGCGCCCGTTTCGTGCGGACGATCTCGATACATTAGCCGCGCTAATGGCGAACCCGGAATTCATGCGCTTTTCGCTGAACCCGTACAGGCGCGAGCAAACGCAGGTCATCCTGCAGAAATTTCTCTCCTGGGACGAAGCTGTTTACCTTCGCCATTCGCAGTTATTCTTCGCGAGAATCCCGGCGTTCTTGGCTATTGCGGTTTCCTCCATCACCGTGAGGCGCCCGAAGAGGTCGAAATTGGATACAGGCTCGATTCCGCGTATCGGAACCGCGGTCTGATTACGGAAGCGGCCCGCACTGTGCGCGATCATGCGTTTGTCGATCTAAAACTGCCCCGCGTGATTTCCCTGGTTCATCCGGACAATATCCCCTCGCGTCGTGTGGCCGAGAAAATTGGAATGACCGTAGAAAAGCAGATTAGCTTCCGCGGTTTTCCGACAAATGTGTTTTCACTATCGCGACATCACTGGCTGGCGATGCGTGGCGTTTGAGAAATTCCTTTGCCAGCGCGCGATACGCCTGCGCTGCAGGTCCGCTGGGCGCATACTCCAGGATAGATTTCCCAAAGCTCGGTGCCTCGCTCAAGCGCACGCTGCGGGGAATCACAGTTTCGTAAACGCGTTCACCAAAATGTTTTCGCACGTCAGCGACTACTTGCTGGCTAAGGTTGGTTCGCGCGTCAAACATGGTCATAACGATTCCGCCCAGTTCCAGACGTTCGTTCGCGCCTGAATCAAGCACTTGCTCGATGAGCCGCACAATTTTCACCAATCCCTCCAGCGCGAAATACTCACATTGAATTGGAGTCAATAGTTCGTCCGCGGCGGCGAGCGCATTGCTCATCAGGATTCCGAGCGACGGCGGGCAATCCAGGAACACAAAGTCGAATGTCTGATCGGCGCGCAGTGGTTTGAGTGTCTCAGCCAGTCGCGTGAGATGATTCGGCATTCGCGCGATCTCCACCTCCGCACCGGCCAAATCAAGATCGGCGGGCACAATAAACAGTCCTTCTCGCGGGGTGGGGAAAATCCTTTCCGTAATGGAACTTCCGCCAAGGAGTGGCTCGTAGAGACTGCTTTCCTCGACGCCCTGCAGACCAAACGAGCTGGTCGCGTTTGCTTGTGGATCAAGATCGACCAGCAAAATCCGTTTGCCCATTTCGGCGAGCGCAGCGCCGAGATTCACCGCTGTAGTCGTTTTCCCGACGCCGCCCTTTTGATTAGCAATCGCGACAATCTTCATTTCTGAACAACGCCCCGCGGACATTTGGTCCGCGAGGCAGGCAGGCAGGTTACGGCTCGCTTCGCCTCTCCCTCAAAAAGGTAGAAGCGACGCCGCGGAGTGTTCGCGTTCCATTCATCCCACCGGGCGACGACCTCAGCATTGGCAAAGAGTGTTTCCATTAGACGACATGCATGATGTTGTCGCTGGCAGTAAACGGAAACTAAATTTTTCGAATTTCAGATTTGGAATTTGAGCGGTTGCGGTTTAACCGTCACAAACCCCGGTGAAAGCCTCTTCAGTAACGATTGAATCGGCATCGCATCCGAAAATGTCCGAAGCCCAAGAACCACTCATCTTGCGAAGTCAGGACGCGCGCGGCGTGGTCACGTTGACGCTGAACCGCCCGAGGGCTTTTAACGCCTTATCTAAAGCGATGCTCGCCGAGTTGCAGCGCGAACTTAACACAATCATCGGCGGCGAATTCGTCCGTGTAGTCGTCATTGGTGCGGCAGGCAAAGCCTTTTGCGCCGGACACGACCTCAAGGAAATGCGCGCCGATCCATCGTCGGAGTATTACCAGCGGCTTTTCACTCAATGCTCGGATGTGATGCTGAGCATCCAGCGTTTACCGGTCCCTGTAATCGCACGGGTCCAGGGAATCGCCACTGCCGCAGGTTGTCAGTTGGTCGCGACGTGCGATCTCGCAGTCGCATCGAGCGTGGCCAGATTCGCCGTTAGCGGTGTAAACGTCGGTCTTTTCTGCTCCACACCTGGCGTGGCACTCTCACGAAATGTTTTGCGCAAGGCAGCGTTCGAGATGCTCGTGACCGGAGAATTTATCAGCGCCGAACAAGCAAAGGCGAGTGGATTGATCAATCGGGTTGTCGAACCGGAACAGCTGGATGCCGAGCTCGAGGAACTTGTCGCGATGATTCTCGCCAAACCACGCGTCGCAGTCGCAATGGGAAAAGAATTCTTTTATCGGCAAGCCGAACTTGGCATCGCAGCGGCTTACGAAGCAGCGAGTCAAGTCATGGCGTGCAACATGATGGATGAAGCTGCGCTTGAAGGCGTTCAGGCATTCATCGAAAAACGGCCGCCGTGCTGGAAATGAGCGCAACGCAAAGGGCTCGCGTGCTGGTTTGGGCGTCACGCCGAAGCAATCTTTTCTTAAACGTTCCGCGCAGGAAAGAAGTGGAGATCGAAACAAAAGTCCGCGATCACGAGGACGCGCTTGCCAGCACGCGACACGCGTGCGGTGCCGCTTTAGCGCTGTGATAGCTTTCACCCTTCAAGAGCTGGCGACGATGTCTGGCGGTGAATCAGTCGGTGATCCATCGCTGCAAATCACCGGCGCGGCATCGCTTGGTGAAGCGACGCTGGGAGAAATCAGCTTCTTTGCCAATCGAAAATATGTCGCCCTGTTACGCAAAACTCGCGCGTCGGCGGTTTTCGTTCCGCCGGATTTTACCGAGCCCATCGATGCCGCGCAGGTTCGCGTCCAAAATCCGACGAAGGCCTTCGAGCAAGTAGTGCTCAAGTTTGCGCCCAAAGCGGTTCAATTTACGCCCGGCATTCACTCGAGTGCGGTGATTGATCCAAGCGCTCGGCTCGGAGAGCGGGTTTCGATTCAGCCTAACGCCGTCATCGAAGCCGGGGCAAAAATCGACAGCGACACAATCATCGGCGCAGGAAGTTACATCGGGCATGAGACGGTGATCGGATCCGGGTGTGTTGTTTATCCGCGAGTAACGATTCGAGAGCGAAGCCGGATTGGCTCCCGCGTAATCATCCACGGCGGCGCGGTAATCGGAGCCGATGGATTCGGTTTTGAAATGGTAGATGGCCGGCAGCAGAAAATTCAGCAACTTGGAATCGTTCAGATCGATGACGACGTCGAGATCGGCGCCAACACGACCATCGACCGGGCGCGGTTTGGCCGGACCTGGATCCAGGAGGGAGCAAAAATCGACAATCTCGTGCAGATTGCGCACAACGTCGTGATCGGCAAGAATACCGTCATCGCAGCGCAGACGGGAATTGCCGGCAGCGTCCAGATCGGTCAGCGCGTCCTAATTGGCGGTCAGGTTGGTATCATTGGACATATCGAGATTGGCGATAACACCGCCATCGGCGCGCAAAGTGGTATCTCGAAGAACATCAACGGCGGGACTTGGTGGGCGTCACCTGCCGTGCCACTTGAAGAAGCGAAGCAACAGATTGCCTGGCTTCGCCGGCTCGGAAAACTCTTCGCACGAGTAAAAGAGATTGAGAGGAAATTGGGACTCTAGGATCGTCGCGCGCTGGAAAGCAGCGCACGCAATGCTTTAAGAGAAATCCGTTCTGCGCCACACGCCTGTACGGTCTGCGCTTCCATCGAATCGGAAGTGGCCACACTCAGATCGAACTGTTTTGCGTATTTGCTCGCCAATCGCTCAATAATCGCATCTGCTGATTGTCCGCTGCGCGAATAGAAAATCTGCACTTCGCCAGGTTCCGAAATGGCGCTTGTTTTCCCTCCTTTCCCATCGAAGACGACCACGATGCGCACCCCAGTCCAATCCTGATAATCCCGCAACTGCTTGATCAACGCTTCTCGCGCTAGCGACGAGCGCCGCGCGTGGAGTCGACGCAGCTCCGGCCAGGCAAAGATGACGCTGTGCCCATCGACGATCAGGTAACGCGCGCGCGGCTGCATCGCCATACTCTACGTTTTGTCTCGAATGAATCGAATCATTCAAACTCGTGCAGCTCTCGTTAAAATCTCGATTCAGCGGGATGCTGGCAACAAAAGCAACACGCAAACTGCTTCAGCAGTTTCGCCGCGCCCGAAATAGAACCATTGAAGCGGTTTCGAGACTGCACGCGCCCAAAACACCTCGCTGAAGCAAGGCGTTAATGAAATGCACCAATCGCCCGGGGCCACATCCGGCGGGCGGTCGCAGCCGTGCATCACCAGGCAATCTGCAGATTGGCGCTGCGATCGAACCCAAGCTATTCCGCAGAGCTAGCTTCTTTCTGCGCCGGCCGCTTGGATGGCGCCGACCGCGTGGCGGCAGCTCGCGCGCCGGCCTTTTTGCGCCGCAAATAGGCTGTATGCCGCTTGCGCTTGGCTCGTACACGGTGCTGCTGTCCCATGGAATCTCTATCGATTAGAATGTAGAGAAACGCAATCTGGATTAACATTCGACTGGATGTGAGCCAGCTCGGCTGATTTGGCCGGCCGGCCGGCAGCCTGGCGAATTTGTGGCGAGGCCCACTGGCAGCCCAGATCTTGCCGGGGTAGCGGTCTGACATCCGAACCCCAGATTTTCCCTCTCCCGTGCGAAGCATGAAATCGTAATTGCATTTTCACGTGATCCGTTGTTAAAAGGCATCCTTATGGCGCAAAGGGGACCGGCGCTCTTTACGGCCACGCCGAGAAGCATGAGCCGTTTGGCCATCATTTTCCTCGTGCTGGCGGCTCTTTTTGGTCTTTTGAACAACCACAAAGTGAAAGCACTTCGTGCGAACGTCGTGACCGCGAAGGCTATTAGCGACGCGTCTTCCGGGCGCAGGCAGGTGGCAGCGAAATCGAATGCGGGGATTGCCGGGCTTTCCGGAGCGAAACAACAGGGCAAAACTGCTGAAGAAGAAAACCGCGCCGCAAAAGCCGAGGCGGCGCTCGCGCAAGCCGAAAAAGAAAAATCCGACCTCCAAAGCAAATTGGACGCCAGCCAGCAAGAGATCGCCGCGTTGCGGCCCCGCGCAGGGGGAGCGAATGATTCCGCACCCGGCAACTCAGCTGCGCCCGCCGAGAATACACAGAGCGCCGAGTTGCAATCGCAACTCGACGATCTCCGACATCAGCTCGACGGCGCGGAAAAGGAGAAAGCATTGCTGGCTGAAAAACTCCAGGACACGCAAGAACGCGCGGCGCAGCCCAAAGAAGCAGCGAAGGTGGAACCAAGAAAACGGCGCGAGCGCGAGACCGCAAGTACGCAGCACGAACCCGTCAGCAGCCATCGCGCGGGCGTGCACGGAAACGTGCTTGCGTGCAATCAGGCCTATAATTTCGTGGTCTTAAATCTTGGCGCACGCAATGGAGTCGAACCGAACTCCGAAATGCTCGTTCTGCGAGACGGTACGCTAATTGGAAAAATTCGCATTTCTTCAGTTGAACCGGCGACGGCCATCGGCGATATCATCACCAATACCTTGGCGCGCGGCGTCCAAGTGCAACCTGGAGACAATGTCATTTATGCTGGCACAAGTCCTTAAGCTCCGAACAATAGTCGTTCCCATTTTGCTTTGCGTGTTCGTGGTCGCCTTGACTTCATGCGCGACACAGAAAGAGACTGCACTGGTCAACGATCCTGACGACCATGGCGGGTCGTTGATCCCGTGGAACAAGCAGGAACCGTGGGAAAAGGGTGGACAGTTCCAGGCAATGACCGACCGGCGCTAGGGGTGGCGCCGGATTAGAGTCCAAAGTCGGGGCGAAATGCCCAAAAAATTGGACGGAAGTCTCGTTAGGTCTAACGCTCCGCTGCGCCATATCGATAGCTTGACGACCCGATACTCGACTCGACGAAAAACTGTTTCTCCGCAGGCCTGCCGGGAGGGTCAAGACCCGCAGGGATTGGAGGGGACGGAGTCAGGAATCTCGCTTGAACTGAAAAGCGAATTTGAGCAGGCGCGAAACGAGCCTGTGGCGTTGGTCGCCGGGTTGGACTGTTTCACCGTTTCCATTCGCGACCGCAGCTGGTTTTGATGCCGAAAGTTTGCGCTCTTCGGTTGTCATTCTTCCTACTTTAGCGAGGATCTCATCCGTGGGCAGCGCCCAGTCCATCGGGATCGAGTTGCAACCTTCTGTTGGACAGTTGAGCCGCAGTGGTCCGTTGCCGCGGGTTCCGCCGACGACTTGGATTTCGTGTCCCGCAATGAGTTTGCTGCAAACCAAACAGTAACGTTTCTCTTCCAGCGAAGGCCACTGCCGAAATTGATCGAGGCGCCGCAGCGCCTCCAGTTTTTCTTCATCCGCCAATTTGGTTGCAGTGGATAGCGTCACGACGCGAAACATTACCTTCCTGTCAACAGCCCGCACAATCGGGAGCACGGTGGATTCTCGTATAGGTGAAAATCCGATCTCGCCCCACAGTCGCTGGAGCCGATCGATCGCGTCGATGATCGAAGCGAGAAAGCAATCAGGACGCTGTCGCCGAAAGTGGAGCCATGCGCCCGGGCTGTGTTGTCGCGACGCGGGTTGGGGGAGTTCGACGTTCGCCGAGTTAATCTAGCAGTCGCAGATCGCCGCTACAATTGCGCTTGCAAATGTGCAAGCGCTTTGTCGTAACTTTTTCGCTCGAGGTAGTGATTCAGCTGGGGATCGATTGGCGCAAGCGACCGATGCAACCGGTCAATGTTTTCTGAGATCGCTCGCAATCGAGCCATGTGTTTTGTCGGATCGCGGCGGCTTTCCTCATCCCGAATCACTCCGAGACGTTCTCGCAGAGCCTGCGCGAGATCAGCTAAAGAATTTTTCATCGCGCGTTATTTTGCTTCCGAAGTTCACATGCGAAGTTCGGCAAGCAACTGTCGTCTAGCTTCGAGCCAATCGGATTCCGCGTCGCCCGGCAATGCGAACCTTCGTCGGCGTTCGGAGATGAAATATGCCCGGAGACGAATTGCTTCCTCTGAAGGCTCACCAGACTTGGACGGCTCCGCGGATGGTAACGCTGAAATCTGTGCGCTTTGACCAGCGAGATCCTTCCTGACGGTCGCATTTCGTGGCTTTTTGCCTGTGGTCGCGCGTGGTCCGCTCCGGCGTTTGCCGGTTTTTTTTGTTACGCCTCCGAGGCTTGAGTCAGCAGATGATTGATTTTTTTCTTCCGCAGTTTTCGTTTTCTTCGGCACAGATCGATAAGGGTTGTTAAATTTCGTTTATCGTTGATCGGATAGTTGGCAAGTGCTTTCTCGCCCTTCTTGACGAGATCGGCTAGATTTGGACCAGAGATGGTTGGGATAAAACAATTCGTCTTCCGCTGGGCTGTCACGACCATTGCGGTGATGGTTGCCTCGTCCGTAATCCACGGGATCCGTTATGACACCGTTGCTGCGCTCATCGGGGCCGCGCTTTTGCTGGGAATTCTGAACGCCTTCGTTCGTCCGATTCTATTGATCCTCAGCGCGCCAGTCATTCTCCTTACGCTCGGCTTTTTCATTCTCGTCCTGAACGGATTCTTGCTGCTTCTGGTGCCCAGCGTAGTGGTCGGATTTCATGTGGACGGCTTTTGGAGCGCATTCTGGGGTGCGATTGTGATCGGCATCATTAGCTGGGTTTTGAGCGCATTTTTCCGGGGAAGCGATGGACGCGTGCACGTATTGACCCATCACACCGAAGTACGGCGCGTTCACGGTAGGGTCCTGGAGGATGACGAGCGCCGCTGAGGAGCAACGTAGCCGTCTAATCGAGATATTTGGTGAGGCGGGTGCGGAGCTCTGCGCGAGCGCGAAAGAGCACGCTTTTTACCGCCGGCACCGAGAGATCCAGAACCTCGGCAATTTGGTCGTAGCTGAGCTGGTGGTACCTCCGCAGGACGAGCGCCATTCGCTGCGTTTCCGGTAAGCGTTGTATCGCTTCCTCAATCGCTTGCTGTAGTTCCGACTCGAGCAGAGATGCGTCTGGTGCCAGAGCTGACTCATCTTTCAAAGGCAGATCTTCCGCACCGGCTTCTGATTGGAGGGAGACGTGGGGCCGACGTTTGGTGCGGCGCATCTCGTTAAACACCAGATTGCGCGTAATTTTCAACAGCCACGTGGTAAACTTGGCGCGCGGAACATATCGGCGTGCGCTTTTCCAGACACGGATAAAAACCTGCTGCGCGATATCTTCCACGTCCGAACTGCTGCCCAGCATGCGCGCAATCGTGCCTGCCACCAAAGTTTGATGCTTTTCGATCAGCCGCTCAAATGCCTTTGTATCGCCTCGGCCGACAAGCTCCATCAGCCGCACGTCGGCGGCGTCTTCTTCCGATCCGCCGAGATTCCCTCGATCGTTCTGAGACATCGTGACTTAGACGTTGGCACCCCAAAAATTTTCCAGAAAATCGCAATTCGCCAAAATTCGGCTGTCCATCACCCTCGTAGGCATCGTTTTTGTTGCAACCGGGGAGCGGCCTGTGCATGCTTGACGCGCGATTAACCAGAGTCCGCAGATGAATTGCCAGCTCATTCCAAAAGAACTGAGGCCGATCGCCGAAAGGGTTGAGGCGCAGCAGCGCATTTCAGAGGCGGACGCTCTCAGGCTTTATGGCGCGAATGATCTCAACGCACTTGGAATGATCGCTAGCGTCGTGCGCGAGCGAAAAAACGGCAACTACGCAACCTACATCCACAACCGCTACATCAATTACTCGAATATCTGCATCTTATCCTGCCAGTTCTGCGCGTTTGCCGCCAAGAAACGCGACGCCCATGCATTCGAGTACGCGATTGATGAAATCGTGCAAGCCGTTGGCGATGCGCTTCCCCTGGGTGTCACCGAAGTGCACATGGTGGGAGGACTGCACCCGAGTTTGAAGAAAGATTGGTATCTCGATTTGTTGCGCCGGCTGCGTGCCCTCGATCAACAGCTGCACATCAAGGCGTTCACTGCGATCGAGGTTCGTCATTTGGCCCAGCGAGTGTTCAAGCTCCCGATCCGCGACACGCTGGAAACTTTGCGCGAAGCCGGACTCGGTTCGATCACCGGGGGTGGCGCTGAAATATTTGATCCATCCGTGCGCGAACAAATCTGCCGCGGCAAAGAAACCGCGGCCGAATGGCTCGATGTGCATCGGACCTGGCACTCAATGGGAGGCCGCAGCACCTGCACCATGCTTTACGGACACATCGAAACATTTGCGCAACGCGCCGATCATTTGCGCCAACTGCGTCAACTCCAGGATGAGACGGGCGGATTTACCGGGTTTGTTCCCTTCGCTTTCGAACCGAACCAAGCCCACGGTTTCCTGGCCCACGTGAAGCGCGCCTCTGCGTTCGAGCAACTGCGCAATCTTGCCGTGAGCCGAATCTACCTCGATAACGTGGATCATTTGACCGCTTACTGGGTAAGCCTTGGATTGCCGCTTGCGCAGGTCTCGCTGAGCTACGGTGTGGACGATTTGCACGGAACAATCTTGGAAGAAAGGATTTTCCACATGGCCGGCGCCACTACCCCGCAACAACAGAGCGTAGCCGCGCTCGAACACACTATTCGCGAAGCCGGCCGCGAGCCGGTCCAGCGCGACAGTCAATACCGGCATCTTTCTGCGCGGGCTCCTTTAACAACTCCAAGTTCTGCGCCGGCCGAGCTCGCTTGTGCATAGTGTTTGCAGTCATTCCGATCGAACTCGAGGAATCCCGTTGCAAAACTCACAGTTGGTTTCGAGGGATCCTTCGACTCCTCCCGCGCCCGCAGGCTCCGCTCAAGATGACTGCGCTTTCGATTACTTCTCACGTTGAACTCGCTGCGCATCGGCTGCGTAAAATACGTCAACGCTCGTCCGCTGATTCGCGGCTGGCCGGACGACGTTGTATTTGATCATCCATCGACTTTGTGTCGGCGGCTCGCAAACGGTGAGCTCGATGTCGCTCTTGTTTCGAGCTTCGAATATTTGCGCAACCCAGTCTATCGAATCGTTGACGACATTTCCATTTCGTCTGCCGGACCAGTTTACAGCGTCATCGTCGCGCACCGTGGTGAGTTTTCCGACGTCGAAGAAATCGCACTCGATCCCGCATCGAAAACGTCCGCAAACCTTCTTCGCTGTGTTCTGACAGAGCTCGGATTGAGGCCGCGACTCGTCTCCGGAGTGCCAGGCTGCCAGCCTGTTGTGTCCGGCGGCTTGCCGGACAGAGACTGCGCTCAACTGCTCATTGGAGATCGAGCCATATACTTTCGCCAGGAACACGTCGGTGAATTCCAATTCTGGGATCTCGGCGAGCAATGGAAGGAACTTACCGGGCTACCCTTCGTTTACGCGTTGTGGCTGATCCGCCCTGAAGTCACCGACGCAAGATCCATCGCTCAGCGTCTGCGCAAATTACGCGACAAAAATCTCAGCAGTCTCGAGGATTTGATTGAAGAAGCTGTAGCGGGGGTCCGGTTGTCCGCCGCAGCTTCGACGAAAACGGATGACCCCGGCGGGACAAAGGAACTCAATCGCGAATTCCTTTTGCGTTATTTCCGCAAGCATCTTCGATTCAACTTTGGAGAAAAAGAGAAGCAGGGTTTGCAACGTTTTGCGGATCTATGCGCAAAGCACGGCGTGCTTCCCACGCGCGATCGCTCGTTCGGCGTCGTATAGAAACGTGAAAGCAACTGTGCGGCGGACTGCAGAGTGGATTGCGCAACGTATATAGGCGAAAAATACGGCCATGTTTCGCCGGGAAGCCCGGACCCGGAGCATTCCAAAACGCAAACGTGTCGATGTTACTCCACTGATACTTGCATCGCAGCTTGTCACGCAATTCGCAGCGAATAAACTGGGCGGTGCAGGATCGATGGATTCTTCCGCCGCGCGAAAATCTGAATGGCGACGCCATTTCATGGGGCGAAATCTGTGGATCGGAATGCATCGCGCGGTTGCTTTTCAGGAAAGGATTTCGGAGCGCGGATGAAGTTCAAAATTTTCTGCGACCGCGCCTTAGCTCGCTGAGTGATCCATTTCTGCTTCCACAGATGCGGGCGGCAGTCGACCGGATTTTTGCCGCGTTGGATCGGCAAGAGCGCGTTGTGCTCTTTGGCGATTACGATGTAGATGGAGTGACCTCGCTGGCGTTGCTCGATGAAATGTTGCGCGCTTATCCCGCAGTCGCGGGACCGCACTTGTTTTTACCGTCGCGCATGGAGGAGGGCTACGGGTTAAGCAGGGAAAGTATCGAGCGCTGTCTCGAGCGGTATCGGCCGCAATTGCTCGTCGCCCTCGATTGCGGCACTACTGCAACCGGTGAAATCCGCGAGCTCGAAAAACGCGGCGTGGACGTCATCGGTCCTCGATCACCATGAGGCAAAATCGGTGCTGCCTGACTGCGTCGCAGTTGTAAATCCGAAGACTGATCCTGTTTCGCCGTTTCATTATCTTTGTAGCGTTGGAATCGTCTTCAAGCTTTGTCATGCATTGTTAAAGACGCGGCCGCTGCCCGGGTTCGATTTGAAATCGAAACTCGATCTTGTGGCCCTCGGCACGGTGGCTGACATCGTGCCGCTCGTCGACGAAAACCGCATGCTGGTTCAGCGCGGCGCAATCGAAATTGCGCGAACGTCGCGGATTGGTTTGAAGAAATTGATGCAAGTCGCCGGAGTGCGCCCGCCAATTCTGCCCGAGGATATCGGTTACAGGCTTGGGCCGCGACTGAATGCTGCAGGGCGTTTGAGCACAGCCGAAAAATCTTTGCGCCTATTGCTCACGCATGATGAAAGCGAAGCGGCAACGCTCGCCACCGAATTGGAGCAGCAGAACCGCGAACGCCAGGACGTGGAAAAGCAAATCTTAGCTGCAGCCGTTAAGGAGATCGATAAAACGTTTGATCCGGCGCGTGACGCAGCCATCGTGGCGGGCGCCCGCGGTTGGCATCCCGGCGTGCTGGGCATCGTTGCGTCCCGCATCGCTCGCAAATATCATCGGCCCGCGATTGTGATCGGTTTCGACGAGAACGGTGTGGGCAAGGGAAGCGGACGAAGCATCAACGGTCTGAATCTCGTCGAAGCGCTAACTCGTTGCGCGTCCCGCGACTGCTGGATCGAGAAATTCGGCGGTCACGAAATGGCGGCGGGTCTGGCCGTGCGTGAAGAAAATTTCGCTCGGTTTGCTGAGGCATTTCGCTCCGTTGCGCGAGACATCCTTTCTGAAGAAGCTCTGCAACGCTGTCTGCGCCTCGATCATGAGCTGCCGTTCTCGGAGATCGACGTGGAGTTTCTGCGCTGGCACGAACTGTTGCAGCCGTTCGGAAGCGGAAATCCGCAGCCGATTTTTTTTGCGCGGGCGGTTGAGCCAGTCGCGCCCCCGCGAGTCGCAAACGAGAAACATCTTATCTTTCGGTTGCGTCAGGGTGACCGGCGCCGTCGCGCGGTTTATTTTGATGGCGCAGCAACTGAATTTCCGCCCTCCCCATGGGACGTGGCATTCCGAATTGGGGTGGATGAGTACGAGGGAGAAACTTTGGTCGCCATGCGTATTGAGGCCGTGCGCGCGGCGGAAGCAGTTTGACGGTGAGGCATTCAAATCCGATATCGCTGATGGTCATCCTGAGCGGACCCTGCAGGCGCGAAAGAAGTCGAAGGATTCCCCGCTGTGCTACGGTCAGTAATGCCACGGAGTCCCTCTAGCCTTCGGATAAATCTACGGCTTAGCGGGCGACTTTGCCTGGAATGACGGGTTAGAAGCATGATCAACGTTTCGACAAATCTTGAGGAATTAACCTGGATTCAGCGGCCGCGACTGCTCGCCCTGCGACGGCTCGGCATTGAGGCGGTAGAAGACTTGCTGACACATTTCCCCCGGCGTCATGAGGACCGCACAGAGTTCCCGCATTTTCCCCGGGAAGAAAGCGAAGTGCCAATCTGTCTTTGTGGCGAGGTTGTTAAAACTTCGCTGCGCCGGTTTGGCGGCTGGAAGAAAATCTTTGAAGCAACCCTGCAGGAATCAGAGCCAAACGCCCTAAGCGAACCGCTCGTGTGCCGCTGGTTCAATCTGCATTACGTGCAGAAAATGATCGCCACGGGTCAGCGCATCGTTGTTTTCGGCAAGCCGCGACTTCGCGGAAAGCGGATTTGCATGGACCATCCGGAGTTTGAGGTGATCGAGAACGACGAGGAGATGTCGATCCATTTCCGGCGGATCACGCCGATTTATCCCGCGACGGAAGGTCTTTCACAACGCGTCTTGCGCGGAATTATTTATCGCGTGCTGCAGGACGTTTCGGACGTAGCGTGGGAACCGGTTGCTCCGGCCACTTTGGTGCGCGGCAAGCGATCGGACGCGATTCGCGCCATTCATTTTCCAGAGAATTGGGAAGCACACGACGCTGCTCGCGAGCATCTGGTGCTTTCAGAATTCTTCGTTATGCAAATGTTGCTCGCGTCGCGTCGCTTCGAATCCTCCAACCGCCCCGGCGGGGCGCACTGCGGGTCAGGCGCGCTGCTGGAGAAATTTCTGAAGGCCCTTCCGTTTGAATTGACGGGTGCGCAGCGAAAAGTGATCGCGGAAATCCGGCGTGATCTGGCGGCGAATTATCCGATGAACCGTTTGTTACAGGGCGACGTCGGATCGGGAAAAACCGTAGTTGCGGTCGCGGCGATGCTTCTTGCAGCTGAAGCGGGATATCAGGCGGCGTTCATGGCGCCGACGCAAATTTTGGCCGAGCAACATTACGATGTGTTGCGTCGCTGGCTCGAGCCGCTGGGCTTGCGCCTGTCGTTGCGAACAGCCGCCAGGCAGCAAGACAGCGGTCCGTTGCCACTGTTTGCGCGCAATGAAAATTTGGGGAGCGCACGCTTGCAGAGTGCTGGCGATGGCATTCTGCCATCGCGAACTTTTCTCGAATCTCAGTCAGCATCGGGCGCTCATTACTCGCGTCGTCGGCTCCCACATTTCGAAAAACCGTGGGCGATCTACGCCGTGACAATGGCAACCGCGCATCGACGCGCCCTTCGTCCACAGGCTCGAACCATTATCTTGAACGCGTGGCGTCATTTCCACAATGCGCGCTACGAGCTCTTCGCCATCTGCGTCATGCCGGATCATGTACATGCCCTGTTTCAGCCCTGGCCAAAGAACGAAGCTTCCCGCAAGGAAACAAAATTTTGGTCCCTGAGTGATTTGATGCGTTCCTTGAAATCGTTCACCGCCCGTGAGATCAATCGTGCCGAGGAGAAAGTTGGACCGGTCTGGGAGAAAGAAACATTCGACTGTTATATTCGATCGGATCGCGAGCTGGCAGAAAAGTTTCATTATATCCTGCGAAATCCGTGGGATGTAGGCGTCGCCAAACAAAACGAGGAGTATCCCTGGATCTGGACGGCGGAGGATGAAATGCGCGCCTCCGGAAGTTCGTCGTCGCAAAATGCGGCGACCAGCACGCTGCAAGCGTGCGCTCCCCAGACGCTTCCGGCAGCTGACGAGCCCCAAATCATCATCGGGACGCACGCGTTGCTGTACGAATCAATTTCATTCTCGAATCTCGGGCTCGCCGTGATTGATGAGCAGCACAAGTTCGGCGTGGCGCAGCGCGCCCGGCTCACTGCGCGCGAGCCGGTGCCGGACGTGCTGGTCATGACAGCCACGCCGATCCCGCGAACGCTAACGATGACCATCTACGGCGACCTCGACGTATCGACCATCGATGAAATGCCGAAGAACCGTGGAAGAATTATCACTGCGGCTCGGGATACTTCGAAGTTGGGCGAGGTACTCAGCTTTTTGCGGACGGAATTGGAGAGGGGCCGCCAGCTTTACGTGATCTATCCATTGATTGATGAAAGCGATAAGCTAGACGTGAAAGCCGCGGCGGCGGAATACGAACAGTGGCGTGAACGCCTCCATCCGTTCCGCTGCGAGTTGCTTCACGGCCGAATTCCGGCTGCGGACAAACAGCAGATCATGGAGCGTTTTCGATGCGGCGATACCAAAGCGTTGATCAGTACCGACTGTGCTCGAAGTCGGTATCGATGTAGCGAATGCGAACGTGATGCTAATTGAAAATCCCGAGCGTTTCGGCCTCGCGCAGTTGCACCAGCTTCGGGGACGCATCGGCCGCGGCGAACACAAATCGTATTGCATTTTACTCGGCTCGAACCAGGGAAAGGAGACGGCAGCGAAGCTCGCGGTTTTGGAACGAACGACCAACGGCTTCGAGGTGGCGGAAGCAGACTGGGAATTGCGCGGGCCGGGCGATGTGCTGGGCACAGCGCAGAGCGGCCTGCCGGCGCTCAAGATTGGGGATTTGAAACGCGATGCAGACCTGATGCGGCGCGCCCGTGCCGCAGCGCTGTCCATCTTCGAAATGGACGCCCGCCTGGAACTGGCTGAAAATCAACGTTTCCGGCGGTTAATTGTCGAACAACAGGGACAAAGTTTCTCCCACGTTAGTTGATGAAAAATCTCGCAAAATTTTTGCTTTTCGTGCTGCTGTTAAGCGCAGGAATTTCGCTGCTTTACGATTACCGCCTAAAACATGGCGGTCTTAATCTACCTTCCGTCCGAAAACCGGAAAAGTACACGCTGGCATCGGAGCCGAGCGTAGATGCAAAGCAAGTGCCATCCTTGGAGGCGTTGAGTCGGGAGCGGCGCGAGCTGGTCAAAAGCGTGATCCCGTCTGTAGTGGCGGTAAAAACCTCGAAACGGATTGATGTCCGCCGCGAGTATGGCGGTGATCCTTTCGATTTCTTTTTTGGTAACTCCCGGCGGTTTCGCAGTCCGCGGGACGAGGCGCGGGTGCAGAATTCACTCGGCTCGGGGGTGATTGTGACGAAAGAAGGCCACATAATAACCAATACTCATGTAGTCGATCAAGTGGACGAAATTGAAGTGCAATTGAGCGACGGACGTACGACAAAAGCGCGTTTGGTGGGCGCCGATGAACAAAGCGATCTGGCCGTGCTCAAGATTGATGTTCCGGGCGTCACGCCGCTGAAGCTGGCTGACTCCGAAACTGTGCAACCGGGAGATTTTGTTCTCGCCATCGGCAATCCGTTTGGTCTCCAGGAGACGGTGACGGACGGAATTATTAGCTGGAAGGGACAGCCAAACAGCACGGATTTTCGGGGTGATCTGCTCCAGACTAACGCGGCAATCAACCCGGGGAACAGCGGCGGGCCATTAATCAACGTGCAAGGGGAAGTCGTCGGTATCAACGAACAAATCGTTTCCAGGAGCGGAGGTTCGGAAGGAATCGGCTTTGCAATTCCGTCCAACACCGTTCGCACCGTGCTGGAAAGCGTGTTGAAAAACGGTCGTATCATTCGCGGGTATCTGGGAATTACGAGTCGCGCGCCGGAGCCTGGCCAACAGGCCGGAACTGACGACAAAGGAGTGGTGGTGGAGGAAGTAAGGCCAGGATCGCCTGCTGCGCAGGCGCAATTGCAACCGGGCGACATCATCCGCAAGTTTAACGGGCGCGACGTCAATAACATCCTTGCACTCAAGAACATGGTGGGACAAGCCGAGTTGAATAAGAATGTGGAACTGGGGATCCTGCGCGATGGGAAGCCGCTAAAGGTGACGACTCAAATCGAAGAACAGCCCCAGGATTATCAGACTTCGAGTGTCTTGCCGAAACGAGGTCCTTCGCAGCCGCAAAATCCAGGGCAACCGAACGATCAGGAAATTAGTGACAGTCCGCTCGCCTCAATTCAGGTTGGCGAGTTGACTGCGGGAGTGGCGCGTCAGCTTGATCTGCCTGCCAATGTTCGGGGCGTTTTGATTACCGGAGTCGATCCCGACAGTGGCGTCGCTGAATTGCAAAAGGGCGATGTGATCGAGGAAATCAATCAACAGCCGGTCACGTCAGTTTCCGATTACAAGAAGATCGCCGGGTCGCTCGACCCGAACCGACCGCAAGTTTTATCGGTTTGTCGCCATCGGTCGCGGTCGTTCCTGGTTTTACGACCGCAATGACGCCGCTGTAGCCGCCTCGCTGTGTCGAGGCGCCGACTGCGCGCTAACGAGCACGGCGACATAGCGCCGTGTCTACAACCTCAGCATGCAATCGCGTGACGGCGGCACACCCCGGAAAGTATGTCCCAAAGCGCGTCGAGAACGCGGTTCACCGATGCCCTCACAGATTCAAAGTTTTGTTTGCCAGTGTGCTCGCCTAGCAAGTTTCGCTCGGCGGCAGAGTGTTCGCGGTCTGCTTCGAGGTGCACGCTGAAATACTCGTAGTGTTTGGGATCAGCGAACCCGTAATGTTTTTTCAGGCCGTCGATCTTGGACTCGCAGATGGACGGGATTTGACTCTCATACGCATAGAGCGCCGCCAGACCTTCTGCGGTCGATCCGTCGCGGCAAACTGATCGAAAAGTGTCGATCAAGTCTTTTGTTTCCGGCCACTTTTCTGATTTGCGCACGTCAGATGCAGCAATGCCGAGACCTTCAGCAAACTGGAGCCAAAGCTCTGGATGATTTGGCGAACCAGCTTCCTCGTCGATTAAATTGTCGAGCAATGTTTTGCGTGTCGCCTGATCGTCGGATGTCGCGTGCACTGCCGAAAGATAAGTCGGGAACGCCGCGACATGCTGATAATACTGCCGCGCATAATCCGCGAGCGCTTCCCTGCTCAGTTCCCCGCGCGTCCACGCGAGATAGAACGGATGTTTCAGAAGATGTTTTGCCGCGATGTCGTTGTCGATTTTGTCGAGATATTCTTGATGCATAAATGCGCTCCTAAATCTGTTCCTGCTTATAAACGGAGTCTCAGTTGCTGCAAGTTTCAATTCGCGATCGTTTCGAGAAGCTGTAGACGCGACGCCCTCGTCGCGCCGGGAAGGCAATGTGTTGCGATGCCCCTGCGAAGCGGCTTGGATTACGACGAGCCGATGCTCGATTAATTCTTCCGTCCCTGGATTTTCACGGATTGAGAAACAGAATTTTTATCTGTGTTTCTTCCGTGTGCATCTGTGGCTGAAAAATTTACGCCGCATGCAAAATGTGTTTAATGCCTCTAATGGGGATCACCACCCAGCTCGGGCGATTATTAAGCTCGTAGCCGATTTCGTACACGGCTTTGTCGAGCAGATATGCTTCCAGGATGATCTGGAGGTCCTCGCTGCTTTTCGGGATGAAGGTCGCGCTGCTGGTTGCGTTCAGGTAGCTTTGCAGAAACAAACTGCTCGTCTGCCGATACCAGAGATCGGCCCAACGTTCCAGGAAGGGTACGTCTTCCTTGCGCATCGCCGGCTGCCAAAGGGCCGCGTATGCCGCATATTGGAAGGAGCGCATCATGCCGGCAACATCGCGCAGAGCGGAGCGTTTCATTTTCCGATCGCTCAGGGGACGCGCCGGTTCTCCTTCAAAATCAAGAATTACAAAATCTTTGCCGGTATAAACCAGTTGGCCCAGATGATAGTCGCCGTGAATCCGGATTTTTGCGGCATTGGCGCGGCGATCGAGCAATCGTTTTTCGCGCGCCAAAATTTCCTTTTCCGCTGCGAGCACTTCCTTCGCTTCATCTCGAAATTTTGCAGGGACATCCGGCAACTTTTTCTGCAAAGATGTAAACGCGCGGCGCAACGATGTGCGCATGCTTTGGTAAACGGAGCGTTGCGCCATGGAATTGAATGGCTCCGGCGCGAACGCGGGATTGTCAGTTCTTGACGCGAGCGCGAGATGAAGTTCGCCCGTACGCTGTCCTAACAGCTTTACTTTTTCAGGATAGACGCCACCTACCAGTTCTTCGAGAAGAGCACCAGGCGGTGTAGTTTCATTCTGAAGATCCGGCTTGCGCTCCAGCACGCGTTCGTAATAGCGGCCGAGCGCGTCCACAGTCAGCGTCCAGACGTCGCCTTCATTTGTTACCGCCTCTTGTAGGAGGCAGACAACCGTTGGTTCCACCTTTGGCCGGCGATATTCCAGTGCTCCGATAAAAGCCGGCACATTTGGAAAACCAGTTTGCTCGGTAAGGAAGCGCGTGATCTCAACGTCAGGGTTCACGCCGTCCTCGAGCTTGCGATAGAGTTTCAGGAAAAATCTATTGCCGAAGAGCATTGAAGAATTGCTCTGTTCCGCGCTCAAAACCTGTGAGTTGCCGGAGGAATCAAGTTCCTGCGATCCCATGTCCGCGGTCGCCATCCCTACAAATTGTCCCGCTTGCGCCCGCAGTGTGCGGCGTCCTACGATGGCGTCGAATAATTGCCAGCGAAACGTCGCGTCCCAAATGGCATCGCACAAAATGGCGCCGTTGCTGCCGGAGAATTGGGCTACAACCGCGTGTGGCGCGTTCTGCGCAATCGAGTGCGCCATCTCGGCGGAGGCAATCTTGACCGGAAACGCATACCTTTCCGTTGGAGCATCCAGGTAGTCGACCTCAACGAACCAAAGTCGCGCGCCGTCGGTATCGGAGGGAAAAGTAAGCTGCTCGATTACTTTAAGATTCCGAAAAGTCTTCGCCTTGGAACCAAACCAGCGGGAATTATGGATGTAATTGGGAAGAACCTCGCGCTCGAGATGTTCACGCTGATTATTGCCAAGCAGGACGTCATATTGAGCTGGCGCCTTGATGCTTGGCACGACGCGTTTTTTCGATGCGCGCCGTGTATCGGCTGGGCTTTGCAACGCGAACCAGTAATAAGCGTGTGGGCCCAGCGTAATGACGTAACCCGATTTCCTGATCGGCCGAAATAGATTCCGGCTGAAAACTTCCATCGGCACGCAGCCGGCAAAACGCGAAAGATCCAGCTCGGCCGCCTGCGAGAATCGCGAAAGATTTGCCACTACCACGATAGTCTCGTGTTCCCAGCGGCGAAGGAACGCCAGCACCTTCGGATTGTCCGGGTGCAGAAATTCGAGCGAGCCGCGTGAGAAGGCCTTGAAATGCTTTCGCATGGAGATTACGCGACGCGTCCACCACAGCAGAGAGGAAAGATTCTTCTGCTGGTTCTCCACGTTAACGGCTTCGTAGTGATATTCGGGATCAATCGTGACAGGCAGATAAAGCTGTTGCGGATTTGCTCTCGAAAATCCCGCGTTTCGGTCCGGGCTCCACTGCATCGGCGTGCGGCAACCGTTGCGGTCGCCGAGGTAAAAATTGTCTCCCATCCCGATCTCATCGCCATAGTAGATGATGGGCGTACCCGGCATGGAGAACAGCAGCGTGTTGAGCAACTCGATTTTACGGCGGTTATTCGCGAGAAGCGGGGAGAGCCGGCGGCGGATGCCCAGGTTGATCCGCGCGTGCGGATCCGTGGCGTAAACTCGATACATGTAGTCGCGCTCTTCGTCGGTCACCATTTCCAGCGTGAGCTCATCATGGTTACGGAGAAACATTGCCCACTGGCAATTCTCCGGGATGCCCGGAGTCTGTTCCATGATGTCGAGGATGGGAAACCGGTCCTCCATCTGCAGCGACATGAACATGCGCGGCATAAGCGGGAAATGAAAACTCATGTGAGTCTCGTTTCCCTCACCGAAATACGCAGCCGCGTCCTCCGGCCATTGATTTGCCTCTGAAAGCAGCATGCGATTCGGGAACTTCGCATCGACGTGAGCCCGCAGGTCGCGGAGAAATTTGTGCGTCTCCGGCAGATTCTCGCAATTCGTGTCCTCGCGTTCGTACAGATAAGGAACGGCATCGAGCCGAAGTCCATCCACACCCATCGACAACCAGAAATCGCAGACCTTCTTCACGGTGTCGTGCACGGCTGGATTATCAAAATTGAGGTCCGGCTGATGCGAATAAAACCGGTGCCAATAATAAGCTTTGGCCACTGGATCCCATGCCCAGTTCGATGTCTCGAAATCTTTGAAAATTATTCGCGCATCCGAGTACTTTTCCGGCGTGTCGCTCCAGACGTAGAAATCCCTGTAGACGAGGTCATCGCTGTAGCCGGTGCGTGATGTCGATTGGTCGCCGCCGGTGCCACCGACCCCGGCCACAGCTATTGCGCGCCGGGATTTTTGAAACCAGGGATTTTGATCGGACGTGTGATTGATCACGAGTTCGGTGATCACCCGCAGGTTGCGTTCATGCGCAGCATCCAGAAACGCGCGGAAATCATCGAGCGTGCCGAAAGCGGGATTGACGTCGAAGTAATCGGCAATGTCGTAGCCGTCGTCTCGCAACGGGGATGGATAGAACGGCAGCAGCCAGAGAGCGGTGACGCCGAGTTCCTGCAGATAATCCAACTTCTCCATGAGACCGCGAAAGTCGCCCATGCCGTCGCCATCGCTGTCGCAAAACGTCTTAACGTGGAGCTCGTAGATGACAGCATCCTTGTACCAAAGCGGGTCGATCGATGCGTTTTCAGATCCCTCTGCCATACGACTAACTCTTGACGCTTGGAACGTGGCGCGCAATCACCGTCATTTGATCAGGCGAAAAGCGCTGGACGAACTCGCCCGCGCAGCCTAAGACACCCGATTATGTCTCAGCGCTCGATTTCTGTTTAACTCCTGGTCCAATTGTACATGGGACATTCGAAAGTAGTTTCCTCTGGTGGCGAATCAAAGAGACGCCTGCGCCTGCCGAAGCCTCGAAGCCAACCGGTCTCGGTAGCCCAGAAACTCGAACCCGGAGCTCCGACTGATTTCGAATTGATGGAGCGCATAAAGGCGAGTGACGCTGATGCGCTGTCCCAACTCTACGACCGTTATAACGGCATTCTGAAGGCGCTGATCCTGCGAGTGATTCACAATGAGGCCGAGGCCGACGATCTTTTGCAGGAAATTTTCGTGGAGATCTGGAACCAGGCGAAAAATTTTTCCGCCCAAAAGGGCAAACCGCTCGGCTGGATGGTTACACTGGCCCGGCGACGGGCGATCGACGGGCTGCGCAAGAAACAGGCTTACGCGCGCGCCGAGGAACGTCTGCAAAACGAGGTCGAACAGCAGCCCGACGCATGGGTGCACAACGCTACCGAAGAAGAGATCGAGCTGAGCGACACGCGCACGCTTATCCGAAAGGTCATCAGCCGGCTGCCCCCGGCCCAGCAGCAGGCAATCGACCTCGCATTTTTTAAGGGCATGAGCCAGCGCGAAATCGCGGCAAAAACGAATACACCATTGGGCACGGTAAAAACTCGGCTTGAATTGGGACTTAAAAAAATATATGACGGCCTCAAGGATTTGAGAGATGAACTTTGAGCAGTTCCAGAATCAATCGCGACTGTACGTCATCGGGGCGCTGGAGCCGGAGGAAACGGAAGAATTCGAGAAAGCTCGCGTGAAGTTCGGGAAAAAGGGCGAAGATTTCATCGCTAAATGCTATGCGTTACACGAAGCATTTGCGCTGAGCCTGCGTCCGGCCAAGTCCTCCGACGCAATCAAGGAACGCCTCATGGCCATGGTGAAGGACAAGAAGGAGTCCTGATCGGCCCTACCAACACTCCACTTCTCGCAGGATCAATTCCTGGAGAAAACCGTAGAAATTTACCTGGAACAAGCTCAGGTCCCGGCGCGAGCCGATCGGCGAGTGCAGGTGATCGTTCAGCTCGGTCTCGGTGAAATTATTTTTTGCGGCGATCACCAGCCGCGCCTGGTTTAGCGCGTTCAGCCATGCGTCGGCATGTTTGGCGGGAATCCGAAGCCTGCGGTTCGCAAGATTTTTTTCATTTTCGTTCAGTTGCTCCAAATCACCGGCCACAGTTTGCGTCGCACTCTGAAAAAGACGGCGCAATTCAGGTTCGACATACGTTTTCCATTCGGCGCAAAGTTCCGTTTCCGATCCATTCGATGGCAGACTAAAGATGCGTTCTTCGGCAGCCGGCGCGCCTTGTGGATTGGCGCACGAAGGGATTTGCCGAAGCAGTTCAGCAAGAAACGGATCGAGTTCTGCGATTTCGATCTGGTTCTTGCGGCGGCGAATCTCCATGACTAGGAAGTTTTCTCGAGTGTGGCGAGCAGCAGATAACCATGCAATTGCTGGACGTAAAGTTCGGCCCGCTCGCGCATGCCGCTCCACAAAATGGAACGCCCTTCGTGATGCACTTCCAGCATGTGTTTCTCCGCCTTGTCCCGTGGATAACCGAAGACGCGCTGGAAAACCATGGTCACGTAACTCATCAAATTTACCGGATCATTGTGGACGACCACTTGCCACGGAATATCGAGCGCTTCTTCCGTGCGTGTTTCCTGCTCGATTGTCGGCGCGTCAATAGTGGACGGTGCCGCGCTCTTTGGACGGACGATTCCGGGAATTAGAGGCACCGCCACTTCCCTTCGTGGCTCCAAGCTCATGAGAAAAATGCTAACATACGCGGCTTTCACTTCAAACCTGTGGGAAGCGCCGGGTTCCAAGCGCCAACGGCCCACGACCAAATTGTCATCCTGAGCGGAGCGAAGGATCTCTGGAATTTCTTGCGGGTTCAAGAGGCAAGAATCAGGGATTTTCCAGCCTTCGCATAAAACTACCACCCGGCAGACGCTTCGCTCAACATTCTAACGCGCAGCGAAGAATTTTCTCCTGCGCCGTTTTCATTTTTCGCGCCTCGGCCTGCGTTCGATCCTCAAAGCCGTGCAGATGTAAAAGTCCGTGGACGATGTACAGCTCGAGCTCGCGCATGAGCGAATTGCGTCCCCTGTGGACGCGACGCCCTCGTCGCGCGTCTTCCTCTCCAAATACTCGGGCGTTGATGCCCGCCGTCTCGACACTGATAAAAATTTCGCCGTGTTGAAACGTGAGCACGTCAGTCGGCCCCGCTTTTCCGAGAAATTGCCGATGCAGAAGCGCCATCCGCCGATCGGAAATCAGCCAGATGAAAACCTCGCGCAACTTGCGTAAGTCAGTTCGTTTTTGCTTTCGCAACCGCAGGCAACGCTGCACCGCCGCTGCGGCAAAATTTTTAAGCTCGCCAACATTGACTGGGATTTTTCGCTGAAGATTCCGTACGCTGACGCGGGGAGGTGAGGGGTTGCTCATTGGTTATCGCGAATTCCCAATTTCGGCTTTTCTGCCGCGACCACGTTCCTGATCGTTATGCACAAGTTTTTTTTCGATGGGCCAGAGATTGGGCGAGTCTATTCATTTGATTTCGTGGATACCCGCTCCTTTTGCTGCGACCGAACCAGGACCGACCGATAATGTCCCCTGATTTTGGAATCGTAGAACCGCGCTTTTGATTCCGATGACATCAGGTCGCGATAAACCGTAACCGGCACCTCGAGATAACGGTAAACAGCGCCGTTTACGAATTCGATTTCGAGCATGTGCCGGCGTTTGCTGTAGCCAATCTTTGCGATCGCGCTCGATTGAACCGGCTGGCGTGGAATATGAGAAACGATCTGACCCGGTGTCGCCGACGGCTCGGCCGACGCAACGGCGACCACGGCAATTGAAATGCAAAAGATTAACACAATCCGTCGCACCGCGATCGGTTTTACACAGTTGCCTGTCTTCTGTCGAGAATCCGGGCGGCGCATTCGGTGTGCATTGCTCAACTTATACCACACATCCGGCATGGGTCCCCTCTCCCTTGCGAAGGGAGAGGGGAGGGTGAGGGTTCCCGTTATTTTCCCAGCGGCGTGGTCACTTCCGTGCCTGCCGGCGGCTTAAACTCGAACGTAGTCGCAGGAATCGGCGCGCGTGTCTGGCTTGAATACATGGTGACGATACGGTCGCCGTTCAGCAACAGCATATCGGTGCGTTCGACCCGGAACTGGTTGTTGATTCGCAGATCCAGTTTTTGAAATACTCGTTTCATTGCCGCGGCGCGCGGCAGGAGTTGCAGATCGTGTCCGTTCTCAGTCTTTGTCGCAGCGATATTGAAGCTCGTTTCGATGTTCTCCAGGTTCAGCGCGGAATTAATCGCCGTCACGGTGCCATCCAGCGGCGATCCTTTGCCTAACGGGTAACGCTCGGCTGATTTGAAGTTGGGATAATAAATCCACAGCTCGCGACCATCACTCACAGTAATGCTCGGCGAATTACCTTTCACTTCGCGACGGAACTTGTTCGGTGGCTCGAACCAAACTGTACCCGAACTGACAACCGGTTTCTTCATCAGCCGAATCATTCTTTCTTCCTGAAAATCAGCCCGGGTCGTCCGGTTCTGTCGAATCGCTGCGAGAAGACTCTTGAGCTCAGCCTCGGAAAGCGGCGCACCTCGTGCGATGGACATCACCGCAACGATAACAAGCATCGCATACATCAAGGCGCGCATGCGAGGACCTTATGCGGCCACGTTGAATTCTCAAAGGTGCGTCCCTGCCGCCGCTGGCGGCGAACCCGGCGTTCCGAAAGCAACGCGCGGGCCGTTTTCCTTATTCAGGCTCCGGATCCTCGTGTACTCGGTTCACGCCGGTTCTAGCTAACCATTCTCGAGCTTTTTGTCGCAGCTCAGCGGCGCTATGAAGCGCGAGCTTCTCTTTCATTCGCATCTGGTGTGTCTCAATTGTTTTGACGCTTACATTCAATTCGCTCGCTAATTCCGAAACACCGAGCCCTCTGCCAATAAAAGAGAAAATCTCGAGCTCACGATCACTGAGGCTGTGGATATCGGAGTTGCGCGAGTTTTTCGTGCCGCCTGCAAAGTTGCTCACGATGAGCGGCAGCACGCTCACACCAACGTATGGACGGCCAGTCAAGATTTCATCGAACGCCCTAAGAAGTTCGGGTGCATCCTCGATACTCAAAACTGCTCGCGCACCGGCCCGGAACACCCGTTGCGCCACGAACGCATCCGCATGCTCGGAAAGGGCAAGGATTGCGGCGGCTGGATCGAGGCTTCGAAATTCTTTGATCAACTGTATCCCGTCAGCGCCGCAGAGCCTCAACCCAATCAGAACCAGATCTGGCTTCTCACGCCGAAATAACTCACGCGCCAGAGGCGCTTGGTCCGTTTCGCCGCATACTGCAAACTGGCTGCTTTTGGCAATTAGCGAGAGCACGCCGGATCGAACGAAACCCATTCGATAAACAACGAGCACTTGCGTTCTTGTCGGGCGTTTCCCTGATACCGGGTAAGGCCCATCTGTCAGGGATTTTTTTGATTCGTGCAAAGATGTGTTGTCTGGCCATTGTTTTTGTCCGGGGTTGCGCTGCAGGTTCAGCGGCGCGTGTGCAGGGAGCCGTCTGCGGTTGCGTGGCTGCATGTCGTAAGGCCTTGGGGGGTTCTGACCGAGTCTCAGCCCTTTTTGTAGGGCGAAATCCGACAGACGCCAAGCCAAAAATTCAGGGATTTACCCCGACAGACAAATGGCCGGCGCTCCGCTTATTCTCCTCGCAAGTGAAAACGTGGAGAAAACTATATTTACCGTTTTGGCGGCCTGGTTCGCCTGTTTTGGCAGCGGTTGCATTCGTCAGCCCGACTCTTTCATCGGGGCTTGGAAAAATTCAAAGGGCCCTGCCCAGAAGAGAGCGTCACGAAGGCAATCGTAGCTTCATGAATTCAATAAGTACTGCTGCAAGAATCGCGATTTTTTTCGCAATCGCCCTCATGTTTGCTCCGCCGCTTTTCGGCCAGGGCACTAACTACGAGGGACCAGTTGGTGTAGCCGGAATTTTCAACGGCAACATAACCACTGGGTGCTCGTACGATCCCCTAACGCATAGCGCGCATCGCGCCATCGACGACATCGTTGTCGCGGGGTCGATCGGAAAGTATCCGCTTAAGATGACGCGATACTACAACAGCCGCGCTCAGGTACCTACGCTTTAACTGCAATCGGGTTGGGGCCTGGCTGGTCTCACGAATATTCATGGCTCTTGTGGGCCGGCGGTCACAAAGTAGTCTCGCCTCATGGCGGCGTTTCTGACGATACATGCGGGCCGCCTGTGGGCGTATCAGAGACTTGGGAGGGAAACATCACCAGCATCACCGGTGGGACCTGGCGGCTTGCAGATGGTGGAAAAATCGTCTTTAACGGAGACGGCCAGCATCCCGGTAAGGTGACTGATATCTACGATCCATATGGTTTGAGGACAACCATCACCTATGACGGTACTGGCCAGCTCACGCAGGTGACGGAACCGGGCGGCAGATATCTAAAGTTTATTTACGGACCGGACACTGACCTGGACGGAACCAAAATGCTAAAGACGGTGGAGGCGCACGGACTTGGAAATTCCACGGTAACCGACTCGGTGACCTACAGCTACGCCTCGGTATCACCCGGAGGCAGCGGTGCGCAGAAGAAGATGTTGACCGGAGTCACTTACCGCGATGGTACTTCGGCAACTTACGCCTACACAACTGATAATGTCTCCGAGAGCGGCACGTCTCACAAGATGTATCCTCTTCGTGCAACGGTGCGATGACGTCCGTTACAACGGACCAATGCGCACGATCTTCTACGATTATCAGAATAGCGGACCCCATGGCGCCATCATAGATGAGAAGTATCCTGGAATCGGCGTGGTCTCATCAATCGATCCGGTTTTGCCTACGGAGCACGGCACGATAGATACTTTTACCGAGACGCGCGGAGACGGACCAACTCGGACCATCGCTTATACTCACCTGGTCCCCTGCATTGGCGATGACTGCGACGGCGCGTGCGCTGCGTACGGAGAGAGCGAGCCTCACAATCAAATGCTCGATCACTACACTGATTTTCAAGGGCAAACCACTAGCTGGGTTATGATCATAATACCTGGTACATCACTTCCGTTGAAGACGCGAAGGGCAACACCACAGAGTACGCGCGGGCTTCCCCGCCGCCCACTGGCATCGGTCAGATCACCAAAATCACCCCTCCGGACCTTTCGCACATCGATTACGGTTATCAGGGCGAAGGCTCCAACATTGGCGGGCATTACCTGACCTCGATCTCGGAGTACACCCCGCTCAACCAACTCAGGAGCCAAATAATCCATTACCGCGACGCCAACACGCATAAGATCTACCAGACCGATTACAACGACGGGAACGGCACTCTGCTCGCACGCGAGACGTTTACTTACTGCGACCAGTCTGATTCGAATCAATGCGGCCCGGTGAATCCAGGAACTGGGCAAATGCATGGGCAAATCAAGACCCACAAACTCAAAAACGGCGCTTACGTGCATTACCGCTACGATTCACAGGGACGCGGCCTCCTCGTTGATCAATGGGAGCCAACCTGGAATTCCACCGCAGTGGAAACCGACCCCAAGACGCATTATACGTACTACCCGGATGGCGACACCAGCAAGAATCCATGGACGGATCGCGTCAAGACGGTGACCCTTCCGGCGAATGTAAGCGGTAATGTCGCCTCCGAGGCTTACGAATACGATAAGAACGGCGTAACTCCTGTGGCAGGCCGCGGGCTGGTGACGAAGATCACTCATGCCGACACTAAATATAAGTCATTCGGTTATGACGCTTACGGCAACAAGCTCTGGGAGGAAAACGAGCTGCACAACCACACCTCTTATACGTACGACAGCTACAATCGGGTCCTCACTGTCAAAGATCCGATCGGTCAGACAACTGGTCACGCAACCAGTTACACTTACACTCCGACTAGCGGCGGTGGGGGCTCGTCTTACAAGCATACCACCAGCAACCCCGACACCGTCACTACACCAGCTGGCATAATGACCACGAACGTTTACGATCAGAATTTTCGGAAGACCCAGACTACCGTCGACGGGAAGACCACATGGTTCCATTACGACCCGGTGGGCAACCAGGATTACGTCACTGATCCGCGCGGCACCGGCTCAGGCGATGCGCAATACACTACCCATACCGATTACGATTCGTGCAACCGCAAATCGCAGGTCAGAGAGCCGCTTGGCCGTACGACTCAATTCTATTACGATGACGGGTTCAATATTACCAGGATCATTCGCGGCGTGGGCACCCCTGAAGTAGCCACAGAGACAAAAGCCTATGACGGCATGAACCGCCTTAAAACCGATACGGTCCCGAAGTCGGTAGGCGTCAACATTGTAACCCAATTTCAATACAACCCGTGGAGCGGAGATCCAGCAGACAGTGGACATTCTGGCAGCCTGCTCCAGAAAGTGATCGACGGCGAAAGCCACAACTGTCAATTTAAGTATAATGCCGCCGGCCTGAAGACTCAGATGATTTACCACGATGGTTCATCGCAGTCATGGGCCTACGACGACGCTCAAAATCTGGAGAGCCGGACTACCGTCAGCAACGAGACCCAGAATTTCGCATATGACAATCGCAATCGGAAGACCCTCGAGTGGTGGAACGGCTGGCCGGCTGATGGCGAGTGGCGCACATTCGGTTACGACGATGCCAGCCACCTTACTCTGGCCACAAACGGACTTGGCACCTATTGGACCAATTTTATTGCCGATGTGCGACGCTTTTATGACGACGCTGGACGCCTCACTCTGGATCGACAAACAGTTTACGTGAATGGCGTCGGCAATATGAAGGACGTCAATCATCCCTACTATGATGACGACGGGAAGCTGCTTCGCATGTTCGTGACTGGAGCGAGCCCTGCTTATGATTACAGCTTCTCGTACGACAATATGGGACGATTCGAGAAGATATTCATCACTGGCAACCCTAACTGTACAATTCCAATACTCCTACGACGCGGCTTCCAATGAGACGCAGCGCTACAATTGGATTAACCACATTGCACAAAATTACGTTCCGGACAGCCTGAATCGGATGACCAGCGTGGAAGTGAAAAACACCGCTACGAACACGCAACTGGGGCTTGAAACATACGACTATTATCCGATCAGCCGGCTGCGCAGTGTCACGCGCGAAGACAACAAACAGGACTCGTTTACCTACTACCTGGACGGTGAACTCAACGTGGCAACTTACGGTGCAGCAGCGACGCCTCCGCCAACACCATCGCCAACGCCTACTCCAATAGGGGGACAAGTCGCCGAGCCCACATTCAACCCTGATGGGGGCACAACCAGCCAGCACACTCTGAACGTTACTATCTCTACGACCACGGCCGGGGCGCAGATGCGATATACGAAGAACGACCCCCAACCGCCAAGTTCCACCTACGGCACGTTAATTAACGGAACAAGCGGAACGGTCACATTGAGCCTTGGCCACGTCACATTGCAGGCGATCGCGTTCAAAACTGGCATGACCAACTCGCCTATCCACAGCGCTGATTACGACTACGACAACGGCCAGGGGCCAACGACTTATCCTCTGGATATGGCCGGCATCCAGTCCCGCCAGGCGCCAATGGCGCCGGACGTAAGCACAGTGACTTATACGCTGGACAAAGCCGGCAATCGCACCAGCGTAAGCGGCACGAGCTACACGCCCAACAGCATCAACCAATACACGTCGGTCGGCGGGAGTCCGGTGACCAACGGCAACGATCACGCAATCCAGAGTTATGGCGGATTCACTTATTACTACATGAGGGACCAGGAATTGACCAGGATCACTGCCACAGGGCTCACCTACGATCTCGCTTACGATGCCCTTGGCCGCTGCGTTAGACGCGTATTCAACAACGACCCGGCCTATACGACCTATTACATCTACGATGGCGACAAGCCCATTCTGGAATACAACGCAAACGGCGGACTAGTGGGTTTTAACGTCTATGGAAAAGGGATCGATGAAATTCTTGAGCGCGGCGCCTACGGGACAGACAGCCAATGGCACTGGTATTATTTCCAGCAAGATCACGAAGGCAGTGTGACGCATCTGACCGATTGGACCGGGGCGATCATCGAGCGGTATCGCTATGACGCCTTCGGCGTGCCCGGCATTTACGCACCTAACTGGACTGTGCGAACAGGTACCTCTTACGGTAACCGGTTTCTGTTTACTGGCAGGGAATACGACGGAGCATGGGTCTATGAATATCGTGCGCGAGTTTACCACTCCGGCCTGGGCCGGTTTATGAGCGAAGATCCGAAGCTGTTCGACGCCGGCGATTACAACCTCTTCCGCTACTGCCACAATGATCCGATTGACTTCAGCGATCCGATGGGAATGGATCCGCCTGTGGCCTACTCCCCGCGCCAAGAATCACTCGAACGTGTCGACATCACGATCGCGGAACGAATTTCACTCTGGCAAAAGTCAATGGAAACCAGTCTCGGTGGCGAACAAGCATTTCACATGCTGCAGAATGCGCAGTTGAAGGACAGCCTTTCGCGGCAACTACAGGGTGCCAGCTCAGCGCTGGAGCAATGCCTGCGCTTCCGCGCATTTATGCCATTCATTTTCCGGTGGGAAGGCGGCTATGAGAAAGATCCGCACGATCCGGGCGGTGAGACGAACTTTGGAATTGACGCGCGATCCCATCCCGGAATTGACATTCGACATCTAACGAAGAACGGGGCTGAGCATATCTACTGGAACGAATGGGGCGCTAGCCGTGCTGAAGAGCTTAAATATCCATTGGGAGAAGTTCACTTCAACGCGTATGAGAACGTTGGAAAAGGTGCCGCGGCAATGCTGTTACGCAGATCACACGAAAATCCGCTCTCGTACATCAATGCGCAAGAAGCCTACTATCGTAAAATTCCGAACAATCAAAGATATCTGCGCGGCTGGATAAATCGGAGTGAGGACTTAAAAAATTTTTTCGGGTTAGCGCCTTAGCGTGCGTTGTTATTTTAGTATATGAATTCGAATGCGACAAACATATGAAAACGACTTTTTGGTTAGTGATACTTTCTAACACCATAATATTTTCCCTAGCAGTTTTCTCACAGACCCAGAGCGAACTCAACCGGGCGGCCCGTGAAGAATTTGCTGCTGTTGACGAACAACTGCGGGTTGTGTATCAAAAGCTCTTTAACACACTGGATCCTGCAGGCCAAGAGAAGCTAGCTAGCGCCCAGAAAGCTTGGATCGCGTATCGTGACGCGGAAGCTGCTCTAGAGGAAGACCAAGTTCGGGGTGGGACGGCAGCTCCCACCGTACTAAACGGCGCGCGGGCAGAATTGACCCGTCAACGAATCCAGCAACTGCAAAGGCTGCTCCCGAATATCCATTGAGTCTGCCATAGTAAATGTGCGGAAATCGAATCAAGGATGGAAAATGGAAGAGGGGTGAGACTAGGGTTACCCTAATTTGACGGTGGACAACACGGCTACGAGCACCTACTCGCCAAAGGGATTAACCAATACACTGCCGCAGCCGGGAGCAGCATTGTGAACGGGCCGGAACACGAGATCCAGAGCTACAACAGTGTTGCGTACGGTTACATCAATGACGAGCGTTTAGAGTCCGCCATGACTGGGAGTACGACGTATTCGATGGTGTATGATGCGCTAGGCCGTTGCATGAAACGCAGTATCAGCAACGGGGCGACAACCTATTACATTTACGACGGCGAGAAACGGATACTGGAGTATGACTCTGGCTGGACGTCGGTCGGGATTAATCTCTTTGGGAAAGAGGTCGACGAGCTCCTTGAGCGAATTGCTATCGGTTCCGACAGCAATTGGTGGGCGTATTTCCCCCAGCAGAACCATGAAGGCAGTGTTACGCTCCTGACCGACAGCACTGGGAGTGCGATTGAGAGATACCGGTACGACGCGTTCGGCGCGCCAACGATTTACGACGCGAACTGGAACAGTCGTTCAAACACGATCTACGACAACCGTTTCCTGTTCACCGGAAGAGAGTACGCCGCCACGTATCGGTCCACCTACAACACCCCAGCGTTTAACTTCTACGAGTACCGCGCCAGAGCGTACAACCCGCAGTTAGGCCGGTTCATGAGCGAAGACCCCAAGCTGTTCGACGCCGGCGATTACAACCTCTTCCGCTACTGCCACGACGATCCAATCGACAACGTCGATCCCATGGGAATGGGCTGGCTGAATGCAGGCACTCCGACGCCAGAGCTCTTGAATTACCTCTACGGCACTGCGATGGCCAAAGCCCAGTGGATCGGTAGTGATTTGATGCATGCCCAAAACGCCAGCGGTGCAATCGGCATCGGGGCAGGGGGTTATCAATATGATGGATTCCTGAGCGCCTGGTCCGCAGCGAAAGCGGGTGCGACTTATGGGTACAAAAGCATTCAGGCAGATAGAGCACAAGGGAAAGAGGGAAATGACCTGAGGGAGTACTATGGCACTGCCAAACGCAACAAGGATAAAACCTTCCACATCACCTCCCCTGACAAAGGCGATCCACCCCGCTATGTTCCTCCAAGCGGCTCGCGCAAAGATGGCGAACTCGGCTATTCGAGTACAATCCCGTGCGGCCCCGACTGCGCAGGCATTTACTATGCCCATCCGCGTCCGGGGGATTTGATACATAACCATCCGGCTGACATGCAAGAGGCTGCGGGTGCTCACCATGGCGCAGGTGTATTGGCTGTTACGGCGGCGCCTCAAAGGGGCGATTCTAGTGGTCGGGGTCGTCCGGTTTTTGAAGGATATGACGGGACGACCAATAAACTTCAAGGCAATTCTTTCTTCAATCAGTTCCCCGATTTTTATTAGAAATATAAATTCGATGGTAGACCGCTCTCCACTGGCAAGTTTTCCCTGCAAAGCAAACCGAGTGACCCTAGTCGGGCTTTGGCTCATTCTTTACTCTCACTCGGGATTTGGATTTGAACCGTTTCAGGTTGATCCGACGCAGAATACAGACGCACAAGAAACCTCTCGAATAGATCACCTCGAACCTGTTGGACGACCTTTTCAATCTCCACCTGAATTTCGGTATCTCGCGCAATATTGGGCGCAGATCAGTAATGAGGAGTGTCATTACGTCGTCGTGCTGCGGAATAGCTCAAACGGCCGGTATTACGTGCAAGAAGGAGATGCCCCGAAGGGCGATTTGCACGGAAAGCCATTCCAGTTTAAGCGCGAAGCAGAAATCCCCATCGATACAGCCCAAGCGATTTATGCGTACTGGGTAAACGCGCTCTTAGAGACAAGTTATGATCGGAAGCACTTACCGTACATACCAACTGCGACTCTATATGTGTTTTCAGCTTTTGTTCCCGGGCTGGGCTGGTTGCACGGCTACACGAAGTATCCCGGTGTGTCGCCGGACTTGCCGCCATACTGGCTGAGCCAGGCTGGAGAAGCATTGTTCGAATTTGTCACAAAATCGCACGACGAAGACGAGCTACGAAATCGTATTGTAGAGGATCGTGATAAGTTTTACGAGTATGCGCGTAAAAGGGACCTCGGGGCCAAGGCAAGGTGAACAGGGGTCAGATCTAAAGGGCGTGTTGCCCAAATCGGGAGTTTTGAAAAGAAAATAGCGCAAAAGGTTGCGATGGTCTGTTAAGAGAGTTTTCCCATCATGATGGGAAAACGCAAGAGCGAGCCGCAGCTCTTAATTATGCGGTGAACTTGGAAAAGCGGGTGCGAGCGGCTCATCCGCTGCGCAGAGTCAAAGCGACGATCGATTTTGGTTTTGTGCGCGAAGGGAAAGAAGGGGTTAAATCAAATTGAAGCGGCGTCCCATAGGCGCGCATCAGCGCCGGAACGAAAGCGCCGGTGATCGGATCGTAATTGTTGATAAGGCCGTCACCACCCAAATGTCTCGGTGGAACTTCACTGCAGCCGTTGCAGTGAAGAAATACCGTAATTTTGCTGGAGCGCGGGGGCTTCGGCGGCGACTTGGGAGGCGTCGAGCTCGATTTGTTTTGGATCTTCTTCGGTCTCGATTTTGATGAAGCCTTCGACTGGTTGCTTCACGGCTTGGGCCAGGTCGTCCAGGGATTTGATTTCTTTGCCGTTGACTTTTTTTACTGTCAGATAGGCGAGGTCATCGTACCCGATTGTGCTGTTCGCCGGGAGCACCTGACTGAGAATTACCACGCGCTGGTTGCTGTCGGGGAATAGTTCCGATTGGAAATGATCGAGGTAAACCAAACGCTGCGGCGCTTCACGTTGCCAGTTTGGACCCCATTCTTTTAGATACTGGCGGGATAGCTCCTGGAAGATCATGCCGCCAAGAACGTAATAGCGCGGCGGCTGATCGAGAGAATACGGCGGGCTCACGTAATCCTTCGCATCGCGGTGTTCCAGAGTTAGATTGAGCTGCGTCGGTTTGCCGTCCCGGTCAATATGGAAGGGAACAACGTCGCCGGCGTACGCGTGGGCCGTCAGCAAATTGGTGAATTCGATTTTGCCATAGAGCGGATCCACGTAATTGCCGTTCTCATCAATGTCGTGATTTCCCACCGCGGTCACGACGTCCCCCACTTTAAGTCCTGCCTTCATTGCTGGCGTGCCCGCCTCCACGTTCGTTATGTACACGCCGCGCTTGTCTTTTTCACCGGCGAACTCCCGCAGCGCTGGATCTCGTGTCGGAAAAAATGAGAACCCGGCCGATGGAAAACCACGGTAGCTCTGAGTTCCCGCTTCCCTCAAAAAATGCGTGATAACGGGCGCCGGAATGGCATCGACAAGTTGCGAGCGCGAATCGTAACGCAGCAGCAAGCCGGCGAGCTTGTTGTTTTTCACCAGCGGAACGGTGTAGCTGTTTTCCCGATACTGAAGCGGGATGCTGACCCGGTATGTGAGGAACTGCCCAACATCGGCCGGGTACGGCATCATTTGAACCGTCGTCACTAAACCTTCCGTAGCCAGCAGCGCACCGGTCGGTTCCAATTGCCACGCCGCGAGCCGATCGCCTACCACTGTGTCGGATGTGATTTCGAGCGGCGTAATCCCATCGAGGAAACTTTTGTCGACCGGTTCGAGCAGCGCCAGGTTCGCTTCGTAATCGATCACCCGGATGTTGGCGGCCGTTTTTTCACCGGACTCCGCGCGCTCGAGCTCGACATAATTTTGGTTTGTAACAAGATCGGCAGTCACGAGCACACGGCCCCCGGGCAAAACCGCACCGAGCGCACGCTTTGAGAACGGCGCTTTCTTTTGCCAGGGCCGAAAATAGTCATACGACTGCCCGGTCACGTTTACTCGAACGAGCGCCACCTGTTTTGGCTGAGCAGCGGTGGTGGGAATGGCCGGTTGTTTCTTTGCCAGGGCGCCGCTGACGGCGACGAGAACAATGCTGAAAGCTATGAACGAATGTTTTCGCATTTTAGTTTTTATCCTCTGCGGCGGCGATGCGCGAGGCGGGCCGTTCCTCGAGATTTTGTTCTTTCAAAACGTTGTAACGCGTTTTGATGCGTTCGCGTGCGGCCTCCACTTTATTGCGATCGAGGACGAGGGGTGGTCCTTCGCCGATCATCCGAATCACGAGGCGTTCGGGGGCCTGAGCAAATGCTTCCGCCAGTTCGTCGAGCGTCCGAATCTTTCTGCCGTTTACTTCAGCAACGATCCCGCCGCGGTAAGGCCCGAGATAACTGTTGATCGGGTCCGGCAAAATATTGCTGAGCACAATGACATCGGGATGCTCGAGATAAATCTGGTCCAGGATGAAGTATTCGAAAAAGTGACGTAGTCGCAGATCGGTTGTGCGATACGCTTCGAGCATGTCCAGGTTTAGCGGTTGGAACAGCAGCCCACCGTAGAGAACATAACGTGGCCGTACATCATAGGCGTGGCCCTGAATCGAATATGGCCAGGGCTTAAATAATTTGATGGTGACCGCCATCGACTGTTTGTCTCGCAGGATGTCGAGCTTAACCGAATCGCCCTTGAACTTGCGCTCTACAACTTCTTCGAACTGCGCTCGCTCGCCGTCCAGTTCGACGTTGGCGTCGCTTGCAATCGGATGACCATCGATCGAAAGGAGCACATCGCCTGGCTTCAGAATACGGTCCGATGGACCCGCTGCCACGACGGAACTCACCAGCACTCCATGATCGTCATCTTTTAATCCGAGATATCTTCGTTGTGCTGGATTTTGCAATTTCGCATACGTGATCGCGAGATCGGGATATTCGTCATAATGCCCGTTGCTGATGTCTTTCAGAAACCGGTCGATTACTGGTGTGGGAATCATGTAGGCCACACCCTGCGCGACGTCGCCGCTGTAACCTTGGAACGCGACACCGACAACCTTGCCGTCCTGCATCACCGGTCCGCCGCTGTTGCCAGGATTGATCTGCGCGCTGATCTGGATCGCCAGATGCTGATCGACTGAGGAATGCGTGTAGAGCTGGAAATCAACTCGCGACACGATCCCGGTCGTGACCGACATGCGTTCGCCGCCAATTGGATAACCGTACGCCGATACCGTCGATTCCAGCGAAGGGATTCCGCCAAATTTTAGCGGGACCATGTCCTTGAAAAAGTCTTTCGCTGGCACGGTGATCAATGCCAGGTCGCAATCGTTGGCGATGAATTGCACTTGAGCGGGGTATTTGTTCGGATCGCCGTCTCGTTCCACGGTGATGTAGCGGCTGTTGGCGACGACATGCGCATTCGTCAAAATGCGGCTGCCATTAATCACAAACCCAGCCCCGACTCCGCGCTCGAGCGCGCCGGCATTCCACGGCGCCTTGTAATCAGGCTCGATCGCCGTAGCTGTGATTCGGACCAGACTTTTCTGGACCGGCCCGTTTGGTTTTGGCGGAGCAATGGGAACAGGAACGGGAACAACAGCCTGTGCAGGAGGGTTCGATCGTGATATGCCCGGTTGTTGCCCTGGAATTTGCGGTTCAACCTGAGGCGGCGCTGGCGTGCTCTCCTGCGCATACGCGAAAGGCACGAGAAACAAAGCGGCGTAACTGATGATAAAAATGCGCTTCATGGGCGGAAAGGCTCGAATGTTTAAACAGCCTTACGGAGAATCAAGAGGTCGGATTTCAAATTGCAACTGGCCTTTGGCGACATACTGACATGGAACGGGCTGCACGCGTTCAATTACGAAGGCGCGAAAACGACCTATGCCTGAAGAAACAGTTCGTTCAAATCGACGGAAGGCGCGTTTTTAGCAAGGAGATTGAATGTGCCGTCTGTTTTGATTTGTCGAGCTGCGCTCAGAAACGCTCCCCATGCTGCAAGCGCGAGCCCTGAGCCAACAGAGACGCGGCGCACACCGAGATCTGTGATTTCCGATAGCGTAAGGTGATGATTGAATCCGGAGACGAGGACGTTCACGGGTTTCGGCGCGACCGCCTTCACGATTTGTGCGATCTCGTCCGGCTTACTAACGCCCGGCGCATAGAGACAATCGGCGCCAGCTTCAGCGTAAGCGGGTAGCCGGTTGAGGACGGTACGCAACGGATCGGGATCGCCGACCAGCCACGCTTCGCAGCGTCCGGTTAGCACCACACCAGCTTCTGCGGCGTCGATCGCCATTCGTGTCGCGCGAATACGCTCGACCGCGAGTTGCTTCTCGTACAACGGGCGATCCCTGCGTCCAACGCTGTCTTCGATCGATAAACCCGCCACTCCAGTTCCAATGCACAGTCGCACATTCGCCGCGACATCTTCAGGTTCATCTCCGTAGCCCGCCTGGAAGTCTGCGTTCACCGGCAGCACCGTTGCGTTCACGATTTCGCAAATGTGCGCGAGCATTTCATTACGCGGAACGCCGCCATCGGGTTTGCCGCGTGAAAAAGCGAAACCCGCAGACGTGGTGGCGAGCGCTTTGAACCCGAGTCGCTCGAGATAAATCGCTGTTCCGATGTCCCACGGGTTTGGAAGTACAGAAGCAGCCAGCCTTGTGCAGTTCGTGAAATCTGGCAGCGGAAGATGCGTGTACCCTCATGCCGCCAACCTAGGTGAATCCGAGCCATGCGCTACTTTCGGCGGCGCTTGCTCCTGCAAGTCTTCCAAGAGTGCCTACCGATTACTTCGATCTTGCATTGCCCGGTTCCAGATCTGTCTGAGCGGGCCTTCGGCGCCGTAGATCGGATCGTAATCGGGAATTGGCAAACCAGCGATGGTGCGATCGGATTCTGGCCGTTCGCCCGGCAGACCACGAAGCAAGTCCCATTGGCGTCCATCGGGGTAAGCTCCGACGACCGCAAAATCCGGACTGGTGCCGATGTTCTGGTGAGCGACACCGGCAGGAATTAGAATCACATCGCCCGAGTTGATTTCGACTGTCTGGCCGTGCTCGCCGCCGAGTCGCAGTTTGGCAGAGCCATGATAAACACCGAGCGCTTCATGCGATGTGCTGTGATAATGAGCAAAGGAATAGACGCCGTTTCGCCACGAATTGCGCCAATCGTTCTGAGCGAAACTTCGCTCGAAAATAGAAGCGCGATCCTGCGCGCTAGCGGTGATCGCCGCCCGATACAGTAACACAGGCAGAACGCTGCCCGGATAGACGCCGTCGTCCTTGAACCCGAGTTGCTCCGGTTGCACGATCTCTTGCTTCTCAGCCATCGGAAAAACACTCATGAACGCCACGGCAATATCGCGCGAACAAAGAGCAGCGGTCGTATTGAATTAAATCCATCGCAGACAATTGCGTTTTGACGTTTAAGAACGTTACCATTCGATGACCGTGCTAGCCCAGGTGAGGCCTCCGCCGAACACGACCATCAGGACGTAATCGCCGCGTTTGATTCGCCCGGTGCGGTTCGCTTCATCGAGCGCAATCGCTACAGCGGCGGCAGAGGTGTTGCCGTATCGATCGAGATTCACAAACATCTTGTCGCGCGAAATACCGAGCCGATCGGCGATCGCGTCCATGATTCGTAAATTTGCCTGATGCGGAATGACGCAGGCGATGTCTTCGATGGAAAGCCCCGCCTGGGCGAGGACTTTTTTGGCCGCGTTCAACATCGCGATGACAGCCTGTTTGTACACTTCCTTGCCGGTCATGTGAATTGTCACCAGGTTCATGTTCGCGTTTTCAGCCGTGATGGGGCAACGCGATCCGCCGCCCGGCATGAAAAGGATGTCGGTGTACTGTCCGTCGCTGCCGATGTGGGTGCTGATTACGCCATGAGGTACTGCCTCGATGGCGCAAAACAGCCGCGCCGGCGCCGTCGCCAAAGAGCACGCAGGTATTGCGATCAGACCAGTTGGTGATTGAGGTCAACTTGTCCGCGCCGATAACGAGAACGGTGTCGTAGGTGTGCGATGTAATGAATTGCTGCGCGATCTCCAAGCCGAAAATAAAACCCGCGCATGCTGCGGAGATATCAAGGCAGGCGGCGTTCGTTGCTCCGATCTTCTTCTGAACGAAGCAGGCTGTGGCGGGGAAAAGCATGTCGGGTGTAGCCGTCGCCACAAGAATGAGATCGATTTCTTTGGGCGAAATCTCCGCCTGTTCGAGGGCCCTGAGCCCCGCCTTCGCCGCCATGTCGCTCGTCATTTCATCCTTTGCGGCGATGCGGCGTTCCTTGATGCCGGTGCGAGTGGTGATCCACTCGTCGCTGGTGTCGACCATACGCGAGAGGTCCTCGTTAGTCAGGACTTTCTCCGGCACATAACTCCCTGTGCCGACGATTGAGACTGTGCGCAGTGTTTTATGAGAGCGCGGGCTCGAGCGGGGCTGTCGTTTCATGATACCTGCGAAGCTCCTCGACGATATGCGGGTTCACCTGCTGTTCAATGGACTCGGCGGCGACGCGCAGCGCGTTCTTGATCGCCAACGGCGTGCTTGCGCCGTGCGCGATGATGCAAATGCCATTCACACCGAGAAGAGGGCTGCCGCCGTACTCTTCATAATTCGTCTTGTCCTTAATCGTTCCAATGGCATTCCTCGCGAGGAATGCGCCGACTTTTCGCATCTGTGTACGCATGAGCTCGTGCTTGAGCCATTGAAACATCGCCACCGCGATCGATTCGCATGTTTTCAAGATAACGTTGCCAACGAATCCATCGCACACGACAACTTCAACCGGATCTTCAAAAAGATGGCGACCTTCTATGTTGCCAACGAAGTTAAGCGAACTTGGTTTCAACATCTTGAATACTTCCTTGGTCAGTTCGGTGCCCTTGACGTCCTCGTCGCCGAGCGAGACCAAACCAACGGTCGGATTCGTGTAATGCAGAACATGCCGTGAATAAACCGAGCCCATAAACGCATATTGAAGAAGGTGTTCCGGGCGCGCATCGATATTCGCGCCAGCGTCGATCAAAACGAAGACATTCGTCTCGGTCGGAAGCACGGCCGCAATTCCCGGCCGATCGATTCCTGGCAATGTGCGAAGCTTAATCGTGCTCGCGGCAACGGCTGCGCCTGTGTGTCCGGCGCTCACTACCGCGTCCGCGTCACCACGCTTTATAAGATCGACAGCCCGGCTGATTGAGGAATCTTTCTTTCGCCGAACGGCGGTCCAGGCGCGATCACTCATATCAACGACCTGAGTGGAATGCACAATCTCGATCCGTGAATCGTTACACTGGTGTTTGCGCAACTCGCTTTCGACCTTGGCCGAGTCTCCGACCAGATAGAGCTTGCTGATCTGTTTGTAATCGCGCAGCGCCATAACGGCGCCGGCAACGAGGTTAGGCGGGCCAAAATCACCGCCCATCGCGTCGAGGGCGATCTTCATCGGTGCGAAACTTTGCGAGCTAAAACGATTGATTGCAAAGTGAAATTTGTAACCGCTTCGCTGCGTGAAGCGTGGCTGGAGCCTACGTCGCCCACAGGGCGTCGGCTACAGTTACTTGCCTTCCAGCGTCAAGACCTGTCGGCCACGGTAATAGCCGCACGATGGGCAGGCAATGTGCGACGGCACGTTGCTTCCACATTGCGGGCATTTGTTAAGCTGCGCGGCGTGCCAGCGGTTCGCTGCTTTCCGCGTGCGCAATCGCATCTTTGATGTTTTCCGTTTTGGGACTCCCATTGCAAAGAATTAGGAAAGCAGGAAATCAAGGAAACACAAACAGGGGAGTCACAATTTCAGCTTGTCTAACTTGCTCCAATCCGACTTTCTCCTGGCATCCTGGTCTTCGGTCCTGATCTTTTTGGCATTACAAATCCGATCGCCATCCCTATCGCAGTGCGGGTGCGCCGGCAAATTCAACAACAGGTCTTCGCGTATAAACGGCGTAAGATCGATCGTCTCCGGGCCGTGAAGCTCGGTGTGTACGGCGAAGCCCGGCACCCGAATTTCATGCACAAATTTTTGAAGGCACGATACGCAATGCAGTTCCACCGGTTGTGACAACGAGCCATTCGCCCATAGCCCGCCGTCTGCAACACCGACGTCGATCTCGTAATGCAGAGGACCAGCGCAGCGAATTCCTTCTGATGCCAATTCCTGAATGGGACAATCTTCTTCCCCTTGGAGATGCAGACCGTGGGCGGGGATTTGTCTCAGATGAACTTTCATGGCGATTCCTCCGTTTCCTCGTTGTCATCTCGAGTTGAGTCGAGACATCTCCGATTGATAATCGAAACGCATTCAACATTCAGGGGTTCTTCAACTCCGCTGTGCTTCGCTCGGAATGATAAAATGAATAATTTCGTGAGTGTTCATTGCGCAAATTTTTTGCTCAACGCGTTGGCGACACAACCGGGGACAAAAGTTGAGACATTCCCGCCGAGCCTGGCGATTTCTTTTACGATGCGGGAGCTGAGATAAGTATATTCCTCCTTTGGCATCAGAAAAATCGTTTCTACCGCAGGATTCAGATTCCGATTCATGAGCGCCATTTGAAATTCGAATTCAAAATCCGAGATCGCGCGCAAACCCCGGATCACAGCTCCCGCGGCTTGAGCACGGGCGAATTCAATCAGTAACCCGCTGAACTCAGCTATCCGAACATTCTCGATTCTGCCAGCGGTCTCTCTCAACAAATCGAGGCGTTCCTTGAGTGAGAAAAGCGGTTGCTTCTCATCGTTACGCGTTACGGCTACGACGACTTCGTCAAATAATTTCCGCGCCCGCTCTATCACATCCAGGTGTCCATTGGTCACCGGATCAAAGCTCCCCGGGTAAATCGCGCGTCGCATCTGCGAAAATTGACAGAGGAATAGACAAATGGAAAGCCGAATGGTTTCGCCCGTCGAAGCGGTAAAGTGGTTACTTCACACGCGACTTTTCGTCATTATCCATTCTTCATTTTAGCCGCAGGTTGCTTAAGGCTGACGAAACATCAAATTGCGATCTAATTCGATGCGCGCTTCATCACCCTATAAAACGATCGCAGTGGCGACAACGTTTTCGCCGCGGTTCAAGCAGGTCCTTGCTGAAGCGAAGCGGATGAGGGACCGGTTTTCTGCCGATCTTCATCTGATCCATGTTGGCAGGAGAAACGACGAAATCCTGAGGAAGTTTGCTAAGGTGCTCGCGGAGCTGGAGCTTCCCGCAGATTCGCCAATCCATTGTGAACAGGGTGATCCAGCCGAAGTAATTCTGGCCGCGCTCGCCCGGGAAAAAATCGACATGCTCGTGGCCGGTGCACTGGAAAAGGAGATCGTGCTACATCCGTTTCTGGGCAATGTCGCGCGCCGCCTGGTGCGAGAGACCAACTGCTCGGTGATGCTGTTTACGCATCCTGAAAAAAAACCGAAACCGCTGCGCCGCATCGTGTTCGTTGCGGATCATTCACAGGAGGGATTGCGTGCGTTGGAAACGACTTTGCTGCTCGCGGAAGCAGAGCTGTGCGAGCGACTGTACGTCATCGCCATTGTCACTGCGTTTGATGAAGCGCGTGCGTCGATCCTTGGTGATGGAGCGCAAGTGCCAAACGGTGCGACGGAGGATGCGCTGGAAGAACTGGTTCTTTCAGCCGGCGCGACTGAAGTTCCGATTGAGACGCGCTTCATTCGTGGGGCTACGGGACTGGCAGCGTCTGATTTCGTGCGGTCCGTGGAAGCAGATTTGCTTGTGGTGCCGTTGCGGACAACTGGTGGAATGGTTCAGCAACTGCCGAGCAATATCGCCTGGGTCAGCGATGTGATTCCGTGCAATCTGTGGGTGATCCGCTGAATTGAATTGCCCAACTTTCGCCTGATTTGAACGCGCTGACGTCGTCGAGAGGCTTCCCCTAGAGTCGCAGTTGGCACCACCGTCGCTACAACTCACATGAATGACGCGCCGCCGTTTCAAGCTTACGGTCTACCGCATCTCACGGTCATTTTTCTCACGATCGTGCTCCCGTTTGCGCTTGCGGCACTGGTGCGTCGCACAAAGTCACGACGGATCGAGAAGGCAATTGTCGGCGTGCTCTCGGCCGTTTTGATTTCGAACTATGTCGTTTATCTGGTTTTTATTCGCGGCCGCGGAGTTGTGGATTGGCGGCAGATGTTGCCGATGCAGATGTGCGACTGGGGCATGGTCGTCGTGATCGTGGCCATGTGGTCTGGGAATCAACGCTGGTTCGAAGTCGCGTATTTCTGGGGAATTGGCGGCACGTTACAAGCCGTGCTCACGCCCAATCTCCGCTACGGCTTTCCAGACTGGCGGTTCATCAGCTTTTTCACCTCGCATTCAAGCATCATTATCGGTGTGATTTTTTTAATGTTGACCCGTCGCTACCGCCCGTACCCAGTGTCCATTGTGCGGGTGTGGTTGTGGACGGAGTTCTATTTCGTGGTCACCCTGGCGGTGGACGAATTAACCGGCGTCAATTACGGATTTTTACTGCACAAGCCGGAAGCATTTTCCATCTTGAGTTTTCTCGCCGATTCGTGGCCGCTATATCTCTTGCAAATGCACGGAGTGGCACTGCTGTTCTTTCTCGTGCTCTACGCGCCTTTTGCCGTTTTTGATATGACGAAAAGAAGATTAATTAGGAAAGCAGGAAAACGGTAGGGAAACGCGTAGATTCCTCTTCCTGCTTTCGTGATTCGTTTTCAAATGTGTGAAAGTTAAGCCGCTTAAAATTGGCAACGTTACGATCGGTGGCGGAACACCGGCGTTCATTCTCGGCCCATGCGTTATCGAGTCGGAGAAGTTTGTCTGGCGCATGGCAACGAAGATCGCTGAGGTGTGCGCCGCCGAAAACGTTAAATTCATCTTCAAAGCTTCTTACGACAAGGCTAACCGAACTTCAGTACGCTCATTTCGTGGAATCGGCGCGCGCGAGGGCTGCGAGATTCTTTCGGCCATTGGGCGAGACTTGAAGATCCCCGTCACGACGGACGTTCATTCTCCCGTAGAAGCCGAAATTGCCGGTGGCAAAATTGATTTGCTGCAGATTCCAGCGTTTCTGTGCCGGCAAACGGATCTGATGCGCGCGGCCGCGGAAACGGGTCGCGCCATCAATGTGAAAAAAGGTCAATTCCTTGCGCCGTGGGACGTGCGCAATATTGCCGAAAAACTGATCGCTTTCGGCAACTCGGAATTTTGCTTCACGGAGCGTGGCACAACGTTTGGCTATAACAATCTTGTCGCTGACATGCGCTCCCTCTATTGGATGCGCGAGGCCGGCTATCGCGTCATTTTCGATGCCACACATTCCGTGCAGCGGCCGGGCGGGGCAGGGAACTCCACCTCCGGCGACGGCGTTCTGGCTCCGGTGCTGGCCCGGGCCGCGATGGCTGCAGGCTGCGACGGGATCTTCATGGAGGTGCACGAAACTCCGCTTCGGGCCTTGTCCGATGGACCGAATCAGGTTCGGCTAAAGGATTTGCCGAAGCAGTTGCGCGTGTTAAAGGCTATCCATGCCGTGGTTTCAGGTAAGGGCGATTGACCGCAATCGCCCGGGTACGAAGGTCACGTCCAGGGAGCGGAGGGTTCGGTCGGATCGTCCCTGCCCACGCTGGAGATCATCAATTTGGTTATTGTTGGTCCTGCTATCAATTTTGGTGACCTTGTCTGACGTTTCGGGTCAATCAAAGGGTCGCAAAGGCAAACCTCGCGCGAAGGCAGCGCCGGGCTCGTCGCCGGGCGAACAAAGCTTGACGGATATTCCCCTTCCGATCGGCCACGAAGCGAAGGGTCTTGTGTTGCCGGATTTCGATACCGAAGGACATCTCCGAGGAAAATTCGAAGCGGGAACAGCACACCGGATCGATCAGGGACACATCGGCTTTAAGCAGCTCAAAATTACTACTTACACCCCCGAAGATCAGCCGGACCTGAGGATCGACATGAGCACATCGGTGCTTGATTTGACGACGCGGGTCCTGAGTTCGAAGGAACGCAGCACAATCCGGCGCGCCGACTTCAACATCGCTGGCGATTCAGTCCAGTTCGATTCGAACAATAAAACGGGGCGATTGATAGGAAATGTAAAGATGGTGATTACTGACAAATCCCATCTGACTGCAACACCCAGCCCGAAGGAATGAAAAGATTAGCGGTGTTGGTTTCGTTTATTGTATTCGTGATCGCCGCGCGATGGCCCGGGCCGGTTGCCGCTGCACCGGCGGCTTCCCCTTCGCCGACGAAAGCAGAGAAACCGGCAAAGGCGAAAGCGAAAAACAAAAACAAAACGAAGGATGACAAGTCATCCGGAACGAACCTGTTTGGCCCGGGCGCTGCGGGGCAGCAGTCCAATGGACCGACAACGACGGAAATCTACTCCGATGAGGCTTTTTTTGATTCAACCAAGAACATGGGCATCTTTAGTGGCCGCGTGAAGGTAATCGATCCGCGTTTCAATCTTCAGGCTGACAAATTGACAGTGTTCATTACAAAGGGAGAAAACCAGAGTCTGGAGAAAGCGATCGCCGAAGGGAATGTTGGCCTCATTCGCGACCGGCCCGGCGCGAATGGCGGCCCTCCGACCCGTGCTATTGGTCGCTCCGATAAAGCCACCTACACAGCTGGTACTGGCGATGTTGAATTGATTGGAACACCGCGGGTGCAAGAGGGAGCAAACCTGCACGTGGCAACCAGCCCCGATACAGTCATGGTCATCAGTCAGAATAGTGAGCTACGGACGCACGGGCCCAGTCGTACCGAAATTGTCCAGCAGCCAAAGGAAGAACAGACGAAGGAAAAGAAAGACGAAACCAAGAAGCCCGCACCTCAGGCCGCGCCGTCTCGGTCCGTGGCAGCACCGGCCCTGCCGACACCATGATCAGCCAAGCCGCGCCCGTTTCGATTCCTAAACGAACTTCGGCGGTCGCGCCGAAGCCGGAGACCGTTCTCGATACTGATCAACTGGTCAAGATCTATGGCGGCCGCGCGGTCGTTAACGGAGTCAACATGCATGTCCACGCCAGTGAGATCGTGGGACTTCTCGGGCCTAACGGAGCCGGCAAGACCACCAGTTTTTATATGATCGTTGGCTTGGTCAGGCCAAACAGCGGTCGCGTGATTTTTTGCGACACAGATGTGACGGACTACCCAATGTACAAGCGAGCCCGCCTCGGCATGGGTTATCTGCCGCAGGAAGAATCTATCTTTCGCAAAATGACGGTGGAACAGAATATCATGGCGATCTTGGAAACGCTTCCGCTGAGCAAGGCCGAGCGGCGGAACCGTTGCGACCAGTTACTGCACCAGTTCGGGATTGAGCGGATCGCAAAGAATACCGCGCTGACGTTAAGCGGCGGGGAGAAGCGGCGCTTGACCATTGCGCGTTCGCTGGTCACGCAACCCAGGTTGCTGATGCTTGATGAGCCGTTCAGCGGCGTGGACCCGATTGCCGTTTACGATGTGCAACAGATCATCGTAAACCTCCGGAAATCGGGATTGGCCATCATGATCACGGACCACAATGTCCGCGAGACTCTCTCCATCGTGGACCGGGCGTATTTGATTTTTGATGGCCGCGTCGAGAGCGAAGGGACAAAAGATTTCCTCATTAACGATCCCATCAGCCGCCAGCTTTATCTTGGGGAACGATTCAAAATGTAAATTCGTAGATTGCGTCCTAAGAAACCGCTCCTCTGGCTCAATGTAGTTTGTCTCGACGCCCCTCTCGTCGCCATCGCGTGGCAATGGCTTTTCGCGCGTTACTTGCATGTGACCGTGTCTGTGTGGGCTCGTGGAGCCCTATTCCTGACTGCGTGGTTGATTTATTTGATTGATCGATTGGGTGACGCCCGTTCTCTCAAGGCGGATTCTGAGCCATCTGTGCGGCAGCAGTTTTGTCTGCAGCATCAAAGGCTTTGGATCGGGTTGATTTTCGCCACTGCGCTGCTGGACGCGATAATTGTTATCTCACGTCTGGATCGCGATCTCCTTCTGCCCGGGGCGTGTTTAAACGGAATCGCCTTGGTGTATCTGGCAATCAATTACGCGTTTGGTCAGTTATGGGAAATCCTCCCGCTCAAAGAAATCAGCATCGGACTTTTGTTTGCTGCCGGGACTTTGCTCGCCGTGTTTCCCCGGTTTGCCATCGTGACGGCTGGATTGGGAGGCCCTGCCGTGATGAGCGCAATATCGTTCTTTGCCATTCTATGTTCGCTCAATTGCATGAGCATCGCGGCGTGGGAACGCGATCTGGATGGAAACCAGGGGAAACGATCGATCGCTACGCGCTGCCCGCGAATAGGGTTTTCGGTGCGCATCTCCTGCTTTGTGCTGGCGGCGGCGGTTCTGTTGCTCGGCGTCGCAGAGCACCAGCTTTTCCCGATTGCGATATGTCTTTCTGTGAGCGCGACGCTCCTCGCCATCCTTCATTTCGTGCGAGCTCGACGTGACGAACGTACCGCGCTGGCAGACTTGGTTCTGCTGACACCTGTGGCATTGTTCTTCGTCGAATTAGTTTTGTGAGCTTTGATCGCATTGCGCCGCATTATCGTTGGCTCGAAACCGTAGCGTTCGGACCGGTTTTGCAAAAGGCGCGCACTCGCTGGATTGAAGAAATCTCCGCGCCAGGAAGAGTCTTGATTGTCGGCCAGGGTGTCGGCTGTTTTCTCGGTGAATTCCTGAGCATCCACCAGGGAGCGGTTGTGGATTGCGTTGATACGAGCGCGCGAATGTTGGAGTTGGCGCGGCGACGCGTTCACGAGTCGGTTAATCGCGTGAGATTTTTTCAGCGGGATATCCTCTCCTGGACGCCATCCGGCTCCTACGATCTACTCGTCACGAATTTTGTTCTCGATTGTTTTCCGGAAGACGAACTCCGTGTGATTGTGCGAAAACTGGCAGAAAGCGCTGCCCCGGGCGCGCATCTGCTGCTGGCTGATTTTTCCCTCCCCGAAATTCCTATCGCACGGGCGCATGCGAAAATCTGGCTGGCGGCGATGTATTGGTTCTTTCGAGCCACGACAGGCATGCGCGCGAAACACCTGATCGATCCAACGCGCGAACTGGAAGCGAACGGATTTGTCTGTTTCTCCCGATCATTCTGGCGGCTGGGCCTAGTCAAATCCGAGCTATGGCAAAACGTGCGAACAGAGCCAAGCCGAGAAGATGTGCGTTGACTCGATGTGCGCCTTCCGTACAGTCCATTCAAGGCAATGGAGTTTGCCTTCTGTGCCGAAAGGATTCGGAACAGAAAACCGCGTGAGCTGATGACTCCTTCCAGGCAGGAAGGAGCTTTTTTATGGTCAGCTACATTTTGGTGATGCTAGGTGGCGCGCTTGGAACCGGGGCGCGATTCTGCGTCTCCGGCTTCGTTGCTGAGAGCGCCGGTGAGTCTTTTCCGCTCGGCACTCTCGTCGTGAACGTTACCGGTTCTTTCGTCATCGGGTTCCTGGCTGCGTTTACAGCTCCAGAAGGTTCGGTTCTCGTATCACCGCGGGCACGCCAATTTTTGATGATCGGCGTGTGCGGTGGTTACACCACGTTTTCATCGTTCAGCTTGCAAACACTGGATTTCGTTCGCGATGGCGATTGGTTAAAAGCATTCCTGAATACAATGCTGTCGTTTGCTTGCTGCCTCGGAGCTGTCTGGCTCGGACGCATTCTTGCTGTCACGCTTTTGCCGAAATAAGAAGAACGTATGCAAATTCCCGAAGACGCCGTTCTCCTGCGGATTTTCATTGGCGAAAGCGATCGTTATCGTCATCAGCCGTTGTATGAAGCCATCGTGTTAAAAGCGCGCGAGATGCAGATGGCGGGCGCAACCGTGTTGCGCGGTCCGATGGGGTTTGGAAAATCAAGTCATTTACACACCGCAAAAATCCTTCGTCTCTCCATGGACCTCCCAATCGTGATTGAGATCGTCGAGTCCGAGGACAGGGTAAATGCGTTCCTGCCGGTGCTGGATGAAATCATGGGCGGCGGGTTGGTCACGCTCGAAAAAGCCAAGGTGATCCGTTATCAGGATCAGCGAAAAAGCGAATAAACACCGAAGCCTTGGCGATCTGCCGCCGATACCAATCCGGGCCATACTAGGATCGTCACTTGGCTGTGGAGCAGTCGCTCAAAGCGATGGTGAGATGGATGCCCATTGGAATTCCACCGTATTCACGCTAAAAGTTACGTTCAATGGCGGAAGAAGCCGGGACACAAACGATTACATCGCCAAGCGATCAGCAAAAGAGCGTTCCGATTGTTACGGTCGAGAGCTTTTACAATTCTCACGCCGAAAAGCTGCAGATGAAGCTCGAAGGCCCGTGCGTCGGGTTTCATCGAAAGATTCGCGAGCCGACCATCAATCGCCCCGGACTCGCGCTCTCGGGGTTCTACACCTATTTTGCCGAGAAACGTGTGCAGGTGCTGGGCGCGGCGGAACATTCTTATCTGAAAAGTTTGCCCTCCAACCTGCGCGTGGATCGGTTTGGCAAACTCTGTGAGCACAAGATTCCGTGCCTGGTAATGTCGCGCGGATTTCATCTTTCGCCGGAGTTGCTGGCTGTAACCGGAGACGCAAGGATTGCGGTGTTTGGTACGCCAATGATCACAATGAAGTTCATCAACGCCGCCACGATCGCTTTGGAGATGGATTTCTCGCCGACAGTCACCGAGTTCGGCAGCATGGTGGACATTCTTGGCATTGGCGTCTTAATCCGCGGGGCAAGCGGCATTGGAAAAAGCGAGTGCGTGCTTGGGCTGATCGAGCGTGGCTACAGCCTTGTGGCCGACGATGTGACACGCATCACGATGATCGAGGGCCGCGAGCTTATGGCCACTGCACCCGAATTAACGCGCAATCACATGGAGGTCCGCGGAATCGGTATCATCGATGTGGCAAAGGTCTTCGGTATTGGCAGCATTCGAGTCGAAAAGCGCCTCGATCTGGTGGTGAGCTTAAAAGACTGGCAGGAAGTTGAGGAGGTCGATCGCATCGGGCTAGACCGGGAATTCTATGAAATTCTCGCGCTCAAAGTTCCGCACGTGACGATTCCGGTCCGTCCCGGGCGTGACATGGCGCGTTTGATCGAGGTCGCGGCGATGGATGAAAAATTGAAAGGCTTGGGACAAAACGCGGCCGTTGACTTCAACGCGCGGTTGCTCCGTTTGATGGAGAAGCCAACTTCGCAGGGCTGCGGCGTGCCAGGGAAGGGAGCGATGTAAATGGGATTGCTGTACCGAAAAACGGGCCAGACCGCGTCCGCGCAGAAGCTCGAGAAAGAGCTTACGATCGTGAATCGGCTTGGGCTG